>SCNS01000029.1 GCA_005503215.1 Sphingomonadaceae bacterium 3R27C6 | reverse complement strand
CGCGGCGCGCGCGCCGCGCCAGTTGATCGCGGTGACGATCCAGATCAGTGCGAGCGTCGAGAGCGCCATATGGTCGCCGAGGGCGGGCGCGAAGAGGCTGAGGAAGCTGACCGCGGCGACCGCGAGCGTCACATTGGCGGTCCACACCGACACCCAATAGGCCCAGCCGATCATGAAGCTGGGAACGCGCCCGAAGGCGAGCTGGACGAAGGCGGTCGGCCCGCTCGCCTCTGGAAAGGCGACGGTCAGCCGCGCGAGGACCACCGCGAGTGCCAGCGCGCCGGCGATCGTGATGACCCACCCCGCGACGCCGTTCCACCCGAACGGGGCAAGGCTGGCGGGGAGGAGGAACACCCCCGATCCGATCATATTGCCCATGACGAGCGCGACGCACATCGCAAGGCCGAGCTTTTGGGCGGGCCTGACGCCTGCGGTCATCATCTCTGCCATGCGAAGTCTGTCCCCATTCTCTATCCCGGGTCGCGATCGACCCGGGCGCCGATACCTTCCGATCGGGGTCTGTTCGTCCATCCCCCGCGCGGGGGATAGAGCCGAGGGGCGGCGCGGTGGCCTCGCGCCGTCCCCTCAATGGGTCGCTCAGAAGTCCTTGCTCACCTTGATGCCGATCAGGCGCGGGCGGATGACATTGTCATAAAAGACCCCGCCGCCCGGCGTAAGGCCATCGCCGTCGCCGCACACCGTCTCGCCGCACTGCACCGCGCTGTTGATCACGCCGCGGCTGTCGAACAGGTTGGTCGCATAGATTTCGGCATCCCAGCCCTCGCCCTTCACCCCGATGCTGAAGTCGGCGGTCGTATAGGCTTTGAAATTGCCGACGATGTCATTTTCAAGCGTGCGAAGGTCGGACCGCCTTTTGCCGATATGGTTGACCGCGAACTGGACGTGGCCGTCGAGGCCGCTGATCGGGAATTCATAGCGCGCGACGGCATTGCCCTTGAACTTCGCGGTGACCGGCAGGCGCGACCCCGACGGGGCGAGCAGGCTGTTGTCCGGCGTCGTGCAATCGAAATCGGCGTTGGCGATCGCGCAGAAATCGCGGCGGATCGTCGCGTCGTTATAGCTGCCGCCCATGCCGAGCGAGAAACCGCCCGAACGGTAGCTGACATCGGCCTCGATCCCGCGGATCCGCGCGATACCCGCGTTGCGGACTTCGCTGAGCCCGTTGGCGCCGAGGAAGGACAGCTGGATATTCTTCCAATCCTCCTGATACACCGCGCCGTTGAAACGAACCGGACCAAAACTGGTCTTCCACCCCAATTCATAATTGTCGAGCGTGTCGGAGCCATAGGGCGGCAGCGAGCCGCGCCGGTTGATCCCGCCGGGACGGAAGCCGCGCGACCAGGTCGCATAGACCATCACATCGTCGGTGAATTTGTATGTCAGGTTCAGCTTGTGGATGAAGTCGGTTTTCTTCGTCCGTTTGTCGAGATTGGTGCACGGCGAACCGTCGACAACCGCCGGCCCCTGGCACGCGTAGACCGGATTGCTGCTGTAACCCGGGTTGTTATAGCCGAAGAAGCCGACGAGGCTGTTGTCGAACTTGTACAGGCGGCCGCCGCCGGTCAGCGTCAATTTGTCGGTGATGTCGAAGCTGAGTTCGCCGAACGCGGCATAGTCGCGGTCGACGCGCAGCTGTTTGGTCAGCCAGATATTGTCGACGGTGCCCGGCACCTGCAGATCGTCGGACAGATTGTCGATGATATAATGCTGCTCGATATTGTGCGACTGGCGCTGGTAGAACAGCCCGCCGATGAAGCGGATGCGCGCGTCGGCGGGCGAGGCGACGCGGATTTCGCCGAAATTGCGGCGATAGCGGTCGATGCCCTGGATATATTGGTTCGGGCTGATCTGGTCGCCGGCGTTGTCGTAAAGATAGACCGCCGAGCCGAACAGCGCGTCGTAGAAATAGGCATAATCCGAATAGTCGCTGTCGGTCAGCGTCTTGCGGCGCAGATGGCCGCCGGTGACGGTGAGGTCCCAATTGCCGATCTTGCCCTCGATCGTCAGCGCGGCCTGAATCCATTTGTCGTCGCTGCGTTCGGGGTTGTACTGCACCGTCTGCAGGCTGCGCGTCACCGCGGACGAGCGTTCCTGCGCAAAGCTGCCGTTCGCTTTCTGGATTTGTCCCATCAGCGTCGGGCGGATCGTCCAGTCGTCGTCGAGTTCGATCCCGAGCGCGAGGCGCGCGCCATAGGTGTCGACGGTGTTATAATCCTTTTCGACCAGGTCGGCGTTGTTCTGCGTGATGTCGTCGCCGGGAAGGTTGATCACCGTATCATTTTCGCCGTCGCCATCGGTGTCGGTGTTCTGGCTGATCGGATAGACGCGCGTCCCCGCGATATTGTCGATATAGCCGGCGTCGTGACGATACCAGCCGACGAGGCGCAGCGCCGCACGGTCGCTGATCCGGGCGTTGATGAAGCCCTCGGCAACGCCGCCGATGCCGCCGCGCGTGACGCTGTTGAGTTCGAGCCCCACCGAGCCATAGGTGCCGCTGGTGTCGGGCTTGTTGGTGACGAGCTTGATCGTGCCCGCCATCGAGCTCGCGCCGTAAAGCGTGCCCTGCGGCCCCGCGAGCGCCTCGACGCGCGCGAGGTCATAGGCGTGAATGTCGAGCGCGCCCTGGATGGTCGTGATCGGCATTTCGTCGAGATACGTGCCGACGGTCGGCAACGAGGTCGAATGGTTGGCGTTTTCGCCCGATGCGACGCCGCGGAAATAGACCTGGCTGAACCCCGGCGCGAGCGTCTGGATCGTCACCGACGGCAGGAATTTGACGACGTCTTGGAACTCCTTGACCTGCAGCTCGTCGAGCCGCTCGGTCCCGATCGCGGTGATCGCGAGCGGCACGTCCTGCAGATTTTCTTCGCGCTTCGACGCGGTGACGACGATATCGCGGTCGTCGTTGGTGTTGGTTTGCTGGGCCAGCGCGGTTCCCGATGTGCACAGGATCGTGCTGCCGAGCAGGAACGCGCCGCTTTTGGTCAATACTGCCGATAGTTTCCGCATGGAATCCCCCTCACATGACAGCCATATGACGGAGCATGACGCACCGCCGCGCAAGCGCAAGCATTGTTGGCGGAGTGCCGTAGTCGTTGGTCGAAAATGTCGTCCGCTGTTGCTCAAAGGCAACGTTTTGTCGCGTGGAGCCTAGCCGAAATCGGCGGGAACACGGGGATATGCGCCGAGGACGGGGCCGAGCGCCTGTTTCAGCGGATCGAGCCATTTTTCATAGGGTTGCCACTGCCCGACGCCGTCGCGATTGATCGGTTTGCGCACCTGTTCGCTCGACGCCGTGCGCACCGCGCGCGCGTTGGTGTGGAAGGCCATGCACGCGGCTTCGAAAGGCTGGTTCAGAAAGGCGAGCATGGCGCGCACCTCGGTTTCGGGGTCATCGAGCAGCGCCTCGTGGATCACGCGGTGGACGCGGCCCGGCTGTACCGCGTCGATATGCGCCATCAGCCGCACATAGTCGCGGTAATAGGCGCCGACGTCGGCGAGGCCGTAGCTGAACGCCTGCCCCTTCGCATAATGCTGGCGGAAGTTCGAAAAGCAGCAATCGAGGGGATGGCGCCGCGCATCGATGATCTTCGCATTCGGCAGGATCAGGCGGATGAACGCGGTGTAGAGCCAGTTGTTCGGCAGCTTGTCGATATAGAAGGGCTTGGCGGTCTTGCGCTGGACAGCGGTGCGCTGGAGGAAGGCCGCGCCGAGGTCGGCGAGCCGCGCGTTCGGCATCTCGGCCAGCGCCTCGATCCAGCGGCGCCCATCGTCGTGCGTCTCACGGCCGAGGCCGAGCGCGAGCGCGGGAATGTCGGGCAGCTCCATCGTGCCCTCGATCGCCGAATGGCAGCTAAGAATCTGTTCGATCAGCGTCGATCCCGCGCGCGGCATGCCGAGGATGAAGATCGGGTCGGGAGCCGGATCGCCCGCGTCGGCGCGCGTGGCGAAGAATTCGGGGGTGCAGGCGGCGATGATCGCGTCGACCGCCGCGCTCGTTTCGGCGGCGCGATAGCCGAGCTGGGCGGACCGGATCGCGTTGCCCGCGGCATAGTGGCGAAACGCCGGCTCGTGCTCGGCGGCATCGTCATACGCCTTGCCGAGCGCGAAATGCAGGTGGAGCCGGTCGTCGGCGCGCGCTTCGCTGTCGGGTTCGGCCTCAACTAAAGCCGCTTCCATCGCTGCGCGGTCGCCGGCGTCAAAGCGAATCGTCTTGAGGTTCGCGAGGCTCCACCAGATTTCGCCAAGCCCTGGATCGGCGGCGAGCGCGCGGCGATAGGCGGCGATGCTGTCGTCCTGCCGCCCCACGGTCTTGAGCATATGGCCATAACTCATCCACAGCTTGGCATGATCGGGGAAGCGGCGCGTGAGCTCTTCGTAAAGCGCGAGCGCCTCGTCATAGCCGCCGATACGCCCGAGCGCGGCGGCGCGGAGGTTCGCATGCGCAGGGTTGTCGGGATCATCGCCGAGGACGGCATCGAGCGTCTCGGCCGCGTCGGCGAAGCGGTTCTGCTTGTAATAAACCGTCGCGAGATTGGCGAGCGCGGCGCCGAAACCCGGCGCAAGCTGCAGTGCGCGCGACAGCAGCTTTTCGGCATCGTCATAGCGTCCGATGCGTCCCGCGACCTCGGCGAGCATGCGGATCGCCGCGACGTCGGTCGCATCTTCGCGGAGGCGCTGGCGCAGCGCCCCCTCGGCATCGGGCAGCCGGTCCTCGGCGAGCGCGAGCGCGGCGTCGACCATCGCTTCATCGTGGATCGCTGCGCCGACGGCGGCGAGCGACGCCGCCTGCGCTTCGGTTTCGCGGTCCAGCGCGCGCAACGCATGCGCGGCGAGGCGGTGTGCGGCGGCCGATGTCGGGACCGCCTCGATGATCGCCTGCGCCTGCGCCAGCGCGGCGCCGGGTTCGCCGCTCAGCAGGCGGCGGGCGTTGGCGAGCGCTTCATCGTGCGAGACGGTCGCCATCATATAATCAATTCGTCATTCCCGCGAAGGCGGGAATCCCGCTTTGCGGTCCCGGAGTCACAGGCCGCAGTTCCTCTCCGAAACGTCAGCAACGAGCGGGATTCCCGCCTTCGCGGGAATGACGAGAAAGGGAAATCCAGCACCCTGTCCAATATCCCCCTCGCGGTCTTCCGTCAGCTTTTCGCCGCGCGGGCCTTGGCGACGGCCTGCTTCAACGCGTCGTAACCGATCTGTCCCTGGAACAGCTGGTTGCCGACGATCCAGGTCGGGGTGGCGTTGAGCTGGAGCTGCGTCGCGATCGCAAGGTTGCTGTCGAGCTCGCGCTGGAACAGCGCCTCGTTCGCGGTCGCATCGGCGGTGCCGTCGGTGACGACGCCGACCTTTTCGGCAGCCGCGGCGATCGCCGCCTTGTCGAGCGAACCCGCCGCGAACATCGCGTGGTGGAAGGCGTCATATTTGCCCTGCCGCGCCGCTGCGAGCGCCATGATCGCGGCGTCGCGGCTTTGTGGCGCGATGATCGGCAGTTCGCGGAACACGACCTTCAGCCTTTTGTCCTCGCGGATCAGCCGGTCGACGTCGGGCACGCTCGCGCGGCAGAAACCGCACGCATAGTCGGTGAACACCACCAAAGTGACATCGCCGTCGGCATTGCCCGCCCATGCCCCGGCATAAGGTTTTTCGAGCGCGGGGCGGATCTGATCGATCGCCTTCGCGATTTCGCCATTGCGCTGCGCTTCGAGCGCCGCGGGAATGATCTGCGGGTTCGCCTTGATATAATCGGCGACGATCGTTTCGACCTCGCTCTTGCTCATCCCGCCGCCGAAGCGGCCGCCGAGCCAGAAGACGATGGCGAGGAGCAATATGCCGCCGAGCGCCAAACCCCATGTGCGCGTTGAAACGCCGTCCATTCCCGTCCCCTTCACCTGCGGCAAGCCCTGCGCCGGCATCGCCTTGGCATTCGCGGTCTTTTTTACCGGCGGCGCAATCGGCGAGCGATCGTCGCCTTCCATCGCGCTCGCCGCCGGTGCGGCCTTCGCGACAGCCGGAATTGCGGCGTCGCCGGCGAACAGTGGCAGGTCGGGCGCGGCAGGCGCGTTCGCCTGCGCGGCGGCGGCCTCCTCGCGCGCGAGCAATTGTTCGAGCCCCGAGGGCGGCGGCGCCAGCTCCTCGCGCGGCGCGGGGCGGAGCTTGCTTGCCGCATCGCCGATGCCGTCGCGAAGACTTTCGCCACTCGCCTTCGCGATGTCGACAACGCCCGCCTTGGTCTTGCCCGCGACTTCGCCGAGCCCGCGCCCGGCTTCGCTCGACAGCTTGGCGACCTTGTCGCCGAGCGCCATCTTCTCCCACGCCTCGCCGCTCGCCTTGGCCGCAGCGCGGCCCGCCTGCGCCGATCCGCGCCCCGCCGCCCGCGCGGCGCGCGCGGTCAGCGCACCCGTCTTTGCCGCGAGTGCGCGTGAGCGGCGCGGAATTTCCATCGCTTCGACGCGCGCCGGAATGTCGGCGCGGTCGCCGACACGGATCGTCCAGTCGGCAAAGGCTTCGGCGCCGCTCTGGATGCGGTCCCACAGGTTCGCGGCGCCCGCCTTGATCGCCTCGGGCTTCACCAGCGGATCGCGCGGCTTTTCGGGGGCGCTGTATCGCGCGAGGTCGATGCCGACGGGGGGCTCGTCCTTCGGCTTCGCCAATCCTTCGCCCGGTGCCGGCGCGCCGCCTGTCGGCGTCGGCGCGGGGTCGCGCAGCCATGGCTGGTAATAATCGTCTTTTTTGTCAGTCACTTATCGCCCTCGAGCATCACGGAAATGCGACGCGTCGCCCCTGTCTTCACCCGAAACTAACGCCGTTTGCGCTCGCGTTCCACCTCGGCGCGAGCCACCAACGAAATATCCTGTGCACGGATCCAGTCGGGCGAGCCTTGGGGCAAACCCTGCATCGCCATTTCGGCATTACGCAGCGCGAGCCCCGACTGTCCACCCTCAAGACTGTAGCGTTCGGCCGAGGCGAGCGCCGCGCGCGCCTGATCGCCCTTGTTCGCATAGACGATGCCGAGCTGATACCAGGCGAACGGATTCTGGTTGTCGAGCGCGACGGCGGTTTTCAGCACCTCTTCGGCCTCGGCATAATTCGCCGGATCCTCGGTCGCGATCAGTGCATGGCCGAGCGTCGCGCTGATCAACGGCTGCGACCGCGACAGGCTGACCGCCTTGCGCAGCGCGGGGATCGCTTCCTTGGGGCGGCCCGATTCGAGCAGCACCTGGCCTTCGAGTTCGAGGAAATAGGGGTCGCTGGGGCTCGTCGCGAGCAGGCCTTCGACCTCGGTCAGCGCCTTTTGCGGATAGGCGCTTTTGTGCCACGCATAGGCGCGGGCATAGCGCGCCGGAATGCTGCTGTTGCTTTCGGGGAATTTGCGCAGCGTCCGTTCGGGCTCGGCCATATAGCCCGACAGCTTCGCCTTGATGCGCTGAAAGCGCGCCTCGATTTTCGGGTCGGCGGGCTTTTGCCATGCCGGATCGATGACATAGACTTCGCGCAGCGCCTGGATGCGATCGCCCGACATCGGGTGGGTGCGGCCATAGGCCTGATCGTCATCCTGCTTGACCCCATAGCGGAACTCGAGATTCTGCAATTTCTTGAAAAAGGCGAGGCTGCCGCGGCCGCTGATCCCGGCCGTCGACAGATATTGTGCGCCCGCGGCGTCGGCGGTCGATTCCTGCACACGCGAAAAGGCGAGGAACTTGCCGAGCGCGGCCTGCTGGCCCGCCATCATCACGCCCATGCCGGCCTCACCCGCGCCCGCCGCGATCGCCGCGGCGCCGAGCAACAGGCTGAGCAGCGAGATGCCCGTTGCGGTCTTGGCGCCTTCGTTGACGCGGATCGCGTGGCCGCCCATCACATGGCCGAGTTCGTGCGCGAGCACGCCCTGCACCTCTTCGGCGCTGTCGGCCGCCTCGATCAGCCCGCTGAAGACATAGATATCCTGGCTGCCGGCGACGAAGGCGTTGATGCTGCGGTCGCCGAGCAGATGCACGCGCACCTGCCCGGGTTTGAGCCCCGCGGCGACGAGCAGCGGGTCCATCATGTCCTGGAACAAAGCTTCGGTTTCGGCGTCGCGGAGGATCGACTGCGCCGCCGCCGGGCGCAGCGCGATGGCGAACATCGCAAGCAATGTCAGCGCGATACGGAAAAGGGAGCGCAGTCTTTGCGCCCCGGACGCGGTCTGCGGCGGGAAAGCGGTCATCCCCGCCTCTCTTGCGCCGCGCGCCTGAACCCCGAGTGAAGCCATGCGGGCTTATTGGGGGTCCGTGCGCGCGGACGCAAGGTCAGCTTGCCATTTCTGCGACGGGTGGCCCCGCCGATCGGTTGCCACCCGATCGGCCTGGCCGATCAATTGCCACCCGATCGGCCTGGACGATCAATTGCCAAACGTACGCTGCCACCAGCCGCGGCGAGGTTCGCCATCGGGGCCTTCGCCTTCGCCGTCGGCATCGGCCGCAACCGGTTCGGCTTCGCCGGCGGTCGCGGGCTGCGCTGCCGCTTCGGCGGCGACGGCCTTTTTCGCGCGGCTCGCACGCTTCTTGGGCGCGGGCTTGGCGGGTTCGGCTTCGGCCGGAGCTTCGGCTTCGACTTCAGCCGGCGTTTCGGCGGCGGGCGCTTCGACGGCCGGCGCCTCGGCGGCTTCCGCAGCCTCGGCTTCGGCGGCCGCGGCAGCCTTGGTTTTGCGCGGCGCGCGTTTGCGCTTCGGTTTTTCCTCGGCGATCGGCGCTTCTTCGGCAACCGGTTCGGCGGCTTCGACCGTCTCTACCGGAGCGACTTCAGCTTCGACCGCAGCGTCGTCGGTCGTCTCCACCGCATCGGCCTTCTTGCGGCCACGTCCGCCACGGCGGCGACGCGGCTTGGCTTCGGTTTCCTCGGCGTCCGCCTCAGGAGCGGCCTCGACGGTTTCGGCCGGTGCGGCTTCGCCTTCTTCGGCCTCGGCGCGGTCGCCTTCGCGATCGTCGCCGCCTTCGCCGCCTTCGGCGATTTCATTGCCCTCGTCGTCGCGGCGGCCGCGGCGGCCACGGCGGCGGCGGCGGCGGCGCTTGCGGCCGTCACCATCGCCTTCGCCTTCCTCGCGGTCGCGCGCACCTTCTTCGCGGTCACGCGAACGCGCCGGACGCTCTTCGGCGGCCTCTTCTTCGGCTTCTTCTTCCTCGTCCTCGGGATAATCGTCGTCGTCGTCGTCCTCGATCGGCGCGATCGGCGCGAAGCTGCGGCGTGCGATCGGCGGCGGACCGCTGACCTCGACCGCCATGCGCGCGCCTTCGGTCTCGCCGTCGGGCAGGATCTCGACGGTAACGCCGTAGAGCTCCTCGATCTCGCGCAGTTCGCGGCGCTTTTCGTTGAGGAGGTAGAAGGTTGCTTCCTGGCTGGCGCGCAGCGTGATTTTGTTGCCCTTGCCGCGTGCGGCTTCCTCTTCGATCAGGCGCAGTGCCGACAGGCCCGCCGACGAGGCGGTGCGGACGAGGCCGGTGCCTTCGCAATGCGGGCAAGGGCGCGTCGATGCCTCGAGCACGCCGGTGCGCAGACGCTGGCGGCTCATCTCCATCAGGCCGAAGCCCGAAATGCGGCCGACCTGGATGCGCGCGCGGTCGTTCTTCAGCGCATCCTTCATCGCGCGCTCGACCTTGCGGACGTTCGAGCCATGATCCATGTCGATGAAGTCGATCACGACGAGCCCGGCCATGTCGCGCAGGCGCAGCTGGCGCGCGATTTCGGCCGCCGCCTCAAGGTTGGTGCTGAGGGCGGTCTGCTCGATATTATGCTCGCGCGTCGAGCGGCCCGAGTTGATATCGATCGACACCAAGGCCTCGGTCGGGTTGATCACCAGATAGCCGCCCGATTTCAGCTGGACAACGGGATTGAGCATCCCCGCGAGCTGATCCTCGACGCCGTAGCGCTGATAGAGCGACACCGGATCGGCATATTGCTTCACGCGCCGCGCGTGGCTCGGCATCAGCAGCTTCATGAACTGCTTCGCGGCCTTGTAGCCCTCGTCGCCCTCGACGAGAACTTCCTCGATGTCTTTATGATAGATGTCGCGGATCGCGCGCTTCACCAGATCGCTGTCCGAATGGATCAGCGCGGGCGCCGAGCTGCCGAGCGTATTCTCGCGAATTTCGTCCCACAGGCGCGCGAGATAGTCGAAGTCGCGCTTGATCTCGACCTTGGTGCGGCTCATCCCCGCGGTGCGGACGATGCAGCCCATCGTCGGCGGCAGCGCGAGTTCGTCGATCATCGCCTTCAGCTTGCGGCGATCGGCGCCGTTCGAAATCTTGCGGCTGATGCCGCCGCCGTGCATCGTGTTCGGCATCAGCACGCAATAGCGGCCGGCGAGCGACAAATAGGTGGTGAGCGCGGCGCCCTTGTTGCCGCGTTCTTCCTTGACGACCTGGACCAGCATCACCTGACGGCGACGGATGACGTCCTGAATCTTGTAGCGGCGGCGCAGCGACATGCGGTTTTCACCGTCCTCGTCGTCATTGCGGCGGCTGCGTCCGCGGCCACCCTTGCGGTTGTTGTTGCCGCGCCCACGGCCGCGGCCCCGGCGATCGCCGCGGCCATCCTTGCCCTCTTCCAAAGCCTCGGCGCCTTCTTCGGCGTCGCCATTTTCGGCATCGCCATTGTCGTCGCCGTCATCATGCTCGTCATGATCGTCGCGGTCGTCGTCGCGATCGGCGCGGCTGTCGCCATTGTCGTCCTCGTCATGATATTCGACGTCGGCGACATCGCCCTCGAGCTCGTCGAGGTCTTCCTCGGCACGCTGCGCGGCGGCGGCGGCATGCTCGGCCTCTTCGCGCAGCAACGCGTCGCGGTCTTCCTTCGGAATCTGGTAATAATCGGGGTGGATTTCGCTGAACGCGAGGAAGCCGTGGCGATTGCCGCCATATTCGACGAACGCCGCCTGAAGCGACGGTTCGACACGGGTAACCTTGGCCAGATAGATATTGCCCTTGAGCTGCTTGTGCTCGGCGGACTCGAAATCAAACTCCTCGATTCGGTTTCCCTTGGTGACGGCGACCCGGGTTTCTTCCCGGTGCCGCGCGTCGATCAACATGCGCGTGGTCATTAGATACACTCCAAGCGCGCCTCAGCGCGCCATCAAAAAATCCCGCGAACCTGCCCGAGGACGGGCCGCGGCGGATACGGGTGAAAAGAAAAAAGACGTTATTGCCGAAAGGAGCCTGCGTCCGGTCCTGGACGCGCATGCGGTCTTCAAATCCGGCGACGGCCGGGGCGAAAGCGCCCGCGTCGGGATTCAAAGAGGGCATGGCAAGCCTCATGCGGCATCAACCTGTTACGGGATGAGCGGGCGGGCAGGGCGGGCGTGATGCGCACGCCCCGACTGTCCGGTCAACCGGGTGGACTGGCGGCAGGTCGCCCTTCCCCGTAAGTCCGGCGCCAAGGCGGCCATGTTCCGCATATTCGCGGAGCAGGCCCTCCCCTCAAAAGGCCGGACGGCACCGGGAACGACACCGTCAGTGAGGGCGTGCTAGCATCGGCATGTGCCGACGGCAACCACAACCACCGTACAAAGATAGGATGGCGCCGGGGTGTTGCAATTATGCACGTCGTATCAAACGTCATTATTCGGCAGTTAACCGGCCTTTCACGCCTCACGGCTAACGATATCTTCACCATGTTTTGCGGCCGGGGGCGCCATGTTTCGAATAAGCGCTGGACCATCGCGCGCATCGGGCGGCATAGACGCCCCATGAGCCCGCTGCTCGTCCTGCTTGGCATGATTGCGACCCCGGCGCCGGCGCTGACGGGGCAGGCGGACGCGATCCCGATCGGCGATTCGGTAAATCGGTTCGAACGCGCATCGCGCGGCCTGCGCCCCCAATTGCAGCCGCCCGCCCAGTTCCGCGCCAAACGGCCCGAAAAACGCTACAGCGTCACCGTCCCGATCGGCAAGCCGAAGCCTTCGGTGGCGCTGCCGCGCATCGAGGGGCCGGCGGACAGCCGCCTGCCGCTCGTCGTGATCGACGCGGGGCACGGCGGGCACGACCCCGGCGCAATCAGCCCGCACAGCGGCAAGCGCGAAAAGGACATTACCCTCGCGCTCGCGCGTGCGATCCGCGACGACCTGCTTGCCTCGGGCCGCGTGCGCGTTGCGCTGACGCGCGCGGACGACCGTTTCCTGGTGCTTGAGGAACGCTATGGCATCGCGCGGCGGCTGAGGGCCGATCTGTTCATCTCGGTGCACGCCGATGCCGCAGAGAATCAGCAGGCCAGCGGTGCCTCGATCTACACGCTGTCCGAAGTCGCCTCCGACCGCGAGGCGGCGCGGCTTGCCGCGCGCGAGAACAAGGCGAATGTCATCAATGGCGTCGATCTTGGCGCGCATAGCGGCGATGTGTCGGCGATCCTGCTCGACCTCACCCAGCGTGAGACGATGAATGTCGCGTCGGATTTCGCGCGGCTGCTCCAGCGCGAGGCGTCGGGCGACGTCAAATTCCGCACCACCGCGCACCGCTTCGCCTCGTTCATCGTGCTGAAGGCGCCCGACACGCCGTCGGTCCTGTTCGAAACGGGCTTCATCTCGAATAAGGAGGATAGCGAATTCCTCGCCTCGTCGGCGGGCCAGAAAAAGGTCGCGCGCGGGGTGCGCGACGCGGTGCAGATCCATTTCGCGCGGAAAATAGCGGCACGCTGACGTTGCCGGCCACCCTATAATATAGTCTTGACTAACTTTCCTGCGGCGCACAGCTTCGACGTGCTCGCTGCGGGAGAGAAGCATGGCGTGGAGCAACTGGTCGGGCAGCGTCACTGCAAGCGGCGAGGTCGCGCGCCCGCAAAGCGAGGATGAACTCGCGGCACTCGTCCGCAGCGCGAACAAGCTGCGCGTCACCGGCGCGGGGCACAGCTTCATGCCGCTCTGCGAATCGGGCGAGTTGATCGTCAGCCTCGACGATATGGCGGGTGCGATGCACATCGCCGCCGACCGCCGGACCGCGCGCATTCCAGCGGGCTGGAGCATCCGCCGACTGACCGCGGCGCTCTGGGAGGAGGGGCTGGCGCTCGCTAACCAGGGCGACGTCAATCCGCAGTCGCTCGCGGGCGCGATGGCGACGGGCACGCATGGCACCGGCGTCGATCTGGGCTCGCTTTCGACCTTCGCGCGCGGTTTCCGCCTCGTCGGCGCCGATGGCGAGGCGCATTGGTGCGATAGCGCGACGAACGCCGACCTCTATCAGGCGCAGCGCCTGTCGCTCGGGCTGTTCGGCGTCGCGACCGAGATCGAGGTCGCGGTCGTCCCGACCTTCCACCTCGCCGAGCGGATCGAAAAGCGCCGCTGGGCCGAGATCCGCGAAAGTTATGACGCGCTCGCACAGCAGCACCGCCATATCGAATTTTGGTTTTTCCCGCACAGCGACGAGGTGATTCTGAAAACGCTCGACCTCTGCGATCCGTGCGATCCGCCGCCGAGCACGACCGACATGGAGGAAGCGACGTTTCGGCGCATCCTCGACATTTCGGCGCGGCTGCCGTTCCTCACCCCTTTTCTTCAGCGCTTGATGATGAAAAGCGGCATTTCGGGCCGGCGCCGCGGCCCCGCGCACGCCATTTTCCCTTCCGACCGGACGCTGCGGTTCGAAGAGATGGAGTATGAAATGCCGCGCGCCGCGGGGCTTGATACGCTCGACGAGGTGGTCGGCTGGATCCGCAAGAAACGCCTACCGGTCACTTTTCCCTTCGAATATCGCACCGTCGCCGCCGACGATATCTGGATGAGCCCGATGAACGCCGGGCCGGTCGCGGCGATCTCGATGCACCAATATGCGAAAATGCCCTGGGCAGTGCTGTTCGCCGATGCCGAGGCGATCTTTCGCGGCGCCGGTGGGCGCCCGCACTGGGCCAAACGCCACAGGCTGAGCCGCGCCGACGTCGCGGCGCTTTACCCGATGGCGGCGCGCTATACAGCGGTGCGCCGCGCCGCCGACCCGCACGGCAAATTCCTCAATCCGCATCTGGAGACATTGTTCGCATGACGACCGACCGTGAATTGCACGACCATCTGATCGGCCAGCAGGGTTCGCGCGCCGACCTCAATACGCCCGTGTTGGTGCTCGATGTCGACGCGCTCGACCGGAATATTCAGCGGATGGCCGCGCTCACAATGCATCACGGGGTCGCGCTGCGTCCACATGCGAAAACGCACAAGAGCGTCGATATCGCGCGGCGTCAGCAAGCGGCCGGCGCGGTCGGCGTCTGCTGCGCCAAGATCGGCGAGGCCGAGGTGCTCGCCGACGGCGGCGTGACCGGCATCCTCATAACCTCGCCCGTCGCTGCTCCGGCCGCGATCGAGCGGCTGGCGAAGCTCGCGGCCACCGCCGAAGGACTGATGGCGGTGGTCGACCATCCGGGCGTCGCGGAGCGGCTTCAGACGGTGCTGGCGGTGGCCGAGGCGCGGCTCGACGTCATCATCGACATCGACCCCGGCATTGCGCGCACCGGCGTCGCGTCGGCCGAGGCAGCCGTGGCATTGGCGAAGACGATCGCCGCGTCACCGAACCTCGAATATCGCGGGGTGCAATTCTACTGCGGGTCGCAGCAGCATATCGAAAGCTATGCCGAGCGCCGCGCTGCGATCGTCGAGCGCACCGCCTATCTGCAGGAGGTCATCGCCGCGCTCACCGAAGCCGGTTTCGCGCCCGCGATCATCACCGGGTCGGGCACCGGCACGCACCGGATCGACCTCGACCTCGGCGTCTTCACCGAACTCCAGGCGGGTTCCTATGTCTTCATGGACAAGCAATATCTCGACTGCGACATCGCCGATGCCGCCGAACCGCCGTTCGAGGTTTCGCTGTCGGTCGACGCGCGCGTCGTCAGCGCCAACCACAGCGGGCTCGTCACAATCGATGCCGGATACAAGTCGCTGTCGACCGACGGCGGCGTCGCGGTGGTGCAGCGCGGGGCGCCCGAAACCGCCTTTTTCGCCTTCATGGGCGACGAGCATGCCGCGCTGATCGCGCCCGACATCGGCAACGAACTTGCGCCCGGCGATCCGGTCAGCCTGACCGTGCCGCACTGCGACCCGACGGTGAACCTCTATGATTTCTATCATATTGTCGCGGGCGACACGCTTGTCGACATCTGGCCGGTCGGCGCGCGCGGCCGGGCGCGGTGATCGCCGCCGCCCGCCAGCCGCCGAAGCAGGCTCGCGCGCGGCAGACGCAAGGCCGACTGCTCGATGTCGCGGGCGAATTGCTCGCCGAAGTCGGACTCGAGCGGATCTCGACCAACATGATCGCCGCGCGCGCCGGGCTGACCCCGCCCGCGCTCTATCGTTATTTCGACGACAAATATGCGGTGATCGAGGCGCTCGGGCGGCGGCTGATGGAGCGCCAGAACGCGGTGCTCGAAAGCTGGATCGCGCGTCATGCGCCCGCGGGGGTCGCGGGCATGGCGGATCATATCGGCGATCTCCTGGCCGAAAATGCCGCGGTGACGCGCGCCGAACCGGGGGCGGTGTGGATCTTGCGCGCGCTGCACGCGACGCCGCGCCTCGTCCATGTCCGGCTCGAATCGCATCGCCACGTGACCGGCCGGCTCGCCGATGCCTGTGCACCGCACCTTCCCGGCGTCGACCGCGAAATGCTCTGGTCGCGGCTGCGGCTGGCGGTCGAGCTTGGCTTTGCCGCCGACGAAATGCTGTATGAGGAAGACCGCGTTTCGGCGGGCGCCGTGCACGCCGAAGTGGCCGCGATGCTGCGTTCGGCGTTGCTCGACCTGACCCGAAGCGCATAGTCGCGCACCTCGCCGCAAGCACGCTTCCCTTTCGTCGACACAGGCTTTAGAGGCGGGGACATATGGCCGCTGACAGTCCGCCCGATTTCCGCTTGCGCCTGCGCCGCGACAGCAATGCCGTCATCGCATGGCTGAGCGATATGTGGACGCGGCGCTGGTTCCGCTGGCTCGGCTATCTCGCGCTCGCGGGCGTTCTCTTTCTTGCGCTGATCTGGGTGGTTTTCGCGCGCGACCTGCCGTCGGTCGACCAGCTTCGCGACTATGAACCGCCGCTGCCGACGATGGTCCGCGACGGCGAGGGCAAGCCGGTGCACAGCTATGCCCGCGAACGCCGCGTCCAGCTCGAATATAGCGAATATCCCCAGCTTCTTGTGCGCTCCTTCCTCGCGGCCGAGGACAAGACCTTCTTCAGCCACGGCGGCATCGACTATCCGGGGATCGCCTCGGCGATCGTCACCAATCTGACGAACAGCGGCCGCCCCATCGGCGCCTCAACGATCACCCAGCAGGTCGCGAAGAACCTGCTGCTCACCAACGAGCTCAGCTATCGCCGCAAGGTGCGCGAGGCGATCCTCGCGATGCGCATCGAGGATGCGCTGACCAAGGAACAGATTCTCGAGCTGTATCTCAACGAAATCCCGCTCGGCCGCCGCAGCTTTGGCGTGCAGGCCGCGAGCCGCGCCTATTTCGACAAGGATGTCGACCAGCTCCAGCTGCACGAGATGGCCTTCCTCGCGATCCTGCCCAAGGCGCCCGAGAAATACGGCCGCGCGCGGTTCGAGCGCGAGGCGCTGGCGCGGCGCAATTTCGTGCTCGGGTCGATGCAGGACAATGGGTGGATCAGCACCGCGCAGCGCGACGCGGCGCGCGCGATGCCGCTCGGCCTCACCAACACGGGCAACACCGCGATCGCGCAGGTCGGCGGCTATTATATGGAAGAGGTGCGGCGCCAGCTGATCGCCGAATTCGGCGAAACCGCCGACAAGGGTCCGCACAGCGTCTATGCCGGCGGCCTCTGGGTGCGCACGCCCTATGACGGCAAGATGCAGCAGGGCGCGACGATGGCGCTGCGCAAGGGGCTCCAGCGTTACGACGCGGGCAAGGGCTGGTCAGGACCGATCGCGACGATCGAGGCCGACGACCAGTGGCAGAGCCGCCTCGCGTCGAGCTTCATCGGCATCGATTACGACAATTGGCGCGTCGCCGCGGTGCTGTCGAAGTCGGCGGGCGCGGCGCGGATCGGCTTTTCCAACGGCGACACGGGCACGCTGCCCGCGAGCGCCGCGACGATGGGCTATCGCAAGACCGGCGGCAGCGCTTTCTCCGCAATGCGCCCCGGCCAGCTGATCGTCGTCAAATCGACCGGCGGCAGCAGCTATGCGCTGCGCAACATTCCCGAAGTCTCGGGCGGCATGGTCGTCGAAAGCCCGCATTCGGGTCGCATCTACGCGATGCAGGGCGGCTTCGACGTCCGCCTGTCGCCCTTCAATCGCGCGACGCAGGCCGAACGTCAGCCGGGTTCGACGATCAAGCCCTTCGTCTATGCCGCCGCGCTCGACAATGGCATGACCCCCGCGACGATGATCGTCGACGGGCCCTTCTGCGTCTATCAGGGCGCGAGCCTCGGCAACAAATGCTTCCGCAACTTCGGCGGCGCGGGCGGGTCGGGCGAGCATACGATGCGCTGGGGTCTCGAACAGTCGCGCAACCTGATGACGGTGCGCACCGCGAGCCAGGTCGGCATGGAGCCGGTGGTCGAAACGATACAGACGATGGGCATCGGCAAGCACGAACCCTATCTCTCGACCGCGCTCGGCGCCGGAACGACGACGGTCGAAAAGATCACCAATGCGTACGCGATGCTTGCCAACCACGGCCGCGCGCTGAAACCGCGCGTGATCGACTATGCGCAGGACCGCCGCGGCAAGGTGGTCTTCCCCGCCAATTGGAAACCGTGCGAGGGCTGCAACAAGAAGGATTGGGACGGCCGGCCGATGCCGCGCTTCGCGAGGTCGGGCAAACAGCTGATGGACCCGATCACCGCCTATCAGGTCGTGCATATGCTCGAAGGCGTCGTCCAGCGCGGCACCGCGGTGCGGCTGCGCGACCTCGACGTGCCGCTGTTCGGCAAGACCGGCACGACGTCGGGGCCGAACGACGTCTGGTTCGTCGGCGGCACCCCCGACGTGATCGCGGGCATGTATATCGGTTTTGACCAGCCACGCAGCATGGGCGGTTATGCGCAGGGCGGCAGCTATGCCGCGCCGATCTTCAAGGATTTCGCGCTCGCCGCGCTCGCCGATCGCCAGCCGATTCCCTTCTCGGCGCCGAAGGGCGTGCGCATGGTGCGCATCGACCGTCAGTCGGGGCGCCGCGTCTATGGCAGCTGGCCGGGGACCGACCCGAAGGCGTCGATCATCTGGGAAGCCTTCAAGCCCGAAAGCGAACCGCGCCGCACGATCCGCGAAGAGGAAATCAAGCCGATCAAGACGCAGCGGCGGGCGACCGGCGGCGCGTCGCAAAAGGGATCGACCGGCCGCACCGACAGCGACTTCCTCGACGACCGCGGCGGCATTATCTGACGGCTTGGACCACCTTCCCCTGCGGCGCTTGAAGCCGTAAGGGCGGGATCAACATATTTCAGGAGCAAGGACATGCGCGCCGAAGCGCAGGATCATATCGACAAGATTGGCGCCGCGCTGGCGCTGCTGCGGCGTTTCCTCGACTGGGACCGCGCGGTGCGGCGGCTCGACGAACTCAATGCGAAGGTCGAGGACCCGACGCTGTGGAACGACGCCAAGGCGGCGCAGGAGGTCATGCGCGAACGCCGCCGGCTCGACGAGGCGATCAATGCGACGCGCGCGATTGAAACCGAATGCGCCGATACCGCCGAGCTGATCGAGCTTGCCGAAATGGAAGGCGACGAGGCGATGGTCGACGAGGCCGTGGCGTCGCTCGGCGTGCTCGCCGCGCGCGCCGAAGAGGACAAGATCAAGGCCTTGCTCGCGGGCGAAGCCGACGCCAACGACGCCTATATCGAAGTCCATGCGGGCGCCGGCGGCACCGAAAGCCAGGACTGGGCCGAAATGCTCCAGCGTATGTACAGCCGCTGGGCCGAAAAGCGCGGGCTGAAGGTCGAGCTGGTCGAATATCAGGCGGGCGAACAGGCGGGCATCAAATCGGCGACGATGCTGGTGAAGGGCGAAAATGCCTATGGCTATGCCAAGACCGAAAGCGGCGTTCACCGCCTCGTCCGCATCTCGCCCTACGACAGCTCGGCGCGGCGCCACACCAGCTTTTCGAGCGTCTGGGTCTATCCGGTGATCGACGACAATATCGACATCGAGATCAACGAAGGCGACCTTAAGATCGACACCTATCGCGCCTCGGGCGCGGGCGGCCAGCACGTCAACACGACCGATTCGGCGGTGCGCATCACGCACATCCCGACCGGCATCGTCGTCGCCAGCCAGAACGACCGTTCGCAGCACAAGAACCGCGCGACCGCGATGGGAATGCTGAAGGCGCGGATGTACGAAGCCGAGCTCCAGAAGCGCGAAGCCGCGGCGTCGGGCGAATATCAGGCGAAGACCGAGATCGGCTGGGGCCACCAGATCCGCTCCTATGTCCTCCAGCCCTATCAGCTGGTGAAGGACCTGCGCACCGGCGTGACCTCGACCGCACCGTCCGACGTGCTCGACGGCGCGCTCGACCCCTTCATGGCGGCGGCGCTGTCGCAGAAGGTGACGGGCGAGAAGGTCGAAGTGGAAGATATCGACTGATGAAGCGCGTCGCCGCTCTTGCCGCGCTGGCGCTGTTGCCGCTGCTCGGCAGCTGCGATGACGCGCCGTGGGACGATGGCAGCGACCGCGCCGAGACCGCGCGGGAGTTTCCGCCCGCCGACCGGCCGGTCGCGCCGACCGTCTCGACCAAATGGTCGACCGAGGAGGCGCGCGACCGCGTCAACGAGGCCGAGGATGTCATGAACTCGGCCGACGTGCGGCCCGGCATGACCGTCGCCGACATCGGCGCGGGCGACGGCTATTATACGGTGCGCCTCGCGCAGCGCGTCGGCGTCGGCGGGCGCGTGCTCGCGCAGGATATCATTCCCGAGGTGATCGAGCGGCTCGCCGACCGCGTCGCGCGCGAGCGGCTCGACAATGTCTCGCTGAAACTCGGCGCGGTCGACGATCCGCGCCTGCCCGCGGCGAGTTTCGACCGCGTCTTCATGGTCCATATGTATCACGAGATCGGCGAACCTTACGCCTTTCTGTGGCGGCTGCGCCCGGCGCTGCGCAAAGGCGGGCAGGTGCTCGTCGTCGACGGCGACCGCCCGATCGCGCAGCACGGCACGCCCTTCCGCCTGCTCGTCTGCGAGTTCGAGGCGGTGGGCTACAAGCTCGTCTCCTACGACGACAAGCAGCATGCCGGGGGCTACCTCGCACGCTTCGAGCCCGAAGGCAGGCGTCCCGAGCCCGATGCGATCAAGGTCTGCGATAATCCGTGACGCTTTGATCCCCCCTGCGGCGAAGCCGTGGGGGAGGGGGACCGCCGCCGTAGCGGTGGTGGAGCGGCAGCGACGTCGCGCCATTAGCCCCTCCGTCAGCGCTTCGCGCTGCCACCTCCCCATGCCTTCGGCACAGGGAGGATCCAGATCAATAAACGATCAGTCGGTCCTCGGCGCCGACCTCGGCGAGAAAGCTGACCAGCCCCGCGGCGCGAACATGCGGTACGAGTTCGGTTGCCGCGATGCCGACGAGCGCCATGCCCGACTGGCAGACGAAAAGGTCGACCTCCATCGCGATCGCCTCTTCGACGAGCCAGGCGAGATCGGGCTGTCCGGCGGCGCGGCGCGCCTCGTCGCCGGCGAAAGCAACCGGGTCGCGCAGCAGCGCCGCGGCCTCGCCCTGCAGGAAGATCCGCACCGGCCGGCCCAGCGCCGCCGCCGCCATCCCCGCTTCGAGCGCGGCGTAAAGCCGCCGTCCCTCGGCGACCGCGACGATGATGTTCAGGCTCGGCAGACCGGGCATAGCGGATCCTTCGGGACGCCAACCTCGCGCCAGCGCCTGTCGAGCATATCGACGATCGCGAGCCGGCCGGTCAAGGACGACCCAAGGCCGGTGAGCGCGCGCACCGTCTCGAGCGCCGCCATCGTGCCGATCATCCCCGCGAGCGCGCCCATCACGCCGGTTTCGGCGCAATTAATGCCTTCGCGGTCGGGATCGGAGCCGACCAGGCACGCATAGCAGGCGCACTCCGCGCGCCAGCCTTCGTAGAGCGCGACCTGCCCCTCGAAGGCGCCGATCGCGGCGCTGAGCAGCGGAATGTGCAGCGCGACGGCGGCGCGGTTCACGGCGAGCCGGGTGCCGAAATTGTCGCAGCCGTCGAGGATCAGGCTTGCGCCCGCCAGCAGCGTCTCGGCGTTGCTCGAATCGAGCCTTTCGGCGACCGCGATGGCATCGACATGCGGATTGATCCGCCGCGCCGCGCTGGCCGCAACATCGGCCTTGCGCGCGCCGATATCGGCATCGGTGAACAGCGACTGCCGCTGCAGGTTCGACAGCTCGATCACGTCATGATCGATGATCGAGAGCTTGCCTACGCCCGCCGCCGCCAGATAGATGATCGCGGGACAGCCGATCCCGCCCGCGCCGATCACCGCGACATGCGCGCCCTTCAGCTTCGCCTGTCCCGCGCCGCCAAAGGCCGGCAGGATGATCTGGCGGGCATAGCGGTCGAGTTCGGCGTCGCTCAGCAAACTAGTCGACCGGCCGCCGCAGCTTGATGCCCGACAGCGAAGCGAGGCCCGCCATGTCCGCGGTCTCGTCGACCGCATCGCTCTCGACCCCCGTCGATCCGAAACCGCCCGCGCCGCGCACGGTCTCATCAAGCGTCGCGACCTCGGCAAAGGCCGCGCGCTGGACGGGTGCGGGGACGAGCTGCGCAATGCGGTCGCCGCGTTTGATCTCGAACGCCTCGTCGCCGAGGTTCGCGAGGATCACCTTCACTTCGCCGCGATAGTCGCTGTCGATCGTCCCGGGCGTGTTGAGGCAGGTGACGCCATGTTTGAGTGCGAGGCCCGAGCGCGGACGCACCTGGACCTCGTAACCGGCCGGGATCGCCATTGCGAAGCCGGTCGCGACCGCGTGGCGCGCGCCGGGGCGCAGCGTCAGCGTCTCGGCCGCGACGACGTCCATTCCCGCCGCGCCATCGCTGGCATAGGCGGGCAGGGGCAGGCCGCCGCCGTTGGGCAGCCGCTGGATGGCGATCTCAATCTCTTTCAAGGGGTGAATTTTTTTCGAGCTCATCGGCGATCTTTTCCATCAATTTGCGGGCGACGGCCTGCTTGGGAAGCCGGTCCCAGCTGTCTACGCCGTCTTTGCTAACGATATGCACCCGGTTGTTTTCGCCGCCCATCGGGTCGGCCGCGACGTCGTTCGCGACGATCCAGTCGCATCCCTTGCGCGCAAGCTTGGCCTCGGCATGCGCGATCACGTCGTTGGTTTCGGCGGCAAAGCCGATCAGCAGTTTGGGGCGTTCGGGCGATTTGGCGAGGCCGGCGAGGATGTCGGGATTTTCGGCGAGCGCGAGCGGCGGAACCTGCCCGCTGCCGTCCTTCTTGATCTTTTGCGGCGCGGCGTCGGCGGCGCGCCAGTCGGCGACCGCGGCGACCATGATCGCGGCATCGACGGGAAGGCCTTGCTGCACCTCGGCGGCCATCTCGACCGCGGTCTCGACATCGACGCGGACCACGCCGGGCGGGGTCGGCAGCGGCACGGGGCCGGCGATCAGCAGCACCTCGGCGCCGGCTTCCGCCGCGGCGGCGGCAATCGCAAAGCCCTGCTTCCCGCTCGACCGGTTGGCGATGTAGCGTACCGGGTCGATCGGTTCGTGCGTCGGGCCGGCGGTGATCAGGATGCGGCGGCCATAGAGCGGGCGGTGATTTTCGTCGGCGAAGTCGGGCTGGCCGTCCATTTCTCCCCTCCCGCTTGCGGGAGGGGTCGGGGGAGGGCTTGTTGGGTTGGGTGACCGGGACAGACCCTCCCCTGGCCCCTCCCGCAAGCGGGAGGGGGACTGGAGCGCCGCTTCGATCGCGGCCTTGATCGCCTCCGGCTCGGGCAGGCGGCCCGGGCCATATTCGCCGCACGCCATCTCGCCCTCGTCGGGTTCCATCACGGTCACGCCATCGCCGCGCAAGGTCGCGATATTGCGTCGCGTCGCGGCGTGCAGCCACATTCGCACGTTCATCGCGGGCGCCGCGAGCACCGGCTTATCGGTCGCGAGCAGCAATGTCGTCGCGAGGTCGTCGGCGATCCCCGCCGCCATCTTCGCCAAAAGATCGGCGGTCGCCGGCGCGACAACCACCAGATCGGCCTCGCGGCTGAGCTGGATATGCCCCATCTCGACCTCGTCCTTGAGGTCGAAGAGGTTGGTATAGACCTTGCTCTCGCTCAATGCCGCGAGCGTCAGCGGCGTCACGAACTGCTCGCCCGCGCGCGTGATGACGCAGCGCACGACATAGCCCGCCTTGCGCAGCAGGCGGACGAGCTCAATCGATTTATAGGCCGCGATGCCGCCGCCAATGATCAAAAGAATGCGCGAAGCGGACATCAGCGGTGGCAAGCCTGCCGCGAGCGGGCGGCGATCGACTGGGTTTGATTCATCGCCGTCTCCTTCGCGCATCAGTTATGCGCTTCCTCGCTTCAGTTCAAGCGGACGCCTAAATCGCAGCAGCGGGAATCGCGCGCATCGGCTGTCGCAAGGATCGCACCAACGCGGTCAGCGCGGCGGGTGCGAAGGCGAGGCCGATGAACAAAGTCGGCGTGACGAGCATCGCCCAATAGAAATTGGCGGGGCGCGCAAAGAGCATCAGCAGCGCCGCATAGCCGAGCTGGATCAGCAGCATGGCGAGCCCGAGCCGCGAGCGCCATGCCGCCCAGCCGAGCAGCGCGAGCGGCACGAGCAGCGCGCCGACCCATCCCGCAAAAAAACGCAGCAGCGACGATGCCTGGACGAACGACAGATAGGCGATCCAGCCGCCCTGTCCGTTCCAGCCCTGGCTCGCGGCGTCGGCGGGGGTCGTCACCGCCGCCAGCGCCGCGATATGCGCCGCGAGGCCGGCCGCGAAGCATAGCCCGACTGCCAGCCAGCCCGCTGCGGCGCGCCAGTCGCGATCGATCAGCGCGAAAAGCCCGAACAGCATCGCTACGGGAAGTATCGTCTCGCGGATCGCGAGCGCTGCGGCGACGATCGCCATGGTCCACCACAGACGGGCGGGGCGATAGAGCGCAAGCGCGAGCGCGAGGAGCACGCCCGCCGCGGCTTCGTGGATGAACAGCCACTCGCGCGCGGCGAGCTGCGTCAGGTTGGCCGCGACGAATAGCGCGCCGACCGCGGCGTAGCGGGGGAGCGCGGGCTCGGTCCGCAGCCGCCGATACCAGGCAAGGATGGCCGCGCCGCCGATGACGAGGAAGAGCAGCATCGCCTTCCGTTCGCCCAGCGCGGCGACGATATAGGCCAGCGCCGGCAAACGGACCGTCACAAAGGGGCGCAGCGGATAATCGCCGGCGCGGTGTTCGGCGGCGGCCGCAGCATAATAGGATTCGCCCGCATCGACCCGCGCCGCGATGCGCGCGTAGAGCGCATGATCGCCGACGAGGCCGTCGAATTGCGCCGACGTGGGCTTTGCGACCGCGACATGATCGCGGCCGACACCGCCCGCCGCGCCCCAGGCCATCAGCAGCGCCAGCAGACCCAGAACCGCCGCGGCGACGGGGCGCGAAACCCCGGCGAAGCGGTTCCAGCCCGGTGCGCCCGTCGTCATTTGCGCCATGTGAGCGCCGACGACATCGCGAAGTTCCAGATCGCACCGACCAGCACGCCCGCAACCCCCGCCACCCACCAGCGCTCGTCATGCCCGGCCATCCACGTGCCGATGCCGATATTGGCGACCGCGCCGAGCGCCGAAATCGCATAGAAGCTGGCAAGGCCGCCGACCAGGCGCCAGCCTTTGAGCTTGCGGTCGGCGTAGGTGAAGCTGTTGTTGAGGAAGAAGTTGAACGCGATAGCGGTGATCACGGCGCTGGTCTGCGCGGTGACAAAGGCGCTGCCGGTGCCGAGGATCGTGCGCAGGACGGCGAGGTGGACGAACACGCCGAGCCCGCCGACCATCAGGAATTTGAGCAGGCGGACGGGGACGAAGCGGCCGATCGTCTTGTCGGCGATCAGTTCGGCATATTCGGCGATCACGCGCGCGCCGATCTTGCTCTCGCCCGCCTCGCGGGTGCGGAATTGATAGGGGATTTCGGCGACCTTCAGCGGCGCCGGGCTCGACGCCAATATGTCGATCAATATCTTGAACCCGATCGCCGAGAGGCGCGGCAGCGCGCGTTCGAAGGCATCGCGGCGAACCGCGAAGAATCCGCTCATCGGATCGGACACATCGGTGCCGAGCGCGATCTGTCCGGCGCGCGTCGCGAGGCGGCTCATCCGCGCGCGGTCCTGGTCCCATTCGCCGATCCCGCCGCCCGCGACATAGCGCGTGCCCACCGCGATATCGGCTCCGCCCGCGATCGCGTCGATCAGCCGTGGCAGCGCGTCCTCGCTATGCTGGAGGTCGCCGTCCATCACCGCGACCACGGGCGCGGCGGTCGCCAATATGCCCTCGACCACCGCCGACGACAGGCCGCGGCGGCCGACGCGCTGGACGATGCGCACATGCCGCGATCCGCGGCCGATGCGGCGCACCAGTTCGCTCGTCCCGTCGGGCGAATTATCGTCGACGAAGACGACTTCCCAGCCGCGCCCCGCGAGCACGACCGAGAGTTTTTCGATCAGTTTTTCGACATTGGCGGCTTCGTTGAGCGTCGGCACCACGACCGCCACCTCGAGAGGCAGGGTGTCGACCGGCAGGATCTTGTCGGCATTCAGGATGTCGTGGCGCATGAAACCTCGGTTCTGTCCGGATTTCACGTCCGGGTTGGTCGAGGTCCACGCTTAACGATTTAAGGTAAATGTCCGGTAACCAGCTAATTCCCGGCCCGATGAACGAGGGTCAGCCCAGCCAGTTCAGGATGCCGGCGCCCGCCGCGGCGCCCGCGAGCGCGGTCAGCGCATAGCGCCACCAGCGCTTTTTCTCGCCCACGTCCCACATCAGCGCGATGTCGGGCAGCGGCGGCGCGGGCGGCGCGGCGCCTTTCTTCGGCAATTGCGCGTCGAGGCGGCGGATGATGTGGGGGATCAGCGCCAGCGTCTTGCCCTGTTCGCGCAAACCGTCGGCGAGCGCGGCCTCGGGGCCGAGTTCGTCGCGGATCCATTCGCTGACGAACGGCCCCGACACGTCCCACATATTGATCTTCGGATTGAGCATCGTCGCGACGCCCTCGACCATCACCATCGTTTTCTGGAGGAGGAGGAGATGCGGCTGCGTCTGCATGTCGAAATCGCGCGTGATCGCGAACAGCCCGTCGAGCATCTGCCCGACGCTCAGCTCGCTCACCGGCTTGCCGCGCATGGGCTCGCCGACCGCGCGGAGCGCCGTCGCGAACTCCTCGACATTATGATAGTCGGGCACATATTGCGCTTCGAAATGGATTTCGGCGACGCGGCGGTAATTGCCCGTGGTCAGGCCATAGAGGATCTCGGCGAGCCAGTAGCGCGCCTGCCGGTTGATCCGCCCCATGATGCCAAAGTCGACCGCGGCGATCGTGCCGTCGGCTTTCACGAACAAATTGCCCTGGTGCATATCGGCGTGAAAGAAACCCTCGGCGATCGCCTGGCGCAAGAAGGCGTTGACGAGGTTCGCCGACAGCGCCTCCATGTCGTGCCCCGCGGCAATCAGCTGCTCGCGGTGTGAAATCTTGATCCCGTCGATCCAGTCGAGCGTCATCACGCGGCTCGCGGTGCGGTCCCAGTCGATCGCGGGGACCTGATAGGTCGGAACCCCGACCATCGCGTCGGCGAGTTCGGACGCCGAGGCGGCCTCGCGGCGGAGGTCGAGTTCGCGCAAGGTCCAGCGGCGGAAATTGGCGATCACTTCGCGCGGGCGCAACCGCGTCGCTTCGCCGCCGAGCGCCTCGAGATGCGCCGCCGCCCATTCATAGGTGTCGATATCGCGCGCGAACTGCTTGTCGATGCCGGGGCGGCGGACTTTCACCGCGACCTTGCGGCCGTCGGTCGTGACCGCGCGGTGGACCTGCGCGATCGAGGCCGAGCCGACGGGTTCGGGATCGAATTCGCTGTAGAGGCTTTCGAGCGGCGTTTCGAAGACCGCCTCGATTTCCTGCTTGATGCGGTCGAAATCGACGGGCGCGAGTGCGTCCTGCAGGCTCAGCAAATTGCGCGCCGCTTCTTCGCCGACAAGGTCGGGACGCGTCGCAAGCGTCTGGCCGAGTTTCACCGCGGCGGGGCCGATCGCCTGAAATGCGGTGGCATAGTCTGGGATTTTCGGCTGGATCGTGCCCAGCCGTGCAATCCGGCACAGGCGCTTCACCCCCGCCGGCGTTTCGGGCGCAGCTTCGATCCCGCGCAGCGCACCGTGGCGCGCGAGGATGCGGCCCCATTTCAGCAGGCGCATTATGTGGATGACGGGACGGGTCAAGCTTTCCACCCGCTGTGGATCGCGACGAGGCCGCCGAGGATCGGCTCGACCTTCACCGCGGTGAAGCCGGCGTCGCGGATCATCTGCGCGAACTTGGGCATCGGCGGGAAGCGGCGGATCGATTCGATCAGATAGCGATAGCTGTCCTCGTCGTCGGCGATCAGCTTGCCAAGCTTGGGGACGAGGTGGTGCGAATAGGCGTCATAAGCCTGCGCGAAGCCCGGCCATTCGTTCGTCGAAAATTCGAGGCAGAAGAAACGCCCGCCATAGCGCAGCACGCGGTGCGCTTCCCTGAGCGCCGCCGGGATGTCGGTGACGTTGCGGATGCCGAAGGCGATCGTATAGGCGTCGAAAAACTGGTCGGGGAACGACAGTTTCTCGGCATTCTGTTCGGACCAGACGAGGCTGTCGATGCCGCGTTCGGCCGCGCGTTCGACGCCGACGCCGAGCATGTCGGGGTTGATATCGGCGACGGTGATGCTCGCGCCGAAGCGCTCCATGCGAAAGGCGATGTCGCCGGTGCCGCCCGCCATGTCGAGGATCGTCTCGCCCTCGCGCGGCTTCACGCGGCGCACGAAGCGGTCTTTCCACAGCCGGTGCATGCCGCCCGACATCGCGTCGTTCATGATGTCGTATTTGCGCGCGACGCGGCTGAACACTTCGCCGACCATCGCGGTCTTCTCGCCCGCGGGAACCTGTTCATAACCGAAGCTGACGGTGTCGGGAGTGGCCATGGAGTGCGCGCCTTTGCGGGGGAGGTGGTGTGTTGCGTCGGCCTTTAGCCGGGCCTTGCCGTGCAGGCAAATGGCGCGTAGCCCGATGCGCGATATGCCCGAATTGCCCGAAGTCGAAACCACCGTTCGCGGCCTTGCGCCCTTCCTCGAAGGCCAGCGGCTGACCGCGGTCACCACCTTTCGCCCCGACCTGCGCCGGCCCTTTCCCGCCGACCTCGCGCAGCGGCTGACCGGTGCGACCGTCACCACCCTGTCGCGCCGCGCCAAATATGGCGTCATCTCGACCGACCGCGACGACCATATGATCTTCCACCTCGGCATGTCGGGGCGCTGGCGGACCGAAGGCGGCGAGGCGGGCAAGCACGATCATCTGCTGCTCGAAACCGCGGGACACCGGCTGTTCCTCCACGATCCGCGGCGCTTCGGGTCGGTCGACCTCGTCAGCGGCGATCCGCTGACGTTGTTCCCGGCGTTCGTGACGCTGGGTCCCGAACCTTTGTCCGAAGCCTTCGACACCGCCTATCTCGCGAAGGCACTTGCCGGGCGCCGCGCGCCGATCAAGGCGATGCTGCTCGACCAGACGCTCGTCGCGGGGCTCGGTAATATCTATGTCTGCGAGGCGCTCAACATGGCGCGCATTGCGCCGACGAAGCCCGCGGCCGACGTATCGAAGGCGAAGCTCGCGGCGCTGGTGCCGGCGATCAAGGAGGTGCTGATCGCGGCGATCGCGGCGGGCGGCTCGACCTTGCGCGATTTCCTCAGCCCCGAGGGCGATCTCGGCTATTTCGCCAAGGACTGGCGCGTCTATGGCCGCGAGGGTGAGACGTGCGAATGCGGCGGAACGATCGCGCGGATTGTCCAGAGCGGCCGCTCGACCTTCTTTTGTCCGAAATGCCAGCGGTAATGCGTGTGCTTTCCCGCAATAGGCATTGACCAAAAGGGCCAAGCTGGCTATGCGCGCACCCTTCGAGCAGGGTCCGGGTTACCGGAACCGGCCGTATCCGGACATTGATTCGCCTGTTTGCGCGATTCGGCTGCTCCGGTGACGCTGCGCTCCGACTGACTTAGACCGTTTGGAAACCGAGGAATTTATGGCCAATACGCCGCAGGCAAAAAAGCGCATCCGCCGCAACACCGCGCGCACCGTCGTGAACAAGAATCGCGTTTCGCGCATCCGCACGCTGGTGAAGAAGGTCGAAAACGCCGTCGCCGCCGGCGATAAGGACGCGGCCGCGACCGCACTCAAGGCGGCGCAGCCTGAAATGGCGCGCGGCGTTGCCAAGGGTGTGCTCCACAAGAACACCGTGGCACGCAAGTTCTCGCGCCTGACCAAGAGCGTGAACGCGATCGCCTGATTCGCTTCGTCCCGAAAGGGAACAAAAAGGACCCGCTGGCTTCATGCCCGCGGGTCCTTTTTTGCGTCGGATATTGTGACAGCGCGATGGCAATAGTGTTGCAGCGCGGTAAGTGACGGATTTACGGCGATTCGTTGTTTGGTCACCGGAATGACATATTTAAACTGTTGAAAAATAGTCAGAAAATGACGTTCTGGCGCGATTCCGGCCCCCCTAGTGAGTCAAGATTTTTATTTCAGTATTTTTACACGGCCAGACCTTGATCGACTCGGCGCGGCCTGACTAGACAGGGTGCGTCGTCGGCCTTCGCCGGTGGCCGCCACATCGACATGATTCGCATCTTCTCGGGCTATCTGCCCCGGATAGTATGCCTGCGTCCTGCGCAGGCGACGAATCGGCGCGTGGTCGGCCGCCCGATCGTGCGGCGCGCGGGGACCTGAGGGGGCGGCACGGCGTGATAGAAAGCAGCAATCGGCATGGATATGACGCAAAGGGCGGAGCAATGAGCGGTGATGCCGCGACGCTCTGGCCGCGCGTGGCCGAAGGGCTGCGCCGCGACCTTGGCGTGCGTACCTTCGATCATTGGCTGAAGCCCGTGCGTTTTGCCGACTATTGCACGCTGTCGGGCGTGGTGACGCTCGAAACCGTCAGCCGCTTTTCGGCGAACTGGATCAACGAGCGTTTCGGTGACCGGCTCGAACTGGCATGGCGCCAACAGCTGCCCGCAGTGCGCGGCGTCACGGTGCGCGGCGGCGCTGCCGCCGACGATCGCGCCACGGTGCTCGCAGCCTCGCCGTTGCCGAGCTTTGACGCGCCGCCGTCGGCACCCGCCGCCAATCCCGCGCTGCTGGGCTTCGACCCGCGCCTGTCGTTCGACCGCTTCGTCGTCGCGCGCAGCAACATCCTCGCCGCCAACGCCGCGCGTCGCATGGCGATGGTCGAGACGCCGCAGTTCAACCCGCTCTATCTCTGCTCGGGCACCGGGCAGGGCAAGACGCATCTCCTGCAGGCGATGGCGCAGGATTATGCCGCGGCGCACCCGACCGCGAACATCATCCTGATGTCGGCAGAAAAATTCATGCTCGAATTCGTCGGCGCGATGCGCGGCGGCGACATGATGGCGTTCAAGGCGCGGCTGCGCGCCGCCGACCTGCTGCTGCTCGACGATCTGCAGTTCGTGATCGGCAAGAATTCGACACAGGAAGAACTGCTCCACACGATCGACGACCTGATGACCGCGGGCAAACGCCTCGTCGTCACCGCCGACCGTCCGCCGGCGATGCTCGACGGGGTCGAGGCACGCCTGCTGTCGCGCCTGTCGGGCGGGCTGGTCGCCGATATCGAGGCGCCCGAGGATGATCTTCGTGAACGCATCATCCGCCAGCGGCTGACCGCGATGCCGATGGTCGATGTTCCCGACAATGTCGTCGCTTATCTGGTCAAGCATTTCACGCGCAACATCCGCGAACTCGAAGGTGCGCTCAACAAGCTGCTCGCTTACGCCGCGCTCACCGGCACGACGGTCGATATCGCGCTCGCCGAAGACCGGCTGGCCGAAAATGTCCGCACCGCGCGCCCGCGGATCACGATCGACGAGATCCAGCGTGCGGTCTGCGCGCACTACCGGCTCGACAAGTCCGAAATGTCGTCGAAGCGTCGCGTTCGCGCGGTCGCGCGCCCGCGCCAGGTCGCGATGTATCTCGCGAAGGAACTCACCCCGCGTTCGTACCCCGAAATCGGGCGCCGCTTCGGCGGGCGCGACCATTCGACGGTGATCCATGCGGTGCGCACGGTCGAGGCACTGCGCGTCGCCGACAGCGAGCTCGACGCCGAAATCGCCGCGATCCGCCGCAGTCTCAACAGCTGATCCACAGGCTTATGCCGGGTTTATCCCCGGGGTTATCCACATCGTTTGGCGCCGTGAGGTCCGCTTTGGGGTGGGAAGCGGACGTTACTTCCTTCGCTTCGTCATCCCGGACTTGATCCGGGATCCCGCTTTTTGAGGCATCGGCTGGCTCCGACCTCAAGCGGGACCCCGGATCAAGTCCGGGGTGACGAGAGTGTTGGAGTCCGCAACCGGTCGAAAGCGGATATTGCTTTGATGCCAACCAAAAAAGGCCCGCCTTCCTTTCGGATGGCGGGCCTTTTGCTTTGGCTTGCGAGGCGGTTCAGCCCTTTTCGGGCGGCGCCACCGTGATCCGCACCCGCTCGCCCGAATTGCCGGGGAAGCCGGTGAACATCGCCTCGACGAGGTTCGGGACGAGCGCCTGCAGATTATTGTCGCGCGACTGCGCCTCGGCATGGCCTTCGAACAGGCGCGAGCCGTCGGCGGCGCGGTTGATCTGGAGGTTCAGCCCGCTGGTGTAGACGGTGTAGCTGCTGACGTCGTTATAGCCGCCCCATCCCGGGCCGAACCCGCCCCACAGGAACGGGTCGCGATAGCCATAGACATAGCGGCGCCCGCCGCGGCCGCTGACGATCACCGGGCGATAGAAGCCGCGGCCATAATAGCCGCCGTAACCGCCGTACCAGGGGTCGCCGAAGCCGGGGCTCGACACGACGCGCTCACGCCCCTTGTCGACGCCATAATCCATGCGGACGATCAGGTCGGCGCGTTCGCCATTCGCCGCGGGGCGATAGCCATAGCGCGTCAGTTCGCCGGCGACGAGATTGGCATAATGCCCGAACTCGATGCCGCCCTGCAGCGCGGGGTTGCTCGCCTCGACGGTGAAGCTCTGGCCCTGCGGTGCGGGAAGCTGCGTCTGGAAGCGCGCGACATCGGCCTTGAACGGCGTCGCGCAACCCGCGAGCGCGAGCGCCGCGCCGGTCATCGCGGCCAGACCCAGCCGCCTAAGATTCATCTTGCTCATCGTCTTGGCTCCGTATTCGGGAAGCGCATATAGCCGCGCTCTCGTACCATAGACTACGCCGGTGCGACTTAACCTTGGTTGAACTCGTTTCATCGCATGGCGGTTCCACGACCCGATATGGGGTCGCGCGCCGCAATAACAAGAAATTTCGCCTGCGAAACAGCGCGCTGTCAGCGGCACAGCCCCAGGGCGGCATAAGCCGCGTCGAGCGTCGGCTTGGCGAGCGCCGATGCGCGCGCCGCACCGGCCTCGAGCGCCGCGTCGATCGCCGCCGGGTCGGACTTGAGTTCGTTCAGCCGCGTCGCAATCGGGCGCAGCGTTTCGACGAGCAGTTCGCCGAGCGCGGGCTTGAACGCGCCGAAGCCTTGCCCGGCAAAGCGCGCGAGCACCTGATCGACGCTTTCGTCGGCCATCGCGGCATAGATGGCGACCAGATTGCGTGCTTCCGCGCGCCCTTCGAGTCCCGCGGCCTCGGACGGCAGCGGCTCGGCGTCGGTTTTCGCCTTGCGGATCTTCGCCATGATCGTGTCGGCGTCGTCGACGAGGTTGATGCGGCTCGCATCGCTCGGGTCCGACTTCGACATCTTCGCGCTGCCGTCGCGCAGGCTCATGATCCGCGCCGCCGCCGCCGGGATCGTCGGTTCGGGCAGGGTGAAGGTCTCGGTGGCCGTGTCGAGGTTGAACTTGGTCGCGATGTCGCGCGCGAGCTCGAGATGCTGCTTCTGGTCGTCGCCGACGGGCACATGCGTCGTCTGATAGATCAGCACGTCGGCCGCCTGCAGCACCGGATAGGCGAACAGCCCGACGCTCGCGCCCTCGCGGTTCTTGCCCGACTTTTCCTTGAACTGCGTCATCCGGTTCAGCCAGCCGATGCGCGCGGTGCAGAAGAGCAGCCACGCGAGCTCGGCGTGCGCGGGAACGCGTGCCTGGTTGAACAGGATCGATTTCGCGGGGTCGATCCCTGCCGCCAGCAACGCCGCCGCCATCTCGCGCGTGTTCGCGGTCAGCTCGGCGGGGTCGTTATAGACGGTGATCGCGTGCAGGTCGGCGAGGAAATAGAGCTTTTCGCCCGGCATCTCGTCCTGCATGCGCACCCAGTTGCGGATCGCGCCCAGATAATTGCCGAGATGCAAATTTCCGGTGGGCTGGATGCCCGATAGCGTCCGCATGTCTTACTCCTGTTCAACCGCCGGTTTGGCGCGCCGCCGCGTGAGCATGGCGACGAGATCCTTGTCAAGCGCGCCGACGAGGAAGGCGACGACGAAAAACACCGCGCCGCCCGCCGTACAGAGCGCCGCGAGCGACCAGATCCGCTCGAAAACGCCGCCGCCATAATAAGGCGCCATCATCGGCATCATCCACCACAGCAGCGCCGACATCGCCGCGACCGCGATCAGCTGGCGCGCGATCCTACCGCCAAGCTTCGCGGTGAAATGGAACCAGCCGCGACGGTGGAGCACGGTGTAGAGCAGGATGCAGTTGAGCGACGCCGACGCCGCGGTCGCGCCCGCGAGCCCGACGATGCCATAATGTTCGACGACATAAAGGTTGATCGCGATATTGACGATCAGCGCCGCGAGCGCGGTCCACACAGGGGTGCGCATATCCTCGCGCGCGAAGAAGCCCGGATTCAAAATCTTGACGATGACATAGGCGGGAAGCCCCGCGACGAGTGCGGCGACGATCTGCGCCATGATCGCGCCGTCGGCCTCGGTGAACCGCCCGCCGACAAAAAAAGCGGTGACGAAGGCGGGGGCGCAGATCGCGAGCGCGGCGGCGGCGGGCAGCGTCAGCAGCGTCGCAATCTCGAACGCATTGCCCTGCAATCGCTGCGCCTCGGCGGCGTCGCCGCTATGGATGTGGCGCGACAGCATCGGCAGGATCGCGGTGCCGAGCGCGATGCCGACGATGCCGAGCGGCAGCTGGTTGAGCCGGTCGGCGAGCTTCAGCAGCGTGAGCGAGCCCTGCGCCAGCGAGGTCGCGAAGAAGGTGTCGACGAACTGGCTGATCTGATAAATCCCCGCGCCGAAGGTCGCGGGCAGAATCAGCATGCCGAGCTTTTTCACCTCGGGCGTCAACCGGGGCAGGTGCCAGTGCAGCTTCAGCCCGGCGCGGCGCACCGCCCACCACATATAGGCGAGCTGGACGACGCCGGCGATACTCACCGCGACGCACAGCGCTTCGGCGACGATCCGGTCGTCGCCCCCCGGACCGCGCAGCCACCATCCGGTGATGATGCCACCGATCAGCACGATATTGAGCAGCACCGGCGCAAAGGCGCCCGGCGCAAAGCGCGAGCGGGCATTGAGCAGGCCCGACAGCATCGCGACAAGGCTGACGAGCGCCAGATAGGGGAAGGTGACGCGGCTCAGGAACACCGCGAATTCGAACTTACCCGGCACCTCCTGGAAATCGCGCGCGAGCAGCCATACGATTCCCGGCATCGCGATCATCATCACAGCCGAGAAAACGAGCAATATCCAGAGGAAGACCGAGAGGACATCGTCGGCGAATTTCGCCGCCGCCGCCTCGCCGCCCCCCTCCGCGTTGGTGCCGTGCAGCGCGCGGCTGTATGTCGGGACGAAGGCGACCGAGAAGGCGCCCTCGGCAAACAGGCGGCGAAAGGTGTTGGGCAGCGTGAAGGCGAGCTGGAAGGCGTCGGCGGCGAGGCCGGCGCCCAGCACGCGCGCGAGCAGCATGTCGCGGGCGAAACCGAAGATCCGGCTGACCATCGTCAGCCCGCCGATCGTCCCGACATTTTTGATGAGGCTGCTCAACCCGTCAGCCCGCCCGAAAGGGGGTTAAGCCTGGCCGACCGGCGCGACGTCGCCCGCCTGCTCGGCTTCGACCTGCTGGACCTGCTGCATGAACAGGCCGTGGAAATCGATCGGTTCGAGCAGCAGCGGCGGAAAGCCGCCGTCGCGGACGGCATCGGCAACGACGCGGCGCGCGAAGGGGAACAGGATGCGCGGCGCTTCGGCGAGGAAGAAGGGCTGCAGCTGGTCGTCGGGGACGTTGCGCACGCCGAACAGGCCGGCGTATTTCAGGTCGATCACAAAGCTGGTGCCCGCATCGGTCTTCGACGTCACGTCGATCTTCAGCGACACTTCGTACAGATTGTCGCCGACGCTGTCGGCGGCGATGTTGAACTGCACATCGACCTGCGGCGCGTCCTGCCACTGGTAAACCGCGGGGGCGTTCGGATTTTCGAACGACAGATCCTTCACATATTGCGAAATCAGGCCGATCGCCGGGCTCGTGTCTTCGCCATTGGGCTGCAGGGCGGGATTGTTGATGTCGGCGCTGGTCTCGTCAGCCATGATGAAGAAGCTTTCACTGAAAAGATGGAAACAATATCGGCATCCGCGGACCGTGTCGGAACCGCGGCGGACGGTTGCCGCGGCGCTTAGCAGCGCCCGGCGGCGAGCACAATGGCCGCCCTGTCGATCCTATAGTTAAGGGCGAATCGTTGACCCGCCGTGCGGCAGCGGTCATGGTCATTTGAAACTCGGGCGCGTATCGCCTATGTATCAACCACTATGTTTCTATTGCCCGCATTGGACTTTTGCCCGTGACCGCTTTTTCGATCGTCCTGCTCGCCATGATTGCCGCCTTCCTCGGCATGCGGCTCTACTCGGTGCTCGGCAAGCGCACGGGGCATGAGCAGGAGCCCGTGCTGCCGCGCGAGCGCACCGCCGCCTCGCCGGTCCGGCTCGACGAGAATGACGGGTCGCAGGCGCCCGCGACCGCACCGGCCGACACCTCGGGTCTCGTTTACGAACCCGCTGCCGAAGCGGGCCTCCGCCAGTTGCTGGCTTCCGACCGCAATTTCGACGCCGGCCGCTTCATGGAAGGCGCCGAGGCCGCGTATCGCATGATCCTCGAAGCCTATTGGAAGGGCGACCGCGACACGCTGCGCGACCTGTGCGACGACGACAGCTACGAAGCCTTTGCCGACGCGATCGCCGCGCGCGAAAGCCGCGGGGAAACGCTCGACAACCGCCTGATGGGAATCGATTCGGCCAAGATCACCGCGGTCGAACTGAATCGCAGCGAGGCGCGCGTCACCGTTCGTTACCACGCCGATATCAGCGCGGTGACGCGCGACGCCGACGGCAAGCTGATCGCCGGGTCGATGAGCGACGCGTCGCAGACCGACGATTTGTGGACCTTCCGCCGCCAGATCGGCAGCAACGACCCCAATTGGGTGCTCGACGAAGCCGAATCGGCCTGATCGCATGATCCGGGCGGTGGGGGCGCCGCGCGCGCGGACTTTCGGATTCGCGCTGCTCGCTACTCTGCCACTGCTTTCGGGTTGCGCGTCGGTGATTCCCGACGCGGATAGCGGCCGTCCCGCGACCACCAGCCCTGCACCGCCGCGTCCGGCTGGCACGCCGCGCCCCTATATACCGCGCCCGTCTGAGGGCGCCGGCGCCGCCGCGCAGCCGATTCCCGCGACCCCACGAGCGGCGCTTCCCGCAACGCCCGTCCCGGCCGATGCGACGACCGCCGCTGCCAGCGGCGTTGTCGCGGGCCCCGATTTCGCGACGCTCGGTGTGACCGCCGAACAGGCGAGCGCGGCGCTCGTCGCGTTTCGGATCAGCTGCCCCTCGGTCCAGCGCCGCACCGACACCAGCGGCCTGACGCAGGGCGCCGACTGGGCCGAAAGCTGCACCGCCGCGAAAAACTGGAAGGACAGCGACGCTTCGGCCTTCTTCACCCGCTATTTCGGCACCGTGCAGGTTGGTGCGGGCACCGCGTTCGTGACCGGCTATTACGAGCCCGAAATCGCCGGCTCGCGCACGAAGCGGCCGGGCTATGACGTCCCCATCTATCGCCGCCCCGCCGACCTGATCGAGGTCGACCTCGGCACGTTCGCCGACGACCTCAAGGGCCGCAAGATCCGCGGCCGCGTCGATGGCAGCAATTTCACCCGCTATTACGACCGCACGGCGATCGAGAGCGGCGCGCTCGACGGACGCGGGCTCGAAATCGCCTATGCCGCCGACGCCGCCGAATTCTTCTTCTTGCAGGTGCAGGGCTCGGGCCGTCTCCGCCTGCCCGACGGCGGCATCATGCGCATCGGCTACGACACGCAGAACGGCCGCGGCTATGTCGGCATCGGCAAGCTGCTGCTCGATCGCGGCGAGCTCCAGCGCGGGCAGGCGTCGATGCAGGGCATCCTCGATTATCTCCGCGCCGACCCCGTGCGCGGTGCCGCTGTGATGAACGAGAACCCGAGCTGGGTCTTCTTCCGCGAACTCACCGGTCCCGGACCGCTCGGCGCGCTCGGCGTGCCCGTGACCGGCCGTGCGAGCGTCGCCGCCGATCCCAAATATGTGCCGCTCGGCGCCCCCGTTGTCCTTTCGCTCGACCGCGCCGAACCCAATGGGCTGTGGATCGCGCAGGACACCGGCGGCGCGATCAAGGGCGCCAACCGCTTCGACAGCTTCTGGGGCGCGGGCGACGATGCGCGCGCGATCGCGGGCGGCATGGCGGGGCGCGGTTCGGCGCTGCTGCTGCTGCCGCGCGCCAGCATCGCGCGGCTGATCCCGGCGCCTTGACGTGCCGCGGCGCCTCGCCCCCGAGGAAAGCGCGCTGTGGAAAAAGGTCGCGGCGACCGTAAAGCCGCTGCCCAAGGCGAAGGCGCCGCTCGCGCCCACCGCTCCGCCAACCGTCAATCCGCCGAAACCCACACCGCGCAGCATCGCGGCTCCCGCTGCCGCACCGCGTCCGGCGATGAAACTGCCGCCGCCGCGCCGCACGCACCAGGCCGCGACGCTCGACGGCCATTGGGACCGGCGCCTCCGCAAAGGGCTCGTCCGCCCCGATCTCAGCATTGACCTCCACGGCCATACGCTCGCCTCGGCGCAGGCTTTGCTCGACGAGGCGATCGGGCGCGGGCTGATGCGCGGTGCGCGCGTGTTGCTCGTGGTGGCGGGACGTTTGCGTCCGGGGGCCGACCGCCTGCCGCAGATGCACGGCGACCCGCGCCCGCGCGGCGCGATCCGTGCTTCACTGCCCGACTGGCTTGCTTACTCGCCCTACGCCGACCAGATCGTCGCGCTCCGCCCCGCGCATATCAGCCACGGCGGCGCGGGCGCGGTCTATGTCATCCTGCGGCGCGCCCGCGAAGATTAGACGAAAGCGCGCATCAATATGCCGCGATAGATGGCGGTGAGCATGTGCAGATCCTCGACCGCGACGGCTTCGTCGAGCTTGTGCATCGTGGCATTGGTCAGCCCGAACTCGACCACCGGGCAGAGCGCGTGGAGGAAGCGTGCGTCCGAGGTGCCGCCGGTGGTCGACATTTCGGGGCGCACATCGGTTTCGGCATGGATCGCCTCGGCGACCAGTTCGGACAGGTCGCCCGGCGGGGTGAGGAAGGCTTCACCCGAAATCTTGCCGAGCACCTTGGCATTGGGCTCGACGTCGTGCGCAAGACGCTCGATCATCGCGACGAGGTCGGCGCCCTTATGCCGGTCGTTGAAGCGGATCGACAGCCGCGCGCGCGCCGACGCGGGGATGACATTGGTTGCGCCATTGCCGACCTCGATGTCGGTGAATTCGATGTTCGACGGCTGGAACCAGTCGTTGCCGCTGTCCAGCACCACCGCATCGATCGCGGCCAAAATCTTGACCAGCTTGGGGATCGGATTGTCGGCGAGGTGCGGGTAGGCGACATGGCCCTGCGTTCCCGGCACGTCGATCCAGATATTGACCGAGCCGCGTCGGCCGATCTTCACCATGTCGCCGAGCCGGTTCACCGACGTGGGCTCGCCGACGACGATCATGTCGGGGCGGACGCCGCGCGCGTCCATATGCTCCATCAGCGCGCGCGTGCCAAAGATCGCCGGGCCTTCCTCGTCGCCGGTGATGATCAGGCTGATCGTGCCCGCCTCGACCGGCGTCGCGGCCGCCGCAGCGACAAAGGCGGCGATCGAGCCCTTCATGTCGACCGCGCCGCGGCCGTAGAGCAAATCGCCGCGCACCTCGGGAGCAAAGGCATCGCCGGTCCAGCCGATACCCGGCGGCACGACATCGAGATGCCCCGCAAAGCCGAAATGCTTCGGCCCCTTGCCCGTCCGCACCGCGAGCAGGTTTTCGACGGGGCCGTCGGGTTCGATCCCGTCGATGAACCGCTCGACGGTGAAGCCGAGCGGGGTCAGCGCCGCCTCCAGCGTGTCGAACACGGCGCCCATGGCGGGGGTGACGCTCGGCGCGGCGATCAGCGCCTTGGCAAGCTCTACGGGATCGACGGTGATGCTCATGCCGCTCCCTTACTCCCTCGCGCGGCCGCAAGTCGAGGCTTTGCATCGCGCCGCCTTTGTGCGAAACAAAGTGGGAACAAAGCCACGAGGACTGCCATGCCCAAGCTCGATCTCGATACGATCCCGCAAACCAACACGACGGGCTATCCCGCGCCTTACGATGCGCCTGTGCAGGGCCGCTGGTACCGCCGCCTCGCGCCGCCGACGGGGCTCAGCGACTTCGCCGCGAGCCATGTCGTGCTCAAACCCGGCGCCTGGTCGTCGCAGCGTCACTGGCACGACGGCGAGGACGAGATGCTCGTGATGATTTCGGGCGAGGCGGTGCTGATCGAAGATGACGGACGCTGGCCGATGCGGCCCGGCGACATCGCGGTGTGGCCGAAGGGCAGCACCAACGGCCATCACCTCGTCAACGAATCGGGCGCCGACTGCGTCTTCGTCGCCTTGGGCGGCGGCAAGAAATATGACACCGGCGGCGGTTATTCGGACATCGACATGCTTTTCACGCCCGACGGCTATTTCCACAAGGACGGCACGCCGTATCCGACGTCGCGGATTCCCTAGAGAATTCGGTAACTCAGCAGTGTGAAGCGGGCGGGTGCGGTCGCATAGACGCCGTGACCGCGCGCCGCCGGCGATCCGAAGACCAGCCCGATGCGGTCGATGTCGGCGAGTGCGGCCTCGATCGAGCCCGGCTTCGATCCGGCGGTTCGGCCCAGGACGGAAATCCAGTTCGGATCGTCGAGCCCGACGCTGATTTCATGTTCGCCCGGCGCGATTTCGCGCACCGTGGCGGCGGGGGCGTACCAGCGAAAATCTTCGTAGCGGCCCTTCGCGCTCCAATTGTCGCCGCGCCGCTGGAAATAGAGCGACACGGTGGCGGGAACATCGGGGCTTTCCTGCGGCACGAAGCGCGTGCCGGCCTGTGCATCGACGCGGTAGCGCACGACGATGCGGGCTTGCGGCGAGATCGGGCCAGGGCGGAAGGTGACATAATGGACATGGCCGGCGGCGGCGCTGCCGACGGGAAAGTCGAATTGCCACCCGGTACGGGTCGGCTGCGGACGCAGCGGCATGCCTTGCGAATAATTCTTGCCGCGAATGATCGGGCCGATCTCCCAGTCCGCCCCGCGCTGCGCCGCCGCCGGGCTGGCGGCCGGGAACAGCAGGGCAAAGGCGATCAGCGCCGCGGTGACAGGATATCGCATAGGCCCGGAATAGCAGGCCGACATGGTCATGTCCTGAACGGCCGGTTCATCGCCGCGATAGCTTGGACTCAGCCCTCGACCGGCCCCTCGAACTTCTCGATGATCCAGTCCTCGGCCTGCGCGCCGCCGATCCATTCCTGCATGCACGGGTGGCTGATCACCGCCTGCGCATAAGCGGCGGCAAAGCGCGGCAGCGGGATCGAGTAAGTGATAAAGCGCGTGACGACGGGCGCGAACATGATGTCGGCCGCCGACCATTTGCCGAAAAGATAATCGCCGTCGCCGCCGAAGCGCGCGCGGGCCTCGGCCCAGATCTGGAAGATGCGCACGACATCGGCCTGCACTTCGGGGAGCAGTTCGGCGGGGGGGTAGATGCGCCGGATGTTCATGCTGTGGTTGCGGCGAAGCGCGGCGAAGCTCGAATGCATTTCGGCCGCCATCGAGCGCGCCATCGCGCGCGCGGCCATGTCGTCGGGCCAGAATCCCTTCGTGCCGCCGGTCTTTTCGTTGAGATAGTCGATGATCGCGAGGCTGTCCCACACGACGATATCGTCGCCATCCCACAGGATCGGCACCTTGCCGCCCGACGGGGCGAATTCGTCGCCTTCGCGGCGGTTCGACCAGTCCTCGTCGTAAAGCGGGACGGTGACTTCCTCGAACGGCAGGCCGCTATGCTTGACCGCGAGCCAGCCGCGCAGGCTCCAGCTGGAGTATGCCTTGTTGCCGAGGAAGAGTTTCATGGTGTCTCCTTTAATCCCTCTCCCCTTGCGGGAGAGGGTTGCGCAGACTTGGCAGCTTGCTGCCTAGTCGTAGCTGGGAGAGGGGGTGTCAACGGTTGCGTGCGCACGCCCCCTCTCCAGGTTCCGGTAGCGGACAAGTCCGCAACCTGCACCATCCTCTCCCGCAAGGGGAGAGGAGAAATTAGGACTCGACCGCCTCCAGCACCGCGGTGCGCAGCTCGGCGATGCCCATGCCCTTTTCGCTGCTCGTCGCGATCACCTGCGGATGCGCGGCGGGATGCTTGCGGGCTTCGGCCTCGGTCGCGGCCTGCACCGCTTCGAGTTCGGTCGCCTTGATCTTGTCGGCCTTGGTGAGCACGATGCGATAGCTGACCGCCGCGGTGTCGAGCATTTCGAGCACGTCGCGGTCGACGTCCTTGATCCCGTGGCGGCTGTCGATCAGCACGAGCGTGCGTTTCAGCACCGCGCGGCCGCGGAGGTAATCGTTGATCAGGAAACGCCATTTCTTGACGACATCCTTCGGCGCCTTGGCAAAGCCGTAACCGGGCATGTCGACGAGCCGGAAGATGAGCGGATCTTCGCCGACGTCGAAATAGTTCAATTCCTGCGTCCGCCCCGGCGTCACCGAGGTGCGCGCGAGGCCGCCCCGGTTCGTGAGCGCGTTGAGCAGCGACGATTTGCCGACGTTCGAGCGCCCCGCGAACGCGATCTCGGGCACGCTCGGCGGCGGCAGATGCTGGAGCGCGGGCGCCGATTTCAGGAACGCAATCGGTCCCGAAAACAGCTTGCGCGCGCGCTCCGCCCGTTCGGGGTCGGCCCCGGGTTCAAGTTCGACTTCGCTCACTTCGTCGGTGCCGCCTTCAGCTGCGGGAACTTGCGGTACATCCACTGCTGCTGCGCGATCGACAGGATATTGTTGGTGATCCAGTAGAGCAGCAGGCCCGCCGCGAACGGCGCCATGATGAACATGAACAGCCACGGCATGATCTTGAACACCTGTTGCTGCACGGGGTCGGTCGCCTGCGGGTTCAGACGGAACTGCAGGAACATCGTGATGCCCAGGATCACCGCGAGAATGCCGATGCTGAGGATCGACGGCGGGGTGAAGGGCAGCAGCCCGAACAGATTGAGAATGTGCAGCGGATCGGGCGCCGACAGATCCTTGATCCACAGGATGAACGGCTGGTGCCGCATTTCGATCGTCAGCATCAGCACCTTATACAGCGCATAGAAGATCGGGATCTGGATCACGATCGGCAGGCAGCCGGCGAGCGGATTGATCTTCTCGTCCTTATAGAGCTTCATCAGCTCCTGCTGCATCTTGGGCTTGTCGTCCTTATGGCGCTCCTGCAGCGCCTTCATCTTCGGCTGCACGAGGCGCATCTGCGCCATCGATCCGAACTGGCGCTGCGCGATCGGGAACATCAGCGCGCGGATGATCAAGGTCAGCACCATGATCGCGACGCCGAAATTGCCGACCTGCTTGAACAGCCAGTCGAGCAGCTTGAAGATCGGCACCTCGAAAAATTCGAACCAGCCCCAGTCGATCGCGTTCGACAGGCGCGTGATGCCCTGATCGTCCTGATAGTGCGAGAGCGTGCTCACTTCCTTGGCGCCGGCAAAGACGCGGCTGGTGGTCGTGATCTGCTTGCCCGGCGCGACCTCGACAAGGTCGCGCGCAAAGGCGGCGCGATAGGCACCGCCCGGCAGCGAATTGAACGCGGCGGAGACTTTTTCGCCCTTCGCGGGGACGACCGCGGCGAGCCAATATTTGTCGGTGAAGCCGAGCCAGCCTGCCGAGGTGTAGGAAACCGTGTTGTTCGCGGCCTCTTCGAGTTCGTCATAATTGGTGAAGTTCGACTTGCCGTCGAGATAGCCGGTCGGGCCGACGTGGATCGTCCAGCTGTCCTGCTCGTGCGGGTCGGTCGGCTTGCCGGTGCGGTCGATATAGGTGCCGCTGCGCACCGCGACCGGCGCGGTGCCGGTGTTGGCGATCGTCTGCTTCGCGGTGATCAGATAATCATCGTCGATGCTATATTCGATGCGGAACGTCTGGCCGGCGCCGTTGGCCCAGCTCAGCGTGACCGGCGTCGTCGGGGTCAATTTGGTCCCGGTCGCGGTCCAGACCGTGGTCGGGCCCGGAACCACCACGCCCTGCGCCGACCAGCCGATGCTCGCGAAATAGGCGGCCTTGGTGCCCGCGGGGGCAAACAGGCGAACCGGCGGCGAATCCTTTTTGATCGTCTGGCGATATTTGCTGAGCGTGATGTCGTCGACGCGCGCGCCGACGAGGTTGATCGACCCCTTGATCGCGGGGGTTTCGATCGGAATGCGGTTGCCGTCGGCGAGCACCGCTTCGATCGGGCGGATCGCCTGCGGCGCGGCCGTAGCGGGCACCCCGGGGGCGGGCAGCGCAGCGGGCTGGCCCGGCGCCGCGGCGGGTGCGGTGCCGCCCGGCCCGGCGACCGTCGTCGTCACATCGGGCTTGTCGGGGGTGGGGAAGAATTTCTCGGAGACGAAATTCCAGCCGATCAGGATGGCCACCGACAACAAAATTGCCGCGATCATGTTACGCTTGTCGTCCACGCTCTTCGGTCTCTCTTCGTCTCTAAAGAATGTCGGGAATCGATTACGGGACCGGGTCGTACCCGTGTCCCCCCCAAGGATGGCAGCGCAATAGCCGCTTTGTCGCCAGCCAGCCACCCTTGATCGCACCATGGCGCCGCAGTGCGACGATCGCATATTCGCTGCACGAGGGCGCGTAGCGGCAGGTCGGCGGCAGGATGCGCGACGGGCCGATTTGCCAGCCGCGCGCGATCAGGATGAGCAATTTGGCGATCACGAGAAAAGCCCGGAAATCTGCGCAACTTCACGCGCGATCGATGCTTTTTCTTCTTCGTCACCCCGGACTTGATCCGGGGTCCCGCTTTTCAACGTCGCCGAGCGGGATCCCGGATCAAGTCCGGGGTGACGATAAAGGAGATGGGCGGCAATCACGACGGCTTCGTCCCGAGCTTCTTCGCCGCGCGCTTCAGCGCCGAATCGAGATGCTCGCCAAGCTCGGCAAAGACGATGTCGTTGCCGCCCGGCCGGCCGATCAGCACATGGTCGGCGCCGGCGATCCCCGATTCGGGAAGCGCGGCGCGGCACAGTTCGCGCAGCCGGCGCTTCATCCGGTTGCGCGTGACCGAATTGCCGACTTTCTTGCTGACGGTATAGCCGATGCCCAGCGAATTGTCGCCGTCGCCGCGCTGGCGGACGAGCAGGACAAAGCCGGGCATGGGAAAGCGAAGGCCGCGGTTCGCGGCCAGAAATTCGCTGCGTTTTGAAAGCGTTCGCACCAGCTGAACTGGCGCAGAAGCGTCAGCGATCAGGCCGACAGCTTCTTGCGGCCCTGGGCGCGGCGGTTGGCGAGAATCTTGCGGCCGCCAACCGTTGCCTTGCGGGCGCGGAAACCGTGGCGACGGGCGCGCACGAGGTTGCTCGGTTGAAAGGTACGCTTCATCGCGGTTGTCCCTAATTCTCGTCAAAGGCTTTAACAGAAAAGGGCCGCCAAACGTGGGCGGCCACTGATGGAGGCGCGGATAAGCGAGAGTCGGCGCAAAGTCAATCGCCATTGGCGCGGTTTTCGGTCGTTTCGCCATCGGCTGCCGCCAGCGCTTCGCGTTCGCGCCGCCGCGCCGCGCTGGTACGCCGCATCAACCGGTCGGTCCAGCCGGCATAGCGCGGGTGGCGCCGCTTGAAGCGGACATAGACGCGCTTCGCCCACTCGCTGTTCTGCAAAGCCAGCATCAATCCCGCGGGAAACAGGATGACAAAGCCCGGCCCCGGCAGCGGACCGAGCAAGGGCGCGGCGATCATCAGCAGCACGCCAAGCACGAACAGCGCCGTCCGCACCCGCGGGTTCGATCGCAATCGCTGGTAAAGGCTGCGTTTCGCCATGGGGGCGATGTGGGGAGGCTGCGGCGTGTTGCAAGGCTAAAGCAGCTTGGCGCGCGCGGATTGATGATCGCGCGCGGCGGTTTTGGGGTGGTGAGCGGACGTTGCTCTCCTTTTTCGTCATCCCCGCGAAGGCGGGGATCCCGCTTGGCGACGGTGAGAAAAAAAAGCGGGATTCCCGCCTTCGCGGGAATGACGGGGTTCGGTCATGGCTGCCTTCACGAACGCAGTCGCGACGACATTCAATTCAGCGTGACAAACCGCGCCATATCGTCGCGCGTCAGATAGCGAACGTCGTCGAACGGGGTGCTGTTGGTCAGCGCGTAAAATTCGCGCGCCTTCGCATCGTTCAGCCCCATTTCGCGGTAATAGCCGAGATATTCGGCGTGGACGGGGTCGTTCGCCGGATAGTCGTTCGCCTCGCGCCCATATTCGTCGGCCCAGCTGTGGACGCCGAATTCGGCGTCGGGCGCGGCGCGGCGGGTGACCCCGGCGAGCCACAGTTCGACCGCGCCCGAGCGGATCGAGCCGCCCGCCGGAACCACGGTTTCGAGCCCCGCGCGGCGGATTGCGCGCGCGAGGATCAAATTCGCTTCCTCGTCGAGGCTGCCGGGGCAGTCGAGCATCTCAAGCCGCTTGAGACCGGGATAGGCCGCGAGCATCGCCGCGAACTGGCGCGGGGTGGCCGAGGTGACGTCGCCCGCCATGCGGACGGTCGCGCCGTCGATCACCGAAAAGGGACCGAAACGCGCCTTGGCATGGCCGAGTGTCGCGAGCGTGGCGGCGGGGGCGTAGCGGCGCGTCGCCGCGAAATCGGCATCCTCGGCGAGCGCCTCGTCATCCAGCAGCGCGGCGCCTTCGTCGATGACATCCTCATCGCTGTCGGCGACGCCGTCTTCGACGCCGGCATCGTCATAAGTCCACGTCACCGTCGTGGTGGTGATCGTCACGACCTGCTGCGCCTGCGCCGGCGCGAACGCGAGCACCGCCGCCAAAGCGGCGACGATGAGCGTGCGAAGGAAGGCCGACGGCGAAACCATAGGTCCGCCTTCGCGCGTGCGCGCCTATCAAATGGCGAACAGGCAGTGTCAGCGCGCCGTTAACCGCGATCCGGGACAATCGCGCTACAGCTCGCTTTCGGTGCCATAGGGTGTCGTGATCGCTTCGAGCAAATGGCCGTCGGGATCGGCGAAATAGACGCCGCGCCCGCCGAAATGGCGATTGATCTCGCCCGGCCGGGTTCGCGCGGGGTCGGCCCAATAGTCGAGTCCGCGCGCCGCGAGCCGGTCGATTACGCCGTCGAACTCGGCTTCGCTGACCAGAAAGGCATAATGCTGCGGCGCGACCGGTCCGTCCTTTTGCATGAAATCGACCGACACATGATTCGCGAGCCGGACCACCATGAAATGGAGGAAGGGTTCGGGCGGGTCGAGCGCGAACATCCCCGCCAGGAAGGCCGAGGACGCGCGCGTGTCGCGGCACCAGATGATCGTGTGATTGAGCTCGACCGCCATTGGCTTCCTCAATCGCGATCAGGTGCGCCGAGCGGAAAATAGGGACGATATGGTCGCGCGTCCTCGACGCAGCGCGAGATTGTCGGATGCGCGAGCAGCCGCGCGCGATAGGCGCGCAGATTCTCGTATGTGTCCGGGATTCGATGAACCCAGTCGGCGTAGAAGAGCGAAGGCGCCGCAGCACAATCGGCCATGGTGAAGCCATGGGGCGTCGCCCATCCGCCGCCCGCCAGCTCCTTGTCGAGCCAGCCATAGACGGTATCGAGCGCGGCTTTCGACTGCTCGACGATCATCGGGACGTGATTTTCGGGCCCGCGGATCGCGTCGGCGACGACCGCCTGCATCCGGCCCATGACATGATTGTCGAAGACGCGGTCGAACAGCCGGACTTTCAGCGCCGCATCGAAATCCGCCGGGATCAGGCGCGGTTCGGGCACCAGCCGGTCGAGATATTCGATGATGATCGACGATTCAAAATAGGGAATGCCGTCGTGAACGAGCAGCGGAAACTGCCCGACCGGCCAGTGCGCTTTCAGCTCGGGCATATGGTCCGGGAACGCCGGGTCGACCGAGCGATAGTCGAATTCGATCCCCTTCTCGTACAGCGCGATCAGCACTTTCCAGGTGTAGGAGGAGAAGGGGTGGCCATAATAGATCAGCATCAATTCTTATCCTTGCGCGTCAGCCAGGCGAGCGGCCAGCCGACGAAGAAAATATGCGGAAAGAGCGCGACCGCGCCTTTGACGAGGGCGGTCGGCGGGAAGGGCACTCCGAAGCGCAGCGGCAGAACGATCCCGTTCATGATGACATAGAGCAGCAGCCCATAGAGCGTGCCGGTGAGCCACCATGGCCATACGGTCAGCGCGGTCCAGCGCCGCGCGACAAAGAACCACGCCGCGACCATCGCGCCCATGATCGCATAATGGACGCCAAGCCCCGCGATGTCGCCGCCGATGCCCCAGCCGCGTGCGGCGTCGCCGAACGGCCCGCTCGCGACGGCATGCAGCATCGAGGAGACGGTGCCCCCCTGTACGACGCTCGACACCGCCGCATAGACGATGTCGAGCGTGCCGCAGAGCAGCCAGGCGAAGAGCGCCGGACTACGCCGCGTCAACGGCTTCGCCCCGCACCGCGGCCTCGATCTTCGCGATATCGATCTTCTTCATCGTCATCATCGCCTCGAACGCGCGTTTGGCGGCCGCGGGGTCGCCGCCCATCGCTGCGTCGGTCAGCGCGCGCGGAGTGATCTGCCAGCTCAGGCCCCATTTGTCCTTGCACCAGCCGCACATGCTTTCCTGTCCGCCATTGCCGACGATCGCGTTCCACAGCCGGTCGGTTTCCTCCTGCGTGTCGGTGTGGACCTGAAAGGAAAAGGCCTCGCTATGCTTGAAGGCGGGGCCGCCGTTGAGCCCGACGCACGATATGCCGAGAACGGTGAAGTCGACCGTCAGCACGTCGCCCTCCTTGCCGCTCGGATTGTCGCCCGGCGCCTTGTGGACCGACCCGACCTTGCTGTCGGGGAAGGTCGCGGCATAGAAGTTCGCGGCTTCCTCGGCATCCTTGTCGTACCAGAGGCAGAGGGTCACGGGCTGGCTTGTCGGTTGGTTCGTCATTTTCACTCTCCTTTGATCGGCGCGCCGATCGACCATTGATGGCCGAACGGATCCTTGATTTGGCCGTAACGGTCCCCCCAGAACATATTGTCGAGCGGCATCACCACCGTCGCGCCGGCGGCGACCGCGCGGTCGAACCAGGCGTCGGCGTCGTCGACGTGCAGGTGCAAGGTCACGCCATCGGGCTTGCCCGAGGGTTCGCTGACATATTCGGGAAATTCGTCGTGCATCATCAGCGACGCGCCGTTGATCGTCAGATGCGCGTGCATCAGCCGCACGCCATCGTCGGCGGGCATGCGCATATTCTCGGTCGCGCCGAACGCCTTGATGTAAAAATCGATCGCCTCGCTCGCGCGCTTGTCGGCGATGGCGATATGCGGGGTGAGTCCCGTCGTCGGGCCCTGGTTTTCCATCCTCTCTCTCCTTTGCTTATTTGCGCGGACCGACGAAGCCGACGGGCGCGCCCTGCGGGTCGATCGCGTTCATCGCATATTCGCCGCCGGGGATTTCCATCGGTTCGCTGGTGATCGTGCCGCCGTTCGCGGTCACCGCGGCGTGCGCGCGGTCGATGTCGTCGACGCCGATGTAGAAATTCCACACGGGCACCGGATAGCCCTCCATCAAGGGCATCACCGCGCCGATCATCACGTCGCCGCGCTGGAGGAAGCGGTAGGCGCCGAGTGGACCCATATCCATCTCGCCCTCCTGCCCCCAGCCGAAATGCTTTTTATAGAAGGCGATCGCGGCGTCGGAGTCGCTGGTCGCGAGTTCGTTCCAGCGGACATGCTGCGCTTCGGTGACCGAAAACACGCCGCCTTCCCCCGGTACGGCATCCTCGGGCGGAATCGGGTCCATGATATAGAAATGCGCGCCCTGCGGGTCGCTGACCATCGCGATGCGCCCGACGGGGAGATCGGTCGCGGGCATATGTACCGCGCCGCCATCGGCCTTGATCGCATCGATAGCGGCATCGACATCGGCGACCTCGAGATAGCCGAGCCAGCCGGGGCGTGCGCCGCCCGCGAGCATATCGGCACCCAGCGCGAGCACCCCGCCCGCGTTGCCGCCGTCGCTGCGCCCGATCATGCGATAATCGACGCCGCCGGCCGCGGCGTCGTTCTGCGCCGCGATGGTCCAGCCGACGACGGCGCCGTAAAAGGACGCCGCGCCCGCAGGGTCGGGGGTCATCAGCTCGTACCAGATGAAATTGGATGCCATCGTCTCTCTCCTCTTTCCTTGGTCTCAATAGGTCAGGCTGGGAAACCAGTCGCCGCGTCCCTCGGGCGTCATGTCGAGCAGGCCCCAGAGCGGATCGACGAGATCGCCCGCGCGGTGGTGCTGGCCGGGATCCTCGGGCGCATAAGCCATCTCGCTCGCCCAGACGTGGCGGACGTCCGCGCCATCCTTGCAGAACACGTTGAAGATCGTCTCGTCCCAATTCTCGCCGGGCTTCAGGCCATGCTCGGCGCGCTTGGCGTCGGTCAGCTTCGACGTGTCGCCGAAATAATCGGCCGAATAGCGTCCATCGACGTCGGACAGAAAGATGAGGTGCGGCCAGCGCCGCTCCCTCGCCCAGGCTTCGAGCCGCGCGATCGGCGACTTGGCGACGATGTAGAGCGGCGCGCGCTGCCCGACATGACGCGCGCTGCCGTCGATCGCGTCGAGCATATGGGTGCACCCGTTGCACGGCTTGTCGCGTTCGGGCCCGAACATGAAGCTTTGCAGGATGATGCTCGGCTTGCCCTCGAACAGCCCGGACAGCTTCACCCGCTCGGGACGCTGGAAAGCGCCGATGCGTTCGAAGCTATAATCCTCGGGCACCGTGCCGCCCGGGGGCAGCGCGCGCCGCTTGGCGGCGACCGCCTCGATCTGGCGGCGCAGCGCGATTTCGTCGGCGAGCAGCTCGGCGCGCGCGGCGCGATATTCGGGACTCTCGCCGGGGAAGGACAGATGTTCCATGGCCTGCTTCCTTCTGGGTTCGCTTATAGCCGGTGCAGCCGCAGCGGCTTCACATTTTCGCGCGCGATCAGCTCACGCGCCTCAAGATCGAGCTGAACGCCCTTCAGCCACCAGCCCGCCTTGGCGCCGCCGGGGAACAGCGCCTCGGGCAGCAAGGGCAGCACGCCGGCCTTGACCTCCGCGACTGTCAGCCCGGGTTTACCCTTCGGCACCGCCGCGAGCAGCGCGTCCTTCATTGCGTCATATTTGGCCTTGTCGACCTGCATCGCGAAACCCGGGCTGGTTATGCTGCGCATCTCGGTGCGTTCGATGGTTTTGCTCATCCTGCATATCCTTTCGTCGCTTCGATCGGCGGGGCGCGGAAACCCATCGCGGCCCAGGCTTTCAGCAGTCGCCACATGAACTTGCCCGTCGGCGTGGCATAATTGGGGATGTCGCCCGGCAGCTCGACCCCGTCGGGCCGGTCACCGACGATCGTCCGCATCTCGGCGGCCGGGCGCTCGGCCTCGGCTATGCGTCCCGAATAAACGCTCAGCCAATGCCCCTTGGTGAATTCGAGTGCGATCGGCGCGTTGCAGCAGCGCGCGACGAACCGCCGCGTCGGCGAATCGGGCTTCAGCCGATGCTCGTCCAGCTGGTCCGATCCCGACAGCCATTGCAGCCGGTCCTTGCGCATCAGCACATAGGGCGTCCCGCCGTCGGCGCCGACGACTTCCGGCGCACCCGGAAGCGCGGCGAAGCTCCGGCCCGCCTCCTGGCAGCTATGGCAATAGCAGGTCGCCGCGACGATCGGATTGCCGCTGAGTTCCAGCCGCACCGCGCCGCACGGGCACGAGGCGGTGCGCGTCATGCCAGGCTCGCCGCGGGTCATGCGTCCAGCTCCGCCATCGCCTTGGCGATCGTCACCGGTGCCTTGGGCCGCGCGTACATCGAGTTCAGATAGGCGCTGAGCGCGGGGGCATCGTCCAGCATGTCTTCCAGCTTGGCCCAATCGAGCGTGTAGGCGGCATTGAAATCGGCCACCGTCACCTGCGCGCCGACGACAAAGTCGCGCCCCTGCATATGCTGTTCGAATATTGCGATCATCCGTTTGCAATCGCGCCGCGCCAGCGCAATTTCCGCGGCCGATTGCTCGTCGGGTGCATAGAGGAAGCTGTGCAACGCGATCCGCCACAGCGGCGCTTCGATCTCGGTCATCAGGAAAAACAGCCAGCGATACATTTGGCCACGGCCTTCGGGCGTGCCGGGGATCAGCCCGCCGCCGGGAAAGCGGCCGCCATATTTATCCGCCAGATAGAGCTGGATGGCCGCCGATTCGCTTACCACCAGGTCGCCGTCGACCAACACCGGCAGCTTCGCGGCCGGATTGAGCGCCAGAAACTCGGGCGTCAGCTGCTCGCCGGCGCCGAGGTCGATCGAGACGATTTCGTGCGCGAGGTCGAGTTCGTTCAGGAGCCACATCGCACGCAGCGCGCGGGTGGGGGGCGTTCCGTAAAGTTTTATCATCGTTCGGATCCTCTTCTCGATCCTCCCTGTCGCGCAGCGGTGGGGAGGTGGCAGCGCGCAGCGCTGACGGAGGGGCCAATGGCGCAGCGTTGCGGCCCCTCCACCACCGCTTCGCGGCGGTCCCCCTCCCCATGGCTTCGCCACAGGGAGGAGCAGCTGCGATCACGCCTCGACGATCGGCGCAAAGCCGCCATAAATCATGCGCGCGCCGTCGAACGGCGTGTTCTCGGAACTCGCCTTCATCCGCTCGTCGGCCATCATCTTTTCCCAGCCCTGGGTGCGCGCTTCCTTGCTCGGCCATTCGACCCAGCTGTAGACGACGCTTTCGCCGTCCTTCTTGTGCGCCGCCCTTGCATAGTCGGTGACCTTGCCGTCGGGGACATCGTCGGCCCACGCCTCGACGACGCGCGTCGCGCCGTAATCGATGAAGACGCCCGACATCTTCTGCGCCAGCTCGCGATAGGCTTCCTTGTTGGCGTCGGGGACGGGCACGATATAGCCGTCGGCATAACCGGTCTTGCCGTCGCCTCCCTTGGCGTCGTCGACGATCGAGTCGAATCCGCCGATGATCATGCGCTTGCCGTCGAACGGCATCTCGCCGCCCATTTGCGCCATGCGCGGGTCGCTCATCATCTTTTGGTTCGCGGCATCGCGCGTCGCCTTGTCGGGATATTCGAACCAGCTGAAAACGACCGTCTCGTCGGGCTTCGCCTGCACGGCGCCCTTGAAGTCGTTGACCTTGCCGTCGGGGACATCGTCGCCCCAGCATTCGACCATGCGCGCGACGCCGAATTCCTTGAACAGCGGCGCCGCATCGGCGGCGTGCTTGCGATAGGCTTCCTTGTTGGCGGTCGGCACCGCGACCACAAATCCTTCTACATAGGTCATCTTGTCTCTCCTTAGGGGGGTGGGAGTGGAACTTCAGGCAGCGGGTGGGCCCGCTTCTTCGCTGAAGGCTTCGAGCTGTGCGTCCATCGCACGCTGGAATGCTGGCCGGGCGAGGCAGCGGTCGAGATAGGCCTGCAGCCGCGGTTGTTCGGCGATCAGCCCGGCCTCGACACCTTCGCGCAGCACGGTCGCCATCGCGATGTCGGCGACGGTGAAGTCGCCCGCGACATATTGTTTGTCGCCGATCGCGTCGTTGAGGCGGCCGAGCCGGCCCTGGATGAATTCGATCAGGCTGGGGCGGCGCAGCTTCGCCCATTCCTCGTCGGTCGAGAAAATGTCGACATTGCCGAGTTCGAACAGCATCGGCTCGACGCTGTTATAGGCGGCGAACAGCCAGGCGAGCGTGTTGGCGCGCGCCTGGGGATCGCGGGGCATCAGCCGTTCGTCCTTCTCGGCGAGGTGGAGCAGGATCGCGCCGCTTTCGAACAGGCGGATGCCGCCGTCGTTGAGCACCGGCACCTGCCCCCAGGGCTGGAACAGGAAATGGTCGGCGGGGCGGTTGATCGCGCTGATCAGATGCTCGGCATAATCGAGCCCGATTTCCTCGCACGCCCAGCGCGGGCGCAGGTCGCGGACATAGCCGCGCGCGAAATCGGGCACCCAGTCGAAGGCGGTGATCTCGAGCTTGGCGTTCGGGTTGACGGACATGATCGTTCCTCTCTTTTTGTCTTGTCGTTGGGGTCAGAAGGTCGGCATCGGCGGCTTGGCGTCGTCGAGGAAGGGCACGACCGTCGCGACGATCGCCGGCACCTCGCTCATGATCCCGATGTGCGATGTCGCGGGCAGGATCGCGAGCCGCGCCTTCGGCGCTTCGGTCATGAAACCCTGGGTCGCCGCCGCGATGTCGCCGCCGCCGCGCAGCTTGAACAGCGCGATCGCATGATCGAGCGTGACCCCGTCGGCGTCGCCGATGATCACCATCGTCTTGCCGGGGATCGCGCGAAGCTGTTCGTCGGAATAGGCGAAGGGCGTGGCGTCGAGCGTCTTGATATTCTCGACCAGTTTCGGAAATTTGTCGGGCGTCGGCGACAGGCTCTTGTAACCCGTTTCGATCGGGCTGCCGGCGAAGGTCTCGGGGGTGATCTGCGCGATACCGGCGAGCACTTCGGGATACCAGCCGTCGAGCCGCGAGGTTCCCGACAGGATGACCTGTTTGCCAACCCGTCCGGGGTGGCGGACCGCCAGCGCGATCGCGGTCGATGCGCCCATCGAATAGCCGAGCACGTCGGCCTGTTTCACCCCGAGCTTTGCAAGCACCGCGGCGGCGTCGTCGGCCATCAGGTCATAGCTGAGCTTGCCGTCGACCCCGCCCGACCGGCCATGGCCGCGCGCGTCGATCGCGATCACCGGGCGCGTCGCGGCCAGGGGGTCGATCAACGGCTTCATCGCGTCGGAGAACATGAACGCGCCGTGGAGCACGAGAAGCGGGGTCTTGCCCGACGCGAGATCGCCGTGCAGCTGGTAATGGATGCGCGTGCCATTCACATCGGCGTCGCCATTCCTGACCGTTGCCGGTGCCGCGGCTTTGGCGGTTTCTGGGGCGGCGGCGGGCGGCGCGGCGTGCGCCGGCTGCGGCAGGGCCGCGGCGGCGAACAGCGCAAAGACGGACACGAGGCTCCAGCGGGAGGAGTGATTTGTCATCGGACTATTCCTCTTGTTCTAAAGACGGAGGCTAGGAGCGTTTGCCTTTGATCCAGGCGACGATCGACATCGCATGGCCGTGACCGAGGTCGTAATCGGCCTTCAGCCAGTCGATGATCGCACCGGCCTTGATCCCCGGGGCGAGGCCGCTTTCGTCGGCGAGGCCTTTTTCGATCGCGATCGCCTTCAGCGCGCCGGCCGATTTTCCGGTCTTGGTTTCGACATTGTCGATATAGGCCTGAAAGCTCATGCGCTCGCTCCTGCGCTGAGCGGGATCAGCGCGCGGAGGCGCGGATCGCGCAGCCACAGGCCGCCCCACAGCATCAGGCCAAGATAGACGCCGAACAGGCTGTGGCTGAACAGCGGGCTGTCGATGCGCACATGCGTGCTGATGGCGCCGCCGAGATAGCCGGTGATCAGGATCGCACCGAGGATCGCGGTGCGCGGCCAGATATAGAGCAGGGTCGGGATCAGCAGCAGCGTGCCGAGCAGATACATGGTGCCGACCTCGAGCGGCCATCCTAGATCGGGCGGGCTATATTTGATCGCGGTCTCGGGCGACACCAGCTTGAGCCCGGCGTCGAAGAGCAGGAAGAGGATCACAAGGCCGCTCAAAACGCGGCCGGCGATCAACTGGCCCTTGGCGGGGGTCGTATCGGTCATCCTCTTCCTCCTCCCTTATGCTTTATGTCAGGCCGATGCTTCGGCGGGCTCGCCGGCGGGGATCGCGGTCGGGTCCATCCACATCACTTCCCAGATATGGCCGTCGGGATCTTCGTAGCTGCGGCCGTACATGAAGCCGAAATCCTGCGTCGGGGTCGGGTCGGCCTTGCCGCCCGCCTTGACCGCCTTGTCGACCTGTCCGTCGACCGCGTCGCGGCTGTCGGCCGAAAGGCAGAGCAGGACCTGCGCATGGGTGCGCGCGTCGGGGATCGTCTTGGTCGTGAAGTCCGCCCATTTCGCGTGGGTCAGCAGCATGACGTGGATCGAACCCTCTTCGACGACCATGCACGCGGCGGTTTCGTCGGTGAAGGCGGGGTTGTTCGCCGCGCCGATCGCTTCGTAAAAGGCTTTCGACTTGTCGAGGTCGGTGACCGGCAGGTTCACGAAAATCATCTGGGGCATTTACTCTCTCCTTTGGGGGGTGGTGATTGTTGAAGTCAGCGTGCGCGGGGCGCGGCGGCAATTACCTGTCGCATCATGGCGTGCCGCCGGCGCCGAACAGCATCCGGACATAACGCTTCAAATGGGTGACGGTGCCGCGCGCAATCGCCGGATCGTTCGTCGTTTTCGCCAGGACGAAGGCGCCCTGCAGCACCGACTGGACATGCTGGGCCAGGCCGATCGCGGTGATATCCTCGGGCACGTTATAAACGTCCATCGCCGCCTGGATGTCGGGCGCGAGTGCCTGGCAATAGGCGTTGATGCTTGCCTCGCAAGCGGCGCGGATGCGGTCGTTCGTCGCATAGGCTTCCTGCACCATCGTGCCGACGAAGCAGGTATAATCTTCGGTGGGGCCGTCGAGCATCGACAGGCGGAAATCGATATGGCCGAGCAGCCGATCGAGCGGATCCTCGAGGCTGACATGCGGTGCCAGCTCGAACATCGGCCGCGCGCGTTCGGTCCAGCCCTCGGCCGCCGCGACCGCCAGCTCCTCTTTCGACGCGAAGTGATGGAAGAAGGCGCCCTTCGTCACCCCCGCCGCCGCGCAGATCTGATCGACCGTCGTCGCCGCATAGCCCTGCTTGCGCACCGTGGCATGCGCCGCGGCGATCAGCTTGGCGCGCGCGCTGCCGCGCGGCGCGCGGACCGCAGGGGTGCCGCCGCCCGCCGGGGGGACATCGCGGGCGGCGGCTGCGGGGATCGAGGGCGGGTGATTCGTCGTCATGCGAATCGACATACCGACTAGTTGGTATGTTGTCAAACCGGCATAGACCTCGGCGATGTGCGCGATGATCGGAAAGTTGCGAAAAGACTCGACCTTCCCGCCACTTCGCCTAAACAGGGCGTCGGAACAAAGGGGGCACATCGGTGCTGTTCCGGGGGGAATATGGTCGCAGTCGTTTCAACCACTGCCTATCTCGGCATCGACGCGCGCGGGGTCGAGGTGCAGTGCCAGATCACGCCCGGCGTCCCGCGCTTCGTCGTCGTCGGCCTGCCCGACAAGGCGGTCGGCGAAAGCCGCGAGCGGGTGCGCGCCGCGATCGCCGCGATCGGCCTGTCGCTTCCGCCCAAGGTCATCACCGTCAACCTGTCACCCGCCGACCTGCCGAAAGAAGGATCGCACTACGACCTGCCGATCGCGCTCGCGCTGCTCGGCGCGATGGGGGTGATCGATGCCGAGACGCTCGCCTCCTACGTGGTCGTCGGCGAGCTCGGGCTCGACGGGCGCGTTGCGGCGTCGCCCGGCGTGCTGCTCGCCGCGATCCACGCGGGCAGCGCCGGGCTCGGGCTGATCTGCCCGGCGGCGCAGGGGCCCGAGGCGGCGTGGGCGGGCAATGTCGAAGTGATCGGCGCGCCCGACCTCCTGTCGCTGCTCAACCATTTCAGGGGCCATGCGCTGCTCGCGCCGCCGGTGCCGGGCGAGGTCGAGATGCCGGTGCGCTCCGCCGACCTCCGCCAGGTGAAGGGGCAGGAGACCGCCAAACGCGCGCTCGAAATCGCCGCCGCCGGCGCGCATAACCTGATGATGTCGGGGCCGCCGGGTGCGGGCAAGTCGCTGATGGCGGCGTGTATGCCGGGCATCCTGCCCGACCTCACCCCCGCCGAGGCGCTCGAAGTGTCGATGATCGCGTCGGTCGCCGGGAACCTCGAGGGCGGACGCCTGATCCGCGCGCGGCCGTTTCGCAGCCCGCATCATTCGGCATCGATGCCCGCGCTCGTCGGCGGCGGGCTGCGCGTGCGGCCGGGCGAGGTCAGCCTTGCGCATCTGGGCGTGCTGTTCCTCGACGAATTGCCCGAATTCCAGCGCGGCGTGCTCGATTCGCTGCGCCAGCCGCTCGAAACGGGCGAGGTCAGCGTCGCGCGCGCCAATGCGCATGTCACCTTCCCGGCGCGTGTGCAGCTCGTCGCGGCGATGAACCCATGCCGCTGCGGCTATCTGGGCGACCCCGCGCTCGCGTGCAGCCGCGCGCCGCGCTGCGCCGCCGATTATCAGGCGAAGCTGTCGGGGCCGCTGCTCGACCGCATCGACCTGCATGTCGAGGTGCAAGCGGTGAGCGCCGCCGATGTCAAACACAGAAGTGTGCTGGATTATCAGAAGCTAGCGAGATTCAATAAGCCGACTTTGGAACCGCGGAGCATATTATCTCACTGAAGTTGCGTGATATAATGTGGATCCCACTCAATCTCGCTTTCTTAAGCCTGCATTCGAATCGCCGGATTTGAAGCTGATTTTCACCATCGGCTGATCTCCGAACTTTGTATTCTACCTCCATGCTTTGTTCCTCGAAGCGGGCTGGAGATACGATATGAACTGCGACGACAGGGCGGACATAATTCGCCGGATAGAGGCGGATGGTAATCACCGTGTTTTGCATCGGGTTTCAATCGGTGAAGAGGTTGAGCGACTAGCAGACAATTTGGAGAACACGTCGATCGGCGTCGTGATCGACGTTGAAACGACGGGCTTAAACCCGAAAATTGATAAGGTGATCGAACTTGCAGCGCGTCGGTTTCTGTTCGACGAGGCCGGCACGATAGTGGAGATTGAAAGCGGGCGATGCTGGAGAGAAGATCCCGGCCACTTCCTCGACGCTGAAATCATCCAGCTTACGGGTATCACTGACGCTGACCTAGTCGGACGCAGTATCGATAGCGATGCGGTGGAAGAGCTTTTGCGGTCGGCCCAGATCGTTATCGCGCACAATGCTGAGTTTGACCGGAAGTTTGTCGAGCGACGCCTACCTCAGGTAGCCGGCCAAGCCTGGTGTTGCACTTGCCGAGAAATAAACTGGGCAACCGCTGGCTACGACGGCCGTAGTTTGGGTTGGCTCGCTGCACAGGCAGGATGGTTTTACGATGCGCACCGCGCCGGCAATGACGTCGACGCCGTTATCGCGCTTCTCCAGGTGCGAATGCCAGATGGGAGGACTGCACTTCGTGAACTGCTCGACACGTCTGGCGACACATCAGTCTTACTGAAGGCTCGCGGTGCGAGCTTTGAGGTCAAGGACGCGCTCCGTCTCAGAGGGTATAGATGGGACCCGGAGGAAAAGGTTTGGAAGCGAGAGGTGTATGGGTCGGCCGTGATGGACGAGGAGTTCTGGCTTTCCCAGAACGTTTACGCGCCGCAATTTCGGCCCCGTGATTATGGTCCCGAGCGCACCGAGATAACTTGGTTCGAGCGACATGCGTGAGCCAAGTTATCTCGGTGCGCATCATTATGTACAGGTCAACCGCCCGGGACGTCTTCAATTGCCACCATGTTTCCCTCCGGTCGCGAAGGCCGATCTCATTCCAGCAAATATATCGATTTCCGCCCCAGGGCACAAGGTGACCCACGCACGCCATTGACTTATATTCATTGCGCATCTATGTAATACGCATCTTGCATATTAGGTGACAAAATGACGGAAGCTGATTTCCTCGACGACTATGATCCCGCTGCCTTTGAACGGCCCTCGGTGACCGTCGATCTAGTGTTATTGGGGCTGCACGAGGGCAGGCCGACTGCGCTCCTCGTGAAGCGAGGACAGCATCCGTTCGCGGGTCAATGGGCGCTTCCGGGTGGCTTCGTCGGGATAGATGAGGGGATAGACGAAGCCGCCAGGCGCATATTGCACGACAAAGCGGGTATTCGCTCGGCTCATCTGGAGCAGCTCTATACCTTTGGCTCGGTAAAGCGCGATCCGCGTATGCGGATCATCAGTGTCGCCTATCTCGGGCTGCTAGCGAACGACGCGTTTGAGAGCGCGCTCAAGGAGACGCCGACTCTCCTTCCAGCCGGCATCGACGTGCCTTGGCAGGGAGAAAAGGGTGGTCCAGTCGAGGTCCAATCGCCCGGTCACGAACCACTGACCCTCGCTTTCGACCATGCCGACATACTCGCCATGGCGATCCTGCGCCTGCGCGGAAAGCTGGACTATTCCGATGTCGGTTTCGCTTGGCTCCCGAAACACTTCACGCTTCGCCAGTTGCAGGATGTCCATGAAGCGATCCTCGGAATTTCGCTCAACAAACCGGCGTTCCGGCGCCGGATGTTGGACAAAGGCTGGATCGAAGGCACCGGCGAACGTGAGACGGGCGCATCATTCAGACCCGCAGAACTTTATCGTTACAAACCGCAGAATTGAGGAGGCTAAGATGGCACAGATCACCAATTTCGGTTTCATTGCGCGACTCCGCAGCGATGCCAGCCACCACGTCATTCGCTATCGCAATGGCCGCATCAGGCAGAGCGGACGAGGTCTAATGTTCTGGTTTCGCCCCGAAACAGCGAGCGTCGCCGAAGTGCCCATGGACGACCGCGAAATGACGCTGTTCGTCAAAGGTCGCAGCGCCGATTTCCAACAGGTGAGCCTGCAAGGCACTCTAGGCTGGCGGGTTGCAGAACCTGACCGCGTGGCTGAACGAATTGACTTCACCATCGGCCTTGCGAACGGTCAATATATTCGTGAGCCGATCGAGCGGATCGAGACCCGGCTCTCCGGCCTCGTCAATCAGGCGACCCTGCAGTATCTCGCTGAGTTCCCGGTGCGCGATCTGCTCGACGCCGGCGTCGAGC
>SCNS01000028.1 GCA_005503215.1 Sphingomonadaceae bacterium 3R27C6 | reverse complement strand
TCTGCGGGGAGGGGGCGCTCGCTCGGACCGGCGGCGCGCGCTTGCCCGCGCCCTGGTGGGAACCTGTGCGGCTGCGACGCGCTCTGCCCATATGCGCGCGCGCCGCTTCACCCGCTCGACCATGATCGACCATGTCGCCTATGACGAGGCAGCGTCGGTGCTTTCCATCAGCTTCCGGGGCACCGGCAGATATCTTTATCATGGCGTCCCGCGCGCGATCTACGACAGGCTCTGCGCTGCGGAATCGCTCGGCGCCTATTTCAACGCGCATATCAAGGATCATTTCCGGTGCGAGCGCGACCCGGCGCGCCGGCGGTTCGGTCCCGCTGCCTGAGCGCCCGACTGCGAATGCGGGCATTGTGAAGGCGCGGCTCATGCGCGCTTGCGCGCGGCGGTCTTGGTCGGCGCCTTTTTCGTCGGCGTCTTTTTGGCCGGCGCCTTCTTGGCGCTGGCGGCCTTGGCCTTCCCGCCGCCGTCACCGATTGACTTCTTGAGCGCCGCCATCAGGTCGACGACATTCGATCCGCTCGGCGCCTTCTCGTCCTTCCCGTCGTCGAGATTGAGCGTCTTGCCCTTCTTCTTGCGCTCGATAAGCTCCTTCAGCGCCTCGACATAGCGATCGTGAAAGTCGCTCGCGTCGAACTTGCCCGTTTTCTTGTCGATCAGCGTCGTCGCGAGGTCGAGCAGGTCTTCGTCGGGATCGCTGTCGGCAATGTCGCGGAAATAGCTCGCCGCCTTGTTGACCTCGTCGGCATAGCGCAGCGTCTCCATGACGAGACCCCGGCCGCACGCCTTGATGCTGACGACATATTCACGGCCGCGCATCGCGAGCTGGCCGAGACCGACCTTGCCCGTGCGGCGCAGCGCCTCGCGCAGCACGATGAACGCTTCCTCGGCAAGGTCGTCGGCGGGGACGACATAATAGGGCTTCTCGAAATAGATCTCGTCGATATCCTCGGCCTCGACGAACTGGGTGAGCTCGAGCGTCTTCTTGCTTTCGAGCTTGACCCCTTCGATCTCCTCGTCGTCGAGCAGCACATATTGGTCCTTGGCATATTGGAATCCCTTGACGATCTCGTCGACGTCGACCGGGCCGACGCCGGGGACGACCTTTTCATATTTGATGCGCTTGCCGGTCGGCTCGTGGATCTGGTTGAACGCGATCGTCGCCCCGCTCTTCGTCGCCGAATAGATCTCGACCGGGATCGAAACGAGCGCCAGGCGGATCTGGCCTTTCCAATAAGGGCGCGCAGCCATCGTCACTCACTCCTTTGCCAATGCTCCTTCAATGCGCGCGGTCGCCGAGCGTTCCGCGCCGGCGATGGGAAGGGAAGCCCGATCGCCGCAACGGGATCGAAAGCAGGAGCTGCAAATGGCCGGACAGTCGCGAACGCGCGCGCCTGCCGTTTTCGCGGCCCGCGACTTGCCGATCCGAGCTTCTCAGACGGTCCAGCGCGCGGGCGCGAGCGCGATGGCGATCGGAGGATGCACCCGCTGCCATTTCGTTGCGGCGAGCACGTCGTTGCTCTCCTTCGCCTCGCGGCCCGGCCCAAGCGACCAGGTGATATGATAATGGCTACCGTCGCCGCGATCGGTGGTGCCGCCGATGCGCACGACGAGCGCCTGGACGCCCGCGCCGTCGTCGACTTCGCCGACGATCTCGCCCGCGTGCGCGGCGGGTAGGGGCGTGTCCTCGGCGGTCCCGAAACGGAGCGTCACATGATCGGCAACCAGATCCGGATAGCGCGGTTCGAACCGTTCGAGCAGCTGGTCGCGCTCGGCTGGTGGCAGCTTCCAGCCGGCGATGGTGCACGTCATGACGCCTTGCGCTTTCGCTTTGTGGAGCCCGCGCCAAGTTCGATCCAGGCGGGCGCATGGTCGCTCGTCTTGTCGAGCGCCCGCGGGCGGGTGTCGACGCCGGCTGCCTCGAGCCGCTTCGCCGCGGGCTTGTTCAGCAGCAGATGGTCGATGCGGATGCCGGCATTGCGTTCGAACGAGCGCCGCCAATAAGCCCAGAAGCTGTAGATGCGCTCCCCGGGATGCAGGTGACGGATCGCATCGGTCCAGCCCTGGTCGAGGATGCGCCGGTAGGCGGCTTTGGCTTCGGGCGCGAAGAGCGCGTCCTTCATCCAGTTCTCGGGCTTGTACACATCGAGGTCGGTGGGAATGACGTTGAAGTCGCCGCAGATGACGACGGGCGCATCGAGGTCGAAAAGCGTTGTCAGATGCGCGTCGAGCCGCGCCATCCACTGCATCTTGTAATCGAACTTCGGACCGGGCCAGGGGTTGCCGTTGGGAAGATAGAGGCCGGCGACGAGGATGCCGCCCACCGCGGCCTCGATATAGCGGCTCTGCTCGTCGCCGGGATCGCCGGGGAGCCCGCGGCGCGTTTCGTGGATTTCGCCGACGCGGCTCAGCATCGCGACGCCGTTCCAGCGGCTCTGGCCGTGCCAGATCACGTCATAGCCCGCGTCGCGGATCGCCTTCTCGGGGAATTTCTCCTGAGGGGCTTTCAATTCCTGCAGGCAAACGATGTCGGGCTCGGCCTGCGCGAGCCAGCCGAGCAGAATGTCGAGGCGGCCGCCGATGCCGTTCACATTATAGGTCGCGATCTTCACAGGTCGGGCAGCGTCTGGTCGGCGCGGCCCCAGCCTTGCAGCGCCTTGAGGCCGGCGCGCTTCAGAAGCTCCTTCGCGTCGGTGATGCGGAAATGCGAAGGCTTGTCGATCGTCTCCATTTCCTTCCAGCTGATGGGCGCGGCGACCGGCGCGCCTTCGCGGGCCCGCGCCGAATAGGGCATCACCGCAGTCGCGCCGCGCTGGTTGCGGAGATAATCGACGAAGATCCGGCCCTTGCGCTGCGCCTTGGGGAGGGCGGCGGTGAAGCGGTCGGAATCCATCTGGGCGACGGCGCGGGCGAGCCGGTGCGCGAAGTCCTTGACCTCGGGCCATTCGGCGCGCGGCACGAGCGGGGCGATCACATGGACGCCTTTGCCGCCGGTGAGCATCGGGAAGGTCTCGAGGCCCATCTGCTTCAGGATGTCGCGGAACTGGAAGGCGGCGCTGCGGACCGCCTCGAAATCGAGACCGACGTCGGGATCGAGATCGAAGACGAGCCGATCGGCCTTCTCGACATCCTCGATGCGCGCGCCCCAGCCATGGAATTCGATCGTGCCCATCTGGACGCAGGTCATCAGGCCCTCGGGCGTGTCCATATAGAGATAGGGCTGGTTGTCGCCATCCTTCTCCTCGATCGCGACCTGTTTCACCGCATCGCCGAGGCTTCCGGCATCATGTTTCTGGAAGAAGCATTTCTTGGCGCGGCCCTGCGGACAGCGCACGAGGCTGATCGGGCGCGAACCCGCCCACGGCAGCATGATCGGCGCGACCACGGCATAATATTCTGCAAGCTCGCCCTTGGTGAGCCCCGCCTCGGGAAAGATGACGCGGTCGGGGTTGCTGATCGGTACTGGCGAGGCGTGCGCCACCTCGGCGACCGCCGCTTCGCTTTCGATCACGACCGCTTCGGGCTTCTTGTCCTCACGAAGGCCGAGATAGCTCGGGTGGCGGAGCGTGCCATCGTTCGTCATCTCGGTGAAGGCGATCTCGGCGACGAGCTTCGGCTCGATCCAGTGCGCGCCGCGCGTCTCGGTGCGGGGCACCTTCACCGTCGGCTCCTTTCGTTCGAGCGGCTTCATCATCGCCTGGAGGCGGAAGAGCTCCTCGGTATCGAAACCGGTCCCGACCTTGCCCGCGTAGCGCAGCGCGCCCTTCTCATGGACGCCAAGCATCAGCGAGCGGAACGCGCGCGACGTGTCCGAGGGCGTCCAGCCGACGATGACGAACTCCTGCCGCTTGATGCACTTCGTCTTGAGCCAGCTTCCCGCGCGCGCGCCGACATAGCGCGCATCGCCCTTTTTCGAGATGACCCCTTCGAGACCCGCAGCGCAGAAACTCTCGAGCAATGCCTCGCCGCTGCCCGCGATATGATCCGAGTAGCGGATATGCCTGGAGGCCTTGGGAAGAATTTTGGCAAGATGCGCCTTGCGGTCGAGGAGGGGGAGGGCGGTCAGATCCTCGCCGTCCAGCGCGAGCAGATCGAAGGCGAAATAGTCGATGCTATCGGGCGCGGACTTCAGGGCATTTTGCAGTGACTGGAAGCTTGAGCGGCCTTCAGCATCGAGCACGACCGCTTCACCGTCGATCAGCGCGCTGTCTACCTTCAGCTTTGCGGCCTCGGCGAGGAGCGGCGCGAAGCGCTCCGACCAGTCGAGACCGGAGCGCGTATAGGCGCGGGCCTCGTCGCCGCCGACCGCGATCAGCAGGCGGTAGCCGTCATATTTCATCTCGTGAACCCAGCCCCTGCCAGCGGGAACGCTGTCGACGAGCGTCGCCAGCTGGACCGGACGAAAGGGCGGGGGAGCCGCAGCCTTTCGTTCGCCGCGCTTCGAAGAGGGGGCGCGGTCTGCAGGGCTCGGTGCGGTGGTCTTTCTGGCCATGGACTCAAGACCATTTGGCGCCGCGATCGTTCCCGGTGGCGGGGCAACTTGCCCGCCCCGCCATGCGTTCCCATTTTCGTCCCCGAAACATGGAGCTTCAACATGGCGAATGGCTGGGCGCGCGACGGCGCCGTTCAGGAGCAGATCGACGACACGGTGAGCGATGCCGTCAAGGAGGCGCGCCTGCGGCTGCTGTCCGGCAAGGGCGCGGACTATTGCGACGATTGCGGCGAGCGGATTGCGGAGGCGCGGCGAATGGCCTTGCCTGCGAGCCGTACCTGCATCGGGTGCCAGACGCTTCGCGACGCCGAAGGCCGTCCGGCCGGTTTCAACCGCCGGGGAAGCAAGGACAGTCAGCTGCGCTGACCCCTTGGGAAAGCGAGCCGCGGCATGGACTTCAGGCGCGCGCCTTGGCTGCGGCGCGGACCTCCTGCGATCGGTTGAGCGCGATAACGAGGATATCGTCGCCGTCGACGATGACGCCGACATTGTCCATGCCGACGAGCGACACGCGTTTTCCGGGCGCGCGGACGAGGCAATTGTGGCTGTCGTGTGCGAAAAGATCGTCGCTGCAAGCATTACCGGAAGCGTCGGCACCTGCGAGCGCGTGCACCGCCTGCCAGCTGCCTAGGTCCGACCAGCCCATCGACACGGGGACGACCGCAACGCGGGCGTCTTTCTCCATCACGGCATAGTCGATCGAATCAGAGGGCGCCTGTTCGAACGGCGCGCTTGCCGCGTGCAGGGCATCGCCATCGTGCAGCGCATTGGCGACCGCGGCTTCCGCCGCGCGATATATGGCCGGGCAATGCGTGAGCATCGCTTCGCGCATGCGACCGGCCCGGAAGAGGAAGATGCCGGCGTTCCAGCTGTAGCCACCCTCGCGAAGCATCGCTTCGGCATCGGCGAGGGGCGGCTTCTCGACGAAGCGGGCGACGGCAAATCCCGCGCCGCCGAGCGGCGCGCCGCTGGCGATGTAGCCGAAGCCCGTGTCGGGCCGATCGGGGGCGATGCCGAATGTGACCAGCCAGTCGTCGCGCGCCAGATCGGCGGCTTTGGCGATGGCGCCCCGGAATGCGGCTACATCGGCGATGACATGATCGCTCGGCATGACGAGCAGCAGAACGTCATCGGCCGACGAAGCGACCGCGAGCGCGATGGCGGCAGCGGTGTTGCGCGCCGCGGGCTCGACGATCAGCCGAAGGTCGCGACCCTGGGATTGCTCGCGCACCATCGCGACATGCTCGGCGCCGCACACGATGAGCGGCGCCGAAAAGCCGGCTCCGGTTGCCCGATCGAGCGTGCGGGCGAACAGGCTCTCCTTTCCGATGATGTCGAGAAACTGTTTGGCACGCGCGCCGCGGGAAGCAGGCCAGAGGCGCGTACCCGCGCCGCCGCAAAGAATGACGGGCTGGATCGTCGCAGACATAGGATCAACCTTCTAGGGTCGGGGCGGAGGCGCGCGAGCTCGACCCGATCGACTTTCCGCCGTTTTCGAAATGAGCGACCGGCTGGACCATGTCCGAATGAACGCCGCGCAAGCGAGCGAGTTGCCCCTGTTTCTGCGCAAAGGCCCGAAATTCGGGGCGGATTAACGCAGGTTATACCGAATTCTCGCATGCGTGATCCGGATTGAGCGCGGTCAGCGTGTCCTGTTGCGCCAGAAAATTGCGAAGTCGGCGATAAGAATGCTTCAACGACGAAGATTGTGGACGCTTGCCGGTCGGACTTCACTTCCGCCGCATGCAGCCCGCCGGGGCACCGGGGCGTTGAACAGGCATGAACCAGAGCGACACCTTTCTGATGCTGGCCGGGCAAGAATTGAAATTCCTCTCCGACCTCATCGCGCGGATCGATCAAGGACGTCTTGATCCTGTCGGCCTCGACCGGGAGGCCGCGATCCTCCTCCTGCGCGAGGTAGCGGCGGAGCGCCGAAGCCTAGTCGATCGCCTGAAATCTTATGAGGGTGAGGGCGGCGCTGCCTGGACCGGAGCGCCCGTATAGGGGCTCTTTGTCGGTCCTTGCTAATCTCGTCCGCCGCTATCCCTTGGCATTTCGGCGGCGCGTTTCCCAACCCTTTTTCGCGGCCGCCGATCGCTTTTCGCTGCTCTTGCCCGTACCGCTTTTGCGGCCACCTTTTCTCGAGGCTTCATGGGTATCGGGCTGGCCACGGCCGGAACCCGACTTGTTGCCGCCGCCCGACTCCTTGTTCACCGTTGCCCATGCGCGGCTCTCCGCTTCCTTCTTGCCGACGCCGCGCTTCTCATAACTTTCTTCGATATGCTCGGCCTTGCGCTTTTGCTTGTCGGTGTAGCTTGATTTGTCCCCACGGGGCATGACAATTCTCCCTATCCGGCCCCCTTTGGTCAACCAACGGAACATCTTGGGGTTCCGCTAACGACGCTAATCGGTGGCATGCAAGACCTCGCTTCCGGAGACGGACACGAGCGCGCTGGCCGTGTCGGCACCGCGTGACAATCGTTGCGAGCGGCGGCGGCGCCCAGATATGATTGCCGCTCGGCGCGGTCTATCCGTTGACGACCGTTCCGCCGTTCGGGTGGAGCACCTGGCCCGATATGTAGCTGCTGTCGTCGCACGCAAGAAAGAGGAAGCTCGGCGCGACCTCGTTGGGCTCTCCCGGTCGCTTCATCGGCGTCGTCTCGCCAAAACTTTCGACTTTTTCGGCGGGCGCTCCGCCGCGTGGATTGAGCGGGGTCCAGATCGGGCCGGGCGCGACCGCATTCACCCTGATCCCCTTCTCGATCAGATTCTCGCTGAGCGAGCGCGTGAAGGCGGTAATGGCGCCCTTGGTCGCACTATAGTCGAGCAGACCACCGCTCCCCTGATACATGGTCACGCTCGTGCAATTGATGATCGCCGCGCCTTTCTTGAGATGCGGCAGCGCAGCCTGCACAAGATAGAACATGCCGAAGATATTGGTGGCGAAGGTGCGCTGCAGCTGCTCCGGGCTGATGTCGCGAATATCGTCCGCCGGATGCTGTTCGCCCGCATTGTTGACGAGAACATCGATGCGCTTCAGCTTGCTCACGACCTTGTCGACGATAGTCCTTCCGGCGCTGGTTTTGCCCACGTCGGCCCTGACGAGGATCGCGGTGCGCCCTTCGGCGCCTACGAGCGAAGCCGTTTCCTCGGCATCGGCCTTGTTGCTCTTGTAAACGATTGCGATGTCCGCACCTTCGCGGGCGAACAATACGGCTACCGCGCGCCCGATCCCGCTGTCGCCGCCGGTCACGATCGCGACCTTGTCCTTGAGCCGGTCGGAACCGGCATAGCGCGGCTCCCATTTCGGCGCGCGGTCGAGATCGGATTCCCGGTCTTTCGGCGGCGTGCGGATCGTCTTCGTCTCGCCGACCTCCTTCCGCAGTTTCCTTGCCGCCGTCTGTTTTCCGCGCTTCTCGGACGCGGTTTCTCCGACCTTTCCGGCCTCTGATTTGCGTGCCATTGCCGACTCCTCCTGTTCTGCCTGTCATCGACAAACCGGCGGGTCCTACACTTGGTTGCGGAGCACTTGGCTCATGCCGAGCTGCGCTGCGGCCGAGCTGTCCGGTATATTCCATGGGCTGGAAATGCGCGGCCGACTTTCTACCTATGCAGCGTTGCAATCCTTACCGCCCCGGGGGCGCGCCCTGCGCTGCCGAAGCTGAGAGAAGAAGTTTGTCGAAGATCGTGAACGGTGCCAGCCTGCAACCTCGCTCCGGAGACGCCCCCAAAAACATCGTGCTGCTGCTCCACGGCTTCGGGTCGAGCGGCTCCGACATGATTTCGCTGGCGCCGCAGTGGCAGGAGGCCTTGCCAGACACGCTGTTTCTTGCGCCGCATGCACCGCAGCGATGCTCGATAATGGGCGGGGGCTACCAATGGTGGGGGCTGTCGGGTTTCGCCCCGGCGGCGTTGGCTGCAGGCGCTGCGTCGGCAGCGCCGGCGATCGACGCGTTCATCGATCGCAAGCTCGCGCAATATGACCTCAGCGAGGCCGATCTCGCCCTTGTGGGTTTCAGCCAGGGCACGATGATGGCGCTTCAGGTCGGCCTTCGCCGCCCCCGCGCCGTTGCCGCTATCGTCGGCTATTCGGGCATGCTCGCGGGCGCGGCCGATCTTGCGCATCATGTTCCGTCGAAACCGCCAGTCCTGCTGGTGCACGGCACGGCCGACCCCGTCGTGCCGATCGCGGCGCTGCACATGTCCGAGAGCCAGTTGAAGCGGCTCGGCGTCGAGGTCGAGACGCATATCTCCTACGGCGTCGCGCACAGCGTCGACCCGGTCGGACTGCGGACCGGCCGCGACTTCGTGACCGGCGCCTTTGTAAAAAGCTGCGGCTGAACCGCGCAGCTTCGTCACGGCGGCATCGGGCGCACGGGTGTCGGCGAGCGACGCGGGGTGGCCGGGAAGGGAGAGGGGGGCACCCGCGGTGGGGTGGGAGCCGCGCGGAACTGCCGGGTGCAGCGGGCGTTGGCCTGATGGGTCAACATTCGGGGACAGGCATTATGAACAAGCTGCGGCGGCTCGAGACATTTGCGCGGACGGGGTGGTTCGCGCGCGGCGTCGTCTATTGCCTGCTGGCATGGATAGCGCTCACCGGTTCGTCGGCCGACGACGCCAGTCCGCAAGCCGTGTTCCGCTCGGTCCGCGATATGCCCGCTGGCTCGATCCTTCTTGCTCTTCTCGCGATGGGTCTGGCGCTTTACGGCGCCTATCGCCTGTACGGGGCGGCGCTCGATAGCGAAAACAAGGGAGGCGGTGCGAAGGGCGTCGCTGTGCGGATAGGCTATGCCGCGAGCGGCATCGCCCATTTCATTCTCGCCTGGGCGGCGCTTCGCCTTGCCTCCGGCGGCGGCGCCGAAGACGGCCGCGAGAAAGAGGCGGCGGGAATGCTGCTCGAACTGCCGCTTGGCGGCCTGCTCCTCGGGCTCGTCGGCGCCGCCTTCCTCGCGGCGGCCGTGCAGCAGGCGGTCAAGGCCTGGACCACCGAATTTACAAAGGATCTCGATGCGGCAGCACCTGCATGGGCCGTGCCCGTCGGGCGGGCGGGTCTTGCGGCGCGCGCGGTCGTGTTCGCCGTCATCGGCGCCTCGCTCGTGCGCGGCGGCTGGTTCGGCGCTGCCCGCGAGGTCAAGGGCCTCGGCGACGCGCTCTCGGCGCTCACCGACAATCCGCCGCTCTATCTGCTCGTTGCCGCCGGGCTGTTCCTGTTCGGCGTACACAGCTTCGTCGAGGCCCGCTGGCGGCGGCTTCGCGATGAAGACACGATCGCGCGGATCATGGCAGCGTGACGCTGACGATTCCCATTGCGCGGGCCCGCGGAACCCTGTGGGCTTCGCCGCGTTAGCAGGGCAGTCATCAACAGGGAGAATCTCGATGAAAAAGCTGTTTGTAACCCTCGCCGCAACCTCGGCCCTCGCGCTCGGCGCCTGCCAAAGCCCCGCCGCCGACAAGGTCGAGGATCAGGCCGAAGCGAAGGCCGAGGCGATCGACGATCAGGCCGACGCGATGCCCGAAGGTCCCGCCAAAGAGGCAATGGAGCAGAAGGCCGATGTCGTCGAAGAGCAGGGCGAAGAAAAGGCCAACGCGATGGACGACAATGGCGAGATCGCTCCGTCCGAAACCGGCGTCGGCGACACCCAGAAGAAATAAGACTGCCTTCCCTAAGGGCAGGGTGAAGGGCGCCGGTTCCGGCGCCCTTTATCGTTGCGGTGGCCCGGCTCAGGCTGCTGGCAGTTGGCGCCGCTGGGATACCGCAAGGGAACGCGGTTCGGCGTCGCTTCTCAGCACAGCGTCCGATCGAGAAAGTCCCTGATCAGCGGGACAACCTCGTCGAGGTTGGTTTCGAGAAGCCAATGGCCGCCGTCTAGCATGTGCAGCTCGGCCGCGGGGAGATCGCGCAAATAGGCGCGCGCAGACTTCTCGGGCATATAGAAATCCTGCGGACCCCAGACGATGAGCGTCGGCGGGTGGTGCTCGCGCAGATAGCGTCGATGCGCGCCGAACCAGGAGCGATTGGCCTTGAGGCCCCCGATAAGGTCGATCGCGATTTCGCGGCGCCGCGGGTTGATCAGTGACCAGTGCAGTTTCCAGAGGTCCGGCGGAATGCGCGGCACGAGATCGGGCCGCACGTCGTTCAGAAACTCCTCCCGAAAAACATCCTCGCTGATTGCCTTGCCGATCTCGGCGCGCATCTCGGGTTCGGGAAGCGACCAGCTCTTCTCTATCTCGGCATATTTGTCGCCCAGCGCATCCTCATAGGGAATGTCCCCATTCTGGATGATCTGCGCGAGGATGCGTTCAGGCCGCATGATCGCGAGACGTGCGCCGATCGGCGAGCCGAAATCGTGAAGATAGAGCACAAAGCGCTCGACGCCGAGCGCACGCACGAACCCGTCGAGAAGCTGCGCATAGCCGTCGAAGCTATAGTCGAAATGCTCGGGCGTATCGCTGTAGCCCATGCCCGGATAATCGGGTGCGAGCAGCCGCCACCGATCGCCAAGCCGCGGCATGAGATTGCGAAACTCGAACGACGAACAGGGATAGCCATGTGGCAGCAGCAGCACCGGAACGTCGGGCGGTCCTGCCTCCCTGTAAAAGATATCGACTCCGCCGACATCGATCCGCCGATGAAGAGTTTCTCCGTTCACAGTCGATGCTCCTCGCGCGTCAAGATATCAAGGGGCTGGCAGTTTCACGTCGGGCAGCGCATCGAGGTCGGCCTTGGTCATGCGCGTCTGAAGATTGGTGTCGTCGCCGCGTACAATAGGTTTGAGGCCCTGCACCGGTACATGAACATAGCGGTCGGGACCGACGCCATCGAGCTCGACGAGGAGACGGTCCACCTTGTCGTCGGCGCCGCGCAACACCTGCGATACGTCTCCAAGATCCTTCCCGTCCGCGCCGACGATATCGGCGTCGAGCAGTTGTGCCTCGCTGAGCCCGAGCGCCGCAGGGAGGGGGCCGGCGACCGTGGCGCTGGTCTCGGCCGCACGTTCCATCCTGTCCTCGGCAGCTTCCTGCTTGCTGTCGCAAGCGGCGAGAAAAAGTGCGGCGCCGGCACCGAAGATGAGGATGCGCATGTCTTGTCCTTTCAGTAGCGGATCGAGCTTCGGTTCGACGCGGCGGAACTCGAAATCGTCATGATCTGACCAGAAAACGCCCCGCTGCAAAAGCGGTTGCGATTTTGCCACGTGCGGCTCTTTGGGCGCGGTCTTCATCTACGCCTCAGCCCGCCTCCGTGACACCCTCGTCGAGCCCGCGCGTCTTCGGTCGCAGCGCCTTGTAGCGCGGAAGGAACGCCATCATCGGCATCCAGCTCGGCGCCTCGGCGGTGTAAAGGTGGAAAGCTGGCGCAATCTCTTCCGGATCGTCCAGCGTCCCCGCTGCAATATCGATCTCATCGGCCTGGTGGCGCACATGGATCGTTAGCGGCGAGCCGCACGTCCGGCAGAAGCTGCGCGTGCCGAAGCTGGTCGATGCGAAGCGTCCGATATGCTCTTCGCCCGCAAGGATGCGGTACCGATCGAGATGGACCGTCGTAAAGACCATGCCGCCCGACCCCGAGACATGCTGGCAGACCCGGCAGTGACACCAGCCGCTATCATATGGCTTTTCTTCGAGGCGGTACCGAACCGCGCCGCAAGCGCAGCCCCCTTCGAGCGCAACCTCTTCGGCGCTTGCATTGTCGCTATCGGAAGCGTTCGGCATGGAGCTCGCCTTTCTCGCGGCGCGGGTATCGGAGAGGGTAATGGCAGACCGATGGGGTGGTGGCTTCTCTTTGTCCTTCACCGACCGGGAACCGTGGCGGGATGTCTTTCCTTGTCAGAGCTGAACTTCGCCCTCATCCTCCCCGTCCCAATAATGCGCGCGGGTGCCCGAAACCTTAATGAGGACGATCCCCGGCGTCTCGATGCCGTCCGGCCACCAGCGTTCGAGGCCCTTTGTCCAATGTTCGGCGAACGCGGCCTTGTCGCGGATCAGGGCCGCGTGACCCTCGACGGCGAGGAAGAAGGGCCGCATGCCGAGCAGGCCCGATTTGCCCTGATAGCTCAGATTGACGTTCGGGTTGGCCGCGATATCGGCGACCATGAGGGACGACTCGTCGGTGAAGAACCAGGCGTCGCCGTCATAATCGACTTCGCGATTGTTACTCATTGGCCGCGACCCGATGGCGCCGCCCGCGGTGTGCGTGGCGAGCATCGCGAAGTCGATATCCTTCATCTTCTCGGAAAGCTGTTCGATCGTCATGGTCATGGGTGGAGCCTTTTGTCTGGAGCGTCTGTATCTGCATCAATGCGCCGCGAAGGCGGGAGTTGCGGAGGGGGGCTGCGCCTCGCGGCTTGGGTCAGGGACTGATCGCGGCGGTCCGGCTTTGCCGGCGCGGCGCGCGGATCGGGCGATATTCGCAGGTGATCGCGAGCTCGCGCCGTGGGGCGGGCACGAGATGGATGTGGAGCCGGGCTTCGGCGGCGACCGCGTCGAGCGCAAAGGCCTGCTCGGCCTCGTACATCTCGTCGCGGTGCGGCTGCACCCACTGCCGCACCGATGCGAGCGCGCGCGACTTCGCGCGCGCGAGCGTGTCCGCCACAATGAAAAGATTGCGGTGGCGCTCGAGAAATTCGCCCCGGACATAGCCGCCTAGATTGACATAATAGAGCCGTTCGGGACCCTCGAAGGGCGCGGTCTTCAAAACGATGTCATAGCCATCGGCGTGATCGATCTCGGCCCAGCAGTCGATATGGAGGCTGCCCGGCGTGCCCCACCATTGGCGGCGGAGCGCATCATAAGTGTCGGTGATCGTGGGCGCGGCGACGAAGCGCATGTCGTGCAGCTCGATATTGGCGCCGGCCATCTCGCCGCCGACATAAATGGCGAAGAGCTTCACGCAGCCTTCTCCTCGGCATTCGCCTGGCCGATCGCGGCTGCAAGCTGTTCTCCGACCACCATGCCCATTTCGTGCGAACTCGTTATCCCCTGGATGAAAGGGTGGCGGCCGAGCAGGAAGGGCAGGCTGAGGCAGTAGAGGCGGGATTCCGGGATATCGTCTGCAATCGGGTGGAAGGCATCGTCGATCGCGATGCCCCGCGCCTCCGACTTGCCGGCACCAGGCGCTGCATCGCGCACGATGCCCTGTTGCCGCAGCGAGGAGAATGGAAAGGCTGCGGCGCCGAGTGGGCGCTGGCCCATCGCCTCGATAAACACCTCAAAATGCCGCTGCTCGCCGCCCAGGATCAGGGACGCGCCTGCCTCTTCGCCGCTCGTGTCGATGCGGTAATCGTCGCCGATCGCCATGACATCGAGCTTCCCGGCGCGATGGAGCGCGATCAGCCGCCGGATCGATTTGTGGGGAACGGTGGCATAATCGTCGACGAACACCGGCTTGAAGTGGCGCACGAAGCGGCGGTAGTCCGTACCCTCCAGATATGGCACGAGTAGCGCGAGCACTTCGTGCATGCGCAGGATCGCGTAGCGCCAGGCGACGGTGTGCCTTGCGGCATAGTCGTGCTGCGCTTCGGCGAGATTCGCCTCGGCCCACACAAAGGGATCGCTCGCTGCGCGCCGCGCAAAATAGGCCTCGCAGAAGCCCTCGAGGTCGAGGTCCTCCAGGCCGATGTCCGCTGCGTAAGGGGGATCGGCAGCGGCAAGCTCCGCCTTGAACAGTGCGAAGGCGGCATCGAGCAGCTGGTTTTCTTCGCTCGCGACGAGACGCGTAATCGCTTCCTCGGTGCAGATGGCGAGCGGCTCATAGGGAAGCGGCGCATAGAAATCGGCTTCGGGGAGCAGACCCTTCCTCGACATCATCGTCATGTGGAATGCATCAGTGGCGGATGCCGGACGATAATGCGTCTCGCCGTCCCGGGTTTCGTTAAACGAGCCATGGATGTTGGCGAGCGCGATACAGGCGTCGATGGCCGTGAGCGAGCTACCCCGAATGCCGATATCGCAGGGCGGTACCGTGGCCAGAGCCGAGGCAGGCCAGGGGCTGAGGAAATAGCCCGGCCGAACCTCGGGCTCGGAGGGCCATTGGTGGCCCGTCGCGAGGACGACATGATCGAAAGCCTCGTCGGCGAGTTCGCCCGACCTCATGCGAACCTTGAGTATCATCGCGCCGGACGTGCTGACGACGTCCTCGACGCGGCACCGCGTGCGCAGCTCGAGCTCGATACCGCGCGCCCGCGCCATGTCGATAACGGCGTCGAACTGGTCGCGGAAATATTCGCCGAGCGCGACGCGCGGATAGAAGGTCCGTTCGCCGATCGCATCGGGATCGATGCCGAGATCGGCGAGGCGCTCCGGCGGCTGACGTATCAGCCAGTCGCACAGCGTCTCGGCAAGCGGCGGGATTTCGATGCTGGCGATATTCGCCAGCATGGCGGGGTCGTTCCAGCCGGGCCGATAGGGCGTTCCGCGCCCCGCGCACGCCTGCGCTTCATACACGGCAAGACGGAAGGGCGAGGGGTTGTGGGAGAGAAGCGCATGCAGCGTGTAGAGCGTGTTCGGGCCGGCTCCGACAAAGGCTATGCGGGGTGTCATGTTGCGACAATGCTCCGGGCGCGCAGAAGTTCGGCCGACTTGCTCTGGGTCAATGCGAATTCTCCTCAGCTGCTCCGGGGCGCCCAGCCAAAAAAAGGGTCCGCATGCGCGGACCCGAAGGGGGCCATCAACTTGGCGGGAGGATTAGTTTTCGGTGCCGGGAGTACCCGTCTTCGGCGGCTTGCCGTCTTCGATGCGGCCTTCGTTGCGAAGGTCGCGGCCTTCCTGCGCCTTGCGCTTGGCCTCGGGGCTGTCGCCGTTTTCGAAGGCTTCTTCCTTCACATAGCCGGCAGCTTCCTTGATCTGTCCCTTGACGCTCATGATACTCTCCATTGGCTGTGGGTTCTGGTCCGAGAAACCCTTGGACGCGGGCGAAAGTTGCCTGCGATCGCCCAGATTTATCTTCGCCGCCGTGCGCAACTTTGGCCGCATCGCGGCGTTTCGCGGCGCGCATGAAAGAGTGACGACGGCGAGGCTTGGCCATTGCCCTGACGCCGGCGAACGCCCTTCGGCGATCGTCGCCGAACCGCAACTTTTGTACCCTGCACGCGTTCGCTCGTCATCATCAACGGGAAACGGGCGTGATCCACCAACAGTTCGAACTTGACCGCATCGATCGAAGCGCGCCTGACGCGATGCTCGCCTGGGCGCGTATATTGGGCGTCAGCCCGTCCGAGATATTGATCGCGGTCGCGGCAGTCGGCGATCGCGCCGATGCGGTTCGTACCTATCTCGCGCGGCCGTGGCCGGAGCCCCTCGCTTGACGGCGGGCCCCGAGGGGACGGGCGGCGACGCGGCTGCAGCGAACAGCCGTCGCCCGGACGGAATCAGCGAAAAGATGATCTCCGGGCAGCGCTGGCACCGCCACGCGAGCCCCGTTTCCTTCGTCCTGCTCGCTGCCATCGTCGCCGTCGCGCTATCGGGCCTCGTCGGTGGCCAGCCGAGTCCGCTGCGCGTCGAGGATTTTGGAGCAGCGCGGCTCGAGGTGAAGACGCCCTCGGTCATTCGCAACGGCGAGTTTTTCGAAACCCGCATTCGTGTCGAGGCGATCCGCGATGTTTCCGATGCGGTGCTTGCGGTCTCCCCGTCGCTCTGGACCGACATGACGATCAACACGATGCTCCCCGCCGCCGCCGAGGAAAGCTACAAGGACGGCGCCTATCGTTTCTCCTATGGGGAGCTTCGCGCGGGCGAGACGCTGGTCGTCAAGATCGATGGCCAGATCAACCCGCCGCTCTTCGCAGGAACCAAGGGCGAGATTGCGCTGTTCGACGGCGAGCAGCGGCTCGGCAGCATGCCGCTAGAGGTCAAGGTCCTGCCCTGATGGATATCGTCCTTCGCGCGAGTGCGATGTTTTTCCTGCTCTATGCGCTCCTCCGTCTCATGGGAAAACGCGAACTGGGGCAGATGACGCCTTTCGAGCTGGTTCTGCTCGTGGTGATGGGCGACCTCATCCAGCAGGGCGTCACCCATAATGATTTCAGCCTGACCGGCGCGTTGCTCGCGATCGTGACGTTCGCCTTCTGGGCGCTCACCCTGAGCTGGGCGACCTATCTCTTTCCGCGGCTCAAGAATCTGCTCGAAGGCCATCCGCGCGTCGTGGTGAAGCAGGGCGAGATCATCCGCGACAATCTTCACCGCGACCGGCTTACCGCCGACGAGATCGAGTCCGAGATGCGGCTCGCGGGCATCGCCCACATTTCCGACGTGGAATGGGCGATCCTCGAGCCGCAGGGCAAGATCAGCTTCATCAAGCGGTCCGAAGGCGCGTCGCGCCAGCGCGATGCCGACGACGGCGCGGTTTGAGCGGATCGAGCGCAACTTTCGGGCTCGCCGCGCGCTGAACAGGCGCGGGGCATGACGATGGAGACTGCCATGAAACCGACCGAAGTCGACACCGACGCCACCCATATCCTCGCGGCCGATCACCGTGCCGTCGAAGCCCTGTTCGAGGAATTCGAGAAGGCGAGCGGCACCGACCGCAAGGCGAAGATCGCAGACCGGATCTGCACCGAGCTCAAAATCCATGCGCAGATCGAGGAGGAGGTCTTCTATCCGGCGCTCAAGGGAAAGATCGACGACGATCTCCTCAAGGAAGCGTATGTCGAGCATGATGGCGCCAAGATCCTGATCAACGATATCGTCGCCTCGGGACCCGACGACGAATTTTTCGAGGCGAAGGTCACGGTGCTGTCGGAAGAGATCAAGCATCATGTAAAGGAAGAGGAAAAGCAGCACGACAATATGTTCCAGCAGGCGCGTGCCGCCGACGTCGACCTCGACGCACTCGGCGAAAGGATGCTTGCCCGGAAAGAGGAGCTGAAGCGTCAGGCCGAGACCGCGGGCCTTCCCCCCGCCGAACTCGCCACGATGTAGGGTGAGCGCTGCAACGCTGATCGAACGGCGGACGCGTAAGCTGGCCCGGCATCTGGCCGGAAAGACGCTGCGTTTCGTGACAGCCGAAAGCTGCACCGGCGGTCAGCTCTCAGCGGTTCTCGCAGCCGATGCCGCGCTCGGAGTTCATCTCGAGCGCGGCTTCATCGTCTATTCGGTCGACGCCAAATGCGAGATGCTCGGCGTCGCCCGAGAAGACGCCGAGCGAGATGGAGCGGTGAATCCCGAGGTCGCCGCCGCGATGGCGACTGGCGCTCTTCGGACAAGCCATGCCGACATTGCAATTGCGATCACGGGGTTCTGCGGCCCTCGCGAAGGCCGCGAAGAGGTAGGCCTTGTCTACATTGGCGCCGCCGACGCCGACGCCGTGCGGGTCATGGATTTTCATTTCGGCGATATCGGGCGCCGCAATGTGCTCGATCAGGCCGTGGCCGCAGCGCTACAGATCATGATCGATGCGGCATCGTGAACGAGGATCGCGGGCGCTCCGGCGGGCGGGATCGGAGGCGGGAGCAGAGCCGAGTTTGGCAGCCGTCCTTAGCGCGGCGCTTTCCGCTTCAAGGCGCCGGCCTTGTGGGCCGCCCGCTTGCCTTCGGCCGTTTCGACCAGATATTCGGGGTTCGCCGGCGATGCCGCGACATGATGGCTCTTGATGTCCATTGCTTTCGTCACTTTTCGCAGGACCTTGCCCTCGGCGCGTCCGCCGTGGCTTTTCCACGTCACCTCGTCGCCCTTCTTGGGTTCGTCTTTCATGGTCGCTCTCCTTTCCGTAAAACAGTCCGCCTGCGCGGCAAAGGTTCCTCTCTTGGAGCGGCGAGCAGCAAGTCATCTGGCGCAGGCCCGCTCGTTGCAGTTGCTGGTTAAGGTGGGGAGGCTGCGATGAATGACGATCATGCCCGCGGACAACGCGACGGTCTGCGGCTTGCCCTCGCCGTCCTTGCCGCTGAAGAGGCGAAATGGGCCGCCCTTTTGGGCGAGAGCCGATCCTGGCGGACGAACCGCGAACGCGAGGTGCGCCACAAGGCCCTGCAGGTCGCGCAAAGGCGGATACAGACATTGCTGAACCGCGCGACGCCGAAGGGATCGAATGCACTGGACCGCGAGGTCGCGGCCGCTCTCGAGAAAGCCGGGCTCTGACCGCCGGTGCGCGCTCGCCTACGTTTGCGCGAGGCCGGATAGCGCGGCTTCGAGGCTGTCGAGGGTGAAGGGTTTCGCGAGGATCGGCCGGTCGTTCCAGCACGGTCCGGGCTGACCGACGAAACCGCCGGTCGCAACGAGAAAAGGGATCGATCGCGCCGCAAGAGCCTCTGCGACCGCATCGCACGGCAAGCCCGTTTCAAGATACACATCAACGATCGCTGCATCGAACCCGCCTGCCGCGATATGCCCGAGCGCCGTGGCGATATCGCCAGCGTCCCCGACGATGTCGTGCCCCAGCGCGCCCAGCGCATCCTCCAGCATCATGGCGACAAGCGGATCGTCTTCGACGATCAATATCCTCCTGGACATCTCTTCCCCGTTATAATCTGCGAGCCACTTATACCGCGATCATGACCGTTCGACATCCCGCTTCATCCTGGTGACCTCAATCGCCCAGCCGCCCCCCTACGCCAGCGCTTCGGCGACACTCATCCGAAATCCTATTGATCCAGGTTAATCCCGCGCGGGACTCGGCACGTTCAGGGCTGGCCGGGTTGGTGAGGCTGCTTGCCACGAAGGGCGCGGCAGTGCATGCACGGCGGAAATTGATCGACCGGGGCCGAGGGGCATTTACATGGAATCGGCCAGGTCTCGTCGCTGGGCCGCGACACGCGGGCGAGCCGCCTGATCATCATTCTCCTCACCATTGGATTTGCCGCGCTCCTCGCTGCGGCATCGACAGCATTTTTTGTGCAGCGCCAAAATGAGGCCGAGGCGCGCATGGTCGCACACACGCTCGCGGTGGAGGCCAATCTCGGCGCCTTTGCCAGCGTGACAGAACGGATGGAGACCGCGCGCCGCGGACTGATCCTTACGCAGAACCCGGCGTTCTCGACGATCATGGACGAGGCCGAGGACCGGTCGCGCGCCCAGCTTGCATCGCTCGAGACGCTGATCAGCGACAATCCGAACCAGCGCGGCCGCGCCGAAAGGCTTCGCGGGCATCTCGATGCTTATGGCCGTCATTACCGGGCGACGCTCGGCCTGCGCGGCACGGACCGCGCAGCACTGATCGCAGACTTCACGAACGACAAGGGGGTGCTCGAAGTGCGGGCCGCGCGCGCGCTCGTCGAGACGATGCTCGCAAGCGAGCTCGCCCTGCTCAAGAATCGTGAAGCGCGGCAGCAACGCACCCAGTCGCTGTTCACCCTGACGCTGATCGGAACCGGCATTCTCCTGCTGGTCGTTGCAGCCGCCACGCTGCTCCTCGTTCGCAACAATCTCGTCGAGCTCCGCGCATCGCGCGCGGAACTTCGCCGTCTCAACGAAGGGCTTGAGGAACTGGTCGATGCGCGCACGGGCGAACTCAAGCGCGCCAATGCCGAAATCCAGCGCTTCGCCTATATCGTGTCGCACGATCTGCGTTCGCCACTCGTCAATGTTATGGGTTTCACGGCCGAACTCGAGACCGCGCGCAAGGCGATCTCGGGCTATCTCGAACAGGGCGATGCGCAGGGCTGGAAGGCGCCCGACGCCGCGACGCGGCTCGCGATCGAGGAGGATCTGCCGGAATCGATCGGCTTCATTCGCACCTCCACGCAGAAGATGGACCGGCTGATCAACGCGATCCTCAATCTCTCGCGCCAGGGTCGCCGCACGCTCGCGCCCGAAACGCTTGCTCTCGGCGACGTCGTGGGCGCGATCGTCGGCAGCCTGCAGCACCGCATCGACGAGACCGGCACGACGGTCGAAGTGTCGGACCTGCCGACCGTGATCAATGACCGGGTCGCGGTCGAGCAGATCCTCTCGAATCTCATCGAAAATGCCCTCAAATATTCGCAGCCGGGGCGGGCGGGGATCATTCGCATAGCCGGGGGCGCCGATCTCGGGCGCGCTTGGGTGGCGGTCGCCGACAATGGTCGCGGCATCGAGCCGCGCGATCACGAACGTGTGTTCGACCTCTTCCGAAGGTCGGGCGTCCAGGACCAGCAGGGGGAAGGGATCGGTCTTGCCCACGCCCGCGCGCTTGCCTATCGCCTCGGCGGTAATATCGAAATCCAGTCCGAACTCGGTGCGGGTTCCACCTTTCGGCTGATCCTGCCCCTCGTGTGGCAAAGCGGAGAAGAAGATGCCTGACCAACTGCCCGTAAACATCGTGATGATCGAGGACGACGAGGGGCATGCGCGCCTTATCGAGAAGAACATCCGGCGCGCCGGCATTTCCAACAAGATCCATCATTTTCTCGACGGCACCTCGGCTCTCGAGTTCCTGTACGATGCGGCGGAGGGCCCGGTGCGCAACGGGCCGGCGCTCGTGCTGCTCGACCTCAATCTGCCCGACATGAGCGGGACCGACATTCTCGCCAGGCTGAAGGCCGACAGCAGTCCGCTGCGCCGCACGCCCGTCGTCGTGCTCACGACCACCGACGACAAGATCGAGATCCAGCGCTGCTACGACCTCGGCTGCAACGTCTATATCACCAAGCCGGTGAACTATGAGAATTTCGCCGACGCCATTCGCCAGCTCGGTCTCTTCCTCTCGGTGATCCAGGTCCCCGATCCCGACCCGGCTTGAGACCCGCCCTGGCCCACATTCTCTATATCGATGACGACGACGGCATGCGGCGGCTTGCGTCGCGCGCGCTTGGCCGGAAAGGTTATGAAGTCAGCCTCGCGGCAAGTGGCGGCGAGGGCGTCGACATGGCGAAGGTCACTGCCTTCGATCTCGTTGCCGTCGATCACTATATGCCCGGGCAGGACGGTCTTGCCACGCTCGAGGCGCTTCGCGCACTACGCGACTGCCCGCCCGTCGTCTATGTGACGGGCTCCGAGGAGAGCCGCATCGCCGTGGCGGCGTTGAAGTCGGGTGCCGACGATTATGTGGTAAAGTCGGTCGGCGAGGATTTTTTCGATCTCTTGGCCTCGAGTTTCGAGCAGGTACTCGAGCGTGCCCAGCTTCGACGCGCGCGCGCCGAGGTGGAGAGCGAGCTGCGCGCGACCAATGCGCGGCTGGAAGCGCTGCTCAAGGAAGTGAACCACCGCGTCGCGAACAATCTCCAGATGGTGATGTCTTTCGTCGCCCTCCAGTCCAAGACGATCGCCGATCCCGCCGCCCGCGAGGCGCTGAAGAAGACGCAGCAACGGATCGCGACGGTCGCGCAAGTCAACCGGCGCCTCTACACCACCGACGACGTCGAATATGTGGCGATGGACGACTATCTGGGCGGCCTTGCCGAGGATCTCTCGGCGACCTGGTCGACGGGCGTCGCCGCGCGGCGTGTCATCGCCGACGTCGAGCCCATGCGTGTGGCCACCGACAAGGCCGTTGCGCTCGGCATGATCGCCAACGAATGGGTGAGCAACGCGTGCAAATATGCCTATGGCGACAGCGATGATGGCGAGATTCGGATATCGCTTCGCCGGGCCGACGAGACATTGCTCGAACTCGCGGTTGTCGACGACGGGGCAGGGATGCCGTCCGACGGAACGGCGCGCGGCACGGGTCTCGGAACGCGCCTCATCGAAGCTTTGGCGCGGACCCACAAGGCGGCTGTCTCTTACGGCGCGGTTGACCCTTCGCGCGATATGCCGGGCACGAGCGCGCTCATCCGGATCCAGTTGCGACCGGGCGAGCTCAAAGCCTAGTTTGTGCCGCGCGGCCGCCGTGCGGGTTCGGCCGCCGCTGACGGGCGAGGCTGGACGAGCGCATCGGACTGCTTTTCGGGGCGGATGTAGATCGAGCTGATATCGCTCGACGCAGCCTTGAGCTCGGCCTCGATCGCCTCGATCAACGTCTCGGCCTCGCCCATGGCGAGACGATCCTCGAAGTCGGCGCTTACGGCGACGAAGATCGAATTGGGTGCGGTGTGGATCGTGCGCACATGATTGACGGCGGTAATTTCGCGGCGCCGTTCGACGATGGTCCAGATACGCGCGATCAGTTCGGGGTCCGCAGCCTCGCCGATCAACAGCTCCTTCGCCTCGCGGGCTAGAAGGATCGCGACCGCCGCCAGGATTGCGCCGATCGCCATCGAGGCGATGCCGTCGATCCGCGGATCCCCTGTCGCATGGCTCAGCCATATGCCGCCGGCGGCGATGGCGAGGCCGGCGAGCGCGGCGCTGTCTTCGAACAGGACGATGAAACCTGCGGGATTCTTCGACCGCCGCACCGCCGTCCACCAGCCGAGCCCGCGCCGCCCGGCGTTGAACTCGCGCACCGCGATCGTCCACGACGCACCCTCGAGCAGGAAGGCGATGGCGAGCACCACATAGTTGATCGTCGGATCGCGAAGCGGCTCGGGATCCCGGTAGTGAATCCAGCCTTCGTAGATGGAAATGCCGGCTCCGACAGCAAAGATGAGGATTGCGACGACGAACGCCCAGAAATAAAGTTCGCGGCCGTAGCCGAAGGGGTGACGATTGTCGGGCGGCCGCTTTGCCTTCGCTTGGCCGTAGAGGAGCAGCATCTGATTGCCGCTGTCGACGAGCGAATGGACCCCTTCCGATAGCATCGACGAGGAACCACTGATCGCCGCGGCGACAAATTTGGCGACGGCGATGCCGAGATTGGCAAAGAGCGCACCGTAAAGCACGATGTTCGCCCTGATATGATGCGCCCTCGAGCGCGGCTTGCCCGTATCAGACTGGGCTATCACCGAGCTACTTTCGCCATCGCGGCGCAAGGGGCCGCGCAGGCTCTCGATATCGATAGACAGGGGATGGGACGCGTCATGGGACAGCTACGCCCGGCGGGGCGGCACGTTCCCGAGACGCGTCGCTATGTCCCCGCTCCATCAGCGCCGCCCAGCGCGCGTCTAACGCTGACCGCGCGCCGCGGGGGCGCGAAGGTGCCGGAAGGCGGAAGAAGGTGGGCAGTGCCACTCCTTAGCGCGAACATGGCGGCGTTCTTCGCTTATTTTATCTGGCGCGTGATCCGCTTCAAGCCGAGCGGCGCCGCTTGATCATCTTTTGCTGGCTGCAGCAGCGACCGGTGATCCCATCGCGAGCGCGCGAGGTCCGGTGACGCGCCACACCGTGTTCGAGAGATCGTCGGCGATCCAGAGCGCGCCGCGCGCCGGGTCCCAGGTGACGCCGACCGGGCGGCCGCGCGCTTTGCCGTCCTTGATGAAGCCGGTCACGAAATCCTTCGGCTTGCCGGCAGGACGTCCGTTGGCGAAGGGGATGAAGCTGACCTTGTAGCCGGCGAGAGTCTGGCGGTTCCAGCTGCCATGCTCTCCAACGAAGGCGCCCGTCTCATAGCCCGGGAGCCCGCCTTCGGTCGCAAAGCTCAGCCCGAGCGGCGCGACGTGCGAACCGAGCGCATAATCGGGAGTGACTGCGGTCCTGACGAGCTCGGGCTTTTGTGGATGAACGCGCGGGTCGGGATGGCGTCCCCAATAGCTGTAGGGCCAGCCGTAGAAAGCGCCCTCGCGCACCGAGGTCAGATAATCGGGTACGAGCTCGGCGCCAAGCTCGTCGCGTTCGTTCACCACCGCCCAGAGGGCGTTCGACGATGGCTCGAAGGCGAGGGCGGTCGGGTTGCGGATGCCCGAGACGAGGATGCGGCTCGCGCCGGTGGCGGCATCGACCTCCCAAATGACGGCGCGATCCTCCTCGATGCTCATTCCCCGCTCGCCGATATTGCTGTTCGAGCCGATGCCGACATAAAGCTTCGACCCGTCCGCGCTCGCGGCGAGCGATTTCGTCCAGTGATGATTGACCGCTGCCGGGAGCTTGGTCACTTCCTCGCCCTTGCCAGCGATGCGCGTTGCGCCCGGCGTGTACGCGAAGCGCAGCAGCGCACCCTGGTTGGCGACATAAAGGTCGTTCCCGACGAGCGCGAGGCCATAGGGCGCATCGAGATCCTCGATGAAGCTGGTGCGAAGTTCGGGTTTGCCGTCGCCGTTCGCGTCGCGAAGCAAGGTGATGCGGTCGCCGCCCTTCACCGAGGATTTTCCAAGGCTCTTGATATAGCCCGCGATCACATCCTTCGGGCGGAGCTTCGGTGCATGGCCGCCCGAACCTTCGGCGACGAGAATGTCGCCATTGGGGAGGATGAGGATCTGCCGCGGAATCTTGAGGTCGGTGGCGACCGGCACGACCTTGAAACCGGCTGGAACGGTCGGAAGCTCGCCGTTCCATCCTGCAGGCTTGGCGATTTTCATCGGTGGGACGAGCGTCTCGTCGATATTCGGCAGGCTCGGGCTGGCGCCCGTCTGGTCGAGTTTTTCATCGCCTTTGCCGCAGCCGGCGAGCGCGGCCGCTAACGCCGCCGCAGCGACGAGGCCAAGCGAGGTCTGCCGGTTCATGCGCGGGGCTCCTTCGCTGCGTGGAGAAGCCAGGCGGCGGCAATCGCTGCAACTGTGGATAGGGCCGAGAGGGTCGCGCCGGCCGTGCCGACCGAACTCCAGGCATCCTGGCTATGCTTGAAGGCGTTCACGAGGCCCGCGATCCACATAACGAGGATCAGCAGAAAATAGGCGGTGGCAGGCCCGCGCTTTGGCTGCTTTCGGCCTCGGACAAATGCTATGGCAGACCACAGGAGCACCGGAGCCCCGAATATCAGCCCGCCCGTGATCAACCAGGCCGAGAAATTGCTCCACTGCATCTCGGCGCTGTTGAGATAGGTGATGTCGGAAAGGAGCGCGCTGCTGAACAGGGCGACCGGAAAGGCGAGGAGAATGGCGTGCAGCGGATGGGGCGCGTGTCGGCGATAGGGCGGGTCGGTGAAAGGCGATGGGGCCGTTGCCATATTGATCTCCATGCAGGCCCCCGTCTGGATAATGCGCCGACCGCCCAATAGTTTCCCGGAACCCGCGCGCCGGGCGCGACGTTGGCAATTGGATGGATCCGTCCTCGATTCCTTATTGTGGTCCCGCGCCGATCCCGGCTGACTGGATGCTGCGCTGGAATCTCGATCCCGGGCTGCTCGCGGCGCTGGGCGCCGCGGCGCTGATGGCGTGGCGATGGAAAGCGCGCGGTCCCTTCTGGGCCGGGTTCGCGCTGATCGCCCTTCTGTTCGTGTCGCCGCTATGCGCCCTGTCGTCGGCGCTCTTCTCGGTGCGCGTCGCGCACCATATCATCCTGACCGCGGTTGCGGCTCCGCTGTTTGCGCTCGGCCTGCCGCGGTTTCGGCCGCGCGGCGGTGCGCCGCTATGGGCGGCCGGGCACATTCTCGCATTCTGGATCTGGCACGCGCCGGCGCCCTATGCTCTCGCGCTGGCGAGTGACGGCGCCTTCTGGTTGATGCAGCTTTCGTTGCTCGCGACCGCGTTCGGCTTCTGGGCTTCGCTCCGCTCGTCGTCGCCGCCGCTCGCGATCGGCCTGCTGCTTGCCATGATGGTGCAGATGGGGCTGCTCGGGGCGCTCATCACCTTCGCGGGCACGCCCCTCTATGCGCCCCATCTCGCGACGACGATGGCCTGGGGGCTGGCGCCGCTCGAAGATCAGCAACTGGCGGGGCTCATCATGTGGGCTCCTGCCGCGGCTCTTTATCTCGGCGCGGCGCTCTGGACCGGCTGGCGCCTCCTCGGCGAGCCGCCCCCGGTGGCAGCATGATCGAGGCGATCCAGGCGTGGGCGGCGCGCTATGCCGCCGACCGCCGCTACTCGCCCGTCGGGCAGCTATTCCACTGGACGATGGCCGCGCTCATCCTATTCCAGCTCGGCTGGGGCTGGCGCATGAGCCGCATCGACGCGGGTGGCGACAAGTTGGAGGCGTTTCGGGTTCATGCCGAACTCGGCCTGTTGATGCTCGTGCTTGCTGCGCTGCGTTCGATCTGGCGGATGATCGTGCCGGGTCCCATCAACGATGCCGACCGGCTGGGCTGGCAGACGGTCGCAGCCTATGTGACGCACATACTCTTTTACGTCTGCTTTTTCGGTCTGCCGCTCTCGGGCTGGGCGATGTGGTCGGTGGTCGGCGGCGAGCCGCTCGAAGTGGCGGGGCTCCTTCCCTGGCCGCACATGCCCTTCGATAGTCTGGAAAAAGGCATTCAGTGGTGGATTCTCGACTGGGCGGAGGGAATCCATGCGCTCCTGATCATTCTCCTCGTCGCGATGATCCCGCTGCACGTTGGCGCGGCTCTGAAACATCATTTCTGGGATCGGCACGACGTGCTGCGGGGGATGTTGCCCGAGCTTCCGGAGGATGGGGCGGAAAGGACGCCGCATGACGGGACACCGCCGCAAGCTCGGCGACCGAGAGCAGGCGGCTGACGCGGCGCATCTCGCCTAGCGGGTCATTGTTGCGCTTCGCTTCGCGCCACGCGCGAAGCTGGCCCGCGACATAGGCGGCGGACTGACCGGCCAGCGGCGGATTGGCGGCATCGCCCACGCCGCCCACACCGTGGCACGAGGCGCAAGACGGCAATCCCCGCGCGGGATCGCCCTCGTCGTAGAGGCGCGCACCCGCCGGATTGCCGGCTTCGACCGGCCACGCCGCGGGCTGGATCGCCGCGTAGAATGCCGACACTTTCGATCGGTCGCCGTCGCCGAGTTTGCGGACGATTGCGCGCATCGCGGCATGCTCGCGGCGACCATTTGCATAATCGTCGAGCTGCCGATGGAGATAGCCCGCGTCGAGCCCGGCGAGGCGCGGCGCGTCGCGCCCGTCGCCTTCGCCCTGCAGCCCGTGACAGGTGAAGCAGGCCGCTTCGGCGCCCGCATCGCCGCCGCTCATCGCGATCGTCTCGCCCGTCGCGCGAAAGCGGTCAGTCGGCGCGGGCGCTTGGCATGCGGACAGGAGGAACAGGAGGAGGAGGGGGGCTTTGCGCACGCTTCGGGAACCAATGGCCGCGCGAGGTGGTTCCCAAAGCGAAACGAGGACGGTGAACGGCTATGAAAGGGGGTGCTGCGATTTCGGTCTTGATGCTGCTCGGCGCCTGCGCGCCCGTCCCGGTTGAAACGGCACCCGCCGACCCCGCCGCCGTCGCGCGCGGGCGCGATGCCGCGGCGCGGCTCGGTTGCGGCGCTTGCCATGCCATGCCCGGCATCACCTGGCCGAAAGGGCGCGTGGGACCGCCGCTCGCGGGCTTCGGCGCGCGCCCGCTGATCGCGGGCAAACTGCCAAATCGCGCGCCGCTGCTTGCCGCCTTCGTCACCGACGCGCCGGCGATGGCGCCGGGGACCGGGATGCCGGCGATACCGATGAAAAGAGCCGAAGCCGATGATATCGCCGCCTGGCTGCTGAGCCTCGATGACTGAGCGAACGCTGCCTTCGGAAGGCTGGCCGCCCGCCGTGCTCGATCCTGCCGGCCCCTATTCGGAGCCCGTGACCCTGCTTGCCTGGGTGCTGCTTGCTGGCGGAACCGTGATATTGGCGATCGTGCTTGGCGCACTCTGGATCGCGCTGCGCGGATCGCCTCGGCTCAAGACCCGGCTCGGCGGCGAGAAGGCGATCTGGATTCTGGGATTTGCCTTTCCCTCGGTCGTGCTCACGGGTCTGCTCGTGTGGGGCCTGATGCTCACCAGTTCGCTTTCGGCGGCGCGCGTTCCCGAAGGCGCCATGCGCGTCAAGGTCATCGGCGAGATATGGTGGTGGCGCGTCCATTATCAGGACGGACAAGGCCGCGAGACGCTGCGCGATGCGAACGAACTCCACATTCCGATAGGACAGCCCGTCCTGCTCGAACTCGAGGCGGCCGACGTCATCCATAGCTTCTGGGTGCCGCGGCTTGGCGGCAAGATGGACATGATCCCGGGGCGCACCAATCGCCTGCTGATCGAGGCCGATGCGCCGGGTATCTACAAGGGACAGTGCGCCGAATATTGCGGCGGCCCGCACGCGCTGATGGGGTTTGTGGTGGTGGCCCACACCCCGGCGGACTTTGCGCGGTGGCAGGCTTCGCGGCTCCCGTCGCAAGGCGCCGGCGGCGAGGGGCTTGCACTTTTTCTCTCGAGCGGCTGCGCCGCCTGTCACACGATCCGCGGCACGCCGGCGCGTGGACTGGCCGGCCCCGATCTGACGCATGTCGGTTCGCGCAGGACGCTGGGCGCGGGCATATTGCCCAATAATCCGGGGACGATGGCGGGCTGGGTCGCCGACAGCCAGGCGATCAAGCCCGCGAACCGTATGCCCGCCTATCACCAGTTCAGCGGCGAGGAACTGCAGGCGCTCACCGCCTATCTGGTCTCGCTCAAATGAGATCGGAAACGGGGTTCGATCCCGCGCTTTATGAGCGTTTCCCGACTCGGCACGAGCGGCCGAAAGAAGAGGAGGAGGACCTCCGTCGTATCTGGTGCAAGCCCAAGGGCTGGGAATATCTGCTCGCGGTCAACAATAATTATATCGGCATCTATTATCTCGGAACCGCCTTTCTCTTTTTCCTGATGGCGGGGGTGCTCGCGCTGCTCATGCGTGCGCAACTCGCCGCGCCGATGCTCGAGATCCTGCCGCAGGGCACCTATAATCAGGTCTTCACCATGCACGGCACGGTGATGATGTTCCTCTTCGCGGTGCCCGCGGTCGAGGCGGCAGGCGTGCTCCTGCTCCCGCAGATGCTCGCGGCGCGCGATCTGCCGTTCCCGCGGCTGTCCGCCTATGCCTTCTGGGCCTATGCCGTCGGCGGACTTTGTTTTTTCGCCTCGATCTTCGTCGGGCTCGCGCCCGACGGCGGCTGGTTCATGTATCCGCCGCTGACGTCCAAGGCCTATTCGCCGGGAATCAACACCGACTTCTGGCTGCTCGGCATCGGCTTCATCGAGATCAGCGCGATCGCGGGGGCGATCGAGATCATCGTCGGCGTGCTGCGGACGCGCGCGCCGGGCATGCGCCTCGACAGGATGCCGATCTTCGCCTGGGCGATGCTCGTCTTCGCAGTGATGATCGTGATCGCCTTTCCGAGCATCATTCTCGGCACCTTGCTGCTCGAGATCGAGCGCGCGTTCGGCTGGCCCTTCTTCGACGCGACGCGCGGCGGAGACCCCTTGCTCTGGCAGCATCTCTTCTGGTTTTTCGGCCACCCCGAGGTCTATATCATCTTCCTGCCCGCCGCCGGGATGATGAGCATGATCGTCGCGACCGTCGCGGGCGAGAGGCTCGTCGGCTACCGGCTCATCGTCCTTGCGATGATCGCGACGGGCTTCATCAGTTTCGGCGTGTGGGCGCATCATATGTTCACCACCGGCATGCCGCCGATGACGACGGGCTTCTTCTCGGCCGCCTCGATGGCGGTCAGCGTGCCGGCGGGCATCCAGGTCTTCTCGTGGATCGCGACGCTCGCAATCGGCAAGCCGAAGTTCAATGCGCCCGGCCTCTTCGTGATGGGCAGCATCGTTATTTTCGTGACGGGGGGTCTGACGGGTGTGATGATAGCGATGGTGCCCTTCGACTGGCAGGCGCACGATAGCTATTTCATCGTCGCGCACCTCCATTATGTCCTGATCGGCGGCATGGTCTTTCCGCTGTTTGCGGCCTTCTATTACTGGATTCCGATGGTGAGCAAGCGGGCGCTGTCGGAGCGGCTCGCGAAATGGGTGTTCGGCCTCATGTTCCTCGGCATGAATGTCGCCTTCCTGCCGATGCATCTGGCGGGGCTGCAGGGCATGCCGCGCCGCGTCTACACCTATCTGCCGGGGCAGGGCTTTGAGCTTCCCAATCTCATCTCGACGGTCGGCGCTTTCATGCTCGGGCTCGGTGTGCTCCTCTTCCTCGTCGACCTGGCGCGCAATTTCCGGCTCGCGCCGGGCGAGGGCAATGCCGGGAATGTCTATGGCGGCGGCACGCTCGAATGGTTGCCGAGCGAGCTCTATTCGACGCGCTCGATCCCGGTCGTCACCAGCCGCGAGCCTTTGTGGGACGATCCGGCGCTCGCGCATGAAGTCGAAAAGGGGCGCTATTTCCTCCCGCGCTCGGCGACTGGCCGTCGCGAGACGATCGTCACCAGCCCGCTGCTCGCCGAGCCCCAATATCTGCAGATCATGCCGGGGCCGTCGCCTTGGCCCTTCGCCGCCGCGATCTTTACTGCGGGCTTCTTCCTCGCGCTGACGGTGCAGGCCTATATGTTCGCATGGGTGAGCGGCGTCCTCGCGGTGATCTCGGTACTGCGATGGCTTTGGGAAACCGACCGGCCGGTCGAAATCGAGGGTGTCGACATTGGCGCCGACATCCGCGTCCCGACCTACGTTACCGGGCCGGCGAGCCATGGCTGGTGGGCGATGGTCATCCTGCTGGTTGTGATGGGCATGATCTTTCTCATGGCGCTGTTCAGCCTTGCCTTCCTGTCCTCGAACCAGCCGGGCTTCTGGCGGCCGCCGCCGCCCCTCGGCGAGGCGATATCGATCCTGGGGCTCTACGCTGTCGCAATCGGTCTCGCGCTCACGGCACGCGCATGCCTTCGACGCTCGCCCTTCTGGTCGGTATTCGCGCTTCTTTTGTCCGCGGCGGTTTCGAGTGCGGCGCTTGGCATGGATTACGTGAGTTGGTCGAGTAGCGAACTTGGTCCCACCGCGAGCGGGCAGGGGGCTGTCGTCTATGCGCTGCTGGCCCTTCAGGCATGCGCAGCGGCGATTGCAATCTTGATGGCGCTTTACTGCGCGGCGCGTGCTGTGCGGGGCCTTGTCCCGCAGCCTAGGAACAACAGCATCGACCTCACGATGCTCTTTCTCGTCTACACCGCGGCACAGGGGGTGACGGGCGCACTCGTCTCGCGACTGGTCGGCGCTGGCGGATGAAGAGCTGGTTCATCATGATGGGCGGTCTCGTCCTGTGGGCCGTACATTTCTTCCTCCTCTACCTCCTCGCCGAGTTCGGAGGCAGCGGACCCGGCATACGCCTCGCAGCATCGCTCTTTACCTTGGTTATTCTCGGCGGCGTGGCATGGATGTTCGTAGCGGTGCGGCACAAAACGTCCGGCGATCCCTTCGCGCGGTGGCGACGGCGTGCCGCCATGCTGGCGCTGGCGTTCGGCGGGCTCGGAATCGTCTTTCAATATTTGCCCATTCTGCTCGTTGATCGATAGGGCGGCGGGAACGAGGGCCGCGCCGGATCGGGCCGGTGGCCAGATTCGGGAGTAGGATGGATGCAGCTGATCGAGGCTATTGCGAGGTGCGAGGAAGAGCTGCGGGCCGCGATGCTGGCCGGCGATGTCGAGGCACTGGAGCGGCTGCTTGCGGAGGACATGATCTTCGTCGATCAACAGGGGGTCAGGCGATCGCGGGAGGGTGATATAGCGGCGCACCGTTCGGGCCTGCTCGACCTGAGTTCACTCGACTTTCGCGGCGACCGCCGCATTTGGTCCCACGGTGACGTGGCGAGCGTCGTCGTAACGGCCGATGTCGCGGGAACCTATGCCGGCGCGGCTTTCTTCGGGACTTTTGCCTATCTCCGGCTCTGGAAGCAGCAGGGCGACTGTTGGCAGATCATTCTCGCTCAATGCACGGCTTGTTCCTCGTCGGAACTGTGATCGAATTCTGCCTCGGGGAGGTTGAGCGCGGCATCTGTCGAGCGCGCTCTGGCCTCGCAGGCTCGGCCAGGGGTCGCACGGATGTAGGGCCGCGCGTGCACACTTGCCTCGCTTCTTGCCGGTGCGGGCGCGCGCGTTCACGGCGGGCAAGCCGCGCTGCGCGCGGCTCCGGCCACGGCTCCGCCGCGTCCGACCCGCCGCTCCCGCCCGCACGCCGCCCCGGCTGCGGCTCCGGCAAGAGTGCGGCTTTCGGCCCTTCGGGCCAGCGTTCTCGCTGCCAAGGTCAATCCGGCTTTGCGCGAAGGTTGCGGCGGATCGTTCTCAGCGCATTCTCGAGACCTTGCGAGCGATATCCGCCTTCCGGCGTTTCGCGATCGAACAGGGCGCCGTCGTCATCCCGGCCAAGCAAGAATTCAAGCGCTTCGACAAGGTCCTGATCCATGGTTGTTCTTCCCGTCACCGCGCCAGCGTCACCGATATGGGACAATGATCGGAGTAATGCTTGGTGCCCGACCCGTAGAGCGGCTCGGCAAAGCTCAGCATGTCCGCGCCGGCGCGCCGGTCAAGGACGATATGATCGATGAAACTGTCGTAGCGCGGATCGCATTTCGGTCCCGTCCCGGCATCTGCGAGACGGAGATCGGCGTTCGAGGGCGTGCCATCATCGAGCTCGGACCAGACGCGGTCGGCTGCAAGGCCGAGCCTGCGGTTCCAGTCGCCGAGCAGGGCGAAGCGCACAGGCGCCTCGGCAGCCGCATCGACCCACGCCTCTAGCGCGGGGATCTGCTCGGACAGGATCGGGCACGCCTTGGCGGTATCTCCGGCAAAGCAGCCCGACTTCAAGTGGATCGAAAGCAGACGGAGCGGCCTCGCGCGCTCAGGTCGGAGCGTGATGTCGACGCCCGAGCGCAGTTGAGGATTGCCGAGCATGAGGCTGGTCACATCGGGGTGGCGGTCGAACGCAATGGTCTTGCGGATCGCGAATCCGACAGCCTGGCGGATCACGCGCTGCGACTTGTGCTCGCCGCCGCAGGTCCCGCTGGGCCTACCGGCGCGCTCTTCCATGACGACGGTATAGCGGGCGGGGTCGAACACGCGCTCTGCCGCCGCGACACTCTCCGCTTCCTGAAACGCGATCAGGTCGGCGTCGAGCCCATCGGCTATCTGCCGCATGGCGGCATAGTCGGCGTCGGTTCGCGGCTGACATCCGTCGCCGTTATGCTCGGCAAGGAATTCGAGGTTCCAGCTCGCCAGGGTGAGCGGCCGGTCTTGCAGGACAGAGGGCGAAAAGGGCTGCGAAGCTTGCTCGGCGCCCGCGCAAGCGCTGAGCGAAAGGAGAGTAGCAGCTATAAAAAGGAGGCGCTGGTTCATCGGGCGCTTCTGGCCGCGACGCGGGGCGCTTTCAACCTCTTCGTTGGCAGCAATATTATCTGGGGAGAGAACCTCGTCTCCCGGGAACCAGGGGGAGAGACGAGGCACTACAAGAATGCGCACCTACGAGGAACTGTTCCGAATGACGTGTAATATGATATTGATTTCGATCAAGTTTACCCGAATTTCCGTGCGGTACTCGACTTTCCAACAAGGAGGTTCGTGATCCATTGTTCGGCGCGAGCTGATGTCTGGCTTCGGCGATTCATAGGGACTTCGTGATCGCGGGAACAAGGCTGGCTCCCTTGCCGTTGTTAAAGAGCCTTTATCGGAGACCGATGCATGCAGCAGCAGATTGCAGTCGTGACGCTCGGGATCGCGGATCTCGTCCGGTCCCGCCGCTTCTATAGCGAAGGCTTCGGCTGGACGCCGGTGTTCGCGAACGAGGAAATCGCCTTCTATCAGATGAACGGTCTGATCCTCGGCACATGGCTTGAGGCAAAGCTCGCCGAGGACATGACGCGGACCTCGTTCGGAGGCCCGGGGGCCTTCGCGCTCGCCCATAATGTCGGGTCGGCGGAAGAGGTCGATGCAGTGATCGCGGCACTGGAGGCTGCAGGCGGGCGGGTGCTCCGGCCAGGCGATGCACCGCCGCATGGCGGCTATCGGGGCTATGTCGCCGATCCCGACGATCACGCCTGGGAAATCGCTTGGAATCCGGCTTGGCCGATCGACGCCGAAGGCCATGTGACCTTCGGCGCCTGACGTCGGGTCTTAGCCGTTGAGGCGATCCTTGACCGCCTTCGCCGCGCCGAAGCCGAGCTTTTTCGAGGCCGCGATCTGGATGGTCTCACCGGTCGAAGGGTTGCGGCCCTCGCGGGCTGCGCTTTCCTTGACCTTGAACTTGCCGAAGCCGTTTACCGATACTTCCTCGCCCTTGGCGGCGGCGTCGGCGATCGCGGCGAACACGGCGTCGACAGCCTTCTTGCCGTCGGCCTTGCTGGTTCCGAGCGCGCTAGCAACTGCGTCCGAAAGGTCGGCATGGTTCATTCAATATCTCCCTTATGCGGTCGGCCCCTCGCCGACCGGGCGGTCTCTATAGGAGCGAATATTTGCCTTCGCTATCGCGATCAACTCGCGAGGCTGCGGAAGGTGATCGACCAGCGCGCCGTCTCGATCGGCGCGATGCTATGTTCCCACGCGTGCCGCGCTTCGCCGGTGAAACGATAGATCGAGCGGGGCGCGAGCGGCAGTGCAAAGCGGTCGAACTTGTCTCCTCGGCGGCGCCGGAAGCGCATCGCCGCCTCTGCTCCCAGCGAAATGCCGACGACATGCTCGAAGACGGGCCGGTCTTTATGCCAGCCGATGCCGGCCCCGGGGCCGTATGAAATCAGCAGCGCCTGCGCGAGGGCGCCCGGCGGAAGTTCTGAAAAACGCTCGGCGCGAGCGGCGATCGGCGCGAGCCAGTCGGGGATCGGCGCGGCGCGTGCGAAAACCCCCGTCTGGAAATCATAGCTCCATCCGAATGAGCGGGTGAGGCGTTTGCCCTCCCATTGCTGGAATTTGAAGGCCTCGAGCCCAGCATGTTCGATATGGGCTATGAGCGCCGCTTCCTCGGCTTCCGTGACGAAGGCTTCGGCCGCTTCGAGACCGGGAAGCAGTGCACGGCCAAACAGATCGGCCTGCGCCGCGGCACTTTTGCTGACAGGGTTGTGTTTCATGTCCTTGCGAGTGCGTTCAGCTTCGCCGCGATCGCTTTCCAGCGCTCGACGCCCGCATTATCCCCCGCGAGCGCGAGCGCACCGATGCGCGCTGCGACGAAGCGCGGTGCGCCCGCTCCATGCTGCTTTTCGACGGCGAGGGCGCAGGCCCAGAGATGGCGGTCTTCGGTGAGCATCAGAGCAGGGTCGGCATATCGGGGAGCGGGGGCGACGTCCTGCCGCGGTTGCTCCAGGGGTCGTTGCTATGCTCGGCAACGAGGCGGTCGCCCGGATATTTGCGCACGAGCCCGAATGCTTCGTCGGCGGGCGCGTGCAGCCAAGTCTCATGATCTTCGGGACGGAGGATCACCGGCATGCGGTCGTGGATATCGAGCAGTTCCTCGGTCGCGTCCACCATCACGCCGGTATAGGCGTCGCCCCATTCGTCGGTGGGGCGCCATAGTCCCGCCCAGGCCGCAAGCGGCTGATCGGTGACGCTGACCCAGGTCTTCGTCATTGCGCCTTTTTCGCCGACGGCTTCGGCAAAGGCGGTGAACGGGATCAGGCAGCGATGCGCCGGCTGGGCAAACCATTGGCTCCACATACCATAAGGATTGAAGAGCTGATCGTCGCGTGCGTTGTTCGTCGGGCTCGGCTTGTTAGGCAGGCCCGTCTTCTTGCTTTTGGAGTGGCGCGGAAAACCCCAGGTCATCGAGCGCAGGACGCGCTTTCCCTGCTCTTCGCGGACGACCATGCCCGAATAGCCGGGATACACATCCTCGGCGCTGTTGAACGCCGGTACGGGGAGGTCGACGCCGAAATGCGCCGCAACCTCGGCCGCGCTTTTGCGCTCGGTGTAGAGATTGCACATGGACGTCAGTCTATCAGCATCGAGCCGGGAAGGAAGGGCATGGGGGGAAACGGCGCTCTGCTAGAGCAGCGCTTGCTGGGGCCGCGCGCTCGGCGGCAATTTGCCGCTGCGCCAAAGATCGTCGGTATGCTCGGCGACAAAATTTTCTGCGGGCGGTGGCGGACGAAACTGGAAGCCGATGACATCCTTGATCGAGCCGTGGAGCCAGCGTTCATATTCATGGGGCATGAGGAGGACGGGCATGCGATCGTTGGTGGGATGCACGAGCTCGTTCGCGTCCATCGTCATGCCGGCGTAAACGGGACCCAATTCGGGGGTGTTCTTGGCGAAGCCCGCCCAGGCCATGATCGGCTGGCCTTCGGCAGAGAACCAACTGCGTGTCTTCTCGCCCGGCGAGCCGTTGGGGTTCGCGAAGTGCGTCAGCGGAATGAGGCAGCGATAGCGGGGCTCGACGACGAGACCTTCCCACATCGGGTTGGTGAGATCGGCGACGAGGCCGATGCGGCCCGGCGGATCGCCGCGCAGCCGCATCTCGCGGGTGAGGCGCGGGAAGCCCCAGAGCATCTGGCGAAGGTGCCGCCGGCCGTTCGTTTCGTGGACGACGAGGCCGGGGAGGGCCTCGATCGTCTCCGAGGGAACGGCGATATCGGTAAAGCCGCCGGCGCCGAAATGATCGGCGACGTCCGAAGCCGTGGCGGCAAGGGTGTAGAGGCGGCTCATCTCTCGGGCTTCAGGCGAAAATCTTCGTCCATTTTTGGACTTGTTCCGCAAAGCTCGCCGGCTCGAATCCGAGACCGATCTCGGTTTCGACGAGCGGGGCGCTGCCGCCGGCGGCGTAGAAGCCGCTGATGTCGCTCTCGCCGAACGGGTCGAATTCCTGCGCCCAGCGATCGAGGGCGATTGCGCGCGCGTGGAGCGCGGCGCCGCCGTGATCACCGAGTCCCTGCTCGCGCGCGAAGCGCTCAAGCAGACGGCCATGCTCCGCAATGTCGCTCGGGCTCTTCACCACAAGATGCCGGATCGTCTCGATCGCGCGCGCGAGATGCGCGCCGGTGATATGGACCGCATTGATCGCGGCGAGAAAACCGCCGGGTGCGAAAAAATCATTGGCGGCAGCATGGCCGCCGATGCGGTCGTCACCTTCGGATCTGTCGAACGGGATTACGTCACCCATGGCCGGTCTTTCGTTGCGAGTCGGTCACGGAACATAGAACAAAAATGGAACAAAGGCGAATCCGTGCCGTGTCTATCAGGGGTCGACGTCGGCGGGTTGAGGAACAAGGAAGAGCGTGCGGCCCTCGACGCGCCAGGCGGCGAGCTGCGACAGGAAATTCATGCCGAGCACATCCGTATTGCCGAGCGCGGGTGAGATCACGACCTTCAGCCGCTGTACCTCGATGGCGCCGACCGCGAGCGCATCGACCGTTCCGGCCTCGGCCCGCACCGTCCCGTTCGCGGTCTGCATCAGGAGCGGCAGCAGCGTTGCATCGGCCTCGACCCCGGCTGCGCGGGCGGTCTCCTGCGATAGCGCGGTCACGGTGGCGCCGCTGTCGACGAGCATCCTTCGCTTAACGCCATTGATTTCGGCATCGACCCAGAAATGTCCGTCGCGCGCCATGGGAATGCGCACCTCGCTGCCGACGACCTGCTGTCGATCGAGACCAATCGCCGCGGTGAGGCGGCCGAGGTTCGGATCGAAGGGGGCGTGCTGAAGAATGAGGAAGATCGCGAAGGCGAGAAGCGCGAAGGAGAAGGGGCCGCGCAGCACGCGGCCGACATAGGGGATCTTGAACAGCAGGATCAAGACGAGCGCGGCGCCAGCCGCATAGATCGCGAGTTGCTCCCAAGGGAGATCGGTGGTGAGAGGCATATCGGCGGCTTTACCACCGGCCTCGTGTCGCGTGGCTGAACGATCAGCTCTCGGAGATCGTCTCGTCCTCGATCGCCGCGGTGATCATTCTTTCCCACACCCCGGCATCCCCGACTGCCAGCATGCGCCCGCTCGGCTCCCGCATCGTCTTGAGGATAGCGAGCGCCGCGGCGGTATACTCCGGCCAGAGCATGTCGACGGCATCGGCCGCCGACCGCAGTTCGCCTTCGCCGTTCCGGCTGAGCTCATGTCCGGCAAGGACCCTGGCTATCCGCTCGACCGGAGCCGTTGCTGCAGTGTCCCGAGTCATCGGCCGTGGTTCAGATAGGCGCGGACCGCGTCCGCGCTGTTTCCGACAGCATCGACAGCCTCGCGAAGTTCTTCTTCGCCCACGCCGAGGCTCTCGGTCCAATCGCGGATCTCATAATCTTCGGAAAGGCTGATCCGATCGCGATCGGAGGCGCCCGTCAGTCTCTTGTCATCCGCCATCATGGTCTCCTGTGTCTGCGCTCGCGAAGCCGGGCCGCGCGGGAGCTGCGGCCCGGCCCAGAAGGCGCAGCAATCTGCGCCTGTCTGTGCCGCGATTCTGTCGGCACCTTGCCTTCGATACCTCTTTCGCCGGTTGAGCGGAGTGGCGCTCTCAACCCCGAATGACGCGCCGACGACGGCAAGCGTTCCCGAGAAAATTTTTCGGATTAACACAGGTTATTCCGGGGATGCGGAGGCGCGCTCGGCGCGGAACTTTCTAAACGAGCCAGCGTTACCCGGACATCCACCACGGATGAATCGGCGCAGCTTTCACCGTCCCCCGCTCACGCGGTCGGGCGACTGGCGGACTGCGTCCAGACGGGAGATTTATCATGTTCAGATGGGCTATCATCTTTGCCGTCGTCGCGCTCGTCGCGGCGCTTCTCGGCTTCGGCGGCATCGCCGGCCTTTCGGCCGACTTCGCCAAGATCTTGCTCGTGATCGGCGTCGTCCTCTTCATCGTCGCCTTCGTATTCGGGCGCGGACGCCGCACATTGCCCTGAGTTTCCGGGATGGCCGAAGTTTCCGACTTTGCCATCCTCACGGGTGCCGGCGATCACAAACCCCTCGGTCGCCGGCACACGACTATATCGCCTTCCTTTTTCGGCCGTGTCTGAGCAGCGGCCCGACACAATCCAAGTCACCCCCGACGGCCGCTATTTCGTCATTCGCGGCCGCCTTTGGCGTATGTCGAACCCGGCGCTTGAGCCTGGCCAGCGCGAGCGACTTGTTTCCGAACTAATGACTGCCCGGCGGAACGTGCGAACGGCGCTCGCAGCAAGGGATGGCGTCGCGCTTCGGCGGGCCCGCTCGGCGATCGATCGGTCGAAACGCGCGCTTGGCGAGCGCGGACCGGTGTGGTGGGACGATGGAGCCCCGGACTATAACCGGCATATGGCAGTCAACACGCCCTACGCGCGGTGGTTCGAGGACTTGGCAGGCTAAAGCTGGCCTTCATTCACCTCATAGAGGTTCAGGACTTTGCCGTCATCAGCGGAGACATGGAGCCGCGATGGAGCGTCAGCATCGCCGTTCCGATCCCGGCCGCCGGGACGATCTTCATCCGTTCGGATGCGATGCCGCGATCCTCGAGCAAATGGGCGAGGAGGCTGATCTGGGCTTCGTCGCCGGCGATTTCGATCGTCGCGGCCGGAGCCGCGCGAAGGACGGTGGCGAGGTCCGCGGCTCGGCCGAGACCGATGCTCGTCAATTTGGGCCTGTCTTCGTCGAAGCCATGAAAAGTGAATGTCTCGCTTTGGCCATCGCGCGATGCAAGCCAATCGGCCATCTCGCGCGTGAGCGATCCGGATGCTGCCGCCATCGTCGATCCATCGGGAAGCGTGACGAGCGCGCTCGTCGCTGCTTCCGGCGGTGCGGCCTCAACCGGTTCGCTGCCGCAGGACTGGAGCGAAAGGGTGGCGGCACCGATTGCGAGGACGGACGTCATGAGCAATAGAATACGGGGCATCATTCATCCTCGATCCCCCTCGCAGCACCAACGCGCGACGTGAACGGATGTTGCTGCTCCCTGGCCGTTTTTAAGCCGCTGCCTGTACCTCGGCAGCGTCCTGATATCGGCATATGCCGCGGCCGCTTCGCTTTGCGGTGTAGAGCGCCTCGTCGGCGAGGCTGATCAGTTGTTCAAGGTCGCGCGACAGGTCGTCGCAGACGATGTAACCGATCGACGCCGAGACGCGGATATCATGGCTTCCGACGGCAAAGGGACGCGCGATCGAGGCTGCGACGCGTTCCGCGAGCATATAGGCCTCGTCAGGATTGCCGATCTGAAGCTGGATGATCACGAACTCGTCGCCTCCCAGCCGCGCGGCAATGTCGCCTTCGCGCAAGGTTCCCGAAATTCTTCTCGCGACCGCGGTGAGCAACGCGTCGCCGACGGGATGGCCGAAGCTGTCGTTCACAGGTTTGAAGCCGTTGAGGTCGAGGCAGTGTAGTGCGATCGGGCGGAGCTTAGCGGCGCGTACATGGCGGTCGAACCATTCGCGCAGCGCCAGCCGGTTGGGCAAGTCCGTGAGCCCGTCGCTTCGCGCGAGCGAGGCGAAGGTGAGCCGCCGGCCAATGTCGTCGAGGGCGCGGGCGTGTCGTTTGCGCAAGCTGAAGATACCGCCCGCTAGGAAAGCGGCGGTCATCAGCGCGGTCGCGATGTGGAGTGGCTTTCCGGCAACGAGCATCGTGACGACCGGCGGCATGACGGCGAGAAGGAGCGCGGCGATGGCGATGCGCGGGCGAAGGCTCGTCCCCGCCGCGACGCCCGCCGCATAGCCGATGACGAGACAGATCGCGAGCTTGTCGATGGCTGGATCGGGGAGGGCAAGCGCGCGCGCCGCGAAGAAGCCGAGCATGGCTGCAAAGACGATATAGCTCGCCGCATAGCGGCGCTCGAGCCGGCGGGCCTCACCGAGTGTGATCGCGGGATTATCCGCGGCAGCTGCGTCGCACGAGGCGACGAGGAGCCGGGCGATCGAGGCGAGGACGCCGATCGCATAGGGTCCCGCGATCAGCATGTCGCCCGATTGTTCGATGATCAGCGCCCCGCAGATGAGAAAGCCGAGCGACATCACGAGCGAGGGCAGCAGGCCATCGTAGAGACTTCGGATCAGCTCGATCTCGATCGCATCGGGTGAATATTTGACCGGGGTCGACATCGCTCAGCTCCTTGCCGAGAATTACCGCCCACCGGGAGGACCGGTTCCACCTGCGGACGGCCGAACCTCCTGAAATCCCGCACGCTCAGCCTAGACCCCGAGCGTTAACAAAGTTGGAAGTGGGGCGCATCCGACGCCCAAAAAGGTAAAGCCCCGCTGCACAAGGCTGCGGGGCTTTCCTGAAGTCGGGTCCTGAGACCCGAGCTTGCAAAGTAGATACGCGCTGACCGCCAGATCGTTCCAACGGCCGTCGATTATTTTGCGACTATCGGCAGCGCACATTGCTGCGATCGATTTCGCGCCCGACGGCTGCGCCGCCGATGGCACCGATCACGGTGCCCAGCGTTTCCGACCTGCCGTCGGCGATGACGTTACCGAGCACGCCGCCGGCGATCCCGCCGACGATCAGTCCGGTCGACCCGTCGTTTCGGCGGCAGTAATATTTATTGTCGCGGCCGCGATAGATCCGGTCGTTGTCGTTGAGGCGGCGTTCGCGATAGCGTCGGTCGTTGCGATAGTAATTCTCCGCATAATAGCCGCTGTAGCGCGGATCGGGGCGGTCATAGTCGTAGCGGCCATATTGGTCGTAATAGGCACGATCATAATAGCCATAGCCGCCGTCGTCATAGGCGTAGCTGCTGCCCGTGGAGGCGCAGGCACTTACCATGGCGGTTGCGGCTGCGAGGGGAAGGATCATCAGGCGGTTCATCGGCATCACTCCATTTGGTTGCGTGCCAACCTTGGCGGGGCATGCGCTGGCCCCCCCTCATGATCTAGACCCCTGAAACCATGTCGAGTTCCGCCGCCTGCCATTTGAAAGCTAACGGAAATCCCGTGGCTTGATCTTGATGCCCTCGGTGGGTTGGCCGGGAATGATACCGGACCCGAGGCGGAGGTCGGGAATATAGATGTCGCGCGGATTGCGGCCGAGCGGCTTCGTCTCCGGATCGCGCGGGTCGGGACCCACGGGGCTCTTGACGACGTCGGCGCGGCCTACCTTGTAGATATCGGCGATGTCCTTGCGCTGCCCGACGCTCGCGAGCAGCGGGGAGAGGTCGTCGAGCCTTTGCGCGACGATATGGATGACCTCGCCCTCGCGCTGAACCTGACCGCGCACACCCATCATCGCGGCGCCGAGGACCACGGGGCGATATTTCTCGAAGACATTGGTCCACACGACGAGGTTCGCGACCTCGGTCTCGTCTTCGAGGGTGATGAACATGACGCCCTTTGCCGAGCCCGGCTTCTGGCGGACGAGAACGACCCCGGCGAGGTTGACCCAGCGGCCGTCCTTGATGCCGTGAAGCTCCCGGCACGTGATGATCTTTCGCGAGCGAAGCTCGTCGCGCAGGAAGGCGAGGGGATGGGCCCTGAGTGACAGACCGGACGCTCTATAGTCCTCGACGACCTCGGCGCCTTCGCCCATCGGCGCGAGCAGCGTTTCGGGTTCCAGCGCTTCGCGCTGGAGACGTCCGGCGCGTTCGTCGGCAGCCTGAAAGAGGGGAAGGGCGGCAGGTCCGAGGCCCTTCACTTCCCATAGCCCTTCCCGGCGCGAGCTTCCGAGCGAGGCGAAGCCGTCCGCGTCGCCGATCCGGTCGAGCGCGCCGCGCCCGACCCCGGCGCGGCGCTGGATTTCCTCGGCGCTGCTATAGGGCTCGCCGGCACGGGCCGTGGCGACCGCGGCGCCATCCTCATTGGCGAGACCGCGGACCATGCGCAGACCCAGGCGCACCGCATGATATTTGCCGTTGGCCGCTTCTTCGAGTGTGCAGTCCCAGCGGCTGTGATTGACATCGATGGGCCTGATCTCGACGCCATGATTGCGGGCATCGCGGACGATCTGCGCGGGCGCGTAAAAACCCATCGGCTGGGCGTTGAGCAGCGCGGCGCAGAATGCGTCGGGATGATGGCATTTCATCCACGACGAGGCATAGGCGATGAGCGCGAAGCTCGCGGCGTGGCTTTCGGGAAAGCCGTAGGAGCCGAAACCCTCGATCTGCTTGAAGGTCTTTTCGGCAAACTCGCGGTCGTAGCCGCGGCCGACCATGCCATCGATCAGCTTGTCGCGGAAATGGCTGACCCCGCCGGTGAGTTTGAAGGTCGCCATCGCGCGGCGGAGGAGATCGGCCTCGCTCGGGGTGAAGCCGGCGCATTCGATCGCGACGCGCATCGCCTGCTCCTGGAAGAGCGGGACCCCCAGCGTCTTCTCAAGCACGCGCCTGAGTTCGGGGGTCGGGTAAGTCACCTCCTCCTGTCCGTTTCGGCGGCGGCGATAGGGATGGACCATGTCGCCCTGGATCGGGCCCGGCCGGACGATCGCGACCTGAATGACGAGATCGTAGAAGGTGCGCGGCGCCATGAGCGGGATCGACGCCATCTGGGCGCGGCTCTCGATCTGGAAAACGCCCAGCGTGTCGGCTTTGCGGATCATCGCATAGGTCGCGGGATCTTCCGCAGGAATGGTGGAAAGATCGTGCTTCAGTCCTTTGTGATCGTGCAGGAATTCGAAGGCACGGCGCATGCAGCTCAGCATCCCCAAAGCAAGGATGTCGACCTTCATGAAACCGAGGGCGTCGATGTCGTCCTTGTCCCATTCGATGACCTGCCGGTCTTCCATCGCGGCGGGCTCGATTGGCACGAGTTCGTCTAGCCGGTCGCGCGTCAGCACGAAGCCGCCGGGGTGCTGCGAAAGGTGGCGGGGCGTGTTGATGAGCGTGCGCGCGAGCTCGAGCGTCAGCGCGAGGCGCTTGTCCCCGAGGTCGAGGTTCAGCGCTTCGGCATGCTTTTCCTCGACGCCCTCGCGGCTGTAACCCCAGACCGCGCCGGCGAGCCCCGCGGTGATGTCTTCGCTAAGCCCGAGCGCCTTGCCGACTTCGCGGACGGCGCCGCGCGAACGATAACGCGTGACGACTGCGGTCAGCGCGCTGCGGGTCCGGCCATAGGTCTCGTAGATCCACTGGATGATTTCCTCGCGCCGCTCATGCTCGAAGTCGACATCGATATCGGGCGGCTCCCGGCGCTCGGCGCTGACGAAGCGTTCGAACAGGAGTTCGGACCGCACCGGATCGATCGAAGTGATACCAAGGACGTAACAGACCGCGCTGTTCGCCGCGCTGCCGCGGCCTTGGCAGAGAATCTCGCGGCGGCGGGCTTCGGCGACGATCGAGTGAACCGTCAGGAAATAGGGGGCGTAATCGAGTTCTCCGATCAATCGCAGCTCATGCTCGAGCTGAGTGCGGACCTCGGTGCTGACGCCTTCGGGGTAGCGGACGGGAGCCTTCTCCCATGTCAGCCGCTCAAGCTCCTCCTGCGGGGTGCGTCCAGGAACCTGGATCTCGTCGGGATATTGGTAACGCAGTTCTTCGAGACTGAAGGTGCAGCGCGCCGCGAAATCGACCGTGCGGGCGACCGGCGAGCTGTCCTTGAGGTAGCGGCGGAACAGGCGCTCCATCTCGGCCGCCGTCTTGATGTGGCGGTCGGCGAAGCGCTCGCGGCGATCACCAAGCTCGTCGATCGTGCATTTCTCCCGGATGCAGGTGACGACATCCTGCAGCAGGCGCCGGTCGGGCATGTGATAGAGGACGTCGCCCGTTGCGAGCGTCGGCACTTTCGCTTTGGCGGCCAAGGCTGCGAGATCGCGCAGCCTGATCGCGTCGCCGGGGCGGCGCCGGATCGTGAGTGCGAGATAGAGGCGATCGCCGAAGATGCGACTGGCGCGGGCGATCGCCGCCTCGGCTGCGCCATCGGCGCGGTCGGGAAGCAGGATCGCAAGCAGACCCTCGTTCCAGTCCTCGAGATCGGGCCAGTCGAGATGGCAGGCGCCCTTGCCGGCGCGCGTCTTTCCGACGCTGAGCAGCCGGCACATCCGCCCATAGGCCATCTTGTCGGTTGGATAGACGAGAAGTGCCGTGCCATCGGCAAGATTGAGGCGCGTGCCGGTCAACGCGCGAACGCCGGTAACCTTCTCGGCGTCCCACGCGCGCACGATCCCGGCGACGCTGTGCCGGTCGGCGACGCCGAGCGCGGGCAGTCCGAGCATGGCAGCGGCGGTGAAGAGCTCCTCGGGCGACGAGGCCCCGCGCAGGAAGCTGAAATGCGTCGTGACCTGCAGCTCGATATAGGCCGCCCCGTCATCGGTCATGCGAAAGCAACGCTGCTTGATGGCCGCATCACGCAAATGCAGTTAAACACCGGTGGCAGTCTCAAGCGAATGCGGTTCGCTACCGGTCGCATTCTCAAGCGAATGCTCCGTGAATAAACCAGCGCATCGAACCGGTTGCGGGATTGACCCCGTCGCCGAGGCGGAAGAGCCAGTAACGGCCGCCCGTCTCGGTCTCGACCTGATAATAGTCGCGGACGGTGAGGTGGGTTTCGCCTTCGATCCCGCCCTCGCGCCACCATTCGCCTTGGAGCCGCTCGGGTCCATCGCCTTGGGTGACCCGGTAGCGTTTACGGCGCCAGATGAAGAGGCGCGGCGCATCGTCGGGGAGCAAGGCGACGACATCGACTGGTTCGGGCCGCGCTAGCATGCGCGACGGCCGCGGCCAGTCGCTCCAGCTCTCGCCTGTCTCGGGCGCGAGCGCGGGGAGGGCAGCAACCGAGCGCTCGGGCATCGCGCTCGGTCGCGGCGCCGCGCGCTGGAGCGCGCGCTGCCCGAAGCGATTGGCGAGCGTGTCGACCAGCGCGGGAAGATCGGGTCCGCGCCGTCCGATATTTTCGAGCGCGTCGGCCTGGCTCCCTGGCTGCCGCTCGGCGAGCGCGGCGACGAGGGTCATCGCCTCGATCCCGAGACCGGGATCGATGCTCTCGATCCGCGCGGCGAGCAGCTTCGCAAGATGCCGGGGATCGCGCGAGGGCGAGGCGGTTCCGACACGGATGGCCTGCGTCTGCCCGTCGACGCGGTGGAAATAGCAGTCGAGGCGCCGCGCGCCCGTTCCCGCGCGGTTGAGCTGGCCCGCGATATCGTGCGCAAGGTCGCCGATCACCTGCGCCAAGGCGTCCGCCGTCGCGAGCGGCTCCATGAAGCCGCGCCTCGCCTGCGGCAGCTCTTCGGGGAAGAGCGGTTCGATCGGCTCCGGCAGCGTGCCGAGTGCCTGGTCGAGCCGGCGATGCAGTTCGCGCCCGAACCGTTTCGCGAGCGGACCGCGTGGGCTCCCGATCAGCTGCTCGATCCGCTCGAAGCCCAATTTGCGAAGGCCTTCGACATCGGCGGACGGCAGGCGGAGCGCTGAGACGGGTAGGAGCGCGATCGCCTTACGGTGCGCTCCGGGTTCAACCGTGACAGGCCGCCCGGCGGGGACATGGCGGGCGGCCGCATGCGCGCAGCCGGCCGTGTCCGCGACCGCAATTTGCAGGCTGAGACCGAAGGCCGCGACGCGGCGGTGAAGATCCTTGAGCAAGGCTCGCTCGCTGCTGAAGATGGCCGCGCAGCCCGTGATGTCGAGCCAGAGCCCGTCGGGCGGATCAGGCGCGACAACCGGCGAATAGCGTGCACCTGCCCAGAGGGCGAGGCGACGCAACCCGTCGAGATCAGCCTCGGGCTCGGCGTCGACGACATCCAGCTCGGGCGCGAAAGCCCGCGCTTTCGTGATCGTCATGCCTGTCTGGATGCCAAGCATTTGCGCCTCGCGGCACGTCGCCGCGACGATACGCCGGCCATGGTCGGGAATCGCGGTAACGAGCGGGCGGGGCGGGGCGCTGCCGTCAGGCTGCGGCTTGCGCATCTTCCTGCGCAGCCGGTCGGTCGACCAGTGCGGCAGGAAGAGCGATACGACCCGTCGCATCGCAGCCCTCCACGATCCAGTTGTAGGGATTGCCCCCGCGCGCGCGCTCGAGCGCGACGCGCCAGCGCGCGCGTCCGATCGCGGGGATGCCGAGATCCTCGGTCGGACTCGCGGTGATGCGCCAGCGGGTCAAAGCGGCGCTGCCTTCGGCAGGCTCGCCGGCCTTGCAGGCCCGGCGGAAGATGAAGGCGGGGACGCCCGAGGCTTCGGCGGCGAGCTGCAGCCGCTTCGACGCGGTGGTGCTGTACTTCTTGACCTCGCCGACGACCCCGGCGAGCCCCGGATGGCGGAGGCACTCCTCCATCGCGAGGAGGACGTTGGTGTCGCTGCCCGCTTCGACATGAATGAGCCGGTCGGGATGCAGTCCGGCTAGATGAAGCGCGGGGGCGAAGAGATCGCGCCAGCGCAGGCACCAGAAAACCGGGCCGTCGCTCCGCGCGAGGATGCCGGCGAGGAAGATCGTGGCGCTCGCATCGTCGGCCAGTTCGGGGCTGCCGGCGAGCTCGTGGAGCGCGCCCGTCGCGATTCCGCGTGCCGGGATTCGCGAGTCGAGATCATCGATCCCGAACGGAATGACGTCATGACGCGCGCCAACGCCTTCGATTTGCGCAATTTTGGCGCGAATATCTTCAAGAACGACGGACTGGCGCATAGGTGCGGATAACTCGGTAAGCTGGTCTTATGTTCCTTCTTTGTTCTCATTGCCCGCTGTTCGTCAAGGCGCGCTGCGGCGAAGCGGTGTCATCGCTGTGGATGAAAGACCGGAAAGCGAGGGTGCCGGGGGCGCCGCCGGCCGGAGGGAGGTACGAGCCGGCGGCGGGGCATACTGAAGGTTCGGGCCCTTGCGCCGGGATGCGGCAACGGAGCGCGGAGCGGGGCAATCGCGACGGCCGCGAGCCTGGCTTTCGCGTCCGGAGTCATGATTCCGCTGAGGCCCATTGTCTCCCGTTGCATGGGACCTTTCCCGCATTGGCTGCCTGATTGCGGGGCTCGGCTCGCCTAATGCTCACGGCCCCTCCTTCTGGCGCCATCGGGGATGGTCCCCGAGCATCAAAGGAGACTGAACATGGGTACCACCATTGGAAATCTGACCCTCAAGGACGACGGAAGCTACGAGGGCACGCTCGCGACCTTGATGGTCACCGTGCCGATCGCGATCGTTCCGAACGGCCGCAAGATGAAGGAAAGCGAGCCCGACTTCCGCGTGGTCAGCCGCCGGAACGGCTTCGAACTCGGCGGCGGCTGGACGAAAACCGCGCGCTCGACCGGCGCCGAATATATCTCGGTGTCGCTGTCGGCCCCCGAACTCGGCGAGATCTTCTGCAATGTCGCGAACGCGCCGGGCGACGATCCCTCGAAGAAGGTGCTGATCTGGAACGCCCCCGGCAACTGACAGCATTGCGGCTCCGCCTTCGAGCGGGGCCGCACTTTCCTTTGCAGTCATTGATTGTTTTGCAGTCAATGACTAATATCTACGCTCAAGGAGACGCGACATGGGCAGCATGACGATCAGGGGCATCGACGACGCGCTGAAGCGCCGGCTGCGGCTGCAGGCGGCAGCGCATGGCCGTTCGATGGAAGAAGAGGTGCGCGACATCCTCCGCTCGGCGCTTTCTACCGACGATGCGCCGATGGGCAATCTCGCGGCGGCCATTCGCGCGCGCTTCGCGCCGCTCGGCGGCATCGAACTCGACATTGCGCCACGCGAGGACACGCGCGAGCCCATCGATCTCTCATGATCCTCCTCGACACCAATATATTATCCGAAGTCTTGCGGGCCGCGCCTGAGCCGCGGGTTCTCGACTGGATCGGGCGGCAAGCTGCTTCGTCGCTCTTCGTGACGACGGTCACCCAGGCGGAAATTCTCTACGGTATCGCAATTCTTGACAAAGGTCGGCGGCGCGACGAACTGGCAGCCGCCGCACTCTTGATGTTCTCCGAGGATTTTTCCGGTCGCCTCCTGGCATTCGACGGCGACGCAGCGACGGCATTTGCCGAAATCGCAGCGGCACGCCGTGGCATGGGGCGCCCGATAAGCCAGTTTGACGCCCAGATCGCCGCGATCGCCCGTTCGCGGGGAGCTATTCTGGCGACGCGAAACAGCCGGGATTTCGAACATTGCGGTATCGAGATCGTCGATCCCTGGAGCAGATGAGATTTCCGTCATCGACGCGTAATCCTGCAAACCGACGCTCGATCAGCGCCATGTCTCCGGCCCGGAAGCGGCCCCACCCGCTCTCGAATAGCCGCTGATCCCTGGGCCGAGGACCGGCCTCCTTCAATCAACCCGCAAGGGGTCCCGGCGCTGCGCTTGGGCCTTCGCTTCGCTGCGGTGATTGCGGCCTGTCCCCGTCCGGCGGGGCGACTGTCGAGCGGGATGGTCCCGCTCCCCGACAGGAGCCTCGATATGCCGCTTTCAACCGCCCAATCGCTTGGCTGGAATCTCGCCCGCACGATGATGACGATCATCGTCCTCGTTGAAACATCGGCTGGATATTCGGTCATGCCGCTCGACGAGTTCGACGGCGACCCCGCTTGCATCGTCTGCGAATATGACCCGTTCAACCGCTGATATCGCGCGGGATTTCGCTCCAGGGTGGACCCGGTTCCGGTTTCACCTTCGGGGCGATTTCGCTATGCCCGCGAGGCAGATTGCGCTGCGGTGGTGGTGGAGAGCGCGTCCGACAGGAGGACGCCCGTGACCTTCATCATCATCCTCGGCGCCGCGGCCGCCATCTATATCGCCGTGCTGATGTTTCGCCTGGCTGCGGTGGCGCTTCCGCTTTACGCCGGCGTCGGCATCTCGATTTACCTCATCGGCCGCGACTTCGGCTATCCGGCATCGATCGCGGCAGGATTGCTGGTCGGAGTTCTCATCCTCGTTGCCGGACGGGCACTTTGCGCTGTCCTGCCGCCCTTTTATCGCGCGATCGTCGCGGCGGCATTTTCCGGCCCCGCCGGTTTTGCCGGTTATCAGGCCGCGAAGGGGCTGGCCGGGCTCGCGATCGGCGGAGGATATACGCTTGAGGCGCTCGGAATTGCAGGCGCTCTCGCGGCGGCCGTTGCAGCCTGGCGGGGGCTCGGGACAGCCGAGAGGAATCCCCCCGTGCGACGGAGCGCTCGGCACAGCTTGAGCCCGAACTCCTTCCTCAACCGGGTCGGTTGAAAGACTGATCTCGCGTCGAAGCCTCGCAGCATCTCGCACCAGCCCGGCCTCCGATCTGCGCCATCTGCGGGCAAGCCGCTGACGCTGGATCGCTGGCCGCAACCGCGGGCCTGCGACTTTCTTCCCCCGGCGTTCCGCCGTTCCTCGCGAGCCAAGAAAGCCTCGGCCCGCCGTCCTCCGCTTCGCTCCGGGCCTGGCGGCTGCGGCGCGCTCCCGTGCCGGCTGTCGATGCGCATCGAGGCCGCGGTGGTGCGGCCCGACATGCAGCAAAGGACATCGTCATGAGCAAGATCGGCAGCTTCAAACTCGTCTCGGGTGAATATCAGGGCGAGATCGTCACCCTTTCGGTGCAGGCCCAAGCGGTCCGTATCACCCCCGAGCAGAACCACAGCGGCAACGCCCCGAGCCACCGCGTATTCGTCGGCGATGCCGAGGTCGGCGCAGCCTGGTCGAAGACGAGCCAGGACAAGCGTCCCTATCTTTCGGTCAAGCTCGACGACCCGAGCTTCATCGCCCCGATCTTCGCGCAGCTCTTCGCTGGCGACGAGGGCGAATATGACCTGGTCTGGAGCCGTCAGAATCGCCGCAACGACAATTGATGCGGCGCCCATCGCCCGGTCTCGGCCGGGCGATGTTATATCCAATTTGAGGGCTTTAGCGTGCGTAGCTCGGATATTTTTGCGCTAAGTCCATGATGTATGCGCCGGTAACCACGCCGCCATGGGCGGGGCAATATTGGCTGAAAGCGGCGGTTTATTCTCCTCAAACGGGTCGGAGGTGCGAATGGATCAGGCAGTCGGATGGCAGTCGCCATATTTTCCGAAAATATTCGAGCGATATGATCGCGCGGACTTCGCGCAGGAATTCCTGCGCCGAAGCCCCGCCTATCGCAGCGGCTATGCCGCCGCCGCGGCGGCGCCGGGCGCCGACCGCCCGCGGCTCTTTCGGCGGCTCGCCAGCCGCTGGGGGTTGGTCTTTCGCCTTCGATCCTGATCTTCCGGCCGCGGCCGCACCCGCCCTGTGGCGGCCGCAGACCTGCGCCTTCGTCACGATCGCGCGCCCGGCGCCCAAGGGCTTTGCCGCGCTGCGCCTCGCCCAGATCGTCGACGGACCCGAGATTGCCGCCGAGTTGCTTTCGTACCGCGACTGGCATGTCGTCCTGCTCGCCGGGGGACGGCGCTATCGTCTGCTGATCCGGCGCTGCCGCGCGAACGAGCGGCTGGCGTATCTCACACCCGCCGATGGGCAGGCCGGCCTCCGTGCCTCGCTGATCATGGCGCTGCACCGTGAACTTCTCGATACGGGTGGCGCTCGTCCCGCGCCGGACAGTGTCCCGGGCGCGACCGAGCACTGGCGCCTGGTGCAATGGCTTCGCCTTCTCGACGCCATAGCCGAGGGCGCATCGGCCCGCGACATGGCAGCGGCGCTGCTGCTCGCCGAGGCGCGCCACTATTCCGCCGCCGAATGGGACGCTTCGAGCGAACGCCGCCGCATCGCGCGCTGGCAGCGCGCCGCCGTTGCCATGCGCGACGGCGGGTTCAACGCGCTGCTCGGCGCAGCCTGATCGGGACATTCCGACGCCCTTCGCTTTGTCCGTTCCGAATCCTTCGCGTGATTTCCCAAGAACGCCTCCTCGTTCCTGAACCCTGAAGCGGGTTCCGGTCCTTGACAGGAGGCCCCATTGTCCGATCGTCCCACGCCCGTCGTCGCCCGCTATCTCCGGACGCCGGAGGCGGCCGTCCACTTGAGCCTCTCGGCGGCAACGCTCGAGAAGCATCGCTGCTACGGAACCGGGCCGCGCTATCACAAGCTTGGCGGCCGGGTCGTATATGCGATCGCCGATCTCGACGCTTGGGCGGCGATCGGACGCAAGACATCGACGTCGGATCCCGGCGTCGGCGACATCTCGCCGCTGCGCCCGGGTCGCCGCTGATGCGCGCGCGAATGGCCTCGGCTTTGCCGTCACCCATGCAAGCGGCCGCCCCTCCGCCTGTCGGCGTTCGGCTCCCTGCAAGTGGCCTGACCGACGTCGAGCTGACGTGGATCGAGGGCCGTCTCGAACAGCAGCTCCGCTTCGGGCGGGTTGCGGCCGAGCGGTCCGGCGGTCCGCACAAGCGCATCGCGTCCTTCCGTCCGGGTGCGACTTTCGGGCTGATCGGTTGCACCGCGGACGATCTCGGATGCGTGTTCTGGAGCCTTGCCATCGTCAGGGCGGTCGCACCTGGTGCGCCCTTTAGTACCCATCCGGCTGTTCGACCGGGAGGGGAAATTCTTCTCAGCCTTTCCGACCTCGAACCCATCCGGGCGGTGTGCCGAGAGATCGACATGATCGAGGCCTCTGGCGTCGATGCGTGCGACGTGTCGCCCGATCACTGGCGCCATATCGGGCAGCGGCTCGCCGCCGCGCTGCCGTTCCGCTCCTACTCGGCCGAACGCCATGCCGCGTGGCTCCGCCACAACGAGGCCCGGCTGTGAACCGGCGGTGGCTCCGCACGACCGCGGCCTGCGGCGCGCTCTTTTGCGGGCTGTTCGGCGCGGCCGCGATTCTCGCGCCGCAGCCGCGGCTCATCTGGAACGCGAGCCCAAGCGTGCCGGTGGGGCTCTACGCCATCGAAATCGGTGCTACGCCTGCGCGCGGCGATCTTGTCGCCCTTGCGCCGCCCGCGCCGCTGTCTGCCTGGCTTTCGAAGCGCGGCTATCTGCCGCGCGGCGTGCCTCTCCTGAAGCAAGTCGCCGCCACTGAAGGCGCGCTCGTCTGCCGGAGCGGCGTCTTCGTCACGATCGACGGCGCGCCTGCGGCGCGCGCGCGATCGGCCGACCGCATGGGACGAACGCTGCCGCTCTGGCTCGGCTGCCGCCGGCTGGAGCGTGGCGAGCTATTCGTCCTCGGCCTGTCTCCCGACAGCCTCGACGGCCGATATTTCGGGCCGCTTCCGGCATCCGCCGTCATCGGCACCGCGCATCCCATTCTCACCCGCGACGCCTCCGGCGCGCCGCTTCGCTGGCGCCGGATCGGCGCGCGGCATTCCATCCACCTGCCGGACGAGGAACAGACATCATGATGATCGGAAGCTTTCAGACCGCAGGCGACGGCTATGCGGGATCGATCCGGACCCTCCTGCTCGACGCGAAGATCGCGATCGTTCCGGCTGCGCCGTCCGACGCGGAAAACGCGCCGGGCTGGCGGGTGCTGCTCGTCGAGGCCGACGATGGCGTCGAGATCGGAGCGGGCTGGGATCGCAGCGGCGAACGCGCCGGTTCCTATATCGCGCTGCAGATCGACGACCCGGCCTTGCCGGCGCCGCTGCGCGCCAACCTCATTCGCTCGGCGCGAAACGAGGATGAATATCATCTGCTCTGGTCGCGCCCGGCACCGCAGGCGAAGGGCTGAGCGATGCGGCCTTCGGCTCGCTCGGCGCGCTTCCGCGCCATGCGCATCGCCGCCGCCGCCTTGCTGGCGCTCGCGGCGCTGCCTGCCGGTCCGGCGGCGGCCCGTGAGCAGGCTGCCGGCGCGCCTGCCGCTCATCCTTATGCACCGCATGTGAGCGAGGCTTCGCAGCGGTTCGCCATTCCCGAGGCATGGATATGGCGCGTCATGCATGTCGAAAGCCGCGGCCGATCGCGCGCCGTTTCGCACGCGGGGGCGATGGGATTGATGCAAATCATGCCCGCGACCTGGGCCATGCTGACTGCGCGATATGGGCTGGGCTCAGACCCCTTCGATACGCGCGCGAACATCCATGCGGGTGCAGCCTATCTGCGCATGATGTGGGACCGATATGGCGACGTCTCGCTCATGCTCGCCGCTTATAATGCGGGTCCCGGCCGCGCCGACGCCTATGCGGCGGGACGGCGCCGGCTTCCCGCCGAGACTATCGCTTATGTTGCCGCGATTGCTCCGGCGATCGGCGCATCGGGCGTCGCTTCGCTCGCCCCCGCGCCAACACCGACGGCACCGTCCTGGCGCAGTGCTTCGCTGTTCGCCGAACGCTCCGGCCACGATGCGGCGGCGCAGCCCGGTGCAGATCCGCTGCAATCCGGACGCAGCGCCGATGCAGCGGGACGTGCGGCACCTCGCGCGCCTGCGGCGCTCTTCGTTCCGCTTTCCGGCCGCGACCAATGATCTGTCGCGCCTCGGCTTCGATGCCTTGCCCGAACCTGTTGGCTCGGCTGTTCTGGCTCGTCGGGAAGGGGAAGGGGGCAGGGCAAGATAAAAGACCGGCCAGCTCGCTGGCGGTATGTGGTTGTTTTGCCGCGGCTTTTGCGTATGGCACACAGCCTGCCGTGCCATTTCGCAGGCGGGGTATGCCTTTTCTTTCAATGGCTTGCCGTCTGGCATCAGCCGATGAGTGATGACGACCATGATTTCCGGGTCAGGCCGGGAAGGGGGAGAGACGCGGGGGCGGGTTCCGCCGGTCGCGGCAAGCGGCTCGCGGCGGAGGTGCGGCGTGCGGCCGCGCGTTCCGGCGCTACGCGGCTCCGGCGCGCCGGGCCTTCGCGCGGCGGGACCGGCCGTCATGGGCGCGGCCGCCGGGCGCTTGCGGTCATCCGGCGCGGCGCGGCGATGCGCCGTGTCACCGTGATGGCGCGGATCGTCCGGCATCGCGGGGCGGGGTTTCGCGCCGCTCCGCTCGGACGTCACATGGCCTATCTCGAACGCGACGGCGTGACCCGCGACGGACGCGACGCCTCAATGTTCGATGCCGCCGGCGATGAGGCCGATCGCGGAGCCTTCGCTGAGCGCTGCGGCGGCGATCGTCACCACTTCCGTTTCATTGTCAGTCCTGAGGATGCGGCCGAGCTTGGCGACCTGCGCGGCTACACGCGCGACCTGATGCGCCAGCTTGAGGTTGATCTCGAGACGCGCCTCGACTGGGTCGCGGTCGATCATTGGAATACCGACAATCCGCACATCCATGTCCTGGTGCGCGGCGCCGCCGCAGACGGCACCGATCTCGTTATCGACCGGGGCTATATGGCAGAGGGTGTGCGCGGCCGCGCGTCCGAGATCGCGACTTTGGAGCTTGGCCCCAGGAGCGAGCTTCAGGTTGATGCGGCCCTGCGCCGCGAAGTCGAGGCCGAGCGCTGGACCAGCCTCGATGCCGAACTCGCGCGCCGGTCGCGCGAGAATGAAATCGTCGACCTCCGTCCGATCGCGGGGCGCGAGGCGGGAACCAACCAGCACCTGTTGGGGCGCGTCGCGAAGCTCGAAGCGCTGGGGCTCGTATCCCGGGTCGGCCCCGCCCAATATCTCATCGATCCGGCGGCCGAGGGGAGGCTTCGCGCCATCGGGGAACGCGGCGATATCATCAAGACCATGCACCGCGAGATGTCGGCGCGCGGGATCGCATTCGATCCTTCGGCCCTGGCAATCGGCGAACAGGGCGAACGGGCAGTCATCGGCCGCCTCGTCGCACGCGGGCTCGACGACGAACTCGCGGGCTCCGCCTATGCGATCGTCGACGGGGTGGATGGCCGAACCCACCATATCCGCTTTCCAGACCTCGAGTGGACTGGCGACGCAAAGCCTGGCTCAATCGTCGAGCTGAGGCACTGGGACGGCCGCGACGGCGCCCGCCACATCTCGCTCGCGGTTCGCTCGGACCTCCCGCTCGGCGAGCAGGTGGAGGCCCGCGGCGCGACCTGGCTCGATCGGCAGCTTGCCGCGCCCGACCGGTCGATGCGCTCGCAAGGGTTCGGCCGCGAGGTCCGGGATGCGATGAAGGCGCGCACCGCCTTTCTCGAGCGCGAGGAATTGTTGCCGCGCGGCATGGAGCGCCGGTCATCCCGGGAGCGGATCGAGACACTCCGCCGCAGCGAGGTGGACGCGGCCGTTGGCGCGATCGCGGCGCGGACCGGCCTCGAGCATCGGCCATCGGCACCGGGCGACCATGTGAGCGGCATCTACCGCGAGCGCGTGCAGCTCGCCTCGGGACGCTTCGCGATGATCGACGACGGGCTCGGCTTCCAGCTCGTGCCCTGGCGACCGGCGCTCGAGCCGCACCTCGGCAAGCATATCAGCGGAACCGCCACAGCGACCGGCGGCATCGACTGGTCACTCGGCCGCGGCCGCGGGATCGGCATCTGACCGGACAGGAGAAAGCCCATGAACGACCGCATCCTCTGGGGACAAATCACCGTCATCTTCCTGATCGTAATTGGCACGGTATGGACCGCGACGCAGTGGACGGCATGGGAGCTTGGCTACCAGGCGGCGCTCGGCGATCCCTGGTTCCGCCTATCGGGCTATCCCGTCTATCCGCCGCCGGCTTTCTTCTGGTGGTGGTTCGCCTTCGATGCCTATGCGCCGCCGGTCTTCTATCGCGGCGCGGCTATCGCCGCCTCGGGCGGATTTCTGTCGATCATCGTCGCGATCTTCATGTCGATCTGGCGCGCCCGCGAGCGCCGCCGCGCCGAGACTTATGGCTCGGCGCGCTGGGCTAGCGACCGCGAAATTCGCTCCGCCAGCATGCTCGGCGAGGACGGGGTGATCATCGGGCGGCTCGGGAAACGCTATCTGCGGCACAATGGCGCCGAGCACCTGCTCTGTTTCGCGCCGACGCGGTCGGGGAAGGGCGTCGGCCTCGTCATCCCGACGCTGCTGACATGGCCCGGCAGCTGCATCGTCCACGACATCAAGGGCGAGAATTGGGAGCTCACGGCAGGCTTTCGGGCGAAGCATGGCCGCGTGCTGCTCTTCGATCCGACCAACAAGGCGTCGGCCGCCTATAATCCGCTCTTCGAGGTCCGCCGCGGCGAGTGGGAGGTGCGCGATGTGCAGAATGTCGCCGATGTGCTCGTCGATCCCGAGGGCAGCCTCGAAAAAAGAAACCATTGGGAAAAGACGAGCCACGCACTCCTCGTCGGTGCGATCCTTCATGTCCTTTATGCCGAAGAGGACAAGACGCTCGCGGGCGTCGCCGCTTTCTTGTCGGACCCGCGCCGCCCGATCGAGACGACGCTGCGGCGCATGAAGACGACGAAGCACCTCGGTACATCGGTTCACCCGGTGGTGGCTGCAGCGGCACAGGAGTTGCTCAACAAGAGCGAGAATGAGCGGTCGGGCGTGCTCTCGACCGCCATGTCCTTTCTCGGCCTCTACCGCGATCCGGTCATCGCGGCCGTCACCGGATCGTCCGAATGGCGGATCGCCGACCTCATGGAGGATGATGTCCCGGTCTCGCTCTATCTCGTCGTACCGCCGGGAGACATCAGTCGAACCAAGCCGCTGATCCGCCTCATCCTCAACCAGATCGGAAGGCGCCTTACCGAGGAGCTCAACCCCGCGGCGCGGCCGCGCCGGCTATTGCTGATGCTCGACGAATTCCCGGCGCTCGGGCGGCTCGATTTCTTCGAAAGCGCGCTGGCCTTCATGGCCGGATACGGCATCAAGGCTTTCCTGATTGCGCAGTCGCTTAACCAGATCGAGAAGGCTTATGGCCAGAACAACGCGATCCTCGACAATTGCCATGTCCGCGTCAGTTTCGCGACGAACGACGAGCGAACCGCCAAGCGCATATCGGACGCACTCGGGACCGCCACCGAACAGCGAGCGATGAAGAATTATGCCGGCCACCGGCTCTCGCCCTGGCTCGGTCACCTGATGATATCGCGTACCGAGACGGCCCGCGCATTGCTCACGCCCGGCGAGGTGATGCAGCTTTCGCCCGACGACGAGATCGTGATGGTCGCGGGTCTTGCGCCGATCCGGGCGAGGAAGGCGCGATATTTTCTCGACGCCCGGTTTCGTGCTCGGATCATTGCGCCGCCCGATCGGAAGGCCGGACCGATGAAGCCTCATGACTGGGCGCGGAGAGAAGAAGCTGCGCCCGCTCCGGCTCGTCTCGCGCTGCCCGCGCCTGAAGCGAAGGAGCACGACAGGGAGAGCGACACTGCGAATAGCGGGATCCGGCAGGAACCCCAGCTTCCGGAACATGAAGATGTCGCGCCGCCAAGCCGTCCTGTGCAGGGCGAGTTCGACTATGCCGACGACGACGCACAGGGCGACGCAGCCCGCGCCCGCGCGGCTGCCGATCGCCGCCTGTCGCGCGCGGCGCGAAATGCCTCGCTCGATCCCGGTGACGGGATCGATTTGTGAGCCGCGCCCATATCAAGCAGACGTTCCGCCTCGACGCTGGTCTGGTGCGAAGCTTGGAAGATCGGGCCCGGCAGCGCGGTACCACCAAGACCGAGGTCGTGGAGGCCGCGCTTACCGCCTTGTTGCTACCCCAGGATCAGGATCGGGCCGAAGCCTTGCTGATCCGCCGCCTCGACCGCTTGGTCCGGCTCCTCGAGCGGCTCGAATGGCATACCGACCTCACCAACGAGACGCTGGCGCTTTTCGTGCGGCACTGGCTGACCAGCACGACACCGCTTCCCGACAACGCGCTCGCTGCGGCCCAGGCGACCGGCAAGCGGCGGTGGGAGGGATTTGTCGATGCGCTCGCAAAGCGGATGGACGGCGGTGCCAAGCTGGCGGCAGAGTTGAGCCGCGACGGAGCTCAATCGGACCCGGCGAGGAAATAGGCGCGGAGGCGGTGGGACACGTCGGGGTTGAGCTCGACGAAGACGCGGCGACCATCGTAGAGGTCAGGCTTTCGCCGGATGAGGTTGGCGTCGCAAAGCTTCTGGCAGAGGCGAATGGCGCTGCTCATGGGAATGCTGGGTGTGACGCATAGCGAGGTTACCGAGATGGGCTTTCGCTCGCATTCGTGGATGAAGAGGTCGACCAACATCTCCCAGGCCGGATCGCCGAAGAGTTCGGGCGCGCCGAGTAATTGCTGGCGAAGCAGCCGTCTCCGCATCATTGCTCGGGCATTGGCGAGCGCCAGGTCCTCGTCCTCCGAGTTCTGCTGGCTGTCAGGGCTTCGCAGGGTGAAAGGTGCCGCCGCCTCGCGAGTGGCCGTCGGATCGCGACTGATGAGGTGATGTGCGTAGGCGGCGGTGACGATGATATGGTCGAGCACCTCGATCCCCAGCGATCTGCCAATCTGGTCGAGACGCCGCGTCACGTCGATATCTTCCGCGCTTGGGCTCGGATCGCCGCTCGGGTGATTGTGGACGAGAATGATGGCGGCAGAGTTCACCTCGAGCGCACGCCGAAAGATGGTTCTCGGGTAGAGGCTGATCTGGGAAATCGTCCCGCGCTGCATCTCTTCGTCGGTGATCAGGCGGTGCGAAGAATCCAGAAACAGGATGCGGAAGCGCTCGTCGGCAAGGCTGCCCATCGACAAGATCAGATACCGTCTGACCTCAGCTGCGAACGGATCAATGCGAATTCCTCGGATGTCGGAACTCGCCGCCGCGATTGCGGCGTCGCGGGCGTGAAGGATCAGGGACGCCACTAGCGAATTGCTGCCGACAATTCTCGCTATGGCCTCGGGCTCTTGCGCCCACAGGCGGCCGAGCGACTGGAATTCGTCTAGGAGGGCTTTGGCGAGTGCTGCCCCTTGTCCTGGGGCTGCGATTTCCACGAGATGTGCCAGGACGGATCGCTGCCGCACTGCTTCAGGCGACGCTGGTGATGCCAGGTTGCAAGGATTAGCAGGGGTGGGACCAGCCAGGACGATGCCACCTGCATCGTCAGATACACGACAGGACTGATGGAGAGGTCCACGGCTCGGCTCAGGTGGGCGAGCAGGGGCAAAGCATGAAGGATCGCCGCGGGGATGGTCCAGAAGCGGTACGCGACCATCGCCAGGGCAAGCGTCGCTAGGGCTCCAAATGCGTCGTGCGCGAGATAACCAATATCGAGCACATGATAGGAGACCATCCCAGAAGCGACCAACAAGCGATCCCAGACCACGATGGTAACGGCTATTCCGACCATCGCCCGCTCGGGTCCGCCACCCTTCCACGCCGCATAGAGGAGAGCGATCAGCAATATCGTGGCGAAAATGGCTATGCGCATTCTCGTGACTTTTCATGCTGATCGCTCTCGGTCAATTCGCTTCACGAAGCCGAAGAAAGCGGAACGACCTTCGTGCCGGCAACAGACGGGCATTCGCGCAGATCGTACCCGGCCGTTTCCTTGCCGATCTCGGCCAGCTCATTGTGCGCGCGAAGAATGCTGCCGCTGACCTTGACGAGCGACATCTGCGCCTCGACCAAGCGTATGATCGTTCCTTGGCCCGTTTTCGCCGGTGCGCCGATCGCGCGCCGGGCCATAACGACGCTGGTGGTGAGCGAAGCCACGGCAATCAGCGCGTCGTCGATACTTCCCTCGGCATTTGGGACGTCGCGATGCAGCCGGGCCGCCATTGCGGCAATATTCTCAGACATAGGTTCTCCTTCGCCGAAGCCGCAGAGCCTCAGCCAATTGGACCGATTTGAAGAGAGGTCAGTTCTGGATCAGCTGGTTCAGCGCTTGGGCAACGCCGAGACCACCCAGGACAATCCAGACCGCAGCGGCAAGTCCGGCGAGATAGATCCAAAGCCGGTTTGCCGAATTATGATCGCGCTTGAAAAGACCTCTGAACGGCGGGCGAATTCCCGATGACCCGCCCTGCAACGCCGAACTGTCGTGCAGTTCCATGAGGTTGGGCGAGCCGCCGTCCGGAAACTCGGATCGCACCAATGCCGGCGTCGCCGGAACCTCCACCGCGTCGTATGTCACTCGGTCGTATTTCTCCTTCATCTGACGGTAGATGAAGGCGGACTCGTTCCGGTCCTGCGCGCCAAGTGTGTCGCGCGCCAGATTCAACCGCTGATCGACGGTGTGCTTCGAAATATCGAGAAGCCGGGCGATCTCTTTCGAGGTCTTGTGCTCGATGAGCAGGTCAAGGCACGCGCGCTGCTTCTCTGTCAGGCGGTTCCATCGAGCTTCGTCGTCAATTGGGTGCGACCCCGAATCATTCATGTTTACATGATTGTCGAAATAGCGCCGCGCGCAAGCATCATCGGAGTGAGTCGCGGTAAGATGGCTGCAGACCGAGCCGGCCGCATAGGCAATGGCTAGTCATTCTTTCCGATGGTTTGACGCGCGTAAATCCCTGTTGAAGCCGGGACTTTTCTGCGTCTCTTACTCGTCCCCGTCGAGCCGGGCGCCGTTGCCCGGACCAATGAACGGGGACTCCGATGGGCGCAGCATCGACTGGCAATGAGCCGCAGGCACGCGGCGCGCGCATGCTCCGGACCGCGCTTGGCGGCGCCATCGCCGAATGGCTTGCCGACCCCTCGGTCATCGAGATCATGCTCAACCCCGATGGCCGTCTTTGGGTCGACCGGTTGGGCATCGGCATCGCCGACAGCGGAATCCTTCTTGCCGCCGCCGATGGCGAACGCATCATTCGCCTCGTCGCGCACCATGTTGGCGCCGCGGTCCACGCTGGCTCGCCGCGCGTCTCTGCCGAACTCCCGGAGACCGGCGAGCGCTTCGAAGGGCTGTTGCCGCCGGTGGTGGCAGCGCCGACCTTCGCCATCCGGAAGCCCGCCGTCGCGGTGTTCACCCTTCACGATTATGCCACCGCCGGTATCATGTCGGACCTCTCGGCCGAGATCCTCCGCTGCGCAGTGTCCGAGCGGAAAAATATTCTGGTGGCCGGCGGTACCGGTACCGGAAAAACTACGCTTACCAACGCATTGCTCGCGGAAGTTGCGAAGACGTCGGATCGTATCGTTCTGATCGAAGATACGCGCGAGCTTCAATGCGCCGCGCCCAATCTCGTCGCCATGCGAACGAAGGACGGCGTGGCGACGCTCGCGGACCTCGTGCGCTCTTCGCTCCGTCTACGGCCTCATCGCATCCCGATCGGCGAAGTCCGGGGAGCGGAGGCGCTTGAGCTTCTGAAGGCGTGGGGCACCGGTCACCCCGGCGGTATCGGCACGATCCATGCGGGGACCGCACTCGGCTCGCTGCGCCGGATGGAGCAACTCATTCAGGAGGCCGTGGTGACGGTCCCGCGCGCGCTGCTCGCCGAGACGATCGACCTTGTCGCCGTGCTGGTACGCGACGGCACCGGGCGCCGCCTTTCCGAACTTGCCCGTGTCGATGGCCTTGACCCTGTGACCGGCCAGTTCTGCATCACCCCGCTCATCCCCGAAGGAGAAATATGATGACCCATGCCTTCCGGCATGGCGCCCGTCGCGCCATGCTCTGCTCTACCGCGCTGTTCGTCGCGCTGGTCGTTTCCGCCCCGGCGCATGCCGGCGGTTCGTCGATGCCGTGGGAAGCGCCGCTGCAATCGATCCTCGAGAGCATCGAGGGGCCGGTCGCCAAGATCGTTGCGGTGATCATCATCATCGTGACGGGCCTCAGCCTCGCATTCGGCGACACGTCGGGCGGGTTCCGCCGCCTCGTCCAGATCGTGTTCGGTCTGTCGATCGCATTCGCGGCGTCGAGTTTCTTCCTGTCCTTCTTTTCCTTCGGCGGCGGAGCGCTGATCTGATGGAGGAGGTTCCGGGCTTCTTCGCCCCGGTTCACCGGGCGCTCGCCGAGCCGATCTTGCTCGGCGGCGCGCCGCGGTCGCTCGCGATCGTCAACGGCACGCTTGCTGGGGCGATCGGACTCGGACTTCGCCTTTGGATCGCCGGCATCGCGATCTGGGCGATCGGCCATGCGCTCTCGGTCTGGGCGGCGCGCCGCGATCCCCTCTTCGTCGACGTCGCAAGGCGTCACCTCAAATATCCTGTCTGGATGCGGCCATGATGAACCTTGCCGAATATCGCTCGAAATCCGCCTGCCTTGCCGATTTTCTCCCGTGGGTCGCGCTGGTGGGCGAGGGCGTGGTGCTGAACAAGGACGGATCGCTGCAGCGCACGGCGCGCTTCCGCGGCCCCGATCTCGACAGCGCCACGCGAGCCGAACTGGTCGCGGTGACCTCACGCCTCAACAATACGCTGCGGCGCCTCGGCTCGGGCTGGGCGGTGTTCGTCGAGGCCCAGCGGTTGCCGGCGAGCGGCTATCCGCAGTCGGAGTTTCCCGATCCGGCGTCCGCGCTTGTCGACATGGAGCGGCAGGAGCAGTTCCGGGAGGAAGGGGCGCATTTCGAGAGCCGCTATTTCCTGACTCTTTTGTGGATGCCGCCGGCGGAGGATGCCTCGCGCGCGGAAGGGTGGCTCTATGAAGGGATGGCGCGCTCGGGCGTGGACCCGCGCGAACACGTCGCGAGCTTCACCGACCGGACGAACCGCGTCCTCCATCTCGTCGAAGGCTTCATGCCCGAGGCCGAATGGCTCGATGACGGCGAGACGCTGACCTACCTCCATTCGACCGTCTCGACCAAGCGGCAGCGCGTCCGCGTGCCTGAAACGCCGGTCTATCTCGATGCGCTGCTCACCGATCAGCCGCTCGTCGGCGGGCTTGAGCCGCGGCTTGGCGACCAGCATCTGCGGACGCTGACGATCACGGGATTTCCGTCGTCGACCTGGCCGGGGCTGCTCGACGAACTCAACCGGCTCGCCTTCGCCTACCGCTGGTCGACCCGCGCGATCATGCTCGACAAGACCGATGCCACCAAGCTGCTGACCAAGATCCGGCGGCAATGGTTCGCCAAGCGTAAGTCGATCGCGGCGATCCTGAAAGAGGTCATGACCAATGAGCAGTCGGTGCTCATGGACAGCGACGCCTCGAACAAGGCGGCCGATGCCGACATCGCGCTGCAGGAGCTGGGTGCCGATCACGCGGGCATCGCCTATGTGACCGCCACGGTCACCGTGTGGGACGCCGATCCGGCGCTCGCGGCCGAGAAGCTACGGCTCGTCGAGAAGGTCATCCAGGGCCGCGACTTCACCTGCACGATCGAGGGCATGAACGCGATCGAGGCCTGGCTTGGGGGGCTTCCGGGGCACGTCTATGCCAATGTCCGCCAGCCTCCCATTTCGACGCTCAATCTCGCCCACATAGTCCCCCTCTCTGCCGTGTGGGCGGGAGCGGAACGGGACGAACATTTCGGTGATGCCCCCTTGCTGTACGGCAAGACCGAAGGTTCGACCCCGTTCCGTCTTTCCCTTCATGTCGGCGATGTTGGGCACTGCCTCGTCGTCGGACCGACCGGCGCCGGCAAATCGGTGCTGCTCGCAACCATGGCGATGCAGTTCCGTCGCTATCCGCGGGCGCAAATATTCGCCTTCGACTTTGGCGGCTCGATCCGCGCTGCTGCGCTCGCCATGGGCGGCGACTGGCAGGATCTCGGCGGCGCCTTGCACGATGGCGAGGGCGGCGTTTCGTTGCAACCACTTGCGCGGATCGACGAGGCGGCTGAACGCAGCTGGGCGGCCGAATGGCTCGCCGCGATGCTCGCGGGTGAAGGCGTCGAGATCGATCCGGCGGCAAAGGAGCATCTCTGGTCGGCGCTCACCTCGCTCGCGACTGCGCCGGTGGCCGAGCGCACGCTGACGGGTCTTGCGGTGCTGCTTCAGTCGATCGAACTCAAGCAGGCACTCGCGCCCTATCTGGTCGGCGGTCCCTGGGGCCGGCTGCTCGACGCCGACGAGGAGAAGCTCGGCGAGGCGATGGTGCAGGTGTTCGAGACCGAGGGTCTCGTCGGCGCAGCCTCGACTGGCGCGGTACTGTCCTATCTCTTCCACCGCATCGCCGGCCGGCTCGACGGATCGCCGACGCTGATCATCATCGACGAAGGCTGGCTCGTTCTCGACAGCCGAGCCTTTGCCGCGCAGCTGCGCGAATGGCTCAAGACGCTGCGCAAGAAGAACGCCAGCGTCATCTTCGCGACGCAGAGCCTTGCCGATATCGAGACTTCGAGCATCGCGCCGGCGATCATCGAAAGCTGTCCCACGCGTATCTTCCTGCCGAACGAGCGCGCGCTCGAACCGCAGATAGCGCGTATCTACGAGCGATTCGGGCTCAACGACCGGCAGGCCGAGATATTGAGCCGAGCGACGCCCAAGCGCGACTATTATTGCCAGTCGCGCCGCGGCAACCGCCTCTTTGACCTCGGGCTCGGCGACATCGCGCTCGCCTTCACGGCCGCCTCCTCGAAAACCGACCAGACCCGCATCGGCGAGCTTTTCGCCGCGCACGGCCGCGAGGGCTTCGCGGCTGCGTGGCTCTCCCACCGCAAGCTCGAATGGGCGACCGAGCTGCTGCCCCCCGCAGTCGCCCCCAATGAGGAGTCCCCCCAATGAAGAAGAATATCCTCCGCTCGATCACCGCAGCGGCGCTCGTCGCCGCGAGTGTGTCGGGTCCGATGCTTTCAGCGCCGGCGAGCGCACAGGTCGGCGGCATCGTCCACGATCCGCGCAACTATTCGCAGAATATCCTGACCGCCGCGCGCACGCTCGAGCAGATCAACAACCAGATCAAGCAGCTCCAGAACCAGGCGACGTCGCTGCTCAACGAGGCACGCAACCTCCAGAGCCTGCCGACCTCGACGCTCGGCGAACTGCAGGCGCAGATCGACCAGACCAAGCAGCTGCTCACCGAGGCCGAAGGCATTGCCTATGACGTCGCCGATATCCGCAAGGGCTTCGAGCAGCGCTACAAGGGAACCGCCTTCTCGGGCCCGACGTCGGCATTGGTCGCCAATGCCGAGGCGCGCTGGAAAGACAGCGTCGGAGCGTTCGAGGATGCGATGAAGGTGCAGGCCGGTATCGTCTCGAACATGGGCGGGACGCGGACGTCGATCTCGACGATCGTCGGCGCCAGCCAGTCGGCGACCGGCGCGCTGCAGGCGGCGCAGGCGGGCAACCAGTTGCTCGCGATCCAGTCGCAGCAGATCGCCGACCTTGCCGCCGTCATGACGGCGCAGGGCCGCGCCGAGATGCTGGGCGCCGCGCGCGCCGCCGCAGCCGAGGCCGAAGGCCGCGAACGCTTCCGCCGCTTCCGCAAGGGCGATTGAGATGGGC
>SCNS01000027.1 GCA_005503215.1 Sphingomonadaceae bacterium 3R27C6 | reverse complement strand
GGTCTGGGACGATGGCATCTATCTGAGTGTCATGGCGATGCTTTCGATCTTCATTTCGCTGTCCTATGTGCTCATCGCTGTTCTCAGAAGCGCGAACCCCGCCTTCTGGGCCAAACGCGCCATCGTTCCGATCGTTATGCTCTCCGTCCCCCTCGCCGCGCTTTTCGTCGAAGCATTCTGGATCGATATGAACCCCAAACCTCCCGAAAGGGGCCGTACCGTCGATTATTGAGGCGCAACGCCCCCATGAGACGATGCCCGACGGCAGATGGTCTTCTCGCCTTCCAGCCGGGTTCGGCCCAACCCTCTTGCACTCGCGCCGCGAATGCGTCACAACTTTACGTGAACGTAAAGGTAAAGACCAACGAGAGCGCAGAGGATTCTTCCCCATGACCCTTCCGACCTTCGACACGATCAAGCTCGAACTCGCCGACCATGTCGCGACGATCACGCTCAACCGGCCCGACCGGCTGAACTCGATGCCGCCCGCGATGGCCGACGACATTCGCGAAGCGCTCGATCATCTGCCCGGCCTCGGCGCGCGCGCGCTGCTGATCACCGGTGAAGGCCGGGGTTTCTGTTCGGGCGCCGACCTCGCGGGCGACCGCTCGGGTGGCGGTGCGGTCGGCGGCGGCGCGCGGAGCCGCAATGCGCTGCGCGGCCATTATAACCCGATGCTGCTCGCGCTCGCCAATCTCGACATCCCCGTCGTCACCGCGGTCAACGGCCCCGCGGCGGGCGTCGGATGCAGCTTCGCGCTGTCGGGCGATTTCACGATCGCGGGCAAGAGCGCCTATTTCCTTCAGGCCTTCGTCAACATCGGCCTCGTCCCCGACGGCGGCTCGTCGTGGCTGCTGCCGCGCCTCGTCGGCGTGCCCCGCGCGCTGCAGATGATGATGCTGGGCGAAAAGATCGGCGGCGAGCAGGCGGCCGACTGGGGCATGATCTATAAATGTGTCGACGACGCCGAGCTGATGGCCGAGGCCAAGACGCTGGCAACTCGCCTCGCGAACGGTCCGACCATTGCACTCGGCACGATGCGCAAGGTGCTGCGCGACGGCCTGTCGCAGGATTTCTCGACCACGCTCGACGCCGAAGCCAAGGGGCAATTCATCGCGGGCGGCACCGCCGACGCGATGGAAGGCATCATGGCTTTCCAGCAGAAGCGCAAGACCGAGTTCAAGGGCAAGTAAGCCCGCCCATAGTGCGCCCCGGCGAAAGCCGGGGTCCAGAACCAATCGTAAAATGGGCCCCGGCTTTCGCCGGGGAGCACGGCCTCTACTCGGCCGCCTCCTCGACCATCACCTTCTTGTAGATGCTGGTTCGCGGATAGGAGCATAGGCGCATCACCATCGGCTCGAAAAACTCCAATGGCTCGCTGGCATAATCGGGATCGAACGCCGGCGCGTCATATTTCTCGCAGAATTCGGCGCACGCCGCATAGTGCGGGCTATCCTTGAACTGGTCGCGCATGTCGCGGTCGAGCCCCAGATAGTGAAAGAAATAATGGCCCTGGAACACACCATGATGCTGGACGATCCATAGATTTTCTTCTGACAGGAAGGGTTTCAGGATCGCCGCCGCGACATCGGGATGGTTGAACGCCCCCAGCGTGTCGCCGATGTCGTGAAGCAGCGCCATCACGACATATTCCTCGTCGCGGCCATCGCGATGCGCACGCGTCGCGGTCTGCAGGCAATGTTCGAGCCGGTCGACCGGAAAGCCGCCATAATCGCCGCCAAGCAGCTTCAGATGATCGAGGATGCGCTTGCCATTGTTCGGCGCGAACTCCTTCTGCTCGCGCGCGATAATGTCCCAATCTTCCTGCGTTCCGTCGATCATCGACCGGAAAGTGGCGTGATCGTGCGTCATCTCGTTCATGGCAGCCTCTCCTCTTATGGAGACGAGACTATCCTATTCGTTGTTATTTGCAACGTTATAGGTCCTGACCTCGGCCTGCGTCAGGCATCGCCGCGTCGATTTGTCCTCGGCGTTCGCCAAGGCTTTCTGCTGATACATGACCTCGGTCAGCAGCTTGCGCGACACCCCCATGCGAATGAGGAAATCATTATCCTCGCTCGCGAGCAGCGCGGCGTCCTGTTCGATGTCGCCGATCAGCTCCTTGGTCGCGTCGGTGCCCATTGCGACGCTCATGTCGATCGCGCTGCGGTCGCCGGTGCGCGTGAACATATGGACGATGAACAGCCCGCCGGGATCGATCACGCGCGGCTGGCCGCCCATGAAGATGAAATTGCACGCGCTGAAACAGGCCCAGCCCGCCGGGATCCGCGTCGTCAGCCCGAAGTTCGATCGGATGATCCGCCCCGCGGCATTGCCGGCGCGCGCGTCGCCGCCGGGCGAGCGCAGCCACACTTCGCTGACGTCGGGATTGGCGGCGAGCGCGGCCTTCAACCGGTCGGGCAGCCCCGCATCGATCCGCCCCTCGGCGAGCAGCACCTTGCCGTTCTTTTTGGCGACAGGCGTCAGCTTCATCGTCGGGTTCGCCGACCAGTCGGGGGTCAGCGGGCACGTCGGGTTCGCGGGATCGATCGCCGGTTTGGCAGCGCCGGTCAGGCACGCGATCAGACCCGCCGCCGCCGCGACGCGAAACGCTTTACGCCGCAAGGACATAGCGCGCCTGGCCGGGGCCCTTGCACATCCGTTTCGACACGCGCGTTTCCTCGCCCTCGACGATGACGATGTCGGTGACGTTCATGCACTGCGAGCCGTCGGCGAGCTCGTTCTTCGCCGCGATGGTCGATGATCCGCTGACATTCGCGCGCGTTTCACTCGTCCAGTTCGCGGTCGCGCCGACCTCTTCGCCGCGCGTCACCTCCTCGGTCGCCGCCGCCGCCTGCACTTGCTCGGCGGGGTCGAGACGGCAGGCGATCGCATCGGTGAGCGTCCCGCTGACCTCCGAAATCGGAACATAGCTATAGACACCGGCCTTGCTCGCCGCGCTGCCGATCGCCTCGTTGAGCACACCGCCCAAAATGCTCCGGCCCGCACTGCTGCCCTTCTTGCCCTTGGGACAGCCGCCATTGCCCTCTTCGCTCGGTTTCGGCGCGGGCGTCGTCACCTTGCGAAGCAGGCTTCCGAACTGCGCCTGTGCGGGCGCGACGGCCAGCAGGCACGCCGCGAGCACCGCAGGGGTCGCCAATATTTTACGCATCATCGCAATCACCCTTGCCGCGCCCGATGCCGGGCCACCATGCGACCTTTATAGGGGTGGTTCATGCCACCCGCTGTGATTTTCATCAACTCTGCAACTTATGTCATCCAGACAGGTTGAATTAAGGCTGAATATGTCACAGTAACGCCGCCATGCTCTCGCAAAAAACCCGCTATACGATCCGCGCGTTCCAGCATCTTGCCGACCATTGGGGCAAGGGGCAGGTGCAGCTTGCGGATATTGCGGAGGCGCAGAATATCCCGCCCAAATTCCTGACCGTGATCCTGTCCGAAATGGCGCGCGAGGGGCTGCTCATTTCGCAGCGCGGGCGCGACGGCGGCTACCAGCTTGCCCTGCCGCCGATCGACATCAGCTATGGCGATCTCGTCCGCCTGACGCGCGGCTCGCTCGCGCTCGTCCCGTGCGCGGCGCGCAACGCGCACGAACATTGCAAGAATTGCCTGCCCGAATCCGAATGCCGGCTGCGCAGCCTGATGTTGAAAGTCCGCGACGACACCGCGTCGATCCTCGACCGCATCACGCTCGCCGACCCGATCGCGCTCGAGCCCGTGTTCGACAAGGAAGAAGCGGCCGAATAGCCACCGACCCGCCGCGCAACAAAAAAGGCCCGCTTTCGCGGGCCTTTTTTGTAATGGTGGAGCCTAGCGGGATCGAACCGCTGACCTCCTGCATGCCATGCAGGCGCTCTCCCAGCTGAGCTAAGGCCCCGTACCATTTCATCGTGCCGCCCTCGCCAATATGCTTGGCTGCTGCGACCGGGACGCCGCCTTTAGCAGCGCCGCCGAGTGATGCAAGGGGCCAAATGCATCTTGCGATGCCTTTTTGGTCCCTCGCTGAAAAAATCAGGTTTCGACGTCTTCGTCGTCGCCCGTCGCAACGCCCAGATCGTCGTCGCCGCCGAGGTCGACGTCATTGTCGGGCGAATCGCTGTCCTCGTCGACATCGACGTCCAGATCCAGATCCTCGTCGACGCCTTCTTCCTTGGCGACCTTGCCGGGCTTTTCGATCTGCTCGAACGGCATCGGCTGCTTCGATTTCAGCACCGATTCCGGAATCCAGTTGTAACCGCAATTAATGCAGTTCACCGGATCATCCTTGGTCAAATCATAGAATCGGGTTGCGCATTTCGGGCAGCTACGCTTCGTGCCCCATTCAGCCTTGATCATATATGCCTCGTAACCCTTTGGAAACAGGATAGAAATATCGGAAGAGCGACGGGGCTTGAATAGCTATCCGTCAAATCGGCGTGCGCCTTGCCAGATTGCAAGGCCGCTGTCAAAAGCCGCACGCCATGACCGATCAAACCGCCACGCCGCGCAGCTTTTCCGCTTCCGTTCCGCTCAAAGGGTGGATCGCGATTCCGGGGGACAAGAGCATCTCGCACCGTTCGCTGATGCTCTCCGCGCTCGCCGTCGGCGAAAGCCGCGTCACCGGGCTGCTCGAGGGGCATGACGTGCTCGCCACCGCCGCCGCGATGCGCGCGATGGGCGCGACGATCGAGCGCCAGGACGACGGCGAGTGGCGCATCCACGGGGTCGGGGTCGGCGGGCTGCTCCAGCCGCGCGAAGCGCTCGACATGGGGAACAGCGGCACTTCGACGCGTCTGCTCATGGGGCTTGTCGCGAGCCACCCGATCACCACGACGTTTATCGGCGACGCCAGCCTGTCGGGCCGCCCGATGGGCCGCGTCATCGATCCGCTGTCGCAGATGGGCGCCGATATCAGCGCCTCGCCCGGTGGCCGCCTGCCGCTGATGGTGCGCGGCCTCGCGCCCGCCATCCCCCTCTCCTACCTCCTGCCGATGGCCTCGGCGCAGGTGAAGAGCGCGATACTGCTCGCCGGCCTCAACACGCCGGGTATTACCGAAGTGATCGAGCCCGTGCCGACCCGCGACCATAGCGAACGCATGCTCAAGGGTTTCGGTGCCGACCTGACCGTCGAATTGGGCGCCGACGGCACCCGTCATATTCGCGTCCGCGGCGAGGCCGAGCTGAAGCCGCAGACGATCATCGTTCCGGGCGACCCTTCGTCGGCCGCCTTCTTCATCGTCGCCGCGCTCCTCGTTCCGGGGTCGGACGTCACCATCGCCAATGTCGGGCTCAATCCGACCCGCGCCGGGCTGGTCGAGGTGCTGCGACAGATGGGCGGCAACATCGAGCTGCTCGATGCGCGCGAGGTGGGCGGCGAACCCGTCGCCGACCTCCGCGTCCGCCACAGCACGCTCAAGGGCATCGCCGTCGACCCCGCCATCGTGCCGAGCATGGTCGACGAGTTCCCGATCCTCTTCATCGCGGCGGCACTCGCCGAGGGCCGCACCGTCACGACCGGACTCGATGAGCTGCGCGTCAAGGAAAGTGACCGCATCGCGGCGATGGCGACCGGCCTCAAGGCGATCGGCGCGCGCGTCGAAGAAGCCGAAGACGGCCTGATCATCGACGGCACCGGCGGCGACCCGCTTCCCGGCGGCGCCACCATCGCCGGCCACCTCGACCACCGCATCTGCATGAGCTTCGCCGTCGCCGGCCTCGTCGGCAAGGCGCCGGTGACGATCGACGACATCGCCCCCGTCGCGACCAGCTTCCCCAATTTCGAGGAACTGCTCGCCGGGCTCCAGCAATGATCATCGCCGTCGACGGGCCAACCGCGTCGGGCAAGGGCACGATCGCCAAGGGACTGGCCGCGCATTTCGGCCTGCCCGTGCTCGACACCGGCCTCCTTTATCGCGCGGTCGGTTACCAGACGCAGCTCAACCATGGCGACGCCGACAATGCCGCCGACGCGCTCGCCGCGTGCGACTTTCCGGACAGCCTGCTCGACGATCCGGCGCTGCGTTATGAAACCACCGGCGGGCTCGCGAGCCGTGTGTCGATCCACCCCGCCGTGCGCCAGGCGCTGTTCCAGCGCCAGGTCGATTTCGCCAACCAGCCGGGCGGCGCGGTGCTCGACGGGCGCGACATCGGCACCGTCATCGCGCCGCACGCTGATGCCAAGCTGTTCGTCACCGCCAGCCCCGAGGAACGCGCGCGCCGCCGTCATGCCGAGATGCTCGGACGCGGCGTCGATGTCGGTTTCGATGCCGTGCTCGCCGACGTTCACGCCCGCGATGCGCGCGACACCGGCCGCGCCAACGCGCCGCTCCTCCGGGCGGAGGACGCCATGCTGCTCGACAACACGGGCATGGACAAGGACGCCGCACTCGCCGCCGCGATCGCGTTCGTCGAACAGCGCCGGAAGGCGCGCGGCTAATACGGGCTTTCCGCCTTGCTTCGGCAGGGCTTGCAGACTATATGCGCGCCGTCCGACGGGCTTTATTGCTGGTCGAGGCATGGACCGACCGCCGCTCGAACCGAGCGGCGGGCGCGATGGGACACACCCTCCGCGCCCATTTTGCTTTGTCCATGACTCGCCGGCAACCGGCTCGAAGGATGCTGCGCCCTGCATCCGGCAGGCGTGGCGGATCGGCCACAAGACCAGCGGAACCAACCGCTTGGCCGGAACAGATGAAGTAAGGAATATCCATTATGGCCACTACGGCTTTCCCGACGCGCGACGATTTCGCCGCGATGCTCGATGAATCGCTTGGTGGTGCCGACGGCGGCTTTGAAGGCCGCGTCGTCAAGGGCACCGTGACCGCGATCGAAAACGACCTGGCAGTGATCGACATCGGCCTGAAGAGCGAAGGCCGCGTGCCGCTTCGCGAATTCGCGATGCCGGGCCAGAAGGCCGACATCAATGTCGGTGACGAAGTCGAAGTCTATGTCGACCGCGTCGAAAACGCCAATGGCGAAACCATGCTGTCGCGCGACCGTGCTCGCCGCGAAGCCGCCTGGGACCGCCTCGAAGAAGAATTCAACAAGGAAGCCCGCGTCGAAGGCGTCATCTTCGGCCGCGTCAAGGGCGGCTTCACCGTCGACCTCGGCGGCGCCGTGGCGTTCCTTCCGGGTTCGCAGGTCGATATCCGCCCCGTGCGCGACGTCGGCCCGCTCATGGACCTGCCGCAGCCCTTCCAGATCCTCAAGATGGATCGTCGCCGCGGCAACATCGTCGTGTCGCGTCGCGCCATCCTCGAAGAAACGCGCGCCGAACAGCGCTCGGGCCTGATCCAGAACCTCGAAGAAGGTCAGATCATCGAAGGCGCCGTCAAGAACATCACCGATTATGGTGCGTTCGTCGACCTCGGCGGCATCGACGGCCTGCTCCATGTCACCGACATGAGCTACAAGCGCGTCAACCACCCGAGCGAAGTCATCAACATCGGTGACAATGTCCGCGTCCAGATCATCCGCATCAACCGCGACACGCAGCGCATCAGCCTCGGCATGAAGCAGCTCGAAAGCGATCCGTGGGAAGGCGTCGCCGCCAAATACCCCGTCGGTGCGAAGCTGTCGGGCACGGTCACGAACATCACCGATTACGGTGCGTTCGTCGAACTTGAAGCCGGCATCGAAGGCCTGGTCCACGTCAGCGAAATGTCGTGGGTCAAGAAGAACGTCCACCCCGGCAAGATCGTCTCGACGAGCCAGGAAGTCGACGTCATCGTCCTCGAAGTCGACAGCGACAAGCGCCGCATCTCGCTCGGCCTCAAGCAGGCCCAGTCGAACCCCTGGGGCGCGTTCGCCGAAACCCACCCCGTGGGCTCGGTCGTCGAAGGCGAAGTCAAGAACGCGACCGAATTCGGTCTGTTCGTCGGCCTGCCGGGTGACGTCGACGGCATGGTTCACATGTCGGACATCGCGTGGGGCATCTCGGGCGAAGAAGCGCTGCACCTCCACCGCAAGGGCGAGGCCGTGCAGGTCGTCGTTCTCGACGTCGACGTCGAGAAGGAACGCATCAGCCTCGGCATCAAGCAGCTTGAAAAGGGTGCTCCGGCCGTTGGCGGCGGCACCGCCGCTGCCGGTTCGGTGAAGAAGAACGACGTCATCACCGTCACCGTCCTCGAAGTCCGCGACAACGGCCTCGAAGTCCAGGCTGGCGAAGATGGCGCCACCGGCTTCATCAAGCGCGCCGACCTCGGCCGCGACCGCGACGAACAGCGCGCCGAACGTTACCAGGTCGGCCAGAAGTTCGATGCGATGGTCATCGGCTTCGACCGTTCGAAAAAGCCGAACTTCTCGGTCAAGGCGATGCAGATCGCCGAAGAGAAGGAAGCCGTCGCTCAGTACGGTTCGTCGGACTCGGGTGCATCGCTCGGCGACATCCTCGGCGAGGCGCTGAAGGCCGGCAAGAAGGATTAATTTCCTCCTTCCGCCGTCAGGCGAAACAAAGGCCCGCAGAGTGTCCCTCTGCGGGCCTTTTTCGTGTCGCGATATATTTTGATCAAACAAGGATTCGTGATACCTTCTCCGCGCGTTGGGAGGGGTCTCACGCACAATTGACCGGCAACGACCGGGACCCGCTTCGGCGGGGAATGCGTGACTGTATATATTAGGGGAAGCACATGATCCGGTCAGAACTGGTTCAAAAGATCGCGAGCGAAAACAGCGATTTGCGGGTCGATGAAGTCGAGCGCATCGTCGACACTTTCTTCGATTCCATCGTCGACCAGCTCGCCTCGGGCGGGCGTGTCGAACTGCGTGGCTTCGGCGCCTTCTCGACCCGGTCGCGCGAATCGCGCACCGGTCGCAATCCCCGAACGGGCGCGGCGGTCGACGTGAAGGCGAAAAACGTGCCCTATTTCAAACCGGGCAAGGAAATGCGCGAACGTTTGAACGGCTGAGCGACAGCCCAAATCCCGTCATTGCGAGCGCAGCGAAGCAATCTCCAGTTCGATAGCTGGAGATTGCTTCGCTGCGCTCGCAATGACGTTACTGAAGCCTCAGTTCTTCAGCCGGTATCCGGTGCGGAACATCCAGAAAATGACGCCCAGGCACAGCGCCAGGAACAGCGTCACCGCGCCCATGCTGACTTCGATGCCGACATCGCCCTTGCCGAAGAAGGTCCAGCGGAACCCGCTGATCAGGTAGACGACGGGGTTGAACAGCGTCACCGTCCGCCACGCCGCGGGCAGCATGTCGAGCGAATAGAAAGCACCGCCCAAGAAGGTCAGCGGATAGATGACGAGCATCGGGATCACCTGCAGCTGCTCGAAGCTCTGCGCCCAGATCCCGATGATGAATCCGAACAGGCAGAAGGTCACCGCCATCAGGATCATGAACGCCGCCATCAACAGCGGGTGCGCGACCTGCACGTCGACGAACAGGTGTGCGGTGGCAAAGATGATCGATCCGATGATCACCGACTTGCTCGCGGCGGCGCCGACATAGGCGATCACCGTTTCCAGCGGCGACAGCGGCGCCGACAGCATTTCGTAAATCGTCCCCGTCCATTTGGGCATATAGATGCCGAACGACGCGTTGCTGATGCTTTCGGTGAACATCGTCAGCATCATCAGCCCGGGCACGATGAACGCGCCATAGGGGACGTTGCTGACCTCGGTCATCCGGCTGCCGATCGCCGATCCGAAGACGACGAAATAGAGCGCGGTGGTGATCACCGGCAGCATCAGGCTGGTCCAGAAGGTGCGCCCGAAGCGCGCCATTTCAAAGGCGTAGATCGCGCGCACGCCGCGCCAGTTCGCGGTCATGCGGCTTCTCCCTTTGCGCCGTTCGATTCGTGCACCAGCCCGACGAAAATATCCTCGAGCGAGCTTTGCCGCGTGTGCAGGTCCTTGAACTGGACCCCGATGTCGGTCATCCGCCGCAGCAGCGAGGGCACGCCCGTCGCCTCGGCCTGGCTGTCGAATTCGTACACGAGCTCGTGCCCGTCGCCCGCGAGCGCAAGCTTCCAGTCGGCAAGTTCGGCGGGCACCGCCTCCAGCTGGTCGGCCAGATTGAGCGTCAGCGTCTTGCGCCCCAGCTTCTTGATCAGCTCGTCCTTCTGCTCGACCAGGATCAACCGCCCGCCGGTGATCACCCCGACGCGGTCGGCCATTTCCTCGGCCTCCTCGATATAATGCGTGGTGAGGATGATCGTCACGCCGCGCTCGCGCAGGCCGCGCACCATGTTCCACATGTCGCGGCGCAGCTCGACGTCGACACCCGCAGTCGGCTCGTCGAGGAACAGGATTTCGGGCTCGTGGCTGAGCGCCTTGGCGATCATCACGCGGCGCTTCATGCCGCCCGACAATTCCATGATCTTAGAATCGCGCTTGTCCCACAAGGAAAGGTCGCGCAGCAGCTGCTCGATAAACCCGGGGTTGCGCGGCTTGCCGAACAGCCCGCGCGAGAAACTCACCGTCGCCATCACCGTTTCGAACGCATCGGTGTGCAATTCCTGCGGCACCAGCCCGATCATGGTCCGCGCTGCGCGATAGCCCTGCGCATGGTCGTGCCCGCCGACGGTCACCGTCCCCGCGCTCGCCGTCACGATGCCGCAGACGATACTGATCAGCGTCGTCTTGCCCGCGCCGTTCGGCCCGAGCAGCGCGAAAATCTCACCCTTGTTGATGGAAAGGTCGACGTCGCTCAACGCCTTGTGACCGCTCTTATAAGTTTTTCCGAGGCCGGAAATTTCGAGAACTGGAGTCATGGCAGGCGGTCTAGCCGAGCCGCCCGGCGACGGGAAGCGGCAAACATCGCTTGACCTCCATGAACCCATCGGCTTGACCCTCCGGATCATGCGGACGTGGCGAAATCGGTAGACGCAGCAGACTTAAAATCTGCCATCCTCTGGGTATGCGGGTTCAAGTCCCGCCGTCCGCACCATCAATGGAGAAAATGCGCATGCTCACGGTGGGGCGACGGAAAAGGTTGAAAATCAATCGGATGCGCGGTGCGGCCGCCGCTGCGCTGGCTGCCATGGGCTTGGCCAACCCGGTCGCGGCCGCCGTCGATTCCGAATGCGCACTTGGGACGTATCGCCTCGCTGACGGGGGCCTGATCGACATCGCGACGGCCGGTGAAGCCTCGCTGCGCTGGCGCAACCTCGACGGCGAAACCGGCGAGCTGAAACGCGAAGGCGACCATTGGGCAAGCACGCTCGGCTGGACCGGACGCCCCGACGGATTGCAGGTTCGCTTCGACTGCGCCGCGAACAGCGTCCAGTTCGGCGACCGCACCGCCCGGCGCATCCCGCTCGAAAAGCAAGAGACGAGTTTCACCAGCCACGGCGCGGCGCTCGCCGGGCGCCTTGTCATGCCCCCGGGCGACGGCCCCGTTCCGATCGTGGTGTTGCTGCATGGCGGCGAATTCGACTCGGCGCGTGATTTCAATTCGCTCCAGCGCATCCTTCCCGCCGCCGGGGTTGGCGCCTTTGTTTATGACAAGCGTGGCACCGGCAAATCGGGCGATAAATATACGCAGGACTTTTCGCTCCTCGCCGACGACGCTGTCGCGGCGCTCGCCGAGGCGCGCCGTCTGGCGGGACCGCGGGGCAACCGCTTCGGGTTCCAGGGGCCGAGCCAGGGCGGCTGGATCGCACCGCTTGCCGCCAACCGTTCGAACGTCGACTTCCTGATCGTCAGCTTTGGCCTCGCGGTGTCGGTCGCCGACGAGGATCGCGAGGCGATCGCATTTCAGATGGGCCTCAAGGGCTATGGCCCCGACGTCATCGCCAAAGCGCAGGAACTCGGCGCCGCCGTGACGCGAATATTCGCCAGCGGCATGGTCGACGGGATCGACGAATTTGACGCTGTGCGCGCCCGTTATCGCGGCGAACCATGGTACAAGGATGTTTATGGCAATTTTACCCATATCGCCCTTGGCATGACTGCGGATGACATCCGGACGAAGGGACAGGCCTATAACTTCGGTACGCCCGTCCACTACGACCCGATGCCGACGCTGCGCGCGGTGAAGGTGCCGCAGCTTTGGGCGCTGGGCGGGCAGGACATCGATGCCCCGGCGGGTGAAACATCGCGGCGCATCGGCACGCTGATCGCCGCCGGACAACCGATCACCCTCGCCGTCTTTCCTAAGGCCGAGCACGGCATGACCGAGTTCGAGACGACGCCTGACGGTCAGCGCCTTTCGACCCGTTTCACTCCCGATTATTTTCGCCTGCTGATCGATTATGCCAAGGGCCGCAAGCTCGCCGGCGCCTATGGCGACGCCGCGATCACGCGTCCTCCATCCAGCCCCGCCGACTGATCGATTCAATCGGCGCCGCCTATTCCGCTTTCGGTACGGATGGCTATGATCGGCGGCACGGATCGGAAAGGGAGATGATCGGAAAATGAGGGCAAGAGGCATCGGCTCGCGCGTGGGCGCGACAGCGCTGCTCGCTCTTGCCCTCGCGAGCTGTGGCCTGTTCGGCGAGCGCGGTCCGGTCCGGATCGCCGCGATGGGCTCGCTCAATCCCGCGGCGACTCCGCTGAACGGCGAACTCTCGTCCGCCAACGCCGCGCTGCTTAACGCGACCTCGCAAGGGCTCGTCAGCTATGACGGCGAGGGTCAGATCGACACCGGCCTCGCCGATCGCTGGACCGTGACCACCGACGGGCGCAGCTATATTTTCCGCCTGCGCGAAGCCAAATGGACCAACGGGCGCAAGGTCACCGCCGAGGACGTCGCCGCGATCCTGCGCTCCTATCTGGCGCCCGCCAGCCGTCACGTCCTCAAGAATGATTTCCCCGAGATCGAGACGATCAAGGCGATGACCGACACCGTGATCGAAATCCGCCTTTCGGTGCCGCAGCCCGCGATCCTCGAACTGCTCGCGCAGCCCTCGATGGCGATCGTCAACAAGGGCATGGGCTGGGGACCGATGCGCGCGCGCAAGATCGGGCGCGCGGTGCTGCTCTCGCCCGTCCCTGATCCGCTCGCCGAGGATCCCGAGGCGGCCGAAGCCGCCGCGAACGACCCCGCCGCGTCGATCGAGCTGGTCGGCACATCGCCCGCGGGCGCGCTCGCGCGGTTCAAGAACGGCTATGCCGATGGCGTCATCGGCGGGCGTTTTTCGACCCTGCCCTATTTCGCGGCGTCGAACATCGGCCGTTCGCGCCTCGTCGTCGATCCCGTCCCCGGCCTGTTCGGCCTGTCGTTCGTCCGCGCCGAAGGCTTCCTCGCGATCGACGCCAACCGCGACGCACTCGTCCGCGCGATCCGGCGCGAGCGGCTGATCGAGGCGTTCGGGCTCTCCGAATGGCAGCCGCAGGTCACGCTCCGCCCGTCGCTCTACGCGCGCGACGGCGGCCCCGCGCCGCTCGTCCCCACTTGGGCCGAATATGACGAGGCGTCGCGCCTCGCGCAGGCGAAGCGGGCCGTCGACGCCTGGCGCGCCGCCGGACGCGAGATCGAACCGCTGCGCATCGCCGTCCCCGACACTCCCGGCGGGCGCATCCTCTTCGCTTACGTCTCCGCCGATTTCAAAGCGATCGGCGTGCCGAGCCAGCGTGTCCCGATGGCGTCGGCCGCCGACCTCCGCCTGATCGACGAAATCGCGCCGAACGACGATGCGCTGTGGGCTCTGCGCCGCCTGTCGTGCCGCCGCGATACGCTCTGCAACCGCGAGGCGCAGGAGCTGATCGACCAGGCGACGGTCAATATCGACGCCGGCCAGCGCCGGGTACAGGTCAGTGAGGCCGAGGCGGTGCTGCGGCGCTATGCCCCCTTCATTCCACTCGCGACGCCGCTCCGCTGGTCGGTCGCATCGCAGCGCCTGACCGGCCTGCGCGCCAACGGCCGTGCGCAGCACCCATTGAATCATGTGATCGCCTTACCTAACTAATACAGTGGCGCTGCAACTTCGAGCGCTTGTGAAAGGACCCCGATGGCCCCTTCGACGCCCAATCCCGATGCGATCTTCGACGCGCTGATTTCCAACCGCAACGATCCCGCAGCGCTGCGCAAGCGCGTCGAGACGCTGGAAATCCTGCTCGAACGCAGCTTTATCATTCCCGGCATCAACCGCCCGGTCGGCCTCGACGCGATCGTCGGGCTTGTCCCCGTCGTCGGCGACGTGATCGCCGCGACAATGGGCGCCTATCTGATCTGGGAAGCGCGCAACCTCGGCATGCCGAAGTGGAAGATCTGGCGCATGGTCGGCAATCTCGGCGTCGACACCGCGCTCGGCGCGATCCCGCTCGTCGGCGATGCCTTCGACTTCTTCTTCCGCTCGAACACGCGCAATCTCAAGATCATCAAGAAGCATCTCGACAAGCATCACCCGGGCACGATCATCATCGACCAGTAATCCCCGAATTCCGTTCGCATCGAGCGAAGTCGAGATGCCCCTCGGCCTTCCGCTTCGACGATGGGTGTCTCGACTTCGCTCGACACGAGCGGCGGGCTGGGGCTGGTTGCATCTGTAACCGCCGCACCTTCCCCTCCGGTGTCTAATGCTGCTAGCACAGCGCCTGCAAACCCCAGGGGAGACATTCCGAATGATCCGCGCCAGCCTTGCCGCGCTTGCCCTCAGCTGTTCCTTCGCCGCCGTCGCGGTAGCCGCGCAGGACGCAAAAGACCCCTACCTTTGGCTCGAGGATATCGAAGGCGCGAAGGCGCTCGACTGGGTCAAAAAGGAAAATGCGACAACCGACAAGCTGATCACCGGCCGCCCGGGGTTCGAGGCCGACCGCAAGCGCGCGCGCGAAATCCTCGACGACGACCGGCAGATCGCCGAGCCCGGCGAGGTCATGGGCGATACGATCACCAATTTCTGGCGCGACGCGAACAATCCGCGTGGAATCTGGCGCCAGAGCCCGCTCGACGCCTATCTTGCCGGCAAGCCCGTCTGGACGACGCTGATCGACGTCGACGCGCTCGGCAAGGCCGAAAAACAGAGCTGGGTCTGGCACGGCGCCGACTGCCTCGCTCCCGATTACAAGCGCTGCCTCGTCTCGCTGAGCCCCGGCGGCACCGACGCCGACATCGTCCGCGAATGGGACCGCACGACGAAGAGCTTTGTGGGCGACGGCTTCACCCTGCCGCAGGCCAAGAGCAGCGTGACGTGGGAAAATGCCGACACCTTGCTCGTCGCGACCGACTATGGCGCGGGCAGCATGACCGCGTCGGGCTATCCGCGCATCGTGAAGCGCTGGAAGCGCGGCACGCCGCTCACCGCCGCCGAAACGGTGGCCGAGGGCGAGCATGAGGACGTCGGCATGAACGTCTTCGCCTTCACCGACGGCGACAAGCGCTGGCCGATGATCAGCCGCGGCAAGACCTTCTATACGGCCGACCTCAAGCTGCCGAACGCCGACGGGTCGCGCTATATCTCCTCGATCGTCCCCGACACCGCGAGCGTGCGCGACGTCGTCGACGGCCAGCTGATCATCTTCCTCAACAAGGATTGGGCGAATATCGCCGCGGGCTCGCTCGTCTCCTTGTCGCTCGCCGACATGTCGGCGGACCGGCAGGTCCCGATCGTCACCGCGATGACCCCGACCAAAGCGCAGGCGATCGAGAATGTCTCGGCGACCGACAATATCCTGTGGGTGAAGGCGCTCGACGATGTCGAGGGCAAGCTGTTCGCGCTGCGCCGCGACCCGAAGACCGGCAATTGGAGCCAGAAAGAGGTTCCGCTCGCCGCGAACGCCACCGTCACCATCGCGGGCACGGTGGGCAAGCGCGACATCGTGCTCGCATCGGCCGAAACGATGCTGATGCCCCCGACGCTCTACGCCGTGTCCGAAGGCAAGGCGCCGCAAGCCGTGCAGAGCCTGCCCGCGACCTTCGATGCCAAGGACATGACCGTCGAAAAGCGCTTCGCGACCTCGAAGGACGGGACGAAAATCCCCTATTTCCTCGCGCGCAAGAAGGGCTCGACCGGCCCCGTCCCCGCGCTCGTCCACGCCTATGGCGGCTTCCGCGCCGCGCAGACGCCCGGCTATCTCACCGGCCAGCCGTATCGCGCCGGCCCGCTCGGGCTGTTCTGGGTCGAGGACGGCAACGCCTATGTCCTCGCGGGTATCCGCGGCGGCGGCGAATATGGCCCCGCGTGGCACCAGGCGGCGCTGCGCGAAAAGCGCCAGGCGAGCTTCGACGATCTCCACGCGGTCGCCGAGGATCTGGTCAGGACCGGCGTTAGTGCGAAGGGCAAGATCGCGATCTCGGGCCGCTCGAACGGCGGCGTGCTCGTTGGCGCGGCGATGACGCAGCGCCCCGACCTCTATGGCGCGGTGATCTCGGGCTCACCGATCAAGGATATGTGGCGCTACGACAAGATGCTCGCGGGCGCCTCGTGGGTCGCCGAATATGGCGACCCCGATGTGCCTGCGGATTGGGCGTTCCTGTCGAAATATTCGCCGTATCAGAACATCCGCAAGGGCGTGAAATATCCGCCGATCTTCCTCTACCTCTCGACCAAGGACGACCGCGTCCACCCCGGCCACGCGCGCAAATATGCCGCGCGGCTAATGGAGAACGGCAACCGCGTATATTATCACGAATATATCGAGGGCGGCCATTCGGTCGGCGCCGACCATGCCGAGGATGCGGTGCGCGCCGCGATGCTCCACGGCTTCCTGCTGCGCGAACTGGTGGAGAAGAAATAGGCGCGGGCCAAGCCCTAGCGGATCTGCCGTTTCTCCAGCTTCCGCGCGAGCGTGCGCCGGTGCATCCCGAGCCGGCGCGCGGTTTCCGAAATGTTGAAATCGGTCTCGACCAAAACCTGGTGGATATGCTCCCACTCGACCGTCTTGATCGACGACTGGCGGTCGCCCACCGGCGTTTCGGCGTTGCCCTCGGCGCGGTCGAACGCCGCCTCGATATCGTCGGTGTTCGACGGCTTGGCGAGATAATAGGAGGCACCGAGCTTGATCGCCTCGACCGCGGTCGCGATGCTCGCAAAGCCCGTGAGCACGACGATCCGCATCGTCGCGTCGCTCGCGCGTAGCGCCTGTACACACGCCAGCCCCGACGCGCTGCCCAGCTTCAGGTCGACGACCGCATAGCCCGGGCGGAAATTCTGCAAAATCGCGGCCATTTCCTCGGGACTGTGCGCGACCTCTGCGGCATAGCCACGCCGCTCGAACGAGCGTTTCAGCGTCCGTGCGAACGTCTCGTCATCCTCGACGATCAGCAATTTCCGCGTTTCGCTCATGCCGTCTCTCCACCGGGCCGCGCGACCGCCGAAATCGGCAGCGTGATCCGCACCAGCGCGCCGCCCGCATCGCGGTTCGCCACCGTCGCCCCGCCGCCCAGCTTGCGCAAGACGTTGACGAGCAGGAACAGCCCAAGCCCCCCGCCCGGCCGCCCCTTGGTCGAGCGATAGGGCTGGCCGAAATTCGCGAGCATCTCGTCGCTGAACCCCGGTCCGCGGTCGGCAATCTCGATCACCGCCATGTCGCCGTCGCGCATCGCGGTAACGCCGATCCAGTCGGGCGACACTTCGGAGGCATTGTCCATCACATTGTCGATCACCTGCCGCAGCGCGGGGTCGGACACGATCGCGACATCGGCGCCGAAGCGGTCGTTGAACTCGACCGTTCCGGGCCGCCGCAAAGTGCGCGCACCGGTGACGATGTCGGTCAGGAAGGCGCGCATCGTCGTCAGCTGCGGCGCCTCGCCGCGCGCCTCGCCCGCCGACATCAAAATGCCGCTGACGATCGCCTTGCAGCGCTGCACCGCCGCATCCATGTCGGCAAGATCCTCCTGCATCTCACGATCCTTCGCGAGCCGCGGCGCCGCCTTCCAGTCGCCGATCAGCACCGACAGCGTCGACAAGGGCGTCCCAAGCTCATGCGCCGCGCCCGATGCGAGCAGCCCCATGCGCACGATATGATCCTCCTCGGCCGCGCGCTGACGGCTTGTCGCGAGCGCGGCATCGCTGTCGCGGAGGTTGCGGTTGATCCGCGTGACGAAGGCGACGAACAGCACCGCGATCAGCAGGAAACAAACGAAGCTACCCTTCAGATACAGCCCCATCGGATCGCCGGCATAGGCGGGCGGCAGCACGAGCGGCGTCGGATCGATGCGCAGCGCCGCGAGCGCGGCGAGCGCCGCCACGACGATTGCCCACGACGAGCGCGGAGTGAGCAGGATCGCGCCGATCACGACCTGCAGCAGGAACAGTGAGGCGAAGGGGTTGGCGAGCCCGCCGCTATGATGGAGCTGCCACCCAAGCGCCGCGACGTCGAACAGCAGTACCGCGGTCAGCTCGGCATTGGTCACCGCGCGCCCGCGGCGGAGCAAGGCGATGCTCGCGAAGTTGATCGCGATCAGCACCATGATCGCGGCGAGCAGGGGCGCGTGCGGCAGCGCGATGCCCATCGGTCCGCTGACGATCCCGATCGTCGCGAGCTGCCCCCCGACCGCGATCCAGCGCAGCTGGATCAGCAGCGTCATGTTGCGGCGGCCGGCGGGCGCCCTAGACGGCGTGGTCGGCGGGATGGTCGGGCGGGTCATCAATCGCGAATACGCCACAGCCGCCACGCAAAAAAGAGGCTGAGCGCACAAAGCGCAAACCAGGTCAGCGCATAGACCAGATGATTGTCGGCAAAGCGCACGACGGTCAGCCCGCCGACGGGGTAGCCGCCGGGGTTAGGCCCGGCGTCGGCATCGACGAAATAGGGCGCGGCGCCCCGCAATCCCCTCGCCTTCGCGATCGCCGCAACATCGCGCGAGAACCAGCGGCCCGCCGCCGGATCGTTCGAGCGAAGGAAGGCGCCCTCGGGCTCGGTCACCCGCAACAGTCCGGTCACCGTCACCGGCCCCGCTACATTGCCCGACGCGCGCGCCGTTGCATCGCGCCGCTCCTTGGGCACAAAACCGCGATTGACGAGCAAGGTGAACCCCGGCGTTTCAAGCGGCGTCAGCACCCAATAACCGGGGCCGCGGTCGGTCACCGCCTGCACCAGCGTTTCACGATCATGTCGAAACCGCCCCGTCGCCGTCACGCGGCGATAGGCGTCATCCTTTGCGTCGACCGCCTGCCAAGCATCCGGCCCCGGTGCCGCCACAGGCGCCGCATGGATGCGTGCCTCGACCGCTGCGACCAGCTCATGCTTCCACACGCGCCGCTCGAGCTGCCAGATGCCGAGAGCCGCGAGACCGATCGCCGCGACCAGCGCCGCCGCGGCAAAAACCGCGCGGCGGGTGCGTGTCACGGCACCTGGCCTGTCGTCGTACCCACCGTCTGGCTCGTCGGTTCGTGCGGCATCGGCATCATGTTGGTGTTGAGGTGGTGCATCACCCACAGCGAGCCCGCGAGCATGATCACGACGACGATCACCGTGAAGATCAGCGAGGTCAGCGACCAGCCGCCCTCGGCCTTCGGGGTCATGTGGAGGAAGAAGATCATGTGGACGACGATCTGGACCACCGCAAAGCCCATGATGATCGCGCCCGTCGCCCCCGCACTCAGCGGCATCGTCATCACCAGCCAGAAGGGGATCGCGGTCAGGATCACCGACAGGACAAAGCCGATGACATAGTCGCGCATCGACGCGTGCGGCATCTCGATCTCGTGAGGACCCTCGTGCGCGTGGGCGGCGGCGTGCGGATCGCGGCTCATCGCAGCACTCCCATCAGATAGACAAAGGTGAAGACGCCGATCCACACGACGTCGAGGAAGTGCCAGAACATGCTGAGGCACATGACGCGGCGCTTGTTCGCGGCGATCAGGCCGTGCTTCGACAGCTGGAACATCAAGGTCACCAGCCAGATAATGCCGAAAGTGACGTGCAGCCCGTGCGTGCCGACGAGCGTGAAGAAGCTCGACAGGAAGGCGCTGCGCTGCGGCGTCGCACCGATCTCGATCAGATGGTGGAATTCGTAAAGCTCGATCCCGAGGAAGGCGAGCCCGAACAGCGCGGTGACCGCGAGCCAGATCTGGACGCCCTTCACCTTGCCCTGCTGCATCTGCAGCACCGCGAAGCCATAGGTGATCGACGAGAAGAGCAGCATCGCGGTGTTGAGCGCGATAAGCTTCAGGTCGAACAGGTCCTTCGGCGCCGGGCCAGCGGCATAGCTGCCGCCGAGTACGGCATAACAGGCGAACAGGATCGCAAAGATGAGGCAGTCGCTCATCAGATAGATCCAGAAGCCCAGCATCGTGCTGTGCCCCTCGGGATGCGCATGCTCGTCGAGGTCGTAGAACTGGACGGGCGCGTCGGCGGTTATCGCGTTTGCGTTCATGGTGGGGGCACTCATCGCATCAGGCTCCGGCCGCCAGCTGGCGGGTCCGCGCTTCCTCGACCGCGGTGACCGTCGCCGCCGGGATGTCGAAATCGCGCTTGTAGTTGAAGGTGTGATAGATCGCTCCGACGATCGTCGCCGCAAAGCTCAGCGCGACGAGCCACCAGATGTGCCAGACCAGCGCGAAGCCCATGACGAGGCAGAAGCCCGACAGGATGATCCCCGTGCCGGTGTTGCTCGGCATATGGATGTCGCGATAGCCATCGACCGGCCGCTGGTGCCCGCGCTTCTTCATGTCGTACCACGCGTCGAGATCGTGGATCACCGGCGTGAAGGCGAAATTATAGTCGGGCGGCGGCGAGCTCGTCGCCCATTCGAGCGTGCGGCCGTCCCACGGATCGCCGCCGCTGGTGTCGCGCAGTTCCTTGCGGCGCCAGATGCTCACCGCGAACTGGACCAGCATGGCGCCGATGCCCGCGGCGACGATCAGCGCGCCGATCCCTGCGATCACGAACCAGATTTGCAGGCTCGGGTCGTCGAACACGCGCATGCGCCGCGTCACGCCCATCAGGCCGAGGATATAGAGCGGCGTGAAGGCGACCCAGAAGCCGACGACCCAGCACCAGAAGCTGACCTTGCCCCAGAACACGTCGAGCTTGTAGCCGAACGCCTTGGGCCACCAGTAATTGATCGCCGCGAACAGGCCGAACAAGACGCCGCCGATGATCACATTATGGAAATGCGCGATCAGGAACAGCGAGTTGTGCAGCACGAAGTCGGCGGGCGGCACCGCGAGCAGCACCCCGGTCATGCCGCCGATGACAAAGGTCAGCATGAAGGCGACCGTCCACATCATCGGCAGTTCGAAACGGATGCGGCCGCGGTACATGGTGAACAGCCAGTTGAAGAGCTTCGCCCCCGTCGGGATCGAGATCACCATCGTCGTGATGCCAAAGAAGCTGTTGACGCTCGCCCCCGACCCCATGGTGAAGAAATGGTGCAGCCAGACGAGATACGACAGGATCGTGATGCAGATCGTCGCATAGACCATCGAGGTGTAACCGAAGAGCCTTTTGCCCGAGAAGGTCGAGGTGACTTCGGAGAAGACGCCGAACAGCGGCAGCACGAGGATGTAAACCTCGGGGTGACCCCAGATCCAGATCAGGTTCACATACATCATCGGCGATCCGCCGAGGTCGTTGGTGAAGAAGTTGGTGCCGACATAGCGGTCGAGCGTCAGCAGCACGAGCGTCGCGGTAAGGATCGGGAAGGAGGCGACGATCAGGATGTTCGCGCAGAGCGAGGTCCAGGTGAAGACGGGCATCTTCATCAGCCCCATGCCCGGCGCGCGCAGCTTCAGGATCGTGACGATCAGGTTGATACCCGACAGGGTGGTGCCGACGCCGGCTATCTGTAAGCCCCAGATATAATAGTCGACGCCGACATTGGGGCTGTAAGCGATCCCCGACAAAGGCGGATAGGCCAGCCAGCCCGTCTGTGCATATTCACCGACGAAGAGCGAAATCATCGTCAGCACCGCGCCAGCGGTCGTCATCCAGAAACTGAAGTTATTGAGGAAGGGGAAGCTGACGTCGCGCGCGCCGATTTGCAGCGGCACGACATAGTTCATCAGCCCGGTGATGAACGGCATCGCGACGAAGAAGATCATGATCACGCCGTGCGCGGTGAACACCTGGTCATAATGATGCGGTGTCAGATAACCTTCGGACCCGCCGAACGCCATCGCCTGCTGAATGCGCATCATGATCGCGTCGGCAAAGCCGCGCAGGAACATGATGAGCCCCAGGATCATATACATGATCCCGATGCGTTTGTGGTCGACGGTGGTGAACCATTCGGTCCACAAATAGCCCCACAGGCGGAACTTGGTGATCAGGCCGAGCACGGCGATGCCGCCAAGGACGACGCCGATGAAGGTGACGACAAGGATCGGCTCGTGCAGCGGCAGTGCCTCGAGCGACAGCTTGCCAAGGATCGGACCGGTTTCGGGTGCGGGATGCGGGGTCATGGGGATCTCGGCTCGGTTCAGGACATCGGGCGGGTGGCGGCGGGCGCGCTCAGCGCGGTGCGTTCGGGCTTGGCCGGGACGGGAAGCCCCTCGCCTTTCAGCATCGCCGGGGCGACCGGCTTCGCGTCGGGGCGGTCGTTCGACATCACCGGCGAGCTGCAAGCGGCCGCGACATAACGCATGCTCCAGCGTGCGGCGTCGACGGTGCCGCGCGCGGCGAACTTGTCATAGGTGACCTGCCGGACATTGCCGATGCCCGCGATGCCCGCGCCGCCCGCGGCATCGAGCGACATCATGTCGTGCATGCACATCTTGCCGGGCTCGACGCACATGTTGACGACCGCGTCGAACAATTGCGGATCGCTCGCGGCAAAGCGGCGCACGGGTTCCTTGTGCGTCGGCTTTTCGAGCTTCAGATATTCGGCGCGGCTGAGGTCGCCCTCGGCCGAAGCCTTCGCGGTCGCGACCCATTTGTCGAACTCGCCCGCGGGCAGGCTCTTCACCGCGAAGCGCATGTTCGAAAAGCCCCAGCCCGAATAATTGGCCGAAAAGCCTTCAAACTCGCCGGTCTTGTCGAACACGCCGTGCAGCTTGGTTTCCATGCCCGGCATCGCATAAATCTGCCCCGCGAGCGCGGGCACGTAAAAGCTGTTCATCACCGAAGAGGAGGAGATGCGGAACCGGACCGGCCGGTTCACCGGCAGCGCCAGCTCGTTCACCGTCGCGACGCCCTGTTCGGGGTAGATAAACAGCCATTTCCAGTCGAGCGCGACGACCTGCACGTCGAGCGGCTTGACCTCGGCGGCAACGGGCTTTCCCGGCGCCGTCCGCGCGAGCGGGCGGTAGGGATCGAGCAGATGCGTTGCGACCCACGTTACCGCACCGAGACAGATGATGATCAGCAGCGGCGCCGACCAGATCACCAGCTCGAGCTGGGTCGAATGGTCCCAGTCGGGCTTGTACGTCGCGTCCTTGTTCGACGCGCGATATTTCCACGCGAAGAAGATCGTCAGCGCCATCACCGGCACGATGATCAGCAGCATCAGCACGGTCGACAGGACGATCAGGTCGCCCTGCTGGCGCGCGACGTCGCCGGCGGGATCGAGCACGACCAGCCCGCAGCCCGACAAGAAGGGCAGCGCGGCGAGCAGCGGCAGAAGCCGCAATCGGGCGGGAAAACGGGGGAGATTGCTTGGCATGATGCGCGCCTAGGCCTCCTTTGTTGCACTGCACATAGGACATTTTGTCCAATCCCGCGACCGTCCATGATCGCGCAGGGGCATTTTCATTCGGGGTAATTTTGCCCTATGACCGACTCGTGCCGCCGCATCCTGTCCTGCGGAGGGCGCCAGCTCAAGGATTGTTACCATGGCTGCCGATACCGTCCCCACCACCGAGGTCGAACGCGACGCCCGCGCCCTCCATGAAGACGGCCACCGCATCGACCCCGCCGAGATCGCAATCGGCGTCATCATCGGCCGCACCTCCGAATTCTTCGACTTCTTCGTTTATGCCATCGCGTCGGTGCTGGTGTTCCCGAAGCTCGTCTTCCCGCACCTCGACCCGCTGACGGGCACGCTCTGGTCGTTCGCGATCTTCGCGCTCGCCTTCGTCGCGCGCCCGGTCGGCACGATCATCTTCACCGCGATCGACCGCGCCTATGGCCGCGGCGCGAAGCTCACCATCGCGCTCTTCCTGCTCGGCGGCTCGACCGCGGCGATCGCCTTTGTCCCCAGCTATGAAACGGCCGGCATCGGCGCGGCGCTGCTCCTCGCGCTGTTCCGCATGGGTCAGGGCGTCGCGCTCGGCGGCTCGTGGGACGGCCTCGCCTCGTTGCTCGCGCTCAATGCGCCCGAGAACAAGCGCGGCTGGTACGCGATGATCCCGCAGCTCGGCGCGCCGCTCGGCCTCATCGTCGCCAGCTTGCTCTTCATGTTCCTGATCGCGGCGCTGCCCGCCGAGGATTTCCTTGCATGGGGCTGGCGCTATCCCTTCTTCGTCGCCTTCGCGATCAACGTCGTCGCGCTGTTCGCGCGGCTGCGCATCGTCGTCACCCCCGAATATGCCGAATTGTTCGAAAACCGCGCGCTCCAGCCCGCGCCGCTGCTCGAAACGGTGCGGTCGGAATGGAAGACGATCGTCATCGGCACCTTCGCGCCGCTCGCCAGCTTCGCGATGTTCCACATGGTCACCGTTTATCCGCTGTCGTGGGTGTTCCTGTTCACCGACGAAAGCCCGGTCCGCTTCCTGATGATCGAGGCGATCGCTGCGGTCGTCGGCGTCGGCTCGATTGTCGCTTCGGGCATGCTCGCTGACCGCGTCGGCCGCCGCACGCTGCTCGCGGTCACCGCCGCCGCGATCGCGGCGTTCAGCGGCTTCGCGCCGCAACTGCTCGATGCCGGACAGGCGGGCGAAGCGACCTTTATGATCCTCGGCTTCGCGCTGCTTGGCCTGTCGTTCGGCCAGTCGTCGGGCGCGCTGTCGTCGAACTTCCAGCCGCGCCACCGCTACACCGGCTCGGCCTTCACCTCCGACCTCGCGTGGCTGTTCGGCGCCGGCTTCGCGCCGATGGTCGCGCTCTGGCTCTCCAGCCAGTTCGGGTTGATCGCCGCGGGCGCCTATCTGCTCTCGGGCGCGATCGGCACGCTCGTCGCGCTGTGGCTCAACCGCGAACTCGCGAGCACGATCGGCTAACCCGCGCACCCATGGAATTCAGCGCAAAGATCGAACTCCGTGGCATCAATCCCTACGTCATGGTCAGCGCCGCACGGGCGCGGCGGATCAAGGCCGACTGGAAAAAGCCCCTGCCCGTCCTCGTCCAGGTGAACGGCCAGCCCGATCCCGCTTGGCGGATCAACATGATGCCGGCGGGCGACGGCAGCTTTTACCTGTATCTCGACGGCGTCGTCCGCACGGCGTCGGGCACCGATGTCGGCGACACAGTCGACGTGTCGGTCGTTTTCGATCCCGCCTATCGCGGCGGTCCGCAAGACGACATGCTGCCCGAATTTGCGGCGCGCCTTGATGATGACGCCGGGGCCAAGGCCAGATGGGACTGCCTCCAGCCGAGTCTCAAGAAGGAAATCCTGCGTTACCTCGCCAATCTGAAATCGGACGCGGCAAGGCAACGCAACATCGATCGCGCCATCAACGTCCTCGGCGGCGCGAAGGCGCGTTTCCTCGCGCGCGACTGGAACTGAGCGACGCGTCCCGCACGGCGACATCGCCGATGATACAATGCCCGGCCTGTCGAGGATCGGTCGATCCGATGTCCACTGGGAGGTGCTTGCCCTCTGCAAATATGCGGGTGACCGCCCCGCCTCAGTCGCACGATACGGACAATCCCGCGAGAAGCGGAGCGTAGGCAGCGAGCCTTCGGGATATGCACTCGGTGAAAAGCCGCACGCGCTTGGCTTTGCGCGTCTCGAACATCTTTCTAAAATGAAATGAAATTATTTAAGTTGTCATATAACTTATAACTGGTAATGTGAGTCGGGTATGGCGCATCAAGCGCTGACGGCGGGAGAATGGGCGCGTGAGGCAGGGCGGAACCGACGCTGTGCACGACGAGCGGCTGGCGCTTCGCAAGCGGCGGCCGTCGCTGGTCGACGCCGCGTGCGAACATATCCGCGCAAGCATCCTGTCCGGCGCACACTGGCCCGGCTCGCAGCTTCCTACCGAGGCGGAATTCGTCGACGTGCTGGGCGTGAGCCGAACGGTGGTCCGCGAAGCGGTCGCCCGCCTCGCCGCCGCGGGCCTGGTCGAGGCGCGCCAAGGCAAGGGGCTCTTCGTCAGCGAGACCGCACGCTATCAGGCATTCCAGATCACGCGCGAAGAGGTCGAAAATCTCAGCGACGTGATCCAGTTGCTCGAGCTGCGGCTCAGCGTCGAAACCGAGATGGCCGCGCTGGCCGCCGAACGGCGCAGCGAGGTCGATGTGATGAGCATGCGCCAGCAGCTCAAGATCCTTGGCGAGGCGGCGATCGGCCTCGATGATTCGGTCAAGGCCGATGTCGAGTTCCACAATGTCATCGCGCGGGCCAGCAAGAACAGCTATTACGCCAAGCTGATCGATTTCCTCGGCGTCCGCCTGGTCCCGCCGCGCTCGCTCTATCTGCGCCAGGGGCAAAGCTATGTCGGCGCGCGTTACAAGGCGGTGATCAGCGAAGAGCATGAGGCGATCCTCGACGCCATCATCCGCCGCGATCCCGACGCCGCCCGGGTGGCGGCGCGGAGCCACATGAGCAGCAGCCTCAAACGGCACCGCGATCTGCAAGACTTTATGTCATCCCACAGCCCGACGGGCTGAACCACACCAACATCAATGACCTGAAGGGCAACTCAGGCGCCGAATTACGTCCGACAGAATTATATGATCAATCCGCTTAACTTATATGATGTCTTACAGGGAGAGTTCCATTGAAGATCAGTCTTCGCGCTTCCGTGGCGTTGATCGCGCTCGCCAGCGGCGCCCATATGGCAAAGGCGCAGACCGCGCCGGCCGCCACACCATCCGCAAATCAGGAGGCCGTGGATCCGGCGGCAAGTGATGCACAGGACGGGGACGCCATCGTCGTCACCGGCATCCGCCAGAGCCTTGCCCGCGCCGCCGAAATCAAGCGCGAGTCGACCGCCGTGGTCGATTCGATCGTCGCCGAGGATATCGGCAAGCTTCCCGACATGACCACGGCGTCGGCGCTCCAGCGCGTGCCCGGGGTGCAGGTCGTCGTCGGCGGCAACAACGAGATCGTCGGCGCGCGCATCCGCGGCCTCGACGACATCATCACCACGCTGAACGGGCGTGAGATTTTCACCGGCGTCGGCCGCGGCTTCTCGTTCCAGGATCTGCCGGCCGAAGCGCTGGCGGGCGTTGACGTCTACAAGTCCAATTCGGCCGAGCGGCTCGAAGGCGGTGTGGCGGGCGGCGTCAATATGCGCCTCCGCCGCGCGCTCGATTTCAAGGAATTGACGATCGCGGGCAGCGCACGCGCGACCTATCTGCAGGAGGCCGGCTCGAAGAACACGCTCAATCCGGCGGTGAGCCTGCTCGTCGCCAACCGCTGGGACGCGGGTGAAGGCGAAATTGCGGCGATGGCCAGCGTCTCGTACCAACGCAACAAATATGCCCGGCCGGTCGCGTGGAACGACTGGACGCGCGCCACCAGCGCCGGCCCCGCCGGCTCGCCGCAGAACCTGCATTCGCCCACCGGCTTCGCCGCCGCGATCGAATTTGGCAAATATGAGCGCCCGCAGGGCAATTTCTCACTCGAATGGGCGCCCGATACCGACACCAAAATCTATGTCGAGGGCCTGTTCGCGGGCTATCGCGGCGACGTCTATCAGGCGCGCCCGACCTTCCGCGCCTTCACCGGCACGTCGTTCGAGGCGACCGCGGGCGATACCTGCGAGGATTTCGCGGTCAAGCCGGACGGCTATTATTCGGGAAATGTGCAGAGCCCGACCAATCCGACGGGCACCGGCACGATCCGCCAGCTGTGCAACGCCACCGGCTATACCGCACGCAACCTCGAATATTACACCGCGACCGTCGCCAACAAGGCGCGCACCGACATCTATGTGATCGCCACCGGGTTCAACAAGGAGATCGGCGCGCTCAGCTGGAACACCGACATCTCCTATGAGTCCTCGACCAACAGGAACAACAGCTTCCGCGTCGACATCGGCAAGCGCATCGCCGAGCTGGTGCAGGTCAGGGATGACAATCACGAAGTCAGCGCGACGATGCCCGGCAACCCGATGAACGACCCCGCCGGCCTCGCCTTCGCTAACGGCATGACCGAAGACATCAACCGCAGCCGCGGCACATTGTGGTCGGTGATGAGCGACGCCAAATACGACTTCGACGGGTTCCTCGACTATGTCCAGGCTGGCGTTCGCGTCGCGCGGCGCAAGGCCGGGTTCGAGCAATATCTCGGCGGCCCGCCGGCCCCGGGCGGTTCGTTCGTGACACCGCTGGCAAGCGCCGGCCTGCCCTCGGATATATTGTCGCAGGCCCCCGGGGTGCCGCAGATGAACGACGGCGCATCCTTCCTGCAGATCGACCCTAGATATCTGACGCAGGAATCGATCAAGCGGCAGCTCAGGACGCTGTACCGCATCTCGCCGGACACGCCCGCCTTCGACCCGACGCGCGATTACGATGCGCAGGAGAAAAGCTATGCCGGCTTCCTGCAGGCGGGGTATGAATTCTCGCTGACCGATGCGATCTCGGTCGACGGCATGGTCGGCGCCCGCCTGACCCGCACCGACCGGAGCATTGCGGGTTCGGGGCGGGTGACCGATCCGGCGACAAGCACGTCGCGCGTCGTGCTGGTCCAGCGTTCGACCAGCGACACCGATCTCCTGCCCAATGCCAGCGCGCGCATCCAGTTCGGCGGCGGCCTCCAGTCGCGCTTCAACTATTCGAAGACGCTATCGCGGCCCAGCTTCGGCCAGCTCAACCCCGGCCTCAGCTATGTCGTGTCCTATGTCAGCACGATCCAGAACTCCGGATCGGGTGGCAACCCCGACCTCCGGCCGCAAAAGGCCGACAGCTTCGATGCGTCGCTCGAATATTATTTCGGCCGCAGCAACTATGTCTCGGTCGTCGGCTTCTATCGCGACATCACCGACCGCATCATCAACGGGACCGAGGTGCGGACGATCGACGGCCTGCAATATGTGATCTCGACTCCCCGCAATCTGGGCTCCGCCAAGATCAAGGGCGTCGAAGTGGGTGGCCAGCTGTTCCTCGACTTCCTTCCCGAAGGGCTCGACGGCGCGGGCGTGATCGGCAACTTCACGGTCATCGACAGCGAGGTGACGACCCCTGGCGACCGGCTTCAGGGCCTGCCGCTGCTCGGCGTCTCCAAATATAATTACAACATCGGCCTGATTTACGAGAAATACGGCATCTCGGCGCGGATGATCTACACCTACCGCTCCAGATATTTCGACGGCGACATCACCAACGGCCTCTCGCTCCGTCCGGTTTCGATCCCTGTCGGACTCAACGGCATTCGCGCCGCGGGGCGGCTCGATTTCGGCCTGAATTACGATGTGACCCCAAATATCACGGTCAGCCTCGCCGGTACGAACATTACGGGCCAGAAGACACGCAACTTCGAATCGCGCGAGGATTTTGTCCGCGAGGTGCGCAACGACGACACGACATACTCGCTCGGCGTCCGCTTCAACTTCTGACCCGATGACGACACCGCGAACGACGAAAAACAGGAGGATGGTTTGAACAGGAAACGGATTTTCACCGCGCTGGCGCTGGCAACCGCGCTAACCGCTGTCGGCTTGGCGGGCGCGGCGCACGCGCAGGCACCGGCGACGGTTCTCGACGCGCCCAGCAAGGCGCTGCCCGGCGACGTGCGCGTTGCGCGGACACAGGGCTCGGTGACGATCGACTGGCCCTCGGCGCAGGGTGAGCGCGCGCAGCTCGCCTTGTCGCTCGATCCCCGCCAGCCGCTGATCGAGGCGGTCTCGATCGCCGGAAAGACGGTGCTCGGCGGGATCGATCCCGCCGGCGTGGTCACCGTCGGCACGCGCGATCTCAAGGAAGGCTGGACGGTCTTCTTCGACAATCCGCGCACGCGGCCGTTCGAAAGCTTCCCGCTGACGCTCACACGCAGCGACATCAGCGTGCGCGCGGAGGGCGGCTATACCAAGGTGATCGTCGGCGGCGCGGCTGCCGGGCCCTTCTCGGGCTCCTATCAGTTCACAATCTATCCGGGTTCGCGGCTGGTGCGTGCGGCGATGGTGATGTCGACGCAGCGCCCCGCCACCGCCTACACCTTCGATGCCGGGCTGAGCGCCGCGACATCGGCGGCACTGCCCTGGCGCGCAATCGCCTTCACCGACACCAAAGATGCGATGGTGCGCAAGGAAGGCGATGCATCGCGCAAACCCGCGGTCTCGCCCAAGGTCCGCGCCCGCATGATCGTCGCCGAGGGAACCGCGGGCGGGTCGCTGGGCGTCGTTCCGCCGCCGCACCAATTCTACTACCCGCTCGATTACGCGAACAATGACAATTCGGCCTGGTATGGCAACGACTATCGCAACCTCGCCGGCCGCACGAGCTTCGGCGTGCGCCAGACGCTCGAGGGCGATCGGCGCTATGTGCCATGGGTCAACGCCCCGCCGGGCACGACGCAGGACATGGGTGTGTTCCTGCTGCCCGACAGCGGCGACGCCGCGAGCGTCACCAAGGCGGCGTTGGCCTATACACGCGGCGACCGTTTCAAGGCGCTCGACGGGCACCGCACCTTCACCAGCCATTATCATGTCGAGCACACCGAAGCCTTCCTCAACACGGCGCGGTTCCAGCAATCGACGGGTGTGCCCGACGGGCTCGAGTCCCCGCCCTTCGTCAAGCGCTTCAAGGACATGAACGTCGAGATCGTTCATCTCGCCGAACTTCACCTCGGGCGCGAGGCGCTCGATCGCGCCGGCGACCGGCTGACCTTGCTCAAGACGATGCATGCCGAAACCGAACGCCTGTCGGATGACAAGCTGCTGCTGCTCCCGGGCGAGGAGCCCAACGTCCAGCTCGGCGGGCACTGGATCAGCTTCTTCCCCAAGCCGGTCTATTGGACGCTCGACCGCAAGGAGGGGCAGCCCTTCGTCGAGAATGATCCGAAGCTCGGCAAAATCTATCATGTCGGCTCGCCGGAGGATGTCCTGAAGCTGATGCAGGACGAGAAGGGCCTGATGTGGACCGCGCACCCGCGGATCAAGGGTTCGTACGGCTTCCCCGACAAGCATAAGGACACGCCCTTTTTCAAGAGCGACCGCTTTCTCGGCGGCGCGTGGAAGAATATGCCGTCGGACTATTCGCTGCCGCGTCTCGGCACGCGCGTGCTCGACACGCTCGACGACATGAACAATTGGGCGGCGAAACCGTCCGAGCGCAAATTCGCCCCCGGCGAGGTCGACGTGTTCCAGCTCTCCGACGAGAGCGAGCTCTATGCGCACATGAACATCAACTATCTCCGGCTCGACGGGCCGTTGCCGCGCTATTCCGACGGCTGGCAGAGCGTGCTCGACGCGCTGCGCGGCGGGCGCTTCTTCACCACCACCGGCGAAGTGCTGATCCCCGAATTCACGATCGACGGCGCGAAGAGCGGCGAGGAAGCCAGTTTCGGACGCAATGCCGTGGTGCGGGCGAAGATCGAATGGACCTTCCCCCTCGCCTTCGCCGAGGTCGTCAGCGGCGACGGCAAAAAAATCTATCGCGACCGCATCGACCTGACCGGCAGCGCGCCGTTCGGCACGCGCACGATCGAAAAGCGCGTCAACCTCAGCGGCCGAAAATGGGCGCGCATCGAAGTGTGGGATGTCGCGACGAACGGCGCCTACACGCCCCCGGTATTCCTGAAAGGGAAATAAGAACCTCCCCTGCCCGTGCGGTCGTCATCGCTTCGATGGCGACTGCACGTGGCCTTTTGACGCGGAGCGGTGCCGCCAACATACTGGCCCGGCCCGGTCCTTCTTCGGAGCAGCCATGTTCGATCGAACCTATTACGCCACCCATCCCGACATGATGGCGGGCGTGTCCAATGACGAATTGCGCGATCGCTATCTCATTCAGAATTTGTTTCGCCCCAACCAATGCGTGCTCAACTATACCCATGCCGACCGGCTGGTGATCGGCGGCGTGCTGGTCGAGAGCGGGAGCGTCCGCCTGCCCGATCAATCGGAGCCCGCCTCCGCTGCCGGCCACCCGTTCCTCGAGCGCCGCGAACTCGGCATCGTCAATGTCGGCCGCGCTGCGGGGACCGTCACCGTCGATGGCAAGCCGTTCGCGCTAGGCGCAAAGGACAGCCTGTACGTCACGATGGGCGCGAAAGACGTCAGCTTTTCCGGCGACGGCGCGCGTTTCTATCTCGCCTCCTCCCCCGCCCACCGCGCCTTCGACACACGAAAGCTGCCGCTCGCCACGGCCAAGATACTCGAGCGCGGCAGTCTGGCGGAGGCGAACGAGCGGACAATCCATCAACTCGTCATCCCGGGCGTGTGCGACAGCGCGCAGCTCGCGATGGGCCTCACCATCCTCAAGCCCGGAAGCGTGTGGAACACGATGCCGCCGCACGTCCACGAACGCCGGAGCGAGATCTATTTCTACTTCGATCTCGACGATCCCGAAAACGGCCGGGTGATGCACTTCATGGGCCAGGGCGACGCCACGCGTCATATCGTCATGGCGGACGGCGAGGCGGTGATCTCCCCGCCCTGGTCGATCCACATGGGCGCGGGCACCAGCGCCTACGCGTTCATCTGGGTCATGGCGGGCGAGAACCAGGACTATGACGACATGAATGTCCTCGACATCTGCCAGCTCGCCTAACCTGCTGATATTTAACCGGCAATCGGCGGAAACGGCGAGCGACGGCCTTCAGGCGTCGCGGCGGAGGCGGATTGAGCGGAATTAAACAACCTGATTCAGCATCTCGGTTGACGGAAACATCGCGGTCGGGCCTCTTAGAGGGTGAGAGGAGTGGAACGACGGAACGCGAGGCGCTAGCCGAGTGGGTGGGACGCGAGATCCTGCCGCACGAACGCGACCTGCGGCTATGGCTGCAGCGACGGCTCGTCGCTGCGGCCGACGTGGAGGACATCGTGCAGGAATGTTATTGCCGCCTGGCCCAGCTCGATGACGTCGCGCACGTCACGACGCCGCGCGCCTATCTGTTCACCATGGCCCGCAACCTGGCGCAGCGGCAGCGCAAGCACGCACGGGTCGTCCGGATCGAAGCGCTGGCGGAAACCTTCGACGCCGAATCGGAAAGCGACCAGCTCTCGCCCGAACGGTTCGCCGCCGCGCGTCAGGAACTCGAGCGCGTACAGGCGGCGCTCGCCACCCTGCCCGAGCGCGCCCGGCGGATTTTCCTCATGCGCCGGGTCGAAGGGCTGACCCAGAAGGAAATCGCGGCGGCGATGGGCGTGAGCGAGGCGGTGGTCGAGAATGACGCGAGCCGCAGCCTGCGCGCGATCCTGAAGCTGATCACCGAGCCGGAACCCGAACAGGGAAGATTGTCGGACGGAGGCGTTGCGCATGCGCGATCCCGCTGAAGAGGCCGCCGCCTGGGCGCTGCGTCACCCGCTCGATGCGGCCGGACGCGCCGAGCTCGAGGCATGGCTGGCACAGGATCGCCGCCACGCCGGTGCGCTGCTCCGCGCGCAGGCGGGGTTGAGTGCGATCGACCGTGCGGTGGCAGGAGGCACGGTGGCAGCGGGCGTGCCTATCGATGTCGCGCCGCCCCTTCCCCCCGCGACCTCCCCGACGCGGCGGTGGCTGCTCGCGGGCGCCGGCGGCGCGATGGCGGCGGGGATCGCCGGGATCATCGCCTGGCCGCACCTGATGGTCGAGCGCGTAACGACCGCGCGCGGCGAGATCAGGCGGCTGCCGCTCGCCGACGGCTCGGTCGCCACGATCGACACCAGCAGCAGTTTGCGCGTCGCCATGGCGGACGACAGCCGCCGCATCGCGCTGCAAGAGGGACAGGCCTGGTTTCAGGTCGCCAAGGATCGCAAGCGCCCCTTCGTCGTCGATGCCGGCATCGCGCAGGTGCGCGCGGTCGGCACCGCCTTCTCGGTGCGCCGCACGGACAGCGGCGTGCGCGTCGCTGTTACCGAAGGCAGGGTCGCCGCCTGGGCGACCGACAGCGGCGGGACGATGACGATCCTGGAGGCGGGGCAATATGCCACCTTCCGGCCCGGCGCGGCGGCGCCCGAAATCGCGACCGAGCCCGCCGCGATCGAGCGATCGCTGGCGTGGCGCAGCGGCGAGATCTCGCTGGAAAACGAGACGCTCGGCAGCGCCGTCGAACAGTTCAACCGCTACAATCGCCAACAGCTGGTGATCGCGGACCCGGATCTGGCCAGCGCGCGGCTGGTGGGGCTTTTCCAGATCGACCGCCCCGCCGATTTCGCTGCAACGTTGAGCGCTTCGCTCGACGTCGCCGTCATCACCACCCCCGGCGAGATCCGGCTGGCGCGAAAAAAGAACCCGCTACCCTGACGGAAACCCGCCGGCGCGGACTCTTGGTATCGAGAGCGCACCGGCAATAGGGCGCCCGATGAAAAGGGGAGGATCGAGTTGACGCACGCGCGTATTCATCTGCTGGGGACCGCCGCCGCAATCATATGCGGCGTGGCTTCGCCCGCCGAGGCGGCCGCACAAGTCCGCCGTTTCGACGTTCCCGCGCAGGCCGCGCAGACCGGCATCCCGATGTTCGCGCATCAGGCCGGCATCCAGATCCTCGCGCCCGGGGCCATTACCGAAGGCTTGCGGGTCAATCGCGTCAAGGGATCGATGGAAGTTGCCGCGGCGCTGCGGCTGCTTCTGTCCGGCACCGACCTGGTCCCGGTCAAGGTCGGCAACGCGTTCGTGCTGAAGCGCCGCGTGGCGGTCACGCAGGCAAGCCTGGCGGACACTCCCGCACAACAAGCTTCCGGCCCTGCAGCCGACACGCAAGCCGGCGAGGACATCGTCGTCACCGGTATCCGCGCGTCGCTTCAGGAGTCGATCAACGCCAAGCGCGAAGCACAATCGATCGTCGACGTCATCACCGCGCAGGACATCGGCAAGATGCCCGACCAGAATGTGGCGGAAGCGATGAGCCGCGTGACGGGCGTCCAGATCAGCCGGCGCGAGGGTGATGGATCGAACTTCACCGTGCGCGGGATTTCGCAGAACCGGCTCGAGATCAACGGCCGCAACTATATCGGGCCGGGCAATGGCGGTAACGCCGCGCTGGAATCGGTGAGCCCCGAGATCATTTCCTCGATCCTCGTCATCAAATCGCCCACCGCCGACATGCCCGAAGGTGCGCTCGGCGCGACGGTGAACCTCAAGACCAAGCGTCCGCTCGACCTCAAGGACTTCGTCGCCGCCGGACGCCTCCAGGGCGCCTATGCCGATCAGGCCGACCATGTCGGCTATCGCGGCTCGGCGATGGTTTCGAAGAGTTTCGGCGAGCGTTTCGGCCTGCTCGCCAGCGTCGCCTATTCGGACACGAAGACGCAGGGCCATTCGTTCGATGCCGGCGGCTGGACACAGACCGGCGCGATCGACGGCGATGGCGACGGCGTGGACGATCCGGGCCTGTACCGCCCGAACCGCTTCATGGCGCGCATCTTCGATCGCGCCGAACAACGGCTGACGGTGAACGGCACCGCGCAATGGCGCCCCACCGACACACTCGAAATCATCCTCGACGCGACCTTCAACCACCTCAAACGCCAGCGGAACAGCGTCAATTACCAAGTGCTGTTCAACAACAACGACACCGATGCGATCGTGAACGACAGCAACACGGTCGTCGCCGGCACCTTCACCGGCGTAACCCTTCGGCCGCTGATCTATGACGAGCCGACCGACCTCAAATCGACCCTGCTCGGCGGATCGGTGAAATGGGAGGGTGACCGCGCGCGGGTGAGCTTCGACATGTCCTATGCCCATGGCAAGGGCAGCGACGGCGGGCCGGGTGCGTCGTTCGCTTATGTGGTCGTGCCGCGCGCGGGCAACATCGCGAACGCGAGCTATGATTTCAGGGCCGGCAATCCGGTGCCGGATCTGTCGATCGACGCCAATTTCAACCCGAACGACCCGTCGCAATATCGCCTGCTGTCGATCTTCGACTATGACGCGGTGACCGAGAACAGCGGCTATGACGGGCGGCTGGACTGGGAATATCAGACCGAATGGGGCATCCTGTCCTCGGTGGAGACCGGGGTGCGCTACGAGCGCGTAAAGCTGCTCGCCGCCGATCCGCAGAACCTGCCCGTCGCGGCCAGCCTGCTCGCGGCCGGCGACACGAACGGCGACGGCATCCTGACCGTCGACGAGCTACCCGGGCTCAGCTACGGCAAGGATTACGGCACCTTCTTCCCCGGCGCCGACGGCGCCTTTCCCCGCGACCTCCTCGGCGGCACGCTCGACAAATGGGCCGCCCGCGATGGGCTGGGCCTTGCGAGGCCCGATCCCAACGACACGACGATCACCGTCGGTCCGACCTCGATCAAGGACGTCAAGCAGGATACGCTCGGCGCCTATGTGAAGGGCAATTTCGAAGGCGATATCGGCGGCCTGCATTATTCGGGCAATGCCGGGGTGCGCTATGTCAGCACGGCGCGCGCGACAAAGGGATTTCTGTCGCCGACCGCCACGACCATGGTGAAGGCCGATTTCAGCTATTGGCTGCCCAGCGCGAATCTGTCGATCGACTTCAACGACGATCTGACGCTGCGCCTGGCCGGGGCGGAGGTCGTTGCGCGGCCGGGCCTCAATCAGGTCAGCGCCAGCTTCGTGCCCAACACCGTCAGCATGACCGGCTCGCGCGGTAATCCCAATCTCCGGCCGTTCGAGGCGACGCAATATGACGCCACGCTCGAATGGTATTTCGCGCCTTCGAGCTCGCTTACCGGTGCGGTCTTTTACAAGAAGGTCGATTCCTTCACCGTGAACACCGTGACCCGCGAGTTCATTCCCGGCTTTTCCGAGCGGTTCGGGCTGTTCGATATATCGCAGCCGCAAAATGGCGAGGATGGCGATATCAAGGGCTTCGAGCTCGCCTATCAGCAAGCCTTCCGCTTCCTGCCCGCACCGTTCGACAATCTCGGCATCCAGGCGAACTACACCTATGTCGACAGCTCGACGCCGCTGGTCGATTCGATCACCGGCGAGCGACTTCCGCTCCCCGGCCTGTCGCGCGACAGCTACACGTTGATCGGCTATTATGAGGACGACATCTTCTCGGTGCGCGCGGCCTATACCTATCGCAGCAAATATCTGAACTCGGTCGGCGGCGCGGCCAGCGGCGGCAACACCTATATCTCCGCGCGCGGTCAGCTCGACGCATCGGCGCAGATCAACCTGACGCCCAATCTGCGCCTGACCTTCGAGGGCATCAATCTGACCAAGGCGATCGACCGCCAGTATCTGGGCGAACCCGATCGCCTGACGTTCAGCGCGCAGGAGGATCGCCGGATCTTCTTCGGCGTAGCCGCCAGCTTCTGACCAAGAGGATCACCATGAACCGCAAGCGCTTCCGCGCCCTCGCCACCCTGTCCGCCTGGCTTCTGCCGATGGCGGCCGTCCCCTCACCCGCGGCCGCCCAGCCGCATCCACGCGCCGATATCGTCATTTATGGCTGCACCTCGGGCGGGGTTGTCGCCGCGATCGAGGCGCGGCGCCTTGGCCGGTCGGTGCTGCTGGTGTGCCGCGAAGACTATCTCGGCGGCATGTCGACCAACGGCCTCGGCTGGTCCGACACCGGCAACCATCGCGCGATCGGCGGCCTGTCGCTCGAATTCTATCGCAAGGTGAAGCGATATTATGACGACCCGTCGGTCTGGGCCCACGCCCCGCGTCCCGCCCGGGCCGAGAATTTTGTCGACGGCGATGCGATGTGGCAGTTCGAACCGAAGGTCGCCGAGCGCATCTTCGAGGATTGGGCAAAGCAGGCGGGCGTCACCATCGTGCGCAATCAGCCACTCGACCGCTCGAAGCGCGGGGTCGAGATGGACGGCAATCGCATCACCGCCTTCCGCTCGAAGTCGGGGCAGCGTTTCGAGGGAAAGATCTTCATCGACGCGACCTATGAGGGCGACCTGATGGCCGGAGCGGGCATCAGCTTCACCGTCGGGCGTGAGAGCAACGCGACCTATGGCGAGACGCTCAACGGCGTCCAGCTCGCGAACACCACCAACCACCAGTTCACGCTCGACATCGACCCGTATCGCGTGCCCGGCGATCCCTCGAGCGGGCTGGTGCCGCGGATCAGCGCCGAACGCCCGGCGCGCGACGGCACGGCCGACCACAAGATCCAAGCCTATACCTATCGCATGTGCCTGACCGACGTGCCCGCGAACCGCGTGCCCTTCCCCAAGCCCGCGGGTTATGACGCGAGCCAGTATATATTGCTCCAGCGCTACATGGACGCCGGCTATCGCGACTATTTCCGCAAGTTCGACCGCATCCCCAACGGTAAGACCGACACGAACAATTTCGGCGCCTTCTCGTTCGACAATATCGGCATGAACTATGGTTATCCCGAAGGCAGCGATGCCGATCGCGCCGCGATCGTGCGCGAGCACACGACCTATCAGCAGGGGCTGCTGTGGTTCATGGCGAACGACCCCGCCGTGCCCGCCGAGATCCGCGCGGAAATGTCGAAATGGGGCCTCTGCAAGGACGAGTTTACCGGCACCGGCCATTGGCCGCGCGAAATATATGTGCGCGAGGCGCGCCGAATGGTGTCCGACTTCGTGATGGCCGAACCGCATCTGCGCGGCGCCAAGCCGACGCCGCGGCCGGTTGGCATGGGCTCGTACAACATGGATTCGCATAATGTGCAGCGGATCGTCGACGCGCGCGGCTTCGCGCGCAACGAGGGCAATATCGAGATCAGCCCCGGTCGCGCCTATCCGATCAGTTACGACGCGATCGTGCCGAAGAAGCGCGAAGCCGCGAACCTACTGGTGCCGGTCGCGCTGTCGGCGTCGCATATCGCCTATGGCTCGATCCGGATGGAGCCGGTGTTCATGATCCTCGGCCAGTCCGCGGCCGCGGCGTCATCGATCGCGATCGACGACCAGATCGCCGTGCAAGACGTCGACTATGACAAGCTTCGCGCAAGACTGACGTCGGAAGGGCAAATCCTCGAACTGGCGAACTGACAGGAACCCCGGACGCTAAACGCGTTCCGCTCGGCATGGGTCCCGCCGCCTAGTTACCAGGAGCGGATGGTGTGGGTTGCCTCTGGATCGCCGAAAGGCGCCATTGACGCGGCGACACACCGAATATCTGGCCATGCCAGCGGGTATAGGCGCCGATCGATCCATAGCCGAGCATCTCGGCAACATCGGTGATCCGCGTGCGCGGATTGGCGAGATATTGCGCAGAAAGTTGCATTCGCGCACGGTTAAGAAGATCGCTGAAGCTCGTCCCGTCGGCGTCGAGCATGCGTTGCAGCGTGCGCACGGTGGTTCCCATCGATTCGGCGCAATATTGGACCGTGGCGCGCCCCGAAGGCAGCAGGAGCATGATCAACTGCTCAACCTCCTGTGCAGCCGTGCGCATCGCGGGGTTCATCACCGACGAGATCAGCTCGCGGGCATGACCGGCAAGCGCGGAATCGGCGCGCGCCGCGGGCCGGTCGAGGTCGGCTGCGGCGATGACAAGGCCGTTGAACTCGCAATCGAAAGTAACATCGCAATGGAACAGCCGCCGATAGACCTGCATTTCTGACGCCTGCGGCTTGCCGCGCGAGAAGCATACCGAGAGCGGCGACCAATTGTCGCCCAGCACGCTCGCGCAGAGGCGCACGAGAACGCCCAGCGCGAGATCGGATGACTGGCGATGCGGCTCGGGGCTGCTCAGCGCAAAATCTTCGCGTAGCACGACCTCCTCACCGAAAGGCTCGACATGCAGGACGAGCGTCGAGTTGATCTGGTTGCGAAATTCGGTGATCGCCTGAAGCGCCAGGCGGAGCGTCGGCTGGTGCGCGATCAACAGGCTGGCGACACCAAGATTGGCCAGCGCACGCTCCCCGGCCATGCGAAGGCCCAATGTCTCGCAGCCGGTAAACTCGGCGCTGCGTTCCAGAAGGCGCATGGTCGCTCGCGCCGAGATCAATTGTTCGGGATTCGCGAACAGTTCGGGCGACAGCCCGCATTCGCGCAGCAAAGGCCGCGGGTCGGCCCCCAGCCCCCGCATCGCCGGAAAATAGCCGGTCAGCGCCGCAACGCGGACGAGTTCGGCCACGCTTCTCTCCTCTGATCGCGCCCGTTGGCGTCTAATGCCAAAATTATGTCACGAAATGTGAAAAGTGCAAGCGGGCGCTGCTCTACCCCCATCGTAATGGGAGAGTGAGAGATGGCCAAAGCCGTTCGTTTTTATGAAGCCGGTGGACCGGAAGTGCTCCGGATCGAGGATGTCGCGGTCGGCGAACCCGGTCCGGGCGAGGTCCGCATCCGCCATGTTGCGGTCGGCTGCAATTTTGCCGACACCTATTTCCGCTCGGGCTATTATCCCGCGCAGCTTCCCGCCGGAATCGGCGTCGAGGGCGCGGGCGTGATCGAGGCCGTCGGCGATGGCGTCACCGGTTTCGCGCCCGGCGACCGCGTCGCCTACAACGGCAGCCCGCTCGGCGCCTATAGCGAGGCGCGCATCATGCCCGCCGCGCCGCTTTTCAAGCTGCCCGATGTCATTTCGTTCGAGGATGCCGCCGCGTCGACGATGCGCGGTCTGTCGGCGACCTATTGGCTCGCGAAGACCAATCCGCGGATGAAGGCGGGCGATACGATCCTGCTCCACGCCGCCGCGGGCGGGGTCGGGCTGCTCGCGGTGCAGCTCGCCAAGCTGATGGGGCTGCGCGTCATCGGCACCGTGTCGAGCGAGGCGAAAGCCGAAAAGGCGCTCTCGCTCGGCTGCGACGAAATCATCTTCTATCGCCGCGAGGATGTCGCGGCGCGGGTCAAGGAATTGACCGATGGCGAGGGCGTGACGACGGTGTTCGACAGCGTCGGCAAGGACACGTTCGAGGGCTCGCTCAAGTCGCTCAAGCGGCGCGGCGTGTTCGTCGCCTGCGGCACCGCGTCGGGGCCTTTCCCGCCGGTCGACGCCTTCCAGCTTTTGATGCAGGGGTCGGTCTATTTCACCCGCCCCGGCTTCGCCGACTATTATGCCGACCCCGCCGAGCGCGCCGAACTGTCGGACCTGTGGTTCGGCCATCTGGCCGCGGGCCGCGTCAAGGTCGAAATCGGCCAGCGCTACGCCCTCGATGATTGCGTCGCCGCGCATCGCGAACTCGAAGCCGGTCAGACGATAGGATCATCCATCTTCGTGCTCTGAGGGAGAGGGACGATGAAGATCGAAAAGCTCACCACGCATATCGGCGCCGAAGTCCGTGGCATCGACCTCGCCGAAGCGGCCCGCAGCGACGACCTGTTCGCCGAAATCCGCGCCGCACTGCTCGAACACAAGGTCCTGTTCCTGCGCGATCAGGACATCGCCCGCGCCGACCACGTCGCCTTCGCCAGCCGCTTCGGCGCGCTCGAGGACCATCCGGTGGTCGGCAGCGATCCCGAGCATCCTGGACTCGTCCAGATCTACAAGGACGAGAATTCGCCGCCCGACTATTATGAGAATAGCTGGCATTGCGACGCGACCTGGCGCGACGCGCCGCCAATGGGCGCGGTGCTGCGCTGCGTCGCCTGCCCGCCGGTCGGCGGCGACACGATGTGGGCGAATATGGCGAAAGCCTATGCCGACCTGCCCGATCCTGTGAAGGCGACCATCGCACCCTTGAAGGCACGCCATTCGATCGAGGCGAGCTTCGGCGCGCGGATGAGCGAAGAACAGCGCCACGCGCTGAAGGCCCGCTTCCCCGATGCCGAGCATCCGGTCGTCCGCACGCATCCCGAGACGGGCGAGAAAATCCTCTTCGTCAACGGCTTCACGACGCACTTCACCAACTTCCACACCGCTGAAAACGTCCGCTACGGCCAGGACTATGCGCCGGGCGCCGGACAACTCCTCGCCTTTCTGATCGGCCGCGCCGCGATCCCCGAATATCAGGTGCGCTGGCGCTGGCAGCCGAACAGCGTCGCGATCTGGGATAACCGGTCGACCCAGCACTACGCCGTCATGGACTACCCGCCCACGATCCGCCGCATGGAGCGCGCGGGCATCGTCGGCGACCGCCCCTACTGATAACGAAAAGGAGAGAGACGATGCAATTTCTCGACGACAGCCTGCTTCCCGAAACGCAGGACAAATTGGTCATCACCGTCGCGCCCTATGGCCCCGAATGGCACCCCGACGACTTCCCCGAGGATATTCCGCTCACGATGGAAGAGCATATCCAGAAGGCGGTCGACTGCTACAACGCCGGCGCCACCGTGCTCCACCTCCATGTCCGCGAAGAGGACGGGTCGGGGTGCAAGCGCCTGTCGAAATTCAACGAGCTGATCGCCGGGGTGCGCGAGCGGGTGCCCGACATGATCATCCAGGTCGGCGGCTCGATCTCCTTCGCCCCTGAAAGCGACGAGGACGGGGCCGAAGCGAAATGGCTGTCGGACGAGGTCCGTCACATGCTCGCCGACCTGAAGCCCGCGCCCGATCAGGTGACGATCGCGGTCAACACGACCCAGATGAACATCATGGACCTGATGACCGACGAGGAATATGGTCAGACCTCGCTCGCCAATCCCGCGCTGTATCAGGCGTATCGCGAGATGGTGGTGCCCGCGGGGCCGCAGTGGGTCGAGGAGCATCTGCGCCGGCTGACCGCCGCGGGCATCCAGCCGCATTTCCAGCTCACCTGCATGCCCGACATGGAAACGGTCGAGCGGCTCGTCCGCCGCGGACTCTACAAGGGCCCGCTCAACCTGACATGGGTCGGCATTGGCGGCGGCTTCGACGGGCCGAACCCCAATAATTTCATGGAATTCATCCGCCGCGCCCCCGACGGGTCGACGGTGACGCTCGAATCGCTGATGCGGCACGTGCTGCCGGTCAACGTCATGGCGATGTGCCTCGGCCAGCATGTCCGCTGCGGCATCGAGGACACGCTCTATGACCAGCACGGCAACAAGATGACCTCGGTCCAGGGGATCGAGCAGATCGTCCGGATCGCCAGGGAACTCGGCCGCGAGGTCGCGACCGCGAAGGAAGCGCGCGAGATCTACAAGATCGGCGTGCAATATAATTCGGTCGAGGAAACGCTCGCCAAGCTCGGCATGGCGCCCAACCGCCAGCCCGGCCAGCGCGCGCTGCCGCTGCGCTACGCGGCCTGAGGCGGGAGCAAGGCGATGGCTTTCGGCGGCGAGACGACGATCCTCTTCGTTCCCGGCCTTCGGGATCATGTCGAGGATCATTGGCAGACCCATGCCGCGCGGGCGATCCCCGGCGCGGTGACGGTCGAACCGCTCGCCGCCGACAGGCTCAGCCGCGCGGGGCAAGTCGCGGCACTCGACGCCGCGCTTCGCATCATAACCGGCGAGGTGGCGATCGTCGCGCATAGCGCGGGGTGCCTGACGACGGTGCATTGGGCGCTCGCCCCGACGCGGACGATCCGCGCGGCGCTGCTCGTCGCCCCCGCCGACATCGAGAACCCGCTGCCCGCCGGCTATCCCGAACCGGGCGCGCTCAAGGAAGGCGGCTGGCTGCCGATCCCGCGCAAGGCCCTGCCCTTCCCGGCGATCACCGTCGCGAGCCGCAATGATCCGCTCGCGGCGTTCGATCGGGTTACGAGCTTCGCCGACGCGTGGGGCGCGGCGTTGCACGACGCCGGCGAGGTCGGGCATCTCAATCCGGCCGCGGGCTATGGCCCGTGGCCCGAGGTGTTCAGGTTGCTCGATCGGCTCGACGATCACGCGCGGAGTGCCGCGCAATGAGCGCTACCCCGGTCAGCGACGCGATGCGCGCGGGCGGCCAGTGGAACGCCGCGTGGGACGAGATGGCGGCGCTCGATCCCGAATGGCTCGAAACCTTCCTCGCCGCAGGCACATTGCCGCTGCGACGCGGAGTGCTCGATCCCAAAATCTACGAATTTCTGGCAATCGCGGTCGATGCCTCCTGCACGCACATGTATGCACCGGGGACGCGCCGCCACATCGCCGCCGCGCTCGACAAGGGCGCGACGCCAGAGGAAGTGATGGCGGTGCTCGAAGCGGTCGCGGTACTCGGACTGCATTCGGTCGCGCTCGGCGCGCCGATGCTTGTTCAAGAAATGAAGGCGCGCGGGCTGGCGATGCCCGGCGCGGCGCAGGATTGACATGATCGCGCCCACCGGCTTCCCGACAACGGATTGGAGACGGGCATGGCGGTAATGGCACCCACGGCGAACGGTGGCATCGCGGCCGGCGGACCGCGCGACACGACGCTCTATGGCTGGATCGTCTTCGCGCTGAGCTTCGGGCTCCTGATCTCCGACTATATGGCGCGGCAGGTGCTGAACGCGGTCTTCCCGCTGCTCAAGGCCGAATGGGCACTGAGCGACGCCGAGCTCGGGCTTCTGTCGGGGGTCGTCGCGCTGATGGTCGGGCTGCTGACCTTCCCGCTTTCGCTCGCCGCCGACCGTTGGGGACGCGTGCGCAGCCTTGCGATCATGGCCGCCTTGTGGAGCGTCGCGACGCTGTTTTGCGCGATGGCGGCAAGCTATCAGCAAATGCTGGTCGGACGGATCATGGTCGGCGTCGGCGAAGCGGCTTACGGCAGCGTCGGCATCGCGGTCGTCATCAGCGTCTTTCCGCAGCGGTTGCGCGCGACGCTCTCGGCCGCCTTCATGGCCGGCGGGCTGTTCGGTCAGGTGCTCGGCGTCGCAATCGGCGGCGAGATTGCCGCAAGCCACGGCTGGCGCGCCGCCTTTGCCGTGATCGGGCTCGGCGGACTGTTGCTCGCCGTCGCTTATCCGTTGGTCGTCCGCGAAAAGCGGATCGCCGAGATCGCCGGATCGACCGCGCGCACCGCCGATACATCGGAGCCCGCGCCGCGCACCTCGCTCCGCGCGCTCTTCGCCAACCGCAGCGTGCGCCTCGCTTATTGCGCAAGCGGCGTTCAGCTCTTCGCCGCCGGCGCGCTTCCCGCCTGGCTACCGAGTTATTTCAACCGCTATTATGCGATGCCCGTCGATGCGGCCGGACGCATGGCAGCGTTGTTCCTGCTGATCTGCGGCTGCGGCATGGTAATTTGCGGCATGGCGAGCGACCGCGCCGCGCAGGGCCGGCCCGACCGCAAAATCCTGCTTGCCTCGGGCTATGGCTTCGGTAGCGCGATCGCACTCACCGTCGCGCTGATGCTGCCGCCGGGACTGCCCCAGCTTGTCCTGCTCGGCATCGCCATGTTCTTCGTCGCCGGGACGACCGGGCCGGCGGGCGCGATGGTCGCGAACCTCACCCCCGCCGCGCTCCACGGTTCGGCCTTTGCGACGCTGACGCTCGCGCATAATCTGCTCGGGCTCGCGCCGGGGCCGATCCTGACCGGACGGCTCGCCGACACGATCGGCTTGCTCGACGCGCTGCGTTTCCTGCCGATCGCGGCCGTCATCGCCGCGCTGCTCTTCCTCGCCGCGCGGCGCAGCTATCTCGCCGACCTCAAAACGGTCGCCTCCCAACCCTAGGAACCAGCATCATGCCATCATTCGCTGCGCGCGCCGCTGCCCCGGCGCCGGGCCTTGCCGTCGCGCTCGTCGTCGCCGCGACCGCGACCTTCCTCTCCGAGCATTATGACGCGCCGGTCATGCTCTACGCCCTGCTGCTCGGCATGGCGCTCAACTTCGTGACCGAGGCGCCGCGCGGACAGGCGGGGATCGATTTCGCCGCCAAAGGGCTGATGCGGATCGGCGTCGCGCTGCTCGGCTTCCGCATCGGCTGGGATCAGGTGTCCGCGCTCGGCTGGGGGCCGGTCGTCATGGTCGTAACGCTCGTCGGCGCGACGATCCTGATCTCGACCCTCGCGGCGCGCGCGATGGGGTTCAACCCGCTGTTCGGTTTCCTGTCGGGGGGCGCGACCGCAATCTGCGGCGCCTCGGCGGCGATGGCCCTGTCCGCTGCGCTCCCGCCGAACCCGAAGAAGGAACAGGCAACGCTGTTCACCGTCATCGGCGTGTCGGCGCTGTCGACGTCCGCGATGGTCCTGTACCCGCTGATCACGCGTGCGCTCGGGCTCGACGATCATGCCGCCGGCGTCTTCATCGGTGCGACGATCCACGACGTCGCGCAGGTCGTCGGTGCCGGTTACGCGATCTCGCCCGATGCCGGTGACACCGCGACGATCGTCAAGCTGCTGCGCGTCGCGATGCTGCTGCCCGTCATTCTCGTCGCCGGGCAGATCAGCCGCCGCGAAGCCGGCGCAGCGGGCGGCGAACGCCCGCCGTTGTTGCCCTGGTTCGTCGTCGCCTTCGTCGCGCTGGTCGCGCTGAACAGCCTTGTCACGCTCCCCTCAGCGGTCACCGAAACCGGAAGCAGGCTGTCCCACTGGTGCCTCGTCACCGCGATCGCCGCGATCGGCATGAAGACCCGGCTGGGCGATCTGGTGCAGGTCGGCTGGAAGCCCGTCGCACTGATGATCGGCGAGACGGCGCTGCTCGCCGCGATGGTGCTCGGTTGGCTCGCGCTCGTGCCCATGTGACGCGCATTGCAAAAAACCTGTCACGAAATGTGAAATATCGCCGCCCGAGCGCCGATAGCCTTCGATCAAAGATCACCAATAGATCATCCTGGGAGGGAAATATGAAGAGGATTGCCTGCACGAGCCTTGCCGCCTTCGCTGTCGCACTCGCGGCCATGCCTGCCGCCGCGCAGGAGGCGAAACCCGCCGACACCGCGAACGACATGGGCGACGCGATCGTCGTCACCGCGCAGAAGCGCGCCGAGAATATCCAGGATGTGCCGATCTCGATCGCGGCGGTCAGCGGCGAGACGATGGAGAGCGCCAACGTCCTCACCGTGATGGACCTCGGCCGCGTCGCGACCAATTTCCAGACCGTCCGTTCGTCGAACACCGGCTCGACGCGTATCGGCATCCGCGGTGTCGGCAGCCTCGCCAACACGCTGATCGAACCGAGCGTCGCGGTGTTCGTCGACGGCGTCTATGTCCCGCGCTCGGGCTCGATCCTCGGCGCCTTCCTCGATATCGACGGGGTCGAGGTGCTGCGCGGCCCGCAAGGCACCTTGTTCGGGCGCAACGCCAGCGTCGGCGCCCTGTCGATCCGCAGCGCGCTGCCCGAGGATGAATTTTCGGGTGCGGTGTCGGCCGAAGCCGGCTCGTTCGACCGCTACAAGCTGTCGGGCCACATCAATGTCCCGCTCGGCGAGAATGTCTCGGCGCGCGTCGCGGCGATGGGGCAATGGTATGACGGGCCGTGGAAGAACCGCTACGACGGCAAGACCTATGGCGGGTCGGACGACGTCGCGGTGCGCGGCACGGTGAAAGCCGAATTCGGCAATCTCGAATGGATCGTGCGCGGCGATTACACGCGGCTCGACGGCGACGGCGTCGTCAATTTCGATTTCGACCCCGCCTCGGTCGCCCCGGCACGGCTTGCCTTCCTCCGCGCGGCGTTCAGCGGCGGCCCCGACACCAACCTCAACGACCGGGTGATGAACCAGTCGGTCGCCTCGGGCCTGCTCGACAAGAATTGGGGCGTGTCGAGCACCGCCTCGCTCGAAATCGGCGGCGGATCGACGCTGCGTCTCGTCAACAGCTATCGCAAATGGACGAACGACCAGCTCGACGGCGACATCATCTTCCTGCCCGTCCCGCTCGCGACGCGGCGCAACCTGTTCGATTCGGGCAGCCAGAACCACGAACTGCAATTCATCTCGCCCGAACGCGAATGGCTGGGCGGTCATTTCGACATGGTCGCGGGCGTCTATTATTTCGAGGAGAAATTCGCCCTCGGCGAGCAGCTCAACATGGACACGCAGTTCTGCAACATCCTCGTCCCCGCGGGGCCGGGACGCACCGCATGCGCGGCCTATTTCGCGAGCACCGGCGGCGTCGCCGCGACCGATCAGGACGTGTATCAGAAGGTCCGCAGCGTCGCGGCCTATGCGCAGGGCAACATCTATCTTTCGGACGCGCTCACGCTCACCCTCGGCGGCCGCTGGACCAACGACCGCAAACGCGGCAGCTATTCGCAGCTATCAAGCCCTTTCACCCAGACGATCCGCGCGCCCGAAGTGCTGGACTATCCGGGTCTTTCGGAAGGTCGCTTCACCTATCGCGTCAGCCTCAACTACAAGCCGGCCGACGACGTGATGCTCTTTGCCACCCATTCGACGGGCTATAAATCGGGCGGCTATAATTCGGGCGGCGGCATACCGTCGCTGTCGACCTTCGACCCGCAGGGAAATCTGATCTCGACGCGCCGCATCTTCGACCGCGAGACGGTCAAGAATTACGAGATCGGCGCCAAGACGAGCTGGCTCGACCGCGCGCTCACTGCCAACATCACCTTCTTTCGCATGGACATCGCGGGGTTTCAGGATCGCGCGTTCGACGGGGTCAGCTTCGTCGTCCGCAACGCCGGCAATTTGCGCCAGCAGGGCTTCGAGCTCGACCTGAGGCTCGCGCCCAGCGACCGCTTCTCGCTCTCGGGCTCGCTCGCCTATCTCGACTCCGAATTCACCGATTTCGCGGGCGCCTCGGGCCTGCCCGGGATTGGCGGGACGCAGGATCTGACCGGCAAGCCGAACAGCTTCTCGCCCCCCTGGTCGGGCAATGTCGCAGTCGACTGGAACGGCGATATCGGATCGAGCGGATGGACTTGGGCGGCGAACGCCAATGTCTCCTTCGTGTCCGATCAATATGTCGGCACGGTCAACGACGCCAATCCGCAATCGATCGCCGACGGCTATGCTTTGCTCGGCGCGCGGCTGACGTTGAGCGGCCCCGACGACCGCTGGTCGCTCGCGATCTTCGGCAGCAACCTCACCAACACCCATTATCGCCCGCTCGCGGTCTATCAGCCGCTCGGCGCGGCGCTCGGCCTCAACAACGGCGCCTTTCCGGGGAGCACGGCAAACCGCATCCTCGCGAACGAACCCCGAACCTATGGTGTCAACGCAACCGTCCGGTTCTAAAGCGATCGCTGCGGCACGGTCCAGCGATGCCGTGCCGCAGCGTCTACGCCTCCGGTCCCGCCGCCAGCACGGCATGCACCATATGCCGCAACTGCGATGCGAAGATGTCGTTCATGGCCTGCGCGGCCTCCGTGCCAAAGATGCCCCGAAAGGTCGGGCCGGACACGGCATGATAATTGACCGCGCCGAGCAGTTGAACCACGGTGGCGCGCAATTGGGCGTCCGAAGCGCCCGACCAGCCCGGCACGCCGCGAAGCATCGTTACAAGCTCGCCCAGAAACGGCTTGAGATACCAGGATCCGGCGCGTTCAGCCCGGACCTGATTGTCGAGGATTTCGCGCATCAACAGTCGCGACCGCTCGATCCGCGGCGGCGTGTCGGAAATCATCGCGACGAGCCAGTCCTGCAACTGCCGCGCCGCGTCGGTACCCGGTTCCGATGAAGCCTTCAGACCCGCCAGCTCGCCCGCGATCTGTTCCAGCACCAGCCCATAGAGCCGTTCCTTGGTTCCGAAATGATGGAGCAGCGCCTGCTTCGTCAGGCCAAGCTCCGCCGCGATCTGGGCGATGCTGACCCCGTAGAAGCCGCGCTCCGCGAATAGCGCGCGCGCTTCCTCGATCATGCGGTCGCGGGTGGAGGCGGAGGTTTTGAAAGCCGTGGCCATGCGCCATGGCTTGACGCCTACCGATCGGTAAGTCAACGTCCCTACCAACCGGTAAGGGGATTCGCATGGACCGCGGGGTCGAACTTGAACTCATCGATGAATTGCGGTCGCTCGCCGCGACCCGAAGCTTTTTCCTCGACGAGACCGTCGCGCAGAGCCCGGTCGGACAATATCTCGACGAAACACGCTTCACCCGCGAACGCGAAGCGATCATGCGCCGCCTGCCCCAGGCCGCGGCGCATGTCAGCGAGCTCGCTGGCCCCGGCGCCTTCCTGCGCTGCGACGTCCACGGCCTCCCCGTCCTGCTGACGCGCGACAGGCAGGGCGCGGCGCATGCCTTTCTCAACGTCTGCCGCCACCGCGGCGCACGGTTGGTCGAGGCGGCGTCGGGCTGCGCGCATCGCTTCACCTGTCCCTATCACGGCTGGACCTATGCCAATTCGGGCCCGCTCGTCGGCGCCCCCCATTTCGAGAGCGGCTTCGGCGGGATCGACAAGGCGGGTATCGGCCTGAAGCCGCTGCCGGTGCACGAAGCCTTCGGTTTCGTCTGGGTGGCGGGAGATCCCGGCGGCGGCTTCGACTTCGACGGCTATTTCGCGCCGCTCGCGGACGAGCTCGACGCGCTGGGAATGGCGGCAATGACGATCGCGGCCGAGGACCGCATGGTCTGCAACGCCAACTGGAAGCTCCTGATCGAAGGCGGAATCGAATCCTATCACTTCCGCGTCGCGCATCGCGACACCATCGCCCCCTATTTCGAGGACAATCTCTCGGGCTATCGCGCGTTGGGGCCGCATCTGCGCTCGGTCCTGCCGCGCACCGGAATGGCGGCGCTCACCGAAACCTCACGCGGGGGCTGGCGGATGCGCGACCATGCCAACCTCGTCTACACGCTGTTTCCGACGACCCAGTTGCTCGTCCAGCAGGATCATGTGGTCTGGATCAGGCAGGAGCCGCTCGCGCCCGGCCGCACCAGTCTTCGCCTGGCTACGCTCGCCCCGACCGGCAGCGAACCGGGCGAAGGGAAAGGCGACGACCATTGGCGGCGCAACCACGCGATCACCATCAAGACGCTGGAGGAAGACATCAGGATCGGCGAGGGCATTCACGCCGGGCTGGCTTCAGGCGCGAACGATCATTTCCTGTTCGGACGGTTCGAGGGAGCGCTCGACCGGTTCAATCAAACGGTGATGGAGCATCTCGACACCGCCACCACAAGGAAACCCGCATGACCGACGTCCAGCATATACTACCGTTGCAACAGCGCATCATTCGCTCGGCGGACGGTCTCGACCTCGTCGTCGATCATGGCGGTCCGGCAGGCGCCCCGGCAGTGATCCTGCTCCATGGCGGGGGTCAGACGCGGCATAGCTGGAGCCGCGCGGTGGAGCGCCTGCGCTCCGAGGGATTGCAAACCCTGAACTTCGACGCGCGCGGGCATGGCGACAGCGACTGGTCGCCCGATGGTGCCTATTTCATCGGCGACCGGGCCAATGATCTGAAGGCCGTGGCCAGCCTCCTGCACGTCCCGTTCATCCTCGTCGGCGCCTCGCTCGGCGGCGCAACCGCAATTCACGCGATCCATAAGGGCTTGCGACCCGCGGGGCTGGTGCTGGTCGATATCGTCCCCGAACCCGAGCCCCGCGGCATCGAGCGCGTCCTCTCCTTCATGCACAGTCACCGGAGCGGTTTCGCCTCGGTCGAGGAAGCCGCCGCCGCCGTCGATGCCTATAATCCGCACCGGCCCCGGACGCGCGATACGAGCGGCCTGATGAAGAATCTCCGCCGCCGCGACGACGGGCGGCTCTACTGGCATTGGGATCCGCGGATGCTGGACAGGCAGCGGTCGGACTCACTCGGCGCCTTGCCGGAAGCCGCCGAAACGCTGGCCACCCTCCCTGACCTTCCCGTCCTGCTCGTTCGCGGCCTGTCGAGCGATGTCGTGAGCGATGCCAGCGTCGCGGCGTTTCGCCGCCGGCTCCCCTGGCTCGAGGTCGCCGATATCGCCGGCGCGGGTCACATGGTCGCGGGCGACCGCAACGATATCTTCAACGATGCCATCATCGCCTTTTCCAGACATGCGCTGCACAAGGAGCATCATGCCCGATAATCCGGCCTCGGCCCGTCAACAGGGCTCGCACCTAATGTTCCCGGCCGGCCCTCCACAATGTTTGCGTGAGCGGTTCGATCAGATAGCCGAGCGCGGTCCGTTCGCGCAGCGGCACCATCACCTCCGCGGGCATGCCCGCGCGCAAGCTGCCCTCGCCCCGGAGAGCCGCAATCTTTTTCATTTCGGCGGGCGGAACGACAACCTCGATCTCGAAATATTCCATCCCCGTGCGATTGTCCTCGAAACTGTCCGCCGACACCTTGCTGATCTGGCCTTTCAGGATCGGCAGGCTGCGTTCCTGGATGCCCGAAAAGCGCACTTGCGTCTGCATGCCCGACGACAGGTCGTCGGCGTCGTTCGGCGAGGCTTTCGCCAGCACGACCAGCGCCTTGTCCTGCGGCACGATTTCCATCAGCATTTCGCCCGGCGCGACGACACCGCCGACGGTGAAGACCTTCAATCCGACGACGCGTCCGTTGGACGGGGCGCGGACCACCGACTGCGTCAGCCTTTCGCGCGTCGCGAACAGCCGCGGCTGCAGTTCGTCGAGCCGGACCTGGACCTCGCGCAGCTGGGTCGCGACCTCCTCGATCACTTGGCGGTCGAGCGACACCATCTGCAAACGCGATTCGCCGATCGCCTCCTCCAGCCGCGCGACGTCGGACTGCAGCGCCCCGAAATCGCCGTCGAGCTGCGCCGAGCTGCGCTCGACCGCGCGCAGCCGGTTGGTCGAAACAAAACCGCGCTCGGACAATGTGCGCAGGCCGGTCAGTTCCTCGTGGATCAGACGCTGCTGGATCCGGTTCGATTCCATCTGGGCGCCATAGCCCCCGATCTGCTGGTTATGCTGCGCGATCCGCTGGCCCAGCATGCCCCGTTCGGTAACGCCCGACCGTTGCCGCGCATCGAAAAGCAGGCGCTGGCCGCGCATCGCCTCGTCAGCAAGCACCCGGTCGCCCGCGAGATAGGATGAAAATTCGGCCGGCCGCGCGATGTGCCGCGCGCCGTCGCGTTCGGCGGTCAATCGCGCGCGCTGCGCCAGCAAGGCCACGACTTCGCCGGTCAGGCCGCGTTCGGCGGCGACGATATCGGAGGCCGAGATCTTGAGCAGGACGTCGCCGCGGCGCACCTCGCTCCCCTCGGTCACCATCAAGGCGGTGACGATCCCGCCGTCCTTGTGCTGCACCGCTTGCCGATTGCCCGAAACCGACACCGATCCCTGCGCCATCGCGCCAGCGTCGAGCGGCGTGAACGCCGCCCAGCCAAGGAAGCCGACGAAAAAGGCCGCGGCAATCCATATCCCCGTGCGCAGCTCGCGCTTGGGGGAATCGATGGTGTCGACCGGAAGCGGCGCGCCGTGCAGATCGTCGCCAAAGCTCATCGCGTTCATGGTTTCTTGTTCCTCGTCATCTTGATGACATTCGCCGCGGCCGCTGCGCTCTCGCGCAGCAATTCCATCACCTCGCCGCGCGGCCCCTGGCATTCGATCACGCCATTTTTCAGCACCGCGAGGCGATCGGCGTCGCGCAGCGCCGACTGGCGATGGGTGACGATCATGATCGCGGTCTGGCGCAGCTTGGCGGCGACGATGGCGTCGTTCAGCGCCTCTTCGCCCTGGCTGTCGAGCGCGGCGTTGGGTTCGTCGAGAATGAGGACTTTCGGATCGCCATAAAGCGCGCGAGCGAGCGCGATGCGCTGCGCCTGCCCGCCCGACAAGCGCAATCCGCCATCACCGATCGCGGCGTTATAACCACCGGGCAAATGCAGGATCAGGTCGTGAATGCCCGCGGCGATCGCGGCGCGTGTCACCTTGTCGTCGATGTCGACCGCATGTTCGCCGCGTGCCGCCGCAAAACGCGAGATATTTTCGCCGATCGTGCCCGGCAGCAGCGTCGGTTCCTGCGGCAGATAGCCGATGTGCGACGCGAGGCGTTCGGCATCCCAGTCGCCATATTGCGCTTCGTCGATACGGACTTCGCCGCCGTCGGGCGGGATCGCCCCCGCGGCGATGCGCGCCAGCGTGGTCTTGCCCGCACCCGAGGGACCGATCACGCCGAGCACCTCGCCCGGGATCAGCCAGGTCGATACGCCGCGCAGGATCAGCGCGCTGTTGTCGGGCGAACGCAGCGAAATATTGGACAGCTCGACATAACCCTCGGGCGCCGGCAGCGCGACGCGATCGCCGACCAGATTGTCGGTCGAACGGAACAGCGCCTCGATCGATGCCTTCGCCTGGCGCGCCTGCCCGATCGTCGGCCACGCCTGGACCATCTGCTCGATCGGCTGAAGCGCACGCGCCAGCAGCACCGACGCGGCGATGATCGCGCCCACCGAAATTTCGGCGTTGATCGCAAGCCAGGCGCCGACGCCGAGCGCCAGCGACTGCAGGAACATGCGCGCGAATTTAACCAGCCCGGTGTAGCGGGCGGCGGTCAATTGCGTGTTCGCGCTGGCCTCCAGCCCCGCGCGCCGATCGGCGATCTGGCGCGACACCAGCGCGCGGCGCATCCCGAGCGCGCGAACGATCTCGGCCTTTTCGAACATCGACTCCTGTTTTGCATAAGCGGCCGCCATCGCCTGATGGCCCGTCGCGGCCGATTTCTTGGTCGCCCGCTCGTTGAGGAGAGCGAGACCGAGGAGCACGACCCCGGCGCCGAGGATCAACAGTCCGAGGGCGGGATGAATGATGAACGCGACCACGAAATAGAGCGGCGTCCATGGCAGGTCGAACAATGCGATCGCCGATGGGCTGGCGACCACGCTTCGGAACGTGTCGAAATCGCGCATCGCCTGCGCCGCCGCGGGATCGGCATTGCCCTTTGCGCGGGCGAGCAGGCGGTCGAGGATCGGGGCCGCCAGCTGGCGGTTGAGCCGCAGCGAGGCGCGCAGCATCAACCGGCTGCGCACCATGTCGAGCGCGCTGAGGCAGGCGATGGCGAGCGCGACGATGACGGTGATCCAGAACAAGGTCAGCACCCCGCCGGTCGGAACGACGCGGTCATAGACCTGCATCATGTAGATCGTCGGCGCGAGGTAGAGGATGTTGACGAGCGCGCTGAACGCGGCGGCCGCCACAAAATGCTGACGGCACGCGGCAAAAGCCTGTCTGATTTGCGGCGGCACGGCGGAATCGGTTCGCATGACCCTGGTTCTTTCCTGTTCGGTCGAGTCCGGACCGGCGGGGGCCGGCCCGGACCTCCCGGGGGCGCGGGATTTTAGAGGAGGCTCCATTCATAATGAGCCTGCTCGTGGTGCCCGTTCGCTTCGAACCGCGACTTCAGCCACCAGGGCCCCAGACTGCTGTCGAACCCGTCGCTCCAGCGATCATGGCTCAACGTCGAGGGATCGGGCGCGCCTGTTCCGCCCTGATCGACGGGCTGCGGTGACGGATCGTTTGCCGTCGCCTCGCTTTCGGCCGGCGGCGTGCCATTTGCCGCCGGATTCGGCCCCGCCGAAGCAAATGCGAACGAGGCGGTCTGCATGTTGGCGGCGGAGACGCCGTCGAGACGCAGCTCATTCCCGTCGATGCGGACAAGCGTGTCGTTCCCCGACTGGCTGATCACGACGCGCGAGGCGAAGCTCTGCGCCGTGATGCCAAGCCCGCTGAGGTCGATGATGTCTTCACCGAGCTGGAAGTCGGTGACGCGGTCGTCGCCTTCACCGAAGACGAATATGTCGTCGCCGCTGCCGCCGACCATGACGTCATCGCCGTCGCCGCCGTCGAGCCGGTCGTCACCCGATCCGCCCGCGAGCCTATCGTCGCCGGCATCGCCGAGCAGCACATCGTCTCCCGACCCACCGGCCAGATCGTCGTCGCCGGCACCACCGTCGAGACGATCGTCGCCCGAACCGCCGCCGATGACGTCGTCGCCGCCGCGGCCGCGGATGACGTCGTCGCGCGATCCACCCTTCAGAACATCATCGGAAGCCCCGCCAGTCAGCGTGTCGTCGTCGGACGGCGGAGTAACGACCATATCGTCGTCATCGTCGTCGCGATCGTCATCATCATGATCGTCGTCATCATGCCCATGGTCGTCATCATGATCATCATTGTCGTCGTCATGCGATGCCCCGGCATTCTGCGCGTTGGCTGTGGTGCCAAAGAAGGTCACGTTATGCCCTTCGGTTGCCAGCGTAGTGCTGCCGTCCTCATTCTCGGTCGCCGTATAATCGGCGATGGTCTTGCCATCGGCGAGTTCGAAGCGATCCTGCGCGCGCATTTCGCCGATGATCACATCGTTGCCGCCGTTCGAGCGGAACACGATGCGATGCGCCGACTGGAGAGCCGTGATATCGACGATGTCGTCGCCCTCGCTGCCTTCGATGGTGATCGTGCTGGTCAGCAGGCTGGTGCCGACAAAGGTGCCGATCGGCGTGAAGGTGTCGCCGCCGCCCATGCCGTTGATCACGATCTCCTCGATATTGTCGAGTTCGGCGATGATCGCGGCGTTGTTGGTGCCGTTGCGGGTAATCACGATCTCGGTGTTCGCGTTGAGGCCGGTAATGCCAGCCGCCAGCGCTGCCGCCCGCGAGTAGATGCGATAGGTTTCGGCCGAGCCGTCGCCAACGATCTTCACCGTGTCCACGGTCCCGGCAATGTTCGCCGCGGTCGTATCGCCGTTGATGACATCGCGGCCATCGCCCGCCGTCCAGTAGATGGTGTCGTTACCGGCTCCGCCGTTGACCGTGTCGCTGCCTTCGCCCCCGACAAGCAGGTCGTTGCCGCCATTACCGTTGAGCGTATCGGTGCCAGCGTAACCAAAAAGGGCGTCGGCTCGATTTACGTTCGCACCCGTACCACCGTTGACAGTGGTGTTGCCGACCGTACCCGCCACCACCGTGTAGTTGACGCCTGCAAAGCGCAGCGTCTCGATCGTACTAAGGGTGTCGGCGCCCTCTGTGCCGGTCAGATCGGTGACGAGCAGGTTGGTGCCGCTGGACCCCAGGACGAATTGGCCGACGCCTCCCGCATAGATTGCCACGTCGCCGCCGCCGGCTCCGCCGTCCAGCCGATCATTGCCGGCGCCGCCGTTGAGGTTGTCATTGCCCCCGGCGCCGTTCAGCACGTCGTTGCCGCCGTTGCCGTTCAGATTGTCGGTGGCGCCGATCCCGAAGATGCCGTTGCCGCCATTCGCAATGTCGTCGCCCGCCGTCCCGTTGAACGTGTCGCCGGTAAACAGTCCTCGATCCCAGTCGTCACCCACGACGCCGGTCGCCACCGAGTAGACGGTCTCCGGATTGCCGCCGCCGTCGGTAAAGTTGACCCGCACTCGCAGGAGGTCACCGATCTGGCTCGCAACTCCGGCTCCGCCTTCGTTCGGAGTGAACGAAGCGCCGGTGGCGTTGAGCAGATCGCTCCAGTTCGCGCCGCCGTCTTCGGAAACCTGCCACTGATAGGAAAAACCGCTGGCGATGCCGTTGGCATCGGCGATGCCGCTGGTATCGACGGTCAGCGCCTGCCCCTCGGTCGGGGTCAAGTCGCTGATCACGGGTACGCCGGTGGCGGGTTCGTTGATCAACTGGCTGATCGTATATTCTACCGTGCCGCCATTCCCGTCGGAGAAGCGCAGCTTCTCGATGTTGAACAGCCGGTCGGTGCCATCCGACAGGGGCCGGTTCTGGAGCGTCTCTTCGGGGATATCCTCGCCGTTCTCATCCTCGCCATCCCCCGGATCGGTGAAGCCGGTGTGATCGACCGTGATGCTGCCGTCGGCATTGCGCGTGAACGTGTAATTTTCCACGACATCGGTGTAGACCGCGATGTCGGTGCTCGCGTTTGCCGTATCGCCGTCGAGGATCTCGCGGACGATCGAGAGCTGGGCGGGATTGATCTCGCCGGTGACCATGCGCGGGGCGATTTCGGTCATGCTGTCGACGCTGAACGCCGCCCAGCTGTCGCCCTCCTTGGGGGTGACGAGGATGCGGACGTTGAGCCAGCGATCGCCATCGATGATGTCGTTGCCGGCGAGGCCCTTGATCACGTCGTTGCCGCCGCCGCCGAGCAGGATGTCGCCGGCCTGCGAAGTGCTGAAGATCACGCGTTCCTGCACGCCATTCTCGTCGAGCACGGGGACGGTCTGCCCATTCACGACCTTGGTCACCGGAATGCCGGCGCCAAGATGCGCGACGAGCACGTCGAGTCCGTCGATCAGATCGACGTTCTTCGCCAGCAGGTCGTTCGAGTAGGAGTCGAGCGGCGAGTCCGGGCCGGGGATCGCCGCGGTATTCTGCAACTCGCCGCGCGCATTGGTGCTGCGGCTGCGTCCTGTCAGCGTATCGTCGAGATTCCAGCCCGAAAGCCCTTCGACCAGGTCGAAGCGGTCGCGCAGGATGAACGCCTCCTGCGTCGCGAAGATCGGGATGCCGAGGTCCGAATTGGCCGCGGTGGTGTCGCCCTTGTGGATACCCCAGTCGAAACCGGCCTGCCCGTTCGAGCGCTGGATGCCCTCATTATTCTGGAACATGATGTCGTCGCCGGATTCGGCGTCATAATCGGTATCGCCGCTGCCGCCGTTCATCACGTCATGGCCGATGATCGAGGAGTTGAAGAACAGCTCCGAATTCTCGCCGGCCAGCGTATCGAAGCGCTGTCCGCCCTCCAGCCAGTCATTGCCTTCGTTGCCGAGCAGGAAATCGCCGCCCGAACCGCCGAGGATGAAATCGTCGCCGGTGCCGCCGAACGCTTCCTTGCCGTCGGGGCCGGTGATGATGAAGTCGTTGCCCTGGTTGCCGAACAGCAGCGACAGGCCCGATCCGCCATGGATGACGTCATTGCCTTCGTTGCCATGGAGGAAGTCGGCCTCGCCGATGTCGGTGCCGGCGTTGGTGATGATGTCGTCACCCTCGCCGCCGAACACCTTGTCGACGCCGTAACCGGCTTCGATCCGGTCGTTGCCGCCCTTGCCCCAGATCGCATCGTCACCGCCGCTCGATACGATGGTGTCGTTGTTTTCGGTGCCGCCGATGGTGAAATGTTCGTTGCTGTTGACGCGGATATATTCGGCGACGCCGTCATTATCGGCATCGATGCGCTCGACGAGGCTGGAGAAGCCGCCGAGGAAGGGATCGTCCGATACCGGATCGGCGCCCAATTGCTTGCTGATATCCATTTCCAGCGTCGGCATTTCGAACGCGGAAAACAGGTTGCCCGGCAGCGCGGTCGAATGATCGTCACCCAGATCGGTGTTGCGCATCACCAGTTCGGCGAACGTATTATTCTCCAGCTCGTTGAGCAGGTTGAGCCCCTGCGTGCGCGACAGATAATAGAAGCGGTCGGCGTCCTGCAGATTTTCCATCGTCATCTGGAACACAAAGCTGAAGGTCGAGCCGAGCATGCCGCCGAACGCCATCTTCTTTTCGGCGAGGCCGCCGATCCAGAAATCGATGTCGTTGAGGCCGCCGAGCTTCGCGTCATTGGCATAGGCGCCCTCGGCATTGAGAAAGTCGAGCCGGTCCGCGGGTGCGCCCGCGCCGCCAAGGACGAGCAAAGTCGCCGCTTCGCGCAGCTCTTCGACCGTCTTTGGATTCGCCTGCGTGTTAATCAACGTGTCATGCGTGCCATAGGCCGCGATGAAGTTGATGATCGACGCCGGATTTTTGAGGTTGAGCGCGAAATCGGCCCAGCTCTCATAGGGTTTCAGCAACGTGTCGCCGGTTGCGTCGAAGAAGCGTTCGCGCGCGGTCTGCAGCGAGGGCATGCCGACGTCGCGGCCGCGCGCGAGGTTGATCGTCGCGAGATCGAGCGGAATGCCGAGCAGCTGGTTGCGCAGCACGTCGGTGACGAATTCGTCGATCTCGCTGCCCGTCTGGCGGCTCATGCCGCGAATGATCGCGCCCGACGCCTGCTCGGCGGTGCCGAGCGAGTCGTACATGACGGGATTGAGGAAGCCGTCGAACAACGAAATGTCGTTTTGAACGGGATTGCCGTTCTCATCCATTTCGATGACCGCAATGTCCTGCCGCAGCATCGAGTGACCAAAACGATACACGACGTGCGCGAATTCGGCGGCGATGCTGGGATTGATGTCGGCCGAGGGCTCGAACACGAAGGCGTCGATGTCGGGCTGCATCATGCGGCCGAATTCCTCGAACACCAGATGCTGATATTCCATTTCGTTGGTGAAACGGCCGACCTGGAACAGCCGTTCGCCGTCCCAAACCAGCGATTCCGACAGCGTCGCAATCGCGGCCGGATCGCCGCTCGTCAGCGTCGCGAACTGCGCATCGGTCAGGTCGGTCAGCAGCCATTCGTTGATGAAGGCGCGGTCCATCGATGCGAGCGTCACATCCTTCGTATGCTCGACGATGCGGTTATGTTCGGCGTGGAACACCTGGTGCACCGCGGTCAGCGCGATATTCTCGTTCGCGCGGCCGTCGCCCGCGATGAAGTGCCGGTCGAGCAGCTCGTTGTCATAGGCGGTGGGACCACGCTGGCCCTGCGGCCCGGGCGAGCCGTCGGCATTGGCATAGCCGAGCGCCGAGTCCGTGTCGGCCTGCAGCACGCCGCCGGCCACGACCGGCGCGGCGGCGTGCGCGATGTCGTCGAGGAAGGCATGGCCGGTCAGCACGACGCCTTGCGCGCTGACGGGCGCGGCGGGATTGCCCTCACGCAGAACGTCGTCCGCGGTGCCGAGCTGGCCGTCGGCGCCCATACCAACGACGAGCTGCGGATAGCCGTTCGCGCCGGGAATGAAATTGCCATAGGGATCGGTCGCGATCAGCGGGATGTTGCCGACATTGAGGTCGGTGAGCTCGATCCCCAGCACGTCACGCGCCTGCGCCTTGATATCGGCCCAGGTCGCAAGGCCGCCGTTGCTGCCCTCGAGCAGCAGGCCGCTCGAAACCGGCTTGCCGTCGGGACCCGCGATATATTCGCGCATGAAGACCTGCTTCGATGCGGAAGAGGCATAGGTCTGGTTCTGGTCGACCCACGGCGTGGTCAGATTCTTCGGCCCCGGACCATCGTCGGCGGTGCCGAGGATGCCGTCGGCGCCGGCATTCACTGTCACGCGGGTGAGCGGGATATAGTTCTGGCCGCCCGGAACATAGAGCGGATCATCGGGCGACAACGGCACATAAACCGTGCCGTTGCCGCCCTTCGCGACCAGATCGAGGCCGTGATCGAAGAATTGTCCAAAGATCGTCATCCAGCCGTTGAACGGCGACGACAATCCTTCGTCGGGCGAAACGTTCGGCAGGAAGACGGTGTTGCCGTCCATCTCCACCCCATGTTCGGCGAGCGCCGCGTCGAGCGCGGCGTTTGCTTCGGCCACGACGACATCGACCGCCTGCGCCTCCGCCAGCGCGGTTTCGGCGCCGGTCAGCGCGGCCTCTGCCGCCACAAGCGCGGCGGTGGCGGCAGCGGCGGCGGCGGCCGACGCGGTCGAGGTGGCCTCCGCCGCCTCGGCATTGTCCTGCGCCAGCTGGTAAACCGCTTCGGCCGTATTATAGGCCTCCAAGGCCGCGGCGATCTCGGCGGCCTGCTCGCTGTTATCCGTATTGTCGGCAAGGAGCGCCACATAGGCAGCGAGGCTCGCGTCGCGCGTCCCCATCGCCGGGGCGACTTCGGCGTCGGCGGCTTCGAAGGCGGCCTGGTCGATCGCCGCCTGCGCCGCAGCCGCGGCATCGGCTGCCTCTGCGCCGGTCAGCGCGAGCTGGGCGGCCGCGACGGCCGCCGTAAGGTCGCCGATCGTCCCTTCGGCCGCTTCGGCCGCCGCGATGGCGGCGTCCAGCGCGTCCCGTGCCGCAACGATCTGCGTCAGCGCGGTCATCAGCGGCTGGCCCGACAGGCCGGCGTGCGTCAGCGCCGCGGCGATGGCGGCGGGATTCTTCAGCGTCTGGTCGACGATCAGGTTGGAAATGATACGCGGATCGGCGTCGATCACGGTGCCGCTGCCCGGGCCGGGTGACGACCCGCTGCCGGTGCCGGCGTTGGCGTAATTATTGTTGGTGTACCACGTCTCCACATTGGGCAGCGGATTGAAGTCGTAGCGATCGCCGTCGGCGTCGTTCATATATTCGGGCGTGAAGATGCCGGGGAAGGACTGATCCGCCGCGCCCCATTTCTCGCGGCCCGGCAGCAGGTTGTTATAGCTGCCGTCGACGGTCCTCAGGCCATAGGGCAGCAGATGCGCCTGCGCGAACCCGTCATTGCCGTTATAGCCGGCGACCAGCGCGGCGAGATCGCCCCCCGCTGCGTGCGCCTCTGCGATCTTGATCTGGGCGAGGATGAAGTTCAGGTCGTGTTTCGTAAGCTGTACCATGTCGCGTCTCCGGTCCGGCCGCATGCGACGGACGCACACGGCCTCATCCGCAAAATCGTGCGGACGAAAGGTTGAACAGAAAGCTGGTGCGGCCCCCCGCCAGCAAGACCGACGTCGCGAATCGAATCGACTCACCCGGCGGCGTAAAAACAGGTTAAGTAAAATCGGGATATGGAGTCGATTGGACTTTACGTACTAGCCCGATATGGGACTCTATGAGTCTTCTTCACTATCATGATGGCGGGATTATTTAGTACTTTTGGGCAGTACACGGACAAAAATATTTTTCCCGGGACAAGCGGGATGAAAATATTCTGTTTTCGATGAAATTTAACCGAAAGCGCGCCTGCTGAAATCGTCGTTCGCGCGGCGGCCGAGGACCTGGTCCCGGATAAAAGCGGACGCGTCTCCGCGGCTCTGCAGCGCGGCCACCGCTCCGACGCGATTGTGCACGCCGAGCAGGCGGAATGCCGCCGCCACATGGACCTTCACCGTGCTTTCGGAAATGCGCAGCGAGCGCGCGATTTCCTTGTTCGATTTGCCCATCGACATATGCGTCAGCACTTCGCGCTGCCGTTCGGTGAGGCTGGATAGCGAGGCCTGGTGCGAACCAGAAGAACCCGTCGCCCGTACTTCCGCGTCGACGTCGCTGACGATCGGCGGAACATATACCTGCCCGGCCATCACTTGCCGGAAGGCCTGGAGCATTTCATCCTGCTCCATGTCCTTCGGAATAAAACCATGCGCGCCGTCGGAGATGGCGCGGAGCACCGCGTCGCGATCGCGCCGCCAGTCGACGACCACCAGCGAAAGCTGCGGAAAGCGGTGACGCAATCCGCGAATGCCACCGGGGACCACCGACTTCAGGTCGATCCCGCCATCGAGAACCAGCATGTCATGCGCGCCGGTTGCGGCCAGCCAGTCGAGAGCCTGTTCGGCATCTCCCGCGGTCGCAACGTCACAATGAATGAATTCGCGCCGGATGATGGAAGCGAGACCGCTTCGGCAAAGTAGCTGCCGTTCCCAAACCAGTGCCCTTGATACAGCGGACAAAATATTTCCCCCAAAGTTCATCAACGGTTGCGACCCGCTGTGAACGCCGGATAGCTGCTCCCCTCTTTTGTCTTGAGCTAGTCCGTCGGAAAGATCCGCCCTACCGAATCCTTCAGTTCGAGATGTAGCGGATTTTGCTTACAGAAAGCTGACGAGCACGAAATCTGTATCAAGTCGCTACAATATTGTCGAAATCCAGTTCGATCGATGGTTCGCCCGGATGGCTTCTCATCGCGCCGCCATGCACTTCCATGATGCGCGCGACGATCGACAGGCCAAGGCCGGCGCCGCCAAAACTCGCATGTTCGCCGCGCCGAAAACGGTCCGACAGGGCAAGCAGCCGGGCGGGCTCGATCCCGGGTCCGCCATCGACGACGCGAATTTTGGTTCCCGGGCCGCGAACGATAACCACCTCTTTGCCCGCGGCGGTCACCCGCACGGCGTTTTCGACGAGGTTGCGCAGCGCCGCGGTCACCGCTTCGATACGGCCCATCACCGGAGGCCCGCCCTCGTCGCGATACGCGAGCGCGACCCCCTTCTGCGCCGCTTCGACCGCGCAAAGCTTGATCGCATCGAGCGCCGCATCCGCCAGATCGATCGGCCGGAAGGGCTGCGGCGCCGCCGCATAGGCGTCGAGCTGGGCGAGCACCAGCAACTGCTCGACCAGGCGGTTCATTCCCCCAAGATCGGCGCTCACGCGGTCGGTATCGGCGGTCTTCAACCGCCCCAGTTCCAACATGGCGACCGCAAGCGGCGTTTTGAGCTCGTGCGCGACATCGGCGGCAAATCCCTCTTGCCGCCGCGCCGCATCGTCCAGCCGCGACAACAGGGCATTGACGGCCTCGGCAAAGGGCATCGCTTCGGTCGGGAAATCGGCGAGCGTCACGCGAAAACCGCGTTCGCGGCCGGTTGCCTGGTGAATGAATTCCGCGGCGTCATGGAGCGGCTTGAGCGCGCGGGCGATCAGCCACCGCGTCGCGATCGCCAGCGGGGCGAGCAGGACGATGATCGGGAAAATGACATGATCGATCACCTCGTGGACGAGGCCGATATGCCCGTAGCTTTCGCGGACATCCTTTCGGACCAGTTCGAAGTCGACGACCAGAAAGACAGCGAGCACGACACTGCCCGCGGCCGCCATCCAGGCAAAGCCTGTCCGCAGTTCGTCGATGATCGAGCGCCCCTGCTGCATCAATCGACAGGCTCGAGCATCAGGTAGCCGACGCCGCGGAGCGTCACCAGTTGATCGTGCACACCCAGCGTCGCGAGCTTTTTCCTCACCCGCGAGACCAGCACTTCGATCGCGTTCGGGGTTACCGGCTCGTCGAAGGAATAGAGCGACGCCTCGATCTGTTCGCGGCTGACGACGCTGCCCGCCTTGACCATCATCAATTCGAGCAGCGCCGCTTCGCGCTGGCTGAGGTGGAGCGGTTCGCCCTTGCAGCTACCCACGCGCGCGATGGTGTCGAAATCGACCGGCCCCACGGAGAGGACCGGGCTCGAGCGAGCCCCCGGCCGGCGAAGCAGCGCGCGGACGCGCGCGGCAAGCTCCTCGATCGCGAATGGCTTGACCAGATAATCGTCGGCCCCCGCATCGAGGCCATCGATACGATCCCCCAACGCCGACCGCGCGGTGAGCATGATCACCGGCGTCGCAAGTCCGTGCGCACGCTCGACCATCAACCATGCGCGCCCGTCGCCATCGGGCATGCCGAGGTCGAGCACGATAATATCGTAGCTGGTGGCGGCAATCAGTTCGGACGCTTCGGACAATATCGGCGCGATGTCGCAGCAAAACCCCATCGCCGAAAGTCCTTCGGCGGTCAAAGCGCCGATCCTGGCGTTATCTTCGACGATGAGTATGCGCACGCTGTTCCCCCGGGCGAGTGCAGCACCCCTCCCCGCGTTGGTCAAGCGCAACAACCTAATCCCTATGGCTTAATCCGATAGGTCGATGGACGGCCGGACGCGATCGCGCTTGAATTGTTGGAGCAGGGGTAGCAATTGTAACATTGGGCTGGGGGGACAGAAAATTATGCGCAAAGAAGGCTGGTTCCTTTGCGTCCTTGCGGTGTCGTCGCTGCTTTGGCTGGTGCTGCACGCGTTCGACATCCTGTAGGCTCACACCGTTCGCGCGGCCGTCGCGTCGCGATAGCGAATTCGAGAGCAAGCCTGCTATCGCCCCCTTCTCCTGAGGACTCGCCCCGCCTGCATCGCTCGCCGATGCGGGCCAGCGAAAAGCGCTGGTTCGATATGCGATCTGGGAAATGGTGGCAGGGCTTGTATCGAACCTTAGATTTACTACCTGATTTATCAGTATTTTAGGTCGTCAAGAGGGCTTGATTCCCCCACATTTTCCCCCACACATTTCTTCAGCTGGCGAAAAAAATTCGAACGAACGTTTTTCATATAGCCGATCGTGTCGAAGATTTTGGTCGCGATGGATCGCCCTTTGAGAGGAGAATAAGGGTCCCCATGCCGTGGTGAGAGGAAGCGGATCAAAGCCACAGCAACATGATGTACCGCACGAAGCTGAACATCGGCTTAGGCCATCGCCGGACGCGGGATTTCTGAGGTCGAAATCTGCAGGAGTGTGGCTTGACCTGTGGTGGCGAAGCGAGTGCGGTCGTGCAAACAATGGTATCACGGGTGGCCGGGCGAAATGTCGCTCGCAGTCAGATCGGCGGAAAAGGACGATCCCTTACCCCGTAATGTCGGTTCGATAAGAGGGTGGGTCTGCAATCCATCGATCAAGTTGCGACTCTCGCCAGCCGACGGCAGTTTTGCTCAAGCGGATCTGGCTCGGAAAAGTGCCGTCGGCGATCTTCTCGTAGATCGTTGATCGCGAGAGCCCGGTGCGCGAAATTACAGTTGCGAGGCGAACAAGTCGGTCGGGGCGGTCGCTCATGGCTTCCTCCGGCGCTGCTTGCTAAACTCCCGATCGCTCCCAATAAAGCGTTCGATCATAGGAGGAATGAGCCGCTCGGGCGGGATCGCCTCGGGCAATCCGTTCAACTTGGCATGGACAGCACCATAATCTTGAAGGTCGCGCACGAGAGCGCCCGGGAGCTCAATCGTAAGTTTGACGGGCTTCTCTTCAATGATCGGGCCAAGGCGAAGCTTGCTCATCACCTACGCTCGCTGTTCTCAAAAACGAGATCCCGCGTCACGATGACGCGAAAGACGAAGCCGGGGCGCACCGTGAGCGTCGGCGCCATGGAAATCTCTCGCTCGACAACTCGCCGTCCCGCTTCATTCGTGCCGTCCTGCAGGCCGGACCGAAGCGCTCGGACAAGATCGCCCTCGCCGCTCGCCGCCAATTCTGTACCGACTCCGAGTAGCGACGAAACCAAGGCGGCGCGCAGCATGCGTCCCCAGTGACTGTTCACGCGATCCTCGAGTCCTGCATAGCCGGCCGCATCGGCACCCGGCTGGCGATCGAGGCGAATAGATCGTCCTCCGGGTAAAATGAGCCGATCCCAAGCCAGAAGTACCCGGCGCTGACCTGCCGCGACCTCGCTGTCATATTCGCCGATCAATCGGGCGCCCTGCGGAACCAGCAACAAGCGTCCCGTAGGGCTATCGTAGATATTCTGCGTGACCTGCGCAGTGATCTGGCCGGGCAGGTCCGAGCGGATACCAGTGATCAACGCTGCCGGGATAACGGTTCCTGCCTGAATGACTGCGGCCGAGCTCGGCGCAACAATGCGCTCACCGCTTTCGGCCCCACCACGCGGGCCTCCGGCGAGAAAAGCCTGCCGGCCCGTTTTTGCACCTTCTGGTACGTTTGCGGCCTGAGCTTGCGAAGACAGCGCCTCGGCTGCAGTCGTTCCGGACATCGCACCGCCGGTTCCCCCCAAGAAGAGCCGACTGCCTTGGGCGGCTTCACGCTCCTGCATAGCGCGCAGTCTTGCCTGTTTACGTGCCGATTGCGCGGGGTCGGCTGGCGGCGGCCCCATTGCGGGCACGGGCATCGGCTCGCCCGCCTTCTGCGCCGATACGATCGGTCGGCCTAAATCGCCCGGCAGGGGCGGACCGAGTTTCGGGACGGCGCCATAATCGGCCGGGGCGCCGGTCACAGTCTCGGAACGGTTCGGCACCGCGACCTCGTAAAGTTCCTGCGCGGCTTTGGGATCGACTGGCCGCAGCGCCCAGAGCAAGGCGCCCCCGATTGCGATTCCTGCGGCCCCGCCCAGCACGGCGAGCGTCTTTCGCGACAAGCGCATCACGTTCGGCAGCTCGCCCTCGAGACGAAAGCCGTCGGGACTGGGCGGCGCCATCGCCGCCGCCTCCGCTTCGGGAGCCGCGGGGCTCGCTTCCGTCGTATCGAGCGGATCCCCCGGCACGTCTTCGCGCCGGCTCACGGGCGGCCTCGCTCGACCGGCGTGTCGCGCGAGATGCGAACCTTCTTCGCCGCCTTACCTGCCCCGAGCCGTAGCTCGCCGCGTTCGAACAGCCGGTCGACGATCATGAAGCGGCCATCGACCCGGTAATTCAGGAGTTCGGCCGCCCCTTTCTCGCCGACCGCAAACAGCGGCGGCATTTCGCCGGTCGCAACCGAAGGGCCGAACTCGACGAAGAGCTGCCGGCCGTCGTCGAACGCGCGCAACGGTCGCCATGCGACCTTGTCGCCGCTGATCCGATACGCGAAGTTGAGCGACGGCAGGTCGATCCCGCCGGCGACCGGCGCGGCCCGCACACGCTCGGCTTCGGCGGCGCGAAGCGCGATCAGCTCGTCCCGCGGATAGCGCCACGAAACAGCGGCCATATAGGTCGATGGCGTCGCGCGAAGCTCGACGTGATAAGTCCTGCGGCTCGTGTTGATGATCAAATTCGTGACAATGTCGGGCCGCGTTGGTTTCACAAGGATATGAACGCGCCGCGTCGCGCCTTCGCCGCTCAGCGTGTCGCCGATAATCCACCGAACCGTATCGCCGGCGGCGACCGGACCGGGCCCGACCAGCTCCTCGCCTTCCTGTAGCGCGATATCGGTCACCTGGCCCGGCGCGGTATAGACCTGGAACAACGCGCCCTCTGCCCAAGCATATTGCTGGATAGCATTGAGGAAGGTCGTGCGCTCGGGCTGCACGCGCGCTGCATCGTTGGCGCGACCGACCTGCGTGCGCGGATCGCCAGGTGCTGCGTGGAGGGGCAAAGCCAACAGTGCGGCGCCTACGAGCATTGAAATTTTGATCATTGGCTGAGTTCCTTGGAAAGATTGATGGCGGTCACTCGGAGACCGAGGGGATTTTTTTGCAGTGCCTCGGGGGTGCGCGGCGGCTGGATCGTGACGGTCACGATCGCCGACCAGCGCGAGGTCTCGATGAGGCCGCCGTCCTGATAACGGCGCTCGGTCCAGGCGATGCGGAAGCTGTCCTTCGACGCGCGGATCACGCTCGACACATCGACAGCGACCTGCTGCTTGCCGACCTCGGCGAACGGGTCGTTGTTGCGCGCATAATCGTTGAGTGCCTGCGCGCCCGACGTCGCCGCAAAATCATAGGCGCTGAGCCAGTTCGCGCGCAGCACTACGGGATCGGCGGGGATCGAGCGGATATGCTCGATGAAACGCGCAAGGTGAAAGGCAACCTGCGGATCGGTGGGCGCATAGTCGGCGTCCGCCGGCGCGACCGCCCTCGCCTCGCCGAGCTTGTCGACCTCAACCACCCAAGGGGTGATCGTGCCGCGCAGCGACTGCCAGACAAGCGCCGAGGCGAGCCCGCCCGAAAGCGCGAGGCAGCCGAAGAAGGCGAGCCGCCAATTCTTCGCCTGGATCCGCGCCGAGCCGATCCGATCGTCCCAAATCTGCGCGGCGCGCTGATAGGGGGTCACCGGCTCGGGCGATTTTCCGTAATGTTGGTGTGGTCGTCGGAACATGGTCTCAATCCTTCTGGCTGATATCGGGGGCTGAACCGGCGCCATGGCTGTCGCCTTGCTTGAGTGTCTGCGCGCCGATCGTGGCGCCCGAGGTGATCGCCTGCCGTCGCTTCATGGCGGCGGCCCAAGCCGGCTGGCCGGAGGCTTCCGCACCGGTTGCAGCGGCGGGCGCCGCCTTGCTCGCCTGTCCGTCGGCAAAGTTCTGGCGAAGCTTGGCCGCGGCCTTACGCAAGGGCGAACCCGCGCCGCTCGCTGCGTCGCGCGCGACATTGGCCATGCCCGAACCAAAGGCCCGCATCCCGGAATTGCCCGCAGCACCGCGCGCGTAAGAGGCGGAGGCCGATCCGGCAGCCCGCGAGGCACCTGCCGCGCCCTTCCCGGCCATCGATGCGGCGGCACCCGTTGCGAGGGTGGCGCCGGCGGCTCCGGCGGCAATCGTCGCGCCAGCGGCCAAGGTCGTTCCCGCCGCGGCACCAGCGCCGAGCTGCGGACCACCGGCGACGATGCCGTTGGCGACGCTCGGACCAAAAATGCCGAGGCCCAAGAGCGTGAGCGCGCCGAGCGCGATCGCCATCACTTCGCGGATGTCGGGCTCGGTGCCGAGGCCCGCCTCCATGAAGCGCTCGAACAGCGTGACGCCAATCCCGGTGATCACCGCGAGGACAAGCAGCTTGATGCCTGAGGAAATGACATGCCCGAGGACGCGCTCGGCCATGAAGGCGGTGCGATTGAAGAAGGCGAAGGGCAGCAGGACGAAGCCCGCGAGCGTCACGAGCTTGAATTCGAGGATCGTGACGAAGACCTGCACTGCGAGTATGAAGAAGGCGAGCACGACGATCACCCAGGCGATCAGCAGGATCAGGATCTGGACGAAGTTGGTGAAGAGCCCGACGGGGCCTACGAGATCGGCGGTCGCATCGAGCAGCGGCTCGGCGGCATCGAGACCGGTCGCGGCAATCATGCCGGGGCGCATGAAGTCGCCGACCGCCATCGCCCCACCGCTCGCCTTGAGACCCAAGCCTGCGAAGCTCTCGAGCAGGATGACCGACAACGCCTGAAAGTTGCCGATGATGAAGGCGAAGACGCCAATATAGAGCGTCTTCTTGATGAGCCGCTGCAGCACGTCCTCATCGGTGCCCCACGCCCAGAAGAGCGCAGCAATCGTCACGTCGATCACGATGAGTGTCGAGGACAGGAAGCCGACCTCGCCGCCGAGCAGGCCGAAGCCGCTGTCTATATAGGTCGAGAAGACCGACAGGAAATTGTCGATGACGCCGGTGTCGTTCATTGCTCGGGCTTTCCAGAACGGAAGAAGTGGCGCCGCTTGGCTTCCCAGGCCGCCTTGCACTCGGGATCGGCCTCGGTGGCTGTTCGGCAGCGGCGCAACGTGTCGCCATAGTCGGGGGGTGCGTCCGCTCCGGAGATTTGGGGAGCGGACGCACGGGGCGCGGGCGGATCGAGCGCGGCGATGAGGGCAAGGGTCAGCGCAAGACCCACGACAATTGCCGCCATCACCAGCC
>SCNS01000026.1 GCA_005503215.1 Sphingomonadaceae bacterium 3R27C6 | reverse complement strand
GCGCCGCGCGCGGCGCAGGGGCTTAGCGTGGCGCGCTTTGCCGAAGGACTCGACCATCCGCGCACGATGCTGGTGCTGCCGAACGGCGACATATTGGTGGCGGAATCGCAGAGCCCGCCGCGCAAGGATGGCGGCGTGCAGGGCGCGGTGATGAAGAATCTGATGGGCAAGGGCGGCACGGGCCGGAAACCGTCGGCGAACCGTGTCACCCTGCTCCGTGACGCCGATGGCGACGGCAAGGCCGAGGTGAAGACGGCGTACATCACGGGCCTCAATTCGCCCTATGGCATGGCGCTGGTCGGCAGCACGCTCTACGTCGCGAACACCGACGCACTGCTCGCCTTCCCCTATGTGGCGGGCGAGACGAAGATGAGCGGCAAGCCGGCCAAGCTCGTTGACCTGCCCGCAAAGGGCACCAACCGCCATTGGACCAAGAGCCTCGCGGTCGCACCCAACGGCTGGCTCTACATCGGCGTCGGCGCCGACTCCAATATCGGCGAAGCGGGCATGAACCGCGAGTTCCGCCGCGCCAGCGTGCTCGAGGTGCGGCCCGAGAATAAATATATGCGCACCTTCGCGGCGGGCATCCGCAATCCGGTGGGGCTCGGCTTCTATCCCGGCAGCGACCGGCTGTGGACCGTCGTCAACGAGCGCGACATGCTCGGCAGCGACCTGGTTCCCGATTATCTGACCGACGTGACCGAAGGCGATTTCTATGGCTGGCCCTGGTATTATTGGGGCGGCTACATCGACCCGCGGGTCGAGCCCGAGGCCGAGGATCGCCGGCAATATGTCAAGCGCCCCGAATATGGCCTCGGTGCCCACACCGCGCCGCTCGGCTTCACCTTTACCCAGGGGCTCGACCTTGGCGATCGCTGGGCGAATGGTGCGCTGATCGCGCTGCACGGGTCGTGGAACCGCGAGCCCGTCGCGGGGTACAGCGTCGTGTTCGTCAAGTTCGGTGCCAATGGCAAGCCGGTCGATGCGCTGCCCGTCACGCTGCTCGACCAGTTCCTCGGCAAGGACGGCAAGACCACCCGCGGCCGGCCGGCCGATGTGAAGGTCGCGAAGGATGGCAGCGCGCTGGTCGCCGACGATACCGGCGGGGTGATCTGGCGGGTCGCGAAGGCGGGGTAATCTTCTTCACCCTCCCCCTTGATGGGGGAGGCAGCGAAACTTGCGAACTTGTTCGCTAGTTGCAGCGGTGGGGGTGCAGTTTCGTCCAGAGGCGACGGTGCGATGACGCGCCATCGCCCTCATCCAACTACGCCTAGCCGCTATGCGGCAAGGCTCCGTATCCTTCTCCCATCAAGGGAGAAGGAAAATCGGGTCAGACCCGCATCGGCATCAGCACGTAGAGCGCCGGGCTCTTCTCGCTTTCGCGGATCAGCGTCGGGGCGTTCGCGTCGGCGAGGTGGAGTTCGACGGTGTCGCCGTCGACCTGGCCGAGGATATCGCTGAGGTAGCGGGCGTTGAAACCGATCTCCATCGAATCGCTGTCATAGGCGGCCGCGACCTCTTCGGCGGCGGTGCCGTTTTCGGGGCTGGTCACGCTGAGCGTGATGCGGTCCTTGTCGAGGCCGACCTTGACCGCCCGCGTCTTTTCGCTGGCGATCGTCGAGACGCGGTCGACGCCCTGATACAAGCTCTTCGGATCGACCTTGAGGAGTTTGTCGTTCGCGGTCGGGATGACGCGGCTGTAGTCGGGGAAGGTCCCGTCGATCAGCTTCGAGGTCAGGATCGCGTTGCCGAGCTGGAAGCGGACCTTCGACGCCGACAGGCTGATTTCGACATTGCCCTCGGCCTCGTCGAGCAGCTTGCGGATCTCGGTGACGCATTTGCGCGGCACGATGACGTCGGGCATCGACGAGGCGCCATCGGGGCGCGTGACGGTGTAGCGCGCGAGGCGGTGGCCGTCGGTCGCCGCGGCCTTCAGCACCGGGCCCGACGCATCCTCGGCGACGTGCAGGAAGATGCCGTTGAGATAATAGCGCGTTTCCTCGGTCGAAATCGCGAAGCGCGTCTTGTCGATGATCTGGATCAGCTCGGCGACGGGCAGTTCGAAATTGGTCGGCAGGTCGCCCTCGGCGATCACCGGAAAATCGTCGCGAGGCAGCGTCGGCAGGTTGAAGTTCGAGCGGCCGGCCTTGACCTGCATCTTGCCCTCGGCCGCGGCGAGGCTGACCTCGGCGCCTTCGGGCAGCTTGCGCGCGATTTCGAAGAGGGTGTGCGCCGACACGGTGGTCGTGCCCGGCGTTTCGACCTTTGCCGCGATCGTTTCGACCACCTGCAGGTCGAGGTCGGTCGCCATCAATTTCAGCTGGCCCGACGCATCGGCTTCGATCAGCACGTTCGACAGGATCGGGATGGTATTGCGCCGTTCGACCACAGACTGGACGTGGCCAAGGCTTTTCAACAACACTGCGCGTTCGATCGTCGCTTTCATTCTAAATCCGCCATCCCTGTGTTTCGCGGGAAAAGTCCCTTGGGGACAGACCATCGGAGGCGATTCGCACCCCGATTCCGGCCCCTGAAAATGTCCACCTTCCTTAACGTACGCATCGCGGCGTGCAAGCCATGCTTGCAAAGCATCCCCAATCGCGCAAACGAGGTCCGATGCGGCGCTGGGCCTCCCTTTTTCTGATAGCGGCGGCGATGCCCGCGGTGGCGCTGGCCGCCAGCCCCACGGCGCTCGGGATTTTCGACGGCTGGGGCGCGTTTCGCGATCCCGCGACCCCGCGCTGCTACGCGCTCGCCGCGCCGTCGGCGACGATCGGTACGCCGAAGGTCAAAGCCTATGCCAGCGTCGGATATTGGCCGAAGTCGCGCATTCGCGGGCAATTTTACGTTCGCCTGTCGAAAGAGCGTGCGCCCGGGCGCGAACTGCGCCTGACGATCGGCGGCCGCCGCTTCATCCTGACCGGCAACGGCGCGCACGGCTGGGCCGGCGATCCGCGCATGGACGCCGCGATCGTCGCCGCGATGCGATCGGCGCCGAGCATGAGCATTGAGAGCGGGACCGCGACAGGCGGCGCAATCGTTGACACCTACCGGCTGCGCGGCGCCGCGACGGCGATCGACGCGGCGGCGCTGGGGTGTGCGAAGCTGCGCTGAGGCGGCTTGAAGAAGTGGCGGATTTCTGCGCAACTTCACTCGCGATTCGCAAATCGTCGTCACCCCGGACTTGATCCGGGGTCCAGCTTCTCCCGCTGCGTCGCATGGATCCCGGATCAAGTCCGGGATGACGAAGAAAACGGAAAATGCGTTTTCTCGAAACGGCGGTAAACTGCGCAACTTCACTCGCAAATCGCATTCCATCGCACGCGTTGGAGGGCGCGGAAGGATGCCTGTAGCCGTTAGGAGGAAAGCTGCGTCGCTGGTCATCGCCCGGCACGCTAAATCGGCAAGATATTGTAGGACAGCGATTTCTGGATGGAGCTGACGCGATGAAGACAATCGGCCTGATCGGCGGTTTGAGCTGGGAAAGCTCGGCGCAATATTACCGGCTGCTCAACGAAGGGGTGCGGGCGCGGCTCGGCGGGCTGCATTCGGCACGCATCCTGCTGTTGTCGCTCGATTTCGCGCCCATCGCCGAATTGCAGGCGAGCGGCGACTGGGATGTGCTCGACGCGCAAATGGCGGACGCCGCCCGATCCTTGACGGCGGGCGGCGCCGAACTGCTTTTGATCTGCGCGAATACGATACACCTGTGCGCCGAGGCGGTCGAGGCGGCGACGCCGGTGCCGCTGCTCCACATCGCCGACCCCGCCATCGCGGCGGTCCAGGCGGTGGGCTTTTCACGCGTCGGGCTGCTCGGCACGGCCTTCACGATGGAAAAGCCATTCTATACCGCGCGCATGGCGGCGGCGGGAATCGAGGCGATGATCCCCGGCGACGCCGATCGCGCGATCGTCCACAGCATCATTTATGACGAGCTGGTGCAGGGCGTCGTTCGCGACGCATCGCGCGCCGAATATCGGCGGATCATCGCCGCGCTGATCGCAGACGGCGCCGAGGCGATCGTCCTTGGCTGCACCGAAATCATGTTGCTGGTCGGCGAAGCGGACAGCGCGGTGCCGCTGTTCGATACGCTCGCGCTGCACGTCGATGCGGCGGTGGATGCGGCGATGGCAAGCTAGCCGCGCGCGAGCTTCGTCAGTTCGGCGGCGAGAAAATCGAGGACGAGGCGCACGCGCGGGACGTGGCGCAGCCGTTCGTGGGTCAGGAGCCACAGGCCCGTGGTGTCCTCGGTCTTCGGAGGAATGCAGCGGATCAGGTCGGGTTCGCGATCGGCGATGAAGGCCGGCAGGATCGTCAGACCCATGCCCGAGCGCACGCCCGCGAGCAGCCCCGATCCCGTGTCGTATTGCATCACCACCGACTCCTCGAGCCCGTGCTGGCGCAGCCATGCCTGATAGGGTTCCCAGACGCCGCCGCCGCCGCCGATGAAGGGATGCGTGGCGAGTTCGGCACGGCCGTGCGGGATGCCGTGCAGATCGGCATAGGCGCGGCTGCAATAGACGGTCCACGGATTGTCGGCGATGCGCCGCCCGACGAGCCCCGCGCCCGCGGGCTGCTTGCTGCTGCGGATCGCGATGTCCGCAGCGCCCGCGGCGAGGTCGCGCGGTTCGTCCGACGTGTCGAGATGGATATGGATGCCCGGGTGCGCGGCGCGAAGGTCGCGGAGGATCGGCGGCAGGACGGTGACCGCGAAGATTTCCATCGTCGTCAGGCTGACCGTGCCGCCCGCGTCGCGCGACCGCGCGCCCGCCGCGTCGCCGAAGCGGTCGGCGGCATCGCGCACCGCGACGGCGCTCGCCACCATCGCCTCGCCCACCGGGGTCAGCGCATAGCCCGCCTGCCGCCGCTCGAACAGGTTGAGGCCCGTCGCTTCCTCGAGCGCCGCGATGCGCCGCGCGACGGTCGTCTGGCTGACGCGCATCGACTGCGCCGCCGACAGCGTGCTGCCGGTCTCGGCAACGGCCAGAAAGGCCTTCAGGTCGTTCCAATCATACATGACGCCTTGTGCGACATAATGGCCCCGCCCTCATTCTGCAATTTTGCAGAATGGCCGCGCAACATCGTTGCTCCTTTCGTCCCCGGCGATCGATTATTTCTGTCTCACCGGCTTCCTCCCCTCCTCCCCAGCCGGCCCATGGAGACTCAAGATGCAAAAGCTTCTGATCCTCGCCGCCCTCGCTGCCGTATCGATCGGCCAGCCCGTATCGGCGCAAACCGCCCCCACGAATCCGAGCGTCGCCGTGGCGCACAAAGATCTCGACCTGCGGACCGAGGCCGGCACCAAGGCGCTCGACCGCCGCATCTGGCGCGCCGTCGTTGAAGTGTGCGGCACCGCGCCCGATTTCGATATCGCGGGCAAGAATGACGTCCGGCAATGCCGCCGCGACACGAAGCGCGTCGCGTCGGTGCAGGCCGATGTGGTGGTCGCCAATGCGTCGCGCGGCGAGCCGATCCAGGTCAGCTCGATCCGCGATTGATGCCCGGACTGGTGCGCCGCGATCGGCGGGCGGCTCGCCCGGATCGCGGCCTGCGCTGCTCGGGCCCTATTTGACGGGGCTCGCAGGGCTTAGATCGATATAGGTCGAGCTTGCGATGAGGTTCCCCGGGCGCCAGTAGCGAAGAACCGTGAAGTTGGATTTTCTGCTTTTCGGGCCCGACGCGTCGAACGAGTCCCACAAGGAGAGGATGATGCCGTTCGGAAGAACGAGGCTCAGCGCCTCTTCGAATTCGATCGATACGGCGGTCGGATTGAGCATTTCCCGTTCGGCGAGATTCTGCGCCATCGTCGTGACCCGCAACACCCGGTCCGCAGGATCGATACCGAAGCCAGACGACGGCTGCACGGCCTCATCCGCGCTGGCCGGGATGGCCGCACCATGCATGACCTCCGATTCCCGTTGCAGGACGTCGGTATCGAGCATGAACCGCTGCGAGACGCCGTCGGCAAGCAGCGCCTGATTGCCGAATATCTTCAGCCGATCCGGTCGCGGCAGATTGAGAAGCTTGCCGTACCAGCGCGCCTTTCCCTTCAGGTGATTTTCCACCGTCACCGAAATGTCGCGAAAGGTTTCGGCGACAACGACAGTGCCATGCGGCGTTTCGGCGACCTCTTTCACCAATACATCGAAACTGTCCTTCAATCCGGCTTCGGACTTCCAGATATTGACGAACACCCTCGTGAACGGCGAGCTCGGCTCGTCACTCCATTGTTTCGCGAAACTGCCGTGCGAGATCTTGGTATTGCCTGCCTGAAGCTGGGGCGGGCGATGATGTATTTCGCCAAACGACGGAGCATTTTCGGTCTTGGCGATGGAATAATAGAGCACGCCGTCGGGCGTGCCGCAGTGGGCACCGGGGCTGGGCGCGGGCAGCGCCTCGTGCGAGGTCGCGTACACAGCGGGCATGCCGTAATATCCGCCGTTCGAAATATAGGGCAGGTTCGCAATGCCGAGCGACGTCCAATTTAAGTTGGCGGAAAAGACCAGCCCGACGCAGTCGGGCGTCTCGCCAAAAAGATCGTCGAAAATTTCTCCGACCACTCCGCCGCCGATGGCACCCAGTAAGGAGAGCGCGATTTTACCGCCGATCTCCGCCGCCGGGACCACCGCGCCGCCGATGCCCCCGGCGGCCGACAGTCCGATCTTGGTCAGGAACTTGCTGAGCTTGAATGCTTCCAGGTTACGGACATTGGTTATGCCGACTTCCAGAATGATCGAATCGCCCGAATTCGAATCCGTATCGAAATGCCACTCCCACGGCGGCGCGACGAACGATTCGAGATTGCTGAAATGAAACAACCCGCCGGCACCCAGATAGTGCATGTAGCCAGCAAGCTCACCCGGAGGGACCACGACGTTATTTACAAGAAGTCGCGCGTATACAACAAGCCTATCCCAATATGGCGACGGACTGGCCGTTGATTTCAAGTGGAACGAATCCAGTTTAACAACATAAGACGCCATATCGTGACACCTTTCGCATAATCTGCGAGTCGTCACTTCATTATCACTACAGACATAATCGTTCAATTATCGAAATATAAGTTCCATATTACGTGTTGATATATTTCGACATTTTATAAAATATGAAATGAGGTATAATTATAGTTTACTATTAAATTCGTGAGTTTGTATTGATACGATACAGGAATTATCGTCCGGAAACCCAGCGAACGATGGCGAGCCGTTTGGCGATCGATCCGAAAATCGCCGCTTCTACCCCCGCGCGTCGAACGCCATCCGCGCCCTCGCCACCCTTTCCAGATTGGCTTCCGCCCAGACCCATACGCCGCAAAAGGCTTCGCCGAGGCTGTGCCCAAGGTCGGTCAGGCAATATTCGACCTTCGGCGGAACGACGGGGTGGACCGTCCGCACCACGAGTCCGTCGCGCTCCATCTGGCGCAGCGTCTGCGTCAGCATCTTCTGGCTGATGCCGGGAACGCGGCGCGACAATTCCGTGAAGCGGCAGGTTCCATGATCCTCCAGCTCCTCGAGAACGAGTAGAGTCCATTTGTCGGCGACTCGGCCGATCAGTTCGTTGACGAGTGTTTCGACGCGCGGGTCGACCGGCGGATTCGGATCATAGATGATTTTTTCGGGCGTGGGCATGGCGGAAAATCCAAATCTCTCTTTTGGGTAACTATGGCACTTTCGGGTGCCTACTTTCTTTTGGAGAGTATAGGGATATCTACGCCTTCTAACCACCCCAAAGGAGGCAAATATGAAAACCGCAGGCAACACCATCCTCGTCACCGGCGGGGGTTCGGGCATCGGACTGGCGCTCGCGCAGCGCTGGCACGACGCGGGCAACAGGGTCATCGTCACCGGGCGCAATGCCGCGAAGCTCGACGCCGCGATCGCGGGGCGTCCGAACATGTCGGCGATGTCGCTCGACGTTACCGATGCGGAGGCGATCGCCGCCTTCGCGAAGGAGATCGTCGCGAAATTTCCGGGCCTCAATGTGCTTGTCAACAACGCCGGCATCATGAGTGCCGAGGATGCGAGCGCAAAGCGCGATCTGACGCAGGCCGAGGCGACGGTCGTCACCAACATCCTCGGTCCCATCCGGCTGATCGACGCACTCGTCGATCATCTGGCGGCGCAGGCCGACAGCGCGATCGTCAACGTAACGTCGGGGCTGGCGTTCGTCCCCTTCCCCAAGGCGCCGACCTATTCGGCGACCAAGGCGGCGATCCACAGTTACTCGGTCGCGCTGCGCATCCGGTTGGCGGGCAAGGTCGAGGTGATCGAGCTGGCGCCGCCCGCGGTGCGCACCGACCTGACCCCCGGCCAGTCGACGCGCGAGGGTTATATGCCGCTCGATGAGTTTGCCGATGAGGTTATGGCGCTGTTCGCGGTGGCGCCGACCCCCGAGGAAATATTGGTGCAGAATGTCCTGCCGCTGCGCAATGCCGAGGCGAACGGGACGGTGCCGCAGGTGCTGGGGATGCTGGCGTCGCTGTAAACGGGCTCCCCTCCCGCTTGCGGGAGGGGTTGGGGGTGCGTTGCGATTGCCCACCCCGCTGCGGCTAGCCAGCAAGCTGGCAAGTCTCGCTGCCCCTCCCGCAAGCGGGAGGGGATTTCGCGGCGCAATTGCGCTTTTGCCCCTTCCCCACTATATGGCCGCGCATCATGCAGATTCCCGGCCACATCGACCCCGTCACGACGGGCACCGTTCCCTTGCGCGGCGGCAACCGCATCGACCTGATCGGGCTGACGCGCGACGCGATCGGCGGCGTGCTGGTCGAGGCGGGCCTCGATGCCAAGGCCGCGAAGCTGCGCGCCAAGCAGATCTGGCACTGGATGTACCATCGCGGCGTCACCGATTTCGAGGCGATGACCGACATCGCGAAGGCGATGCGCCCGTGGCTGACCGACCGTTTCATCATCGGCCGCCCGACGGTGCGCGAGGCGCAGGTGTCGAGCGACGGCACGCGCAAATGGCTGCTCGCCGCCGCCGACGGCCAGGAATATGAAATGGTCTTCATCCCCGACGCCGATCGGGGAACGCTCTGCGTGTCGAGCCAGGTCGGCTGCACGCTCAATTGCCGTTTCTGCCACACCGGCACGATGCGCCTCGTCCGCAATCTCGCCGCGGGCGAGATCGTCGGGCAGGTGATGCTGGCGCGCGACGAGCTCGGCGAGTGGCCGAAGGGGACGATGGCGGGCTTCGGCCCCGATCCCGAGGACGACGATGACGACGAAGGCGGCAATTATACCGCCGACGGGCGCATCCTGACCAATATCGTGATGATGGGCATGGGCGAGCCGCTGTATAATTTCGACGAGGTCAAGGGTGCGCTGAAGATCGTCATGGATGGCGACGGGCTTGCGCTGTCGCGGCGCCGGATCACGCTGTCGACGAGCGGCGTCGTGCCGATGATGGCGCGCGCGGGCGAAGAGATTGGCGTCAACCTTGCGGTCTCGCTTCACGCGGTGTCGAAGGAAATTCGCGACGAGATCGTGCCGCTCAACCGCAAATATGGCATCGACGAACTGCTGAAAGCCTGCGCCGATTATCCCGGTGCCGGCAATTCGCGGCGCATCACCTTTGAATATGTGATGCTGAAGGACAAGAATGACAGCGACGACGATGCGCGCGAGCTCGTCCGGCTGATCCGCGAATATGGCCTGCATGCAAAGGTCAACCTGATTCCCTTCAACCCCTGGCCCGGGGCGATCTATGAATGTTCGTCGCCCGAGCGGGTGCGCGCGTTCAGCAACCTGATTTTCAAGGCCGGGATTTCGGCGCCGGTGCGCACCCCGCGCGGGCGCGACATCATGGCGGCGTGCGGGCAGCTCAAGAGCGCGGCGACCAAGCCGAGTCGCGCCGAACTCGACCGCATCGCCGAGGAAAAGCAGGCCGCACTCGGCTGAAGACGCCCTCCGGCGTCTTTTCCCATCTTCGTAAGCGTCAGAAACCCGCAGATATGCGGGGCGAGAACGCATACCTATTCTATACTGTGTGGTAAAAATAACACAGGTAAGAAAATTGTCACATTCTGAACGATCCGTTCATTGCAGCGACAGCCGCGAGCCCCATTTAGGGGGCGTCGCGACCCAAAGGGCGTGGCCGATTAAAAGCAGAAGGAAAAGAACATGAAGAAATTCGCAGTTGCAGCCGCTCTCCTGACGGCCATCGTTGCAACCCCCGCCATGGCGCAGGGCGAAGGCCGCGTCGAAGTGCGCGGCGGCTATGTCACGGGCAGCGGCCTCGACGACGCCACGCTTGGCGCCGCGGCCGGCTATGATTTCGACCTCGGCTCGAGCGCGTTCGCGGGTGCCGAAATCGCGGGCGACAAGGTGCTGATCGACGGCGCCAAGGTCCAGTTCTCGGCCGGCGGCCGCGCGGGCGCCAAGGTCGGCGCCAACGGCAAGCTCTATGCCAACGCCGGTTACACCTTCGGCCAGATCGACGATCCCTATGTCGGTGCCGGCTACCAGCACAAGCTGGGCCAGAACCTCTACGCCAAGGCCGAATATCGCCACCAGTTCATCGAGAACTTCAGCGACTTCGACACCTTCGCGGTCGGCGTCGGCTTCGCTTTCTGATCCTTTCGGAACAGCGAAACGAAAAGAAGGGGCGGCCCATCGGGCCGCCCCTTTTTATTTGTCCTTTCGCTGTACGACAGCGCGGATATTCATTCCGCGTTCGGCAGCGCCTGTTCGACCAGCGGCGCCAGCCCTTCGGCCACGACCGTCACCCCCCTGGCATTGGGATGCATATTGTCGCCGAGCATCAGCGCCTTGTCGGTGACGACATTGTCGAGAATGAACGGATAGAAGCTCACGTCATATTTCGACGCGAGTTCGGGATAGATCGGGTTGAACTTCTTCGCATAATCGCTGCCGAGGTTGGGCGCGGCCATCATGCCGGTGAGCAGCACCGGGATTTCGCGCTTTTTCAATTCGGCGAGCATCGCGTCGAGATTGGCGCGCGTCTGCTCAGGGCCGATCCCGCGCAGCATGTCGTTGCCGCCGAGCCCGAGCACGACGAGCGCGGGCTTCGCCTTCGCATTGTCCAGCACATAGGTCAGGCGCTGGCGCCCCGCGGCGGTGGTATCGCCCGAAACGCCCGCATTCTGGACGCGCGCGACGACGCCATCGTCGGCGAGCGCGGCCTGCAATTGCGGCGCGAGCCCTTCTTTCGGACCGAGCTGGTAGCCGGCGTACAGCGAGTCACCAAAGGCGATCACGAGCGGCGCGTCGGCGGGGATCGCGGGCGCCGCTTTCGCCGCAACCTTGTCGTTCGTCGAAGCCGATGGATTTTCTGCCGATCCGCATGCGGCGAGTGGTTGGCAAAGAATTGCGACACAACCATATGTAAGAGCAGAGCGCCATCCGGCCGTTCTCATTTCAAAGGGTCCTCTCCTTGCCCGACGCCCCACGACAATCGCCGAGCGTGGCGATCGCCGCCCACAATGTGACGCTCACGCTTGGAAGCGACAAGGCCCCGGTTGAAATTTTGCGCGGCGTCGATCTGGAGGTCGAAGCGGGCACGTCGGTCGCGCTGCTCGGGCCGTCGGGATCGGGGAAAAGCTCGCTGATGGCGGTGCTCGCCGGGCTCGAGCGTGCCAATGGCGGCCGCATCAATGTCGCGGGGCTCGATTTTGCCACGATGGACGAGGATGATCTGGCGCGCGCTCGGCGCGGGCGGATCGGTATCGTTCTGCAGGCGTTTCACCTGCTGCCGACGATGACCGCGCTCGAAAATGTCGCGGTCCCGCTCGAACTCGCCGGCATCACCGACCCGTTCGGGCGCGCCGCCGCCGAACTCGAAGCCGTCGGGCTTGGGCATCGCCTCACCCATTATCCCGCGCAGCTGTCGGGCGGCGAGCAGCAGCGCGTCGCGATCGCGCGCGCGATGGCAAGCTCGCCCGCGATCATCTTTGCCGACGAGCCGACGGGCAATCTCGACACCGCTACGGGTCATGCGATCATCGACCTGATCTTCGCGCGCCGCAGCGCATTGGGCGCGACCTTGCTCATCATCACCCACGACCCCGAACTCGCCGAGCATTGCGACCGCGTCGTCGTGATGCACGACGGGAAAATCGAAGAGCGGGCCGCCTAGGTGTTGCCACTCGCCACGCTCTGGCGGATCGCGCGCCGCGACCTTGCGACGCGTATCCGCGGCCTCCGCCTGCTCGCGGTCTGCCTGTTCCTTGGCGTCGCGACGCTCGCGGCGATCGGCAGCCTCACACGCGGCATCACGTCCGAACTCGAAGTGCGCGGGCAGACGATCCTTGGCGGCGATGTCGAGTTCAGCCTGCCGCAGCGCGAGGCCACGCCCGAGGAAATGGCGGGCTTCCGCCGCGTCGGCACACCCTCGGCCACCGTGCGGCTGCGTGCGATGGCGAACGATCCCGACGGCGAGGCTTTGCTGTCCGAACTGAAGGCGGTCGACGGCGTCTATCCGCTCTATGGGACGATGCGGCTGGAAAGCGGCGCGCGCAAAGGTCCGCCGCCGCCGGGCGGTATCTGGATCGGCAAGGATCTCGTCTCGCGGCTGGGCCTCAAGGTCGGTGAGCGCGTGAAGTTCGGCGAGAAGAGCTTCCTGATCGACGGCGTGATCGCCGAGGAGCCCGACCGGCTGGGCGAAGGCTTCACACTCGGTCCCGTCGCGATCATCGGGCTGGCCGACCTGCCCGCGACGCAGCTGATCCAGCCGGGCAGCCTCTATGAAAGCAAATATCGCGTCCGCTTGCCCGAAAGCGCGAACGCGCAAGCGGTCGGCAAGGCGCTGACCGCCGAATTCCCCGACGCGGGCTGGGACATCACCGACAGCAGCAACGGCGCGCCGGGCACGCGGCGCTTTATCGAGCGGATGGGGCAGTTCCTGTCGCTCGTCGGCCTCGCGGCGCTGGTGATCGCGGGGATCGGCGTCGGCAACGGCGTCGCGAGCTATCTCGCGGGCAAGCGCCCCGGCCTTGCGACGCTCAAAGTGCTCGGCGCCGATAGCGGCACGGTCGCGCGCATCTATGGGCTGCAAATCCTCGCGGTCGCCGCGGTGTCGATTGTCGCGGGGCTGATCGTCGGCGCGCTCGCGCCCGCCGCGATCGGCTGGATCGCCGGCGACGTGCTGCCTGTCAAACCGGGCATCGCCATCTATCCGCTGCCGCTCGCAGTGAGCGCGGCCTATGGCTTGCTCATCGCCGTCGCCTTTGCCCTGCCCCCGCTTGCGGCGACGCGGCATGTTCCCGCCGCCGGGCTTTACCGCGCGACGGTGAGCGGCGCGGCGCGGATCGACCGGCAGACGGTGATCGCGGTCGCGGCGGCGCTGGCGGCGATCATCGCGCTCGCGGTCGGCACCGCGCGCGAGCCCCTGTTCGCGCTCGGTTTCATCGGGGCCGCGATCGGGCTACTGCTCATCCTCGTCGGGCTCGGCTGGCTGGTGCGCCGCACCGCGAGCCGTCTGCCGCGTCCGAAACGCCCGCTGTTCCGCCTCGCGCTCGCGAACCTGCACCGCCCCGGCGCGGCGACCGGCGCGCTCGTCGTCGCGCTCGGACTTGGCCTGACCTTGTTCGTGACGCTGGCGGCGATCCAGACGAGCATCACCGCCGAAATCCAGTCGACCGTGCCGCAACGCGCGCCGAGCTTCTTCGTGCTCGACGTGCCGCGCACCGAGACCGCGCGCTTCCAGACGATGGTGGCGGGGGCCGACCCCAAGGCCGAGATCAACATGATCCCCGCGCTGCGCGGCAGCGTTACCGAATTTGCCGGCCAGCGCGTCGACGAACTCGCCGAACTGCCCGAGGGCGCGTGGGTGCTGCGCGGCGACCGCGGGCTGACGTACAGCCCGGTGTTGCCCAACGGCAGCGAACTCGTTGGCGGCGAGTGGTGGGCCGCCGATTACAAGGGACCGCCGCTGGTCAGCGTCGAGCAGGAAGTCGCGACATCGCTCGGGCTGAAGCTCGGCGATACGCTGTCGATCAATGTTCTTGGGGTCGAGGTGCAGGCGAAGGTCGCCTCCTTCCGTACCGTCAACTGGGACAATTTCGGGCTGAACTATGTGCTCGTCTTCTCGCCCGGCACCTTCGACGCGGCGCCGCATAATATGGTCGCGACGGTGGCGGTCGGGCCCGAGGCCGAAGTCGCCCTGTCGCGCGGCATTCCGCGCGCCTTTCCGTCGGCGTCGCTGATCGCGGTGCGCGATGTGGTGTCGCAGGTGACGACGCTGCTGACGCAGATGAGCCAGGCGATCGCGGCTGCCGCGAGCATCGCGATCCTTGCGGGGATCGCGGTGCTGATCGGCGCGATCGCGGCGAGCCGCGAGCGGCGCGTTTACGACAGCGTGATCCTGAAGCTGCTCGGCGCTACGAGGGGCCAGATACTCGGCGCGCAGGGCATGGAATATGCGGTGCTCGCGGGCATTTTGGCAGTGCTCGCACTCGGGCTGGGGCTTGCGGGCGCCTGGTATGTCGTGACGCAGCTGTTCGAATTCGACTTCGCGCCCGACCCGCTGATCGTCGGACTGACCCTGCTCGGCGGTGCCGGGCTGTCGTTCCTGATCGGGATTGCGGGAAGCTGGCCTCTGCTGTCGGCGAAGCCGGCGCAGGCGCTGCGAAGCCTCTAGTTCAGGATCCGCACCACCGCCGACACCGCCGCGATGCCGAGGACGATCGCGACCATCGCCTGCCAGACATGCGGCGGGACGCGGCCGAAATGGCGCGCGCCGACGCGGTTGCCGAGCCACATCGGCACGAACAGGATCACCGCGAGCAGGAATAATCGCCAGGTCGCGATCCCGACCCAGAGCGCGGCGAGCGTCCCGGCGATCGCGGTGCCAAAGAAGATCAGCAGCATCGACGCGCGCGCGACCTTGGGTTCCAGATGGCGGCGGAGGTAGAAGGGCACGACCGGCGGTCCCGGCATCGCGGCAAAGCCGGTGAGGATGCCCGATGCGACCCCCGTCCCCGCAATCGCGCCGCGCCCCGGCCGGTGTCCCACGGGCTGTTTGGGCAGCAGCACCGCGACAAAGGCACCGACCGCGACCAAGGTAATCAGCAGCCGCGCAATGTCGGGGGTGGTCGCGTCGAGCGCGACCATGCCGACCGGCGTCGTCGCCATCGCGAGCAGCGCGATCGGCACCGCGGTCGCGCGGTCGGCGTCGGCCATGATGATCCCGATCCCGACCGGCCCGATCAGCAGTTGCAGCAATATGCCGAGCACCACCGCCTCGCCGGGGGCGATGATCAGTCCCAGGAGCGGTACGAGGATGATCGCCATGCCAAAGCCGGTGAGGCCACGGACATAGGCGGCGGCGAAGGTCATCGCCGCCGCGCCGACGAGCGTCAGCGGGGCGATGCCAACAAGCTGCGACAGGCCGGTCAAGCGGCGTGCGCCACGACGGACGGGCGGAAGGCGGGATGGAAGGGCAGCGCTTGTTTCCCCGGCAGCGGATCGAACTGCCCGGCCGATACCGCAGGAACGCCGGGGCGGCTAGCCCCCGCCGTTCAAGCCAGCGGCCAAAGCTTGTCGACCGGGCGTTCGAGCACATGCGCGGCGATGCTGTGCAATTTTTGCGGTGCGAGGCGCCCTGTCTTTGCCGCGTCGGCAAGCCAGGTTTCGATCGATCCGCCGGTTTCGATCCACTTGTCCTGGCGCAGCATCCCGTAAAAGGCCCCCGCGAGAATATGGATGCCATCGTCCGATTTGCGCCAACGATCGGACGGATTGCGCGCGACCCCCAGTGCCTCGGCGATCAGCTGGTCGAGCGCCTGCGCCAGATCCTCGTTCAGCAGGCCTTCGAGCGTCGTATAACCCCATTTGGGATCATGCTCGGCGACGACGCGCGGGATCAGCGGGTCTTTGGCGAGGATGGCGAGCGCGGCCTTTGCCGAGGGGCCGTCCATCACCACCGGCGGGTGGAGCATTTCATGGCCCGCGTTGCGCACGGTGATCGCGGTGTTCCAGTCGGCCGCCTGGAGGAAGGTCTGGCCCTGCACCTTGATCCCGTGCGGCTTGCAGAATTGCAGCAGCACCACCTCGATTTCGGGGTCGAAGGTCCGGCCGGTCAGCTTTTCGTGCAGTCGGATCACGTCATAGGCGCCGAGATCGGCCTGAAGCTGAATGATCCGCCCTTCGAGCGCGGCGATGCGTTCGGCGCGAAAGGCGGCGAAGCCCGCACCCCGCATCGCTTCGAGCACCGCTTTCATGCGCGGCGCGTGCGCGGCGAACCATGCCCAGTCCTTTTCGTTCCAATGGCTGCTCGCGCGATAGGCGGGAAGCAAGCGCGTCTCGGGCGCGGCGGCGGCGGCGATCAGCGCGGCAAGGCTCGTGTCGTCGTCGCCCGAAAAGATGAGCGACAGCATGGGGCCGAGCAGCCCGAAACCCGCATCATTGGCTTCGCGCGACAGCGCCGGAATTTCGGCGCGCGCCGCAGCCGAAAGGCGCGGCGCGAACGCGTCGACGTCGGCCTGGTAATAGGGCAAATAAAGCTCTCCCCCCGCCAGCGGCCCCAGAAAAGCAAGCGCGTCGAAGCCTTCGGATGCGCGCACCTTCCATTGCGTGCGCATCGGCGGGCGCTGATTTTGCGCTGAGGCGATGGTGGGAACAGCGAGGGCGACGGTGCCGAGCGAGGCGGCAATGAAGAAGCGGCGATCCATGCCTCCGGTCTAGCGGGGACCGGCGCGCCCGGCTTGAACGGACTTTGCCCGGTGCAGGATCGGTGGGGCGCCGGTCATCGCGGCGATCGACCGCGCCATATGCGCCTGGTCGGCGAACCCCTGGTCGGCGGCGAGATCGGCAAGACTGCCCTGCCAAGCATCGAGCGCGGTGAGCGCCTGCCGCGTCCGCGCCTCGAGCCGGAAACGCTTGGGGCTGACACCATAGGCTCGGGCGAAGCCGCGGCTGATCGACGCGGGGTTGAGCCCCATATGATCGGCCCAGTCGGCGAGCATGATGTCGGGATCGGCGGCGAGCGCCGCGGCGAGCAGGTCGGGCCAATCGTCGCGCCGCGCCGCGCCCGCGCGGAAATGGTCGCGGACATAGTCGGCGGCCGCCTGCGGATCGCGTTCGGCGAGGCGCGCGGCGGTATCGGGGTCGGTGATATGCCCCGCCCCCAGCGCGAGCCCCTTTGCCACCGGAAGATTGAGCACCTGCGCCCCGCGCGCGCCGAAACGGTCCTGATGCGCGGTCCAGTCGCCATGCACGACCACCGTTCCCGGCCGCACCGCGATGCGTCCCTGATCGCCCGATTCTTCATAATCGCCGCCGAGCACGAGCGCGACATAGCCATGGACATGGCGATGACGCGGCAGGCATTCGCCCGCCGGATAGCGTCCCACGCCCGCGATTTGAATCGGCCCGTTCATGGTGCAGCGGCCGGGCCGAGGGTGACGAGCCAGGCATCGGGCGGCGTGTTGAAACGGAGCGGCAAAAGGCTGGTGCCGAGCCCGGCACCGACGAAGACGCGCTGCGCGCCGTCGCTTATGTCGCCGCAGGCAAAGCGATCCCCATAGCGCGAGACATAGGTGAGCGCGCCGATGAAGGGGAAGCGGATCTGGCCGCAATGCGTATGCCCCGCGAAGATTGCCGCGACCGGGCGCTTCACCGCGGGGACGATGTCGGGGCTGTGCGTCAACAGCAGTGGTACACCCGGGGCAAGCCGGTCCATTGCGGCAAGCGTAGCCGGAACATCGTCATGCCCCGAATAATCGTCATCGACCCCGCCAATGACGAGGGGGCCAAGCTTCACGGCTTCATTCTGCAGCACACGAAGCCCACGCTTCTCCAGCTCACCGCGCAGCGCATCGGGCCTGAACCAATGGTCGTGATTGCCCGGCGCGACGACGACGCCCAGCGGCGCGCGGAGACCGCCGAGCGGCGCAACCACCTCGGCCGCGGTATAGATGTGCGTCGCGCTGCGCTTTTCGCTGACGAGGTCGCCCGCGATCAGCACGAGATCGGGCCGCAGCCGGTTGAGCCGCGCCACGATCCTTGCCAGCCGCTCGGGCGGCATGTCGGGCCCCGCGACATGAATGTCCGACAGCAACAGCAGCTTGAGCGGCGGCTGACCCGCAGGCCAATCGGCAACCGCGACCGCCGCGGTGCGGATCACCGGATCGCGCGTCGCATTCCAATAGCCCCTGGCGAGCAGACCGACGCCGAGCAGCGCAAGCAGCGCTGCCCAGCGCAACCAGCGTCGCCGCAGCGTCACGGCATCACGCTCAATCGCGAAGATCCGGCGGGGTTGCCTCACCCTTCAGCATCGCGATCGCCTCGGCGAGCGGCATGATGCGCTGGCCGTCCTGCCCGAGCGTGCGGATCGCGACGGTGCCTTCCTCGGCTTCGCGATTGCCGACCACCAGCAGATAGGGGACTTTCGCAAGGCTGTGTTCGCGCACCTTATAGTTGATCTTCTCGTTGCGGACGTCGCTTTCGGCGCGGATGCCCGCGGCGACGAGCTGCGCCACCGCGTCCTTGGCATAATCGTCGGCGTCCGACACGATCGTCGCGACGACCGCCTGCACCGGCGCGAGCCAGGTCGGGAAGCGGCCGGCGAAATGCTCGATCAGGATGCCGATGAAACGCTCATAGGTGCCGAGGATCGCGCGGTGGAGCATCACCGGGCGGTGGCGCTCGCCATCTTCACCGATATAGCTCGCATCGAGGCGTTCGGGCATCACTCGGTCGGACTGGATCGTCCCGCACTGCCAGGTCCGGCCGATCGCGTCGGTCAGGTGGAATTCGAGCTTCGGCGCATAAAAGGCGCCCTCGCCCGGCAATTCTTCCCAGCCATAATCCTCGTTCGCCATGCCCGCGCGCTCGACGGCTTCGCGAAGCTCGGCCTCGGCCTTGTCCCACATCTCGTCGGTGCCGAAGCGCATGTCGGGGCGCAGCGCGAGCTTCACCGCATATTTCTCGAACCCGAGCTGCTTGTAGACGCGGTCGAGCAGCGCGCAGAAATCGCGCACTTCCTCGACGATCTGGTCCTCGCGGCAGAAGATATGACCGTCGTCCTGCGTGAACTGGCGCACGCGCATGATGCCGTGGAGCGCGCCGTGCGGCTCGTTGCGGTGGCAGCAGCCCATTTCGGCCATGCGCAGCGGCAGGTCGCGATACGACTTCATGCCCTGACGGAAGATCAGGACGTGCGCGGGACAGTTCATCGGCTTGAGCGCCATCCACTCGGCGTCGTCCGACACCAGCGGGCCTTCACTCTCGATGTTCGGCACTTCGTCGGGGATCACGAACATATTCTCGCGATATTTGCCCCAGTGGCCCGACTGTTCCCACTGGCGCGCGTCCATCACCTGCGGGGTCTTGACCTCCTGATAGCCCGAGCCGTCGATCGCGCGGCGCATATAGGCCTCGAGCTCGCGGTAGATGCGGTATCCCTTGGGGTGCCAGAAGACCGACCCGTGCGCCTCTTCCTGCAAGTGGAACAGGTCCATCTCGCGCCCGATCTTGCGGTGGTCGCGCTTCGCGGCCTCCTCCAGCCGGACGAGGTGTTCGGCAAGCTGCTTCTTGTTGAGCCAGCCGGTGCCGTAGATGCGCGACAGCTGCGCATTCTTCTGGTCGCCGCGCCAATAGGCGCCCGAGACGCGCGTCAGCTTGAACGCCGCGGGGTCGAGCTTGCCCGTCGAGGCGAGGTGCGGCCCGCGGCACATATCCATCCAGCCGTCACCGCTGCGGTAAACGGTGAGTTCCTCGCCCTGCGGCAGTTCGGCGGCCCATTCGGCCTTGAAGGTCTCGCCCTCGGCCGCCCATTTGGCGATCAGCTTGTCGCGCTCCCACACTTCCCTCGTGAGGGGGAGGTCGGCGGCGATGATCTTGCGCATCTCCTCCTCGATCAGCGGCAGTTCGTCGTCGCGGAACGGGCCGCGATCGGCGGCGGGCGCGAAGTCGTAATAGAAGCCGTCGCCCGTCGACGGGCCGAAAGTGATCTGCGTTCCCGGGAACAGCTTCTGCACCGCCTCGGCGAGGACGTGGGCATAGTCGTGGCGAAAGAGTTCGAGCGCGTCGGCCTCGTCGCGGCTCGTCACCAGCGACAGGTTCGTGTCTTCCTCGAGCGGGCGCATGATGTCGCGCAGTTCGCCGTCGATCTTCGCGGCGAGCGCGGCCTTCGCGAGGCCGGGTCCGATGTCGGCCGCGATCTGTGCCGCGGTAGTGCCGCGCACGACTTCACGGGCAGAGCCATCGGGAAGGGTGACGCGGATCATGTCGGACATCGAAAAATCGGCCTTTCTTGCGGGGTAGAACAGCGCCCCTTTGCCAGCATGCGATATGGGCGGCAAGGGGCGGATTCACAACAAAGCTTGCAATGAGATAATGTATCATTATCTGGCGTCGCGAACCCCTCCCGCGAAAGAAACCCCATGTGCCTTCCCGCCGCGCGCCCGCGCCTTGCCGACCTGACGGGGCTTGCCCTGTCGTTTACTTGCCTGCTCCACTGCCTTGCCCTGCCGCTCCTCCTCCTTCTGGCCCCGGCGCTCAGCCGCTGGATCGCTCTTCCCGAAGGCGTACATGCGGCGATCCTGCTGCTGGCCGTGCCCGCCGCCGCGGTCGCGATGCGCGACGGCTGGTGGCAGCATCGACGGATCACGCCCGCGATACTCGCGGCCATGGGGCTGGGCCTGCTCGCGCTTGGCCTGTCCGCGCACGAGGGGTGGATCGCCGCCGCCGATCCCGAGGCGGCCGACCGCCTGTTGACCTCGGCCGGCGCGCTCACGCTTGCCGCCGCGCATCTCGTCAACTGGCGCTGGCGTCATCGCGGCGGCGGGCATAAGTTGCGGGCATGACCGACGCCCCGCCGCTTCACAGCATCGCCGCGATCCTGCCGTGCACCGACCTCGACGCCAGCACCGCCTTCTATGAAAAGCTCGGCCTGTCAGTCGTCGGCGACTATGGCAGCTATCGCCTGCTCGAGGATGGCAAGGGGTGGCAGCTTCACCTGACGAACGAGTCCCCCGAGGGGTGGCTGGTCCCCAGCCAGAACCCGTTCGGGCTGTACCTCTACACGGAGCGCGTCGCAGAACTCGCCGAGAACGTCCGCGACGCGATCCTCGAACGCGAAAAGGCGCCGACGCACAAGCCGTGGGGCATGTATGAATTCGCGCTGTCCGATCCCGACGAAACGCTGGTCCGCATCGGCTGGCCGAGCGAGCTGATCGGCTAACCCTTACTTCACCTTCGTCATTCCCGCGAAGGCGGGAACCCAGTTGCAACGCTGGCTCGCTGGGTTGCTTGGAGAGTCGCTTACCTCTCCGCGCCTTTCGCGGAAATGATGAGACGTGGATTGGCCTCCTTGTCACTTTGTCAATGTTGCTTGACAATTTCGACTCGCGGTGTCAATTTTCCTTGTCTATCAGATAAGGAAGTTTGACATGCCCCAAAAGGTTGCGAAGATCGAAACCGGCTTCTCGGGTCGTCACCCGGCCTTGTGGGCGATCGCCTTCGCGGCGGCGCTGGGCGCTATCGCCTATTGCGAACATCGCGGTTTTCTGGGCGGCTGGCGTTCGCTGCCGTTTGTTGCAGCGGCGACGCTGTTTCTCTTTCCCCTGACGAAGGCGGCGAACAATCGGCAAGCCGCTGCCGGCGCACTGTCGCCGGCAACACGGCGATATAATCGACGCATGTTGATCTGGAACCTCGGATATGTCCTGTGCCTGGGCATAGCGATGACCGTTCGCAACTATCTCCACCCGCAAGGGGCGCTGCTGTGGGGGATCGCCGTCCTGCCGTCGGTGCCGATGATCTTCTTTGTGTGGGCGCTGGCCCGTTATGTCGTCGAGGAAGAGGATGAATATCTGCGATATCGCCAGACCAGCGCCGCGCTGATCGGCCTCGCGCTCGTCCTCCTGGCCGGAACATTGTGGGGCTTTATGGAAACGTTCGGCGTCGCCCCGCATGTACCCGCCTGGTGGGTCGTTCCGGTCTGGGCGATCGGCCTGGGACTGGGTCAGATGATCATGGCGTCGGCCGAACGGCGTGCCGACCGGACATGAAGAACCGCCTGAAGGTCCTGCGCGCCGAACGCGACTGGAGCCAGGGTGATCTCGCCGAGCGACTCGAGGTGTCGCGCCAGTCGGTCAACGCGATCGAGACCGGCAAATATGACCCCTCGCTCCCCCTCGCCTTTCGCATTGCCGACCTCTTCGACATGCGGATCGAAGAGATTTTCCTGCGAAGCTGACCGGCAACCTTGCCCCCCCGCCCGCGCCCCGCTAGGGCGGCGGCAGCCGGAAAGGAGCCGTCCCCATGTTCAAGCGCCTGTTCGTCGACCACCCGAAGAGCGTCGATGAGAATTACATCGAGCATTTTGGCGTCGCGTCGAAATTCGGCGTGACGATGATCTATGGCGGGCTGTGTGCGCTCGTCCACGCAGTCGTTCCCGGCTGGTGCATCACGACGGGCAGCGACACGATCCAGCGGCTGAACCATATCATGGTCGAAAAGCGGCGCGCCAAGGGGCAGGCCGTGATGCAGATGAGCACGATCGACTGGGTCATCTGATCCCGGTGCGTTTCGTCCACGCACTATATTCCCCGTTCGCATCGAGCGAAGTCGAGATGCCCCTCGGCTTGGCGCAAACGCGATGGGTGTCTCGACTTCGCTCGACACGAGCGGAATTAGAGAATGACTGACCCTACCACCCCCGATTATCTCGACCGTTCGGGCCGTCCGCGGCTCGCCTATCGCTATACGGCCGGCACCAAGCCGACGATCGTCTTCCTGCCCGGTTACATGTCCGACATGGCGGGCGGCAAGGCGACCGCGCTGTTCGATTGGGCCGCGGCCGAGGGTCATGCCTGCCTGCTCCTCGACTATGCCGGATGCGGGCTGTCGGACGGGTTGTTCGCCGACCAGACCCTGCTCGACTGGCGCGGCGACGTGCTCGACCTGATCGATGCGAAGGCCGAGGGGCCGGTCGTCATCGTCGGATCGTCGATGGGCGGGTGGCTGATGCTGCTCACCGCATTGGCGCTCGTGCAGCGCGACGGGCCGGGCCGGGTGGCGGGACTCATCGGGATCGCCGCGGCGCCCGATTTCACCGACTGGGGTTTCAGCGACGCCGAGAAGGCGATCATCCTCGCCGAAGGCGAACTGCGCGAGGAAACGCCGTACAGCGACCAGCCCTATGTAACGACACGCGGCTTTTTCCAGTCGGGCGAGGCGAACCGCCTGCTCGACACCGAAATCCCCCTCACCTGCCCCGTGCGCCTGCTCCACGGCGAAGAGGATGGCGACGTGCCGCCCGCTATCAGCCTGCGCCTGTCGGCGGCGCTCGCGAGCGCGGATGTGCAGGTGACGCTGGTCAAGGGCGGCGACCACCGCCTGTCGCGCGACACCGACATCGCGCTGCTGATCGACACGGTCGCGCGGCTCGCGACGAACTAGAGGACCAACATGGCTCGCAGCGATTTCAAATTCAGCGTCAAAAAACGCGTCCGCTATGCCGAGATCGACGCGCAGGCGGTGGTGTTCAACAGCCGCTACCTTGAATATTTCGACATCGGCATCACCGAATATTGGCGCGGTGTCGGCGTCTATGATCGCTGGCCGGCGCACAGCAGCCCCGAGTTCCATGTCGCGCGCGCCGAGGTGAATTATCGCGCGCCGATCCTGCTCGACGAGGAAATCGACATTTGCGTGCGCGCCGCGCGCGTTGGCACCAGTTCGATGACCTATTTATTCGAGTTGCACGGCGCGGGGCAGGACGATCTGCGCGCCGACGGGCAGCTGATCTATGTTCACGTCGCCGAAGCACAGGGCGCACCGGCGCCGGTGCCGGACGAATTCCTATTCCTGTTCGAAGCGTTTGAAGCGCGGCCCCTTCGCGCCTAATATGGGCGGATGACAAAATATCTTCACACGATGATCCGCGTGTCGGATCCCGACGCCACCGTCGACTTCTTCAAGCTGATCGGGCTGGAGGAAACGCGCCGTTTCGACAATGAGGGCGGCCGCTTCACGCTGATCTTCCTCGCCGCGCCCGGACAGGGCGACGTCGCCGAAGTCGAGCTGACTTATAACTGGCCGCCCGCCGACGGCAGCGCCCCCGAGGACTATACGGGCGGGCGCAATTTCGGCCATCTCGCGTACCGCGTCGACGATATCTATGCGACGTGCCAGCGGCTGATGGACGCCGGGGTGACGATCAACCGCCCGCCGCGCGACGGCCATATGGCGTTCGTGCGTTCGCCCGACGGCATTTCGGTCGAACTGCTGCAGGAAGGCTATCTCGACCCCGCCGAACCCTGGGCCTCGATGCCCAATACCGGCGCCTGGTAGGAGCCGCGCGGTGCCGGGCCTGTTGATCAACATCGACGTGCCCGACCTCGCCGCTGGAGAGCGTTTCTATACGCGGGCGCTCGGACTGACCGCAGCGCGGCGGTTCGACGACGACATCGTCGAGCTGACCGGCTGCGAGGCACCCATCTATCTGATCGTAAAACCCGCGGGGTCGATGATCGGCCCCGACGGCGGCGACTTTCGCCGTTACAACCGGCATTGGACGCCGGTGCATCCCGACTTTTCCGTCGCCGACCTCGACGACGCCATCGCGCGCGCCCTTGCCGCCGGCGCGGTGCGGGAGGGCGAGACATTGGCCCTGCCCTATGGCAGACAGGCGATGTTCGCCGATCCCTTCGGCAACGGATTCTGCCTGATCGAGTTCAACGAGCGGGGCTATGACGCCCTTCTGAGCTGAGCAGGCGGATCAAGGTCCCGGCGCCGCCGCTCCGTCTTGAAGGGGTGAGACGCTGGAAAGGAGATATCATGGCTGCGCTGGACATCGTCCGTATTCCCGTTCTGAGCGACAATTATGTCTGGCTGGTCCATGATCCCGTCAGCGAAGCGACGATGGTCGTCGACCCCGCGGTCGCCGAGCCCGTGCTCGAAGCCGCGGCGGCGCGGGGCTGGACGATCACCGATATCTGGAACACGCACTGGCACCCCGATCACACCGGCGGCAATGCGGCGATCAAGGAGGCCACCGGCTGCAAGGTCACCGGTCCCGCGGCCGAGTTCGCCCGCATCCCGACGCTCGACGTCCAGGTGAAGGGCGGCGACACGGTGCGGCTCGGCAATCATGTCGCCGACGTCTGGGACGTGCCCGCGCACACCGCGGGGCATATCGCCTATCATTTTGCCGGGGATGCCGCGATCTTCGTCGGCGACACGATGTTCGCGATGGGCTGCGGCCGGTTGTTCGAAGGCACCGCCGAACAGATGTTCGCGAACATGCAGAAACTCGGCACGCTCGACGATGCGACGCGCGTTTATTGCGCGCACGAATATACGCTGTCGAACGCGCGTTTCGCGGTGACGGTCGAGCCCGACAATGCAGCGCTGGCCGAGCGGCTCGCCGCGGTCGAGTCCGCGCGCGCGGCGGGCGAGGCGACGGTGCCGACGAGCATCGGCGAAGAGCGCGCGACCAACCCCTTTTTGCGCGCGCCGAGCGCGGCCGAACTCGGCCGTATCCGCGCGCTCAAGGATGCGGCATGATGCCGCTTCAGCGCCCATTCATCCGCCAGGGCCATAATGGCCGATCTCAAGGAGCAAATTCATGGCGAAGCTGAACCTGATGGCCGCCGCGCTGTTGACCGCGGCGGCGCCGCTGGTCGCAAGCTGCGCGCCCGCCGGTTCGGGCGAGCCCGGCGCCGCGGCGCTCACGCCCAAACAGGCCGAACGGCTCGACAAGCAGCTTGCGGGCAAGGTTCCGGGCGAGCCCGTCCGCTGCCTTCCGAATTACCGAAGTAATGATACGATCCGCGTGTCGGACAGCATCTTGCTCTATCGTTCCGGCGGCAATCTGGTATACCGTAATGACTTGAAGAGTAGTTGCCCGGGTCTTGCCCGTGACAGCGACATCATGGTGGTACGCCAGTTCGGGTCGTCGACCTGCGAAGGCGATTTCTTCCACCTGGTCGACCGGTCGAGCGGAATCCGCGGCCCGACATGTGTTTTTGGCGAATTCGTCCCCTATCGCAAACCGGAGGGGGACAAAGGCTGAGCCTCCGGTTCAGTCGTGGGCGGGGTCCGGTTTGCGCCGAGCTCTTCGGGTCGCACCCCCGCCTGCAATTGCAAAAACTACGGCCTTAGCTTTTTCTAAAGTATAGGTTGCTTAACCAGCGGCATGACTGTTGGAAAAATTGCCGCGAATATCGCGCACGGGCTCATCGGCATCTTGCAATTCCGCGGACGCGATTCGCGTATTCAGTTCGGGCACTATGTCGCTTTTCTATTCTTGATCATGTTCTTCATTCCGGCACCGCCGGCGCTCGATCTTTATCGCGAGCTGGGATCGGCCGACCGCGCCGCATTCCTTGCACGCGTCGCTCCGACCGATGAGGAGCATATGTACCTCAACTTGTACGAAATGCAGGGCATGTTCGGCATGATCCGCCAGATTTTCCTCCTGCTGATCACCGCCGCGATGGTCCGCCGCCTGCACGACGTCGGTCGATCGGGCGCTCATGCGCTGATCAACGTGCTGATCAGCCTGTGGTCACTTGGGGCCGCACTGGTCGCAAGCTGGGACTTCGGCCAATCGGTCGCGGCGATGCTGACGGCGCGGCAGGTCATGTTCTGGAGCGGATTGTTGTGGCTCGCCCACTTCACCTATCTGGCCGTCCAGTTGATGCGGCAAACCGACCCCGGCTTCAATCACGCCGGCGAACCCGCGGTCACCGGCCGGCAAGTCCAGATCGAAAATTTGCGACGGCGCAGCTTCGGCAAGCGCGCCGTCGACGATCCGCCCGGCTGATCAGCCTTTCTGATCCCCCTTGTAGAGCGCCGCGATCTTGTCCTCGTAGACCTGTCGCAGCACGTGCCGCCGAATCTTCATCGATGGCGTCATCTGCTCATTCTCGATCGTGAAGGGCTCGTCGGCGAAGTCGAATTTGCGGACCTTTTCGATCACCGAGAGCTGGCCGTTGACGCGGTCGACCGCGGCGCGGATCGCGGCGCGGAATTTCTCATGTTCGCGCAGCCGGCAAAGATCCTTGGGAAGTCCCTCGGCTTCGGCCCATTCGACCATCCATTCGGGATCGGGGACGAGGATGCCGACAAGGTGCGGGCGCTTGTCGCCATAGACCATCGCCTGCAAAATCTCGGGCTGGAGCGTCAGCATGCCCTCGACACGCTGCGGTGAGACATTGTCGCCCTTGTCGTTGACGATCAGGTCCTTCTTGCGGTCGGTGATGACGATGCGGCCCTTGTCGTCGATATGCCCGATGTCGCCCGTGTGGAGCCAACCGTCGACCAGCACGCGTTCGGTCTCGGCCTTGTTGCGCCAGTATCCTTTCATCACCAGTTCGCCGCGCACCAGAATTTCGCCGTCGTCGGCGATGCGCACCTCGGTGTTCATCAGCGGCGGGCCGACGGTGTCCATCTTGATCCCCGCGCTCGGGCGGTTGCAACTGATCACGGGTCCCGCCTCGGTCTGGCCATAGCCCTGCAGCAAGGTCAGCCCGATCGAGTGGAAGAAGACCCCGATTTCGGGATTGAGCGGCGCGCCGCCCGACACGAGCGCCTTCATCCGGCCGCCGAAACGCTTGCCGATCTTGGGGCGGAATAGCTTGTCGAGGATGAGGTCGACGGGGCGGTCGAGGATGCCCATCCGCCGCTCATAATCCTTTTCGCCGACACGCAGCGCCTGGTTCAGCATCCAGTTCGCGAGCTTGCCCTGTTTTTCGACCGACTTGATCATCCGCGCGCGGATCACCTCGAACAGCCGCGGGACGACGACCATGATCGTGGGGCGCGTCTCCTCGATGTTCGAGACGAGCTTTTCGAGGCCTTCGCTGTAATAGATTTGCGCACCGACCATGATCGGCAGGAACTGACCGCCCGAATGTTCATAGGCGTGGCTGAGCGGCAGGAAGGACAGGAACACCTCCTCGTCGCCGATGCCGAAATCGTTGACGAGCACCTCGGCGGCGCCCGCGGCATTGTGGAGGATCGCGCCATGATGCTGCATCACCCCGCGCGGCGCGCCGCCGGTGCCGCTGGTGTAGATCAGGCACGCGGTATCGTCGCGCGTCATCGCGGCGCCGCGCGCCTTCGTTTCTTCCACATACGCTTCGCCGCCCTCCACGAGCGGCCCCCAGTCGTGGACCGCGACCTCGCCCTGCTGGCCGATGCGCAGGCTTTCCATGCTGATCACGATATGCGCCTCGGAGCGCATCACCGCGGGCATCAGCGTGCGCGCGAGCTTCGCGGTCGACACGATCACCGCCTTTGCGCCGCTGTTGTCGAGGATGTGCTGGTGATCGCGTTCGGTGTTGGTCGTATAGGTCGGCACGGTGATGCAGCCCGCGGCCATGATGCCAAGGTCGGCGATGCACCATTCGGGCCGGTTCTCGCTGACCAGCACCACCCGGTCGCCTTCCTTGAGCCCCAGTTCGCGCAGGCCGTGCGCGAGCGCCGAAACCTGGTTCGCGACCTGCCGCCAGCTCAGCGGATGCCAGGCGCGGTCGGCCTTGCGCCACAGGAAGGGATCTTCGCCGCCGCGCCCCGCACGGTCGAAGAACATCGCGACCAGACTCGAAAAATGGTCGAGATGGGGATTTTCAAGCTTCATTCTGCCTCTCTCCAGGGAGATTTCATTGCTTTCTTATTATTATCGTTGATCAATTCTGCGCTGGCGCCCCGTCGATCGACGAGCTGCCGGGTCCGCGCGGGTCGGCGGCGCCGCGCCAGCCCGCACTGGTGTGTTCGACCGCGTTGAGCTTCGACCCGAGGCTGGTCGCGGTGAAGCTGTAGCCGAAAGGTTTCATCTTCGCGGCGATCGCCTTGCCCGCCTCGTTATTCTCGATCAGCACACCCTGGCGGCCGAAGAAAAGGTTGGGAAGCTCCATCGCCTGTTTGGCGTCGAGCCCCCAGTCGAGCACGCCGACGAGCACCTTCGTCACATGCATGATGATGCGCTTGCCGCCCGCCGAGCCGACCGCGAGCACGACCTTGCCGTCGGGGCCGTAAACGACCGTCGGCGACATCGAGGACAAGGGACGCTTGCCCGCTTCGACACGGTTCGCGGTCGGCACCCCGCCCTCGGTCGGCGCGAGGTCGAAGTCGGTGAGCTCGTTGTTGAGGAAATAGCCGTTCGCCATCAGCTGGCTGCCGAAAATGCTTTCGATCGTCGAGGTCATCGACACGAGGTTGCCGTCCTTGTCGGCGGTCACGAAATGTGTCGTCCCCTGCTCCTCGACGGGCGGCGCGGCGGCGCGCGGCTTGGCGCCCGGCGGCACACCGGGTTCATATTTACCCGCGGCGCCAAAGGGCGAGATAAGCTGGCGGCGCTCGGCGAGATAGCTCTTGTCGAGCAGCCCTTTCACCGGGACGTCGACGAAATCGCCGTCACCGAGATAGGCGGCGCGGTCGGCATAGGAGAGCTGCATCGCCTCCGAGAGCAGATGCCAGCTCATCGGATTGTCCTTGCCCATCGCCTTCATGTCCCAGCCCTCGATCATGCCGAGGATGCCGAAAACGGTGGTCGCGCCCGACGACGGCGGGCCCATGCCGCAAACCTTGTAGACGCGGTAGGTGGTGCAGACCGCGGGGCGCTCCTTCGCCTTATAGGCGGCGATATCCTTGACCGTCAGCTGGCTCGGGTGGCGCGGCGCCTTGGCGACGGCGTCGCTGATCGCCTTGGCATTGGCGCCGGTGTAGAATGCGTCAGGTCCGCGCGCCGCGATGTCGCGCAGCAGCTTGGCATAAGCGGGGTTCTTGATCCGCGTGCCTACCGGCGCGGGTTTGCCGTCGACATAATAGATCGCCTGCGGGGCGGGAAATTCCTTCCACATCGGCTCGAACTGGACGAGCCAGTTGTTGAGCGCCGGGGTGACGATGAAGCCTTCTTCGGCAAGCTTGATCGCGGGCTGGAACAGCGCCTTCCATTCGAGCTTGCCCCATTTCTTGTGCGCCATTTCCATCAGGCGGACATTGCCGGGGACGCCCACCGACAGCCCGCCCGGAATGACATCCATATAGCCGCGAGCCTTGCCATCGGCGCCAAGGAAACGCTCTGGCTTTGCCGCGGCGGGCGCCATTTCGCGGCCGTCGATCGTCGAGATGCTGCCGTCCTTGGCATTGTGGTGGACCATGAAGCCGCCGCCGCCAATCCCGCTAGACTGCGGTTCGACCAGCGTGAGAACCGCAACCATCGCGACCGCGGCGTCGGCCGCGGTGCCGCCCTGGTGCAGAATCTCGCGCCCCGCCTCGGTCGCGCGCGGATCGGCGGACGAGGTGACGCCCTGTGCGAGCGCGGGCGAAGAGACGGTGACGGAAAGAAGGGCGGCGAGCGGGAGGAATTTTTTCAACATAGGCGCGACATTGGCGCGGGGTTGGGGTCAAGGCAACCCCACACCACTCCCTCCCCCCTGATGGGGGAGGGAGTGAGACTTGCGAACTTGTTCGCTAGTCGCAGCGGTGGGGGTGTGGTGGCGGCCTGAAGCTGCGATGCGATGACGCACCATCACCCCCATCCAACTTCGCCCATCAAGGGGGAAGATTTATGCGGCGCCAGTCCCCACCGCGTCCGACACGCGCGCGAAGCCGTCGCGCGCGGCGAGCTTTTCGAGGCCATGCGCGATCCGGCCCGCGAGGCCCGGGCCTTCATAGATCATCGCCGAATAGATCTGGACCAGGCTGGCGCCCGCGCGGATGCGTTCCCACGCCTGTTCGGGCGAGGCAATCCCGCCCGCCGCGACGATCGGGAGCTTGCCACCGCTCGCGCTGTGGAAATCCCGAACGCGTTGCAGCGCCAGTCCCGCGAGCGGGGCGCCCGAGAGGCCGCCCGCTTCCTCGGCATGGCGCGATGCGAGCGCGGGACGCACGATCGTGGTGTTCGACACGATGACGGCGGCGAGCCCCTTGTCGAACGCGACGGCGACGATGTCGTCGATGTCGGCGGGTTCGAGGTCGGGGGCGACCTTCAGGAACACCGGCTTCGCCGCGGCCGCGGGCTGCGCCGCGGCGACGCCGTCGAGCAAGGCTTCCAGCGCGCCCTTGTCCTGCAGCGCGCGGAGGCCGGGCGTGTTCGGCGAGCTGATATTGACCGTCAGATAATCGGCAAGCGGCGCCATCGCGGCGGCGCCCTTCGCATAGTCGGCAATGCGGTCGGCGCTGTCCTTATTCGCGCCGATGTTGATCCCGAGCGGCACCGGCAGGCCATAGCGGCGCAGGCAGGCGATGCGCTCGGCCGCCTTTTCCTGCCCGCCATTGTTGAAGCCCATGCGGTTGATCACCGCCTGATCCTCGACGAGCCGGAACAGGCGCGGGCGCGGGTTGCCCTCCTGCGGCAGCGGGGTCAGCGTGCCGACCTCGACGAAGCCGAAACCGAAATGCGGCATGACATGCGCGACGCGCGCGTCCTTGTCGAAGCCGGGCGCGAGGCCGACGGGGTTCGGGAATTTGAGACCCGCGAGCTCGGTCGCGAGCACCGGACTGGTGAGTGCATGGCGCGCGCGCGGAAGCGGCTGGAGCGCGCTGAGCGTGAGGTTGTGCGCGGCCTCGCCATCGGTGGCGTGGACGATCGGGCGAACGAGCGCATAGGCGCTATCGGTGAGCGAGGCAAAGAGCGACATGGCCCCCGCCATTGCGCCGAGCCGGGGCCTATGGCAAGCCCCGCCTCGACTATTGGCGGGACCAGCAAAGTCATCGGAAAAACCGGGAGAAATTCGTGTCGCACCTTCGCATAATCGCTCGCCTGTCCACCGGGCTCGCCCTGCTCGCCGTCGCGGGCTGCGCCCCGGCCGCGGTACAGGAAGCGCCCGCCACTGTAGCCGCGACGCCGGCTCCCGAAGCCGCCCCCGCCGGTGCGAACCTTGCGCAATTCTTTGAAAATTATGACGCCGCGCAGCTGTCGCTCTCCCCGCAAGGCAAGGCGTATCGCGGCATTCGCGATGCCGATTATGGCCGCTGGGACGACGTCAGCGACGAGGCCGAGGTTGCCAGCCACAAGCTGCGACAGGCGACCGCCGCCGCGATGCGCGAAAGCTTCGACCCCAAGGCGCTGAGTGTCGACGAAGCGCTGTCGTTCGAGCTGTTCAACGCGCAGGCGGCGCGCGCCGACCGGCTGTTCCCGTTCCGGGGCCATGGCTATATCTTCGACCAGATGAACGGCGAGCAGAGCCAGCTCCCCGCTTTCCTGATCAACATCCACCGCGTCGCCAGCGTCGCCGAGGCCGAAGCCTATGTCGAGCGCATCCGCGGGCTCGGCCCGATCCTCGACGCGCTGTCGGCGCAGTCGGCCGAGCGCGCGAAGAAGGGCATCCAGCCGCCGAAGTGGGTCTATGCCTATCTGATCTCGGACATCGGCAATTTGCAGCGGCCCGACAATGCGGTGGTCGAGGATATCACGGCGAAGGTCGGCAAGCTTGCCATCAATGATGCCGAAAAGGCGCGGCTGATCGCGTCGGCCAAGGCGGCGTGGAGCGAAAGCGCGGGCCCCGCCTATGGCCGCCTGCTCGTGGAGATGAAGCGCCAGCAGGCGAGCGCGCCGACGCAGGACGGCATCTGGCGGCTGCCCGACGGCAAAGCCTATTATGAGGCGCTGCTCGCCAACTACACGACGACCGACATGACCGCGACCGAGATTCACGACCTTGGCCTGTCCGAAGTCGCGCGCATCCATGGCGAGATGAAGACGATCATGGCGAAGGTCGGCTTCAAGGGCACGCTCCAGCAATTCTTCGCGCACCTGCGCACGAGTCCGCAATATTATTACACGACCCGCGAGGCCTATCTGGCCGACGTCGACGCCAAGGTGAAGGCGATGGAAGCGCGGCTGCCCGCCTTCTTCAACACGCTGCCCAAGGCGCATCTGCAGGTGAAGGCGGTCGAGGCGTTCCGCGAGAAATCGGCGGGCAAGGCCTTTTACCAGTCGCCCTCGCCCGACGGGTCGCGCCCGGGGACTTATTATGTGAACCTTTATGACCTGAAAGACATGTCGAAGACCGAGCTTGAGGCGCTCGCCTATCATGAGGGCGTTCCGGGGCACCACCTCCAGCGCGCGGTGCAGACCGAGCTGACCGGGCTACCGCCCTTCCGCCGCTTCGGCGGCTTCACCGCCTATACCGAAGGCTGGGGCCTCTATACCGAGGAGCTCGCCAAGGACATGGGCTTCTACACCGATCCGTACAGCGATTTCGGCCGCCTCGGCATGGAGCTGTGGCGCGCGTGCCGCCTCGTCGTCGACACCGGCATCCACGACAAGCGCTGGAGCCGCGAGCAGGCGATCCAGTACCTCAAGGACAATACGCCCAATCCGCAGGGCGACATCGAAAAGGCGATCGAGCGCTATATCGTCTATCCGGGTCAGGCGACCGCCTATCTGATCGGCAAGCTCAAGATCATGGAGCTGCGCGGCCGCGCGCAGGCGGCGCTTGGCGACAAGTTCGATTTCCGGACCTTCCACGACGTCGTGCTCGAATCGGGCCCGGTGCCGCTCGACGTGCTCGAACGGCGCGTCGATATCTGGATCGCGGCGCAGAAGGGTTAAGATAATTGACGATTGGCGCTTGACGCGCGGGGCCGAAACGCAAATGATTTGATCCAGAAAAATAAGGCAGCCGGGTCACGGTTGCCAAAGGTCTGGGTCTTCATGTCGGATATTACTTCCTCGCCCGCGGGCGTGGACGGCAGCGCGCCGTTCGAACTGCACTATTTCCCGCCCGATCCCGATCTGGCGGAGATGGTGTCGAGCTTTTATTTCGCGCGCGTCAACATGCCGCGTTTCGACGAGTATGAGCGCGCCGACCGCCCGCAGTTCCGCTTCGTCACCGCCGCCGACGGCGAATATGTCTTCGCCGACGATCACCGCGCGCCGGTCTGCCGGGCCAATATCGTCGGACCGACGAGCGGGCGGGTGCGCGCGATCAGCAATTGCCCGACGCAGATGTTCGGATTCGGCATGCTGCCCGCGGGCTGGGCGGCGCTGATGGGCGCCGATGCCGACAAGCTGACCGACCGCGCGATGAACGCCGCCGACCTGTTCGGTCCGTGGATCGACGAGGTCGCGACCGCGCTGGAAAGTGCCGCCAGCGTCGAGGAAAAGCTGGTCATCGGCAATAATTTCGCGCGCGAGGTGCTGACGCGGGGCGAGACCGCGCCGATGTGGTTCATCCGCACCGTCGATGGATGGCTGACCGAATCGCCCTCGCCGCAGGTTCCCGAACTGGTTGAGGCGACGGGCATGTCGATCCGGTCGGTCGAGCGGATGACCAAACATTATTACGGCCTGTCGCCGCGCATGCTCGCGCGCAAATATCGCGCGGTGCGCGCCGCGTCGGCGCTGGCACGCGGCGAAGGGCTCGATGCCGCGCAGCTCGGCGACGCCTTTTACGACCAGTCGCACCTGATCCGCGAGATCAAGCGCTTTGCCGGCGCCACGCCAGGCCAGCTCGGCAAGCCGACCAGCTATACCGAGGCGACGACCAAGGGCCGCAAGCAGCTCGCCGGAAGGGTCAGCCCGCTCGTTTCGGAAACCTGACGCAGGAACCGGCGTTAACCTTCAAAAATTATCTGTCCCGTCGTTTTGGCGTTTTCATCCAATCACGAATCGTCGCCCGGGCATAATCCCCCCTTGCGACCCAGAAGAGCTCATCCTCTGACGAGGACTTGAGACCTTCATCTTGGCACTCATTTGGCTTTGGCCGGATGGGTGCCTTTTTTTTCTTGGCGCCCGAATAGCGCCCGTTGGTTGCGCCGCACAAAAGCCTCGCCTATATAAGTGGAGTAATTCGCTCCAGTTAGGAATCGTTCGCAACTGCGACGGAAAAATACGATGCGCCTGTCCAACCTTGCCGATTATGCCGTGGTGCTGATGAGCGCCGCCGCACGCCAGTGCGGGTCGGTGCCGATTCACGCCGCGATGCTGGCCGAACAGACCGGCATTCCCGGGCCGACCGCGCAGAAGCTGGTGAGCCAGCTCGCGCGCGCCGGGCTGCTCGTCGCGTCGCGCGGCAGCGGCGGCGGGGTACGGCTCGCGCGGCCCGCGGCGGCGATCAACGTCGCCGAGATCATCGAAGCGGTCGAAGGACCGATCGCGCTGACCGCCTGCGTCGCCGAAGGGCGGCATGATTGCTCGCTCGAGGGCAGCTGCAAGGTGCAGCCGCATTGGGGCGTCGTGAACGGCGCGGTACGCGGTGCGCTGGCACAGATTAGTTTGGCGAGCCTTTCCGTCGTCCCAGCGAAAGCTGGGACCGCTATCGATGGAGCCCGACCGGCCGCTACCCCAGCTTTCGCTGGGGTGACGGGTTAAAAGTTAGAGATATGACCGACAACACCGAACTTCCCGTGAAAGACCAGGCCGCGCACGATGCCGCGGCGAAGGTCGCCGATTATGAACATGGCTGGTCGGCCGACATCGAGACCGACTTCGCGCCCAAGGGGCTGACCGAGGACACGGTCCGCTTCATTTCGGCGAAGAAGAACGAGCCCGAATGGATGCTCGACTGGCGGCTGAAGGCGTTTCGCCACTGGTTGACGATGGAGACGCCCGACTGGGCGAAGCTCAACGTGCCGCCGATCGACTATCAGGACGCCTATTATTACGCGGCGCCGAAGCCGAAGCCCAAGCTCGGCAGCCTCGACGAGGTCGACCCCGAGATCCTCGAAGTCTACAAGAAGCTCGGCATCCCGATCGAGGAGCAGAAGGTGCTCGCGGGGGTCGAGGGCGCGCGCAAGGTCGCGGTCGATGCGGTGTTCGACAGCGTCAGCGTCGCGACGACCTTCCGCGAGGAATTGAAGCGCGCAGGCGTGATCTTCCTCTCGATTTCGGAAGCGATCCGCGAATATCCCGAGCTGGTGAAGAAGTGGCTCGGCAAGGTCGTGCCGATGCACGACAATTATTTCGCTACGCTCAACTGCGCGGTCTTCTCGGACGGGACGTTCGTCTATGTGCCCGAGGGGGTGCGCTGCCCGATGGAGCTCAGCACCTATTTCCGCATCAATGCCGAAAATACGGGGCAGTTCGAGCGGACGCTGATCATCGCCGACAAGGGAGCGTACGTCAGCTACCTTGAGGGCTGCACCGCGCCGATGCGCGACGAGAACCAGCTTCACGCCGCGGTGGTCGAACTGGTCGCGCTCGACGATGCCGAGATCAAATATTCGACGGTGCAGAACTGGTATCCCGGCAACGCCGAGGGCCTCGGCGGCATCTATAATTTCGTGACCAAGCGCGCGCTGTGCCAGGGCAAGCGCAGCAAGGTGTCGTGGACGCAGGTCGAAACCGGCAGCGCGATCACGTGGAAATATCCGAGCTGCGTGCTCAACGGCGACGACAGCGTCGGCGAATTCTACTCGGTCGCGGTCACCAACAATTACCAGCAGGCCGACACCGGCACCAAGATGATCCACAATGGCAAGCGCACGCGCTCGACCATCGTTTCGAAGGGGATCAGCGCGGGCAAGTCGAACAACACCTATCGCGGATTGGTGCGCGTCGCGCCGAATGCCGAGGGCGTGCGCAACTTCACCCAGTGCGACAGCCTGCTTCTGGGGTCGCTCAGCGGCGCGCACACCGTGCCGTACATCGAAATCCGGAACCCCTCGGCGCAGGTCGAGCATGAAGCGACGACGAGCAAGATCAGCGACGACCAGCTCTTCTACGCGATGCAGCGCGGACTGGGACAGGAAGAAGCGGTGGCGCTGATCGTCAACGGCTTTGCCAAGGAAGTGCTGCAGCAGCTGCCGATGGAGTTTGCCGTCGAGGCGCAGAAGCTGCTGGGGATCAGTTTGGAGGGATCGGTCGGATGAAGGAACGCTTGACCGTAATCGCCGTGATTGCATGGAGCCTTGCTTGCCTAGGCTTCTTTCTGATTGGTGAAGCGTATTTCGACCCGTCGCGCGAACATGGCTTGGCTGAACAAACTTGGTTTGTCGGTCTCCAGTGGCTCGCACTAGCAGGTCCGATAACCGGCACCTTTCTCGCCAATCGAATTCTAAACCCCTCTTTGAAGAATCATGATGCTAAAAATTGAAAACCTCCACGCCAACGTTGCCGACAAGCCGATCCTGAAGGGCCTGTCACTCGCCATCAATGCGGGCGAAATCCACGCGATCATGGGGCCCAATGGCGCGGGCAAGTCGACGCTCTCCTATGTGCTCGGCGGGCGCCCCGGTTATGAGGTCACCGAAGGGTCGGTGAGCTTCACGCCCGACGTGATCCCCGGCGAAAGCCGGGGTCCAGACGGGGCGTTGGAAATGGGCCCCGGCTTGCGCCGGGGTACAGGAACCACCGAAACGCTCGACCTCCTTGCGCTGGAACCGCACGAGCGCGCCGCGGCGGGGCTGTTCCTGGGCTTCCAATATCCGGTCGAGATTCCCGGCGTGTCGAACGTCCAGTTCCTGCGCGAGGCGCTCAATGCGCAGCGCAAGGCGCGCGGTGAGGAACCGCTGTCGGGTGGCGAATTCCTGAAGGTGGCGCGCGAAAAGGCGGGGCTGCTCAAGATGGACATGGACATGCTCAAGCGCCCCGTGAACGTCGGCTTTTCGGGCGGCGAGAAGAAGCGCAACGAGATGGTGCAGATGGGGATCATCGACCCCCGGCTCGCAATCCTCGACGAGACCGACAGCGGCCTCGACATCGACGCGCTGCGTACCGTCGGCGACGGGATCAATGCGATCATGCGGCGCCCCGACAAGGCGGTGCTGCTGATCACCCACTATCAACGCCTGCTCGACTATGTGCAGCCCGATTTCGTCCATGTTCTCGCCGCCGGGCGGATCGTGAAGTCGGGTGGGCCCGAGCTCGCGCGCGAGCTGGAAGAACATGGCTATGCGGAGATCGCGGCGTGATGATTTTCGCCCGCCCTGTTTTCCATCGTCATGCCGGACTTGATCCGGCATCCATGACCGCGTGGACCCCGGATCAAGTCCGGGGTGACGAAGTGGGGGGGATCGCGGCTTGACGACCGTCACCCTTCCCTCGCGGCGCGACGAAGCGTGGCGCTATAGCGACATCGACGCGGTGACGGCGGCGTGGCCGTTGCCCGCGCCCGAGAGCATCATCGTGCCCGCGGGGGGCGATTTCAAACGCGCGATCGTGCAGGATGCAGGCGCGATCCGCCAGATCGAGCTGGTGCTCGGCAAGGGCGCGGTCGCCGCGCTGCATGTGCTCAATATCGGCGGCGCCTATGGTCGCATCGAGCTTGCGGTGACGCTGCACGAAGGTGCCGACTTCCACCTCGGCGCGGCGCAGATCGGCGGCGGCGAGCAGAATCTGGAGATCATCACCACCGTCACCCACGCCGAACCCGGCGCGACATCGCGGCAGGTCGTGCGATCCGTGCTCGGCGGCACCGCGACGGGCACCTATCTCGGCAAGGTCGCCGTCGCGCGCGATGCGCAGCAGACCGACAGCGAGCAGGATGTGAAGGCGATGCTGCTCGACCGCAGCGCGACCGCCAACGCCAAGCCGGAGCTCGAAATCTTCGCCGACGATGTGAAATGCGCGCATGGCTGCGCGATCGGCGAACTCGATCCGATGGGGCTTTATTATCTCCAGTCGCGCGGCCTGCCGCCCGGCGAGGCGAAAAAGCTGATGCTGCAGGCGTTCGTCGCGGGCGTGTTCGATGGCGCCGAGGATGAAGTGCAGTTGCAGGAACTGGCGCTGGCGAAGCTGGGAGAGCTGGTGTGAGCACCACGACCGCCCTTCGCACTTTCCCCGATGTCCGTGCCGACTTTCCGGGCCTCACCGCCGGCTGGCACTATCTCGACACCGCGGCGACCGCGCAGAAGCCGCAAGCCGTAATCGACGCAACCGTCGCGGCGATGGGCCGCGATTATGCGACGGTGCACCGCGGCGTCTATGCGCGCTCGGCCGACATGACGCTCGCCTATGAGGCGGCGCGGCGGCGGATTGCGGCGTTTATCGGCGCGCGCGACGAACAAATCGCGTTCGTGCGCGGCGCGACCGAGGCGATCAATCTCGTCGCCTATTCGCACCCGAAAAAGGGCCGCGTGCTGCTGTCGGTGCTCGAGCATCACAGCAATATCGTGCCGTGGCAGCTTGCCGGCTGGCAGGTCGATGTTTGCCCGCTGACGGAAGATGGCCGCATCGATCTCGACGCCGCCGAAAAGCTGCTCACCCCCGAACACACGATGGTCGCCTTCGCGCATGTCTCGAACGTGCTCGGCAGCCCGCTCGACGTCGCGCGCGCCGCCGAACTTGCGCACCGTGTCGGCGCCGAACTGCTGATCGACGGCTGTCAGGCGGTGCCGCGGCTGCCCGTCGACGTCGCGGCGCTCGGCTGCGACTATTATGTTTTCTCGGGGCACAAGCTTTACGGGCCGACCGGCGTCGGCGTGCTGTGGAGCGACAAGCTCGACACGCTTCCGCCGTGGCAGGGCGGCGGGTCGATGATCGACCGCGTGACCTTTGCGAAGACGACCTATGCCCCCGCCCCCACGCGTTTCGAAGCGGGCACGCCCGCGATTATCGAGGCGATCGGGCTCGCGGCGGCGGTCGATTATGTCGAGGCGATTGGGATCGACGCGATCCACGCGCATGAATGCGCGCTCGTCGGCAGCTTGCGCGAAGCCCTCGCGCGCAAGAACAGCATCACCCTCTTCGGCCCTGAAAACAGCGCTGGAATCGTAAGCTTTTCGATGGCGGGGGTTCATCCGCACGACATCGGCACTATCTTGGACGAAAGCGGGGTCGCGATCCGCGCCGGACACCATTGCGCGCAGCCGCTGATGGAGCATCTGGGCGTTGCCGCAACCGCGCGCGCAAGTTTTGGCGTTTACAGCAATGAAGACGATGTGGCGGCGCTGATCGATGGCCTCGCCCGCGTCGAAAGGATTTTCGGATGAGCGAGGACCGGATGATCAAGGTCGAAGAAGTGGAAAGCGTCGAAGCCCCGCCGAAAGCGCGCGTCGAGGATGTCGAAAGCGCGCCAGAGAAACTGGAACGCAAGCGCGACTATCTCGAAGGCTTTCTTGCCGCGAAGCCCGCTGCGGTCGATCCGCACGCGGTCGGCGGCGATCTGTACGAAGCCGTGATCAACGCGCTCAAGGACATCTACGACCCGGAAATCCCGGTGAATATCTATGACCTTGGCCTGATCTATAATGTCGAGATCAACGACGGCCATGCGCTCGTCACGATGACGCTGACGACGCCGCATTGCCCGGTCGCCGAATCGATGCCCGCCGAGGTCGAACTCCGCGTCGGCGCGGTGCCGGGGGTTGGCGATGCCGAAGTCAATCTTGTCTGGGATCCGCCGTGGTCGCCGCAGAATATGAGCGACGAAGCGCGGCTCGAACTGGGAATGCTCTGATGACCGAGACGAAAACCCGCGCACGCCCTGCCGCCGTCGCCCTGACCGCCGGCGCCGAAGCGCGTATCGCGAAGCTGATGGCGGCCGCGCCCGAGGGTGCGATCGGCGTGCGCCTGTCGACGCCGCGCCGCGGCTGTTCGGGACTCGCTTACTCGGTCGATTATGTCACCGAAGAGGTGAAGTTCGACGAAAAGATCGAGACCCCCGGCGGGGTCTTTTACATCGACGGCGCGTCGGTGCTGTACCTGATCGGCAGCACGATGGACTGGGTCGAGGATGATTTCGCCGCGGGCTTCGTGTTCGAAAATCCGAATGCGAAGGGCGCGTGTGGCTGCGGCGAGAGCTTTACCGTCTAGGCGCGCATTTCCGCGCAAAATCTGCTATAACGCCCCTCTTGAAGCAGGGGCATTGTCATGGTTCGTGCCTTCTATCTGGCCTATGCGGCCATATGCTACGCGATATTCTTCGCGACATTCCTGTATCTTGTCGGTTTTGTCGGCAATTTTCCCTTCCTCCGCCCGACGGTCGATTTCGCACGCGCGGCGGCGCCCGCAACGGCGGTCGCGATCGACATCGCGCTGATCGCGCTGTTTGGTATCCAGCATAGTGCGATGGCACGGCCCACGTTCAAGGCGGCGTGGACGCGCATCGTCCCCGCCGCGATCGAGCGCAGCACCTATGTGCTGTTCGCCAGCCTCGCGCTGATCGTGCTGATGCTGTTCTGGCACGAGTTGACCGCCCCGGTCTGGACCGTCACCAATCCCCTGGGCGCCGCGATCCTGTGGGCGTTGTTCGGGCTCGGTTGGCTGATCGTCCTCGCCAGCACCTTCCTGATCAATCATTTCGAGCTGTTCGGGCTGCAGCAGGCGTGGTTCGCGCTGCGTGAAAAGGTGGCGGGGCCGCCGGTGCTGCGTCAGCCGCTCTTCTACAAATTCGTGCGGCATCCGCTCTACGCGGGTTTTTTCCTCGCCTTTTGGGCGACGCCGGCGATGACCGCGGGGCATCTGCTGCTCGCCGTGGGTCTGTCGATCTATATGCTGATCGCGATCCGGCTGGAGGAGCGCAATCTGATCGACACCTTCGGCGCCGACTATATCACGTATCGCGAGACGACGCCGATGCTGGTGCCGGGCACCGGCGGACGGCGCGGGCGCGCCTAGCGGCAGACCGTCCAACCCGCCGTCCGCGCCGCCATATCGATATGGAAATGGTCGGCGTGCGCGCGATTATAGTCGGGCGACAAGATGGTGCTGAACAGGCCGCAGCTTTCGTTACGAACCTCGCGCAGAAACTCGCTGCGCTTGTCGCCTGGCGCCCAGTCGTTGATCAGCGAAATGCGCGTGCCGTCGGCGAGGACGAAGGCCGAGATGTCGATCGCGTTGGCGGTCGAATGCTGGCTTTGGTTCGGCTGCCCCGCGATCTTGCGGCAATTATAGCTGCCGAGATTTTCGAGTTCGACGACCTTTTGCCCGAAATGCTTTTGCGCGAGCGGCTGGACGACGTCGCGGTTCCATAGCGCCATCGCCGCGGTCACCGCGCAACCCGGCGCGACGTTCGCGGGCCGCATCGTCGGCACGAAGCGGTCGCCCGTCAGGATCATGCGCTGGCTCGCGCGGCACGCGCCGGTGCCGATCGCGGGCCGCCGGAGATAGCCGGCGCCCGCGCGGTCGAGCGCGGCGAAGCAGGCACCGTCGTCGCTCGCCAGCGCCACCAGCTTGCGGTTCGTCGCCCAGCCCTGCGGATGCGCGAGTTCAAAGGGTGTGCCGGGGATATGTTCGGGATGATCGCGCACCCACTGCATGCCGAGGATCGCGCCAATGGTCAGCAGCACCGCGACGGCGAACCAGATCAGATAGGGGCGGAGAGTCTTCATCGTGTCCGTTCTGCGTGCCGCAAATTACCGCTTGTTGAAAGCGCTTTGCGGCTCGATAGCGTTCCGGGTGGCAAAACGCTCGATCCTGATCGTCGGCGGGGGCACCGCGGGATGGCTCACCGCCGCCTATCTCGCGCGCTTTTTCGACCTGCCGCGCAATCCGCGGCTGTCGATCACCCTGCTCGCGTCGGACGAGATCGGCAGCATCGGGGTCGGCGAAGGCGCGTTTCCGACGATCCGCAATACGTTGCAATTCATCGGCATCGACGAAAGCGCGTTCGTTCGCGCGACGTCGGCGACGTTCAAGCAGGGCATCCGCTTCGACGACTGGGTACGCACGCCCGCCGAGGGCCAGTCGAGCCACTATCTGCACCCGTTCGAGGCGCCCTATCATGGCGACGGCTACAGCCTCGTCTCCTACTGGCTGCTCCAGAACGAGGCGACGCGGCGGCCGTTCGCCGAGGCGATGACGATCCAGAACCGCGTCGCCGAGGCGCAGCGCGCGCCGAAGCGTCCCGGCGAGGGCGAGTTCACCGGCCCGCTGAACTATGCCTATCATTTCGACGCCGCGCGGCTCGCCGAGGTCTTGTCGGCGGAGGCACGCGCGATGGGGGTCGAGCATCTCAGCGGCACGCTGACCGGCGTCGGGCTCGATGTGACGAGCGGCGCGATCGACCATGTCGTGACGGCCGAGCATGGGACGCTGACCGCCGATCTCTATATCGACTGTTCGGGTTTCCGCGCCGAATTGATCGGCGGCGCGCTGCAATCGCCGTTCAAGGGCGTACGCGACCAGCTGTTCACCGACCGCGCGCTCGCGTGCAAGCTGCCCTATGACCGCCCCGACGTGCCGCTCGAAAGCTATACGATCGCGGCGGCGCACGAAGCGGGGTGGACGTGGGACATCGGGCTGGCCGGCGCGCGCGGCATCGGATGCGTCTATTCGAGCGATCATATGAGCGACGAGCGCGCCGCCGACATCCTCGCCGCCTATACCGGCGGGCGCAGCCATGACGTCAATGTCCGCTCGATCCCGTTCGAGGCGGGGTATCGCCCCGCGTCATGGGTGAAGAATTGCGTCGCGGTGGGATTGTCGGGCGGCTTCCTCGAACCGCTCGAATCGACGGGGCTCGTGATGATCGAGACCGCGGCGGCGATGATCGCCGAGATGTTTCCGCTGGCCGGCCCCGTCGGCGCGCCAGCGCGGCGCTTCAACGAGCTGATGGCGGCGCGCTATGACAATACGATCAATTTCCTGAAGCTTCATTATTGCCTGAGCCAGCGCAAAGAAGCCTTCTGGCGCGACAATGGCGACGCGGCGTCGATCCCCGACCGGCTGAAGGAATTGCTCGAGGAATGGCGCTATCGCCCGCCGGGGCGCTTCGACTTCATCCTCGACCTCGAAAGCTTCGCCTTCTTCAATTACCAGTACATCCTCTATGGCATGGAATATCGCACCGACCTGTCGCCGGTGCGCGAGGAATTTCCCGACACAGCCGAGGCCGAGCGCATCTTTGCGCGGATCAAAAGCTTTGGCGACCGCGCCGCGAGCGAGCTGCCCGCGCACCGCGCGATGATCGACCAGATCAACGCGGGTGCGGTCACCGCCTGACCTCAGGCGGGCTTGGCGGCGAGCCTTTCGGCAGATTGCGGCTCGTCGGGGCCGTCGGTGCCGAGTTGACCGAGTTCGCCTGTCTCGCGCGCCTTGCGGCCATAGACGATTTCGAACAGCGGCCCCGCCATCACCGTCGTGATGATCGCCATCAGCACCATCATCGAAAACAACGTCGGTTCGATGATGCCCTTCTGAAGCCCGATGTTGATGATGATGAGTTCCATCAGCCCGCGCGCGTTCATCAGCGCGCCGATGCCAAGCGCGGTGCGATTATCCTCGCCCGCGATCCGCGCCGCGAACCAGCAGGCACCGAACTTCGCCGCGATCGAGACGAGCAATATGCCGAAAGCGAGCGCGAGCAAGGTCAGGCTGTTCACCGTGTCGAGCCGCGTGTTGAGCCCCGAGTAAGTGAAGAAGACGGGGACGAGCAGGATGGTGATCGGGCTGATCTTGCGCTTGATCTCCTCGGTCAGCTTGCCGCGCGGCATGCAGACGCCGAGGATGAAGCCGCCGAACACCGCGTGGATGCCCGCGGCGTCCATGACGAAGGCGCAGAGCGCGAAGAGCATGAGGACGATCGACAGCATCGTGTCGCTCATCTCGCCGCGCTCCTCCACGATCCGGCCGAGCGGAACGAGCAGCCGGCGCCCGATAAAGAACATGAACAGCGCGAAGCTGAGCCCGCCGATAATCGCGATCAGCGCCACGCCGGGACCGCCGCCGAAGGTCGCGAGCACGATCGCGAGCACGCACCACGACACCGCATCGTCGAACGCGCCGGCGGTGAGCGTCAGCGTGCCGAGCGCGGTGTTCGCGAGGCCGCGTTCGTTGATGATGCGCGCGAGCATCGGGAAGGCGGTGAGCGCGATGCACGCGCCCATGAACAAAGTCGCGCTGCCCTGGCTCAGCCCCTCGGTGAAGAGGCCGGGGACATCGAGCAGGAACGGCGTGATCAACGCGGCGAACAGGAAGGGTGCGACGATTCCCGCCGCCGACACGCCCATCGCGCTCTTCGCCTTCGACTGGAAATGGTCGAGGCGGAGCGTGGTGCCGACGAGGAACATGTACAGGCCCACGCCGACCTGCGCGCAGACGTAGAGGATATTGCGCGTTTCCTTGGGGAAGAGCGCCGCCTGAAATTCGGGGAAGAAGAGACCGAAAAGCGAGGGGCCGAGGAGGACGCCGGCGATCATTTCGCCGACGACCTGCGGCTGCCCCAGAAATTTCTTCGCGGCCCAGCCGACGGCGCGGCAGACGATCAGGATCACCGCGATCTGAAGGAAGAAATGGATGCTGAAATCGGTCGGCGTATAGCTCGCCGCGGAATTGACCGCGGGGCCGTGCGCGCCGAGCACGTCGCCGACCGCGCGGGCCAGTTCATCGAACATATTGGATACCAATTTCCCTCTCCCACCGGTGGCGTCTGCGATCTGGTTGACGTCGCTGTTCGCCGGTTTCCGGCATCAGGAGACATGAAAGCGCCGCGAGCGCAATGGCGAGTCCGCGATTGGGCGCGCCCGCGCCTGCCGATTTCCCGGCCCCCGATCATTTTTGTTGCGGGGCGGTAACAGTGTAGTAATGTACCTACATGTGAACGATCACAATATGCCTTGATTTTGCATCAGCGAGGGATGGTCATGAAGCGCGTCACGAGCCGCGAACTCAATCAGGATGTCAGCCGCGCGAAGCGATTCGCGCTTGTCGAACCGGTGTTCGTCACCGACCGTGGGCGGCCCACGCATGTGCTGATCAGCATCGACGCCTGGCGCCAACTCAGCGGCGAACGCGAGACGATGGCGCAATTGCTCGCCGCCCCGCCCAGTGACATCGCGCTCGATCGCGCGCTCCTGCGCAAGGCGCTGGATAGGCGCGGCTGATGTTCCTGCTCGACGCCGAAATATTGTTCGACCTGCGCCACGCGCGCGCCGACGGCGACGGCGCAGGGTTGGCGGGATGGGCGCAGCGCACGTCGCGGCAATCGATGTTCCTGTCGGCGCTCTCGCTCGTCGAGCTGGAAAATGCCGCCGCGCTCGCAGCAAAGCAAAGCAAGGCGGCGGGCGCCGCATGGCGCGACTGGATCGACGGGCAAGTGCTGCCCGCGTTCGAGGGCCGCGTGCTGCCGGTCGATGTGACCATCGCGCGCCGCCGCGCCGCCCTGTCGCTCGACAGTGACCGCGACGCGCTGCTCGCCGCGACCGCGCTCGAACATGGCCTGACGTTCGTGACCTATCGCGGCGCGGCGTTTCGCGGCGCACGACTGAAGCTGCTCGACCCCAGCCGCATCGCCGCCGATGCGAGCGAGGATGGCGACTGGCGCGAAGCGACGCGCGCGCGGTCACCGTGGATCCGGAGCCTGTTTATTCGGGGGTGAGAAGGGCTAGCGTTGGCGCTAGGCGATCCAAGGGAATGGCAATTTTCGACCGTTTCCCGTCATTCCCGCGAAGGCGGGAATCCCGCTTTTTCTTCACCGTCGCCAAGCGGGATCCCCGCCTTCGCGGGGATGACGAAGAAGGGGAAATGCGACGGCTCCCCACCCCAAAGTCGCCACTAGCCGACGCTCAGGCGGCCATCAGCACCAGCCATGGGTCGTCGTCGTTGGCGGGGGCCTTATTCGCGTCGGGCCGGATCGGACGGTTTCGCCGCGCCCGCGTCCGCAGACGCCTGAACGGCGCGAGCATCGCCCCCATGCGGACGGCGACCCAAGCCCTCATCGACCGGATGCGCGCAAAGGTCGACAGCGCCCATGTCGCGATCATGGCGTCGACATAGGCGGTCATGTCCCATGCGAGCGCCACCGCGAGTTCGGCCGGCAGCACCGCGGCATAAGCCTGGATGGCGAACAGGCCCACGACCAGGAAGAGGATATGCTTGCGCTCGAGCCGCTCGACGAGGCCGATTGGTTCCTCCACCGTAAAGCGGTGGAGCCAGCGAGCGGCATCGGTGTCGGGCGCGCACAACATCACGGCGATCAAACCCGCCAGAAACAATGCAAAAACCATCCTCGCCCCTCCCCTTCCCCGGAAAGTCAGGAGATAGGTCGCGCCGCCGCGCAAACAAGCCGCGCGCGAGGAGTCAGGTCACAGCGGGACGAAACTCACCGTCAGCCCGTCCTTCGGCCGCGGGATCGGGAGCACCTGCCATTCGGGTGCATAGCCTTCCGCCACGACGATGCGATGCGTCGTGATGACATGGTGGAAGAAGATCTTCGCCTGCATGTAGGCGAAGTGCAGCCCGAGGCACATATGCGCGCCGCCGCCGAAGGGCACCCACGCATATTTGTGCCGCTCGCGCGCGATTTCGGGCGAAAAGCGCATCGGGTCGAACTTGGCGGGCTCGGGCCAATGCTCCTCCATCATATGCGTGAAGGCGGGGCTGACGCCGACCGAGGTGCCCGCGGGGATGCGGTAGCCACCATATTCGAAATCCTTGAGCGCGCGGCGCGGGAAGCTTGGCACCGGGGGCACGAGGCGGAGCGCTTCCTTGAACGCCCATTCGGTCATTTCGAGCTGGCCAAGGCTGTTGTGCCCAACGCCCTCGCCCGCCGGCGCGACCGCGAGCATTTCCTCGCGCAGCCTGTCCTGCCATTCGGGGTTGCGCGCGAGTTCCCAGACGAGCGTCGTGATCGAGCTGGTGATCGTGTCGTGCGCCGCCATCATCAGGAAGTTCATATGGTCGACGATCGCCTCGACGCTCATATAATCGCCATTGTCGTCGCGCGTGCGGCAGATCTGGCTGAACATGTCCTCGCCGCTGCCGTCGCGCCGCTCGGGGACCATCTTGCCGAAATATTCGACCAGATAGGCGCGCCCCTTGGCACCGCGGCCCATCGCGGTGAAGGGCAAGGGCACGCGCACGACGCCAATCGACGCCTGCACCATGTCAACGAACGCCTTGTTGACCTTGTCCGCCTCGGGACCCCAGGGGATGCCGAGGAAGCTCGTCGCGGCGAGGTCGAGCGTCAGTTCCTTGATCGCCGGATAGAATTTGAAGGTCTTGCCGCTCCACTGGCCGATGCGATCGCGGATCCCTTCGTTCAGCGAATCGGCATAATGGCGCATCGGTTCGGGCTTGAAGGCGACCGACAATATCTTGCGGTCGGCGCGATGCTTTTCGAAATCCATCAGCATCAGCCCGCGCGGGAACAGCAGGTTGAGCACCGGTCCCCAGCCCTGTTCGGACGAGAAGATTTTCTCGCGATCGAACATCACGAGTTCGTTCGCCTCGGGCCCGTGGAGCGCGACGCTGCGCCCGCCGAAGCTGTTGTTGCGATAGACGCGGCCGTATTTGGCGACCATGCGGCGGGTGAAGGCGGGATAATCGCCGAGCTGTTCGAGCGTGTTGCCGATGATCGGCATGCCGTCCTCGCCCGGAATATGGTCGATCGCGCTGTCGGGATTGCGCGGCAGCCAGTGCCGCGTTTCGGGGCCGAAGCGCTTTTCGGACCAGTTTTTCGTCGGCTGGATATTCGCGGGCGCGTTCATCGGGTCAATCCTCGTCCATTCTGCTTTGTCCCGATGCGTAACGGACTACTGACACTGATGCAAGTAACGCTTTGGCGGGTGCGGGACAGCATTCACCGCAAATTCAACTCGACTCGTGCAATCCAGCGGCCAAGGTGACGGGTCGCAACCGTTGGACCCAAAAGGACAAAGCTATGGCGAAGAGTTTGAAGCGCCCCCTCTCCATCGCGCTCGGCGTTCTCGCGACGACGACGCTTGGCGGTTGCTATTATGGCGATGTCTATGGTGCGAGCTATGCGTCGGGCGGCGACTGTGCGTCGCGCTATGGCAACGCCTATTATGATTATGACGGCTATGCCTATGACGACGGCTATGGCTACGACTGCTATGATGGCGCCGACTATGGCAGCGGCTTTGCCCAGATCGGCTTCGGCGGCGGCTGGTACGACGATTATTATTACCCCGGTTACGGCATGTGGATGTTCGACAATTACCGCAACCGCTATCCGCTGCGCGACCGCTATCTGAACTATTGGGGCGGGCGCCGCGCCTGGTGGAAGCATCATGGCGGGCGGCACGACGGGAAGCCGGGACGCCCCGGCGGATGGAATCGCGGCGACGGCGGCCATGACGGCCCGTACGGTACGCGCCCCGGACGCGGCAACGGCAATCCCGGCACGCCGCCGGCCACCGGCAATCCGGGGCGCCCCGACCGCGGCGACCGCCCGGGCCGTGGCGGCTGGAACCGTGGTGATCGTGACCATGACGGCCCGCGCGGCACTTGGCCCGGCCGCAACCCGGCCAACCCGGGCACTCCGCCCACCGCCGGCAACCCCGGTCGTCCCGATTGGAGCGGAGGGCGCCCGGGTCGTCCCGACCGCGAACCGGGTGCAGGCCGTTCGCGCCATATCCGCGATGTCCTCGCGCCGCGCGACGGCGGAGCAAACCGCCCCCCGCGCGCCGAACGGCCCGCGCCAGCCTATCGCCCGCCCGCGCCGCAGCCGGCGCCGGTGGTCCGCAGTGCGCCCGAACCGCGGCCGGCTCCCGCAGCGGGGCGCGCGCGCAGCGACCGTGGCAACGACGCCCGGCCCGACTAGGATATCAGGCCGGCGGCGCAGCCTTCGCCGCCGGCCCATCCTTCAGCCCCGCCGACACGACAGTCGCGGCGACCAGGTCGCCGATGACATTCAGCGTCGTGCGGCACATGTCGAGGAAACGGTCGACGCCGAGAATCAGCCCGATGCCTTCGGGCGGCACCCCGACCGAGGCGAGGATCAGCGCGATCACGGGGAGCGACCCCGCGGGGACGCCCGCGGTGCCGATGCCGCCCAATATGCACACGAGCATCACGACGACCTGCTGCTGAAGCGTCAGGTCGATGCCAAAGAATTGCGCGAGGAAGATCACCGTCACGCCCTCGAACATCGCGGTGCCATTCTGGTTCGCGGTCGCGCCGATGGTGAGCACGAAGCGCGCGACCTTGTCGGGCAAACGCAGCTGGTCATGCGCGACGCGCAGCGCCGTCGGCAGCGTCGCGTTCGACGACGCCGTCGCGAACGCCATCACGAACGCCTCCTGCGTCTGGTGGAAAAAGGCGACGGGCGATTTCCCCGCGAGCGTCTTCAGCAGGATCGGGAAGACGATGAACATCTGGAGCGCGAGCGCGAGCAGCACGACGCCGACATAGGCCGACAGCCGGATGATGAGGTCCCAGCCGAACTGCGCGGCGAGGTTGAACATGAAACAGAAGACCGCGATCGGCGCGAGCTGGATGACGAGGCCGATCAGCTTCATCACCACTTCGAACACGCCCTCGATCGCGGTCTTGAGGGCCTCGGTCCGCGGCGTGCGCACGAGCATCAGCCCGATGCCGAAAAAAAGCGCGAAGAACATGACCGCGAGCACGTCATTCTGGCCCATCGCGGCGAACAGATTGTCGGGGACGATCGCGACCACCGCGTCCATCCCGGTCTTCGCCTCGCCCGCGCGGTCGGCGATGGCCTTGGCCCCCTCCGCCCCCTCGGCGATCAGCGAGCGCGCGAGCGCGGGATCGACCCCCGCGCCGGGCTGGATCAGATTGACGACGGCAAGGCTGACGACGACCGCAATCGTCGACACCGCGATCGTATAGACGAGCGTGCGCACGCCGACCGATTTCAGCGCGCGCATCTCGCCCATTTCGGCGACCCCGACGATCAGCGCCGAAACGAGCAACGGGATGACGAGCATGAACAGCAGGCGCAGGAAAATCTGCCCCAGCGGGCCGGTCACATAGGTGGTGATCGTCTCCACCCAGGCGGCGTCCGGCGCGCCATAATGGACCGCCAGCCCGATGAGGAGACCCGCGAGGAAACCGACGAGCATGCGCCAGCGCAGCCGCCGGGCGCGGGCATCGTCGCGCTCCGCTCGGTCGATCGCCGCTACTGCTTCGGCCATGGCTCGGCTCCTTGCTCGCCCCCGGGGAGCGGCGCGAAGCCCGCGTGTTACGCGTTATCGGCCGCCGGCTTGTTTTCACCCTCCGCTATGTCATCACGAAGATCGAGCCCGCGGGTTCCATGATGCGCTGTATGGGCCGGGGCGTGCGGCCGTTCGAGATCGGCCGGTTCGGGCACTTCGAGCATGCCCTCCCACTTGGTGATCACGCTCGTCGCCACCGCGTTGCCGACGACATTGGTCGCGGTGCGGCCCATGTCGAGGAACTGGTCGATCGCGAAAATCAGCGCAACGCCCTCGACCGGCAGGTCGAACATCGCGAGCGTCGCGGTGATCACGACGAGGCTGGCGCGCGGCACCGCGGCGATCCCCTTCGATGACACCATCAAGGTCAGCAGGATCAGGATCTGCTGCGTGATCGACAGCTCGATGCCGTAAGCCTGCGCGATGAAGAGCGTCGCGAAGCTCGCATACATCATCGACCCGTCGAGATTGAAGCTGTACCCCAGCGGCAGCACGAAGCCCGAAATGCGGCGCGGCACGCCGAATCGGTCGAGCTGTTCGAACAGCTTGGGCATCGCGGCCTCCGACGAGGCGGTCGAGAAAGCGATCAGCAGCGGCTGGCGGATATAGCGGATCAGCGAGAATATCCGGCGGCCGAGGAAGATCGCACCCGCGCCGAGCAGGAGGACCCACAGCACGACGAGCGAGAGATAGAATTCGGTGACCAGCTCGGCATAAGTGCCGAGGATGCCGAGGCCATATTTCGCGACGACCCCCGCAAGCGCGCCGAACACCGCGATCGGTGCGAGGCGCATCACATAGCCGGTGATCTGCAGCATCAGTTCGGCGAGCGCCTCGGCGCCGCGTACCAGCGGCTTGCCCTTGTCGCCGATGGCGGTGAGGCCAACACCCGCGAACAGCGCAAAAACGAGAATCTGGAGGACGTTGTTGTCCGCCATCGCCTGGAAGATATTCTTCGGGAAGACATGCTCGATAAACTCGAACAGATCGAGCTTCTTGACCTCGCCCACCTCGGCGATCGAATGCGCCCCGACCGTGAGGTTCAGCCCCGCGCCGGGTTCGAAGAAATTGACCATGATCAGGCCGAGGCTGATCGAGATCAGGCTCGCGAGGATGAACCAGGCGATCGCACGGGTGCCGATGCGGCCGAGCGCCGAGCTGTCGCCCATATGCGCGATCCCCGCGACGAGCGTGCCGAGAATCAACGGCGCGACGACCAGTTTGATCAGGTTGAGGAAGATCGTCGAAAGCGTGCTGAAGCTGCGCAGCCAGTAAGTGAAGGCTTCGCTGTCGGCGGGGACATATACCCGCACCAGATAGCCGGTGATGACCCCCAGGATCATACCGATCAGAATATAAAACGTCAGGCGATGCCCCATAAATTACTCCCTGTTCCGCCCTGGGCGGATCTTTATGCGAGCGGAGGTAACAGGGTGATGCGCCGCGGGCAATCGCTGCCGGGCCTATCGCGGCGTCAGGGCGTCCAAAAGGCAAGCGCGGCGCAGCCCGCCACCCCGGTGAGGATGTTGAGCGGGACGCCGATGCGCACGAAATCCATGAAACGATAGTCGCCCGCGGCATAGACGAGCGTGTTCGTCTGATAACCGACCGGGGTCGCGAAACAGGCCGAAGCGCCGAGCATCAGCGCGATGAGGAGCGGCTGCGGCGCGACGCCCGTCGCCTCGGCGATGCCGATCACCAGCGGCCCCATCAGCGCCGCGACCGCATTGTTGCTGAGCAGTTCGGACAGCAAGAGCGCCGAGAAATAGACGATTGCGATCACCGCCCATTGCGGTGCGCCCGCCAGGATCGGGTCGAGCGCGCCAACCATCAGCGCGACCGACCCCGATTGTTCGAGCGCCGCACCGACCGCGAGCATCGCGAAGATCAGGATCAGCACATCGCCGTCGATGCTGCCCCACGCCTCCGACGCGTCGATGCAGCGGGTGAGCAGCACGATGGCGACGCCGATGAAGGCGGCGATACCGATCGACATCACGTCGGTCGCCGAGAGCAGGACCGCGCTGGCCATCACGAGGATCGCGATCCACGCGCGGCGGCGGCGGAAGGCGGTGACCGACGCCATCGCGAGGCCGATCAGGTTGGGATTGTCGCGCAACTGCGCGATATTCGCCTCGTCGGCGTCGATCAGCAAGCGGTCGGCGGCGCGGATGCGGTTTTCGGACAGCGTCGGCCCCGGAAGGTGGCGAAAGCGGGTGACGCCGAGGATGCGGACGCGCTGGCGCTGGAGAAAGGGGATTTCGGCGAGCGGCCGGTCGATCGAGCGGTGGCTCGGCGAAACCGTCACCTCGACCACGGTGGATTCGCGCTCGGGGCTATCGCCGATGCCGATCGCAAAGCGTCCCTCGCTGCGCAGCGTCATCAGCGCGGCGCCGTCGAGCCGCGCGACGATCCGGTTGCCTGCGGCGAGCCGGTGATGCTGGGCATCGCCGCCGGTGATCAGCCGCCCGCTTGCGACGACGCCGACGATCTGCGCCGGCGCTATGCCAAGATTGGCAGCGTCGAGGGCCATGTCGATGGCGGTATCATCGTCCCGAAGGCCAAGTTCGGTGAGATAAAGCTGCTCCGCCCCATCGGCTTTTTCGGCAATGCGCGGATAATCGGAAGGCAGGAAGCGCGCCATCACGAGCAGACCCACGACCCCCGCCGCGGCGACCGCGAGCCCATAAGGGGTGATGTCGAACAGACCGAAGGGTTCGAGCCCCGCCTGTTCGGCGATGCCCGACACGACGAGGTTCGTCGAGGTGCCGATCAGGGTCAGGCAGCCGCCGAGCACGGCGATCACCGACAGCGGCATCAGCAACTTCTTGGGCGAGACCCCAAGCGCCTCGGCGAGCCGGAAGCAGACGGGCATCATCACGACGACGAAGGGTGTGCTGTTGATGAAGCCCGACACGAGCAGCCCGCCGCCGAACACTTCGACCACCGCGAGGCGCGGATGCCGCTTGGCGCGGTCGACGACATAATTGCCGACCTTGTCGATCACCCCGGTGCGGATCAACGCGCCCGACAGGATGAACATCGCCCCGACGGTGAGCGGCGCGCTATTCGAGAAAACACCGTAGGCGCCCTTTTCGTCGAGCAGCCCCAGCGCGAGCATCGTGCCCGCCCCCGCCACCGCGACCACCGAGGGTGAGAAGCGTTCCCAGACAAAGGCCGCGAACATGCCCGCGAGCACGAACAGACCGATAACCGCCTTTTGCTCCGCGATGAAGGCGGCGACGGTTTCCATCAGGCCATCAGCCGTTTTGTGCCCTGTGCAGCAGCTTGTGATCGGCGAGGACGAGCGCCATCATCGCCTCGACCACCGGCGCGCCGCGGATGCCGACGCACGGGTCATGGCGGCCCTTGGTGACGATATCGGTGGCCTCGCCCGCCTTGTTCACCGTCGGCACGGGGGTCAGGATCGAGCTGGTCGGCTTGAACGCGACGCGCACGACGACGGGCTGGCCGGTCGAGATGCCGCCCGCGATGCCGCCGGCGTTATTCGAGAGGAAATCGGGGCGGTTGCTGCCGTCGGTCGCGGGGCGCATCGGATCGGCATTTTCTTCACCGCGCAGGCGCGCCGCGTGGAAGCCGGCACCGATCTCGACGCCTTTGACGGCGTTGATGCCCATCATCGCGGCGGCGAGGTCGCTGTCGAGCTTGGCGTAGATCGGCGCGCCCCAGCCGGCGGGAACGCCGCTGGCGGCGCATTCGATCACCGCGCCGAGCGAGCTGCCCGCCTTGCGCGCGGCATCCATCAGCCCCTCCCAGCGCTGCGCCGCGGCGGGGTCGGGACAGAAGAAGGGATTGCGGCCGATTTCTTCTAGGTCGAAGTTCGCGGGGTCGATCGCGTCGCCGCCGATTTCGGCGACCCAGGCATGGATCTGCACCTCGGGGATCACCAGCCGAGCGACGCCGCCCGCGGCGACGCGCGCCGCGGTTTCGCGCGCGCTCGACCGGCCGCCGCCGCGATAGTCGCGGATGCCATATTTGGCGTCATAGGCGTAGTCGGCGTGGCCGGGGCGATAGGCCTGCGCGATCTCGCCATAATCCTTCGAACGCTGGTCGACATTCTCGATCATCAGGCTGATCGGCGTGCCAGTGGTCTTGCCCTCGAACACCCCCGACAAGATGCGGACCTGATCGGGTTCCTGCCGCTGCGTCGTGTGGCGCGACTGGCCCGGGCGGCGCTTGTCGAGGAAAGGCTGGATGTCGGCTTCGGACAGCGACAGCCGCGGCGGGCAGCCGTCGACGACGGCACCGAGCGCGGGGCCGTGGCTCTCCCCCCAGGTCGTGAAGCGAAGAACGCGTCCAAAGCTGTTGAAACTCATCGCCCTACCCCATCCGGCCAAATGCGGGTGCATAATCCGCGCGTCCGCCTAGCGGCCAAGCGGCGTCCGAGTCCAGCATCATCGCCATGAAATGCGGCCCGGCAAAGGGCGACGCGAAGCGCGCGGCGAGGTCGGGCGAATAGCCGAAGCGCGGGTAATAGGCATCGTGGCCGAGGACGAAGCTGATCGCGACACCCTGCTCGCGCAGCGCATCGAGTCCGGCGCGGATCAGAGCATCGCCGATGCCTTGTCCTTGCAGGTCGGGTACGACCGACACCGGGGCGAGGCCGGCGCCCGAAAGCGCGGCGCCGTCGGCCTCGACGTCCATGCGGCTGAACAATATATGCCCGACAATCGCGCCGTCCCGTTCGGCGACGAGCGACACCAGCGCGTCGCCGTCCGCATCGATCATCCGCACTAGTTCGGCCTCGCCCTGATGACCGAAGTCGGTCCCGGCGAAGGCGGCGCGGATAATCGTATCGACCGTCTCGGCATCCGCCGCGGTCGCGGCGCGGATGCCGACTTCGTCAGACAAGCGAGATGTCCGGGGCGTCTTCCTGCTTCATGCCGACGGTGTGGTAACCCGCGTCGACATGATGCGTCTCGCCGGTGACGCCGCTCGACAGGTCACTGAGCAGGTAGAGCGCCGAGCCGCCAACATCGTCGATCGTGACGTTGCGGCGCAGCGGGGCGTTGTGCTCGTTCCATTTGAGGATCAGGCGGAAGTCGCCGATCCCGCTCGCGGCCAGCGTCTTGATCGGGCCGGCCGAGATCGCGTTCACGCGCACGCCCTGCGGGCCGTAGTCATTGGCGAGATATTTGACGCTGGTCTCGAGCGCCGACTTGGCGACGCCCATGACGTTGTAATGCGGGATCACCTTTTCGGCGCCATAATAGCTGAGCGTCAGCAGCGAGCCGCCGCCGTTGCCCGTTTCAGGATCGAATGGCGTCATCATCGATGCCGCGCGCTTGGCGACCGCGGTGAAGCTGTAGACGCTGATGTTCATCGTCATCAGGAAGTCGTCGAGCGTCACATCGGCATAAGCCCCTCGCAGCGCCTCCTTGTTGGTAAAGCCGATCGCATGGACGACGAAGTCGATTGTCGGCCAGCGCGCCGAGAGCGTCGCGAAGGCCGCGTCGAGATTGTCCATGTCGGACACGTCGCAATCGATCAGGAAATCGCAGCCAAGTTCGTCGGCGAGCGGCTTGACGCGCTTCAGCATCACGTCGCCCTGGTACGAAATCGCGAGTTCGGCGCCCGCGCCGTGCAGCGCCTTGGCGATACCCCACGCAAGCGACTTGTCGTTCGCGAGGCCCATAATCAGCCCGCGCTTGCCCTTCATCAGACCCGTCATTTTTCTACTCCAGCCTTTTTGGCTTCCATAATCACATCGTCGACGCGCCCAATAGCGTCGTGGCCCAAATCCTCAACCTCTACCAACGCGGCATTGAGTTCGGCGCCCATCACCATACCCAATCCGACGAGGTAGAAGAAGAAAAGCGCGACCATCACACCCGCGAGGCTGCCGTAGGTTGCGTCATAGCTGAGCAGGCCGGCGAGCAGCGGCGGCAGCGCGAGCGTGACGCCGATCCACCACAAGGTCGTGAACAGTGCGCCCGGCCATTTCGGACATTTGAGCTGGCGATATTTGGACGGGGTGAGGCTGTAGAACAGCATATAAATGGCGAGAAACAGCCCGAAACCCGACACGCCGCGCGAGATCAGGACGACCCCGAACGACTGATATTGTTCGGGCAGGACGCGCGTCACGAACTGTTCGACCCCGACGATCAGCACCTGCATGCTGAACGACAGCAGCATCAGCACGACCGCGCCGGTGATGATCCCGATCGACAGCAGACGGTAATGGAAGAAGCCCTTCGAAAAATGCGTGCCATAGGCGCGGCGCAGGATGTCGCGCACCGTCTCGATCAGGCTGCCGACGGTCCACAGCGCGACGAGCGCGCCAAGCCAGAGGAAGATACCGGTGCGTGCGGTCATCACTTCGCGAATCGGACCCGACAGCGCCTTGGCGACCGTCGGTGGCATCGTCGAGAAGACCGCCTCGATCGCCCGTTCGCCGCCGACGCTGCCGCCGAATATCGACAGCGCGGCGGCGAGCAGGATGAAGAAGGGAAAAAGCGCGATCAACGCCAGATAGGCGAGATTGCCCGCATGGATGAAGCCGTCGGTATAGGTGCCGACGACGACACGGCGCGCGATGCGGTAGGCGCGTGTGCCTGGCCCGAGCTGCTCGCGGCTGCGATCGATGATCCCCTGTGCTCGCGCGCGCAACTTGACGCGCTTGGCGCGTTCGGCGCGCGCCTCGGGCGAATGCGGCGAATGGCCCTCGGCCAGAAATTCCTTACCGACCTCGTCGGCCACCTCGCGCTCGAGCGCGGCGACGATCTTTTTCTCGCTGGCGTCAGCCACGCATCACACGCCGAGCTCCGCCCGCACGTCGCGCGGATCGGTCCATTCGGTAAGCAGCTTGATCAGCGCCGCATCGTCGGCGGGCAGGTCGACCATCAGCCGTACGAGCTGGTCGCCGCGGCCGCCGCTTTTCTGGCTGAAGCCCTTGCCCTTGAGGCGCATCACCTTGCCCGACGACGAGCCCGCGGGGATCGACAGCATCACCGGGCCGTCGACGGTCGGCACCTTGATCTTCGCGCCCTTGACCGCCTCGTTCAGCGTCACCGGCAGGTCGAGGCGGATGTTCGCGCCCTCGCGTTCGTAAAAGGGATGATCCTTGACCGTGATTGTCACGATGCCATCGCCAGTGCCGCCCGGCCCCGCCTGCCCCTTGCCGGCCAGCCGCATCTGCGTGCCGGTCTCGACCCCGGCGGGCAATTTCAGGTCGATCGTCGCGCCATCGGCGAGCGCGATGCGCTGCGGCGCCTGTGTCGCGGCATCGATGAAGCTGACCGACAGGCGATAGGCGACATTGGCGCCCTTTTGCGGCGGTGCGCTGCGCCCGCCGAAGCCGCCGAACGGTCCGCCGCCCGAACCGCCGCCGCGACCGAACAACCCTTCGAAAATATCGCCGAAATCGGAGCTCTCGTTGCCGAAGCCGCTGAAACCGCCGGGCCCCGTGCGCTGGTCGCCGCGGAAACCGCCGCCGCCGCCATAGCCGAACGGCATCGCGGGATTGCCCTCGCCGTCGATCTCGCCGCGATCGAACTGCGCGCGCTTCGTCTTGTCGGACAAGATGTCATACGCCTTGGTGACATCGGAGAATTTCTCCGACGCCTTCGGGTTGTCCTTGTTCTTGTCGGGGTGCAATTCCTTGGCGAGCTTGCGGTACGCGGACTTGATTTCCGCTTCGCTTGCACTCTTCGCAACGCCCAGGGTGGAATAGGGATCGGCCATTTTGCTCCTGTAGCCCGATAAGTGACTGGGCGTGAAGCCCGATTGCGCGTCGATGTGGTAATGTCCCGCGCAAGGTCAAGTTCCCGCCATATCGCGCTCGACCCTGCCCGCGCGGCGCATTATGACCGCGCGGATGAGCGACGATCCCTTTGCCCTGTTCGACAGCTGGTTCACCGAAGCGCGCGCCAGCGAACCCAATGACGCCAACGCGATGGCGCTCGCGACGACGACGCCCGGCGGGCACCCGTCGCTGCGCATGGTCTTGCTCAAGGGGCATGGGCCGGACGGCTTTGTTTTTTATACCAACCTCGACAGCCGCAAAGGCGGCGAGCTGGCCGCGAACCCGCATGTCGCTTTGCTCTTTCACTGGAAATCGCTTCGTCGGCAGATCCGCGTCGAGGGTGCGGTAACCCCGGTCGACGACAGCGTCGCCGACGCCTATTTCGCGACGCGCAGCCGCGACAGCCAGCTTGGCGCGTGGGCGAGCGATCAGTCGCGGCCGCTTGACTGCCGCGAGACGTTCGAGGCGCGCTTCGAGGAAATGCAGGGGCGGTTCGAGGGGCAGGATGTGCCGCGCCCGCCGCGCTGGTCGGGCTGGCGCGTTAATCCTTCGGCGATCGAGTTCTGGCAGGATCGCGCCCACCGGCTGCACGAGCGCACCGTCTTCACCCGCACCGGCACCGGCTGGACGAAAGGATTGCTTTATCCATGAGCGCCGCACGCCGCATTCCGATCACGCAGGTCGATGCCTTTGCCGACCGCCCCTTTACGGGCAATCCCGCCGCGGTGATGCCGCTCGAAGAATGGCTCGATGACGCGACCCTGCAGGCGATCGCGGCCGAGAACAACCTCGCCGAGACCGCGTTTCTGGTGCCCGATGAAAGCGACGAAGCCGATTATGAGCTGCGCTGGTTTACCCCGGGCGTCGAGGTCGCGCTGTGCGGCCACGCGACGCTGGCGAGCGGGCATGTCCTGCTGACGGCGGCGCAGTGGCGGAGCGACATGACCTTCCGCACGCGCAAGGCCGGCATTTTGCGCGTCGCGCGAAACGGTGAGGACAACGGTTACAGGATGGCGCTCCCAGCCTATACGCCGGCGCCGAAGGCGATGCCCGACATCGTCCGCGCGCTCGGCGGCGATCCGGTCGAGACGATGTGGCACGAGGGCGGCTATGCGCTGATCGCCTATCGCGACGCCGCGAGCGTGCGTGCGCTGACACCCGACCTGCGCGCGCTCAAAGAAGGCGGCGACATCCTCTATATCGCGACCGCGCCGGGCGCCGGCGATCCGTCGGGCGCCGACGTCGTCAGCCGCGCCTTCGCCCCCGGCGCCGGGATCGACGAGGATCCGGTGACCGGGTCGGCGCACAGCGTGCTGACCCCCTATTGGACCGTCCGGCTGGGGCGCGACCGCTTCGCGGCCTATCAGGCGAGCGCGCGCGGCGGGCATGTCGGCTGCCGCCTCGACGGCGACATGGTCGAGCTCACCGGAACCTGCGTCACGACGCTGGTCGGGGATTTCCTGCTCTGAAAATCCCTCCCCCTGGATGGGGGAGGCAGCGAGACTTGCCAGCTTGCTGACTAGTCGCAGCGGTGGGGGTGCGGTCTCGGCCTGAAACTGCAGTTCATGGGCGCACCATCACCCTCATCCAACTCCGCCTAATCGCTTCGCGATATGGCTTCACATCCTTCTCCCATCACGGGAGAAGGAATTAGAGCGCCGCCGTCAGATTCGCCAAATGCCGGCGTAGTTCGGGAAACTGGTCGTCGCTGGTGACGCCTAGCCGCACGATCGTCAGCCGCTGCGACGGCGAGACGATGATATATTGCCCCTGATGGCCGATGCAGGCGAACAAATCGTTCGGACCGCGATCGGGCCAGAGCGCCGGGGTCACCCCCGGCGGGCGTCGGCGGTTCAGCCAGATATGCCCGCCATAACCTGCGTCGTTCGCCGACGGCGTCAGCATGAAGCGCATCCAGGTTTCGGGGAGCAATCGCTGGCCGTTCACGACGCCCTGGTTGCGCAGGAACTCGCCGAACTTCGCATAATCGCGCGCGGTCGCGTGCATGATCGATCCGCCGATCATCGTGCCGTGCGCATCATATTCGGGGGTGAGGCTGGTCATCCCGAGCGGTTCGACCAGCCGGCCGCCGATGAAGTCGCGCATCGCATCGCGCCGCGCATCGGGATTTTGCGATGGCGTCAGCGTGTCGGCGAGGATGTCCGACAGGATGACGCTGGTCGCCGAACTGTAGTTGAAGACCTCGCCCGGCTGCGCGGCCGCAGGTTTGGCTTCAGCGAAACTCGCCATATCCCCCGCACCGTTGCCGAACAGCATCGCGACGGTATCGCCCTGCCACACCGGATCGCCATTTTCGACATGCTCGAGCCCCGACGACATGTGGAGCAGGTTTCTGAGCGTAATCGCCCCGCGCGGATCGCCGCTGCGCTGCCACGCCTCCACCGGTGCCGGCCCGTCGAGCGACAATTGCCCGTCGGCGACGAGGAAACCGGTGAGCACCGCGGTGATGCTTTTCGCCATCGACCAGCTGATCAGCTTCGATTCGGGGCCGAAGCCCGCGGCATAGCGTTCGTAGATCAGCTCGCCGTCGCGCAGCACGAGCAGCGCGCGCGTTTGCCCGACATCGTCGGCATCGGCGAACAGCGCGTCGGCGCGCGCGCGGATCGCGGCGGGCAATGCAGGCAGCGCCTGCGGCGTGTCGACCGCCGCGACGCCATCGAGTGATGCACCGAATTTCGGCACCGGCGACGCGGGCGCCATATTGCCCTGCCCCGCCGCCTGCGTCAGCGACCAGACGCCGAGCATCGCGAGGGCGGCACTTGCCAGCAGCCGTTTTTTCGTGATCATGGCATTGGTGAATAACATTAATCCGACCGGGCCGACAACGGGCGAGACGCCGGCCCCCGCGCCGCCGCCCGCGAATCCTCAGCACCCTGCGAAAAAGCCGAGCCGCTCGGGCGGCTGCCTGCCCTGGGCGATCGGGCTTTCCGTGCTGCTTGCGATCTTCGCGATCTGGAAATTCCCGTCGTTCAAGGCGCAGGCCGAGCTGGGTTCGGCCTATGCCGCGCGCGTCGGCTGTTCATGCCGCTATGTGCAGGGGCGCAGCCTCGAAAGCTGCCAGAGCGATTTCGAGCCGGGGATGGAAATGGTGTCGCTCGGCGAAGACCCCGCGACCAAGACGGTGACCGGCAGCGTGCCGCTGCTCGCCTCGCGCAGCGCGCGCTATGCGGGGGAGAGCGGCTGCCTGCTGCGGCCCGATAACTAACGCCAGAGGCGGCGCGCGAATAGCGCCAGCGCCGCAGGTACGCCGAAGACGATCAGCGCGATCCCCGCCTCCTCGGCCCAGCCGTAGCCGGCATAGAGCACGCCGACGAGCAGATTGCCGACGGCGACAAGCAACCACAGGATGAGGAACAGCCGCGTCGCCCACGCCGCATCCCTGATCGTAAGGCGCAGCAGGATCAGCAGGACGAGCCCGGCCAGCAGCATGATGGTCGTGTGCGACATCGCTATTCCTCCCCGTCATCCGGCAGAATATCCGACCGATGCCGTCGGCGCCAATCGCCCGGCGACATGCCGATCTTGCGGCGGAAGATCGCGCAAAGATGCGCATGGCTCGAAAAGCCGGTCGCAAAGGCGATCTCGGCGATCGACAGCGGACGGTTCATCAGGAACCAGCAGGCGTGCCGCAGCCGCTGGTGCAGCACATATTGTGCCGGGGTGCGGCCAGTCGCGCGGGCGAAATGGACGATCAGGCTGTTGACCGACATCCCCGCCTCGGCCGCCATATCCTCGACCGTCAGCGACACTTCAAGCTGGGTCTGGATGAAAGCCATCAAATCGTTGATGCGCTGGGCGATGGCGGGCGATTCGGGACGCCCGGCCATGCCGTGAAGCGTCTTGGCGAGGATCGTGACCAGCGGATCGGCGGCGGCGGCATCGTTCGCGAGCAACGCCCGGACAAGCGCGGCCAGCGCAAGGTCGTGATGCGCCGCGAGCGCACGCGTATCGGGGGCGACGGTCAGAAGCGTTACCGGAATCTCGACCTCGATCGTCCGGACCGCGCCGCCCTTTGCCGTGCCGCGATATGTCTGACCGGCGGGTATCAACCACATTTCGCCGGGCAACGGATCGCCAAGCGACGTCCGTTGATCGTCCAGCCATGTTTCGAGCCAATGATAGCTTCCCGCCTCATACAGGATCAGCACATGGACATCGCGTTCGATCGTCCAGTTCGACGGGCCATCGATCCGGTCAACGATCGAGGCGACCCTGAGTCCACCCACTTCCATCGCATGAGTATGGCAAGAATGGGAAAATGTGAAAGCCTGCCATATTGCGCAATAATATGGTTAAATCGCCCTACCCCAAGTCCTCGGCCTTAGTCGCAGCCGAGACAAATGAGGCGTGGGCCAGGCTAATACGCGTGCCCCAGACACGCATGAACAGACCCCCCCGACGGCGGGCGGCGCAATCGCCGCCCGCCACTTTTTTCCGAACAAAAATATAGCCTTGTTTATTTTGCCGCGAGGAATTCATCGATCGCGCGATTGACCGCATCGGGCGCCTCCCACGGCACGAAATGGCCGCAGTCGGGGACTTCGACGATCGTCACGTCGGGCACGAGTTCCTCCATACCGTCGAGGTTGCACGGCGGCAGCGCGACATCGTCGAGCGCCCAGATGACGAGCGTCGGGATGGCCAGTTTCGGGAACGGCGCCGCGGGCGGCTCGGCATAGGGCTCGTCCATCGCGGGCACGTTGATCGTCGAACCGCGATACCAGTTGATCATCGCGCGGCAGGCGTCGCGATCCTCCCAGTCCTTCAGCAACCGGCCGATCTCGTCGGCGGGCTGCAACCCGCCGCTCGGCACCCGCCCGGCAAAGGCATGGGCGAGAATGCCCGCGATGCCATGCTCCTCGATGATCGCGTCGTTCGCCGGGTCGCGGAAGGTGCGGATATATTGGCTCGCCGCGCGCTGGTCCTCGTTGGTGGCGAGCAGGCGCTGGAAAATCGCCGGATGCGGTGCGTTGGCGATCACCGCACGCGTCACCCGCCCCGTCCATGCCGGATGGAGTCCGCCCGGCTGACCGCCGAGCGCGACGCCCCACGCGATCGCCCCGCCCCAATCATGACCGACGATCGTGAATTCACCGACGCCGAGCGCGTCGGCGAGCGCGAAGATGTCGGCGATCAGCTTGTCGGGCGTGTAGGATTCGGCATCCCGCGGCTTCGACGAGCCGCGATAGCCGCGCTGGTCGGGCGCGATGCAGCGAAAGTCGCCCGCGAAGTGCGGCAGCTGATAGCGCCAGGTGCGGTGCGATTCGGGAAAGCCGTGGAGGAAGATGAGGACCGGCGCGTCGCGCGGTCCCATGTCGACGACGTCGAGCTCGACTCCGGTCGCAAGCTTCACCCGCTGCTGTTCGAAATCGTCGATCATTCGCCCTGGCTCCTTTGGTTTCGTTTCGAAACCAATCTGGCGAGGATTGGCGCGGCTGGCAAGCTGCAACAGATAGGGATCGTCCCGAAGGCGACGGAGATCGCCGCAACGTCGGTTTTGGGGTGGGAAGTTGCCGTTACGACTGGCACAAGACGTCAATGACGCTCTACAAAAAATGCCAGCTATTTATGGCGTGGGTTCTTGTAGTGTTTTTCACTTTCCCCGCATGGATATCGGCCCTGCAAGGCACCTTCGGCACGGCTGGAATCTTCGCTGGAATGGCGTTCTGGTTGGGTCATGGAGCGGTGATGATGCATGTGTTTCGTTGCCATGATTGCGGTCTGTCGCCCTTCCTCAGCAATAAGGGCTTTCTCGCCATTTCCACGCCATGGCCTCGCAAAGTTTGCGGGCATTGCGGTCGAAATCATTGCGAGGCCGATGACCGTTAACGATCGTTAGCCGACCTCACGGATAACTCACCGTCTTCGGCACTTCGGGAATCGGGATGAACTCCTCGCTATCGCCGGGGACGAGCGGGAATTTGCGGTCCTTCCAGTCGTGCTTCGCCTGGTTGATGCGGTCGCGGCTGGAGCTCACGAAATTCCAGAAGACATGGCGCGGCGTCTTGAACGCCTCGCCGCCGAGTAGCATCACGCGCGCGTCGGTTTCGGCGCGGAGCGTCATCGCCTGTCCGGGCTTGAGGATATAGAGGCTATAGCGGTCGAGCGCTTCGCCATCGAGGCTCGCGTCGCCGAGTGCGACCAGTACCGCGCGCTCGTCGGCCTCGGCATCGATCGGGATCGTCGCGCCGGCGTTCATCAAGATGTCGGCATAGATGGTCGCTGCGTGCTGGGTGATCGGCGAGGTCGCGCCCCACAGGCCGCCCATGATGACGCGCGCCGATACGCCGCTGTCCTCGACCAGCGGCAGATCCTCCTTAGCGACATGCTCGAACGCCGCGTCAATCTCTTCCTTGCCGTCGGGCAAAGCGAGCCAGGTCTGCATTCCCGAAATCGCCGATCCGGTCGCGCGTTCTGGCGCAGGGGTGCGCTCCGAATGGACGATGCCGCTGCCCGCGGTCATCAAATTGCACGCCCCCGGGCGGATCGTCGCGAAGGTGCCGATGCTGTCGCGATGGTCGATCGCGCCTTCGAACAGATAGGTAACGGTGGCGAGGTTGATGTGCGGGTGCGGGCGCACGTCCATGCCGCGGCCGATGTCGAAATGCGCCGGGCCGAACTGGTCGACGAAGATGAAGGGACCGACCATCGTCCGCGCCTTGTTCGGCAGCGTGCGGCGCACTTCAAAGGCGCCGAGGTCATGGGTCGAGGGGGTGATGATGTCGAACATCAATCGAGCCTTTCCAATGTTTTGCGCGTCTTTTCGGTTTCGACATTGCCGGTGTTGAGGGTCGAATTCGGTTCGAGCAGCAGCACATGGCATTCGCCATCCAGCGCCTCGGGGCAATGTTCGACGCCGTGCGGGACGATGATGAACTCGCCGGGCTCGACGATCACGTCGCGGCCGCGAAACGCCATCTTCATCCGGCCGGCGACGACAAGGAAGAGTTCGTCCTCTTGGTCATGATGATGCCAGTCGAACTTGCCGTCGAGCTTGACCAGCTTGACCTGAAAATCATTGATGTCGCCCGCGACGCGCGGGTTCCACGCGTCGGGAATTTTCGCGAAGGCGTCGGCGAGGTTCACCTTGTCGGGCATCGTCATTCTCCGGGTGCGGTCGCCTTGATCGCGAGCGCGTGGACGCGCTGGCCCGGCAGGTCGCCGAGCGCCTTGTTCACCGCGCGCTGGCGCGCAACGCGGTTTTGCCCGGCAAAGCCCGCCCATTCGATGCTCAGGCTGAAATGCGACTCGCCGCTGCCGTCGTCGCCCATATGGCCGTGGTGGCTGGCGCTATCGTTGCTCAGGATGAAATTGGCGTCGGGAAAGGCTGCGCTGAGCAGGCTTTCCATCTCTTGCTGTACGGGGCCTTTGCTGCTCATGGGGTTGACCATAAGCGCTTCGTCGCCAAATTATAAGACCTCCAACACCCATCGAAAGTCTGTTGTGCCTTCTTCTGCACGCCCGTCCCGTTTTCATGGCCGCGTCCCGCGCGAAGAGCCCTGCGTCGCGCCCGGCTGCCGCGAACCCGGCGAATTCCGCGCGCCGATGGCGTGGACGCGCTCGCCCGACGGCCCGCCGCAATATCGCTGGCTGTGCCTCGACCATGTGCGCGAATTCAACGCCGGCTATAATTTCTTCGAGGGCATGACCGCGGACCAGATCATGGAAGCACAGTCCCCCACGGCTGGGTGGGAGACCGAAAGCCGCACCTTCCGTCCCGCGGGCAGCGCCGACCTGCCGCCGCGCTGGGCCGATTTCCGCGATCCGATCGACGCGCTCGGCGCGCGCTTCCGCCAGCGGATGGACGAGGCGCGGCGCGAGGCGAAGAATCCCGGCCTGTCGCGCGAGGAGCATGCGGCGATGCAGTTGCTCGCGCTGCCCGCTGACGCCGACCGCGCGGCGCTGCGGCGGCGCTACAGCGAGCTTGTCCGCAAATATCATCCCGACCGCAATGGCGGCGATCGCAGTTTCGAAGCGAGACTGGGTGAGGTAGTCCAGGCGTATCAATTGCTGAGGAAGACCAAGGCTTTCGCATAGGGAGACGCACGATGACCGACCTCGACGAAGCACGGATCGAAGTGGTGCGCCGCCACATGGCGCTCGAGATCACGCACGATTGGGACGGCGTCCTCGCGACCTTCGACCACCCGCGATACGAACTGATGGGCCCCGGCACGATCTTCGACGGCGAAGCGGCGGTGCGGTCCTATTTCGCCACGTCGCGCGAGCCCTTTCCCGATCAGGCGAACGAGTTGATCGCGATCGCCGCCGATGAAATGACGAATACGGTACTCGTCGAATTCTGGCTGACCGGCACGCACACCGGCCCGCTGAAGCTTGGCGTGCGGACGATCGCGCCGACGGGCAAGGCGTTCCGCATTCGTATGGCCGCGAGCTTCGAATTCGCGCCCGGCGGCGACAAGATCGTGTGCGAACGTCCCTATTATGACCAGTCGGCGGTGATGAAGGCGCTCGGTTTGCTCTGAAAAGGCGTTGCAAGCCGCAACCCATGACGATACCGCGACGGCGAAGCGCCGCCGCGCGGCGACTCTCCCCGTTTGCTTGCTGGACTTTGCCATGACCGATATCCCGAACAGCCTTCCCGATCACCACGGCTCAACGCTGCTTGCGGCGCCCGATGTCGAGGTCGATGCGCGCGAGGTTTTCGGTGTCGATATCGACATGAAGGTGCCGGCGTTCAGCGAAGCCGACGAGCGCGTCCCCGACCTCGACCCCGCTTATGTCTTCGACGGCGACACGACGCTCGCGATCCTCGCGGGCTTCAAATACAACCGCCGCGTGATGGTGCAGGGCTATCACGGCACCGGCAAGTCGACGCATATCGAGCAGGTTGCGGCGCGCCTCAAATGGCCGTGCATCCGCGTCAACCTCGACGCGCACATCAGCCGCATCGACCTCGTCGGCCGCGACGCGATCGTGCTGCGCGACGGGCAGCAGGTCACCGAGTTCCGCGAAGGCCTGCTCCCCTGGGCGCTGCAGACGCCGACCGCGCTCGTCTTCGACGAATATGACGCGGGCCGTCCCGACGTGATGTTCGTGATCCAGCGCGTGCTCGAGACCGAGGGCAAGCTGACCCTGCTCGACCAGAACCGGGTGATCCGCCCGAACCCGCATTTCCGCCTGTTCTCGACCGCGAACACCGTCGGGCTCGGCGACACGAGCGGGCTGTATCATGGCACGCAGCAGATCAACCAGGGCCAGATGGACCGCTGGAACATCGTCGTCACGCTGAACTATCTGCCCGCTGCGACCGAAAGCGCGATCATCCTCGCCAAGGTGCCGAACACCGACGAGACGACCGTCGCGAACATGGTCAAGGTCGCCGATTTGACGCGCCAGGGCTTCATCAACGGCGATATTTCGACCGTGATGTCGCCGCGCACGGTGATCAGCTGGGCGCAGAATACCGCGATCTTCAACAATATCGGCTTCGCCTTCCGCTTGAGCTTCCTCAACAAATGCGACGAGGCCGAGCGGATGATCGTCGCCGAATATTATCAGCGCGTGTTCGGCGAAGATTTGCCCGAAAGCGTGGTCGGCAAGTAAGCGACCTGGGCGCCAGCGCGTCCGCCAGATCGATTTCTCGCTTCCAAAGCCTGCCATCCTCTGCCAGCGTCGGCGAATGTGTCAGGCTTTTCAAAGATGAACCCGCGGTGCGAATGACGCGCCTGCTGGCCGCGCTTGCCCTTGTCCCGTTGTCGGGGTGCAGCATCGCGGCGGTCGATTATGGCAAGATCCGCCATGCCGAATATGTCGCCGACCCGCGCTGCACCGCGCAGCCCGGCGCGGTGATCGATGGCGAGGCGCTGCCCTATTTCTTTGCGACGAGCCGCCTGCCCGATTGCCGCACGAGCGAGATCGAGCTGCTCCATCACCGCGGCGACCAGATGCGATACGGCCGCTTCAACGCCCCGCGCGATGTCGTGGTCGGCAAGAAAAAAAAGCTGCTCGCGCCGATCGCCTTCCAGACCTCGGCCGACTGGTGGCGCGCATTGCAGGCCGAGACCGACCGCAAGCAGGGGCGCGTGCTGCTCTATGTCCACGGCTACCGCGAGAATTTCTCGACGACGTCGAAGGATGCGGCGCAGATCGCGCGCATGACGGGGTTCGACGGCCCGATCATCGAATATAGCTGGCCGTCGCAAGGCAAGGTCCTGAGCTATGTCGTCGACGAGACGAACATGTATCACGACGTCCGCAATTTCCGCGACTTCCTGAAATCGCTCGCCGAACAGAGCTGGGTGAAGGAGGTCGTGGTCGTCTCGCACTCGCTCGGCGCGCGGCTCGTCGTCCCCGCGATCGCCTATGTCGACCGCACGTCGAGCAGCGCCGACAGCAGCAATATCTCAAACATCATCCTCGCCTCACCCGACATCGACCGCGAAACCTTCGAGCGCGATATCGAGGAGGAAGTGCTGTCGGCGCGGCGCGTCGCGGTGGGTCGCCGGATCACCGTCTATACATCGCGCGCCGACAAGGCGCTCGCCGCCTCGCGCGCGATCCACGGCTATCCGCGGCTCGGCTCGCCCTATTGCTTCAACCCGTTCGAAGCGGCCGAACTGACAGCCAAGGGGCTGCCCGAGCGTTGCTACCCCGCGTCGCGCCCCGGCCTCACGGTCATCGACACCACCGACGTCTCGCGCGGGTCGACGGGGCACAGCAATTTCCTGCGCAGCGCCGTTGCGTGCTGGGATTTCATCGACGTCGTCGCAAACAAGCGCACGCGGCCCGAGCGCGCCCTGACGCAATGGGCGCATGTGTTCCGGCTGCTCCCCGACCCCGCCGTGCCCAAGGACGGCGACGATGCGATCTGTCACCGGACGCCCGAGATCGAAGAACCGCAGTAAGCGGCTAGAAGCCGCACATGATCGCGAAGTTGGTGAGCCAGACGACCGGCCCCTCGCCGGTCCACAGCCACAGCCCGCCCGCCGCGATCAGGATGAAGAGCGCGAGCGCCACCCAGTCCTGCCGCGCGATCTTCACGCTGGTTCCAGCCGTTTGACCGGCGCGTCGGCGATCGGCAGGTGGACGAGCCCCGCGAACAGCCCGAGCGCGATCGAGAAACCCCACGCGATATTATAGCTGCCCGTCGCGTCGAAGATCAGCCCCGCCATCCAAGCGCCGAAGAAGCTGCCAAGCTGGTGGCTCAAAAACACGATGCCATAGAGCATCGACAGATAGCGGATGCCGAAGATGCGCCCGACGATCCCACTGGTCAGCGGCACTGTGCCGAGCCAGAGGAAGCCCATCGCGCCCGCGAAGACGAGCGCGCTCGCATGGCTCAAGGGCAGGAAGAGGAAAAGCGCGATCACCGCCGAGCGCGCGGTGTAGAGCGCCGAGAGCACATATTTCTGCCGCAGCAAATCGCCCGCGCGGCCGAAGACGTAGGAGCCGAGGATGTTGAACAGCCCGACGAGCGCGAGCACCTGCGCACCGATCTCGATCCCGAGCCCCTTGTCGTCGAGATAGGCGGGCAGATGCGTCGCGATGAAGGCGATGTGGAAACCACAGACGAAGAAACCCGCATTGAGCAGCCAATAGCCGCGGTGAACGGCGGCCTCGCGCAGCGCTTCGCGCGCGGTCTGCTCCTCGGCCTGCAGCGTCCCGGGCGTGTCGGTACGACCCGCAACGCCGATCGCGAGCAGCCCGCACAGCGCGACAAGGCCCGCCATGATCCACAAAGTCTGGTGATAGCCGATGTCGCCGAGCAGCATCGATGCCAGCGGCACCACGAGAAATTGCCCGAGCGACCCGCCCGCGGTGACGATACCGAACGCGCTGCTGCGCTTTTCGGGGCTGACGACGCGGCCGACCGCGCCGAGCACGACGACGAAGGTCGTCGCCGACTGCGCCATGCCGATCAGCAGGCCGAAACTGATATGCAGCCCGATCGCGTCGGTCGCAAACGCCGCGCCGATCAGGCCGAGCGCATAGAGCAGCGCCCCGCCCAGCACGACACGCCCCGCGCCATGCTTGTCGGCAAGCGCGCCGACGAAGGGCTGGACGAGCCCGAAAAGCAAATTCTGCAGCGCCATCGCGAGGCCAAAGTCCGAGCGGCTGATGCCGATATCGGCGCTCATCTGCGGCAGGAACAGGCCGAACGACTGGCGCACGCCCATCGCGAGCGTGACGATGAACGCCGCGCAGGCGATGACGACCCACGGGCGTTTCATGGGGGAGAGTGCGGGGGAGGACATAGGCCGCGGATGCTCCCCCGGCCGAGCGAGGTCAAGCGAGCATAGCTATGGCCGCGTTCATTCCCTCTTCGTCACCC
>SCNS01000025.1 GCA_005503215.1 Sphingomonadaceae bacterium 3R27C6 | reverse complement strand
ATTTTGCATTGGAGGATTTGGGCTTCATCTTCGTTCCTTCGTCACTACGACGAAGCCCAAATCCTCCTTAAATCACAACCTCAAATCTGTGCCATTGGTGCTGACGGGGAACAGTCCACATCGGTGAGAACGATGGTGATCTTGCCGCCGACGGGCGTCAGTACCGTCGCACCGGAGGAAAGAGTGACGCCGCTCGCGCCCGCGCCGGTGATCGTCAGTGTGATTTCCCCGAGGCGCTCCGGATAGTCGTCGTTAAGGCCGCCCGTGCCAGTCCCGTCATCGGTGATGACCGGCACGATCAAGCCCAATGCACCCGGCGTGTCTTCGGTCGTGTTGACAGTCTTGTTGACTTCCAGACCCGGCGCATCCGCCACCGGCGTGATGTCGAAGCTGATCGTCTGGCTCACCGTCCCCGTGCCGCCGCTGGTTTCGGCCATGGCGTAAGTGATGGTCGGCACCGCGCCGGAGTAATTCGCAGCAGGTGTGAAACTATATGCGCCGTTTGCAGCGATCGTCAGCGTCCCGCGCGCGTTACCGTCCGAATCGGTGAGAATGACAACGGACCCTGGAGCAAAGTTCTCGAGGCTTCCGTCGCCGTCAGCGTCGACCTGGAAGCCTGTGACCTGGAGAACATCGTCCACGTCGGAGACATAGTCCTGCAGCGTGCCGCTGGCGCTGCCGTCCTCAACCAGAGGCACTATCGCATTGGTCAAAGTGCCTACCAGGTCATCGTTCGAGCCGACGACGTTGATCGTGATAATTTGCTCGCTGAACGCTCCGAATTCATCGGTAACACGCGCGGTGAAGGTCTCTTGGCCGGTGTCGCCGCTATTAAGTCCCTGGGTGGCAGCTCTCATATTGTCGATAGTGTAGGTCCAAAGCCCGGTGGCGGGATCGATCGCGATCGTACCATAGGTGCCGTTGGTTGTAGCAATATTCCACGTCCGTGTTGCGCCGTCATCGACGTCCGACGCGGTGAGGACGCCCGTGGCGGTGTCCGTCCCAGGCTCGCCCGTTCCCGTTTCGACGACGGAGCCAGTGGCGGCGGCCGCATCCGAGGTAATTACCGGCCGATCGTTGGTTCCCGTCAATGTGATCGTCAGTGTGCTGGTGCTTGACGCGCCGTTTACGTCAACGGTTGAATAGGTGAAGGTGTCAGTGGCCGTGTCGCCCTGTCCGAGCGCTTGCGTATCGGGGTCAGCATTATTCAGCGTGTACACATAGGCGCCGCTGGCAGAGAGAAGCAGGGTTCCATAGGTGCCCGTCAGCCCGGAGCCAACGGTCCCCGAGGCGCCCGCGAAGCTGACACCGCTGACTTCGAGTGTCGCTTTCTCGCCGGCGTCTATATCGGCGTCATTGGTCAGCACATTTCCGTTTGCCGAGGCTACGCCTGGCGTCGCGGTGTTGCCACCGCCCAGCACGCCGGCTTCCGTCACGGCCCCACTGTCGGATGCTGCAACCGGCGCGTCATTCGTCCCAGTAACGGTGATCGTGATGTTGCGGGTCGCGGTGCCGCCATTGCCGTCGCTCACCTGCACCGTATAAGTCAAAGGAACGACGTCGCCTTCGTTAAGGGCTTGTGTGGCGGGCAACGCGTTGTTCAAGGCGTAGGCCCATGCGCCGGTGGCTGGGTCGATGCTGAACGCGCCATAGGTGGCGTCCGGTGTGCCGAGGATGCTCCACGTTAGCGCGTCGGCGTCGGCGTCGACGGCGCTGAAGCTGCCTGCGGCGTTTGGCGTCCCGGCGGTCGCCGTTCCATCATCGAGATTGCCGGCCTCAACGATAGTGCCGGACTGACCTCCGCCCGCGATAGTCGGTGCATCGTTGACAGGATCGACGGTGATGACAAGATTTGCTGTATCGGAGCCGCCTTCGCCGTCGCTGACGGTGTAAGTAACGGTCGGCACGGTGCCGTTCCAGTTGGCGTCGGGCGTGAAGGTGTAGGCACCGTCGCTGCCGAGGGTGTAGCTGCCGATGCCGGCAATGGCGACAACGTCGCCCGCGCTGTAGAGAGCCGGGTCGCCTGCGATGGTGAAGCCGGTAACGCTCAGGCTATCACCATCGGGATCACTGTCGGCGACATCGCCAACGCCAACGCCTGTCAGCACGTTGCCGCTGACTGCAACATCTTCGTCGGTCGCCGCCGCGTCGTTATTGGCTACAGGCGCCGGGTTGGTCACGCTCCAGTTGAAGACCTGATCCACCGAGGCGCCGTCGCCATCGGTCGCAGTAACGGTGACGCTGTGCATGCCGCCCAGGCCGTCCTGGCTCGCGGAAGGATCGATCGTGCCGCTGATGATTCCAGTGACGGGGTCGATGCTGAGACCCTGCGGCAAACCGCTCACGCTATAGGTCAACGTGCTGCTGTCGATGTCGGTAAAGAAAGTGGTGACATCCAGCGCGGCGACAGTCTCGGCGTCGGCGTCGGCTTGGTCAGGTATCGCGCCCACCGGGGTCGGCGCATCGTTGACTGGGCTTACGGTGATGACGAGATTTGCGTTGTCGGAGCCGCCTTCGCCATCGCTGATGGTGTAGGTAACGGTCGGCACGGTGCCGTTCCAATTGGCGTCGGGAGTGAAGGTGTAGGCACCGTCGCTACCGAGGGTGAAGCTACCGATGCCGCCTATGGCGACAATGTCGCCCGCGCCGTAGAGAACCGGATCGCCGGCTACAGTAAAGCCGGTGACACTTAGGCTGTCGCCGTCGGGATCGCTGTCTGCGACATCGCCTGCGCCAGCGCCTGTCAGCACATTGCCGCTGACTGCAACATCCTCGTCGGCCGCCGCCGCGTCGTCGTTGGCGACGGGTCCCGGATTGGTCACTGTCCAGCTGAAGGTCTGATCCACCGAGGCGCCATCGCCGTCGGTCGCGGTAACGGTGACGGTGTGAAAACCGCCCAAGCCGTCCTGGCTTGCCGATGGATCGATTGTGCCGCCGATGATTCCAGTGACGGGGTCGATGCTAAGGCCGAGAGGCAAACCGCTCGCGCTGTAGGTTAGCGTGCTGCCATCGATGTCGGTAAAGAAGGTGGTTACATCCAGCGCGGCGACAGTCTCGGCGTCGGCGTCGGCCTGATCGATGATCGCGCCCACCGGGGTCGGTGCATCGTTGACAGGATCGACGGTGATGACAAGATTTGCTGTATCGGAGCCGCCTTCGCCGTCGCTGACGGTGTAAGTAACGGTCGGCACGGTGCCGTTCCAGTTGGCGTCGGGCGTGAAGGTGTAGGCACCGTCGCTGCCGAGGGTGTAGCTGCCGATGCCGGCAATGGCGACAACGTCGCCCGCGCTGTAGAGAGCCGGGTCGCCTGCGATGGTGAAGCCGGTAACGCTCAGGCTATCACCATCGGGATCACTGTCGGCGACATCGCCAACGCCAACGCCTGTCAGCACGTTGCCGCTGACTGCAACATCTTCGTCGGTCGCCGCCGCGTCGTTATTGGCTACAGGCGCCGGGTTGGTCACGCTCCAGTTGAAGACCTGATCCACCGAGGCGCCGTCGCCATCGGTCGCAGTAACGGTGACGCTGTGCATGCCGCCCAGGCCGTCCTGGCTCGCGGAAGGATCGATCGTGCCGCTGATGATTCCAGTGACGGGGTCGATGCTGAGACCCTGCGGCAAACCGCTCACGCTATAGGTCAACGTGCTGCTGTCGATGTCGGTAAAGAAAGTGGTGACATCCAGCGCGGCGACAGTCTCGGCGTCGGCGTCGGCTTGGTCAGGTATCGCGCCCACCGGGGTCGGCGCATCGTTGACTGGGTTTACGGTGATGGTCACCGTCTGGATTCGACTCTCGCCCGAAGCCGGATCCATCACTGTGTAGGTGAAGCTGTCAGGACCGTTATAGTTCAGGTTCGGCGTATAGATGTAGCTGCCGTCTGGATTGACGACGACTGTGCCGTTCGCCGGATCGCTTGTTTTAGTAAAGTTCAGGCCGCCGCCGCTTGTGGTGCTGTCGTTGCCAGCGACGCTTCCGGTCACGGGCGTGTCTTCATTCGTCGTGGTGCTGTCGTCGGCTGCGCTCAGGTCCGCGATCGGGCCAACTGTGACGGACACGGTCTGAATTCGGCTTTCGCCCGAGGCCGGATCCGTCACTTTGTAGGTGAAGCTGTCAGGACCGTTGTAGTTGGAATTGGGAGTGTAAGTATATGTACCGTCCGAATTGACGATGACGGTGCCGTTCGACGGATCGCTCGCCTTGGCGAAGGTGAGGCCGCCGCCGCTCGCTGTGCTATCATTGCTAGCGACGCTTCCGGTCACGGGCGTGTCTTCATTCGTTGTAGCACTGTCGTCTGCAGCAATCAGGTCGAGCACAGGATCAACAGTGATGACAAGATTTGCGTTGTCGGAGCCGCCTTCGCCATCGCTGATGTTGTATGTCACGGTCGGCACGATGCCGTTCCAATTGGCGTCGGGAGTGAAGGTGTAGGCGCCGTCGCTGCCGAGGGTGAAGCTACCGATGCCGGCTATGGCGACAATGTCGCCCGCGCCGTAGAGAGCCGGATCGCCGGCTACAGTAAATCCGGTGACACTTAAGCTGTCGCCGTCGGGATCGCTGTCTGCGACATCGCCTGCGCCAACGCCTGTCAGCACATTGCCGCTGACTGCAACATCCTCGTCGGCCGCCGCCGCGTCGTCGTTGGCGACGGGTCCCGGATTCGTCACTGTCCAGCTGAAGGTCTGATCCACAGAGGCGCCATCGCCGTCGGTCGCGGTAACGGTTACGGTGTGCACGCCGCCTACGCCGCCCTGGCTTGCCGATGGATCAATCGTTCCGCTGATGACGCCGGTGACCGGATCGATACTTAGGCCTTGCGGAAGGCCGTTCGCATTGTAGGTGAGCGCGCCACCGTCAATGTCGGCAAAAAAGGTCGTGACATCCAGCGCGGCGATGGTCTCGGCGTCGGTATCGACTTGGTCGGCTACCGTGCTCACACCCGTCGGTGCATCGTTGGCAGGATCGACGGTGATGACAAGATTTGCTGTATCGGAGCCGCCTTCGCCATCACTGACGGTGTAAGTAACAGTCGGCACGGTGCCGTTCCAGTTGGCATCAGGCGTGAAGGTGTAGGCGCCGTTGGCCCCGAGCGTAAAGCTGCCGACACCGGCGATGCGTACCTCGGCGCCGACATTATATGCGGACCCATTGATAGTGAAGCCCGTCACGTTCAAAGCATCGGCATCCGCGTCCGTGTCGTTATTCAGCACATTGCCAGTGATTGGCGCGCCATCCTCGCTCCCCCGAGCACTATCGTCGATGGCAACTGGCGGAGAGCCTTTGTCGCTACCGCCACCTCCTCCGCCAAAGGCGGCAAGGGCGCCGCCGCCTCCCAGAACGCCCAGCAGAATGGGCCACCATGCGAAACCTGCCACATCATCGAGCTCGATTTCGGTGAAGTGGAATTCGGACCATTCCTCAGGATATTGGCCCCACCAAGCCACGCCATAATCATCTTCCAGCATGAGCTCGTTGCGACCTGCGTGCTCATCAGACCCGTCGGCTGTTTGAGAAGCCGCTTCCCCGGTGTCGTTCGCTTCAGAATATTTGATAAAAAAGCCGCGAATGGCAATCTCTTGACCATCTTTCAGCACCAGCACCAAATCGTCACCGCGACGCTCGTAGCGAGCCACATTTTCCGGCGCCAATTTAAGGAGGACTACCGCGGGTCTGTCGGTTGAAATCAGCTGACCATCGTCGATCTGGCGGCGCTCACCGCTCTTTTTGTCAATGATAATGGCCTTCATGATCACTCTCGCTCGTGGTTGGTGCACTAGAATATGCAGTCGCTGACGGGATGGCACTATGGTGTAAAGGAACTCCTCGACCGCACGAGCACCGCTATCACAAATGCGTTATCAAAGTGCATAGCGAATTGTAAATGATCAATAACTTGCGCACGCGCCTGGAGCAAAAGTCGGTCTTCTACCTCCAAGACTGTCAAACGGCGTTCAAACGGGACCCCCGATCGGCGTCGAAGAAGGACCCCCTTGCGGATATGAGAGGGGTTTGTCGAGGTGAGCCTTGCGCTGCGTGCGGCGGAGGGCGGGCGTAGCTCGCCCGGAGGCGCACGCAGCGCAAGATAGATTTTTGAAGGCGGCGAAGGTGGCGGTCAGCTGCGGTTTTTGAAGCGCCAGCTATCGTTGCCCGTCTCGACGATATCGCAGTGGTGGGTGACGCGGTCGAGCAGCGCCGTGGTCATCTTGGGATCGCCGAAGACGGTGGGCCACTCGCCGAACGCGAGGTTCGTGGTGATGATGACGCTGGTGCGCTCATAAAGCTTGCTGATGAGGTGTAACAGCAACTGCCCTCCCGAGCGTGCGAACGGCAGATATCCAAGCTCGTCGAGCACGATCAGGTCGAGCCGCGACAGCTGCGCCGCCAGGGTCCCGCCCTTGCCGATCCGGGTCTCCTCTTCGAGGCGTGTCACCACGCGAGAAGTCGTCGAGCACGGTCGACAGGTACATCCAGCCCTATCTTCGGCGCTCGCGGTGTGGGGCGACCGCCCCAGCCAGGTCGCGAACCGCCCGACGTCGCGCCGATAGTTACGCTGCGTCTCCTTGGAAAACCGGCGCATGGTCATGTCGTCGATCAGCCGTTGGCGCAGCGGGCTGATCGGGCCAATCTGGATAAGCTCGTTCATCGTTCGACTCCTCAGTTGAAGGAGCCGAAAGGGTCCGCTATGCCGGCCAACGTTCAATCAGGAGCGGCGCTCGCTGGACGGCTTTACATCGAGGCTAGCGCCAATCCGCGGAGCGGTTCGTGCATCGGCCAGCTGTGGACTTGCTATTTACAGCCGCAGCTAGAAACAGGGTCAATCAAAAGCTTGGTTTTTCTAACAAAGCAGCCGAAATTTCCCAGTGATTTGAGTGCCCATCATTAGCATGCCGGGCGCGCCATTTTCGATATTATGGCAGAGATTTTCGAAGCTTTTCGAGCTTTCGAGCAACGCCGATTCGGGCATCGATGCTCAACGCCTTCTCATAAGCGTCCACCGCCTCCTGGATCGCGCCTTCCTTTTCGTGCAGTTCGCCGAGGAGCCGCAAAGCATGCGCTTGCAGCGTGCGCTCAGAACCTTGCGCCGCGACATGCAAGCCGGCCAAAAGTGCCTCTCGCATCCCGCGATCCATTGGCTCTTCTGACGCGAGGACCATGCGAATGACATAAAGATCGCCAGCGCCGATGCGCTCGGTCTGCCAGCCCTTGCGGTCGAGCATAGCCCCGTCGAAGTCATAGCCGACACGGCCGCCGTTGTTTCGTAGCAAATAGACGTGGCGGCCGGTGGTATCGAACTCATAACCGTCCGCCCAACCCGTCTCGACCTCCCAGCGGGCGATTTCGTCGCCTAGTTCGAGATCGAAAAGAATGTAGCGGCAACTGTCGTCGCTCCCGGGGGCATTGGCGGTCTGGCAAATAGCGATGCGTCCATCGTCCGACAGGCCATTGCTTATCAGATTGGCGTTCAGTTCCTTTTCGACCAGCTTTGCGCCGTCGGCCCCGAAGGCTACGAACCGACCCTTGAGGCCATCGCCGAACAAGCGGTCGTGGATGATGAAGCTGCCATTGTTCGCGGTCTTTCCATCCGCGGGACGCTCGAGCCGTCCCGTTGCGACAATTTCATCGCCGTGAAGCAGGGACCAGGAACCATGGCCTTCGTGGCGGTATCCGCCGACCGTACCTTCACGATTTCGATCCGCCCAAACCAGGTGAAAATCTCCATTGGGGGACGCGGCATGATGACCGAAAAACCCGATCGACTCGATCCGAACGAGGTCGTGCCCGAACTTTTGCATGCGAAGACCTGTTGTCTTTGGGCGCGTGGGCAGCTCGCTTTGGGTTTCCGTTCTAAACAGCCGCCGCAGAAATCTCTTCATCCCATACTCTCCGTCTCTCGGCGCGTTGCGACTTCCGAGACGTGCAGGGGAGGCCCGCTCGACGCAAGAGGGCTCAAGCTCGCTGCCCGCCTTCTTGCCGATTGACTTGTCGTCAGCGCTACGCCAGATTTCTCGTAGGCCTTCAACAGGGGCCTGCCGCCTGCATTTGCGAAGCCACAATGGCACTGTTTTGATCACTGACCCATCGCATTTCGTGGCTTTGGGGGCGGTAGCAGGCGACGCCGGTCCGAAGCCCACGGAGACCTGCGATGATGTTTCAATATTCCACCCTCGCCGGGCTGAAATCGCTCGCCAAGCAAATCCAAGCGGAGCAATCGGTCCCTCGGCACGATGCGCTCGACCTCGCGGCATGTGCCGGCGGGTTCCAAGGCTATGTCGATGCGAAGCGGAAACTTCCTAGCCGATCCATGCTCCACAATGTCACGGTTCGTCAGAACTGGTGGGGCTATGAAACAAGAGAAATGGGCACGGCGCAAATCGATCTCAAATTGCGTGTGCCACTGACCGAGCTGGTGCGGCGTCACCATCTGACGGGCTATCTGGGCGCCTGCAAGGTCGAAGACTCGGTCTTTCTCGAACGGACGGGCCAGCAGCGCCACGCCAATGAAACCCAATGGTATATCGGCCGGATTGCCCGTGCGCTGCAGTTCATGGCCGCGACCGGTCTCAAACCCTCAAGCGCCCGCAGATGCTATCCGACGCAAGAGTATGACAGTCGTCCGCCCGTCGCGGATCATGATCATTGCTGGTTCGATCCCGACGCGCGAGTCCATATATTGTCAACGGAACCCTATCCCGGGCGGTCCGAACGAGGTGAACCCGGACAGATCGAATGGGAACGGCGGCATGGTTGGAGCACCATGTACGTCGACTGGGGCAGCATTTATGGAAACGGCACGGAGTTCATCCTTTGCTGCCCCGCAGCCTACGCCGCAGTGCTTTCGGCCAAGGTGAAGATTCTCGAATGCTCGCCGCCGGCCGTCGAGGATGAAGCGGTCGTGATCGAGACATTTGATCCCGCCGCGCGCAAGGTCGTCATCTTCGATTAGGCTTACCGGAAAGGAGCGGGGCTGTAGGCGCGCTCTTTCCCGCCGGCTTGGCGGCCGGCTCCTGAGGGCGCGGCACCTGATGTATCGGGCCCCGCCGCACTCTGAACCGGTGGCATTTCGAAATTGCGGGCGTTGAAAGCCGACATGCCCCGGCTTTCCGCCCGCACTCAATCGGACGAAATGGCCGCCTTGTTGCAGGGTGCGTTTCATTGGCCTGGCGCTCGCTGGACGCTCGCGGTTCGTCAGCCACGGTTCGGTGTCGATGTTGCGCGCGGAAAAATGCATCCAGATTTGGGGCCAGTTTCCGTTGCGACAATTCCGGTTTCGGTCAGAACATCTTTGCGCCTTCACAATACGGGCGTGTGACCGGGTTCCGTCACGCATGTCCAGGCGAAAGCTAAAGGTGACGGTATGCGCTCCCGACGCGCGTTTCCTTTGCGCGGTCACTCCTTTTCGAACTGGGAACCAGGTCGATTATAAACAGATAATAAAATGGAAGCTGACTTCATCGAGCCATAACTTCCCTCTTGCGACTCATTCGGTCGCGATTTTGGGAAGGAAGAAAGTGATGAAGAATCTGCAGAACAGCGACGAGCTGATCGAACTCGGCGCGATCAGCGTCGAAACCCGCGGCATCGAACCCGTGGGTCCGCGGGACGAGGACACGAACCAGCACTATCTGTTCGTCGGCGGCATCACGACCGACGACTGACAGCAAGCGGCGTGCCGCTTCCAGGCGGCACGCCGTATGCGCGTCAATCGACCTGGGCATCTCAAATGGCTCTCGCGCTTCGTTCCGGCCTCCATTGTTGTCGATTCGACGCGGAGTATGTCTTCTTCGACCTCGCCGCGGATCGCTATTTCCTGCTCTCGGGCGTCGCCGCTAACCGTTTCGGCAACTTTGTGTCGGGAAGGGCGAGCGCAGCTGATCGTGAGCACCTGCTCGCCAGCGATATTCTTGCCGAGGTTTCCGGGAGGGCGATGCGAGAAGGCAGCGATCTTCCAACCGTAACGACGAGCCTGATCGATGCACCGATCGCCGACGCGCCGCTCGGTACGACAGTTGCCAGCCTCTGGGCGCAAAGGCGCGTTCGCCGGGATTTGCGCCTCCGCAGCCTTGCGGACATCGTCGGCACATTTTGCGACGAGCGATTCAGCACATCTTCGGGGAATGATAAGGTCTGCGGAGAGATCGCGGCGGCCTTTCTGCGAGCTCGCCGCTACGCACCGGCAATCGACCAGTGCCTCACCCGCGGCATCGCCATGAAGCGAATGCTGATGCGGCGCGGCTGTGCGGTTTCACTCGTGTTTGGTGTGACCATGCCGTTCGCAGCGCATTGCTGGGTGCAGGCTGGCGAAACAGTGCTTACCGACCCGCTCGATATCGTTCTTCATTATCAGCCGATATTCGCCGTCTAATGGCCGGCGGCTTCCAAATTGAAATAGCGCTGCAGCCTGAACGCGAGCTTTTGGCTCGAAGCAGGGCGACGCGACCCCCAACCTTTGCATTTGCTGGCGTCCGCCTTTGGTCTGACGAGCCAATAATCCAGATCGATCCGCAAACCATCATCATCGGTCATCTATTTTCGCGAGGTCCGCCAAGCAGGCGGATTGTCAGCCTTAGTCCCGGCGACGGCCGGCGGCTAGCGGCCGACAAGGCGCGGCTGCTGCTTACTGCCTACTGGGGCGGTTATGTGATGGTTCGCATCGATGAGGCGGGCACTGTGAACGTCCTGCGAGATCCGTCCGGCGCGCTTCCATGCTATTTCCTGCGTGAGACGGATCGTGTCATTCTTGCGGGTGACATCGCCGACCTCGCGTCGCCCGCGTCCGGCCAGGTTGATTTCGAAGAGATCGCACGCGTCATTGCCAGCGGCGATGCGCGGGGGCGAAGAACCTGCCTCAAGGGCATCGACGAACTCATCGCCGGGGAATGCCTCGTCATTGATCGGAGCCATGTATCGATCAAACCTTGGTGGTCGCCATGGGATCATATTGATCCGCCGCCCGAGATGAATTTTCCCGAAGCGGCGGTTCGGCTTCGCGAGACTATAACGGACTGCGTAGGAACCTGGGCAAGCTGCTTTTCGTCAATCCTGCTCGGATCATCGGGTGGCCTAGACTCGTCGATCGTCGCTGCGACCGCCGCGCCGACGGCGGGCCGCCTTACTTGCCTGACACTATTCGGACCTGATTTCGACGGCGACGAACGTCGCTACGCCGCCGCGCTCGCTGACTTCTTGGGGCTCGATCTTCGCGAAGCGTCGCGCGAGATCGAGGACGTCGATATCACCCGCACCGCCAGACCGCATCATCCTTGGCCGGTCGTCCCGCTGGGCGCGCAAACGAACGACGCGATTCATCGTCGGTTGCAACAGGAGCTTTCGATTGACGCGCATTTTTCCGGAAATGGCGGCGACGGCATCCTGTGCAGCATCCGCAGCGCGGTGCCTTTTCTCGATCGGTTTCTAGCGGAGGGGCCGAGTTCGGCGCTGTCTGATACGCTTCGCGATATCTGCGTCCTGACTGGCGCCGACAAGATTACGGTCCTGCGCCATGCGTGGCGCCGGTATCGCCGCGATGGAGGCCGGCACGGGGTGCAATATAGTGCCTCCGGCCTCTGCGCAGATGTCGTTGCGCGGATCGAGACAAACGGTGCCATGCATCCCTGGCTCGCGGCGCCGGACGACGTCTTGCCGGGAAAAACGGTTCACACTGCTTATCTGATGCGCACGCAGCAAGGCGTGGAACTCTATCCCCGCGCCGTTTCGCCCCCGCATATCGCGCCGCTGCTATCGCAGCCCATCGTCGAGCTTTGCCTTTCCATTCCGACCTGGATGTGGATATCGGGTGGCCTCAACCGCGCGGTCGCCCGGAAAGCCTTCGAGGGATGGCTTCCCGAAATCATAACGCGACGGACCCAGAAGGGCGGTCCCGGGGGCTTCGACCTTGCAATTTATCGTCGGCACCGAAGCGCACTCCACGAGCATCTGCGTGGCGGTCTCCTCGCTGACGCTGGGGTTCTCGATATGACGCTACTCGACGCACCCGAGGACCCCAGCTGGCGCGGCATCGAACGCATTCAGCATATTCTGGCACTAGGTGCTGCCGAGAGTTGGGCGCGTTGGTGGAGCACTTCTAAGATTTAGGTGGCGGGCGGCAGGTGCGAAGGGCCTCCTTCGCCATTCGGTCCCATTCGGCCAGTCGCTCCGGAAAAGGGACGTCGCTGTCGCGGGTGCCGAGCAGCCAATAGTCGAACCAGACCATATTCTCGCGCATCGCCAGAAGTCGGTTCGACGGTATATGAAACAGATGCGTCTCGTCCGAGGCCGCGCTCGCTCCGGGATAGTAGCTGATCTGCGTCGGCACACGCTCGCGGCGCAACGCTTCGAATAGTTGGGCCTGCGATGGGGATGCCGAGGCCACTTGTTGCAACACGGGCGTGCAGATCTTGGCGGCATTCAATGATGGCGCAAAGCGGCGATATTGAACGATATGGTCACTGAGCGGCGGGCCGCCATACACAGGGTTATAGCTGTCCCCCGACGACGCGTAACCCGCTGGCTCCAGGAAGCCGCCGTCGCCGCTCGACGCCGCCCGAAACATCGTCGACTGAGTGACGGCGACATTGACCATCTGCGATCCGCGGCTGTAGCCCGCGATGCCGACCCGGTCCGGATCGACAAGCCCTTCGACGGCCAACTCGGTCACCGCATCCTCGAAACTGTGAACGCCGTTGATCCAGATGAGGCGCTGCAATGTTTCGGGTTCAGGCGGCCCACTCCCGCGGATCCAGGCTTTATAGGCCGCCAGCAACGCTTCGGCCTGCTGCGGCTTGGGGTCGTTGATGAGCAGGACGACATAGCCGCGCTCCGCGAACAGCTGAACCGGATAATTCCACTGATTTCCGTGGTTGAAGAAGCGGTCATCGGCGTCGCTGCCATGCGTCACGATGATCGCCGGGTAGCGCTGCCCCTCGCGATACGCGCGCGGGAGGATGACATAGCCCGTCGCCTTGTAGCCATGCCGGTTGACCCAAGTGCGTGGCTGCACGGACAGCGGCGCGATCTCGTCATGCCGTGGCGATATCGACGCGACGGGTGCGATCTTTCCATTGGCGAGATTGACCCGGACGAGCGCAGGCGGTCGCGTCATGCTTTCCTGGACGCAAAGCGCCAGCGTCAAATCATCGTCGAACCCGCATCGCGTCAGGCTCCCTTGACCCGTAATCTCCCGAACACCTTGCTTGTCGAGCATCGCAAGGCCGTATCGCGGATTGCCGAAGCTTCGCGTCCCGAGGACGACATGTTGCTCATCCCGGCTGATCTTGATGCCGGCGGACCGGAGATCGCCGATCGTGAAGCCAACCCGGCCGTAGCTATGGCGTTTTCCGCCGGGGCGCGTTTCGGTCAGTTCGGGCTGGTCTCCGATTCCCGATGTGACAAGTTCGCCGCCACGCGGGCCTTTGAGAAGCCAGAGGGTTTGCAGATCCCGTTCGTTCGCGAGGATGCGCATCTTTCCGGTACGACGATCCCATGCGCGGACTTCGAATTCGCCCCCGCCGGTGCCACCAGGCTTCTCGACCCGAAACTGAATCTCGTCGCCGCGCCAGAGGATATTGGCGCCAGCGTACATTGCCATGCGGTCGCTTGAGGGCCGCGTCATGACCTTGACGCTTTGCCCATCCGGGCCGCGCAAATAGAATTCGACTTCGGCCTCGGTCGTCGATCGCCGCCGATTGCTCATCGCGCTGACTTCTTCATCGAACCGGACGCGCGGCGATGTCGGTCTGGCCTTGAGGAATGAATACCAGAGCCATTGCCCATCAGGCGACCAGGCATAGGCCAATACGCCCACATGATGTGGAACGGCCCCACCGCCCACGGGCAGCGACAGGTCCGCGCGGCCGACTGCTACGGTCGCCGGATTGACGATCAGGGGTGCGATCGATCCCGCGTTGTCGATCCGGTACAGTTGCAGCCCTCCGCCGATGTCGAGAAGACCGCTCCAATCGTTCGTTCCCGGAATGCGTTGGAATAATTTCGCGATGTTTGCGTGTCGCAGGTCACGCTGCGCTCCGCTGGCAATATCGACAAGCCGGATCACGGCCTGCGGTCTTCCAGCCTTCTCATCTGCAATTTCCGCAGCATAAATCGCGAGGCGCCCGTCGCGCGAAAGCGCGATCTCGTTCACTTCCGGAACTAGGAGAATATCCTCGAGTGTCCATGGACGCCCGATGCTCTCCCCTGCCGCTACAGCAGGGGAGAGCGCTGCGGCGGCAAGGGTCGTCGCAACGGACAAACCGGTTTTGAAGGCATACATCATGCCGCCCTCCTCACCAGTCACGGCTGATCGTGAGCCCGAAAAAGCGGCCGATCGCCGAATAGTTGGTGGAATCAAAGGGCGTGTCGCTGGGCGATGCTACCGCCGTCCTGTCAGGCTTCGCGTTGAAGATATTGAGCGCGTTTACGGATAGCTCGGCGAGGCCGCTGATCTTGATGCGGCCCGCGAGATCGACGGTGGCCACAGGCGAAACCTTTGCCGGCACCGCGCGCCGGCGGTCTGTTACCCCGCCGGTAAAATTCACGAAGGACGCGATCGTGAAGCGTTCGTCGCCGAAGGTCGCGCCTCCGCGTGCGCGAAAGTGCGGCGAATTGAAGATCGTGCCCGCGAGGTCGGTGACCGGAAGGCCGGGCAGCAATTGCTGCCGGCTGTCGAGCCAGGTCGCATTGACCGTGACGGTCAGCGTCCGCCCGCCGCCCACAGGCGCGCGGTAGCGAAGCGAGAGGTCGGCCCCCTCATAGCGTTGCGATGCGATATTGCGGTCGCGACCATCGATGAGCGCGATGACGTTGGCGGGATTATAGGGCCCGCCGGTTGCGTTCCCGAGCGGGTCCGATGCACGGACGATCGCCGCGTCGAGCTGGGCTGCGGAAGGATTGAAGGTCACCAGGCTCGTGAAGAGGGGATTGGTCAATATCCCCAGCGGTGAACCGAAGGGCGGGGCGACACGGTCGCGATAATCGATCCGGAACAGGCTCGTCACGATCTGCAGCCGCGGCGAAGGCTGGAAGGTCGCGCTCAGCGTCATATTCTCCGAGCGCTCGGGGCCGACGTCGGGGTTCGGCCCGCCGATATAGAGATAGGTCGCGCCGGGCGGAAAAAGCGTGCCATATCCCGTCACTGGCAACAGCACGGGCGTATAGCCGCTATATTGCTGATTGAGCGTCGGCATCTTGAAGGAGCGCCCCCATGAAACGCCGAGGCTGAGCTCAGGCGCTGGTGCATAAACAAAACCGAGCTTTGGCGTGACGATGCTGCCTGAGTCGGAGTAATCCTCCCAGCGGAGTGCGGCGGTAATCGACGCGCGATGCGCGAAAGCGAGGTCCTGCGCAGGGCCGGCGAGCGGCACGAAAAGTTCGCCGTAAGCGAAGCGGTTTTCGCGCGTCGGTGCGAAGTTGCGCCCTGCAACCAGTGCCACGATGCGGTTGCTTCGCCAGCCGCCGCCTGCCGCGAGCCGCACGTCACCCCCGGGAAGGGTGAACAGCGGACCCTCGATGCCCGCTTCGACACTGACGCTCCGATTGTCGAAAATCCGGATCGATCGAGCTTCGACGTCGTTGGTGAAGTTCTGGGTGACGCCATAGGTCTTGTCGGTGCCGTAAAAGCCGGTGAGCCTAGCAGTCCACGCACCGCCGATTTCGGCTTCCAGCGTCGGCGCCATGCCGAAGGTCTCGAATTCATTGTCGACAACGAGACCCCGAGTCGTAATCGGCCGGTCGGCGAGCAGCCCGCGCACCGATTGCATGTCGCCGCGTTTGTAGATGACATCAGCTTTCAGCCGAAGGCTGGGCGTCAATTCCTGGTGCCCGCTCAATAGCAGGCTGTGCCGCTTCAGACTGGGATAAAGGGTCGAGGCGGGGTTGCTGGTCGCGGTGTAGCTGCGGTCGCGCGCGAGAATCGCGCTGTTGTCGAAATAGTCGTAGGTCGCCATGAATCCGCCGCCTGACCATTTGGCACCGCCGAGCAGATTATATTGCTGCTGGAAATTGCCGCCGTCGGTGGAGCCGCCGAGCCGAGCGCTCGTGGTGACGCCCTCATAGTCCTTGCGGAGGAGGATGTTGACGACCCCCGCGACGGCATCGGCGCCATAGATGGCCGAAGCACCGTCGGCGACGATCTCGATCCGTTCGACCGCCGCAGCAGGTATCGCGCTGATATCGATCACGCTTTGCGTGCCGCTGTAGGCAAACCGGTTGCCGTTGAGCAGCGTCAGCGTTGCGCTGGGTCCGATGCCTCTCAGGTTGAAGGTCGACGCCCCGTTAACGTTGACATTCTGGTTCTGGGTGCCTTGGCCCGAACCGATGCCGGGGTTCTGCCCGCCGCCGAAATTCTGCGGGAGACTGCGCGCGACCTCGCCGAGATCGGCTTGACCGCCGTTGCGGATATCTTCGCTCGTCACGCGGATCACCGGGGCTGCGGACGGGGCGCCGGAGACCCGGCTGCCGGTCACGACGATGTCTTCTTGCGCCGGACTGCTCGCGGACTGCGCTCTCCCCAAAATGATGACCGAACCGCGCTCGAAGCGCGGGGTCAGCCCGGTCCCGCGCAGCAGGGTCTCGATGGCTTCGCGCGGGGTGATGTCGCCCTTGAGCGGCCCGGTCCTACGGCCCGCGAGATCGGCACTCGACGCGTAAAGTTCGATCCCGGCTTGCTCGGCCACTTTTCGCAAAGCATCGCCGAGATCCTGCGTCGGCAGGTCGAAGCTCTGGCGATCCTGCATCTGAGCCGCGGCGGCGATGGGATGCAGACAGGCTATACCGACCATCAGCGACAGGCAAAAACGAGACTTTCCGGACATCATCATACTCCCCCTGGGTTGTGACCGGATGCTTGGGCACACGGCCTGTGGGGGAGCGATGACGCCAGTTGGTCGACCGCCTTAGTGGAGCAGTGAATTAATTATCGTTGGCGGAGGTGGGTGCCGTCGGCACGCTTGGTGATCTCCAGATCGAACAATTGGGCGAGCCGCTCGGCCACTGTCTCGGGCTGGCTGATCCTGAACCGGCCCGACGCCTCGAGGCCCGCGGTTCTTGCGTCGTCGATGACGATCGGCTTCGCGGCGTAGCGATTGGTTTCGGCAATGAGCTGATCGAGCCGGACCGAGCGATAGTTCGCCCAGCCCGACGGCCATTCGCGGCTGTCTTGCTGTCTCGGCGATGCGGCCGGTGGCTGCTCCTTGCCGCCAGGATCATAGGTCACGAACCGTCCCGATGGCAGGGTCTGGGCGCGTTCAGGGGCGCCGCCAAAGCGAATATCGGCCTCGCCGCGCAGCATCGTCACGCTGAGCGCGCCATTTTCCTCGAAACCGATATCGAATGCCGCATCCTCGGCCGTGACGATGCCGTCGCCGGCCTCGACGCGAAGCGGCCGTTCATTCTTGGTCACCGAAAGCCGGACGCGCCCTTTGGCAAGCCGGAGACGACGGGCTGCTTGCGCAAATGAGACTTCGAGCCGGCTATCGGTGTCGAGGACTGCGGTGGAACCATCGGCAAAGCGGAAGCTGCGGATCTCCCCGCGGCGGGTTACCAGCGGCTCGGCCGCGCGCGCCGTTAGCGCACCGTCTCCGAGCGGACCGGAAAGCGGAGCCCCGCCGGCGCCGAAAGCCAGTAATACCACCGCGGCGGCGGCGATCACGGCTCCCGCCGACAGCCAGCGTCGCCCGGCCCGACGTCGGCCGCTGCGCTGTTCGGTTTGCGCAGTGCCGTGACGCGGCGAGGATTTCAGGATCGCCGAGGCGGCGAGCTTCTTCGTGATCCGTTCATAGGCCGCCTTGTGGTCTGGCGAGGCCGAAAGCCAGGCGTCGAACTCGCCGCGGTGCGCATCGGGGTTCTCGCCGCGCATCTTCACGAGCCAGGCGTGCGCGACCGTGTCGACCGGATAGTCGTCAGACGCCTCACTCATCGGCCGCCGTCCACCACCTTTGCGATAAAGCCGAGCGCCCTCATCATATGATATTCCACCGTCGCGATGCTGATGCCGAGGCATTCATGTATCTCACGATAGCTGAGTTCGTCGACCCGGTGCATCAGAAACACCCGGCGTGTCTTTGGCGGCATGGCGTCGACCGCCTCTTCATACAGCCGGAGAAGGTCGTCGGCTTCCATATTCCATTCCTGCTGCGGCGGGCTGGCGGCGTCGCTTTCCTCCTGAAAGGAAAAGAAGAGCGCGGGATTGCGCCGCTGCCTCCGGGCGCGGTCGATCAGCAGATTCTGCGCTATGCGGCGAAGGAAGCCGCCGGGATTGGCGAGGCTGTGGCGCTGCTCGCTGCCCGCCGCGCGCGCGAAAACTTCCTGCACGAGATCCGGCGCTTCTTCAGGCCCCGCCTTTCGGCGAAGAAAATGAAAGAGCCAATGTCCATGCGCCCGAAAGGCGTCATCAAGGTCGCAAGCTTCCGCCGGTGCCATGATGGGCCGGTCGTCGGGATGCGCGTGACAGGCCGACGACACCGAAAAGGGGTGGCGCTGCTGCGACAATTTCTTGGAGGAAAAGGAAGACAAGGGGCACAGCCGACCGGCACGAGACAGCAGTCCGGCGCTTGCCGGGCTGTCGATCTCCCAACGCTGTGCCGTCGTTGGGCCGCGCGAGGGCGACCTGGTCCGGATCGGCCGCCTGTCCGGCAAGGACGGGCGTTCATAATGGCTGGCGATATTATCGCGCGGGCGTTGCCAGATCGATCCCGCACCCCGAATCATGTCAGCATGGCCGCGCAAAGACAAGGATTATGGGTAGAATCAGGCGCTGGGCGCCGGGTCCGGCTCTATGACGCGCCTCCGAGTAGCCGGGCATAGCTGGCCGCTTCGCCGGCGCGGCGTTCGTGATAGCGGAACAGAAGGTTGCGCGTCTCATGCGGCGGGCCGCTTGTCAGCGCGGCCGCGAGCGCATCCAGTTCGGCGACTGTTTCGCCGACAAGCTGTTCGTCGAGGTGCCGCGCCAGATGGAGGCGGTCGCCGAGCGCGGTGATGCTCGCGACCAGTTCGCCATTGCCCGACCGCGCTGCCATTTCGATGAACAGCCCGGCGGGTCGGTCGGGATAGTCGCCATCCCGCGGATCCGGCGCCGCGCGCCCGCGCGGGGTCGTCGCAAGCGCCGCGAGCAGCAGGATGAGGTGGAGTTCGAGCATGTCGCGATATTCGGTCTCGGAAAGGCTATGCGCGTGAAATCCGTCGCCATGGGTGAAATCGACCATGCGCTCGCCCGCCAGGCGGTAGAGGCAGTCGCGCACCGGCGTCACGCTGACGCCGAGCTGATCGGCGATCTTCGCCGATTCCAAGCGGCTGCCGGGCGTCCAGCCGCCCGCCATCAACCGGCGCTTGATCGCTTCATAAGTCGGCTCGACGACATGCGCGGGACTCATGCGCTGTTCCGCTCGGCCGCCGCAAAGCCTGCGAGCATCTCCATCTGGTCGGGACGCAGCCCATCGACGGCGCCGACATGTTCCGGGACTTCGCCTCCGAGCAGGATCGAAGGACATTGGCCTTCATAATTGCCGAGATTGGGACGGTGCTGGCGATAGCCCGCGAGCGCGGCGAGCTCGGGCGGGAACCCGCGTGCGACCTCGGGCGGATAGGCGAGCCACAAATTCTCATAGGGTTTGAGCCAGCCGAGACTGTAGCCGATCACGACGCCGCGCCGCACCTGGTCGGTGATATTGGCGCCGGCGCCATGTGCGGTCGAGCCCAGAAAACAGATCGCGGCGCCCGGGTCGCACGCCGCGACGATCGGCTCGCCGGGATCCGTCTTTGCCATGCCGTCCGCGCCATGACTGTGCGGATAGATGTGCGTCGCGCCATTGTCGGCGGTGAAGGGGGTGAGCGGCCAGATGATGTTGACCAGATACTCATGCGCGCCTTTTTCTCCCGCCCACATGTCATGGTCGCGGTGCGGAAACTGCCGGATCTCGCCCGGATGGATTTCGATCGCCTGCGCGACATTGAGCTGGATGCTCTCGCAGGCATCGCCGAGAATGGATTCGACCGCCGCGAGAATTGTGGGTTCGAGCGCCAATGCCTGCGCCCAGGCCGAGCGCTTCATCAGCGCGCCGAATCTTTTGGTGCGATGACCGTAGAAATCCCCGCGCCCGAACGGTGTCGCGGCGAAGACCGGATCGAGATCGGCGTCGAGCGCCCCAATCGCATCCGGCGGCATCAGGTCGGGGACGATGCAGTATCCCGTCTCGCGCAGTTCCCGGGCAAGATCATCGGACGCAAGACCGGTCATGCTTCCGCCTCCCCATCGTCGTCGGCGAGGCGGAACGAGAGCGGCGCATAGACGCCGCCGCGCTTGAGGTCGTCGAGCACATGCGCGTCGATATGGATGTGCAATGCCATCAATCTCCCACCCGGATCCGCGGCCTTCGGCCCGAGCGCGTCGCATCTCCAGCCGAACTCCCGGACCTGATCGAACCAGCATAGGTCGGCGACGCCGGTATAATCGGTGATGCCTTCGCGCAGCGCATGCTCTGCAAGGGCGGTCACCAGCTGGTCGCGCGCGGCGCGGCGCGATGCTGCGTCCTGGTCCCGGTCGAGGCAGAAGCGGCTGATCTCGCACACGGTGGGGCCGCGCGGCACGTCGCCGGCGCACAGATGCGCAAAATGATCGCCAAGGAGATGTGCGCCCTCGGTCGGGAGCAGCCGCGCCGAGGCGCGGTGGCGGCCATCGGCGTCGAGCAGGATGAGATAGCGCGCCGCCGGCGTGTCGAAATGGTCGAGCTCATATTGGCCGGCGAGTACTGGCAGGTCCCATTTGAGCAGGTCGATGAAGACGCTCTTGCGCGCGGCGAACATGGCGCGCAGCGCCGCGTTCCCGGGCGCGGCGGGCGCCCGCGGGGTCGTGTCGATCATGATGATTCCTCGGCTGTTGGTGCCGGGAATCAAATCATTTTCCGTGGACTGCGCGTATCCCCAGATATGAGGATGATCCGCGCGATTCCAGAAGCTCTTGATAGTTGAGCCTGTCGCTCGTCGTCACGCGGGTGTCATCCGGACGATCAGCCGTGCGGTGTACCGGCCCGAAGCGTCTGGAGCAGCGGACAGGCGGGATCGTCGCCGGCCTCGCAAGCCCGTACCGAAGCGGCGAGCACACGCTCCATCCGCTTGAGATCGGCGATCTTCGCGCGCACATCCGCAAGGTGCGACGAGGCGACGTCGCGCACCTCGGCGCAGGCAGCCTGGCCTCCAGTCGCGAGTTGGAGCAGCGCCCGCACCTCGTCGAGGGTGAAACCGAGCTCTCGGGCCCGGCGCACGAAGCCGAGGCGCCCTACATCCTCCTCGCCATAGTTGCGGTAGCGACCGCGCCGGAGCGGAACGTCGAGGACGCCGATCCGCTCATAATAGCGGATCGTTTCGATGTTGCAGCCTGTGCGGCGCGAGAGTTCGCCGATCTGCATCGCTCTGGTTGCGGCCATCGCAAAAATACCTCTTGAGTCTGTAGCTGCTACAGATGCTACGGCGTCCCCTCACACCGCACAAGGAACCGATCCCAATGCAGAATCGCCCCAAGGGTATCGACGCCGGCGCGTTCACCTTAGCCGGCATCGCCGCGGCTTTCGGCGTTGCATCCTGTTGCGCGCTGCCCTTCCTGCTGGCCTCTGCGGGGATCGGAGCCGCATGGCTCGGCGGCATCGCGATGGTCGCCATGCCCTATCGCACGCCGCTTCTTCTGATCGGGGCGGCATGCCTCATTCTCGGCGCCTTCCTGCTGTTCCGCCAGCAGCGCGCGGCCGCGCGCTGTGGCCCCGGCGGTGCCTGCACGCCCCGCTGGGTGCGCATCCTGACGCTTGCCGGCCTCCTGCTTGGCGCGGCGCTGCTGTGGGCGGGCTACCATTATGTCTGATGCCGGCCCCGACCTTCGTTCGACGATCACCTGTCCGCAGTGCGGCCATCGCGAGACGGAAACGATGCCGACCGACGCCTGTCAGTTCTTCTATGACTGCAAGGGCTGCGGTGCCGTGCTGAGGCCCGAGCCCGGCGACTGCTGCGTGTTCTGCTCTTATGGAACCACGCCCTGCCCTCCGATCCAGATCGGAGGCAAGGGCGCGTGCTGCGACTGAGCGGCACGCCCTTGCCTCGGCTGTCATTCCGGGCGTGCCTGCCTCCTTGCTGAATTTCCGGACAAGTCGTCGTTGACGCGGTCAGCGCGCGTGCCACCAGTCATAGACGTCCCCGAATCCGATGAGGCCATCGAACAGCGCGCAGAGGGTCAGCATCTGGCCGCAATGCACGTCATAGCGGTCGCGCGCGGTCTTGAGATGCTGGACGACCGTCACTTCGCCGATCCCGAGAATGACCGCCACTTCGGCCGCGGTCTTGCCGCGTGCGGTCCATAATACGCACTCGCGCTGCCGTTCGCTCAGCGTCGCTTTGCTTTTTAGCGGCACGGCGCCGACGAGCTGGCGTGCCGAGACGATCGCGAGCGCGCCGATGATTTCGGCAATGCGGAGCATATCGTCCTGAAGCTCGCTTTGCGGGCGCAGGACGAAAGAGCAGGCGCCGCTGGCCTCGCCAGGGAGGTGGCGCGGCACCGTATAGCCGTCGGCGAGACCATATTCGCGGCCGACATGGAGCATTTGCCGGTCGCTGCGGGTCAGCGGGATGTAGCTTTCGATCTCGTCCCAGCGGAAGCCGGTCATCGACCGTTCGCCGGCGCGGCGCACCGGATCGGCACCGCCAAGATCGAAACCGACATAGACCTTGGCCCAGGCATCGGGGTAATTGTGAACCAGCAGGGATGCCGGCTCGGCATTGCCGCGCCGGTCATAGGCGAGCGCGAAATGGTCGAAGCCGAGGCGCATCGATGCGCGCGCGAGGGCTTCGAAGAGCCCGTCCTCATTCGTCGCCGTGGAAATTTCGAGGGCGAGTTCCTCCATCAAACAAAAATGCTTCACTGTGACCGTCCGGTCGCCGGCACGTTCCCAACCCGTCGATCCCGCGAGCCGCTCCCTGGGTCGCCGGTCCCGGTTCCTCTCCGGCACGGACGACAGATGGGACATTATGCGACTGGTCCCGGCCCTCGGCGAGGCGGGCTTTTGCCCTGGCCCCTGCTGCGCGACGGCGATCGCCTCCCGGTCCTAATCGATTGGCCGGAAACGGGAAAGGCGCGGGCCCCGGAAAATTGGCCCCAGATCTGCATCTATATTCCGGTCGTCGGGCGCTGCCGCGCGGCGCCGGAAATAGAGCGAGAGGAAGGCATGAAATCTTGCGAGCGGATCGAAGGAGGCGGGAGTGGCCCTGCCTCCGGTCCGCTGCGGAGACCTTGCATGACATATCATTCCTTCTTCCCGCACTGGGCGTTCGCGCGGCCCGGCGTCCGCCCGACCGGCGTGTACGCCCCAACCCTGGCGCGGAGGGCGGCGGCATGAAACTCCTGACCCCCGATCTCGCGGCGCGCCTGCGCGCCAACGACGCCGCCCGGCGTGCCGCCGTCGCGCGCGGCGGGCGCGAGCCCGATCCGGCGCCCGTCGTGCGCTTCTTCAACCCGGTCGGGTCGGCGACCTGGCTCGCGACCGAGATGGACGAGGACGGCATATTGTTCGGCCTTGCCGACCTTGGCTTCGGATGCCCCGAGCTCGGCAGCTTCGCGCTGGCCGAACTCGAAGCGGTCCGGCTGCCGTTCGGCCTTGGTATCGAGCGTGATCTCGGCTTCACGCCGCATCATCCGCTCTCGGTCTATGCCGCGGCGGCTCGCAGCGCGGGCTCGATCCTGCTCGGCGAGCGGCGTTTGCGCGAAGCGGCAGCGCGGATGAGCGGGCGTGGCTGCCGGATTTCCGGGTGCGGATAGGTCCGCCTGCGGCGGCCCCAAAGGGAGAGGAGGGCCGGGTTTTCGTGACGGGCTTGAAAGCCGGGAGAGTGTCTCGCGGCGGCCCGTCATGGAGAATGGCCATGGCCAGAACTGCCGCCAAAATCACCCTCAGCCCGTCGCGCGACATCCCGCTCGACCGGCTGGTCCTGTCGCAGTCCAATGTCCGGCGTGTGAAGGCCGGCGTGTCGATCGACGCGCTGGCCGACGACATCGACCGGCGCGGGCTGCTCCAGAGCCTCAACGTCCGGCCGCTGCTGGGTGCCGACGGCCAGGAAACCGGCCGGTATGAGATACCGGCCGGCGGGCGCCGCCACCGCGCGCTGGAACTGTTGGTGAAGCGCAAAAGGCTCGCGAAGGATGCGCCGATCCCCTGCGTCGTGCGCGCTGCCGACAATGATATCCTCGCCGAGGAGGACAGTCTCGCCGAAAACAGCTTTCGCGAGCAGCTTCATCCGCTCGACGAGTTTCGTGCGATGCTGGCGATGGTCGAGAAGGACACCGGCATCGAGGAAATCGCCGCGCACTTCCACACCACGCCGGCCGCGGTGCGCCAGCGGCTCAAGCTCGCGGGTGTCTCGCCGAAGCTTCACACCCTCTACGCCGACGATGCGATGACGCTCGACCAGCTGATGGCGTTCACCGTGTCGGACGACCATGCGCGCCAGGAAGAGCTGTGGGACCAGCTCGAACACAGCTTCAACAAATCGGCGGCCTATATTCGGCAGAAGCTGACCGAGAACAGCGTGCGCGCCGCCGACAAACGGACATGCTTCGTCGGTCTGGGCGCCTATGTCGAAGCCGGTGGCGGCGTCGTGCGCGACCTGTTCGAAGCCGACGGCGGCGGCTGGCTCACCGATCCGGCGCTTCTCGATCGGCTGGTCGACGAGAAGCTGAAGGCGGAAGGCGAGCGCGTCCTTGCCGAGGGCTGGAAATGGGTGACGACCTCGATCGACCTGCCGTGGGACGCCACGCGCGGCCTCCGCGAAATCGACCGCGAGGTGACCCCGATGAGCGAGGACGAGCTGGCGCGCGTCGCCACGCTCGAGGCCGAAGCCGAGGAACTCGAGGGTGAATGGGCCGATGCCCCGGAGGTTCCGGCCGAGGTCCACGCGCGTCTCGATGCAGTCGAGACCGAGCTCGGTACGCTCGCGGACCGGCCGGAGCTGTTCGACCCGGCCGAAATGGCGATCGCCGGTGCCTTCGTCTCGATCGATCGCGATGGTTCGGTGCGGGTCGAGCGTGGATTCGTGAAGCCCGAGGACGAGCCGAAGGCGGAAGCGTCCGAAGACGAAGCGCATTCGGCCGCGGACGGCGATGCCCGGTCCGCCGGCCCGGACGCGGGCGGCGAAGCCGCGGTGTCGGCGGACGCCGGGGAGGACGAGGAGGTGGAGACACTCCGGCCCCTTCCCGATCGGCTCGTGTCGGATCTGACGGCGTGGCGCACGCTCGCGCTTCAGGACGCCTTCGCGCAGGATCCGGCGACCGCCTTCGCTTCGGTTCTCCATGCCCTGGTGCTCGGCTGCTTCTATTCGAGCAGCAGGGAAAGCTGCGTTCAGGTGTCGCCGAACCGCGTCTATTTCACGAACGCGCCGACCAATCTTCGCGATTGCGGTCCGGCACAGGCGATCGATGCGCGCGCGGCCGAATGGAAAGAGCGGCTCCCGCAGTCGGACAAAGAGGTGTGGGACTATTTGCTCACGCTCGATGGCGAGGAGCAGACGAAGCTGTTCGCGCATTGCGCGTCGCTCTGCGTCAACGCGCAGGCCGAGATCGTGCCCAAATATGACAATGGCCGGATTTCGGCGCACGGCGTCGAGCGCCGGATCGCGCACAGCCATATCCTGGCGCGCGCTGTGGGGCTCGATGTTCATGGCGCGGGCTGGCGGCCGACCGCCGATGATTATTTCCGCAGCGTCACCAAGCCGCGGATCCTTGCCGATGTCGCCGAGGCGCGCGGCGAGGCCTTCGCCAGGATGATCGACCATTTGAAGAAGGCCGACATGGCGCGCGAGGCCGAGCGGCTGGTCGAGGAGACGCGCTGGCTTCCGGCGCCGATGCGCACGCCGGGGCTCGATGACGAGCCCGACGACGCGGCCGAGGCCGGTGACATCGAGCTTCCCGTCGCGGCCGAGTGATACGGCTGGCGGGGCCATGAACCCCGCCGGACCTTTCGATACGGCGCAGCGGCGTTTGGAAAGTCGCCCTTGGGCGGCTTGAAGCGACCCGAGACCGACCATCGCCCCCAGCCAGGGCGCTGATGCCGGACCCTCGCCGACCCTGCGCCATTTCCCAACAATCCAGCCCGCGCCTCCGCTCCGGGGGACGCGCGCGGCTGCGTGGAGTCATGTCCATGGCACAGTTCCAAATCTTGTGTCCGCACTCGGAAGCCGAGTGGCGGCCGATCACGATCGAATTCATTTTCGCGCCCAACGGCGACCAGCAATATCTCTGGCCCTCCTTCGAGGAAGCCGAAGCAGCGCGGAAGCAACTGCTCCTCCGCGCGCCCGATGTGCAGCTTCGTATCGCGCTTGCCGGCGCCGATATCGGCGATGTCGACTGGCCGGTCCGCGAGAAGCTGCGCTTCGCCGACGGCAGCTATGCGCCGACGCCCTGGCACGACGAGCCCTGGTACCGGGAAAAGCACGACGAGCATTTCTGCCATGTCTCGACCGAGCAGGCCGGCAAGATCGCCTTCACCGAAAATGCCGCCAAGGGCCAGATCGACCGCCAGCTCGTGATGTCACCCGGCCGCTACCTCCATCGCTTCTTCTCGGCTCATCTCGACAACAATGCGATCGAGGGCTGGTGCGCCCGGCTCTCGGTGCAGCTCGAGGAAGATGCGCTCAAGATCACCCAGGATGCCGATGAGATCGAAGATGTCTATGTCGGCGGTCCCGGTAGCTGCATGGCGCATGACGCAAGCGAGTTCGACAGCTTCTGTCACCCGACGCGCGTCTATGCCGGTCCCGATACGGCCATCGCCTATATCGGACCTCGTGACGATGCCCGGGCGCGCAGCGTGGTGTGGCCCGAGCGCAAGATCTACACCAGCCTCTATGGCGATGTGTCGCGCCTCAGGTTGCTTCTCGAAAATGCCGGCTACGCCAAGGGCGGGCTGAACGGCGCGCGCATCCGGCGGATCGTCGACGGCGACAGCTTCGTCGTTCCCTATATCGATGCGGGCGATGACCTCGCTGACGATGGCGAATATCTCATCATCGGACGCGGCAGCATCCCGTCCGAGAACACCAATGGGCTCGGAAATCGATGCTGGTACTGCCCGCGGTGCGACCGCGAAACGACCGCGCACGACGAGGTCTATTACCGCGACGGCTCATCGGAAGAGTGGTGCTACAGCTGCTTCACCGATCACTCCGTCTTCTGTGATCACAACGGGCGCTCGTACAGCGACGCCGAAACCTTCATCACGGTTCTCGCCGATGGCGACGAGCATGATGTTCTCGAAGACGATGTGGAAGCATTTGGCGCGGTCTATCTCGACGATCGCGGCGAATGGTGGATCGAAAGCTGCTGCCGCCGGTGCGACGCCTCCGGCCAATGGTTCCACGCCGACGATCTCACCGAATATCATGGCGAATGGCTCTGCGCCGATCATCTTCCCGAGCCCTTCGACGATGACGACCCGTCGCTCGCCAACGCCCATGTCCTCGCCCATGACTGGTTTCGATATGAAATGGCCGCGATCGCGATCGAGGTCGCCAAATGGCAGGCGGCCGGGGAGCGTGCCCGCGACGAGCGGCTGAGGCGCGAGCGGGAGGAAGCGGAGCGCCTTCGCCTCGAAACCTTGCGTCGCCAGCCTTTCGAACCCTGCAATTGTGGGCGCGCGCACCGCAATTCTCTCGAAGCACCGGGGCTAGCCGATAGCCTCGTCCCTGCCGCTGCAGGCGCCTCAGCCCCTGCCGCTACCCCCTCGCATACAGGAGCCTGATCCCATGAACTATGAACTGACGGGCCGGGCCGGCCTGCTCGAAATCCTGTCCTGGGCGCGGCCCCATGACAGCGCCACCGAACGCGCCTTCTGCCGCGAATATCTCGACCGGATTCCCGGCATGCGTTCCGATGCCTTCGGCAACCGGATGATCACCATTGGGGGTCGTCCCCGCACCCTGTGGAGCTGCCATGTCGACACGGTCGCAGCGGTGGGCGGAGCGCAGGCGGTGGGCATCGACGCGCATGGCGTCGCGCATCTCTGCGACGGCAAGGCTGGCATGTCGCTCGGCGCCGACGACGGCGCGGGGCTGTGGATCATGCTCGGCATGATCGCGGCCGCGTGTCCTGGCCTCTACCTCTTCCATCGCGGCGAGGAGCAGGGCTGTCTCGGGTCGCGCTGGATCGAGCGCCATACGCCCGAACTGCTCGCGAATATCGATGCGGCGATCGCCTTCGACCGCGCCGGGCTCGGCGATGTCATCACCCATCAAAGCTATGGCCGGACCTGCTCCGACGCCTTTGCGACGAGCCTCGCGTCGGCACTCAACCAGCAGAACGCGGGCTTCCGTTACGCGCCCGACGACACGGGGGTCTATACCGACACCAATGAATATGCGGGCATCATCCCCGAATGCACCAACCTGTCGGTCGGCTATGAACGCCAGCACGGACCGCGTGAGACGCTCGATGTCGTTCATTGCGAGAAGCTGCTCGCCGCGATGCTCGAGCTCGATGCGTCGCGGCTGGTGATCGAACGCGATCCTGCCGTCCGGGAGGACGATGATCGCTGGTGGTTCGACCGGGGTCGCGGTCGCTGCGACAGTTTCGCCGAAGCGGTTGCCGATCATCCGGACCTTGCGGCCTGGATGCTTGAGCAATGCGGCGTCTCCTACGATGATTTCCAGATGGCGCTGTGGGCCGAGGAGATGGACGAGGATGGAGGTTATCGTCCGCTGATGGCGTCCTGATGCCTAACCTGCGGCCCCTGCCGCCGACGGGCAAATCGTGCGCCCTATCGACGCGCGCCCACCGAATTGCGCCATTTCGATGGTATCGCCGTCGCCTGATCGGGGCGATGGGCTTGATTTTGGTCATCGGCGCACAGAAATTGAAGCTCTACGTGCCGGCAGGGGCTGCTGGCGCCGATGTGTTCGCGCGGCTCGTCGATCGGTTTCCGATTGAGCGGGTCTCGGATCGCAAGGCCGCCTGAAGGAGCCCCGCATGGAAAGCCCAGCCCGTGAACTTGCGCGCCGTCTCGGTGAGAATGCCGAGGCGGTGTGCCGCCACTATCTCTCGAACGGTCGCCGCGAAGGCCATTATTGGCTGGTCGGCGATGTGCATAATGCACCGGGGCGAAGTCTCTACGTCCGCCTCAGCGGCAGCGAGAGCAAGCCGCGCGCCGGAAAATGGACCGATGCGGCGACCGGCGATCATGGCGATCTGCTCGACATCATCGCCGCGAGCTGCGCGCATATGAGCCTCGGCGACACGCTTGCCGAGGCGCGGCGCTTCCTGAGCCTGCCTCCGCCTGATCCGGTGAAGCGCAACCCGCGTCCGCGGCGGGCGAGCCCGGGAAGCAGGGAGGCGGCCGCGCGGCTTTGGGCGGCATCCAATCCCATCGCCGGGACGCTGGTGCGAACCTACCTCGCGGACCGCGCGCTTCGGCGTGGCGGGGATTTGCCGGCGCTGCGATATCATCCGCATTGTTATTATCGCCGGTCCGACGAGGATGCCCCTTCGGTCAAGCCGGCATTCCCGGCGATGATCGCGGCGGTGACCGATTTGGGCGGCTCGCTCACCGGCGTCCATCGCACCTGGCTCGATCCGGCACGGCCGGCCAAGGCGCCGATGGCCTATCCGCGCCGCGCGATGGGACATCTCCTGGGGCATGGCGTGCGCTTCGGGCTGGCGGGAGACGTCATGGCCTTCGGCGAGGGCATCGAGACCATGTTGTCACTGCGCGAGGTCGCTCCAGCATTGCCGCTCGTGGCCGGTCTCTCCGCCGCCCATCTTGCGGCACTTCTGTTTCCGGCAGGCCTGCGGCGGCTCTATGTCGCGCGCGAGGATGATCCCGCCGGGCGCGCCGCCTGGGCGGCGCTGAACGAACGCGCCTTGCCGCTCGGCATCGCGGTCCACCCGCTCGAGCCGCAGCGTGACGATCTCAACACCGATCTTCGCCGAGATTTCTTGGACGATGATCGCTGACGAAATGGGTTCGGCTCGGGGCTAGGACGCGATCGCGCTCTTTCAGCTATCGAGGCTCTTCTTTTCATAGATGGTCGTGATGGCCGTGCCGTCCCACATATAGCAGAGATGCCGTTCCTGCCGGCAATTGGACAGGAGGCGCGGCCGGAAGGCAGCGGCGCATTCGCCGCCGGGATGGCGGACGCTCTGATAGAGGATGCCGTCCGAGCCCGCATCGCGCAGTTCGGCCCCGAGCCCTTGGGCATGGATATAGCTGTCGGGATCGTAGAGATGCGCGTGGCTGTCCGCGAGACCGCGAATGTCGTGGAGACCGGCCTCGAGGTCGATGGCATAGACGCGCATGTCGATCTCCTGGGCGGGCTCGTCGGTCGCGGCGAGAAATCTGGCGCGGTGGTGCCGCGTTTCCGCGATCGCGGTGTCCAGCGTCAGGCCCGCATAAAAGACGCCGAAGCTGCCGTCGGTAAAACGGCTGCCCTCGGGATTGAGATGGGTGAAGGCCGCCATGATCGGTGTCGTGCCGGGACCCGAAACACGGTCCTCGGGCGGCACGAGCGCGAGCACGCCGACTTCGTCGCGGAGGCGATCGTTGGTCATCGCCTCGATCTGGAAGACCGCCTCGAGATCGTCCGGATCGGCGACCTTCTCGAACAGGCCGATCGGCGGGAAGCGGCTGGGGATGATGCGGTAGCAGGGCGTCCAGCTCGTCGCCGCCACCGGAATGTCGAGCGGCATGGGCTTAGCCGCGCTGCCCGTCGATATATTGCCGCACGACATAAAGGTCCGAGACATTGCCGGACACCATCCGGTCGAGGGCGGACTTGCCAGCGAAGCTCTTCGCCTTGTTCGGCTTGCGGACCCATTCGTCCGCGGTCTGCGGCACGAGGATCTGCAAGCCCTTGTAGATGCCCATGACATAGGAAATCCGCTCGAGCGCATCCTTCGAAAGCGCCGCGACCTCGCCGCGTTTCCAATTATGCAGCGTCGAACGGCTGTCGAGCCCCAGGACCGCCATCTGCTCGCTTTCGCTGAGCTTCCACGCCTCGGCGATGTTGAAAAAGGTGCGCAGCGCCGGACCGGTAAGATCCTTCCGATCGATCATCTTGGCTACGGCCGTTGCCATGTCGGGCTCCTTTCATGGCCCATATGTTCCTTTATTGAACAAAAGTCAATATTTCCTCCGAAAAGATACACTGACTCGCGCCCCTGACCGGGTCCACCATCCTCCGGGTGAACAGGTTGGTCTTCGCCCCATCCCGGCAGAGCCCGCGCCTCCGGCCTTCGCTGGAGGGCGACTGCGGCAGCGCGCGCGGGCCTCGCAATGGCCTGGCGTGCGGCTATTTTCCGCCGGGGCTCTGCCCCTTTGCATCGCGAGGCAAAATAGCCTTCGCCCGCCATCCTTCGCTGCGCTTCGGCCGCCCGGACTCTGTCCGTGCGGTGCGGACCCGCACCCGCCGCCGCGGAGGCGTCGCCGCGAAGGCCGCGAGAGGCGCGGCCGCCAGATGCGAGAGACGCCATGACCGACCTGTCCGACTTTCCCGAACGCGGCGAACCGCATGAACCCGGCGCCAGCGCTTATCTTCTTCAGGAAATGCAGCTTTACGGTCACCGTCCCTATGACGACGAGCCCGATGGCAGGCCGCTTCCCGACTACCGCCTCGCCGGCGGCGCCGTAGCCGACATCTTCGACGCGATGGCCGGCTGCCTCGTCGACACGCGCATCGAGCCCGATCTTGAAGACCTGCTCTGGAACATCGTCAATATCTTCCACCGTGCCGGCGAGCGGATCGAACGCGACCTCGATCGCAACGAACAGGCGCAGCGCGAGCAGCAGCGCGAGCAGGACGGCAGCGAAATCCGCTCGGTCGAACTCGAACGCAAGATCGCCGAAGGCATCACGCTGATCGAGCGCCGCGACACCATGGAATTTTTCCGCGAATGCGCCGCCGAGCAGTTCCGCCTTCATGTCCGCAAAGCCTGGATGCCGCGCACCGGATCGCGCGCCCAGCACAAGACGCTGACCGCGTCGATGATCGACAGCCGCGACTTCATGGACAAGAGGCTGCGCGAAAAGGCCGCGGCGCTGATCCCCGAAGGCACCCGTGTCGCCTTCAGCGGCGGTCCCGCCTGCAATGATCATCAGCATATCTGGGCCGCGCTCGATCGTATCCATGCCCGCCACCCCGACATGGTGCTGATGCATGGCGCAACGCCCACCGGGGCCGAGCGCGCCGCCGCCTGCTGGGCCGACACCCGCCGCGTGCCGCAGGTCGCTTTCCGGCCCGACTGGAACCGCCACAAGAAGGCGGCCCCGTTCAAGCGCAACGACCGGATGATCGACGCGATGCCCGCCGGGCTGGTCGTCTTTTCGGGCACCGGCATTCAGGACAATCTCGTCGACAAGGCGCGCGCGTTCGGCATCCCCGTCTGGGATTTTCGTGTGCCGCCCGAAACTTGACGGCAAATTTGACTGCAACATAGCTTGCCATCGGGCGAGCGGACTTACAGGGTGAGAATAGTCATGCGAACCGATCTCGATCATCTACCGGCCAACAAGCAGCGCGAACTCGAACGCGTGAAGGCGATTATCTTCGAAGAATTCGAGGATGCGATCGCGCTGGCGACGATGGGCTGGAAGAAGAAGGGCCGGATCGAAAAGCTCATCCTTTACGGCAGCTATGCCCGCGGCGGCTGGGTCGACGAGCCGCATACCGCCAAGGGCTATCGGTCCGATTTTGATTTGCTCATCATCGTCAACGACAAGCGCCTGACCGAACGCGTCGATTTCTGGCTGAAGCTCGAGGACCGGCTCATCCGCGAGCTGGCGATCGACAAGACGCTGCACACGCCGGTCAATTTCATCGTCCACACGCTGCAGGAGGTGAACGACGGGCTCGCGCACGGCCGCTATTTCTTCATGGATGTCGCGAAGGACGGGATCGCGCTCTACGCATATGACGACAAGGAATTGCACAAGCCGAAACCGAAGACGTCCGAGCAGGCGGTGGCGATGGCGAAGGAATATTTCGACGAGTGGTATCCAACTGCCGCTGGCCGGCTAGACACAGCGAAATACACTCGGGAGAAAGGCCGCTTAAAGGAAGCTGCGTTCGACACGCATCAAGCCGCCGAATTCCTCTATCACTGCGTTTTGCTGGTCTGCACCTTTTACACCCCGCATGTTCACAACCTCGGCTTCCTGCGGACACAGGCCGAACGCATCGATATGCGACTGGTCAATGCTTGGCCGCGCGAGACGCGCGCCGATCGCGCCCGCTTCGAGAAGCTGAAGGAAGCCTATGTGAAGGCGCGCTATTCGAAGCATTACCGCATCACCGAAGAAGAGCTGCTTTGGCTCGGCGGCTGCGTCGAGGAACTGGGGCGTGCAGTCCATGCGATTTGCTCGGAGCGCATCGCCGAGCTTGAGGAGCAGTGCCGCCCGGCATGATCGCCGGGCTAGTCGGCGGTGCTTTCCGCCTTTCGCAAGGCGTCGGCGATCATCGCAGCGACTAGCAATCGCCAACGGTTAGGTGCGGCGATCGTGTTTGGCTAATCCTTGCCCATGAACCGCTTGAAACGCTCGCGGCCTTCGACCGTTTGCACCGCGACGTCGGCGTTCGTGCATTCATCGCCGCGCGTCGAGCCGGCCCGGCAGTCGGCGACGACCTTTCGCGCCTCGTCGAGATTCGCCTCGAAATATTGGGTGCTGCGCGGCTCGCTTTGGCCGCAGGCGGACAGGATCAACCCGAGTGACAGGATAGCGGAATGTCGCAAATTCATTCTCCAGCCAGAAAATGGGAAGGAGAATATACCCGCCAAGACCTTGGGCGAAAGGCGAACTGGAACCAGATCTGGTTCTATTTCCCCAGGTCGATCAGTCTCTTGGTCCGCCCTTCCTATGCCGCCTGCGCTTCATAGCCGACTTCGCGGATCGCCGCGATGAGCGACGCGCTGTCCGCGCCGGTCTCGACGCTGACCCGCCTTTCGGGAATGTCGGTTTCGACCTTGGCCGCGGTATCGATGCCCTGGATCGCTTTGGTGATCGAGCGCGCGCACCCGCCGCATGTCATCCCGGGGATATTGAAACGGATAGTCATAATGCCTCCAAACTTCGATTGAAGCTCGAAGATGGGGCTTGCCATCGTGACAAGGTCAATGCCCCCGAAGTGCATTTTCTTCCCTTGACCTTCCCATCGTTGGAAGCCCCACATTCCGGTCGAACGAGCAGATCCGGAGAAAAATATGATGTCCGATGTTATCGAGTTGAGGCGGAAGCGCGATGTTCCCACCACGGGGCCGGGGCGTCTGAGCGTCGCCGTCGCCGGCATGACCTGCGCCTCCTGCGTCGGCCACGTCGAAAAGGCGATCGGCAAGTTGCCGGGCGTAACCGGGGTCGCCGTCAATCTGGCGACCAACCGCGCCGACGTGACATTCGCTGGAGCGTCCGATCCCGGCGCTGTCGTGCAAGCAGTCGAGCGCGCCGGCTACGAGGTGCCCGAGGCCGATGTGGAAATCGGCGTCGCGGGCATGACCTGCGCGTCGTGCGTCGGGCATGTCGAAAAGGCGCTGTCCAAGGTGCCGGGCGTGAGTAGCGCCACCGTCAATCTGGCGACCGAAAAGGCCAGCATTCGTTATCGCGCCAGCATCGCGTCGCTGGAAGATCTGGAGGCGGCGATCCGTGGCGCCGGTTATGAACCGCGCCGGATTGAGAGCGACAGCACATCGTCCGACCAGGAAGCTTCGGCGCGCGAGCAGGAACTGGATAGCCTGCGCCGTTCGCTGTTTCTCGCGGCGGTGTTGGCACTGCCGGTGTTCATCCTCGAGATGGGCTCGCACCTCATCCCAGCCGTCCATGATTTCGTCATGGGTACGATCGGGATGCAGACGAGCTGGCTGATCCAGTTCGTCCTCACCACACTGGTGCTCTTCGGGCCCGGGCTGCGCTTTTTCCAGAAGGGCATTCCCGCGATCCTGCGCGGCACCCCTGATATGAACTCGCTCGTCACGCTGGGGACAAGCGCCGCTTGGGGCTATTCGCTCGTCGCGACCTTTGCCCCCGGCGTCCTGCCGCCCGGCACCGCCAACGTCTATTATGAAGCCGCGGCGGTGATCGTCGCGCTGATCCTGCTCGGTCGCTACCTCGAGGCCAAGGCGAAGGGGCGGACGTCGGAGGCGATCAAGCGGCTGGTCGGGCTTCAGGCGAAAACCGCGCGCGTCGTGCGCGATGGCACGGCGCTGGAAGTCGCGCTCGCCGACGTCCGAACCGGCGACATCGTCCAGGTCCGTCCGGGCGAACGCGTGCCGGTCGATGGCGAAGTCGTCGACGGAAATTCCTATGTCGACGAGTCGATGATCACTGGCGAGCCGGTTCCGGTCGCCAAGGCGGCAGGCGCAGCCGTCGTCGGCGGCACGATCAACAAGACCGGCGCCTTCACCTTCCGCGCGACCAAGGTCGGCGCTGACACGGTGCTGGCGCAGATCATTCGCATGGTCGAGCAGGCGCAAGGGTCGAAGCTGCCGATCCAGGCAATGGTCGACAAAGTCACCGCCTGGTTCGTCCCCGCGGTAATGGGGATCGCAGGACTGACCTTCCTCGTCTGGCTCATCTTCGGCCCCGATCCGGCGCTGACCTTCGCCTTGGTGAATGCGGTCGCGGTGCTGATTATCGCCTGCCCGTGCGCGATGGGTCTCGCGACCCCGACCTCGATCATGGTCGGCACCGGACGCGCCGCCGAACTGGGCGTGCTGTTCCGCAAGGGCGAGGCGCTTCAGACGCTGCGCGACGTGACCGTCATCGCGCTCGACAAGACGGGCACGCTGACCAAAGGTCACCCCGAACTGACCGACCTTGAGCCGGCCGCGGGCTTCGGGCGCGATGAAGTGCTGACGCTGGTCGCCAGCGTCGAAAGCCAGTCCGAGCATCCGATAGCCGAAGCCATTGTGGCGGCCGCGAACGCGCGGGGGCTTGACGTTCCATCGCCTGCGGCGTTCGAAGCCATCCCCGGTTACGGCGTATCGGCAAAGGTCGGCGGCCGTGAGGTTCAGGTCGGCGCCGACCGGTTCATGACCAGGCTGGGCCATGATGTGTCAGCCCTTGCCGCCAAGGTCCGCGAACTCGGCGCGCAGGGCAAGTCTCCGCTCTATGCCGCGATTGACGGCAAGCTCGCCGCGGTGATCGCGGTCGCCGATCCGGTCAAGCACACGACGCCCGAGGCGATCCGGGCACTCCACGCCCTCGGGCTCAAGGTCGCGATGATCACCGGCGACAATCAGGCGACGGCCGATGCCGTCGCGCACACGCTCGGGATCGACGAAGTCGTCGGCGAAGTGCTGCCAGACGGCAAGGTCGATGCGATGAACCGGCTGCGTGCTGGCGGCCGCAAGGTTGCGTTCGTCGGCGACGGCATTAACGACGCCCCCGCGCTTGCCGAGGCCGACGTCGGCCTGGCGATCGGCACCGGCACCGATGTCGCGATCGAGTCCGCCGACGTCGTGCTGATGTCAGGTGACCTGCGAAGAGTGGTCAACGCAATTGCGCTGTCGAAGGCGACGATCCGCAACATCCAGCAGAACCTCTTCTGGGCATTCGGCTATAATGCGGCGCTGATTCCCGTCGCCGCGGGGGCGCTCTATCCGCTGAACGATACGTTGCTGTCGCCGGTGTTCGCCGCCGGCGCGATGGCGTTGTCGAGCGTCTTCGTGCTAAGCAACGCACTCAGGTTGAAGACCTTCCGGCCGGTGATCGCTGCCGACAAGGGAAAAGAAGGAGAGGCGGCATGAACATCGGCCGCGCCGCGAAAATATCGGGCGTCTCTCCAAAGATGATCCGCTATTACGAGCAGACGGGTCTCATCCCCAAGGCTGCGCGTCAGGACTCGGGTTACCGCGACTATGACGACGCCGACGTGCACCGCCTGCGCTTCATTCGGCGCGCGCGCGATCTCGGCTTTACCGTGGAGCAGATCGGCGAATTGCTGGGTCTCTGGTCCGACCGAAGCCGCGCCAGCGCCGACGTCAAGGCTTTCGCGCTCGAACATATCGAGCGGCTCAAGGAAAAAATGGCCGAGATCGAAGCCATGGTGCGGACGCTTGAGACGCTGGCCGATCATTGCCACGGTGACGATAGGCCCGATTGCCCGATCATTGAGGGGCTGGCGGAAGAGGGGGGCGCGACGCCGCGCCTCCAACCGCGCGAACCGCGGCGCTTCGGCAGGTCCGGCGGACAATCCGCCCGGCGCCATGCCGCGAGTTCATCGAACCGCACGCACTAGCCTGGCCTCGGGATCATTTGGCCCTTCCGCATGCGGAGGGGCTTTTCCTGATTCTTCGCGGGACATAGCCCTGACCAACGCGGTCGCCGCACGCCGGATTACTATAACCGCGGGGCTCCGCCCACTGATAGGCGCGGTGTCTTCTATGGTTTCATGTGCATTCGACGCCGACGAAGAAAATCTCTTGACCCTCCAACGATGGAAAACCGCATCCGCCGATCATGAGCTCCCAATCCACCCGGATCGGCGAGCGAGGATTCGGAGGTTGAGATGCGGAAATCGAGGGTCGCCGCGGCGCTGGGCGCGATATTGGCGACGGGGCTGGTGGTGCTTTGGGTGCGCGGGCCGGAAGGCGGCGAACAGGCCACTGCGCCGGGGCCGCCGATGGTGCTCGCCGCATCGGTCGTCGTGCAGGATCATGTGCCGCGTTCGACCTATACCGGTCGCTTGACCGCGGTCGAGACGGTCGATCTCAAGCCGCGCGTCTCGGGCTATATTGCCGACGTCAGCGTTCCCGAGGGGCAGATCGTCCGGCGCGGGCAGATCCTTTTTCGCCTCGATAACGCGCCCTTCGCGGCGCGGCACGCCGCGGCACGCGCGGCGACGCGCGAAGCCGAAGCGCGACTGGGCCTCGCGCAGGCCGAGGATGCGCGCGCGCGCAAGTTGGTCGCCGAGGGGGTCGCCGCGCGCGAACGCTCGGACGTGACGACCGCGACCTTGCGCGAACGCGAAGCGCAGGTCGCGTCGGCGCGCGCCGCCGAACGGCTGGCCGCGCTCGACCTTCGCTATGCCGGCGTCGAGGCGCCTATCGCGGGCCGGGTCGGCCAGATTCTCGTCACCCGCGGCAATCTGGTCGCTGGCGGCGAGGCGGCGACGCCGCTCACCACCATCGTCTCGGTCGATCCGCTCCACGTCGAATTCGATGTCGACGAGGCGACCTATCTTCGCTCGCTCGCCGATCGTCGCGGCCACGGTGCCGAGGCCAAGGTCGGCGTTCGCCTCGAAGATGGAAGCACCCGAGCGGCGCGGCTGGACTTCATCGGCAACCGCCTCGACCGCGCGACGGGGACGATCCGCGCGCGCGCGGTCCTGCCCAATCCGGGCGGGCGTCTGGCGCCGGGCCTGTTCGCCGAAGTCGATGTCGCGACCGATAATGCCCGCTCGGCGATCCTCGTCAGCGACCTCGCGATCGGTGTCGAACAGGGGCGGCGCTTCGTCCTCGTGCTGGGCGCAAAGAATATGACCGAATATCGGCCCGTGACACTCGGCCCCGTCGTCGATGGCCTGCGCGTCGTCGAGACGGGCTTGCGGCCCGGCGACCGCGTCGTCGTCAAGGGGCTCGCTGGCCCCGGCATGGCGGTCAAACCCCAGATCGTGCCGATGCCGCGCGGCAATGGCGTCCAGAAAGCCAGCGTCCAGCGGGAGGCGGCACGATGAACTTCCCCCGGTTTTTCATCGACCGGCCGATCTTCGCGATCGTGCTGTCGGTGCTCCTGCTGATCGCGGGACTGCTCGCGCTCCTTCGGCTTCCGCTCAGCGAATATCCGGCGGTGGCGCCGCCGACGGTGACCGTCGTTGCGGCCTATCCGGGCGCGTCGCCCGACGTCATCGCCGAGACGGTCGCGAGCCCGATCGAGCAAGCCGTCAACGGCGTCGAAGGCATGCTCTATATGTCGAGCCAGGCCGCCACCGACGGCCGGATGACGCTCACCGTCACCTTCGCGCAAGGGACCGATCCCGACATCGCGCAGGTTCAGGTCCAGAACCGCGTATCGCGCGCGCTGCCGCGGCTGCCCGAGACGGTGCAGCGGCTTGGCGTCACCACGCAAAAGGTCGCGCCCGACGCGCTGATGGTCGTGCATCTTCTCTCGCCATCGAAGCGCTATGACCCGCTCTTCATCTCCAACTATGCGCTGCTTCAAGTCCGCGACGAAATCGCGCGCATTCCCGGGATCGCCGATGTGGTTGTCTGGGGGGCCGGCGAATATTCGATGCGCGTCTGGCTCGACCCGGCGCGGATTGCCTCGCGCGGGCTGACCGCGAGCGATATCGTCGCCGCGATCCGCGCGCAGAATGTCGAGGTCGCCGCGGGCAGCGTCGGGCGCCAGCCCAATCCCGCCGCGGCGCAGCAGGTCGCGCTCGACGTCAAAGGCCGCCTCGCGACCGAAGAGGAATTTGCCGCGATCGTCGTCAAGACCGGCGCCGACGGCCAGCTTACCCGGCTCGGCGAGGTCGCCCGGATCGAAATGGGCGCCAATGACTATGCGCTGCGTTCGCTGCTCGACGGCGAACCCGCGATCGCGCTGCAGATATTGCAAAGCCCCGGCGCCAACGCGCTCGACACCGCGGCCGAGGTCCGGGCGACGATGGAGCGGCTCTCAGGCGAGTTTCCCGACGGGCTGAAGCATCGTATCGCTTATGATCCGACGATCTTTGTCGAGGCGTCGATCGAAAGCGTGATCGTTACGCTGATCGAGGCGACCCTGCTCGTCGTTCTCGTCGTGATCCTCTTTCTCCAGACGTGGCGCGCGTCGATCATTCCACTTGTCGCGGTGCCCGTTTCGTTGGTCGGGACATTGGCGGTCATGTATCTGTTCGGCTTTTCGCTGAACACGCTGTCGCTGTTCGGACTGGTGCTGTCGATCGGCATCGTCGTCGATGACGCGATCGTCGTCGTCGAGAATGTCGAGCGCCATATCGGCCTTGGCGAATCCCCGCGCGAAGCCGCGCGCAAGGCGATGGCGGAAGTCACCGGCCCGATCATCGCGATCACCTCGGTCCTCGCCGCGGTGTTCATTCCCACCGCCTTTCTGGGCGGGTTGCAGGGCGAATTTTATCGTCAGTTCGCGCTGACCGTCGCGATCTCGACCATCTTGTCGGCGGTCAATTCGCTGACGCTATCGCCCGCACTCGCTGCGATATTGCTCAAGCGTCATGATGCGCCGCGCGACGGCCTCCAACGTGCGATCGACAAAGGCTTTAGCTGGCTGTTCCGGCCGTTCAATCGCGCCTTCGATCGCGGCTCGCTCGCCTATGTCGGTGGCGTGCAGCGCGTCATCCGGCGGGGTGCGGTCGCGGGGCTCACCTATGCCGGGTTGCTCGGCCTGACATGGGTTGCCTTTGACAAGCTGCCCGCCGGTTTCGTGCCCGCGCAGGATAAATATTATCTCGTCGGCATCGTGCAGCTGCCGAACGGTGCGTCGCTCGACCGCACGCAGGCGGTGGCCGAGCAGGTCTCGAAGATCGCACTGGCCGAGCCGGGCGTCGAAAGCGTCGTCGCTTTTCCGGGCCTGTCGATCAACGGCTTCGTCAACGTGCCCAACGCCGCCGTCATGTTCGTAATGCTCGATCCCTTCTCGCAGCGCACCACGCCGGACATGGCGGCGGGGGCGATCGCCGGGCGGCTGCAGGGCAAATATGCGGCGGTCCCCGACGGGTTCGTCGGCGTATTCCCGCCGCCGCCGGTTCCCGGTCTGGGCGCCACCGGCGGGTTCAAGATGCAGATCGAGGATCGTTCGGGCGCGGGCTATGAAGCGCTCGCCGCAGCGAGTGCCAAGTTGATGGCCGCCGCCGCCAAGGAACCCGCGCTCGCCGGGTTGATGACCAGCTATAATGTCGCCTCGCCCGAACTTTCGGTCGATGTCGACCGGACCAAAGCGGCGGCCCAGGGGGTCGCCATGACCGATGTGTTCGAGACGATGCAGGTCTATCTCGGCTCGCTCTACGTCAACGACTTCAACCGCTTCGGCCGAACTTATCAGGTCTATGCCCAAGCCGAAGCCGACGCGCGGGCGCAGCCCGATGCGGTCGGACGGCTTCAACTCCGCAACGCGCAGGGCGACATGGTGCCGCTCGCGACACTGGTCACCACCTCTCCGGGCGCCGGGCCAGACCGTGTCATCCACTATAACGGCTTTCCCTCGGCCGATATCAGCGGCGGCCCCGCGCCGGGCTTCAGCTCGGGGCAGGCGGTTGCAGCGATGGAACGGATCGCGCGCGCCGAATTGCCGGAGGGCATAACGTTCGAGTGGACCGACCTCACCTATCAGGAAAAGACCGCGGGCAATGCCGCGCTCTATGTCTTCCCGATCGCGGTGCTGCTCGCCTTCCTGATCCTCGCGGCGCAATATAACAGCTGGACGCTGCCGCTCGCGGTCCTGCTCATCGTGCCCATGTGTCTGCTCAGCGCGCTTGTCGGCGTCTGGCTGACCGGGGGCGACATCAACATCTTCACGCAGATCGCCTTTGTGGTGCTCGTGGGGCTGGCCGCAAAGAATGCGATCCTGATCGTCGAGTTCGCGCGTGCGCAGGAGCATGAAGGTCTCGATCCGCTTGATGCAGCGCTCGAGGCCTGCCGGTTGAGACTCCGTCCGATCCTGATGACGTCGATCGCCTTCGTGGCCGGCGCGGTTCCGCTGGCGATCGCCGCGGGCGCGGGCGCCGAAATGCGGCAGGCGATGGGTATCGCGGTGTTCGCCGGCATGCTCGGGGTGACGCTCTTCGGCCTCTTCCTGACCCCGCTCTTCTACGTCGTGATCCGCAAGGCCGTTCTGCGGCGCGAGGCGCGGCGCCCTTCAAGCCCGGACACCCAGCCGCAGGAATTGACCCAATGACATCGATCGCCAAACTTTCGCCCGCCGTCCTGCTTCTCGGCCTCGCCGGGTGCGCCACCGCCGGCTCCCACTATATTCCGCCGCCGATCGAGGCACCCGGTGCCTATGCCGCGCAGCCGGTGGGCGTGGGGGATGCCGCTGTCGAGACCGCCTGGTGGAAACTGTTCGGCGACCCGGCGCTCGATGGTCTGATCGCCGAGGCGCTCGCGGCCAACTTGGACGCGCGGCTCGCCCTCGCGCGGCTTGAGGAGGCGCGCGCACTTGCCGGCGTATCACGCGCGGGGCGGCTCCCCGGCGGCGGTATCGATGCCTCCTATCAGCGCCGCCGTCTGGCCGATGGCGAGCGTCCGGGCGGTCAGCCACGTGAGGGTGACGCGCTGCGCCTCGGAGCGGAAGCGTCGTGGGAGATCGATCTGTTCGGCCGTGTTCGCCGCGGGGTCGAAGCCGCCGAAGCCGAGGTCGGCGGCGCCGAAGCGCTGCTGCGCTCGGCTCGCGCGGCGGTCACCGCCGATGTCGCCAGCCATTATTTCGAATTGCGGGGAAGCGAGGCTGCGCTCGCGATCGCGCGACGCCAGATCGAGATTCAACGGCGTTCGCTCGACGTCACGCGCAAGCTCGAGCGCGCTGGCGCGGGTGCGCGCTTCGACATCGTCCGCGCCGAGGCTGCGCTGTCCGCCGTCGAAGCGACGCTGCCTGGGATCGAACAGCGCATCGGCACCGCGCGTCACGCCCTTGCCGTGCTGCTTGGCCAGGCACCGCAAAGCTTCGTCGGCCCCGCCGCCGCGACAACAGCCAGCCTGCCGCAGATCGCGCAGATCGGCGTCGGCTCGCCGGCCGATCTGTTGCGGCGGCGGCCCGATATTGCCGCAGCCGAACGCGCACTCGCCGCCGCCACCGCGCGGCGGGGCGTTGCCGAGGCCGATCTGTTCCCGACGGTGCGGCTTTCCGGCTTCATCGGCCTCCTCGCCGGCGGATTTGAGTCGCTGTTCACTGGCGGCGCGTTCGCTTTCTCGGGCGGCCCCAGCCTCGATTGGGGCGTGTTCGATATGCCGCGTCTGCGCGCACAGGTGCGCGTCGCCGATGCTCGCACTGATGCGGCGCTGATCGATTACCACCGGACCGTCCTGATCGCCCTTCGCGATGTCGAGGACGCGCTGACGGCCTATGGCGCAGTCCGGACCGGTCTTGCGATGCGCGACCAGCAGGTCGGCGCCAGCCGCGAGGCGGCGCGGATGGCGTCGGTTCGCTTTCGCGAGGGTGAGGGTCAATATCTGGACGTTCTTGATGCCGAACGCAGCCTGTACGATGCCGAAGCCACGCTCGTCGCGGCGCGCACAGATCATCTCTTGTCTGTGGTCGAAATCCACCGCGCTCTCGGCGGGGGCTGGGAGGTTTGTGAGGGGGTGGGTGGTCCAAATTGTACCGGAGGGCCAACACTCGGTCTTTAAATGTTATGATACGGATGCGGTCGGTTTCGCCTAATGTCGGCCAAGCAAGACGAGCCGATCGGAGCCCTTAAGCTGACGTTATACAACTTGCTTGCTCATAGCCTGCATCCAAAGGTTAAGCTTGCGGCGCTCGTCCTGTCGTGGAATGCGTACGCATGAATCCGGCACGCTATTTAGTGGCTTGGATAGGATTTTGGCCGCGAAGCCTATCGCGGAGGGGGCTGTGCTAGTTGTTATGGCGTTAAGCGCGAAACAACAGACATTGAAAATGCTCGAAGTCGCAAAGCCGATGTTCGTGCTGCCGCGCGACAATTTTCTCCCTACCCTTGTGCCATCGATCGGCGTGTCATCGATGCTAGATTGCATGATGGGCTTCTTCGCCAGCTCGTCACTTGCCGAAATAGCGCCTGGGCTCGCAACCTATCTCGCTTCGACCGATGCTACCATGCGACTGATCGTCAGTCCGACGATTTCGGAAACTGACCAAGTAGCTCTTCGAGAAGGTCTTGATCCTACTATTCTCATCGAGCGGCATTTCGAGGGCGCCCTTCCTGATGCGGATGCGCTATCTCGCCACACGCTTTCCTGCCTGGCTTGGCTGATACGGGAAGAGCGGCTCGATTTGCGATTCGCCTTCCTGAAAGATGGCCTCTTTCATCCCAAGGTCTGGCTTCTCAATATCGAAGGCCAGCGTCTTGCCTTCCACGGGTCTAGCAATCTCACCGCCGCAGGACTCAGCCGCAACCGGGAGCAGATGGCACTGACTCGAGCATGGATGGATCCGATCCAGGCCGATACCGAACGATGTTTGCGAGAAGATTTCATAGAACTTTGGGACGGCGACGACGAGGACTGCGTAGTCGTCGATCTGCCGCGCGCGCTCAGGGAAAAGCTCGTCAATGCCTATGGGGAGGGTGAGCGTCCCACCGAAGTTGAGGCGGCGGAGTTGTGGCTGCGCGCGCAGAGGCGCCCCGGCGGGCAGGAGGCTCCTCCCGCCGACGAAATGGACGGCGCAGCGAGTTCTCCGCCGGATGGCTTCCACATTCCCTCGTGGTTGCGCTGGCGCGACGGGCCGTTCGCGCATCAGGGGAGCGCGGTCGATGCCTGGCTCGTTGCCGAGGGGCGTGGCATTTTGGCCATGGCAACCGGTTCGGGAAAGACACTCACGTCACTTGTCGCGTGTCATGAGCTTCGCGCTCGGACGGGGCCACTCCTCGTCGTCATCGCGGCGCCTTATATTCCGCTGGTTATGCAATGGTGCGATGAAGTCCGACTATTTGGTGTGGAACCGCATAATCTCACCGCTTCTGGCGGGCCATCCGCGCGGCGGCGCGAGATAGCCGAAGCGGGGCGGCGGCTTGCACTCGGCCTTTCCGACATCGAAGTTCTCATCGTCAGCCATGATACGCTCACCGATCCAGGCCTGGCGTCGGCGCTCGCAAGGCTTTCGGTTCCCCGGGTCCTGATTGCCGACGAGATGCACAATCTCGGCGGCCCGGCATTCCTGAAGAACCCGCCCGATTTCTTCGAATACCGCCTCGGACTTTCTGCGACTCCGATCCGTCAATATGATCCCGAGGGCACCGACAAGCTGTTCGATTTCTTCGGCAAACCCTGTTTCGAATTCTTGCTCGATGATGCCATCGGCCTCTGCCTCGTGCCTTATGACTATCATGTCCACCGCGTCGAACTCGATGAGGAGGAGATGGAGGAGTTTCGGGACCTGTCCGAGAAAATCCGAAAGCTCAGCTGGAAATTCGAGGCCAAGATCGACGACCCGCAGCTCGACGATCTGCTCCGCCGCCGGCGGCTTATCGTGGAACGTGCGCGCGGCAAAATTGATGCGCTAGCCGCATTGATTGACCGCGTTCCCAAGTCTGACATCCGATACGACCTAATCTATGCGACCGACAAGGGGCCGGGGCAGCTGGGCGAGGTGAATGAATTATTGCGCGAGCGCGGACTTCTGTTCCATCAGCTCACCGCGGAAGAGACAGGTGACCGCGCAGCTGTCGCGCGTATTCTCCATGCGTTTCAAAAGGGCGAAATTCAGGTCCTCACGGCCAAGCGGGTCCTTGACGAAGGGGTCAATGTTCCTGAAATTAAACGGGCCTTCATACTTGCAAGCACTACCGTAGAGCGCCAATGGGTGCAGCGGCGCGGTAGAATATTGAGGCGCTGCGAATCCATCGGCAAGGATCATGGAATTATCCATGACTTTGTTGCCATGCCGCCTGGAGAACTTGTCATTGATGCAGATGCGCGGCAACTTGTGAGGGGTGAGTTGAAACGGGTCGAAGAGTTCGCACGACTTGCAAGAAATTATGGCGCGGAGGACGGTCCGTTGACAATGCTTAAGCAAATGCAGGCAATGGTGTACGTCTAAAGAAGGAGGGGGCGGATGGACACGCAGCGGGTCGTCGAGATCATATTAGAAGAAGCGCGCAAGACGGAAGCACGCTATCCATCCTACGCGGATGATGTGTGCGAAGTCGTCGCTGAAATTGTCAATATCGAGCGCCAGCACCGATTTGCAGCCCGCAATGTCAAGCAGGACATCGCTGCCCAAATCAACACTCTCGGAGTCGATCTCGCTGCGAAGCTCGCGGAGCAGTTCCAATGAAGCTCTTGCGAGCGAAATTCGAGAATTTCCGCCTGCTTCGGGATCTCGAGATCGAATTCTCAACCGATCCCGATCAAAATCTGACGGTCATTCGGGCAGAGAACGAAACCGGCAAGACGACGATGCTGACTGCGCTGCAATGGGCGCTTTACGGCGACGAAGCATTGCCCGGCGATGCCAAAACTTATCGCCTCCATCCGATCGACACCGAGAGTGGCACCGTCCGCACGGTGGTCGAAGTGGATTTCGAGACCGTTCCTGCTCTGCGCAGCAACCGTGTCGTATCTACTTTGCGACGCTACCGCGTTGTTCGAACGGTGACTGAGACTGTGAGCGCGACCGGCTGGCGGAGGGGAGAGCCAACGCTCCGTCTGTATGACCTGGCCGCGAAAGGAAGCGACCCACAAGAATATGGCGAAAACCGCGTTCGCACCGAACTGCCGCCTGAGCTGCGCGAGGTATTCTTCACTGACGGCGATCGCGCGCTGAGTTTCATTGACGCCGACAGCGTGACGGTGAAGCGGCAACGCGTTGAGAATGCGATCAAGGCACTGCTCGGACTGTCGATCGTTGAGAGTGCACAACGTCACGTCAAGCAGGCGGCGGCTGACGTCAACAAGCGCGTCCGCGAATCTGATGCGGGAAGCCTCGCCCGCGAAGCCTCATCGCGGATTGAGGCGCTCGATCTCGAACTCGCTACGCTCGAACCCAAGCAGGCCGAGGCGACCGCGAACCGGGCGCGAAGCGAAGAGCAATATGAGCTGCTCACCAAGCAGATCGAACAAGCGCTTGCGCAGGGCGATCGATCCGAGCTTGCCTCGCAGCTCAAGCGGACGAAGGAAAACCGCAAGCGGGGCGACGCAGCCGAACTAGCCCTGGCCAAGGAGCAGGGCGAATTGCTTAAATCCAAGCTTCTCGCCAAGCAGCTGCTTGCCGGTGCCGTGGCCGTCGCCACCGGCAAGCTCGAAGCACTAAAGGCCAAGGGCCGCATCCCTAATCAGACAATCCCGGTGCTGAACGAATGCCTGGGGCAGAAGCTCTGTATCTGCGGCGAGACTCTCGATGTGACGGATACCGACGGCGCCCGGCGGCACAAGCATATCAACGACATGATCGAGGCGAGCCGCGCCGCCGACGCGGTCCAGAAGACGATCACCGAACTTTATTATGGCGCTCGCGACTTGATGCAGCCTAGCGAAGCCGATAGCTGGCGCGACCTTTATGCTGATCTCATGAAGCGCCGGAACGCGGCGGCTCAGGCGATCAAGGATTTCGCGGCGGAAGAAGCGCAGATTGAAGCGAAGATCGCGCTGGTGCCTGACGTCGACATCCAGCGGCTACGCGAACAAAAGAAAATCGCCCGAAAGCATGCCGACGACTACGGCGACGAAGCGGCGCGCGCAGCGTTCCGGATTGAGGCGGCGCGCGCGGAGCGTGCGGCGGCGGTCAGGGAGCGCGACGACTTCTTGAAAGCCGAAACGAAAGGACAGCAGCTCGCCGCCGAGCTACTTGCCGGGCAGGATGTGCTTAGGGTTTTCGAACGGGCGCTCGACCGGCTGAAGTCCGACGAGCTTGGCCGCGTCAGCACGTTGATGAACGAGATATTTCTTGAAATGATTGGCGCCGACGCCGAGCAGGGTGCGATCATCCGCCGTGCAGAAATCAGCCAAGACTTCGACATTCTAGTTTTTGGCCCCGACGACCGGCTGCTCAGTCCCGATCGTGATCTGAACGGCGCATCGCGTCGCGCGCTTACGCTTGCGTTCATCCTTGCGCTGACCCGGGTAAGTGGCGTCGAAGCCCCGAATATTATCGATACGCCACTCGGAATGATGAGCGGCTACGTAAAAAGCTCGGTGGTTCGGGTTGCGGCCCGTTACAGCTCGCAGCTTATCCTCTTCCTCACCCGCTCCGAAATCGCCGGCACCGAGACGCTGCTCGCGAATCATGCTGGCAAGGTCATCACGCTCACCAATCCGGCCCATTATCCGCGCATGCTGCTCCATGCGCCGCCCTCGGAGAGGATCGAGGTTGTCCGGTGCGACTGCTCCTATGACGAAAGCTGCCACACCTGCGCGCGAAAAATGGAAGTTGAGTCCGCCGCCGCGTCCCGGGAGGTTATGGCATGAGCGACGATATCAACACCTCCTTCGCCGGCGTCGAAGTGAATGCGCCGGTCGAGTTTCGCGAGTATTTTCAGCGCTATTCGCAGAGCACAGGCGCGTCGAGCGTTGCTGATCTCGACCGCAAGCCCTTTCCGCGCATGGTCGATTTCTGGTTCCTCGCCATCTGCGTCGCGGTGAAGCTCAAGCTCAAACCCGCCGATCTCGAAGCCCGGGAAACCTACAAGGCCATTGAGGGCTCGGCGGTTGTCTCGCCCGAGTGGCGCGCCGATGCCCTGCGGCTGATCGCAATCAGCGAGACCGGCGAGACCGACGTCGTCCAGGATCCCCGGCGGATGATGCGGATCGCCAATGGTCTCGCCTTTGCGGGGATGCCGCGCCTCATCGAAATTCTGGAGCAGAGCTGCGATGACGAGATGTTCGGGCTCAGCGATGAGCTCGTCGGAATGCTTTGATCCCTTTCAGACGTGAGCCGCACCCGAACATGCCTGCTGGAACCTCGAAACGGATGCGCTACCCGCCGCGGCGGAGTGCGCGCCTTCGCGATGTCTCGCCTTCCGTCCGGGTGCGCGTTACCGCACACGCCCAGCGGAATAATCTTTCAATGTTGAGGAATATATAGTGGGGACTTGGAACAGCAGCCCGCATCCCATCTCGGACCTGCGTGACTGGAGCACGAACGGTCGACTGGAATTGCGGCCCTCGTTCCAGCGTAAGGAGGTTTGGAACCCGGCTGCGCGCATCATGCTCATCGATACGATCCTGCGTCAGGTGCCGATGCCCAAGATGTTCCTTTGGAATGAAATCCGCAACGAGCAGACCTACCGGCAGGTCATCGACGGACAGCAGCGCATTTCGGCAATTCTGGCTTTTCTGCGCGACGAGTTCGCGCTCGACGAGCCCTATTCCGGGCCCTTTGCCGGAAAGAAATTCTCCGAACTCCCCGCCGAAGTGCGAAACAAGATTTTACAGTACAAGATCGACTATAATGAGGCGATCGGCTTCACCGAAGAGGAGGTGCGCGAGGTCTACTCGCGCGTGAACAAATACTCCCTCCCGCTCAACAAGCAGGAATTACGCAGGGCCGATTTCCCGGGCCGGTTTCTCGATCTCGCGACCGATCTTTCGCTCGACGAATATCTTGACGATTCGCGCGTGTTCACGGTCGGCCAGCGGCGGCGGATGGGCGATGTCGAGTTCGTCTCGGAGGTCCTCGCCGGCATGCTCGAGGGCCCGCAGGACAAGAAGGGCGACCTCGATTATTTCTACGCCCGATACGCCGAATGGGACGCGGAGAGCGAGGCAGCCACTCGGCGCGAGTTCATGGCCGTCCTCGATGACTTTCACACCATCTTCGCGCCCGATCGCTTCCCGCTGGGGCGGACGCGGTTCAAGCAGAAATCCGATTTCTACTCGCTGTTCCTTTCGGTTCATGAATTTCACCGGGCCGGCCACGCTCTGCTAGATCAGGATCTGGAACCGCTCCGCGGCGATCTGCGCCTGCTCGATGAAAATATCGCACCCGAATCCGAGGTCGATATTCTGAGCGAATATGCGATCAAATGCGTGTCGCAGGCCAACACGATCGCCAGCCGGTCCTGGCGCAAGAACTTCCTCATGGACATATTGTCGGGCACCTATCGGCAGCGGCGGCCTGAAGAGCCGGTTCGCGAACGCTTCGAGGCGATGGCGCAGCAGCTCGACTTCAGCGCCCGTGGCCGGTTGTTCGACGATTGTGTAGCATGCGGAGAGCCTCTGCATGATCACCAGAGCAAGGAGCGTGTTCTCGACTGGCCAGCCGACGCGGCGGTATTCCAGCTTTCCAATGCTTGCTGGCGGATCGCCGGCTGCGGCGGGGCGGCGTGACATGGCCGTGCTTTTCGCCGGCAGGGGCGACACTCAGCCACGCGAGACGATCGTCATCCCAGACGAACTTCGCACGCAGGCGGGACATGCGTATGAGGTCGGGGACCGCATAGCGGCGGGTGGCAACGGGGTTGTCCATCGATGCACCGATCTTGCCGATGGCGTTGAATATGCCGTAAAATTCCTACTCGACCTTCGGGTGGACCGGCGCGCGCGGTTCGAGCGGGAACGCGAGCTATTGGCCGATCTCAAGCATGAGCATCTGATCGTTTACAAGGATGCAGGTGCTGTTGATGGCGAATTCAGGAAGCGCGGGTCAAACACATCGACCACCAAGAGCGTCCCCTTCATCATCATGGTCCTTGCGACCGAGGCGCTGACGGACCTCGTGCGGCGGGCCGATGTCCCGAGCGAGGTTTTTCAAGCGCAGTTTCGCGGTCTTGCACAAGGGTTGGGCGAACTTCACACCAAAGCCATCCACCGAGACATCAAGCCGGACAATATCCTTGTCGTCGGCGATAGATGGGTGCTCAGCGATTATGGTCTTTGCGATGTGCTGGGACTGCCGCCTGAAGAGCGCGTGACGCCCGACTGGCAGATCGTCGGGCCACGTTTCTGGATGTCGCCCGAGGCGAACAACCGAAGCATCGGGCGCGATGACCGGATCGATGCAGCCTCGGACGTCTTCCAGCTCGCATCGGTCTTCTGGTTCGTCGTCAATCGAAGTCATCCGACCGGCATACTGTCTCGCGACGACTGGTCAGGGCCGGAGGCGCTTTTCGATCCGATCTATCGGGCTCTTCATCATCGCACCGCGATACGTCCCGCTGACGGGCGCGCTTTCGCCGATGAAATAGAAGCGGCGATCGTGGGATAGATGCTGCCCTATTTGTGGCAGATCACGCAGCTGCTCGACCCCTCGTCGACCCCGTAAACATCGTCGATCGTCTCGGCGCTGTTGGCCGACAGAGGATTGACCCGGCGATTGCGGCGCAGGCGCTCGCGCCGCTTTTCATAATCGGCTTTGATTGCTGCGACGCGTGCGGGCTCGATCAACTCCGTCAGGCTTTCGCCCTGGCTCCAGGTGAAGGGTGAGCCATCCTTGAGGGCGGTCTTTTCATAATCGACCGCCTCGGCAAAGCGATCGGGATGATTTTCGGCGAGCCGGACCCACTCGATCTTTTGTTGGAAAAAGCAGAAGGTGCAACCCGAACGCGACCGCCACTGATAATAAGCAGGTTCGCCGACGTCGGATTGCTCGAGAATCTCGATCACCCCGGCACGGTCGATACCGGCTTCGCGCAGCGGCAGATGCACGCGCATATTGGGATGCGTCGCCTGATACCCCTCGCGGGTCGGTTCGTCGGCGCGGATTGCAACATAGCTATGAACCGTCGTTCCTGCCTCGAGATCAGCTCTGAGCCAACGTTCGAGCGGGCGAAGTTTGAGCTGCCGCGTGCACCAGCGCGTGCGCGGTGAGGGGAGGAAATTGCCATATTCGTCGAGCCAGAAATCGAAATCGCGATCGGGATTAAGTCGCTGGATCGGCTTGCCGAGAAACCCCTCGAGCCGGTCGAGGAAGCTGTAGACTTCTGGGAGTTCTTTGCCGGTGTCGGTGAAGAAATATTCAAGCGGCAGACCCGAATGATGTTGCCGCATATAAACTGCGAGCGCGGCGCTGTCGCGGCCGCCCGAAAGCCCGAGAATATGGCGCTCACCTGTCATGCGGCTACCGCCTCTTCTTCGCTGTCCGCCGCGAGCATCGCGACGGCGCGTGCCAGCGCGGCGAGTTGGAGCCTGCCGCCCCCGTCATCGGCGCGCAGCGTCGCAACCAGCCGGTCCGCCATGCCGGCAGCCGCCTGCTTTTCCTGTTCGTTGAGTACGAAGCTGCGCATCAGCGGCGGCGTCTTGGGATCGAGGCCGACCACCAGGGCCAGCGCCTCTGTGTGCGATTGCCTGTCGCGCACGACTGCCAATGCTTCGAGTTCGCGGAACCGACGGCCAAAGCGCGCGATCTCGGTCAGCGCTTCTTCGCGGTCGCGATCGGACCAGTTGCGGGCAGGGCGGTGCAGAAGAACGCTGACCAGGCTCTCGATATCGCCGTTACCCTGTTCGATCGCCGCGGCGCGATCGGCGAACGCATCGAAATTATAATCGTTGGTCAGCCCCCTGATCGCGGCCGTTCTTTCGCCGATGCCGCCGAAGTCTGCGGGGTCGATGCCGAGAGCGCGACCGAGGGCAAGCCGGAGCTCGGCGAGGAGGGCGGGATAGCTTTCTTCAGCGGCGAGGATGGCTGCATGCACCGCCTCGGGCGTGAGCGCCTCGCCGAGCGTCGCGGGCAGGTCATCGAAGAGCAGTTTCTCGGGGTCGTCCGCCTTGAGGACAACGGAGCGCACTGCGCGGGCCTGCTTGTCGATCCGCTGCGTGCGCCTGGCGAAGCTCGAAAGAGCCTCGAAACGCTGGAACAGGGCGGCCGCGATCGGCAACGACGCGCCGGTTTCTTCGACGCCCATAAGCTTGGCGAGACCGCTCAGAAAAGCCATCTCGCGGACCGAGCGGTCGATCTTGCGCATCCGGAAGCTCGCTGGCCTCTGGAGGAGCTTGTCTACGACCACATCATCGATCTGGGTTTGATAGATGCCGTCGATATAGATGGCGACGCTGTTGCGCTTCGCGAGCATATAGGCGAGCGCGATTGCCGGCATGACCCCGGCCTTGATCCCGAAAGGGGCCGTGGCCCAGCGCGCATAGATGCAATCGAGTGGATCGTCACCTGCCTCGTCGATGACATCCCAGGCAGGCCGGAGTGACCGGCCCGCTGCGCTGTCGTCGGGATCGCTGAACTCATATTGACCGGGATGGATCTCGCGATGGAGGCCGAACGGCTTGATGACCGTGAGATAGAGACCGAGCTCTGCCGGATATTGGGTCATGCCAAGCTGCTCGTGCTCGCCGGCGCTTACCATCGCATGCGCGAGGTCGCGAAGCGCCGCCATCGAGTTCGGTGAGGGCTTATCGCGTTGGAGGAGTTCGCTCTTGAGAATGGGAGCCTGCGAATAACCTGCGTCCGCAAGCGCGCTCGCAATGATCGCGAGCGGGTCGCTGTGCGCGCGGCCCGGCGCAGGGGCCAAATACCATTTGGCACCTTCGAGTGCCGCTTCAAGTTTACGGTGCAGTTCGTCGATGCAGCGCGACTGGCGCGCGGCGATCTCGCGGCGCGCTATCCGGTCGCCCTCGAGCTGCGGATGCTCGTGGAAGACCCGCTCGACCGCGATAAGCTCGGCCGCCGCGGTGCGAAGCGCAAAGCTCTCGCTGGCGCTGCCGAGCGCAACGATCCGGCCGCTGGCCTTGAGCGCCTTCGCTGCGGCCTTGGCTTTGGCCTCCACGGCTTGCCTTGGCAATGTACCGTCGGCGAGGAAGAGCAGCAGCAAGCCGCTGCCGCGCGGTGTCCGTGCTTCGATTCGTGCCACGAGGCTTTCGGTCGAATCGTCCGGTGAAATCACCTGCAGCGCGATTTCGAACGTTCGAAGGGCTCCGGTGAGGAAATAATGGCGCTTTGCGGTCGCGAAGCCGAAGCCAACCCGGTTCGGAATGCCTTCGAGCTGAATATTGTCGACGGGCACGACGGCGCGGCCAATCGCTTCTTCGAGGTCGAAATCGCTGCCCGCGAACAGTGCATAGCCGCCAAGCCGCGGCTGGCGGATCAATACCGCCCAATCTAGCAAATCCGCGATTGCGGCTTTGACGATCTTGGGGCTCGCTTGCGGCACCGATGCGATCAGGAATTCGTCAGAAAGCGTGACGCCAGATCCATTGCGGAAGAATTCGATGACCGCAGCAGCTTTGGTCAATTCGACATGAAGGCCATCGCCTTTCGCGCCCGCGCGTTCGATCGCCTCATAGGCAAGGCTGAACCGGCCGCCGTCGCTGCCGCCGGCGAGCGCCATGCCGAAATTGGCCGCCAGATAGTCCCAGAGCAAAGCGGGGTCATAAGTTGCGCCCTTATCGCCGCTATGTTCGAGAAACTCCTGGAAGCCAGATGGTTCTGCCGAACTGAGAAATCCAAACACGCTCCGTTCGTTCTGGGCGAAGCGCGCGCGCGATACAGGTCCCAGCAACAGAGCGGTCACCGGGTTGAGCGGCCAGGTGTCGGCTAGGGCCTTGGCGAGCAGTCCGGCGTCGGTCGGCCGCCGCTTTGCGACTTCGCCGGCGATTGTCTGCGCTGCGCCTTCAGCACTTCGTGGATGCTCGGCAGAAATCGCCTTACCGAGCAGTGCCACCGTTTCATCGGGGCCTGACAGGAAGGCGATATCGTGGAAGCGTCCTTGGACCTTCGCCCATTCCTGCCGCGCATCGCGCGCGGCGCGCGCGGCATATTGTTCGAACGATTGATGGAGGATGCCGATGACGACCAGCCGACCCTTGCTACGCGTCGCATGCTCCGCAAGATCCTGAAGCAGGTGGACATCTCCGCCTTCCAGCGCTTCATACTCAAGTAGCTTGCCAAGCTCGTCGAGGATCAGAAGCGTTCCGCTCGATGCCGATTTGCCACCCGCAATCAACGCGGCGATCAGTCGGTCGTCGCTTGCTGCATGGTTGGCGACGTCGGCCGAACTCCAGTCAAGCGCGATCGTAGCGGCCTCGATTATCGCATCGCGCAGCCGCTGCCGGCTGCCGGTGACCGCCACCACTTTCCAACCGCCGTCAGGCTCGGGAAATGCCTCGGTATAGAGTCGGGTCAGCGCCTCGCCCGCGATATCGCCGGCAATTTTTCGATTGCCTTTAGAACCTGCGACGAGATTGGCGAGGAGAAGCGCCGCGCTCGATTTGCCGCCGCCATAGGGGCCGGTCCAAGTGAACGCGCCCTGGTAACTTTCGCACTGGCTGTCGCCCAGCGTCTTGAGAGCCTTGGCGACGCTCGCCTGCATAACATAGCCGATCAGCGGCGGCGTACCGTTGAGATCGGCATCGAGTCGAGCCGATCGGGCAAAGCGGCGATCGATAGTAACGATCGATGACAATTTGGTCACGCCGCTGCCTCCAGTCCAGCGCCTTGCGGATAGGCTAGGGACAGTGTCTTGAGCGGATCGAAGGGCGATGTGCGCTGGATCTGGCGGAGGCCGGCAGTATCGACCCAGAGCCAGGCGCCGTTGGTGATGTCGTCCAACCGCATCAGCCGGGTGATCACGCTGTCCTCATCAAGCTTGAACACGCGGCCGGGAGAGCCCGGCGCATAACATATCTGCTCGGCCGTCAGCGTCGTCGCGCCGCCGCTGCGTTTCCAAAAGTCGCCGAGCGCATAAGTAAAGACGGCATCGTGAAGGCTTGGCTTGGGACCGCGGACAAACTCGTACCAGCCTCCTAACCGCGCTTCGCGAATGATCGCAAGCTCAGCGAGAAGCGGCTCCGCGGCGTCTTCGTTGAGCGCATCGCCCCGACGGACGTAGCTGCGGAGGAAAACCTCGATATCGCGCTTCAACGTCCCGCGCGTTGCCCGCCAGCTATTGTCTTCGACGAGCGCGAAGACTTCCTCAAGTAATATGGCTGGGTCGAACTCGATCGCACTCAACAGATTGAACGCATAATAGGCCGTAGTGGTCATTTCCGGCGTGGCCGCGACATGCCAATGGGCGAGCCATACAGTCGCAGCCTGCTCGAGATAGGGATCGAGGCCATTATCGGCGAGGACAGCCAAGCCCAGCGCAGTGGGTGCGATCACACGGTCCTGCTCATGGAAATAGCCGCTGGCGAGCGCCCAATAGCGGATTGATGCCGCCATGTTGCGCCCGACCCCGAAGCGTGTAATAGCAGATTGTTCTTGAAATGTTCTCGCGTCAACCCCATCGCCGACGGCATCAAATGCCTTTTTCAGCCATAACAGGCGCAGCGGAAAGGTTTCGTGACCCGCAAACTGCCCCCTCGAATCAAGTTTTATAGAACCCCGCCGCATGCGGATATGCTACTGGCGAACCTCTCCAGTTGCAAGGCGCGATCGAGCCGCAGCGGTAGCAATCCGCTCCGCTGCCGCCTTAATATCATCGATCTCCTGATATCGGTGGCAGAAGATACGAACTACCTGCGCAGAATCTGATTCAGAAAGTCCAATTGCTTCAAGGACATGGGACCGCTTTATTTGTCCCGAGGTACACGCTGATCCGGTCGAGAGCGATACGTAACGCGCTGCGGTGGCGCACAGGCGATCCGCATCCACACCGACGAGCTGGATTGTGACGCTGCCGGCAACGACTTGGGCGTCGCCGGTAACTCGACGAAAGCGCAATTGCCGGGACGAGAGGGCTTCGAGCAGCGCCGCGACGAGCGTTTCGCCATGGCGGCGATCGCGCTCTAGACTTTGCTGCGCGGCCTTAGCTGCAGCTCCAAAACCGGCAATCAACGCGACGGGCTCGGTCCCCGGGCGCACGGCATCCTGCTGCCCGCCTCCATGAATGAGCGGTAACGGTTTCGGTGCATGGGCGGCAACGTATAATGCGCCAACTCCCATCGGGCCGTAGCATTTGTGCGCCGACAGGCTGAGATAGTCGAGATCGAGATCGAGGACGTCGATTTCGACCTTCCCAGCTGCCTGCGCAGCGTCGCTATGAAAAAGGCCGCCGACACGGTGCACTAGCGCCGCAGCTTCGGCAACTGGTTGAATTACGCCGGTCTCGTTGTTGACCATCATAATCGAAGCTAGCAGTACATCCTCTCCGAGCAGTGCTTCGAAAGCATCAAGGTCGAGGCGGCCGACATCATCGACGGGCGCGAAGGTGAGCGTGAAGCCCTCATTTTCCAGAATTCGCGCCGGCTCGAGCACAGCCTTATGCTCGATCGCCGATACGACGATCCGCCGCCGGCCGGGAAACAGGGGTGCAGCGCGGCGAACGGCACCAAGAACGGCCAGATTATTGGCTTCGGTCGCGCCTCCGGTAAAGAATATCTCGGCGGGTGCGGCTCCAATTAGCGCAGCGACATCCGCGCGTCCATCCGCGATGTAGCGGGCCGCGCGTTCGCCCGAGGCATTGGGCGAACCTGCATTGCCAGGTCGGCTCCAAACCTCAAGCATCGCATCCCGCGCTTCGGGCGCTAAGGGCAGCGTTGCGAACCCGTCGAGATAAATCGGCAGGTCGCTCACCAAGCCCCCACGAGCGTGTGCGAGCGCATCAGATTGTGTATCGTCGAGAGGGAAGCGTGATTCATGAAGATAGGTGTAGCTGGTGAAACATCCGATCAAAAGAATATACGAGCTGTGGTGAAGGTTCGATACCATGAGCCAACAAGGGGGAACGCAAGGTCAGCCCTCAGCGGCGGCTTTTTCTTATACCGGCTTTAAAGCCGCCGGTCCGAAATCGGCCAAACCGACTAGGGATGGTGGACCCCGCGGAGGTAGCGCTTGCTAGCGGCAGCACGAGCTATCGGGCTCGGCCGACAAGGTCGCTTTGGTGATCGGCGGCACGCGTGGGATTCGGCGATGGCGATCGGTTCAATATGGCCGCGATTGCATTGTCGCCGCCAGCCGGACAGCGCTATGAAGCGATAACTGCGGCAAGGCCGCATTGAAGCTGGAGTGATTATATCGAGGAACAGAGAAACGGGGGAGGGATCAATGAAGCGCATCATCATGTCCGCCATGGCGGCCCTTGGGACGGGCCTGTCGGTTGCCGCGCCAGAGCCAGCGATGGCTTGGGGCAAGTTCGGCCATCTGACCATCTGCGATCTCGCTTACCGTAATCTCACACCTGCGAGCCGGGCCGCGGTCGGTGAAATTCTCCAGAGCCGCAGCGGCGGCATTACGGTGCGCGGTCGCGGGCGTATGCCCGATCAGCATTATACCGCCTTCAACTATGGCTGCCTCGAAGAGGATGAGGTCCCGCGCCGCAACCCCGACGACCATTTCATCAACGTCGATCGCGACGTCCGGCAGGTCGGCACGGCCTGCCCGACCAGCACGAGCTGCATCCTCGCCGGCATTGATCGCGACCGCGCGATCCTCAAGGACCGGACGAAGCCGCGCGAGGAGCGGGCCTTCGCACTGATGGCGCTCGGTCACTGGATCGGCGATATCCACCAGCCGCTTCATGTCTCCTTCGCCGACGATCGCGGCGGCAATGGAATCGACATCGATCTTGTCGGCAGATGCGGGACGTCGCGCGAGGCGAAACCCGACAATCTCCACGCGGTCTGGGACAAATGCCTGCTCGATGCCGGCCTTTTCGAGCGCGTGCGCAAGCGCGCCGACTACAAGCCGCAATGGAGCCGCTTTACCATCACCTATCGCGCGGTCGATACGCTCCAGGCCAATCGCAATCTTGTCGCGGTGAAGAACTGGGTCGCGACGGCACCGGCGGACTGGGCCAATGAGTCCTATTCGATCACCCTCGCGCCCGCGACCGCCTATTGCACCATCGTCGGGGCGAACTGCCAATATTCGGCCGCTGCGCTGAAGCAGACCAACCCGAAACGTGTCCAACGGATCGATCAGGCCTATCTCGCAGCCTATCAGGGTGCCGCATCCGAACAGGTTGCCAAAGCGGGCTTTCGCCTCGCGCATCTTCTCAATCTCGCGCTCGATCCCGCTTATGGCGGCCCGACCTGACGACAGCCGCCGGTCCAATGGACGCGACGCGCATTGTTGGCGGCATCGGCGCCTGCGGCGAGCGTGAGGATGATCAGGCTCAGGGTGAGCATGAGCCTTCGGGTGGTCGCCCCTGGTAAGCGATGGTGCGCATGAACATGCGGGTGATCTTCATGAATGCAAAAGCCCCGCGCGCGATCGCGCGCGGGGCTTTTGCATCAGGCGGGTAGCGCTTTGGCGGTCTCGACCGGCGGCGGCGCATCCTTCTTCGCCATGCGGCCGTGGACCATGCGGTAGAGCGCCGGAAGCACGAGCAGGGTCAGGATCGTCGAGGAGACGATCCCGCCGATCACCACCGTCGCCAGAGGCCGCTGCACCTCGGCTCCGGCCCCGACGTTGAACGCCATCGGCACGAAGCCGAGGCTCGCAACAAGCGCGGTCATCAGCACCGGACGCAGCCGGGTGAGCGCGCCTTCGCGGATCGCCTCCTCGAGGCTTGCTCCCCCCTCGCGAAGCTGGCGGATGAAGCTCAGCATCACGACGCCGTTGAGCACCGCGACCCCGGAGAGCGCGATGAAGCCCACGCCGGCCGAGATCGACAGCGGCATGCCGCGGATGAGGAGCGCCGCGACGCCCCCGGTCAGCGCCAGCGGCACTCCCGAGAAGACGATCGCGGCGTCCTTGCCCGAGCGGAACAGCGCGTAGAGCAGGCCGAAGATCATCAGAAGCGCCGCGGGCACCACGATCTGGAGACGCTTTGCTGCCGAGATCAATTGCTCGAACGTCCCGCCGTAGCTGATCCAGTAGCCCGAAGGCACTTCGACCTCGGCCCCGACCTTGGTCTGCAACTCCTCGATGAAGGATCCAAGATCGCGGCCGCGCACATTGGCAGTGACCACGACGCGGCGTTTGCCATCCTCGCGGCTGATCTGGTTGGGGCCGATCACGACCTCGACCTTGGCGACGTCCGCCAGCGGCACGAATCCGCGCAGCCCTGCATCGGGGGCCGCGCCCATCGTCACGTCCGCCGACGAGCCGATGGCGGGAAGGGGGATGCGCAGGCGGCCGATCTCGTCGACGCGCTCGCGCACATTCTCGGGCAGACGAACGATGATCGGGAAGCGCCGGTCGCCCTCGAAAATCTGCCCGGCCTGAACGCCGCCGATCGACACCGCGACCGTGTCCTGGATGTCGCCGACGTTGAGCCCGAAGCGCGCCAGCGCCGCGCGGTCGGGCGTGATTTGCAGCACCGGCAGGCCGGTGACCTGCTCGACGCTGACATCCTGCGCGCCTTCGATACTTGCGGCGACGCCTTCGATCTGCTGCCCGACCTCAAGGAGCGTATCGAGATCGTCGCCGAATATCTTGACCGCGACGTCGGCGCGAACCCCCGACAGAAGTTCATTGAAGCGCATCTGGATCGGCTGGGTGAACTCGTAATTATTGCCCGGAATCTTCGCGACCGCGGCCTGCATCTCGCGAACGAGCTCGGTCTTGGGCTTTCTCGGATCGGGCCAGTCCTCTCGGTCCTTCATGATGATGAAGGTGTCGGCGACAGACGGCGGCATCGGATCGGTTGCGACTTCCGCCGTCCCGATCTTGGCCACGACCCGGTCGACTTCCGGAAACTGCTTGATCCGCGCTTCGAGGGCGGTTTGCATGCTGACCGCCTGACTGAGGCTGGTTCCCGGGATGCGAAGCGCGTGGAGCGCGATATCGCCCTCGTCGAGGTTCGGCACGAACTCGGATCCCATGCGGCTCGCCGCGATGCCCGAGATCAGCACGAGCCCCACGGCTATCGCGACAAAGCTTGCACGAAGTTTCATCGCCTTATCGAGCGCGGGTGCATAAATGCGCCGCGCCCAGCCCATCAGCCGGCTTTCCTTCTCCTCGACCTTGCCCGTGACGAACAGCGCGATCGCTGCCGGCACGAAGGTGAGCGAGAGGATCAGCGCCGCGGTCAGCGCCATCACGACGGTGATCGCCATCGGATGGAACATCTTTCCTTCGACGCCGGTGAGCGCGAAGATCGGCACGTAGACGAGCGCGATGATCAGCACACCGAACAGCGACGGACGGATGACCTCCGAGGTTGCCGACGCCGCGAGCTTGAACCGTTCGCTGCGATCGAGCAGGCGCCCGAGCGTATGCTGCGCCTCGCCGAAACGGCGGAGGCAGTTTTCGACGATGATGACGGCGCCATCGACGATCAGGCCGAAGTCGAGCGCGCCGAGGCTCATCAGATTGCCCGATATCCCTCCGCGCACCATGCCGGTGATCGTCATCAACATGGTGATCGGGATGACCGCCGCCGTGATCAGCGCTGCTCTTACGTTGCCGAGGAGCAGGAAGAGGATGACGATAACGAGCAACGCGCCTTCGAGAAGATTCTTCTCGACGGTCCAGATCGCCCGTTCGACGAGATCGGTGCGGTCGTAGATCGCCACGGCCTTGACGCCGGCGGGCAGGGCCTTGGCGGCTTGTTCGAGTCGCTCTGCCGCGGCGCGCGCGACGATACGGCTGTTCTCTCCCGCGAGCATGAAGACGGTGCCGAGCACAACCTCCTTGCCATTCTCGGTCGCGGCGCCCGTGCGGAGCTCCTCGCCGAGGCTGATGTCAGCGACGTCGGCGACACGGATCGGGATTCCGCCCCGGTTGCTGACGATGATCGTGCCGAGCTCATCGGTGCCCGCGGCCTGACCCGGGGTGCGGACGAGATATTGCTCGCCATAACGCTCGACATAGCCCGCACCGCGATTGTCGTTGTTGCGCTCCAGGGCGCGAACGACATCGTAGAGGGTCAGGCCGTAGGCCGAGAGCCGCGCCGGGATCGGGGTCACATGATATTGGCGTTCATAGCCGCCGATACTGTTGACCTCGGTTACGCCCGGCGTGCTGCGCAGCTGCGGCCGGATCACCCAGTCTTGCAGCGTGCGCAGATCCTCGGGCGTATAGGCGCTGCCGTCGGGTTTCTTCGCCCCCGGATCGGCTTCGAGCGTATACATGAAGATCTCGCCGAGCCCGGTCGCGATCGGCCCCATCTCGGGCGTGACGCCCGGTGGAAGCTGCTCGCGCGCCGATTGCAGCCGTTCGTTGATCAGCTGGCGCGCGAAATAGATGCTCGTGCCATCTTCGAAGACCGCCGTGACCTGGCTGAGGCCGTAACGAGACACCGATCTTGTGTATTGCAGCCCAGGCAGGCCGGCGATCGCCGTCTCGACGGGGAAGGTAACGCGCTGCTCGGCTTCGAGCGGCGAGAATCCGGGGGCCCCGCTGTTGATCTGGACCTGGACGTTGGTGATGTCGGGAGTGGCGTCGATTGGCAGCCGCTGGAAGCTCCAGACTCCGATTGCGCAAAGGAGCAGGACAGCCGAGAGGACGGCCCAGCGGAAGCGGATCGCACCGGCGATGAGCCGTTCCAGCAAATGGGCTCGTTCGGGTGGACGGGTTGTATCAGTGGTCATGGCTGGCCCCCGATTTCTCGATGTCGGCGCGGATCAGGAAGGCGCCGTCGGTGACATAGACCTCGCCGGGCGCGAGCCCGCCGAGTATTTCGGTCCATTCGGGCGTGCGGCGTCCGATTTCGAGCATCCGCACCTCATAGGTGTTGGCGACTTTGGCAAAGACGACCTCGAAGTCGCGGAAACGCTGGATCGCCTTGGTGCGCACCGCGATCGGCGCATTGGTCTCAGCGACAGCGAAGCTGCCCTCGACCCCCATACCCGGCCGGAACTCGCGTGCGGCCGCCGGCGGCAGATGGACGTGGGCGAGCATCGTCTGACTCGCGACGTCTGCGGTCGGCAGCACCGCCTCGACCTCGGCCTGAAAGCGGGCCTCGCCGGACAGGCTCCTGAGGCTTACCGGCTGTCCGACACGCACGCGCTCGGCATCGCGTGGATAGACGAAGAATTCCGCATGAAGCTTGGTCGGATCGGCGATGACGAACAGCGCCCGGTCGCCGGTCGTATCGCCGACATTGACATTCTTCTCGACGATCGTGCCGCTGATCGGGGCGGTCACCGTATAGACCTGGAGCGAATGGCTCGACTCCACCCGAGCGAGCACCTGGCCGCGCCGGACCTGCTGTCCGAGCTTGCCGTTAAGCGAAACGATCAGCCCCGGAAGCCGGGCGCGAACGTCGGCTTTGCCCTCGGGCGTGATCTCGATCCGCCCGCCCATGTCGATGAGGTCGCTGACGGTCGCGGGACCGGCAGCCTCGGTCTTGATTCCGCCAGCCTTCGCGGCCGCGGCGTCGATGACCGTGCGGCCTTCATAGGATTGGTAGGACCATTTATGATTGCGGCCGCCTTCCGACGCGGCAACGCGGACGTCGAAGCTGTGCGGTTCGGTGACGATGCCGCTGCCGCGCAGGAAATCTTCTTGCGGAGCGAAGCTGAAGCGGTCGATCTTGCCGCCGAGGCGGCCGAGTTCGATCGTCAGCTTGACCTCGGATGGCTTGACCGGCTTGTTGCCCCGATAGGCGTAAACGCGGAACTCGGGATCGACGCCATCCTCGAATATGGTGATCTCGAGCGCGAAGTCGCCATCGCGGAGCATCCGCCCGCGGTGCGGGCCGCGCTCATATTCGCCGGCGGGCGCCGCCGCTTCTTCTCCGCCCTTCGTTTCGGTGGCGCCATTGCCGCAAGCGGCGAGCAGGCTGAGGGCGATGACCGCCGCCGCCCCGGACAAATATTTGGTCATCGAACATTCTCCATATTGGCGAGCAGCGGGGCGTGGCGGCCGGTCAACCGGTCAAGCCGCACCCCCAGAAGGTGAAAGCGCCGCAGCAGGTCGACGCGGCGCGAGCGCGCGTCATTGACCGCGGTCTGAGCTTGCGCAAATTCGAGGAAGGTGAAGGCGGTGCCGCCGCGTGCAAGCCCGTCCTGGATCAGCCGGACCGCGCGGCTGGCGCTTGGCAGCACCTCGGCATCGATCCGCTTGATCTCGGCCGCGATGAGGCCGCGGTCGGCGACGAGCCTGTCGATCTCGCGATCGACCTCGACGCGCGCCACGGCGATGTCCGCCTCGATCGCGCGCTGCTCGGCTTGCGCCCGAACGACATTGCCTCGGTTGGCGCTCTTGGCCCCCAGCGGGATCGAGCCTCCGACCATCACGGCAAAGTCGTTGCCTTGGCCGAAGTGGCGAAGCCCGACGCGGCCGCTTGGATCGGCGATATTGCCGGTCTCGGCGAGCCTGACCTTCGCTTCGGCCGCCGCGCGTTCCGCCGTGAGCATCGCGACCTCGGCGGACTCTCCGGCCGTCGGCACGGTGACATCGAGCGTCTGGAATATCGCCGGATCGAGCTTGAAGTCGCTGCTCCCACCCCACCATGTGGCAAGATTCGTCCGCGCGATGCGCGCGGCTTCGCGCGCCTGTTCGAGTGCGATCTCGGCCTGCGCGACGTTGGTCCGCGCGCGCTCGGCTGCGAACCAGGGATCGAGCGCGCCGGTGACGCGCTTTACGACGTCGAGTTCGACACGCTGGAGGTCGGCGAGCCGCGTCTCGGCGACGGGGATCGCCGCTTCGGCGGCAAGGGCATCGATCCACGCTGCCTGAACCCGCGCGAGGCGATCGAGCAGGCGGACGCGGTTCTGTGCGCCGACCACGGCGACATCGGCGCGCGCGGCGCCGATGCGCGCCTCGCGCTTGCCGCCGCGCTCCCAGGTTCGCTCGTACCAGCCGGTGGTCTGTGACCGGTTCAGCGGCGAATAGGAACCGGTGCCCGCGAAATCCTCGAAGTCTGCGCCAACGACATCGCGCGGCCGGACGTCGGCCTGCAAGACGGCCGCATCCGCGGCTTCGAGACGCGCGGCGCTGGCGGCGATGGCGGGATCGCGTGTCGCGACCCGCGACAGCGCCTCGTCGAGACTTAGATTTTGCGCCCATGCGGGCTGCGCGGCGGCAGCCAGCAGGACACCTCCGCAGAACATGGCTCTGCGGACGGCACGCGCGCCGGTGCGCGCTCGAGATTTTGAAAACATGTGATGGCAGCCTCGCTGAAAGGCGTGGAAACATCCCACGCCTTGTCAGACGGCGCGGGAACTCAGGCGTTCAGCGAGGCGGTTCTGGGCGGGCGTTCGGGTCCGATGGATCGCAGGCCGGCAACATGCCGGTCCTTTTCGGCCACCTGCAAACGGGAAGACGATAGAATCGTCGGGGCCGTTGCCGCATCGGGAACGAGCAGATTCGGACCATTATCGCCATGATGATGATGGCCGCCCGAGGCCGGGTCGCCCGGTTCTTCGTCGCCATCGGGCGCACCGTCATGATGAACGGCATGGTGATCGACACTGTCATGAATGACATCGACGGAGACGTCGGCGGCGTCCTTATGATCGTGCGCCATCATGAAGGACGGCGCATGCTGAAGTTGATTCGCTGCCTTGGCAGGGATCGTGGCCGCATAGAGCGCCATGAGCAAAGCGCAGAGTGACAGGATAAGACGGTCCGGCAGAGAGGAACGCGGCTTCGGCATGCGCCCGCGTGTAACTGCGCGCCCCAGCGTTGACAAGCGAAGCGCCAGGGATCGCTTCTCCTTCGACTGTCCTGCCGACGACCTCATGCGCTGTGCCGGGGTTGATGCACCCCGATCGTGAGATGGGCGATCCCGCTGATATGGATCAGTTCGCGCCGAAGATCGGCTGAATCGATCGCCCCCTCGACTTCGACAATCGCCGCATTGGCCTCCGGCCCCACACGCCACACATGAAGGTCCGTGAGACGAACGTCTCCGAATTTTCCGACCCGGTCGCGGATCGCCTTATCCATTCGCTCATTGGTTCGATCGAGCAAAACGGCGGCCGTGTCGCGCATCAAGGACCAGGACCAGCGTGCGATCACGACCGCGCCGACGATCCCCATCGCAGGGTCCATCCAATGGAGTCCAAGATACCGCCCCGCGAGAAGCGCCGCGATCGCGAGAACCGACGTCAGTGCGTCGGCAAGGACATGCATATAGGCGGAGCGCAGATTATTGTCGTGGCCGTGGCCATGATCGTGACCGGGGTGATGATGATCGTCCTCGGGGTGCGCATGTTCGTGATGATGATGGTGGTGATGGTGATCGGAACCTCCCATCAGCAGCAGCGCGCTCACGATGTTGACCAGGAGGCCCAGTACCGCGACCAACGCGGCATTGCCGAAATCGACGCGCACCGGGTCGATCAATCGGGTGACGGATTCGCTCGCGATACCGAGCGCAAAAATGCCGAGGATCAGCGCCGAAGCGAAGCCGGTCAGGTCGCCGACCTTTCCGGTGCCGAAGCTGAATTTGGGATTATTGCGATGTTTTTTGGCATAGCTATAGGCGGCCGCCGCAAGGCCGAGAGCACCGGCATGGGTCGCCATGTGGAAGCCATCGGCGAGAAGGGCCATCGAGCCGGTGACGTAACCGGCAATGATTTCGGCGATCATCATCACGGCCGTAAGGCCGACTACCCAGAGCGTTCGCTGGGCGTTTCGATCGTGGGCTGCGCCCAGAAAGACGTGATCATGTGCCGGATATTCGGCGTTTGTCGAAGCAGTCATGCGGTCTCGCCTATTTGGAATATCGACGGATGACGGCAAGCAGCTCGTCTGCGCCAGCCGCGCGCTCATCATGGGAAAGCCCATCCGCAGCAACGTGCGCGGTGAGGTGCTGGGCGATGATTTCGTCCAGCAGCCCATTCACCGCGCCGCGAACAGCGGCGACGCGATGAAGAACCGTCGCGCATGGCGCGTCGGATACCAGCGCCTTCTCGACAGAGGTCACTTGTCCGGCAATGCGCCTGACCCTCGCGACAAGCTCGCTATTATCTTTCAGATGGCCCATAGCATAGTGGGGTAGGGTATAATTGCACTGAGGGCAAGATGTGAGTTTGGAGGGCTTAGGCGAAGTCAAGAGCCCTAGCCGGATGTGGTGTCATTCGAGGTCAGGCTCCGGACTGGGCCTTATCGCCGCTGGAAATAGACACGCTCGGCCGCCATGTCGGCGATCGCATCGAAGCCCGCTTCGCGCCAAGCCCGTCGGTGGGGAGGCTCGGCCTGCTCGTTCATGCACCACCATTGCGGGTCGGCCGCAGCGCGCGGCAACAAGCCGCGGACGATGCTCTCGATCTGGGCAAAGCTCAGTTCGACACCCGGGGCGTCGTTGCGGACTTTCCACCTTCGCAAAAAGGTCCCAAGCGCATCATATTTGCCCATGGCGGCATCCCCAATCCCGGCAACAATGAGTCAGGACAAGCTCTGACCCCTTAAACGCGCCTGCCGCTTTCAAGGCGCTACCGACCTTGCAGCGGATCGTCGTGGCGGAAAGACAGGTGGCGCGCGATGCCACAAGTGCCCTTGTCCAATAGCCGATGAGTGACGGCGGCAGCAAGCCTCCCAGGTCGATCGTCCACCCCTCTAGGGCGCTTTTCTATGGGCCTCGGATCGCCTCCGGCCGTCAACCCCGTTCGGGGTTCCCCGTCACGATGTTCCGGTGACGGCGGCTCCCGGCCCCTCGTGCAAGCGCCATCGGGATGGTCCCGATCAATCCAGGAGACTTTATCATGGCCACCATCGCAAATCTCACCGTCAAGGCGGACGGCAGCTTCGAAGGCACGCTCGCCACCCTCAACGTCACCGCGCCGATCGCGATCGTCCCGAATGGTCGCAAAGCCAAGGACAGCGAGCCCGATTACCGCATCGTCAGCCGCAAGAACGGCTTCGAGCTCGGTGCCGGCTGGAAGCGCTTTTCGCAGAACACCGGCGCCGAATATGTGTCGGTGTCGCTTTCGGCACCCGAGTTCGGCACCATCTACGGCAATATCGCCAATGCGCCGGGCGACGATGCGATGAAGAAGGTCATCATCTGGAACCCGCCGTCGTGACAGCCCGTACCGGTCCCGCTTTCGAGCGGGGCCGGTCGGCTTTGCGCCACTGCATCTTGTGCGCAGGGATCTCGGTCAGTTCGGGGCGGCTGCAAAACCCTCGAAGGCGAACGGGTTGAGGAACTGCCGCCGCCAAAGGAACGCGCGCTCGGCGCCGCCGAGCGCCGCTTCGTCGCACACGGCGTCCCAATGGGCCTCGATCGCGGCCTGCTGGCCCGCGACGATGGCGCGCGCGCGCGCATCGTCGAGGTGAAAGACGGGCGCGGCCTCGAGACACAGCGACAATTGACTGAACCGCCGGTTGCCGAGGATGAGCATCGCCTGCGTCGCCTCGCCGCCGGTGCGGCCTTGCGGGCAGATGTCATAGGCGGGTGTAAGCTCCAGCGTCCCGCCGTCCCAGAAGGCGGCATGGTTGCGCGCATGATCGTCGGTGTTTCCGCACAATATGTTGAATATGATGCGCGCGTAAAGTTCAGCGAGCGTCGCTGCGGGATCGACGAACCGGTGACGTATCACGGTCGCGAGATCCTCATAGCTCGCATAGCGCGCCTCGGTCTCGTCGAGAGCAAGAAGAGTGAGCGCCGACACCACGCCGCGCCGGACCCAATCATCCTCCTTGGGCGCGCGGTCGAAACGCTCGACCAGCAACACATCCTTGCCGAGCGCGCGCGCAAGCTTGACCGGCGCGACATCGAGGCCCGCGCGCGCCGCGAGGCGCATCGCGACATATTCGGCTTTCACGACATTATAGATGTCGGCTGCCGCAGAAAATTTGGCGATATATTTTCGCGCGCCATCGTCGATCAGCGCCTTGGGGCGGGCGCCGCCAAGCGATGTGCCATGTTGCAGCGCCTGGTCGAGCTCGGGCGTGAGCGGCACGCCCCGCTCGACGCGTTCGGCCGACTCCATCAGTTCGGCGAGCGTCGCATTCTGCCGCTGGCGCGGTACATAATCGGTGGCCGACGCCTGGAAATCGAGCATGCCGATGCGGTCGGAGCCGGATTCGAGGAGATAGGTCAACTCGTCGAGCTCGGCTGGAGCCAGCTCGCCTTCGTCGCGCCCGCCGATCCGGTTGATGATGACGCGCCGGCCCCACGCGTCAGGCGATCCGTCGCGGATCGCGCTTGGCAACTGCATCTTGCTCGCCGCCTCGATGAGGCCGGCGCGCAGCGGCAATTCGGGCTCGTAGATCGCGATGGCATCCGCGCGGGCCAGATAGCTTTGGCCATAGTTGAAGGTGAGCCGGCTATCGCTCGCGCGCGCGAGCCTGCCCGCGACGACCGGCTCGGCCGCTCCGGGCAGCCATATCCAGACGAAGGCTTCGCCGGCCGGCGCGACGTCAGAAGTCATCCTTCACCTCGGATCGCGGCTTGTGAACGGCCTTGGGAAGCAGGCGCAGCTTCGTTTCCTGCTCGGCGAGATGTCCAGCGAGACGGTCCCGGTCGCTGTCGAACAGCGCGACCCCGACGATCGCTGCCGCCTCGAAGACGAGGCCGATGGCGCAGCGCGGGTCGCCTTGCTCGATACGGCGCATCATGTCGCGCGACACGCCGCTGCGCGTCGCGAGATCTTCGACGCTCAGCCGCCGTTCGATCCGCCGGGCGCGAATGAGCCCGCCCAGCAGGCGCACAGCCTCGCGGGTGTAGCGCGAATAGCTGCGTGGGATCTTTTTTGTCGTCTCGTCGGCCATCGACCATCCTTTCGGCCTTCTAGGCTGCAATCGGCACAAAAGTCAAGGTGATGGCTTACACGTAAGCCTTAATTGGTATTGTGACGTTTTTGTAAGTCATACTGTGGGAAATTCCGCATGGCTTGTCAGGTTCGGCATGGCGCTGCCCACGGGGAACGGGCCATCCCCGCTCGAATGCCGCTGATCCCTGGGTGCGAGGCCAGGCCTCCTTCAATCAACCCGTAAAGGGTCCGCTACGCTCCGCGTGCGGCCGCAGCTTCGCTCGCGGTGATTGCGGCCTGTCCCCGACCGGCGGGGCGACTGTCGAGCGGGAATGGCCCGCTCCCAACGACAGGAGCTTGACCCATGCCGCTTTCCACCGCCCAATCGCTCGGCTGGAACCTTGCCCGCACGATGATGACCATCATCGTCCTCATCGAAACCACCAAAGGCTATTCGGTAATGCCGCTCGACGAGTTCGACGGCGATCCCGACATGATCGTATGCGAATATGACCCCTTCGGCCGCTGATCGCGCCCATCCCGGTCCGGGGCAGCGCCGCTCGCGGCACTGTCCTGGCCCGATTGCTGTGGAGACAGGCGGGCATATCACGCCGTCGAGGTCGTGGTCGGCGCGCCCAACGGGGCGACGCCCATGACGCTGATGATCATCCTCGGCGGTATCGCCGCACTCTATCTGATCCGGCTGCTGTTCCGGCTGGCGTCCTTGGCCTTGACCGTCTGCCTCGGCCTTTGCGCCTTCCTCCTCCTTCGCGATCAAGGCAATGGATGGGCCGCGGCACTTGCGATGGGACTGCTTACCGGAATCGGGTTCCATCTGGCGGGGCGGTGGCTGTTTGCTCGAACGACCTCGGCAAATATCCGGCTCCTGATCGGATTGCTTTTCATGGTTCCGGCGGGCGCTGCGGGCCTGGGAGCGGGAACGGCGCTGGCGGACCTTCTCGGTATCGACGGCGGTTGGCGAACTTGTCTCGCGATTCTTGTCGGGGTTGCAGCGGCCTGCGCGAGTTGGCGGTCGCTGGCGGCAGACCGGTCGTCGATGGGCGCGATGCGAGATGGGCCGACCGTTCGATAGCGCGATATCCGGACCCGCCGGTGTTTCTTCGTCGAGGACGGCCCGGCCATTCTGCGCTTTCCGGTCGCTGGCCACGCCAGCACGGCCTCTCGGAATGCGCCATCTGTCAGCAAGTCGCTGCGCTGGTCCGGAACGCCGCAACGGCCATGACCGACTTTCTTCCCCCGGCGTGCCGCCGTTCCTCGCGAGACAAGAAAGACGGCCCGTGTCCGTCCTCCGCTGCGCTGCGGGCCTGATGGCTGCGGCACCGGCCCCTTGCTGACCGCCGATGCGCATCGAGGCCGCGCTGGTGCGGCCCGAGCCCAAGGAAAGGACAAGCATCATGGCCAGGATCGGCACGTTCAAGAAGGTTTCCGGCGAATATCGGGGACAGATCGTCACTCTCTCGGTGCAGGCGAAATCGGTTCGCATCGTTCCGGAAGACAATCCGAGCGGCAACGCCCCCAGCCACCGCGTCTTCATCGGCGAGGCCGAAGTCGGCGCCGCCTGGGAGAAGAAGACGCAGGACAAGCGCCCCTATCTGTCGGTCAAGCTCGACGATCCGACGTTTGCCGCCCCCATCTTCGCCCAGCTTTTCGCCGGCGAAGGCGAGGAACATGATCTGGTCTGGAACCGCCAGGCCCGCCGCGGCGGCGATTGAGCGCCCCCGTATCCCGCCCGGCAGCAGCCGGGCGGGATACCCATTTCTGGGGATCGGCCTTCCGCGATGTGGGAATAGGCCCATCCCATCCGATCGCGATGCTGCCGTCATCCCAATGGAGGTGGCGGTGGCAGGCACGACCCGATTACAGGTGACGCAGCGGGCGCCGCTCGATTTTCCGGGCTTCGCTCAGGAGTTTCTGCGCCGCAATCCTGCTTATGTCCGCGACTATGACTGCGTTATGACCGGCGGGCGCCGCGGCGATGGTGCCGCGCGGGAGGCGATGGCCCGGCGCTGGGGTCTTTGCTTTCCCATGCCCGCCGTTCCGCTCGGCGCGCGAAAGTCCTGCGCTCTGGTCGGCGGCGATCTGCGGTTACACGAACATCCTCGACGTGGCGCCGCCGGGATGCCCGGCGGCTGAAGCCTTTGCGGTTCCGCCGCCCCATCTTGTCGTCGCCGATCGCCGCCTGGAAGATGGCCGGCACTTCGTCTTCGCCGACGACCGGGCATGGCACCGCCTGTGGCTACGCACCGACGGGCCCGGCGTCCCGCTTGCGAACCTGGTCCTGCGCGATTCGCTGGTCGGCCTGCGTCACGAGGCGGCTGCGCGGTTCGATCGATGGCTCGGCGATGCGCCCGGCCCGCCGCCTGCCGGTTTCTTGCCGACCGCCTATCAGGCGCGCCGCCTCGGCATGATGCTCGCCATTCTCGATCTGCTGCAGGGACTGGGCGGCGCCGGCGTCACCTCTCACGATGTCGCGCGCCTCATCATCTACTCCCGCCTGTCGGTCGGCCGCGGCGCCGAATGGAAGTCCTCGCCCGAGCGAAGGCGGACGCAGCGGCTGATCGAGGAAGCACGCGCCTTGATGCAGGGCGGTTATCGGGCACTGCTCGCCGGTCCTGCGGGGCGACAAAAATTGCCCTGAACTTTAGCCGCTCCGGCTCCCGCTCCTCTTCGCGCCACCACGCTCCACGACCCGCCGCACCGGCTTTTTCGGCCCGGCGGCTGGAAGGAGCACGCGAATGAATCCCCCCTTGCCCGCCCTTGGCCCGCGCTATCTCAGAACGCCCGACGCTGCCCTGCACCTCGGGCTGTCGGCCCGGACGCTCGAGAAGCATCGCTGCTACGGGACCGGGCCCGCCTATCGCAAGCTTGGCGGACGCGTCGTCTATGGGATCGAGGATCTCGACGCCTGGGCCGAGATCGGTCGCCGCTCTTCGACCTCCGATCCGGGCAAGGGCACCGTCCATCCGGCGCGGCCGGTGCGCCGATGATGCCGCGCGACGGCATCGCGGCGGCGAGCACGGCAGAGGCGCGCATGCCGCTGACCGAGGTCGAACTGACCTGGATCGAAGGCCGCACCGAGCAATGGATCCGCTTTGGCCGCGTCGCCGCCGAGCGGATCGTCAGCCGCCGCAAGCGCATCGTCATGTTTCGTCCGGGAGCGACCTTCGCCTATTTGCGCTGGTCGTCGAACGACTTCGGGACCATCCACTCGAGTATCCAGATCGTCACCGCGGTCGCTGTCGGCGAGCCCCATACGGCGCTACCGTTCGTCCGGCCCGGCGGCGAAATTCTGCTCAGCATCGAGAGCTGGCCGAAGGTGTCGCGGGTGCTCGAAGCGGTCGATGCGGTCGAGGCCGCCGGGGTCGATCCGTGCGATGCGTCGCCCGATCACTGGCGTCATGTCGCCGACCGTCTCGCCGCCGGCCTGCCCTTTCGTCCCTATAGCGCAGAGCGCCATGCGGCATGGCTACGCCGCCGGGCGATCGAATCATGAACCGCCGCTACCTCCATATTGTCGCTGCCGCCGTGACGCTGCTCGGTCTTTCAGCCGGCTTCGCGCCGGCGCCGCGCCTGCTGTGGAATGCGAGCCACAGCGCGCCGGTTGGCCTTTATCGCATCGATCCCGGCGCCGCGCCCGTGGTGGGCGATTGGGTCGCGATCGCGCCGCCGACTGATCTCGCCGATTACATGGCGCGGCGCAATTACCTGCCTCGCGGCGTGCCGCTTCTCAAGCGTGTCGCTGCGCTCCCCGGCGCGCGGGTCTGTCGCTCGGGCGTCTTCGTGACCGTCGACGGCCGGGCCGTCGCCCGCGCGCTGGCGCGCGACCGGGCCGGCCGGCCGCTGCCGGCCTGGCTCGGCTGCCGCATCGTGCAGCCCCGCGAGATCTTCCTGATCAATGCGGCGCGGGACAGTCTCGACGGACGATATTTCGGGCCGCTTCCGACCAGCGGCCTGCTCGGAACGGCGCACCCGATCCTGACCCGCGACGCCCCGGGCGCGCCGCTGCGCTGGCGCCCTTCGGGCCGCGATCTTGCTTTTCCCCGTAGCGAAATGGAGTGATATCGATGCTTATCGGAACTTTCGAAAAGCGCGGCGACGGCTATGCCGGCCGCCTGCGCACGCTCACTTGCGATGCCGACATCGTCATCGTTCGGGTGCAGCCATCGGCGGCTGAAAATGCCCCCGAATGGCGGCTGCTCCTCGGCGACGCTGCAAGCGGAATCGAAATCGGTGCGGGCTGGAATCGCACCGGCGAGCGCGCCGGAGCGTTCATCGCCGTGCAGATCGACGACCCCGCCTTCGCGGTTCCGCTGCGCGCGAACCTGCTCCGCGCGTCGCAAAACGAGGGCGAACATCATCTGCTCTGGTCGCGCCCGTCGGCGCGCGAGCGGAGCTAGACCATGGCATACGGGCCGCGATCGTCCTGCACCGCCATTGCGCTCGCGCTGCGCTGCGCGGCGATCGGCTGCGCACTCGGCGCGCCCTTCGGCGGCGCATCCGCTGCCATCGCCGCGCCGGCGGTGCGCGCCGATGTCCATCCCTATGCGGCATCGGTCGCCGAGGCGTCGCAGCGTTTCGGTATCCCCGAACGCTGGATCTGGCGCGTCATGCACGCCGAAAGCCGGGGCAACGCACGCGCCGTCTCGCACGCCGGCGCGATGGGGCTCATGCAGATCATGCCCGCGACCTGGGCGATGTTGTCGGCGCGCCACGGCTTGGGCGCGGACCCGTTCGATGTGCGCTCGAACATCCTTGCGGGTGCCGCTTATCTGCGCGCGATGTGGGATCGCTACCGCGATGTGCCGCTGATGCTCGCCGCCTATAATGCGGGACCGGGCCGCGCCGACGCTTTTGCGTCCGGACGGCGCGGACTGCCTGCCGAAACGCGCGCCTATGTCGCGCGGATCGCGCCCGAGCTTGGCGCATCCGGCATTGCTTCGCGCGCCGCCGCGCCGCCTTCGGCCGCGCCGGGCTGGCAGCGGTCGACACTCTTTGCCGCGCGGGGCGATAACGCCTCTGTCGTCGAAGACCACGCGCCGGCCGTCCCGGACTCGAACAGTCTGCCGGATAGTCCGACGGCCGCTGCGCCAGCCACCGGCGCCGGGCGGCATCCGCTCTTCGTCCCGCTTTCCGGTAAGGACCGTCGATGAAGACCTTCTTCGCTCCGCCGCGTTTGTCTGCGCCTTGTCGGGTAAAGCCGGCAAGGAAGGGCGGGATTGGCCGGGATGGAAGGGAAGTATGGCGAGATAAAAGGGCTGCCAGCCACTTGGTCGATGAGGGGCGTAAATCAGCGGAAAATTCATATGGCTCGCAATTGCCTGGCCATATGATGGCGAATATTACCAAGAAAATTCAGTGGCTTGTAATATGGCAGGCCCGCGATGAACGGTGAAGACGGTGAGTTCAAGGTCCGGCCGGGAAGGGGGCGGGAC
>SCNS01000024.1 GCA_005503215.1 Sphingomonadaceae bacterium 3R27C6 | reverse complement strand
CAGGCGGCGACGCTCGCCAGCAGACCGGCTACGATGATCTTACGCGACAAATTCATGACCCACTCCCCATCCGCATATTATGCGGGATCAACCCCGAGCGTGCAACGCCGCTTCGGCCTGTTGCACCAGAGATGCGACGATTGCTGCCGCACTCTCCTCTTCAGATACCATACCGACAGATTGCCCTGCCATTAACGAACCATTTTCGACGTCGCCGTCGATCACCGCGCGGCGCAGCGCGCCCGCCCAATAATGCTCGATTTCCAGCTGCGCTTCCATCATGTCGACGTCGCCCTTGTCGAGCTTGTTCGCGACTTCGCGCTGCTTGGCGGTGAAGGCTTCGGTCCCCGCATTTTTGAGCGCGCGGACCGGGATCACCGGCAGGCGCGGGTCGATCTGGACGCTCGCGATGGCTTCGCGCGCCGACGCGCGCATGAACGCCTTCTTGAAATTGGGATGCGCGATGCTCTCGGTCGCGCAGACGAAGCGTGTGCCGAGCTGGACCCCCGATGCGCCCATTTCCAGATAGGCGGCGATCGCCTCGCCGCGGCCGATTCCGCCCGCGACAAAGACCGGAACTTCATCGGCCAAGGTGGGCAGGATTTCCTGCGCCAGCACGCTCGTCGACACCGGGCCGATATGGCCGCCGGCCTCCATCCCCTCGATCACCAGCGCATCGACACCCGAACGAACGAGCTTCTTCGCGAGCGCGAGCGTCGGGGCGAAACAGATGACCTTCGCGCCCGATGCCTTGATCGCCTCGAGGCTGCCCTTGGGCGGCAGGCCGCCCGCGAGCACGACATGGCCGACCTTGTGCTTCGCGCACACGTCGATCAGTTCGAAGAGCTGCGGGTGCATGGTGATCAGGTTGACCCCGAAATTGCGCTTCGCCAGCGCCTTGGTCGCGGCGATTTCGGTGTCGAGAAGCTCGGGCGTCATCGCGCCGCACGCGATCACGCCGAACCCGCCGGCATTGCTGATCGCGCTGACCAGATGGCGTTCGGAAACCCAGCTCATCGCACCGCAGAGAATGGCGTAGTCGCTGCCGAGAAGTTCGGTTCCGCGGGCCATCAGATCGTTAATTTTGCTCATTGAGCCAGCCTTTGCCAGCACTGGGACTCGCGCGCAATCCCTAGCGTCGTTGCGTCCATCCGCCCGTCGCACACTTGAATCCGTTCGGCGCGGTCCGTTGGGCGCAACAACCCAACCTTTCGGCGCAGAAAGCAAATCAATCATTGTCTACTAAATTACTTGGCATATGCTTGGCCGGCGAATCCACGAGGGAAAGGAAATATCATGAGCGCTATCAACGAAGTCGCCAAAGGCGGCTCCGAAGACGTGCCGCGCGCCATTCAGACCGTGCTCGAAGCACTCGACAAGCTGAAGTTCGGTGCGATCCAGCTGACCGTGCACGAGGGCCGTCTCGTGCAGGTCGATGTGACCGAGCGGCACCGCTACCCCAACTGAATTTACGGCTCCCAAAGGGGACTTGCGTCCCCACCTGCCGCAGACCGGACCGCCGGATGTGGTGATTTCTTTTGCAACAGGAAATGACCCATGACTGCGAAATATCCTTCGGTCCGCCGCCGCGTGCGGGCCTCGTCGCTTACCTTGTCCTTCTTGCTCGCGTGCGCCGCGACGCCCGCCGCCGCCGAAGAGGCTGCGATGTCCGACGACGCCGGGGCGGCAACGTCGGCGGTCGCTGACGATGCCGCAGCGCAGGTCGAGGGCGGCAGCTATGGCGGCGAAATCATCGTCACCGCACGCCGCCGTCAGGAAACCGCGCAGGACGTGCCGATCGCCATCTCGGTCGTCGACGGCGAACAGATCGACAATACGGGCAGCTTCAACGTCGGCCGCCTGACCCAGCTGGCGCCGACCCTGCAATTCTACTCGTCGAACCCGCGCAATACGGCGGTCAACATCCGCGGTATCGGCGCCCCGTTCGGCCTGACCAACGACGGGATCGAACAGGGCGTCGGCATCTATGTCGACGACGTCTATTATTCGCGCGTCGCCTCTTCGACCTTCGATTTCCTCGACGTCGCGCAGATCGAAGTGCTGCGCGGGCCGCAGGGCACGCTTTATGGCAAGAACACCACGGCCGGCGCGATCAACATCACGACCAACCAGCCGACCTTCGATTTCGAGGGCAAGGCCGAGATCAGCATCGGCAATTTCAATTTCAAGCAGGCGAAGGCCGCGATCTCGGGCCCGCTGTCGGATAAGCTTGCGGCGCGCATCGCGGTGTCGTCGACCAGCCGCCGCGGCACGATCTATAACGTCACCAGCGACCGCTGGACCCAGAGCCAGGACAATATCGGCATTCGCGGGCAATTGCTGTGGCAGCCGAACGACGATCTCAGCATCACGCTGTCGGGCGACTGGAACAAGCAGGACGCGGTGTGCTGCAGCTCGGTATTCGTCCGCACCGGCGCGACGCAGCGCCCGCTGAACCGTCAATATGCCGCGCTCGCCGCGGCGCAGGGCTATGTGGTGCCGAGCACCAACCCCTATGACCGGCTGACCGACCTCGACGCGAACCTCAATGCCGGCAACGAGATCGGCGGCGCCGCGCTGCGCGTCAAATGGGACATCGGCCCCGGCACACTGACCTCGGTCACCGCGTGGCGCTATTGGGACTGGCAGCCCGAAAATGATCGTGACTTTACAGGCTTGCCGATCGTCACCAAGTCGCAGAACCCGTCGCAGCAGGACCAATATACGCAGGAATTGCGTTACAATTACACCGGCGACCGCTTCGATTTCGTGCTCGGCGGCTTCTATTATTACCAGCGCATCGACACGCAGGGCACCGAAGCGCACGGCCCGGCGTCGAGCCGCTGGACGCTCAACCCGACCAGCGCGCTCGCCAACAATCCGGCGGTGCTGAACGGGCTGACCGCGATCAACACCCAATATCTGAAGAACACCAGCGCGGCGCTGTTCGGGCAGGTCAGCTGGAAGGTCACCGACCAGTTCACGATCCAGCCGGGCGTTCGCCTGAACTATGACAAGAAGGACGGTTTCTAACAGCGCCGCGTCTTCGCGGGCGACGGCACGCCGGTCGTCTTCGGGCCGACCGACGCGATCACCGTTGCGCGGCTCGGCGTGTTCGCGCCGCAGGAAATCTCGCCGTCGTTCAGCGACTGGAACTTCAGCTATGACCTCACCGCGACGTACAAGGCGACGCAGGATCTGCTCTTCTACGCCACCTATGCCAAGACGTTCAAATCGGGCGGCATCAACCAGAACGGGGTTCCGAGCGACGCCGCGAACAACCCGATCCTCGACGCGGCAACGGTGAAGCCCGAATCGGTCAATCATTATGAAGCGGGCGTCAAAGCCGAATTCCTCGACCGCGAGGTGACGCTGAACCTCACCGCGTTCCGCACCGACATCAAAAATTATCAGGCCAATGTGAACAATGGCCAGTTTGGTGTGCTGCGCGGCTATCTCGCCAATGCGGGCAAGGTGCGCGCGCAAGGCATCGAGTTCGACTTTTCGGCGCGGCCGAGCGAGCGGTTCCGCTCCTATGTCAACGGCGCCTACACCGATGCCAAATACAAGCGTTTCGTCGACGCGCCGTGCCCCCCCGAACTTTCGGGCGGCACCACGGTCGGCGCGGGGCAGACGCCGGGCGCGCCCGGCCGGCCGGGCCTCAGCCCCGCGAACTGCGACATTTCGGGTCAGCGCCTGCCGGGCGTGTCGAAATGGGCTTTCTCTTTCGGGGCGGAGGCAAATGCCGAATCGAAGCTGTTCGGGCAGGATGGCCAATTTTATCTGGGATATGACGGCAGCTACCGGTCGCGCTTCTCGTCGAACCCGTCGCCGTCGGCCTACACCTGGATCGAGGGCTATTCGCTGTCGAACTTCCGCGCCGGTTTCCGCACCGAGAATGGCATCGACATCTTTGGCTGGGTCCGCAACGCGTTCGACAAGAAATATCTTGAGCAGCTGAGCGTCGGGCCGGGCAACACCGGTTTGATCGTCGGCCTGCCGGGCGACCCGCGGACGTGGGGCGGGACGATCAAGGCGAGCTTCTAATTTTCTAATTATCAGCGCCCAAATGAAAAGGGGCGGCCCGCGGGCCGCCCCTTTCTCATGCAGCCTGCGTCAGCGCTGCTGCGGGTTCTGACGGCCCTGATCGGGACGCTGGTCGCTGCCGGGCTGGCGGTTCTGCCCGCCCTGCTGCTGTTGCTGGCGGCGCTGTTCTTCGTCGCGGTCCGCCTGCGGTTTCTTTTCGTTCGGCTGGTTGGGGGTGTTAGCCACTTTCCATCTCCTTTTGCCGCGCAAAACATAATGATGCGGCATTGGAGCAACCCGCCCCACCAAGCCGATGTTCCACCACTCGTCGCATTTTCGCCGGGGCGTTGTGGTGGTGCGATAAGGTCCGCCAACATTTTCGCGGCTGCGGCGTTATAATCGGACCACTCAATCACTGAATTCACCTTATTCGTTTAGGTCGATTGGCCAGCGCGGCCTATCCTCCCTTGGTCAGAGCGAAAGGATGGTGTGACCGACTCGGTGCTTGCCTGCGCCGAAACCACCCGGCGACCTCGAAGTCGTCGGCTCGTCATGCGCCGGTCATCCGGCCGCGTCAGCATTCCCAAACCATAAAAGGAGAGACTGCATGAACGACCCCACCCCCATCGATCCCGCGGGCGGCTGCCCGATCCACCAGCCCGGCGGCGCGCGTGCGCTGCTCGGCCGGACCAACAAGGACTGGTGGCCCGAGATGCTGGCGACCGAGATCCTCAACCCCAATGGCTCGTCGAACCCGCTGGGCGACGATTTCGATTATGCCGCGGCGTTCAAGTCGCTCGACTATCAGGCGCTGAAGGACGACCTGACCGCGCTGATGACCGACAGCCAGCCCTGGTGGCCCGCGGACTATGGCCATTATGGGCCCTTCTTTATCCGCATGGCGTGGCACGCCGCGGGCACCTATCGCACTGCCGACGGCCGCGGCGGCGCCAACAGCGGGCAGCAGCGCTTCGCGCCGCTCGACAGCTGGCCCGACAACGGCAACCTCGACAAGGCGCGGCGCTTGCTGTGGCCGATCAAGCAGAAATACGGCAACAAGATCAGCTGGGCCGACCTGTTCATCCTCGCCGGCAATGTCGCGATCGAAAGCATGGGCGGCCCCGTGTTCGGCTTCGGCGGCGGCCGCGCCGACGTGTTCGAGCCCGAGCGCGACATCTATTGGGGCAGCGAAGACAAATGGGTCAATCAGGGCGTGCAGACGCGCATCGCCCCTGAGCATGGCTTCCACGAGATCGAAGGCCCGCTCGCCGCGATCCAGATGGGCCTGATCTACGTCAATCCCGAAGGGCCGCAGGGCAATTCGCACGACAATGAAGGCATGGCGCGCGACATGAAGGAAACCTTCGCGCGGATGGCGATGAACGACGAGGAAACCGTCGCACTCACCGCGGGCGGTCACACCTTCGGCAAGGCGCACGGCAATGGCGACGCGTCGCTGCTCGGCGCCGCGCCGTCGGGTGGCGACCTGGCGGCGCAGGGCTTTGGCTGGGTCAGCGGCCACGAGAGTGGCGGCATCGGCGAGCATACCGTCACCAGCGGTCTCGAAGGGGCGTGGACGAACACGCCCGACAAATGGACCGACAATTTCTTCCGCCTGCTGTTCGACTATGATTATGAGCTGGTGCAGTCGCCCGCAGGCGCCAACCAGTGGCAGCCGATCGACCAGAAGGAAGAGGATATGGCCCCCGCGGCCTGGGACCCGAACATCAAGGTCCCGACGATGATGACGACCGCCGACATGGCGCTGAAGCGCGATCCGGCGTACCGCAAGATCAGCGAGAAATTCCGCGACGACCATGACGCGTTCAGGGACGCCTTCGCGCGCGCCTGGTTTAAGCTGACGCACCGCGACATGGGACCCAAGATCCGCTACCTCGGCCCCGAAGTCCCCGCCGAGGACCTGATCTGGCAGGACCCGATCCCCACGGGCAGCAAGCCGTCGGACGCCGATGTCAAGGCGGTGAAGGACAAGATCGCCGCGTCTGGTCTGACGGTCAGCCAGCTGATCAAGACCGCCTGGGCGTCGGCGAGCACCTATCGCAAGTCCGACTTCCGCGGCGGCGCCAACGGCGCGCGCGTCCGGCTGGCGCCGCAAAAGGACTGGGAGGTCAACGAACCCGCCCAGCTCGCCAAGGTGCTGGATACGCTCGACGGGCTGCGCGGCAATCTGTCGATCGCCGATGCGATCGTGCTCGGCGGCGTGGTCGGACTTGAAAAGGCGATCAAGGATGCGGGCTTCAATGTCGCGGTGCCCTTCACCGGCGGCCGCGGCGACGCGACGGCGGAACAGACCGACGCCGACAGCTTCGCGGTGATGGAGCCGGAGGCCGACGCCTTCCGCAACTATCTCGGCAAGAAGAAGCTGGCAGTGAAGACCGAGGAGATGATGCTCGATCGCGCCTCGCTGCTCGGCCTGTCGGTGCCCGAAATGATCGTGCTGATCGGCGGCTTGCGCGTGCTCGGCGCGAATCACGGCGAGCGCGGGCATGGCCATTTCACCAAGCGGTCGGGCCAGCTGACGAACGACTTCTTCGTCAACCTGCTCGACATGACCAATGTGTGGAAGGCGGTCGACGGTTCGGACGACCAGGAATATGTCGCGACCGACCGCAAGGGCGGCGGCGAGACGTGGCGCGCCACCCGCGCCGACCTGATCTTCGGCTCCAACGCCGAACTGCGCGCGGTCGCCGAAGTCTATGCCGAGACGGGGCATGAGGAGAAGTTCGTGACGGACTTCGTCAAGGCGTGGACCAAGGTGATGAACGCCGACCGTTTCGACCTCGCCTGATCTTCTGGCGTCACTGCCCCCGCATCATGCCGCGGGGACAGCGGCGGCCGTACAAGACGACGGGTCGCGACCCGCCCCCGGGGACATGGGCCTGGGGGCGGGTCTTTCTTTTTTGGCGCAGGTGCGGCTCCACAGCTGATCGACGCAACGCGGCGTTTCACCGCAAGCAATGTTAACAATGTCAATTTATCCTTGACGCCGACGCGATCCGCGGCCAATGTTTACGTCGATAACATTGAGTCGGAAAGGACAGGCGGATGAAAACCTTGCTCTATGCTCTTGGGCCGATGCTGTTCGACTCGCTCGGCGTGCTCGTCTTTGCGGTGCTGCTGGTCGCCGGTGCGGGGATCGTGCCCGCGACGATCGCCGGCACCGTCGTCGCGCTGGCCGTCGTCGGTTATGAGCTGGTGCGTGGGAAGAAGGTCGCGGCGCTGCAATGGATCAGCCTGGCGTCGGTGCTTTTCACCGCCGCGGCGACGCTCTTTACCGGCGACCCGCGTTTCGTGATGGCGAAGCCGACGATCGTCTATCTGATCGTCGGGTCGGTGATGCTCCGCAAGGGCTGGCTCAACCGCTATATATTGCCCGAGCAGTTGGAACTCGTCGGCGATGTCATGGACTGCTTCGGGATGATCTGGGCGGCGCTGATGTTCGCGAGCGCGGGGCTGAACCTCGTCATCGCGCTCTTCTTCACCGGATGGTGGCCGCTGTTCATCGGGATTTTCCCGCTCGCGTCGAAGTTCGGCCTGTTCGCGGTCCACATCGCGGTGGTGCATTTCATCGGGCAGGCGCGGCTGCGCCGCCGCGCGGGCGGCGAGCTGCAACCGCTAGCGGCCGAATAGCTTACTCGGCGTCGAGCCCGTACGCCGTGTGCAGCACGCGCACCGCGAGTTCGGTTTCGTCCTCGTCGATCAGCACGCTGACCTTGATCTCGCTGGTCGAGATCGCCTGGATGTTGATGCCGCGGTCGGCCAATGCGCGGAACATCGTGCTCGCGACGCCCGCGTGGCTCTTCATGCCGACGCCGACGACGCTGATCTTCGCGACCTTGTCGTCGCTGATGATGCGGTTGAAGCCGATCTTGTCCTTCGCTGCCTCGAGCAGGTCGATCGAGCGCAGCAGGTCGATGGCGGGAACGGTGAAGGTCACGTCGGTCTCGCCCTTTTCGCGACCGACGTTCTGGATGATCATGTCGACGTTGATCCCGGCCGCGGCGAGCGGGCCGAAGATGTTCGCGACCGCGCCGGGCTTGTCGGGCACGCGCGTGACGATGATCTTCGCTTCATTCTTGTCGTGGGCGATGCCGGTGATCAGCTGCCGTTCCATCTGATGTTCCTCTATTTCCTCGTCGCTGACGATCATCGTGCCTTTTTTGGGAGCCTCGTCGCCCTCGACGAAGCTCGAGAGCACCTGCACGCGCACGCCCTCTTTCATCGCGAGCCCGACCGAGCGGGTCTGGAGCACTTTCGCGCCGACGCTCGCGAGTTCGAGCATTTCCTCATAGGTGACATAGTCGAGCTTGCGCGCGCGCGCGACGATGCGCGGGTCGGTCGTGTAGACGCCATCGACGTCGGTGTAGATGTCGCAGCGGTCAGCCTTGAGCGCCGCCGCCACCGCGACCGCACTCGTGTCCGAGCCACCGCGGCCGAGCGTCGAGACGCGGCCATCGTCCATCAGGCCCTGGAAGCCGGGGATGACCGCGACCTCGCCCTTCGCCATCGCGGCGCCGAGCGCGCCGGTATCGATGTCGGCGATGCGCGCGCGGGCGTGCGCTTCTTCGGTACGGATCGGGAGCTGCCAGCCGAGCCAGCTGCGCGCGGGGGTGCCCATCGCCTGCAAGGTGAGTGCGAGGAGGCCCGAGGTGATCTGTTCGCCCGCCGCGACGACGACGTCGTACTCGGCGGGATCGTAGCGCGGGTTCGCCTCGCGGCAGAAACCCACGAGCCGGTCGGTTTCGCCCGCCATCGCCGAGACGACGACCGCGACCTCATTGCCATTGGCGACTTCGCGCGCGACGAGTTTCGCCACGGTGCGAATCCGCTCGGTGCCCGCCATCGACGTGCCCCCGAATTTCATCACGATCCGCGCCATGTCGCCCCGCTTTCTCAATCTGGTTTCGGCCGCAACTTTTTCGAGCATTTCTGCGGCGCTCGCGTCGTTAGGCAAGGGGAGGGACGATGGCAAGCGCGCGAACGTATGCGCGCGATAGAATTTCTTGCATGGCGCGAGGCACGGTGCCACATCGCAGGGCATGAGTACCGCCACGATCAATCCGCACGAAGCCGCCCATTTCGGCGCGCTCGCCGCCGACTGGTGGGACCCGCACGGGTCGTCGGCGATGCTGCACAAATTGAACCCGGTGCGGCTGTCGTACATTCGCGACCAGATTGACGCGCATTGGCACGTCGATGCGCGCGAGCGTTATGCGCTGGCGGACCGCGCCGCGCTCGATGTCGGTTGCGGCGCCGGGCTGCTCGCCGAGCCGCTGGCGCGCATGGGCGCCAAGGTAACCGGCGTCGATGCGGCGCCCGAAAATATTGCCGCCGCGCGCGATCATGCGGCGGGGCAGGGGCTTTCGATCAGCTATTTCGCCGGCGAACTGGCCGCGCTGCCGCCTTCGACCTTCGACCTCGTCACCTCGATGGAAGTCGTCGAGCATGTCACCGATCCTGCGGCTTTCATCGGCGAACTCGCGGCGCGGCTCGCGCCCGGCGGGCTGATGATCCTGTCGACGCCGAACCGCACGATGCTGTCGAAGCTGCTGCTCGTCGAGGCGGCCGAGCGGATCGGCGCGGTGCCGCGCGGGACGCACGACTGGGATCAGTTTCTGAAGCCCGAGGAGCTCACCAAGCTGCTCGAAGGCGCGGGGCTGGAGGTCGTCGACCGCACCGGCCTGTCGCCGTCGGCGGCCAAGGGTTTCCAGCTCGGCGGCAGCGAAGCGCTCAACTATCTGGTCGCGGCGCGGTGGCCGGGCTGAACCGCGATCCGCGCGTCGACGCCTATATCGCGAAAGCGCAGCCCTTCGCGCAGCCGATCCTCAATCACCTTCGCGAACTGGTCCACAAATACGCCCCGGGCGCGGAAGAAACGCTGAAATGGGGCGTTCCGGCCTTCGTGCTGAAGGGGCAAAATCTGGCCGGCATGGCGGCGTTCAAGGAACATGCGACCTTCGGTTTCTGGCGCGACGAGGAGGTCACCGGATCGCCGCGCGATACCGGCGCGATGGGCAGCATGGGACGGCTGGCATCGCTGGCCGACCTGCCCTCCGACACCGAGATGGCAGCGTTCATAGCCAAGGCGGCGGCGCTCTGTGCCGGGGGCAAGCCCAAACGCCCGGCGCCCAAACCCAAAGCAGCACTCGACCTGCCTACCGATCTCGGCACGGCGCTGAAGGCCAATGCCGCGGCGCAAGGCCATTGGAACGCCTTCTCGCCCGGCAAGCGGCGCGATTATATCGAATGGGTACTCGAGGCGAAGCGCGAGGAAACGCGCGTCAAGCGGATCGAAACGACCGTCGCGCAGGTCGCCGAGGGCAAGGGCCGGAACTGGAAATATAAGGGCTGCTAGTTAATCGATCACCCTGCTGAATGCGGGCGAGGGCTTCGTGCGTCGTTGTCCGTCGCGATAGGTTCCATAGGCCATGCAGGCGAGCGCTGGCAGCGACCAGAAGGCACTAGCCGCGAACACGATGAACGGGTTGAGGTTCCGGAAAACCAATATGCTCACCGACGCCGCCATACCGACCACGAGAAAGCCAGCAAACCAAATGGGCCAGAAGCGATTTCTCGTCAATGCAAGGTGGAGCGAGTATATAAAAATCGAAACGTCGATCGGAATTATGTAATAAAGATAGGAAGGAAATGGAAAACTCGTCTGAATAGCATGGGTTATTATTGAAGATATCAATAGATATAAGCAGAATCTACGCTCGACACTTTCACCGAAAATCGATGATATGGCGAGCGTAGATAGAAGATAGAAGTAGAATAATACTTGTATCATTGAATCCTGTTGAATCTAAGGCGTGATCTGTTCGTTCGGCGCCTTCAGGGACGCTTGGCTCGGGAGGCCGCCGGGGCAGCCGAAGCCGACTTCCCGCAGATTGCTCTTGCTTTGTATCTGCTGAAGCTGGCTAAGAGCCTTAATCAGTTTGGTTCGGCCTGCCACGACCTGTGTCATGCTGTCGGTCACCGCTTCCAGCAATTCTTGCGTCGCGCCTGCCGGCAGGTCGGAGGCCGTGGCTGCTTCGACGATGCTGGCCGCCATTCGGGCTTGGGCGAGATAGGTGGCATCTACCGACGCCATCGTTGTCCGCGTATCCGCTGCAACCACGCTCCCGACCCCTTGTTCTATCTTGTGCATCACATGCCTCCTCCATTGATTGGTCATGGATGCTTCCGAAAAATGCTACTTGCTGAACAGCTCAATTACCCCCGCAACGGTTATTGTGATGGCGGCGAACGCCATTGTGGCGGCAATTGCTATCAAGCCGATATGTGTAATCCGGCGCGCCGCCGTTTCCTCATTCGGCGAGCCTCCAAACGGCGGTAGAAAATAGCTACGCCGCGGCCTTGGATGAGCGGTCATATCGCCGGAATGTTCTGAATCATTGCTGCTGGTTTTTGTTTCGTTCCCGTTGCGGGATTGGTCGGCAAACTGCTCTGCCATCTGCAGGATTTGAGCTGCGATGGCGCGCGATGAACAGCCAAGCCTTTCGGTCGCGGCGTTGAGATGATTGTCGACCGTCGACGGAGCGAGCGACAGCAAGCGCCCGATCTCCTTGGAAGTAAGGCCATTTCCGACAAGTACCAGGCATTCTCGCTGACGTCCGCTAAGGCGCGCGGCCAGAGCGGCGGCTTCGGGCGGCAAGGGAAAATTCTGCTTCACTTTGGATTCAATTGCTGAGTCGTGGGGCGATGGCCGAGCCTAGTACCTATGCTCAATGTCGCCTAGGCAGATTGGCCGGGTAATTGGTGCCAATGGTGTAACGATCTTTGTTGCGTCAATTCGGTACGCAGAACGACACGGCGGATTTGCCATAGCTCCGGAGGGTCATTGGGTGCGGGGGCGTGCCAATGGCTGCTTACTGTCCAGTCGGGTGGCGCCGGCTGCACCCGCCATTACCCGGTCGTTCGGGATGTGGGTTAGAGAAAGGGGGAAGCTGGGTATCTAAAAATCCACATCCTCATAATATTTCGGCGGGCTTACAATCTCCATTCTTTCCGCCAGCAATGGCCGAAAACTCGGCCGCGATTTCAGCCCCGAATACCAGCCCTTGGTCTGTTCGTGCCCCGTCCAGTCGATCCCGCCGAGATAATCGGCGACCGAGATATGCGCCGCCGCGGTCAGGTCGGCGAGGCTCATCGTCGCGCCGGCGAGCCAAGTGCGGTGGTCGATGAGATAATCGACATAATCGAGATGGTTGTTCGCCGCCTTCATCGCCTCGCGCAGCGCGCCGCCGTCGGGCGGCTGGCGGTGGACGATGCGCTTTTGCATCCGTTCGAACAGCAAGGGGCCGGTGACTTCATAATAGAAGTCGTGATCGAACCACGACGTCAGCCGGCGAATCTCGGCGCGGTTCGCCGCGGTGCCGTTGATCATCGCCTTGCCTTCGACGGTTTCCTCGAAATATTCGGCGATCGCCATGCTGTCCATCAGCAGCTGGCCGCGCGCCTGATCGACCATGACGGGGGTGCGCCCCGCCGGGTTCAGGTCGATGAACTCGTCGCGGCGTTCCCACGGCGATTCGCGCACCAATTCATAACCGACGCCCTTTTCGCCCAGCAAAAGGCGGACCTTGCGCGAAAAGGGACAGAGCGGGAATTGATAGAGTTGCCACATGCCCCTGGCATAGCGGCAGCGGGGCGCCGCGCGCAACGGCTATGGCGCGCCGAGGCCCAGCGATTGTGGATTAAGCGTCAGCGCCGCGACGCCTCGCGCTCGCGTTCCCATTGCGCCGCAAAGTCGCGCGCCATGTCCTTGAGCACCGGCGCGTAAGCTGCGAGCGCCGAGGCGGCGTGGCCCGCCATGCGCGTGCTCGCGCGGACGTCGGCGCCCATGCGCTCGGCATATTCGGGATCGCGGCCGGTCACCTCGCCGAGCGTGGCATCGGGCGGGATATAGGCGGCGTCGGATTCGGGATCGATCTGCGCCACGGCCTTCGCGAGCGGGCCAACCTGCATTTGCATCAGCGCGCCGACCATCGCCGTGATCGTGTCGGCCATCCGGTCCTGCGTCACGGGGTCGTTGAGCGTTGCGACGGCGCCATGCATTTCATTGGCGGCCGCCGGCAGCGGCGCGGCGAGCGCGGCAAGGGGGAGGGCGATCAGCGCGAAACGGGTCATGGCTCCATCCTTTCAAAGGACGCAAAGGTTCAGCAAAGCGGCGTTTATAGGGAAATGACGCTTTCGCTGGGGTGAACGGGCGCGGTGATGCGATAGGGTGCCCCAGGAACGCGGCAAAGTACCCGTCGTCCCCGCGAAGGCGGGGACGACGCATATTACTCCGCCGCAACCACCTCGGCTTCGGCATCGCTCAGCGGATGCGCGAGGCGGGTCAGCATTTCCTTCGGGCAAACCTGCCAGAACTGGCCCTGCCAGCGGTCCCAGTCGGCGAGGACTTCGCTCGACCATTTGCTGCCGGTTGCCTTGGCATGATCCTCGACAAGTTCCTTCAGCACGCTTTCCCAATGCGCGCTGTCGATCCGCTGCCACACGATCGATTCGGCGTTGGCGCGGCGTTCGAACTGGCCGTCGGTGTCGAGGATGAACGCCATGCCGCCCGTCATGCCCGCGCCGAAGTTCGATCCGACGGGGCCGAGGATCACCGCGGTGCCGCCGGTCATATATTCGCAGCCATTGGCGCCGCAGCCCTCGACGACGACCTGCGCGCCCGAGTTGCGGACCGCGAAACGCTCGCCCGCCTGACCCGCCGCGAGCAGGGTGCCCGCGGTCGCGCCATAGAGCACGGTGTTGCCGATGATGCTGTTGTGCTGGCTGACGAGCGGGCTCGACACGGTGGGGCGCACGACGATGCGGCCGCCCGAGAGACCCTTGCCGACATAGTCGTTCGCGTCGCCGAACACTTCGAGCGTCACGCCCTGGCACAAGAAGGCGCCGAGCGACTGGCCCGCGGTGCCGCGCAGGCGCACCTGCACATGATTGTCGGCGAGCCCCTTCATGCCGAAGCGCGCGGTGACCTCGGCCGACAGGCGCGTGCCGACGGCGCGGTGCGTGTTGCGGACATTGTACGTCAGCTGCATGCGCTCGCCGCGATCGAACAAAGGCTTTGCGTCGTTCAATATCTGCGCGTCGAGGCTGTCGGGCACCGGGTTGCGGAAGCTCGGACCCTGCGAGCGGCGCTGGTCGTCGGGGGCGTCGACCTTGGCGAGGATCGGGTTGAGGTCGAGGTCGTCGAGATGTTCGGCGCCGCGGCTGACCTGGCGCAGCAATTCGGTGCGGCCGATCACCTCGTCGAGGCTGCGGCAGCCGAGCTTGGCGAGGATTTCGCGGACCTCCTCGGCGATGAAGGTCATCAGGTTGATGACCTTCTCGGGCGAGCCCGTGAACTTCTGGCGCAGCTTCTCATCCTGCGTGCAGACGCCGACGGGGCAGGTGTTCGAGTGGCACTGGCGCACCATGATGCAGCCCATTGCGACGAGGCTCAAAGTCCCGATGCCATATTCCTCGGCGCCGAGGATCGCGGCGATGACGATGTCGCGGCCGGTCTTGAGCCCGCCGTCGGTGCGCAGGCGGATGCGGTGGCGGAGGCCGTTGAGCGTGAGGACCTGATTGACTTCGCTGAGGCCCATTTCCCAGGGCGTGCCGGCGTATTTGACGCTCGTTTGCGGTGAGGCACCGGTGCCGCCGGTGTTACCCGCGACGAGGATGACATCGGCGTGCGCCTTCGCGACGCCCGCAGCGACGGTGCCGATGCCCGCCGAGCTCACGAGCTTGACGCAGACGCGCGCCTTCGGGTTGATCTGCTTCAGGTCGTAGATGAGCTGCGCGAGATCCTCGATCGAATAGATATCGTGGTGCGGCGGGGGCGAGATGAGCGTCACGCCCGGCGTCGCATGGCGCAGCCGCGCGATGAACTCGGTGACCTTGAAGCCCGGGAGCTGGCCGCCTTCGCCGGGCTTGGCGCCCTGCGCGACCTTGATCTCGATCTCGTCGCATGCGCCGAGATATTCGGCGGTGACGCCGAAGCGGCCCGATGCGATCTGCTTGATGTTGCTGTTGGCGTTATCGCCGTTCGCATAGGGGCGATAACGTTCGCTCGCTTCGCCGCCTTCGCCCGACACGGCTTTGGCGCCGATGCGGTTCATCGCGATCGCCAGCGTCTCATGCGCCTCGGGCGAGAGTGCGCCCAAGGACATGCCGGGGGTGACGAAGCGCTTGCGGATCTCGGTGATCGCCTCGACGCTGTCGAGCGCGACGCCCTGCGCCGGATAGTTGAACTCCATCAGATCGCGCAGATAGACGGGCGGCAGGTCGGCGACCCCGCGCGCGAATTGCAGATAGGTCGAGTAACTGTCGGTCGCGACCGCGGTTTGCAGCAAATGCATCAGCTGCGCGGAATAGGCGTGCGTCTCGCCGCCCGCGCGCTGACGGTAGAAGCCGCCGATCGGCAGCGTGGTGACGCGCTTGTCGAACGCCGCGCTGTGCTTGTCGGTCGCGTTGATGAAGAGCGATTGATAGCCTTCGCCTGAGATCTTTGCCGGCATGCCGGGGAAGAGGTCGTTGACGAGCGCGCGCGACAGGCCGACCGCCTCGAAATTATAACCGCCGCGATAGGAGGAGATCACCGCGATCCCCATTTTGGCGAGGATCTTGAGCAGCCCGTCGTCGATCGCCTTGCGGAAACGCAGGCGGCAGTCGTCGAGCGACAGCTCGCCGAATAGCCCGCGCGCCTGACGGTCGGCAATCGCCGCTTCGGTCAGATAGGCGTGGACGGTCGTCGCGCCGACGCCGACGAGCACGGCGAAGGCGTGGGTGTCGAGCACTTCGGCCGAACGCACGTTGATCGAGGCGTAGCTGCGCAGTCCCTTGCGGACGAGGTGCGTGTGGACGGCGGCGGCGGCGAGGACCATTGCCATGCCGACGCGGCCTTCGCCGATCGACTGGTCGCTCAGGAACAGTTCGGAGCGTCCCGCACGTACGGCATCCTCGGCCTCGCGGCGGACGCGGGCGATCGCCTCGCGCAGCGTCGATGCGTCACCGCCCGCGGCAAAGGTGCAGTCGATGTCGGCGACCGCATCGCCGAAATAGGCGCGCAGCCGATCCCAGTCGTCGCCGACGAGCACGGGGCTGTCGATCACGAGGACGTGGTCGCTCTGCCCCTTTTCATCGAGGATGTTCGCGAGGTTCGCGAAGCGCGTTTTCAGGCTCATCACATGCCGTTCGCGCAAGCTGTCGATCGGCGGGTTGGTGACCTGGCTGAAATTCTGGCGGAAGAATTGCGCGACGTGGCGCGGCTTGTCGGAGATGACCGCGAGCGGCGTGTCGTCGCCCATCGATCCGATCGCTTCCTTGGCATCCTCGACCATCGGCGACAGGATCAACTCCATATCCTCCATGGTGAGGCCCGCGGCGACCTGACGGCGCAGCAGTTCGCTCCGGTCCCATTGCGGCAGGCTCGCCTTGCCGCCCTTGGGCAGGTCGGCCATCGTGCGGAAGCCCTTGACGCGCGAAGGGTAATCCTGCGCGTCGGCGATCTTGTCCTTGATCGCGAGGTCTTCGTAGAGCGTGCCGTCGTCGAGATCGACCGCGATCATCTGGCCGGGGCCGAGGCGGCCCTTCTTGCGGATGCTCGCCTCGGGCAGCAGCACCATCCCGCTTTCGGAGCCGACGACGAGCAGATTGTCGGCGGTCAGCGTGTAGCGCAGCGGGCGGAGCGCGTTGCGGTCCATGCCCGCGACCGCCCAGCGGCCGTCGGTCATCGCGAGCGCGGCGGGGCCGTCCCACGGCTCCATGACGCTGGCGAGGTACGAATACATCGCGCGATGATTGTCGGGGACGTCGCATTCGGTCGTCCACGCCTCGGGGACGAGGATCAGCTTCGCGGTCGGCGCGTCGCGGCCGGCGCGGCACAGCGCCTCGAACACCGCGTCGAGTGCGGCGGTGTCCGATGCGCCCGCGGGGATCACCGGCTTGATGTCTTCCGAATGCTCGCCGAACGCGAGGCTCGCCATCTTGATCTCGTGGCTCTTCATCCAGTTCTTGTTGCCGCGGATCGTGTTGATTTCGCCATTGTGGGCGAGGCAGCGGAACGGTTGCGCCAGCCACCATTGCGGGAAGGTGTTGGTCGAATAGCGCTGGTGGAAGATCGCGACGCGGCTTTCGAACAGCTTGTTGGTAAGGTCGGGGAAGAAGTCCGCGAGGCTCTCCGCGAGAAAAAGCCCCTTGTAAATGATCGAGCGCGCCGACAGGCTGCAGATATAGAAATCGGCGATTTGCGCCGCGATCACCTTTTTCTCGATCCGGCGGCGGACAAGGTAGAGCTGCTTTTCGAACTCGGCGACCGACTGTTCGTCGGGCAGCGGGCCCGCGATCATGATCTGCTCGATCTCGGGACGCGTGCGCTGCGCCTTGTCGCCGATCACCGACACGTCGACCGGCACCTGGCGCCAGCCATAGATGGTGAAGCCCGCATCGATGATTTCGGCCTCGACGATCGTGCGGCATTCCTCCTGCGCGCCCAGATCGGTGCGCGGCAGGAAGACCATGCCGACGGCGAGGCGGTTCGGGCGCACCTTGTGCCCCGATGCGGCGATCGCATCGTCGAAGAAGCGGACGGGCAGGTCGACATGGATGCCCGCCCCATCCCCGGTCTTGCCGTCGGCGTCGACCGCGCCGCGGTGCCAGACGGCGCGCAGCGCTTCGATCGCCGCCTCGACGACGCGGCGCGACGGCTTGCCGTCGGTCGCCGCGACCATGCCGACGCCGCAGGCATCGGATTCCATGTCGGGGCGATACATGCCTTCGGCTTCGAGCCGCGCGTGATCGGGGGTGGGGTAGTGGGTCATCATCTTCGTCCTGACAGGCTGGATGCCTATTTGTTGGGTAGCTTCGAACGCTTGTTTGCATTGGCCGCCGCTTCTTCGGCGGCCTGCTGCGCGGCGAGCGAAGCATTTTCGTACGCGGCTTCGAGGTCCTCGACGCGCTTCAGATCGGCCGCCGACCAGTTGCTGCGGTCATAGGCGGGGTCGACGACCGCGGCGTCCACGGCTTCGGCGGCGGCAGCGGCAGTCGCCACATCGGCAGCCGCAGCATCGGCAGCGGCGTCGACCGCATAATCGTCGGCGGCTTCGACCGCTTCGCCCGGTTCGGTCGCCTCGACGGTCTTCCACATGTCGCGCTGTTCCTTCAGCACCTTCACGTCGACCTTCATCAGCTTGGCGAGCTTGCCGAGTTCCTTGTCGTCGAAATCGGAGAGCAGCTTTTCCTTCGGCAGCTCCTTGAAGTCTTTCTCCAGTTCGGGCGCGCGGTCGATGAATTTGGTGATCAGCGGCGGCACCGCCTTGATCACCGCGAGCATCACTTCGGGATCGGCCTGCAGCGCCATCCATTCATTGGCGTAGAGCGTGCCGGTGGGCGTCGCGAGAAAGCCGTTGATGTCGGTGAGCTGCGCGCCGGTGAACTTGCGCGCATAGGCTTTGGCGAGGCCGCTCCGCATCGGCGGTTCCATGTCGCCCAGCACTTCGCTGATCAGCGGCTTGATGACCTTGGTGATCTGGTCTTCGCGTTCCTTGCGGTGCGGGTCGAACATGTCGGCGACCTTGGCCTTGGTCGCTTCGTCAAGCTTGGCGATCTGCTCGCTTTCGACGCCCGTCTGGACCGAGAGCATCAGGTCCGACTGGCCGCCGAACTCGCCCATGATCGTCTTGAACATCTTGCCGTAGAGATTGTCGACCATCTTCTCGATGCTGCCGGCGGGGATCAGCGCGGCGGTCGTCTGCTCTGCGAGCGTCAGGCGAGCGGGATCGATCGGGGGCAAGCTGCTCGTGTCGAACATCTTTTCGATCAGCGCGATCGCCTCGTCCATTTCCTTCTGCATCTTGGCCTTTGCCGCTTCGGCAGAGACTCCGCTGTCGGGCGAGGTGGCGGTCCCATCCTCGACGGGCGCCGCCACGACTTCGGCGACCGGCGCTTCCTTCGGTGCGGCATGGGCCTGGGCGCCGAGCGGCAGCATCGCGATCGTCCCGGCGAGCAGGATAGATTTCAGTTGCGTCATGGATCCGGTTTCTCCCGGGAATTTCGTGTTCATGCCTTTGCCTCCCCGATCGGGCGGCCCAGTTTTTCTTCCAGTTGCTTGCGCAGCAGTTCGAGTTCCTCGGGCAACTTTTCCATGCTTTTGGTGATCGAGTCGCGCTGCCACGCCGCGACGTCCGGGTCCGACATGATCCCCATGGATTCCTTCACATACGCTTGGCCGGTGGGTGTGCGGAAGAAAGCGTGCATTTCGTCCATCTGCGCCGTGGTGAACCGGCGCGCATAGGCGCGTGCCATGGCTTCGATCAGCTTCGGCATCTCGACCTTGAGCTGGGCGATCGCCAAATCCCGCTGGCGATCAATAAAATGATCGAAGACTTCCTTGATGCCGGGCTCCGAGAGCACGCCTTTCTCATCGATCCTCTTCCTGATGCCGGGGATAATATTCGCGATCATCGCGGTCATCATCTCCTCTACCATCGCGTCGCGCTGCTCGGCGGGCATCATCGCCGCCATAAGCTGTTCAGCGCTTGCGAGCCGTTCGGCAGTCGGCTGCGCCGCCGTGCCGGGCGTTTGGGCGTTTGCCGAAACGGGCAGCGCGGCGAGCGCGGCGCCAAGCAGCGCGGATTTCCATCTGGACATATGCATGTACCTTCCCCTGTTGGTCATGCTGCCTTCTTTTCGCTTTTCGCCTTGGCTTTCAACCACTTTGCCATCTGCTCGCTGACATCGCGGCCGTCGCGGATGCCCCACACGACGAGGCTGGCGCCGCGCACGATGTCGCCCGCCGCGAAAACACCGGGCAGGCTCGTCATCATCGTCTGATGATCGACGCGCAAAGTGCCCCAGCGCGTGACCGACAGGTCGGGCGATCCGAACAGGTGCGGCAGTTCCTCGGGGTCGAAGCCCAGCGCCTTGATCACCATGTCGGCGGGTACGTCGAACTTGCGGCCGGGGTCGGCTTCGGGGCTGCGGCGCCCGCTCGCGTCGGGGGCGCCGAGGCGCATGCCCGCGACGGCGACCTCTTTCACATGCTTGTCGGCGGTGAAGCTTTCGGGTGCCGAGAGCCATACGAACTCGACGCCTTCTTCTTCGGCGTTCGCGACCTCGCGCTGCGACCCCGGCATATTCTCGCGGTCGCGGCGATAGAGGCATTTCACCGATTTGGCGCCCTGGCGCACCGCGGTGCGCACGCAGTCCATCGCGGTGTCGCCGCCGCCGATGACGACGACATGCTTGCCCTTGGCATCGAGGCGGCCATCGTCGAACGCCGGAACCGTGTCGCCGAAGCTCTTGCGGTTCGACGCGATCAGATAGTCGAGCGCCGCGATCACGCCTTCGGCAGCATTGCCCGGGACGTTGATCTCGCGCGCTTTGTAGACGCCGGTCGCGATCAGGATCGCGTCATGCTTTTGGCGCAGCGCGTCGAGCGTCGCATCCTCGCCGACCGCGAAGCCGAGGTGGAAGTGGATGCCGCCCTCGACCAGCCGGTCGATACGGCGCATCACCACATCCTTTTCCAGCTTGAAGCCGGGGATGCCATAGGTGAGGAGGCCGCCGGCGCGGTCGTGCCGGTCATAGACATGCACCTCGTGCCCCGCGGCGCGCAGATATTCGGCGGCGGTCAGCCCCGCCGGACCCGCGCCGATCACACCGACCGACTGGCCGGTCGCGGCGCCGACATGCAGCGGCTCGACCCAGCCCTCGGCCCAGGCGGTGTCGGTGATATATTTCTCGACGCTGCCGATCGTCACCGCGCCATGGCCCGAAAATTCGATCACGCAATTGCCTTCGCACAACCGGTCCTGCGGGCAGATGCGGCCGCAGATCTCGGGCATCGTCGAGGTCGCGTTGCTGAGCTCATAGGCTTCGCGCAGCCGGCCTTCCGCCGTGAGGCGCAGCCAGTCGGGAATATGATTGTGGAGCGGGCAATGTACCGAGCAATAGGGCACGCCGCACTGCGAGCAGCGCGCCGCCTGTGCGTCGGCGTCGGGCGCGGCGTAGCGCTCGGCGATCTCGCGAAAGTCGCGCGCGCGTTCTTCGGCGGAGCGCTTGTCCGGATAGGATTGTTCACGCTCCACAAACTGGAGCATGCGATCGGAAGCCATGCAGTATCCCCTTCTGGAGCGGGGAATTGCATCGCTCGAAAAGCCGAGTCACGGGCAAATATCGAGTTAGGACAGTATTTATAACCTAAAATGAAGGGTGAATCTGCCTCAAAATAGGTCCGCGCAATTATCTTTCGTCAATTGATACCGTTTCGGACCTATCTCATGCCGAGCCAGATCAGCGCGGCGACGCCAGCGATGATTCGATACCAGGCGAAGGGGGCAAAGCCGTAACGCGTGACGACCGCGAGGAAGGCCTTGATCACCGCCCAGGCGACGACGAAAGAGACGAGCGAGCCGACCGCGATCAGGCCGAGATCGTTCGTCGTGATCGCATCGCGATGCTTGAACAGCTGGAGCACGGTCGCGCCGGTCAGCGTCGGGAGCGCAAGGAAGAAGCTGAACTCGGCGGCGGTTTTGCGGTCGACCCCGAACGACATCGCGCCGAGGATCGTCGCGCCCGAGCGGCTGACCCCCGGGATCATCGCGATGCACTGGACCAACCCGACGAGCATCGATTGCCGCGCCGACACATTCGCGACGCCGCCGACGTCGGTCGTCTTGGCGAAGCGCTCGACGAGCAGGATGGCAAAGCCGCCGATGATCAGCGCCCAGGCGACGACGACGGCATTTTCTAGCAACAGCTCGATATAATCGCCAAAGGCGAGGCCGAGGATCACCGCGGGGAAAAAGGCGAGCAGCAGATTGCGCACAAAGGCGATCGCTACGGGGTCGCGCCGGAAGAAGCCCGTGAACATCTCCCAGAATAATTTCCGGTACAGGACGACGATCGCGAGGATCGCGCCCGGCTGGATCGCGATGTTGAAGATCGCCCAGCGCGCGGCGTCGTAACCGAGCAGCTCGGTCGCGAGGATGAGGTGGCCCGTCGAGGAGACGGGCAAAAACTCGGTCAAACCCTCGACGATGCCGAGGATGATTGCGGTCAGCCAGATACCCATTATCGCGAGGCGAGCTCGGCGAAGCGCCCGTGGCGGCGATATTGGACGAGCCAGCCCTCGGCGACCGACCCCAGCGATGTCGGCGTGACGCCGAGCTCGGCGAGGCCCGCGGCGCCCTCGGCGACGACATTGTCGCGCTGGAGCATCAGCCACTGATCCTTGGTGATCGGCGCGCCGGGCGCCCAGCCGAAGCCGCTCGCGAGCGCCGAGGCGACGAAATCGGGAACGTCGACGAACAAAGGCGAGCGGCCGGTCGCATCGGCGACCCAGCGGAGCAGCTCGCCCATCGTCAGCAGCTGTGGCCCGCCGAGTTCGAAAGTCTTGCCCGCCGCGCCATCGCCCAACGCCGCGACCACCGCATCCGCGACGTCGCCGACATAGACGGGCTGGAACTTCGCATTCGGCGCGATCACCGGAACGACCGGCGCCATGCGCATCATCCCCGCGAAGCGGTTGATGAAATGGTCCTCGCGGCCGAACAGGATCGACGGGCGCAGGATTGCGGCGTCGGCAAAAGCCGCGCGAACCGCCGCTTCGCCGTCGCCCTTGCTGCGGCCGTACGCCGAGGCGCTCGCGGGATCGGCACCGATCGCCGAAACATGGACGAGCGCGCCGGCGCCCGCAGCCTTGGCGGCCGCGGCGACATGGCCCGCGCCGTCGGCCTGCACCGCCTGCATGTCGCCGAACGCGCCGACGAGGTTGATGACGGCGTCGCTGCCCTGCACCGCGCGAAGGGCGCTGGCGGGATCGCGAACGTCGCATGCCACGAACTGCGTCTGGCCGAGCCCGCCGAGCGGCTTCAGGAAGGTCGCGGCGCGGGGCTCGCGCTGCGCGATGCGGACGCGTGCGCCGCGCGCGAGCAGGCGCTGCACGACATAGCGGCCGAGGAAGCCGCCGCCCCCCAATACCGTGATCAATTGCCCGTCGAGTTTCTGCATGTCGTCCGCCTGTGATCGATTCTCTGGATGGCGCGGGGCGCGCCGACGGCCTTCCCCATGCCGCGAAGCGGGGAGGGGAGCAAGGGGCGAGGACGGCATTATGACGCGAAACCGACGGCTTTGCGATAAAATGCACTCTGGCTCGTGCGATGCGGTTGACAAGCCGACACACGCGCCGCTAAGCGCCCGCTCCTACCCCGTGCCCAGATGGCGGAATTGGTAGACGCACCAGCTTCAGGTGCTGGCGATCGCAAGGTCGTGGAGGTTCGAGTCCTCTTCTGGGCACCATTTACCCCTCTCCTGACATCCCAGAACCATCGACAAAACGGCAGAAATCTGCCATTTTCTCCTTGGTCTTGTCTTTTGGTGTCCGAGGATATTTCACTCGATCTCACTCGAAATGGGGCCACCGGAATAGGCGATGGCCCCACGGCCATTTTCTGGTGGCCCCATCGCTGGCTTGAGATGTCGCACCGGCTGAGACCTGCTTGCAGGAGTTGAGTCGATGTCCCTTACCGATGTTGTGATCCGTTCGCTTAAGCCGGAGGACCGCCCTTACAAACGCGCGGACGCTGGAGGCCTCTATCTGGAGGTGCGCCCGACAGGCGCAAAGCTCTGGCGCTTCAAGTATCGGCACCTCGGAAAGGATAACCGCATCGCGCTCGGGGCATATCCGGAAGTGCGCTTGGCCGAGGCGAGGCAATTACGCGACGATGCCCGGCGTAAGCTGCGCGAGGGCGTGGATCCGCTTGCCGAGCGCAAGCGTCAGAAGCTGATCGCGCAGTTCAATGCCGGAAACACGTTCGGTGACATTGCCAAGGAGTATATCGACAAGTCGGTCGCCGAGGGGCGAGCCGATGCGACGACGGTGAAGGCGAACTGGCTCCTCGACCAGCTCAAGCCTATCGCGACCATGCCTGTCGCCGACCTCAAGCCCGTTGAGGTTCTGGCTGTGCTAAAAAGGATCGAGGCGCGCGGCAAATATGAAACGGCGCGTCGCGCCCGCTCCTTCGCCAGCAGGGTCTTCCGCTATGCGGTCGCGACTGGAAGAGGAGAGAGCGATCCTACTGCCGTGTTGCGGGGGGCGCTGATCGCCCCGCGTGTGACGCACCACGCTGCGCTCTTGGAACCGGAGGCAGTTGGTGCGTTGCTGCGGTCTATCGACGCATATACCGGAAACATGATTACGCGCCTCGGGTGTCAAATTGCGCCTCATGTGATGGCCAGGCCCGGAGAACTGCGTAAAGCCCTGTGGTCGGAGATCGACCTCGATAGTGCGGTATGGAATATCCCTGCGGAGCGCATGAAGATGCGCCGGCCGCATGCCGTACCTTTGTCGCGTCAGGTCGTGAGCTATTTGAAGGAGCTTCATGAGCTTACCGGACCCGAAGGGTTCGTCTTTCCTGCCTTTCACACGTTTCGTCGCCCAATGAGCGAGAACACACTCAATCAGGCGTTCCGCCGCATGGGATACTCCACCGGGGAGGTGACGGCTCACGGCCTGCGCACCACCGCTTCTTCGCTCTTGAACGAAAGCGGCAAGTGGCATCCCGATGCCATCGAGCGGTCACTGGCGCATGCGGACGCCAATGTCGTTCGCGGGACGTATAATCGAGGGCGCTATTGGGATGAACGGGTAGCGATGCATCAGTGGTGGAGCGATTATCTCGACGCTCTACGCGCGTGTGACGAAGACCAGATCTCGGCTCTAACCGCCAAATGAAATGCGCCCGCTTGCAAAATCCGAAGTTTGTTCTTATGAATGGAAATGTAGAATTTCATTCTGGAGAATGTCATGGCGACGCTGCCAGCCTCCCAAGCGGATCAGGGACGAGTTCTCTCGGAAGCGGTCGCGCGTGTGGCGACGTGCTGGAAGCTGACGAACGAGCAGTTGGGCTCGGTGGTCGGTATTTCTGCTGCAACGGCCTCGCGGCTTCGTTCCGGCAGTTATCAACTTCAGCGAGCCGAGAAGGCGTTCGAACTTGGGCAGTATCTCGTCCGGCTTTTTCGCAGCCTCGATGCGCTCATGGGAAGCGACGATGCGGCTTCGACGTCTTGGCTGAAGTCGGAAAACTTGGATCTTGGCGGCAGACCCATCGATCTGATCCGCACGATCCGCGGTCTGAACGACGTGGCCGACTATGTCGATGATTACCGCGCCCGCGTTTGAGCGAACGCCGAAGCCGGAGCATCTTCGCGCCTACAGTGGGAAGCTGTGGCGGATCGTCGAAGCACAACATCGGATTTCGACCAACCGTCTGGCGTCGGGCACCGACGATCAAGCGTTGCTCGAGCAGCTTGTGGAAGAAGTGAAACCGAACTTGCCGGTAGCGGCGCGACATCTCCACTATCTGCTCGCGACGCCGTTTCGCTACGGGCATAAGAGTAGCTCGAGATTTCGCCGCGCCGGCGAGAAGCCCGGCATCTTCTATGCCGCAGAGGCGATTGGCGCTGCGATTGCCGAGACAGCCTATTGGCGGCTGCGTTTCTACTCCCGGTCGCCTGGATTTCAGCCGCCGAGCACGACCGTGGAACACTCGGCAATCAGTGTCTCAGTAGCGATGGATCGTCTGCTCGACCTGTGTGCAGAACCATTTGTTGCGGGCGCGTCGCTGTGGATGGCGCAGGACGACTATTCCGCTTGCCAGCAATTTGCGTCTGAAGCGCGAGAGATTGACGCGCAGGCTATTCGCTACGCGTCCGTTAGAGATCCTCAGCATCGCGCGAACGTGGCCCTGCTGGACCCATCGGTCTTTCGTGACCCAGCGCCCCGCAACGCTCAAACTTGGCATATTCGCTACGAGCAAGGCGAGTTGATCGCTCTTCGCGCTTTTCCGTCGGAGGAGCGGTTTAGGTTTCGGCCTTCAGACTTCGGCCTCTGACTAAGCTCTTTGCCAGGGGAGTTGGGTCAGACGGTCAGCGATTGCGGCGCAGCTATTTTGTCTTGATGTAAACCCGAAGCTGGTCGCGCCTAATGTCGAAGGCGCCAGATTTTTCGATCAGCGAGACGAGCTTGACGCACCCGTAGCTGCGTGGATCGAAATCGGGCATCTCTGCCAGAAGTCGGCTTCCAACCGCGCTTAGCGGGTACCAGCCATCCAGATCGTCGAGCTGGCCCAGCGCTGCTTGGATGAGCGGGATCGCCTCCGTCGGCTTTAGTTTGGCCGTTTCAGGTTCAGGCTCGGGGCCGCCGCCAATCGCCGTTATGCCTTCAGCTTCGTGGAGCGTAAGGTTCTCGGTGTAGATGAAGCGCTTGCACGCCTGACGGAAACTTTGCGGCGTTTTCTGTTCTCCGAAGCCATACACGGCGACGCCTTGTTCTCGTATTCGGGCGGCAAGGCGCGTGAAGTCGCTATCCGACGAGACGAGGCAAAAGGCATCGAACCGTCCCGAATGCAGAAGATCCATAGCATCGATCACGAGCGCGATGTCGGACGCGTTCTTCCCGATCGTATTGGCGAAATTCTGGTGCGGCATGATGGCATGTGTGGCCAGAACCTCCGCCCAACCCTTGAGCCGCGTGCTAGAAAAATTGCCATAAATGCGCCGGACGCTCGCTTCGCCTATCGTGGCAATCTCTTTGAAAAGGCCTGCGGCTATCCGCGGCGACGCGTTATCGGCATCAATAAGAACTGCGAGCTTGGCAGGATGTTCGAGCGTCGTTGACATGGAACGACCATGCCAGACGGCAATAAAGAAACATTGAAAGCCGCCTACTCGATGATTTCGGCCTTGGCGCAATTCATCTCGAAGTCGAGCAGGGCGCGCTGCCACCGCTCGCGATTGGCACCCGGAACGATACTGAAGAATAGAAGATTGGGAGCAACGCGCCCGCGAATAACCGGGAAGTCCGCCGGACTTCCTACCAGTGAGACGAGCTTGCTTCGAATATCGATCGCGCGCTGTACCGGGTCGCATTGGCGAGCGAACTGGATTGCAACGACAGACTTGCCCGCAGCCACATAGTCCGCGGCTTCGCTGAAGAGCGAATATTTGGGCCGGGTTCGCGCGGTCATCGAGGTCACCTCGAAGCCGTTATCCGGATCGAGGAAAATCAGATCGGCCGGCTGCAATTCGGCGACTGCGTTCTGGTGCCAGCTTCCACGGTCATCCGCCGGCACGTGGGCCGCAAAGTAGCAAGTGTCGGGCGGTAGAATCTCCCACTCGGCCACGTTCGAAAGCTTGCGGTCGGCGACCGTATCGAACTTGCCGATCTTTTCGAAGAGCTCGGCGTCCGCATCACGCCAAACCCCGCCTTTGAGATGATGACGCTTTTCGCCATCATTGTTGCCCGGGCGGTCAACCTGATCGGGCGTCGTAAGGTACCAGTTCACCCCGATCCGAAGCTCGAGAGATTTGCCCAGATGCCGGAGCAGCGCGTACTTCAAGAAGTCGTGAGAATCCCCGAGGTACCGCTCCTGCATAATTCTCTTTCTGTTCGTTGATCATCTCGGGGCGCCGGATTCAGGCCCTACCGCGTCAAGCGATAAGGCCATTTAGACATTAGCGTCGAGGACATTCCGGAAGCGCGAGGAGATTGTCGTTCCACTTTCCGTCGGCGTAGGTGCGCAGATATTTGCCGTTCGGCCCATTCACGACACCGATGTTGCCGCGATTGTTTCCGACAAGCGTGTAGAACGTGTTGGTCTTCGCTTCGATCGAATCGATGACCTGCTGGCGCGTCCAGTGCCAGGTCGCTCCGCCGAGATGGGTGATCCCTTCATAAGGATCGTTGCGCGGCTGCTTGTTGATGCACGTCACTTGCACGTCTGCCATGAGCTTTTCCTTTCCAAATCTGCGTAGGGGGTATTGGGCCTCAGGCGGCCCGCTTGTGAAATATCGGCGCCTGCACGCGCTCGGCGGTCTCGAAGAAGAGCACTTCGTCCTGCGAGAGGCGGAGAAGCTGTTTCGCACCGAGCGCGAAATATTCGCCGGCCCGGACCAGCCAGAGCTGGCGGTCGGTCGGAAGATTGGCCTTCGCGAGAAGCGAAGCCGTGTCGATCACCTCAGCGTCGATTGCCAGCAACTGTCCGTCAACGTCGACGATGTGGCGAAGTCCGATATCCCAGTAGGCCATGAGCGAATCTCCTTTCGTTCGATGAAAGCAGATTCGCACCTCAGCATGTCAGAAGCTGTCACCCCCATGCTCGCGAAGCAAACAAAGTGCATTTACGAGCATCATTTCCTCGACGGTTCGGCATGGTGTTTCGAGGAGGAGGGGACTTGCGAAGACGACCGCCGACGTCTGCGCGCGCGAGACGGCGACATTGATCCTGTTCAGCGAGAAGAGGAAGTCGATGTCGCGCGGCAGTTCTTCGCCGCTCGATGTCGTCATGGAGACGAGGCACACGGGTGCTTCCTGCCCCTGGAAGCGGTCGACCGTGCCGACACGGACAGCCGCAGGCAGCGAGGCGCGCAGCGCGTTCACTTGGGCATTATAGGGCGCGACGACCAGAATATCGGTGTGACCGATGACTCGCTCGCTGCCATCGCGCGCGCGATAGGTTGCGCCGGTTACAGCCTCGATCTGCGCGTTTATGGCGTCTATCTCTTCGGGGCTGACCTGCGAGCGCCCGAAATGCTCGATCGCGCGAACGCCCGCGCCGACGAGCGATCGCCCGTCGTGAGCAAGCAGAGACTGACTGCCTGCAGCATCGTCCGAGTGGAGTTTGCCCTCATAGACGGCGACCGAGATATAGTCGCAGACCGCGGGATGCATTCGGCGGCTGACCGGCATGAAGATGCCGCGATCGGAGGGGACGACCCGGTGTCCGTCGATCAGATATTCGAGACAGGAATCGCCGCTCCGTCCGGGGTGCGTACCTTGAAGCGGCTGCGGCAGCTGCATCGGATCGCCGACGAGGACGAGATTGCGGGCCGCGCGCGACATGGCGATGATATTGGCAAGCGAGACCTGTCCCGCTTCGTCAACGAAGAGATAGTCGTAGGCCGGTGCGTCATATCTGGCGAAATGCCATGCCGTGGCGCCGACGACATCGGCGGCCCCGATTTCAGGCGCGTCGTTCTCGCTGACGAGGAGGATGGCGGGATGGGCATTCTCATCGTCATCGTCGGCAGCCTTCTGAACGACACTACATCTGACTCCGTCGGTCGCGCTCCGGTCCGCGACCGCTTCAAGGAGATTGGTAATCGCCTTGTGGCTGTTCGACGAAACCGCAACGCGCTTGCCCGCACGGACGAGGTCGATGATCGATAGCGCGCTGACATAGGTCTTGCCGGTGCCGGGCGGTCCCTGGATCGCCAGGGTCGTTTGATCCATGGCGGCAATTGCGGCGCTGGTCTGCGCCGGCAGATCGCCTTCGGCGTCGATAACGCCCTCCGGCCGCGCTCCGTCGCGAAACGTCGGCGCGGCGCGCATGAGCAATTGCTCTATCGCTTTGGCCGAGCCGGGATTGTCGATGATTGCATCGGTCACGGCTGCAACCGCGGCGCGCAGCGTCGCGTTGCCGATCGGCTTGGCCGGAATGAGATCGAGCCGCTCAGGCAGCTCACCTTTCGCTGTCGAGCGGCGCAGCACGAGCAAGTTCGCGTCGTGGTCGATCTCGCGCAGATCAACGTCCTCGGGCATCGCGGCGGGTTTGACGCAGGGTTTGCGGCCCGCCCTTAATTTGGTCTCCTGCGGCGGGAAGCGATAGGTTCGCTCGAACGATCTTGCTGTTACTTTGACGGGCTCGCCGATCGCCTCAAGGCCCTGTACGCATTCAAGGTCATCGACGAGTTCCTCGCTCTCCTGCGAGAGCCGGTCGAAGATCGCCCACCAGGCCGGCTTGTCTTCGCGCTTGTGGAAGAAGTTGAGGTCGAGCAGCAGATTGGCGATGTCCTCGCCGAGCCGCTCGCGAACCGGAAGGAGCCGCTCGCGCAGCGCCGCCATCTCTTCATCCTCGGCCTCGACATTCGCGAGCGGACCCGCGTCGGGCACCTCGCCGAGCTTCGGCCAAGGCAGGCCTTCAGGGCGAACGTCGCGGATCAGCCAGTCGCGCAGCAGCTGCGTCGAGATGCAGTCGGTGCGGTTATAGTCATAGATCTTGTCGAGCAGTTCGCCGTCCTGCGTTTCCCGCCAGCGTTCGTAGAAGACGACGCTCGCGCCCGCGGTCGCGACATCGGCCTCGCGCTTCGCCATATAAAAGGCTTCGAGATCCTTGATCGAATAGCCCTTCTCGGAAGTGATCAGCGATCCCGATACGACGCGAAACAGGTCGACGAACCGCCGCTCACGCTGGAGTTGATCCATCGCAGCCTCGCCGACGCGATGTTCTGCGGTCAGGCGGCGAAGCGCCGCAATCTCGTAATTTGCATAATGATAGATATGCGCCTTCGGATGGCGCTGCAGATGCGCCGTGAAGAATTGCAGCAGCTCAGAAACCGCTTCGCCCTCGGCGGCACGGTCATGCGCCCAAAAGGCGCGGAAGCTCCATTCGCCCGCATCGCGAAACCAGATGCCGTGGAGATATTCGAGGCCGCCCTCATAATAGGGATCGCCCTCGATATCGTAGAAAAGGTCGCCATCGTCGGCTTCGGGCAGCAGCCCGAAACCCTTGCCGGGCTCATAGTCGCGAAGCGCAAATCCCGGCGGACCGCCGGCGCGTCGCGCGGCTTGGAGCCGCGCCTGCATCTGAAGCCGTTGTTGCGTCTCGGGAGCGAGCTTCGGGATGCGCTGGTCGTGGACCGCGAGACCGCCCAGCGTTTCGATGCCTGCGGCCTCGACCTTCCCACGCTGCGATCTTGTCATGCCTGCTACCAGCGCAAGGCTGTCGGCCTTGTCCCATTCGTCGCGGCAATGTTCCTTCCAGCGACAGAGGCCGCAACTCGAAACAGGCTCGGGCCGCGTTTCCGGCCGATCGGTCAGGAAGGTTTCGAACACCGCTCGTGCATGGCGTGCGTAGGATGCCACGTCCGCGAGCCGCACGGTGAAACGCGAACCGTCGCCGAGCTGGAGATGCGCGGATTCCGGCCGGACGCCCTGAAGATCGGCGATCAGGTCGGAGTAGAGCGAGAGCTGGAGAATATGTTTGGGGTCGGGTTTGCGCTTCAGCTTGGTATCGACAACCTCATAGGACCAGCTTCCGAGATCGGAAGGGCACTCCACCCGTTCGAGAAAGTCGGAATAGCCGCCCCATGCGCCGCCGCGCAGGGCGCCCTGAAAAATGATGTCCGGGCCGGCCGCCATCGACTCGCGTGTGAGCCGGACCGACTCTTCCAGCGTGATCCCGTCCTTGGGAATTTCGACGACATTTTTGCCTTGCGCCTTGAGCGCGTAGAGGAAGGCAAGTTCGTGGGCGTCGCCCTGCTTCTGAAGAAGTTCGGCTTCTTCGCCATCCTCGCATGGTGCGATATCGCGGGCCTCGATCAGCCGCAGATCGAGCGTCGTCGCGTGCCTGCACCCCTTGAACCGCATGAGGTCCGAGGCGGAAAGCCTTAGAGCGTCGTCGATCATCCGCATACACAATCCCCTTTATTCCGCTATGGCAGGTCGGGACGACAAAAGCTGTCATGGAGAATCGGATGTCGTTTGCAAAGGCCCAGGACCTTCTCAAGCTGGCGATGATGGCGACGCGCCGCAGCGGCGTGTCTCTCGAAGAGATTGTCGAGGAGTTCGGCTGCGTCCACCGATCGGCGCAGCGCATGACCGTCGCGCTTGAGGCGGCTTTTCCGCAGACCGAGCCCGAAGACGGTGACGATCGCAAGCGGCGATGGCGCATCCCTGCGCGCGCGATTGCGCCCTTGCTGTTGCCATCGGCCGAGGAACTTGCCGCAATGACGACGGCCATACGTCAGCTCGACGCGGCCGGCATGGCCGCTGAGGCTGCAACGGTCCGCCAGATGGAACGGAAGGTGAGGGCGCTAATTCCCGCTCATGCGGGCACACGATTGGCTGTCGACGAGGAAGCCCTGCTCGAAGCGCTGGGGCATGCCGCTCGTCCGGGGCCGCGACCGGCGGGGACGAGCGAGGTCGACAGCGCGATATCGGAGAGCCTGAAGGGGCCTTTTTTGCTCCGCATCTCATATCGGCGCCGGACGCAGGACAAGCCAAGCGAGCGTGTGGTGGCGCCGCACGGCCTCTTGTTGGGTGTGCGCCGCTATCTCGTCGCGCGCGACACGGCCAAGCCGGCAACGGCGCCGCTGCGCCATTACCGGGTCGAGGAAATCTACTCGGCGGAGGTGCTCGACACGAGCTTCGAGATCGATCCCGGCTTCAATATCCGCGAACATTCCGAAAAGGGCTTTGGCTCGTTCGAGAATGCTGCCGAACATGGTGACGTCATTTGGCGCTTCTCGCCCGACGCGGCACCCCATGCCCGGCGGTTCGTCTTCCACCCTACGCAGAGTGTCGAGGAAGAGCCCGACGGCTCCTTGCTCGTGCGCTTCAAAGCGTCGGGACACCTCGAAATGTGCTGGCACCTCTATTCATGGGGGAAGTCGGTCGAGGTGTTGCAGCCCGCTCGGCTTCGCGAGATGGTGCACGGACACCAGCGCGAGTTTGAAGCCTTGCCGTAACGGGTTAGGGCTAAATTCGGCGCCGCATCAACGGGTGACAGTTTTTGTCGTCCCAATCTCCTATTTTGGATGCTCGGTAACCATTGGGAGGACAGTATGGGACTGACTAAGCATGCGAGGCAGCGCATCCAGCAGCGCGGAATTTCGACCGAAGCGGTGGATGCGATCCTCGCTTACGGCGCGCGCCGTCGGCATCGCGGCGCGGACATTTATTATCTCGACAAGAAATCCCGGCGGCGGCTGGCAGGCGCATTCGGGCGCGAGCGCTATTCGAAACTCGAGGGTGCGCTCGACAGCTATGTCGTCGTCAGCGACGACGGGGCGATCGTTACGGCAGCACATCGTCTGCACCGCCTGAAGTTCTGAACGGACGAGGTAAATCGCATTGACGTGCCCGATGATTATTGGGACGCAAGGACGTTCCTTGGGGGAAGGGAAGTAGATGTTCTCGGCTGGTGAGCTTGTTCGCTTCAAAAATGATCCGTCTACTGTCGGGACGGTCGGAAGGGAGCCTGCGGAAGAAGTCCATGGGCGCACCTTTCTTTGGATCGACTTCCCGACGGGCCGCAGGAAAGTCCCTAGCGCCCAGCTCGAAGCGATCCTTGCCGTCGCTGATCCATTCGAAGACCTGAAGTTTGGCAAGCTGTCTGCGCCCGGCGACCTTCGGCGTGTTATCACGCATCTTCGGATGACCGGCCGCCTTGCGGACATGATCTACAGCCTTGGTGCGACCAACACGGAGTTCCACGCCTACCAGTTCAAGCCCGTATTGAAGCTCCTCAATTCGCCGTCGCGGGGCTTGCTCATCGCTGATGAGGTCGGCCTTGGAAAGACGATCGAAGCGGGGCTGGTCTGGACGGAGCTTGTCGCCCGCTTCGATTGTCGCCGTCTCCTGATCATTTGTCCCAAGCCACTCTGCGAGAAGTGGCGCGACGAACTGCGCAGCAAGTTCAACGTCCTCGCACAGATCAAAGATGCCAAGGGGCTGCTTCAGACGCTCAAGGATGACAGCGAACACAGAGAGGGCTTTGCGGTCATTGCATCCATGCCGAGCCTGCGTCCGCCGAAAGGATGGAGCGACCCCGATGAAGATGTCAGTGGACCGCGCGCCGACCTGGCGGAATATCTCGCGGAAGCCGGCGACGACCTTTTCGATCTGGTTGTGATCGATGAGGCGCACCATCTGCGCAACACCGACACGATGAATCATCAACTCGGTCAGTTGGTCACCGACGTCGCCGATTATAGCCTGTTTTTGTCGGCCACACCGATCAACCTCCGGGCAAATGACTTGCGTGCCCTGCTGAAGCTTATCGATCCCGATACATTCGAACGCGAGTGGTTGTTCGACATGCTGCAGGAAGAAAACGCGCCCTATGTGGCTGCGTGGGAGGCGGCGCGAAATCCAAAGGTCCCGATGGCAAGCGTCGCGGCCCTTGTCGCAGATTTACCTGAAGGCCAGGTGCTGAAGACAGGCAGCCGCTTGGAGCGTTTGCGCGAAGAATTCGCCAAGGGTGTCGAGGATTCCCCAGCTAACCGCATCAAGATAGCGGCACGCCTCGAAGAGATGTCGCTTCTTGGCTCGATAATCAATCGCACCCGCCGGCGCGACGTTGCCGAGTTCAAGGTTGAGCGACGTCCTCAAACGGCGCGATGGGAAATGACCGAGGCCGAACGGGACTTTTATGACGAAGCGACGGCTCGGATCGAGGCCTATGCTTACAGGCATGACATCAACGAGCGCTTTCTCCTCGCGCAGACCCAGCGGTTGCTGGCCTCGAGCCTGCCTGCGGCATATCGCCACTGGGGCACGCGAAGCGGACAGCTTACACTCGACGAGGATGATGACGCAGGATCGAGCGGCCCCATACCCGGCCCCCTGACGGAAGCTCTGGGAGAGATTTGCGACGATCCTGTTCGACTGCGGACGCTGGAAGCGAATGACACAAAATTTGAGCGTCTTGCCGAATGGCTGCGCCGCATTCGCATGGAAACGCCCGACGAGAAGATCATCATCTTCAGTAGCTTCCGCAAATCGATCGCTCACCTCGAACAAAAACTGCGTGCCAAAGGTTTCGAGGTTCTCGAACTCCATGGAGGCGTGGCGGGGGATCGCCAATCAATCGTGAATATGTTCGGCGATGCGCCGGGAGGCACGATCCTTTTGACCTCCGAAGTCGGCGGTGAGGGTCTCGACCTTCAGTTTTGCCGTATCCTCTTTAACTGGGACTTGCCTTGGAATCCCATGAAGGTCGAGCAGCGGATTGGCCGTATCGATCGCATCGGGCAGCAGTCGCAGTCGATCGACATCATCAATCTGATCTCGAAGGACACCATCGAAGAGCAGGTCTATGACCGGCTGTACGAGCGGCTGGGCATCATCCGGACGGCGCTCGGAGATTTCGAGCCCATATTGGGTGATATCATCCGGGATATCGAGATTGCGCTCGTCAATCCCGAACTAACGGTCGAGCAACGCGCGATCGAGCTTGATAGGTCTGTGCTCGCAGCCGAACAGCGCAAGGCCGAAGCGGAGCAGCTTGAGCGCGAGGCGCCCGGGCTAGTTGCACACGGCGACAGCATTTTGCAGCGCATCAACGACGCGCAGGCGCCGCACAAGCGCCTCACCGCAGCGGACCTGCGCGACTATGTCTCGGGTATCCTGGCCGGGTCCTATCGCGGTACCCGAATTGATCGGGCAGCCAATATTGAGATCGAGGCTTATGATATCCGGCTGTCCGCCGCCGCGGCCGCCGAATTCAACCAGTTTCGAAACAACAACGCCCGGCGCTATCCGACAAAGTTTGCGCGCGAGACCGTCGTCAGGAGCATTTTCGGTAGCAATCCGAACCCGTCGCGGTTTCGCGGTGTCGAAGCCATTCCGATGACTCATCCATTGTCGCGTTTCAGCGCCCAAATGCTCGACCGAAAGCAGGGAAGCTCGCTCGCACGACCTGTCACAGCATTTCAGATTCCGGTGACAGAAGAATGGGGCGTGCCTGCCGGACGCTACGCTATCGCCATCGAGCGATGGTCCGTTGAAGGCATAGTGCCGGTCGACAAGCTCGCCTTTGTAGGAGCTGCGCTCGGAGGTCAGGTGGCGCTTTCCGAGGAGGTCGCCGAGCAGATTTTGCTCGAAGCACTGTCGGAAGAGCCGCGGCTCAATCTTCTGCCGCCGGACGAGTGTCTTGCGGCGATGCCGACGTTCGAAGAGCTGGCTCAATCGCTTAAGGAGGCACGCTCCGATTTTGAGAGCGCGGAAGCGGCACGGCATTATGATCTTGTCGACACGCAGCGGTCGTTGATCGAGGAACATGCACGGCGCGAGCAGGAACGGGCCGAGACCCAGATCAGGGAGCATCGCTATTCCGGCAGCGCGAAACGCCAGCAACTCGTTTACGCCGTGCAGGGCAAGTTCGAGAAGCTGATGGCTCGGCTCAACCTGAAGCTCGACGCGATACAGCGGCGCGAAGAATCCTTCAGTTACGATGAGCCAAAGCTGGTCGGCCTCGCCATCGTTGATCTGATGGAGCAGGCATGATGGCAAAGGATCGTCGCCCAACAAGCCTCGCAGACCAGCTGAGAGGGCTGCAAGCGGCCATGCACGAAAATGCGCAGGCTCCGCGCAACGGTGCGGGGGCAGGCCGTCATCAGTCCAGCGGCAGCGTCCCTGAGAGCCGTGCTCCGATCGACGTTTCGGACATGGAGCAACAAATGCTCGCTAGACATGCCTTCAACTGCGGTGACTCCGAAGCCGGACGGTCGCCGAGGGGATTGGCGCCTGGGAATGGCATAGTCGATCGGCGGGGCAGGGCGGTCGAGGTGTCGAAGAAATCTCGCCCCCCAAAACGGGAAATCGATCCTTCCAGAGTTCCAGCTCGACCATCACGCACGCCTCCTGCCCTGGTCGGGGACCTGACGCCTGCGGCACGGGCTAGGCTGCAACGCGATGAAGCCAGCTTGCCGCCGGTTCCCCCATCCTCTCCGGTGACCAACCATGCCGATGAGGCTTCCCGCAGCACTGTCTCGGCGCCGCATTCTGCCGCAGCCCCCGGCGAAGTGCCCAAGAGCCGCAAGAGTCCGGTGGAGGAGGCGTTCGATCATATCCGGGATGTCGTGAAGAGGTCGACGCCGGCGATTGAAGCGCGAGCGATTTCGGTTCGCACTGCTGTTTCGCGGGAAATTGGCGATCATATCGCTACCGGGAGCCGTTTGCTCGCCGAGCGACCGGAGCGCGACGAGAGCGGCTATTTGGTGGGGTTTGACTTCGGCACCAGCTCGCTGAAGGTGGTGTTTCATCAGCCCTACGCAGCTGATGATCCGGTTGCGGCAATGGAGGTTCCGAAAGAGCTGCGGTCGCGAGATCACCCTTATCTGTGGCAGACCGTGATCTGGTTTGATCCTGACAGTCAGCGTTTTTCGCTGGTCCCGTCGAACAACGCGACGCCGCTTGACGGTTTCAAAACGGGGATCATTGCCGGCTATGACGGCGAGCGTATCCGGCCGGAAGTTCCCGTAACCCGTGCCGATGCGGCCGTTGCCTTCATCGCGCTGCATATGGCGCATCTCACCGGCTGGTACGCCGAGGCCCGACCGCTTGGCCCTGCCGGTGGATCGCACTTTCTTTCTTTCAATTTTGGCATCCCGACCGCAGCTCACGATGACGCCGCCTCATTCGGAATATTCAGGCGTATCCTGAGCGCCGCGCGCGTGGTTGCTGCCGATTGCACCAACCTTAGTTTGGACAAGGTGCGGCAGGCTTATCGTGCTTCATCCGGCGAGCTTCCGCCCGGCTATATCGTAGTTCCCGAGCTTTGTGCGGCTTTGGCCGGATATGCCAAATTGCCGACATCTTACCGCCGGTCGCATGTGCTGGTGGATGTTGGAGCCTCGACCCTCGATATCGTCGCGTTCAACCTCAATGACGATGATGAAGGTACCAACATTGCAGCCTTCTCGGCCGGCGTCGAACTATTGGGTGCGGCGGCGCTCGACACAGCGCGCGAAGCCGAGATCGACGATAACGTTTTCCGGTCAGCCTGCGATCACCAGTTCAACCTCGTTTACAAGCGAGCCTGCCTTCCGACGGTTGCTCCCGGTTGTTTCAGGCCGAGCTTGCGCCGCGAGCCGGTGCAGCTCGTGACGACTGGCGGAGGATGTGCGACCGAGGTTCACGCCGCCTTCGTCGACAGCATGCCGGGCCGAATTCTCGGAGATCGAAAGGCCTACAGGCCGAAACCGCCAAAGCATATGACGCGCAAACGCTGTGATTCTGGCCGGCTGTTGCTGGCTTACGGCTTGGCACAAGATGAGCCGGACATCTTGCGCATCAAATTGCCGTCACAGATCGAACCGCTGCCGCTGGCGGATGATGGCTTTCCGTCGATGATCGGGAAAGACCAAGTGTAGGGGCCTCGCGGGCATCTCTCGCCTCTCGGCGCCTCCTCTACGCCCAACGACTTGTCATCGGTCGATTGCACCTCATCAAACGCCGAAACTTGAAAGAACGATATGTCCTATCTGGCCTGGATAGATTTTGACCCGGACGAGCGCCGGCGAGCGCAGACTCTTATTGATCTGTTCAAGCAGCCTGAGGCGCGGGATGAGCTCGGCCTAGGGACCGTTCGTGACGCGATAGCCGACTTGCTCTTCCCGGGTACGAGCACGATTCAAACCCGACTTCGCTATATGCTGTTTGTCCCTTGGATCTATCGCGAGGCACAACGTCAAAAGGGCACGCCTGCCGAGCGCGTCGCATTCGCTCGCGACCTTGAATTTCAATTGAGCGAGGCGCTCTTGGCGGGTGGTGAGACGACCGGCGTTATTGGTCGCGACGCGGGCAGAAATCTTAAACGTCTTGCGTCCAGCGTCTATTGGGCCGGTCTTCATACACTTGGAATCCGGCCAATGGCTGGTACCCCGAACACCTTTCTTTCCTACGGACCTGAAAGTCTGCGGGATCATGACCTGCGGCTTTGGTCGTCAAATCTTCCAGAGCCGCCGGACGGCTTGTTCAAAAAGTGCGACTTTGACCTCGATGGCGAAGAGGCGGATTTTCTTAGGGACCGTTTCGCCATCAGCGCGAAGTCGAGCTTGCTCAATGAGCTCGCTGCCGACGGCGGAGAACGGAACGAACAATGGCCATGGCAGATTGTCGCGCGAAACATATCCGATTCAAACCGTGCAATACTCGATCACGCGGAGCGCTTCTCGGGCGTAATGTACGGTGCGAGCGTGCTCTACAATCTCCTCCTAGCGCGCCGCGCCGGAGACAATCCCAATGCGAGCAAGCACGCTGAGGCGGAAGAATTATGCGGTCGCTACACAGATGAGCTCGAGGATTGGCACAACGACCTGCAACAGCTCAGATTAGATGATTGGGATGTGGATGGCCTTTTTGGACTTGTCGGACGAACGAGTCATAATTTGAGGTCGCCAACGCGCTCGTTCATTCGAGAGTGGATAGGTCTTGCGCGGCAGCGAGGCATTTCGATTCAGTCTGACGAGCGCGCGATCGAGTTGCTCAAGCGTCGTGAGCACGGTTTGAAGCGCGGAAAGGCACGTTTGCTTCACGATGGACCGCTTGAACGATGGTCGGGCGCCTCAGGGCATGCGCGACTGGATTTTCGGTGGGGAATTACGCGAAACTATCTGACGGAGCTGGCCGATGCAGGCTGATCCAGCTTTTGACCCGGAGAATCGAGAGCTGTACACGGCCATGATGCGTGCGCCCGATGGCTACCGCTTCGATCATGCGGTCGCGACCACATATTCGCTCGATTTTGAAACGGCGCTCGCAATTCCTATCGCTATCGTGTTTCGAGATGCCGAGAATCGCGACGAGATGCTCCAGAGTCCGCTGGCTTTGCTGCAAAGCGTCGAACGCATGGCGGAGCGCATCGCAATCTACTGCGACCGAGGGCGGATCAAGTCCGCCAACCCCAACGCCGCGCGGCTGATGGCGCTATATGAGAAGAGCATAGTGGAAGTTTCGGCGCCTGGTGGCGGGGCATTCCACCCGAAACTCTGGTGTCTCCGCTTCCAGCCTGACAAAAAGGGCGAGCCAGTACGGATGAGGCTAGCGATCTTATCGCGCAACCTCACCAATGATCGGTGTTGGGACCTCGCGCTCTGTCTTGACGGAACAGTCGACTACGATGAACAAAATGGCTCTAATGAACCGATTGCGAGGCTTCTTCGAGCCCTTCCAGGACTCGCAAATCGTTCGACCCGTCCAGCCGAACCAGCGTTTCTTCGTTCGCTAGTCCGTGACCTTCAACATTGCTGGTGGAATGAGTTCCCGGCCGGAGCGACCCGCATAAGCTTCGCCGTGAACGGCTTGGGAGCAGAGCGATGGGAGCCTAAGAAGGGGGAGCGAATAGCCATTCTATCGCCGTTTGTAAGCAACGAGGCCCTGAAATGGTTAGCCGATGGATATGAAGAAGCGGGCGCCTCCCAGCTTGTTGCGCGACCTGAAGAACTGGACTGTTTGAACCCGAGCGTCCGATCGCTGTTTCAAGTCCAAACCCTTAATAGCCGTGCGACGGAATTTGAAGAAGGGGATGAGGAGGCCGCAGATACCAGCAATCTCGAAGGTCTGCACGCAAAGGCTTACGTCGTTGAGCGCGGTTCGCGTCTTCACATTCACCTTGGTTCAGCCAACGCGACAGCGGCGGCACTTGTCCCGACGAAGAGCGGGCGGACGCAGAATGTCGAGGTCATGGTTGAACTTGATGGACCGAAAACCCGGATGGGAACCATTGATCAGGCGCTCTTCTCAGAGGGCTTTAAGCGCCTGTTGATACCGTACGAACCGTCCGAGGCTCCAACTGAAGACGCACGATTGGCGGCCGAAAAGCTGCTCGATCGCCTGCGGCGGGAGATCGCGGCCGTTCCGCTGGATCTCAATTGTACAGATCTGGGCAATCTCGTCAGCCTCGAGGTTTCCGTTGCCGGAGCCGTGCCAGTCGTCGAACTCCCGGACGGCGTCGCCTGCTTCCTTCGTCCGATTACCGTCGCCAATCTGAGCGGGCATGATGCGGCGGCCTTGTTTCAGGCACGGGTTCCCCTCGCTGTTGGTCAGTTGCCGTTGGGCGATGTCACCCGGTGGCTGGGGGTGCGCCTGCGTCATCAGCCGACGAACATGGAATGCTCCTTTACGCTCGGTGCGCGCCTTGTCGACCTCCCTGACGGCCGGGATGCTGCAGTGCTCAGCGCGCATATTGCGAACGCGGAGAATTTTTTTCGGTATCTCAGCCTTCTGCTGGGAAGCCTGGGCGAAGGCAGCTTCCTCGAAGGCGAAGCCGCCGGTGAAGGGCAGTGGCTACAGCGCTTCGGACAGGGCGGAAGCTCGCTGCTGGAGCCAATGGTCCGCGCGCTTAATATGGGCGGCGATGAGCTGAGGGAGATCGATGCGCTACTCAGGCGTCTGGATAGCCCCGAGGGCGATGGGAATATCGTTCCGAAGGAGTTCCGGGAATTATGGGCGAGCTTCGCGCCACTTCTCGGATCATCGAAGGCACGCCGATGACCTATAAGGCTGACCCTCATCTCGGCGTTCTGAAACCCTTTCAACGTGCTACCGTAGACTATGTCTTTCGGCGCTTATTCTCAGAGCAATCGCCTACCGATCAATTTTTGGTCGCCGATGAGGTCGGGCTCGGAAAGACGATGGTCGCGCGAGGTGTCATCGCGAAGACAATCGAGGAACTTACCGGCAAGGTTGACCGGATCGATATCGTTTATATCTGCTCCAATCAGGCGATAGCAGAGCAGAATATCAAGGCGCTCAACGTCGTCGGATCCGACGCGAAACCTCTCAATACACGGCTCACGCTACTGCCCTTGGAGATCGAGCGGCAGGGCGGCCTTGCTTCAAGGCCGGTGAACCTGATTAGCCTGACGCCTGGCACTGCCCTTGACCTCAAGTCTTCACTCGGCACGGCAACGGAGCGGGCACTGATTTTCGAGATGCTCAGGAGGCGTATCGGACTGCGACACAGAGGGGTGCAGCGCATCTTTCGCGGCGGCGTGGCCGAAGAAAATTGGCCCGGTTGGATTGACTGGATTCGCGAGCAAGACATTTCGGCCGAAATCACCCAGGTTTTCAATGCTGCTGTCGATGATAACTTGATCGAGCGGATTCGGACGGCGGCGGAAATTGCCCGGAGCCGGCAAAACCCGCTTTATCCCCCCGACCAGCGTCCCGCCGTCCTCATTGGAGAGCTTAGGCGCATACTTGCTCGAGTTTGCGTCAATGCGCTGACTCCTGATCTTATCATTCTGGATGAATTCCAGCGATTTGCCGAGCTTTTGCACGAGCATGATGCGGACTTGGCCCCCGAGAAGGCCGCAACAGCGGAACTGGCGCGCGCGCTATTTTCCTATCGCGGAGACGATGGCTCAAAGGCGCGACTATTGCTGCTTTCGGCGACGCCTTATCGAATGCTGACGATCAGCAGTGACGATGCCGAAGAGGGTGACCACTATCGAGATTTCCTCCGAACCATGCGGTTTCTGTTCGGCGAGCTCGACGGTGAGCGGCGCGTGCGCGAGCTTGAGGTTGAGCTCGCTGACTTCCGCCGAGCCTTACAGTCGATGCCGGCAACCAAGCAACTCGCGCGCGACACTCGCGACAAGCTCCATTCCACGCTATCTCAGGTTATTGCCCGTACCGAGAGAGTTGACAGAACCGAAGATCGCAACGCCCTCGTGAGGGAATTCCGGCCTAAGTTGTCGGTCGAAACGGGCGATCTTGAGGAGGTTAGGGAAGTTTCCAAGATCGCCGATCTGGTCGGCGCCCCATCCGTGATCGAATATTGGAAATCGGCGCCTTATCTCCTCAATTTCATGCGAGGGTACAAGCTGCGCGACAAGCTTCAATCGTTAAAGCGTCGGCCCGCGAAAGAACTGCGAAGTTCGATTAGAAAAGTGCAAAGGCACCTCATAACCAAGGCGCAGATCGAGGCATATGACGAGCTTCCGCTTCGCAACTCGCGGATGCGCGCGCTGGCTGAAACAGCGTTCGGGGAGGGACTCGACAAGGCGCTCTGGATCCCGCCCTCGCACCCTTCATTCGGTGAGGCGTCTGCCGCTACGAAATCACTTGTGTTTTCGGACTGGTCGATGGTTCCCGACGCTATAGCGGCGCTTCTTTCTCATGAGGCAAGCCGGCGGATGGGCATGTCTCCGGAGTCTGCCAGCCGAACCGGCCGGCCGATCGGCGTCGAAGAGCTTTTGCCGATACTTTCTCCCTCGCCGGCGCTCGCGACTTTGGTCGATCCACTGGCGCTTGAGGCACGGTTTGGCCGAGCGACGGATTGTGCTGAGTTGCTTGCCCAAGCGCGACAAGTTCTTACCGAGAAAATTGACCCTTCGATCCTCGAGCGGATGTCCGGTCATCCCGACCGGCTGTTCCCTCTTCTCGTGGACATCGAACTTGGACGCGCGGTCAATTGGGAGCATTTGGCGGCGGTCGAGCATGAGGGGCATGATGACCATGAAGCGATGGCGCGGACCATCTCGGTCATAATCGATGCGCTTGGCGGTGAAGACCATCATCCCGACGCCGACTCTCGACAATGTCTCGACCGGCTTGCGGAACTTGCCCTTGGCTCGCCTGCGACGTGCGCGCTGCGCGCGCTTGCGCGTGTTTGTCCGGAACTTGATTCTGACGATCCCGAACTTCTCGGCGCTGCCATGGCGATCGCGCTCGGTTTTCGAAGTCTCTATAACCAGCCCGAGAGCCGGGCGCTTCTCGAGGAAAACTCGCCGGTCAATTACTGGCGACTGATTTTGACGCATGCGTCGAACCACGACCTCCAAGCCGTCCTTGATGAATATCTGCATCTGTTGGTCGAGGCCGAGCGCGCCGAGCAATATGCACCGGGCGAGAGAGCGCATCTCATTGCTTCGAAATTGATAGAGGTTGTGGCGCTGAGGCCCGCCCAGATCACGCTGGATCACTGGACCGCAGGGCGATCGCGCTTGCATGACGAGACGTTCGAGGTCCGAGCGCGCTTCGCGATGCGATTTGCGACGCATGCCGAAGAAGAGAAGGGAATTCGGCGAACGGCGCTAGTGCAAGCAGCTTTCAAATCGCCTTTCCGGCCATTTGTTCTCGCCTCGACTTCAATCGGACAAGAAGGTCTCGATTTCCATCCTTATTGCGCTCGCATTGTTCATTGGAACCTTCCGCGCAATCCGGTCGATATCGAGCAGCGAGAGGGACGGGTGCATCGCTTCAAAAATCACGCGGTGCGGCGTAATGTGGCAGCGGTTCATGGCGGGACCGTGGAGATGTCTCCTGCACAGGGGTCGCATTGGACAGCGATGTTCGCTGCGGCCCAAGCCGCCGAAATCGCGTCGGGCGGGCCCGGAGACATTATCCCGTACTGGATTTACCCCGGGGAAGCGAAGATCGAGCGTGTCGTCCTCATGCCGCCCTTTAGCCGCGAGTTCGAACGCTATGACAATCTGAAGAAGTCGCTGGCGACGTATCGTATTGCCTTTGGTCAGCCGAGGCAGGACGAACTCATCGAATTATTCTCGGGGATGACCGAACAGGAAATCGCCGAGCTATCTTCGCTCCAGCTATCTCTGCGTCCGCCCGCCAATACTGAAGGATAGCAGCCGCACCGATCAGCGGCAGATTTGATCAACCCTCCGTTTTCTCAGAGCCTTAACTCATTGAATTATGGGGTCGATGGTGCCGCTTACAGGACTCGAACCTGTGACCCCATCATTACGAATGATGTGCTCTACCAACTGAGCTAAAGCGGCAACGAGGGGCGCCTCTACCAGCGTGTCGGCGTGAAGACAAGCGTCGTAGCGCAGATTCCCGGTGACAAGCGCGAGAGGGTGTTCAGGAGCAGCAATCCGCAGCAATCGCGGGAGCGATTCAGCCGTTTTCCATTTGAAAGGAAGCTTCTGCCATCGGGCGCCGCCCAACACCGAATGCAGGAGTTTATTGAAAGTGCCCACCATTTTGGCGGAATGCCCGCTGCTCGCCCCCATAGCTGAGAGCACAGACCTAGCTGGCCATCCGAAAAAGAAGCGCGGCCCGAAACCGAAGGTGATTGTCGAATTTCCCGAGGCGTCTGGAGAAGAATGGGTCGATCCACCCTCCTTTCCCGAAGCGCTTGCGTTGCACATGCGCCGGCACGGAGATAGCTGCAATCATCTCCACCGCGCCATTATCGGCCCGGACGACAAGACCGATCGCAAGACGATCCAGACGTGGGCGACCGGCGTTAAGGCGCCGGGCACGATCGAAAGCCTCTCGGTCCTGAGCAGAATCGAGCGCCGCTATCGTCTGCCCGAGGGCTATTTTCAGGCGAAACTCGATCGGACTGGGCGTGCCACTGCGCGACCCGCAATCGCAACGCTTACGTTTGCAGAACGGCGGAAACTTGCCTGGCACCTCCCGGGCGATTTCTCGAAACGGCCCAAACGCGAACGTGAAGAAATACTGGCGTGGGTGCGTTCGGTCATCATCGAGGGCGCGACAGAGTATCGCCGCTTTCAGCGAGAAGCGACGCAGCAGCGCTTTTCGCTCCGATTCTCGAACAACGCGTCGGTCGATGCCGGTGCGACCGACGGGAGTATGGCTGGCTGTCGTGATGCGCCCTTCCAACTGCAGACTGAAGTCCATAGTCTTATCGCATTCAAAACCTCGATCCTCGCGCCGTCAGGCCTGCTTCGCCAGGGCATGTGGGGCGAGGAAACGGCGTCCCAGAAATTGGAACATCTCGGACTTATGTTCGGTGCTCTATGCTCGCCCCCGGATGGCGATGTTCGCGGATTTGGCGTTCCCGCCGATCGCCTGTGCCTCGCGATGCTGCTCTTTCCGTCGGTCTGGGACTGGTATCTCCATTGGCGCGAGGAGCGCCGCGGCTTCTATACGAGCTGGGAGGTCAATATGCTCGACTTCGCGCTATCGCTTGCTCGCGAAAAGACGGGTTGGATGCGACAGCATCCAGACCTTGCGGACGCGCTGCAACCGGTCGATGAGCTGATTTCGGCAGATGAGGTCGCCGAAGCTGGTAAGGATTGGGATGCGGTCTGCGACCGCTTCATCATCTACGCCCTGAACCGGAAGAAGGATGTTCAGCGCGTCGCGAAGGTTCATCGCGATCCGTTCGAACCGATATTGCCCATCCTCGAAGCTGAGAGCCCGGTCGGCGAATATCGCAAGATCACCGAAGAAATATTGGCGCGGTTGCCGAACTCGCGACGTCATCCGAAGGCAGCGGCCGAGGCAGTACGCGCATTCCTGATGCTGCGCTTTGGATTGCATCTCGGTCTTCGGCAGAAAAATCTTCGCCAGCTTCGATTCTGTGTTCGGGGCGGGCGGCACAGCAGCGAAAAGCAACTCGAGAAGTTGAAATGCGGGGAGCTTCGATGGAATGATCTATCGGGCGGCTGGGAAGTTTTCATTCCCGCCGTCGCGTTCAAAAATGCGTCATCGTCCTTTTTCGGCCGGAAGCCATACCGACTGCTTCTGCCCGATCTCGGGCGGCTCTACGAGTTCATCGATCTGTACCTCCGGCGAGACCGGCAAATCCTGCTCGGCGGCGCCGAGGATCCCAAGACCTTCTTTGTGAAATCGGCCAAGCTGACGACGAAGGATGCCGCATATAGTCAGGTCGGATTCTATGATGCCTGGCGGCTGGCGATCCAGCGCTATGGCATCTTTAATCCTTATACCGGCCAAGGGGCGATCAAGGGCCTGCTCCCGCACGGTCCGCATAATGTGCGCGATGTTTTGGCTACGCACGTTCTCAAGAAGACCGGCTCATACGAGCAAGCAGGCTATGCCATCCAGGATAGCCCGGAAATCGTCGCGAAACATTATGGCCGGTTCTTCCCGCACGACAAATCGGCGTTGGCGGCAGTGGTGCTCAACGAAGCTTGGGAGAGCTGAGCCGGCGGTAGATTGAGCGCGGCCTCAAATGAGCGCGCACTGGCGGCGGCAGGCCGCCGCCAGAGGCCGCGCGTTTGCACGGTTGGCCGCGCAGCGCTCTTGGCTCGCTGATCTTGGCGGGGCGGCGGCTAAGCCCAGGCCCGCGCGCACGCCGCCCCGCCTGCGGCTTCGCCAAGGGTGCGTCTGTTCTCCGATGATGACGCCGCGCTGACCGCACGGCGGCGTTGTCCTGGGCCGGCCACGGACAGCGTGCCAGTCGGCGCACGGCTATGGGACCGCTCGGCCGGTACGCAAGCCGCCGCTGCGCGTCAGCTCCTCCACTTCGTTGCGGCCCTTTGGGTGCGCCCCGTCCTTCGGCGCGGTCCCGTCGCCTTTTCTCGCCGCCCGCCCCGCCGTCCGGGGCCGGGTGTGGTTGAAGAGAAGGAAGAAAGTCATGAAGCTCGATTTCATCGATCTGGGCAATCTGTCCATCGCAGCCGCCAACATGCGCGGGAAGGGGAAAGACCCCGACGTCGCAGACCTTATGCCGAGCATTCGCGCGCGCGGGGTGCTGGTTCCGCTGCTCGTTCGACCCAATTGTTCGGAAGGCCACTTCGAGATCGTCGCGGGTCGTCGGCGCTTTACTGCCGTGGGCGCAGTCGCGCGTGAGGGTGGGGCGGTCCGGCCCATTCCCTGCGCCATTCTCGACGAGGGCGACGACGCCGATGCGCTCGAAGCGTCGATGCTCGAAAATCTCGCACGGGTGCAGCCCGACGAGGTCAGCCAGTGGGAATCGTTCGTCGCGCTCGTCAAGGCGGGGCGGTCGGTCGAGGAGGTCGCGGACAGCTTCGGGTTCGAGCCGCGCGCCGTGAAGCGCATCCTTGCGCTCGGCAATCTGCTTCCGCGCATCCGCACCCTTTATCGCGGCGGCGAGATCGATGCGGGCACCGTGCGTCACCTGACCCTCGCATCGAAGAGCCAGCAGAAGGCGTGGCTTGCGCTGTTCGACGATGAAGGCAGCTATTGCCCGACCGGTCACCAGCTCAAGGCGTGGCTGTTCGGCGGCACGGCCATCGCGGTGAAGCACGCGCTGTTCGATGTCGAGGAAGCGAAGCTCGCCATCGTGTCCGACCTGTTCGGCGAGGACAGCTTCTTTGCCGACGCCGATTCCTTCTGGTCGGCGCAGACCGCCGCCATCGAAGCGCGCAAGGCGGACTATCTCGAAGCGGGATGGTCCGATGTTGTCATTATGGCGCGCGGTGACTGGTTCCGCTCATGGGATTTCGCCCATGCGGGCAAGCGCAAGGGCGGCCGTGTCTATGTCGAAGTTCGCGAGAGCGGCGAAGTGACCTTCCACGAAGGGTTCGTCACGTCCAAGGAAGCGAAGCGGCTTTCGGGCGGCGGCGGGAGCGGCGAGGGCGAAACCGAAATCGCCAAGCCCGTCCGGCCCGAAGTGTCGGGTCCGCTCAATGCCTATATCGACCTCCATCGCCATGCGGCGGTGCGCGCCGATCTGGCAGGGCAAGGCGGCGTCGCGCTGCGGGCGATGCTCGCGCATGTCATCGCGGGCGCCGACCTCTGGCGCGTCGATGTCGAGGGCCAGCGCGCGCCGAAGGAAGATATCGCCGAGAGCGTCGAGACCTCGCCTGCCGAGACGGCGTTCGACCTCAAGCGGCGTGCGGTGCTTGGCGTTCTCGGCTTCGACGAGGAAGCCACGACTGTAACGGGAAGGCCGCTCAACCGGCCCCCTTTTGCACCGCTCTTTGCTCGGCTGCTCGAACTGCCCGATCCGGTGGTGCTGGAGATTGTGGCCATCGTTATGGGCGAGACGCTGCAGGCGGGAAGCGAAGCGGTGGAGATGATCGGACTTCATCTCGGCACCGACATGCGCCAGCACTGGTCGGCGGACGCGGCCTTCTTCGACCAGCTACGCGACCGCGAAGTGATGCTCGCCATCGTCGGCGAGCTCGGAGGATCGGAGGTTGCCGCAGCCAACGCCTGTGAGAAGGGCAAGGCGCTGAAAGTGATCATTGCCGATTGCCTTGCGGGCGAAAATGGCCGCGCCAAGGCCGAGCCGTGGGTGCCGCAGTGGATGGCGTTTCCGCCTTCGGCCTATACGGCGCGTGGCGGTGTGGGCAGTGTGAGATCGGCTCGGCGGGTTGCGCATGAGCTTGCGGTTCCCACAGCGCCTGAACCCGATGCCGAGGACGAGCAGCCTTTGGCAGCATGAATTTAAGGGCGGGCGGTATTGGTCGCCCGCCTCATTTTTCCCGGGCGCAAAATGACGCGCCGGCCTTGGGGGCCGGCGCGGCGTTTCTGATTTTAGCGCGCCGCCGCCGCAAGCGACGACGGCCCGCGGTTTAGCCAAAGAAAGAGGCGACGCGAAGTCGCCTTCGCGCCGCCCATACGAGGATGCTGCATCCTTCGCCCCACCATCCTGACTTGCCGGGGTCGCTAATCGCCAAGCCCGGATGGAAGTTGGCGAGCCCGATAATATCGGCTGGCCGACCTGAATTGTACGAAAGCGCCAAATCGCATGCCGTGGGCCTGATTTTCTTACTTTGCGGAATGAACCGACGTGAGCGCGGATCGCTGCCTCCTACTCGGCTGTTTCCCTGGCCACGACGGAACGCCGGAAGATCGCTTTTCCCACTTAAGTTTCCGTATTTGATCGTTCATGCCGATAGCTCGTGACCACTCCTTGTGTTCTGCAGGACCATCCGGCGACGGGCGATTGGACCTGCACCGGCGCGGCGCCCCGCGAAAGTGCGGCGGCGCGATTATTTCCCCGACTGCTGCGCAGTCTCCTCGCGGCCGCTTCGCTTCAAATAATCGCGCCGCCGCACTCCTCCGCTTCGCTGCGGCCCTGACGGGTTCGCGGCACGCCTCATGCGCCGGTTCCTGGTCCGCCCATGCCGCAGGGATGGTCCCGCGGTACAATCAAGGAGACGACCAATGGCAGCTATCGGCTTTGTGAACGGCACCATCGACACTGGTTTCGTGGGCCAGCTCAAGACCCTCTCGATTCGCGCAGCGATCGAAATCCGGACCAACCGCTCAAAAGCGGGCGACGTCCAGCCCGATTACCGGGTTTATTCCGAAGGCGTCGAAATCGGCGCCGGCTGGATCCGCGTCGGGCAGCAGTCGGGCGAACCCTATGTGTCGCTGAGCCTCGCCGCTCCCGAGTTCGGGCCGCGCCGGCTCTATGCGAACCTCGGCCGCGCTGCCGGTCAAAACGGCGAAGACGGCTACGCCCTCATCTGGAACCCCGCCGACTGAGGCGGGCTTCCACCCCGCGCCGCGTTTGCGGCGCGGGGCTTTGCCGTGCCTGGATTTCAGGCGGCGTCGCGGTGCTGGTCGCGATCAAGGTCGGCGACGGTGAAGGTCACCGGGTTGCGGAGCCACAGATCGACCTCACCGGCGCGCCAGCCGCAGCAACGCTCGGCGAGCTTGTGCTGCGGCGGGAAGGTCCCGGCGGCGATCTTTCGGTAGAGCGTGGCGCGGCTGAGGCCGGTGAGATTGAGGACTTCGTCGAGGCGCATCATGCGCAGGGGAGACTGATATGCCATGCAGTATTTCTCCATATGCGGGGGGATCATAGGTCGACCTGAGATCATAGAAGGGGATCGCCCGGCCCTTCGTCAACACCGCAGAAAATCGTGCTTTTTGGCGTAGTGCTCTAGCGTAGTGCTGCGTGCGGCTCCTGGCGGCTAGAGGCGGCTGCGTGCGGCTACAGCGTAGTTTTGGCAGAGGCGCGTTTATTTTCTCAATTCGTCTCGCGGGCCCGCCCGATGATGGAATTGTGACCGCCGAAGGCGGTCGCGATCGCGAGTGACGCGCCGCAAGACGGCGCGATCGCCACCTGATTCGCGTTGGGGAGGGCGCCGCTGGCGCGCATGCGGTCGCCGCTCGCGCGGCGGCGTGTCTGTCCCGGCACGGCGGGGGCGGAGGTGGGCGTCACTCGCCTTAGCCCCGCCCGGTCGGGCCGCAACCCGCGTACCGCGGGTCCTCCTCTTCGTTCCGGTCCTGCGGATGCAGCCCGCCCGATTATGCGGGTCTGCCGGCTCCTTCTGCCGCCCACCTCCGCCCCCTTCCGGGCCGGGGTGCGGTGGCTGGAAGGAGAAGCGACATGCGCAAGGAACGGATCGAGAGGGCGAGCCTCTATTCGGAAGTCACCAACCGGATCATCGCAGAGCTTGAAGAGGGGCGGCTGCCATGGGTGCAGCCGTGGGATAACGCAGCTTGCGGATGCACGATGCCGCAGAATGCCGGAACGGCGCGCAAATATAGCGGGATCAATGTGCTGATTCTGTGGGCCGAGGGGATTGCCAAGGCACACGCATCGCAGCGCTGGCTTACTTACCGGCAGGCCGAAGCGGCAGGCGGCAATGTCCGGCGCGGTGAGAAAGGCACCGTCATTTGCTACGCCGACCGGTTCACGCCGAAGGCCGAAGCCGAGGCGGCGCGCGGTGAGGATCGCGACGCGCGACAGGTGGCATTCCTCAAACGCTTTGTCGTGTTTAATGTCGATCAGTGCGAAGGATTGCCCGACGATTATTCCGCCGCGATGGTCAGCCCCGATCCGGTTCTCGCCATAACCGACGCCGATGCGCTGATCGCCGCGACCGGCGCGCGCGTAAACATCGGCGGCGGCGAGGCCTTCTACAGCCCGAGCCATGACTTCATTCAGCTGCCGCCACAGGCTGCGTTTCACGAGCCGGTGAACTGGTATCGGACCGCATTGCACGAGCTAGGCCATTGGACGGGTCATGCCAGCCGGTTGGACCGCGACCAGAAGGGCGGGTTCGGATCGGACAGCTATGCAAAGGAAGAGCTTGTCGCAGAGATGGCGTCGGCATTCACCTGCGCATCGCTCGGCATCGCGCCGACCGTCCGGCATGCCGATTACATCGCGTCATGGCTGTCGGTGCTGCGCGGCGACGAGAAGGCAATCTTCCGCGCCGCCAGTCAGGCGAGCAGGGCGGCGGACTTCCTTTTGGCCTTTGCGGGAGCGGACCAATGAGCGTGCGCATGAGCCGCGAGGACCGGCTGCGTCTCTGGCGCGCAGAGCGCGCCGTCGACCGGATGGAGGAAATGGACCGCAAGGTCTTCCTCGCCATCCGTGTCGAGGAATTGAGCTATTCGGAAATCGCACAGCGCTTCGGCATCACCGTCGCCGATGTCGAATGGCATTTTGCCGGAAGCCTTCGCGTCCTCATGACTGCAATGGACGAAAAGGATCCATGGTGGTGGCGTTTCCGGCTGTGAGGAGCGCGCGAAGGCCGGATGGCGCTTGCCATCCGGCCTTCGCAATTACAGGGTGATAACAATGAGAACCGATCTCGATCATCTTCCCGCGAACAAGCAGCGCGAACTCGAGCGCGTGAAGCAGATCATCTTCGAAGAATTTGCCGACAGCATCGCGCTCGCGACGATGAGCTGGAAGAAGAAGGGCCGGATCGATAAGATCATCCTGTACGGCAGCTATGCGCGCGGCGGCTGGGTCGACGAGCCGCACACCGCTAAGGGCTATCGTTCCGACTTCGATCTGCTCATTATTGTCAGCGACAAGCGCCTCACCGACAAGGTCGAGTTTTGGCCCAAGATCGAGGATCGCTTGGACCGCGAGCTGGCGATCGACAAGACGCTGCACACGCCCGTCAACCTCATTATTCACACCATGCAGGAAGTGAACGACGGGCTCGCGCATGGCCGCTATTTCTTCATGGACATCGCGAAGGACGGCATCGCCCTCTACGAATATGACGACAAGGAATTGCACAAGCCCAAGCCGAAGACGCCCGATGAAGCGCTCGACATGGCGCAGGAATATTTTGAAGAGTGGATTCCGGGAGCGTCGGAGTTTTTAGAAGGCTACAAGTTCTACCTCGCTCGTCGCAGCTACAAGAAGGCTGCGTTTCTTTTGCATCAGGGTACCGAAAGCCTCTATCACGGCGTTCTTCTGGTCTGCACCTTCTACACGCCGCATGTCCACAATCTCGGCTTTCTACGCACCCAGGCAGAGCGTCTCGACATGCGCCTCGTCGATGTCTGGCCGCGCGAACTGAAGTCGGATCGCAGGCATTTCGAGAAGCTCAAGGAAGCTTATGTGAAGGCGCGCTACTCGAAACATTACCGGATCACCGAAGAGGAATTGCGCTGGCTTGGGGCTCGCGTCGAAGAACTTGGTCGCGCCGTGCATGCGATTTGTTCGGAGCGCCTCGACACGCTTCGCCGCACGGCTGGACGACTGCCGCCCGAATAGCGCGGCGCTGATAGTTCTGTTGGCGAGACTTTCGCTATTTGTTTGGAATGAAATGTGGCGCTAGAGGATAGCCGAAGCGGTTAGACTTCGAAGGAACACGCGAATGGAAGATGCCGAAACGCTGGTCACGCTGACCGCCGATATTGTCGCCGCGCATGTGAGCAACAACAGCGTGGCGATTTCGGATATTTCACTCGTCATCCGATCGGTCCACGAGGCGCTTGCCGGCTTGTCCTCGAAGGCTGAACCGGAACCCGAGCCGCAGCAACCCGCCGTCTCGGTCCGCGCCTCCGTGAAGCCGGATTATATTGTCTGTCTCGAAGACGGCAAAAAGCTCACCATGATGCGCCGCTATCTGATGACCAACTTCGGCATGACGCCAGATGACTATCGCGCGAAATGGAACCTGCCGAAGGACTATCCGATGGTCGCGCCCAACTATGCGGAGAAGCGCCGCGAACTGGCGAAGCAGATCGGCCTTGGCACCAAGGGCCGTGGCGGCGGCCGCAAGCCTGTGGCTCGCGGCCGCGCGAAGGCGAGATAGACTTCGCTTTCGTCAATCCTTGTCGGAGAGATCGACCGACGTTCCGCTGCCGTGTCCATCGCCGCTGCGAACGGCGTGGGCGACGGTATGCGATGCGGTCGACATGTTCATTCGCTGACGCATCGCTTTCGCCCATGCGGGCGCGTCTCCGGCACCGCCCGCTGTTGGCGCTGAGGCTTGACCGGGCGCACTTGCGGTAGAGGACGCGGCGCCTTCCGGCGCCGCTCCCAATCCCGCGCGAGCGCCCGCCCGGAAATTGGATTTGAACTCCTGTCCCACCCTGTCAGCCGCGCGGCGCAGCGGCGATGCTGCCGCATCGCCCGCCTTGCCCAGCGCCGCCTTGCCCACGGCTGCCATTCCGCCCGCGACGGCACCGACCCCTGACCGGCCGAGCGAGCCGGTGCTGTAGGCGGCGCTCGCCGCACCCGCGGCGCGGCTTCCGGCACTGGCACTTGCCATGGCCATCCGGCCTCCGGCCATTGCACCGGCGCCCGCGGCACCGCCCGCAAGACGCGCCCCGGCGAAGCCGCCGGCCAATACGCCGCCAGCAGCAAGTGCGGTGCCAGCGGCAGCGCCCGCACCAAGCTGCGGCCCGCCAGAAACGATGCCGTTTGCAACCGTAGGTCCGAAGATCGACAGACCGAGAAGAGCGAGCGCCGCGAGCACCAGCGCCATCGAGGTATGAATATCGATCTCCTCGACGAGTCCGGAGTCGAGAATGAGCTGTTCGAACAGCGTCGTGCCGATGCCGGTGACGACCGCGAGCACGAGAAGCTTGATCCCCGTCGACATGACATAGCCGAGCACGCGTTCCGCCATGAAGGCGGTGCGGCCGAAGAAGCTGAATGGCAGCAGCACGAAGCCGGCGAGCGTGACCAGCTTGAACTCGATGACGGTCACGAACACCTGGATCGCCATGATGAAGAAGGCGAACATGATCAGGATCGCGCTCAGCAGCAGCAAGATGATCTGCGGCAGGTTGGTCAGCGTGCCGATGGGGCCCGTGAGACTGTCGAGATTTTCGAGCAACTGTCCGGCGACATCGATGCCGGTTGCCCCGATCCGTCCCGGCCGCAGGAACTCGCCTATTCCCATCGTGTCGCCGGTCGCCTTGAGGCCGAGACCGGCGAAGCTTTCGAGCAGGATCGTTGCGAGACTTTGAAAGTTGCCGATGATGAAGGCGAAGGTGCCGATCATCAGCGTCTTCTTGACGAGACGCTGCATGACATCCTCATCGGCGCCCCACGCCCAGAACAGTCCGGCGAGGGTGAGGTCGATGACGATAAGGGTCGAGGAGAGGAAGGCGACTTCGCCCTGCAGCAGGCCGAACCCGCTATCGATGTAGCGGCTGAATGTCGCAAGAAATGTATCGATGATGTCGGTGTCGTTCATGACCCGAACTCCTTTGAGGATGGATAAATATCGATGGTGGAGAATGGCTCGCTCGGGCGCGCGTTGGGCTCGTGAGCGAAGGCGCGCTGTCCGCGTCGGCGCCAGAGCTGCAATTGCGTCTCGCGGCGGTCGCCGCGCAGCGTCGCGGCGGCCTCGACCAGCATACCCAGCATGACGGCACGATCGTCGCCGGTCAGCTCGACGAGATTAGCCTTGGCGACGAGCCCGCCAAGTTCGATCAGCTGCCGCGTGCGTTCGCGGCGCTTCACCTGCCATTCTCGCATGTCATGCCGCGCCCGCTTCGCCTGAAGGCGGCTGTGCGCCTGCACCGCTCGGCGATGCGCTCCCCGCGTTCCGGCCAGCGCCCTTGCGAGCACGGGCGCCGCCCTCGCGAAAGAAAGCGACGCCGCTCTTGCGCCACGCCTCCTTTCGTGCGGTATCGGCGGCGACCGCATCAAGCAGCGCGCCGGCGAGTTGTTCGATCGACAGCGCATCGGCACCCGTTGCGCTCACCAGTTCGCCAAGCTGACCCTGCTTCCTCGTCTTGAGCGCTCTAGCCTTGTCGGTCAGGGCCTGAAGTTCGGCATCGAAATCACGCGGTTTACGCATCTCCTGTCCTTCCGTTTCAGATGGTCGGACGGACCAGCTATGCCGAGTCTCACGCGCCTGCAAGTAGCTGAAATCTTGTGAGAAGCTGTGATCCCGAGCGCGATGAAATCGTGTGAGGGCGCGCTTATACGTCGTGCCGACGTGCTCGTTTTGGCGTAAATGGATGGCCCTCATGGCACTCTATCATTTCTCGGCAAAAGTCATTTCCCGCGCTGTCGGCAGCAGCGCGGTCGCGGCCGCCGCCTATCGCTCAGCGGATCGGCTGCACGACGAGCGGCTCGGCCGTAGCCACGACTTCTCCAACAAAGCAGGGGTCGTGCACAGCGAGGTCATGTTGCCGGAGGGTGCGTCCGAGGAGTGGCGTGACCGTGAAAGACTCTGGAACGATGTCGAGGCGACGGAGATTCGCAAGGACGCGCAGCTCGCCCGCGAGATCGAGTTCGCGATCCCGCGCGAGATGACCGAGGCGCAGGGCATCGAGCTGGCCCGCGACTTCGTGCAAAGCGAGTTTGTCGACCGCGGAATGGTCGCAGACATCAATGTCCATTGGGATATAGGCGCCGACGGGCTTGCACGGCCGCACGCGCATGTGATGCTCACCATGCGCGAAATCCGCATTGGCGAGGATGGTAGCGCCGAGTTTGGCGCCAAGGTTCGCGACTGGAACCGCACCGAACTACTGACGCGTTGGCGCGAAGCTTGGGCCGATCATGTGAATGAACGGCTGGCATCGCTCGACATCGATGCGCGCGTTGATCACCGCACCTTGGAAGCGCAGGGGATCGACCTCGAACCGCAGCACAAGATCGGCCCCGCAGCGTCGCGCATAGCCGGGCAAGGGCTCGACACTGATCGGCTGGCAGAGCATCTCGAGATTGCCCGATCCAACGGCGAAAAAATAATTGCCGATCCGGGTATCGCGCTCGACGCGATCACGCACCGGCAGGCGACGTTCACCAACCGCGACATTGCGATGTTCGCGCACCGGCACAGCGACGGGAAGGAGCAGTTCGACGCCGTCATGTCGGCGGTCAAAACCTCTCCCGATCTCATCGTGCTCGGCGAGGACGGGCGCGGCGAAGACCGGTTCACGTCACGGGCGATGATCGAAACCGAGCGGCGGCTCGAACGCGCGACCGTGAAGCTCGATGCGCGCCGCAATCATCCAGTTCCCGAACGCCTTCGCGAGCGGGCGTTGGCGCTGTCGGCCGACCGTGGTCTTGACCTGTCAGCAGAACAGCGCGGCGCGCTTGAGCATGTCACCAGTTCGCGCGGGATCAGCAATGTCATAGGCTATGCCGGATCTGGGAAGAGCGCGATGCTAGGCGTCGCGCGCGAGGCATGGGAGTCGGCGGGCTATCAGGTGAAGGGCGCGGCGCTCTCGGGCATTGCCGCCGAAGGTCTCGAACAGGGCTCGGGGATCGGCTCGCGCACGCTCGCGAGCTTGGAGCATGAATGGATCAATGATCGCGAACTGCTGACCGACAAACATATTCTCGTGATCGACGAGGCCGGCATGGTCGGGACGCGTCAGCTTGAGCGGATCGTGACCGAAGCGGAGAAGCAGGGCGCCAAGGTCGTGTTGGTCGGGGACCCCGAGCAGCTGCAGGCGATCGAAGCCGGCGCGGCGTTCCGTGCCGCTGCCGAGCGCCATGGCGCCGTCGAAATCATGGACATCCGCCGCCAGCAGGAAGGCTGGCAGCGCGAGGCGACGCGCGAGTTGGCGACGGGTCGGACCGGCGATGCGATCGGCCGATACGCCGACGCCGGTTTTGTTCACGTCGCCGAAACGCGCGAAACTGCCCGGACGGAACTCGTCGATGCATGGGATCGCGGTCGGCAGGCGCATCCTGATGCGAGCCGGATTATTCTCACCCATACCAATGATGAAGTGCGAGAGCTCAACGAAGCGGTTCGCGAGCGGCTGAAGGCGGGCGGCGCGCTTGGCAATGAAGTCGCGCTGACGGTCGAGCGGGGCGAGCGCGGTTTCGCGACCGGTGACCGCATCATGTTCCTGAAGAATGAGCGGGACCTTGGGGTTAAGAACGGCTCGCTCGGCACGGTGGAGAGCGCGAGCCCGATGCGCATGGCTGTGATGCTCGACGACGGGCGCAGCGTTGCGTTCGATGTGAAGGACTATGCGCATGTTGATCATGGCTATGCGGCTACGATCCACAAAGCGCAGGGCATGACCATTGATCGCGTGGCTGTGCTCGCGACGCCGGGGGTAGACAGACATTTGACTTACGTTGCGCTGTCCAGGCATCGCGAGCGGGTTGATCTATACTATGGCCGCGACGATTTTGCGAACCAGAACAAGCTCGTTCGCGCGGCGTCCCGCGAGCGCGGCAAGGATATGGCAAGCGACTATCGGGCGCAGGATCCGGCTAAGGCGTCCGAGCCCAAGCGCGGCATGTTCGACGGGCTGAAGCTCACCGCATCGCGAGAAGCGGTCAGCGAGCCGGCACCCGGGATCAAGCGGGCGGTCAGTCTGGCCGAGGTCCATGTGAATGCCCGGGCACTCGATTCCTCGCCAGCGCGAGGCGAACTCGACAAGGCGGTCGAGCGATTTGCGCGGGCGACGAAGCAGATCGTCGATATCCGCCGCGCTGGCGGAGAGGAACTACCGCACGAGATTGACAGCTACCGCAGGGCGTTTCGCGAGCTCGATGCCCAGCGCCCCGGTGGCGCGAGCGATCTGCGCGAGGCGTTCGGAAAGAGCTACAAGCTCGCGAGTGACGCGGCCGAAGGACGCACTGCGGGCTCGATCGCGGCGATGGATCGTCAGGACGCAGTCCGGGCCGCCGAGCGCGCGGCGGCCGACCGCGCGGCGCGCGAGCGGGCGCAGCAGGCGGCTGCTGCGAAGCGGCTCGCTGCCGAGGCTGAGAAACGCGCCGAGCTGTTTGTTACGACCTGGACGAAGCAGAACGCACGGCTAAGAGAGGCGCCGACCTATGCCGCGCGCGACGCGGCGCGCGCCGACCTCAACGACATGGCGAAGAGCCTGCACCGCGACCCGCAGCTCGAGTCGCTGCTCCAGAACCGGCGCGCTCAGCTGGGTTTGGACGCTGTGAGAGGAAAAACGCTGTCTCATGATCTCCAGCAATATCTCGGCCGTGGACGGGGTATGGGGATGTCGATGTAAGCTGCTCCCATGACCCGGAAACCTGCCACCACACCGCCGCCAACCGATGCCGCCGCAGCCTTTGAAACGCTCCGCCAGGAAATATCCTTGCAGCGAGCCGCAATCCAAGGACTGACAGCTGCCAAGGAGGCGCTCCCCGACTACTCGCTCACCCTGCGTGACATCGCGTCCCGTCTCGGCAAGGTGGAAGAGCAGATAGAAGGCATAGCGGAGAAGCCGGCGATGCGGCTCACGCCGCGGACGATCACTCTGGAAATACACGAAGCTTTGATGAGCTTCCGGGCCGATGACTCCAAAACGGTGGGGGAGGCTCGCGACACATTGGCGCGCACGCTCGGGCACGTTGAGGGAATGATCAAGCAGCGCCGCTCGACCGACGAGCAGAACTGGTGGGTCACTTGGGCGGCGACCGGCGGGCTCTTGTGCGGGATGTTCCTGTCCCTCGTCTGCGTGACCCTTTGGGCGTAGGTCCAGCGCCGAACGCTGACGGGTGCGGCTGCGTCACACTTCGCCGTAGAGGTCCTCTTGGTCTCCGAACAGACCCCAAATCAGACTTTCGGTGGCTCAACGACGATGTCGGCATTGGACATTATTCGCGCACGGCGCTGCGACTAGAGGCTGCTCGGGGCAAGCACTAACCTCGTTGATCCTCTTGAATCCACCTTTCATTGTTGCGCAAGACCCGACATATAATTTGTCGGGGGGCGTGCCTTCGCTAGGTCATTGATGCTGCAAAGGGCGATTCGCTGCCTTGAAGACGGCACAACCGAGCGATTGGTAGACGTCTGGATTTAAGGGCGTGGCCAAGTGAATGTCTTCGATCTCGATACACATCTTATTAATCGTTACGAGAGCTTTGCCCGATCCTTTACCGATATTCGAAGTGTTGACCTAAAGACTCAGATCAACGCTATTTACGATAGCGGTGCCTTTTGGCCTGAGCCATTGGTCGGCCTCAACCCGCGCTATCGTTCCGGCGGGTCGGTGACGGAACTTGTGGATCATGGCGCTGCGGACGCGATGACCGCCGATGTTTTCTCATTGGGAAATCCGCGGAAGCCTATCACTCTGCATCGCCATCAAGAGCAGGCTTTCCATAAGGCGAAGCTCGGCAAGAATTATATCGTCACCACCGGGACCGGTTCCGGTAAGTCGCTGTGCTTCTTCGTGCCGATTGTAGACCGCATTCTGAGCGCAAGGCGGGCCGCCGAGCCTCGCCGTACTCGTGCGATCGTCATTTATCCCATGAACGCGCTCGCCAATTCGCAGCTGGAGGAACTCGAAAAGTTCATCCGCGAAAGCGATGTGCCCGATCACCTCAAGCCGACATTTGCTCGCTACACGGGGCAGGAAAGTGATTCGGATCGGCGGCAGGTGGCCGACGATCCTCCCGACATCATCCTCACCAATTTCATGATGCTTGAGCTGCTAATGACGCGGCAGGACAACCTCGACCGGCAGGTCATTGCCAATATGGAGGGGCTGGAGTTCCTCGTACTAGACGAACTTCATACCTATCGAGGTCGGCAAGGGGCGGATGTCGCGATGCTTGTGCGTCGGGTGCGTGAGCGGATGGGCTCTACACGAATGCTGTGCATCGGCACATCAGCCACTATGTCTTCGGGCGAAGCGGACAATGGCCGCGAAACCGTCGCACGAGTAGGCACCACGCTGTTCGGCAGCGCAGTGTCGCCCGATGATGTCATCACCGAAACGCTTGACCGCGCTACCGAATGGACTGGTGGCGATGCCGCTTTTGGCAAGGCGCTAGCCGATGCAATTGGGAACCCCGCTGTGTCGGAGGACTGGCGTTCAGATGCGCTAGCCATTTGGATCGAACTGAACATCGGTCTCGAAGCTGGCGAGACGTTGAAGCGGCGGACTCCCCGGACACTGACCGACGCGACGGCGGAACTCGCGCGCGAAACCGGAATCGATGCCGATATCTGCGCGGCCGCTTTGCGTCAGAGGCTGATCGCGATGAGCGCCGTCTCCGCCTCAGGTGGCAGCGCGTTCATGGCGTTTAAGCTTCATCGCTTTCTTGCTGGCGCGGGTCACGCGCACGCAACCCTGGAGCCCGCGGGCGCACGTCGCGTCCAGCTTTCGGCAGAGCAGTTTGATCGAGAGAAGCCTGAGGCGAGGCTCTATCCGCTCTTTTTCTGCCGTCAGTGCGGGCAAGAGGTGCACAGCGTATCAATCGAGCGGTCAGGCCAAGTCGTCGCGCGGTCGATCGACCTGACCGCGAAGGACGACGCCGATCATGACGGCACGATCCACGGGTTTCTCGTTCCTGATGCCGACGGCGACCTAGCTTTCAATGGCGATATTGATTGCTATCCCGATGATTGGATCGAGGAAGGCGCGAAGGGCAGCCGCCTCAAGAGCAGCCATCGCGGCAAACATGAAGGCCAGCGGTTGGTGCTTGCCCCGGACGGGAAGGGCGCTGCGGCAGGCGTGACGGCTTGGTTCTTCCCCGGCCGCTTCCGTTTCTGTCCGCATTGCCGGTACCAACCGGCGGCGCAAGCGAGGGACATCAACAAGCTCGCCAGCCTGTCGGCCGAAGGGCGAAGCTCAGCGACAACGCTGATCACCACCACAGCTCTCGATTGGATGGAGTTGGCTAAGACTCCGGAAGAGCGATACCGGCGCAAGCTGCTTGGTTTCACTGACAATCGACAGGACGCGGCGTTGCAATCCGGCCATTTCAACGATTTTGTATTCGTTACGCTGCTGCGTGCCGCCATGCTTCGCGCAATTCGTCAAGCTGGAGCGGAGGGGCTGAGCCACGAACAATTTGGCGACGCGTTGCGCCGCGCGCTCGGCTTCGATCCCGACATGGTTACGCGCCGAGAGGAATGGATGGCAAATCCCGAGGCGAAGGGATTTGCCGCCGTCGAGGAAGCGAAGCGGGCAATAAACCAAGTCCTCGCACATCGGCTATGGAATGATCTCAGGCGCGGATGGCGCTATACAAATCCCAACTTGGATCAGTTGGCGTTGATTACTGTGCGCTATCCCGGGGTCGAGTGGCTGGCCGCCGACGAAAGTGAGTGCGGGCGCGACCCAAATCTTGCCGGCGCCCCCCCTGAAAAGCGGGCAGAGATCTTCCGTTCCTTGTTTGACGCGATGCGCCAAGGGTTGGCTATTCAGGTCGATGCTCTTGATCGCATCGCCCTTGAACAAGTCGCGCAAAGATCGCGTGATCACATCAAGGCACCATGGTCGATCACGCGTGAAGAGGAAGAGCGCGATCTTGCTCGGCAAGGTACGCTCGTCGTTGGAAAGCCGGATGGACGGGTCGATCCCGGTACGATCAAGGCCTCTGCCCAAAGCGCGATTGGTCGAGCTCTGGACAAGGCGTTGGGCGGCATGGCAGCTAAAGAGCGCGAACCGCTTATCCAAGCGATGCTGGAGGCGGCTGAAGCGCACCAAATCGTGCGGCGTGTCGGGCAGGGCGGCTGGCGCTTGGCGCCGGGTGCGATCAGGCTTCACGCGGGCGATGGCCAAGCAAAGCCTGGCCAGGACAATCGGTTTTTTTCCGGCCTCTACGCCGATGTCGCCGAGCGGCTCAGCGAGAGCGGCCGGCTGCCGTTCGCGTTCGAGGGCCGCGAGCACACAGCTCAGGTCGACGTGAAAACGCGCCAGTGGCGCGAGGATCGCTTCCGCTACGGAGGCCCGGACAAGAAGCGAATTGGTGAAGCACGAGACGAAATGCTTCAGCGCGGCGAACGTACAGATTTCTTGCCCATGCTGTTTTGTTCGCCGACGATGGAGCTGGGTGTCGATATCTCGCAGCTCAACCTCGTCTTTCTGCGCAACGCACCTCCCACTCCGGCGAATTACGCACAGCGTGCGGGGCGAGCCGGACGAAGTGGACAGGCCGCGCTTGTTGTAACCTATTGCGCCGCCCAAAGCCCGCACGACCAATATTATTTTCAGCGACGAGAGGCACTCGTGGCCGGCATCGTGAAGGCGCCCGCTATCGATCTCGTCAATTCAGATTTGCTCGCAAGCCATGTCCATGCCGAATGGCTGGCGAGCGTTAGCGAGCCGATCAGCGCTGCGATTCCGGACAATCTGCAAATGGACATCGAAGGCCATCCGGTCGCTGATCGCTTGCGTCATGCGCTTGCCGTCGCACGAGACGACGAGAAGGCGCGTGCGCGGGCGATTGCGGTGGTGCAATCCGCTCTTCCTGCAGAACCGCCTGAAGAATTGACTGATGCAGCCAGCTTCGTAGGAACACGCTGGTCGGGGGCGTCTGGCGCATTCGACGCGGCGTTCGCGCGGTGGCGCACGCTGTACCAATCTGCAGTCGCGGAACGTCAGGCGGCAAACGCGATTGCTCAACGTACCGGACTGTCGGCGAAGGATCGAGCGGACGCTCGTAGTCGTTATCTCGCGGCGGACAGGCAGGTGCAGTTGCTCGAAACCGGGACCAGTTCGTCGGGATCCGACTTCTACACCTACCGTTATCTCGCCACCGAGGGTTTTTTGCCGGGTTACAACTTCCCGCGTCTGCCGCTCTACGCGTTCATCGACCAGGAAAAAGCGTCGGCGGTACTTCAGCGGCCGCGCTTTCTCGCGATTGCGGAGTTCGGCCCGAATGCGCTCGTCTATCATGAGGGGAAGGCCTATCGTTGCCATCGTGCAAAGCTGCCTGCTGGCTCACTCGACGAGCAGCAGAATCTGGCAACGCAGACCTTCAACTGCTGCGAAGCCTGCGGCGCCGCGCATGAGGAGATAACCCAAGAGAGATGCATGGTATGCCATGAGCCGCTGAGCAGCGAGGGCCGCATCAAGGACCTGTTCCGGATCGAGAATGTTGACGCGCGACCCGGCGCGCGGATCACTGCCAACGACGAAGATCGCCAACGGCGGGGATTTGAGATTCGTACGGTATTTCGTTGGCGTGCGAGCGGAGAAGGTGAGCAGCGACTGTCGCTCACTGCAGACGGTGCTCCGCTGATCGAGGTACGCTATGGCCCTCAAACTCGTCTTTCCCGCGTCAATCTCGGTCTCCGTCGACGCGCTGAGAAGGAAGCAATCGGTTTCGATATCGATACGGTTTCAGGGCGTTGGCTGAAGAACGAGGCGAAGGGCGAAGAGGAGGGCGCTGATCCCGTAAAGGGAACACGTCGCCAGACGATCGTCCCCTTGGTCGAGGATACCAAGAATGCACTGCTCGTGCGCTTCGATCCGAGTTTGGGCTTAACAAATGAGCAGATGGCGACCCTTCAGCACGCGATTGTTCGCGCTATCGAGGCGGAGCATGTGCTTGAGGCAGGCGAGTTGTTGGGCGAGCCTTTGCCGACGCGGGATGAGCGCAAGGCCCTGCTCCTGTATGAGGCATCGGAAGGCGGAGCGGGCGTTCTCAAGCGTTTGATGGAAGATGCCGGGCGATGGCAGCGGCTGGCGGAAGTCGCGCTCGATCTTATGCACCTGCATCGCTCGGAAGGGTCGCTTGTTGATGATCCCGAGGCCGAGCCGTGCGTAGCGGGCTGTTATCGCTGCCTGCTATCCTACTACAATCAGCCGGATCACTTGCTGATCGACCGGCGCGATGAGACCGCGCAAGGCATTCTGGATCGAATGAGCCGTTGCTCCGTGGCAGTCGGAGAATCGGGGGTGGGCGAACCTTGGGCCGATGCGCTTGCTCGTTGGAATGCACCATTGCCTGAGGCCGAGACAATTGATGGGACGGTCTATCCGCTGTGCTGGCCGGATCGGATGCTCATGGCGGTGACGTTTCCGCCACCGCCGTCATTGATTGTGCGATGCAAGGATTGGGGACGCGACCTTATCGAGCTGCCCCCCTCGCCTAGCAGCACCATGCCAGAATCGCTGGCCGCCGCACTTGGAGTGACTTCATGACCCCCGCCCAACTACAGACCGGCGACCTTGTTCGGGCACGAGGTCGCGAATGGATCGTTCTTGGGAAGCCAGCTGAGGGCTTGGTTAGGGTTCGTCCTCTGTCGGGATCGGAAGAGGATGCCATAACTTTCGCACCGGCTCTGGAGACCAGCCCGGTGAAAAGCGCGGAGTTCGGCCATCCGACCGTAGACCAAGTTGACACGCAGGAAGCGGCGCAACTGCTAGCGGATGGACTACGGTTGTCGCTGCGCCGCGGGGCGGGACCCTTCCGTAGCGCGGCGCATCTTGGTGTGGAGCCGCGCGCCTATCAGCTCGTGCCGCTTCTGATGGCGCTGCGTCAAGATGTGAAGCGGCTGCTGATTGCCGACGATGTCGGCATCGGAAAGACAATTGAAGCAGGTATGGTTCTGCGCGAGATGATCGACCGCGGCGAAGTTGATCGCTTCACCGTGCTGTGCCCGCCGCATCTGGTCGAACAATGGGTTGAGGAACTCGCGACCAAGTTCGACATCGATGCCGTCGCGGTAACTTCGGCTCGCGCGAGGTCGCTGGAGCGGGGATTGGCAGTTTCGGAGAGTGTTTTTAACGCCTACCCGGCAACGGTCGTCAGTTTGGACTATATCAAGGCAGAAGGGCGCCGCGCGGAGTTTGTTCGGGCCTGTCCCAACTTCGTGATCGTCGATGAGGCGCATGCGTGCGTCGGCGGCGGGGAAGGGGGCACGCAGCAGCGTTACGCGGTGCTGCGCGAGCTGGCACAGGATGCCGAGCGCCACCTGCTGCTGCTCACCGCGACCCCGCACAGCGGCGACCAAGAGGCGTTCCAGCGGTTGCTCGGCCTGCTCGACCCCGTGCTCGCCACGCCGGAAAACAGCGAGACGTGGCGCCGTCGCCTCGCCCGGCATTTCGTGCAGCGCCGCCGTCCCGACATTCAGGACGGGTGGAACGAAAAGCGCGCCTTCGCCAAAGCGGAAACGGCCGAGCTGCCCTATCAGCTGGTCGGCCAGCATCTCACGTTTCAGGAAGACGTGCTCGACTATTGCGTCGGCGTCGCCACGCGGGCGGATGGCGAGCGGGCGCGGCGGCTCGCCTTTTGGGGCACGCTAGCGCTGATGCGCTGCGTCGGATCGTCGCCCGCGGCCGCCGCAAGCGCGCTGCGCAACCGGCTGGGCGGGATGGCGGAAGAAGCCGCACTCGAACCGATCCTGATGGATGAGGACGAAGGCACGTTCAGCGACACTGATGTCGAGCCGGCCACCGCGCTCGACGGAGAGGAATGCGCCGCGCTCGAAAAACTGATCGCCCAGGCCGATGCGCTGGCCGACAAGCCGGACGAGGACCCCAAGCTGCGCGCCCTGATCCGCGAGCTTAAGAAGCTGATCGCCATGGGCGCGCGCCCGGTGGTGTTCTGCCGCTTCATCTCGACCGCCGAGGCGGTGGGTGAGGCGTTGCGCGCCGCGTTCAAAAAATATGATGCGCAGGTCGTCACCGGCCGCCTGACCCCGGAGGAACGCCGCGCACGCGTCGATGCGATGAGCGACAGCGAGCACCGCATCCTGGTCGCCACCGATTGCCTGTCCGAAGGCATCAACCTGCAGATGCTGTTCAACGCGGTCGTCCATTACGACCTCAACTGGAACCCGACCCGACACCAGCAGCGCGAGGGACGGGTCGATCGGTTCGGCCAGCAATCGCCGACCGTATGGTCGCTGATGATGTTCGGCGAGAATTCGATGATCGACGGCGCGGTGATCGAAGTGATCACAAGCAAGGCCAAACGCATCCGCGAAGCGACCGGCGTCACCGTGCCGGTGCCCGAGGATAGCGCCAGCGTGACGAGCGCGCTGATGCAGGCGATGCTGCTGCGATCCAACTCGCCGCGGGCGCAGGGCGCATTCGATTTCGGCGGGGCGGCACCATCGGTCGAGACGGTGTGGCGCGACGCCGAGGAGAATATGAAGAAGAGCCGGGCGATCTATGCCCAGAATGCGCTCAGCCCCGACGAGGTGCTGCCCGAGTGGCGGCGGATGCGCGCGTTGAATGGTGGACCGGCGGAAGTCGAACGCTTCACCCGCCGCGCGCTTAGCCGCATCACGCAGGGCGGGATCGGCGTGCAGGAGCCGCATTGGCGCGTCAATTACGACCGCCTGCCGCAACGGCTGTGCGAACGGCTCGAGGCGCGGGGGCTGACTGGCAGCCGCCTGATCAGTTTCGAGGATATGCCTCCGCCCGACGTGGCGCATGTCGGCCGCGTCCACCCGCTGGTGGCGATGCTGGCCGAGACGATGGCGGAGGGCGCGCTCGATCCGCGCGGGGTCGATGGCCCGGTGGCGCTGGGCCGCGCCGGGGCATGGCGCACGCGCGCGGTGAGCAAGCTGACGCACGTCCTGCTGCTGCGGCTGCGCTTCACATTGGTGACGAGCGGGCGGCGCACGCTGCTGGCCGAGGAAGCCACCGCGATCGCGTTCGACGGCGCGGGCGAAGTGGCGAGCGGCGAGGTGGCGCTGGCGCTGCTGGAGGCGCAGGCGTCGGGCAACCTCGACCCCGCTATCATCGCACGACAGGTCGAGGCGGCGCGCGCTCGCATCGGCGAGTATGAGGGTGCGATTCGCGCCTATGCCACTGCGCGCGCCACAACGCTGGGCGAGGACCATGATCGCGTGAAGGCGGCGACCGCCGGCGCGGGCAGCACGACGCAGGTGTCGCCGGTCGGCACAGCGGACGTCATCGGCCTGTATGTCCTGGTCCCGGAGGCGAACTGATGGCCCGTGCCCCCAAGCGCACCGCCGAACTCGGCCTGGAAGCGATCACCATCGAAGGCGGGCTGATCGCGCCCGAACAGGTCGCGGCGATCGCCGGCGCAGCGCGCGACGCGAAGCTCGCCGCGAGTTACGACGTGCCCAAGGGCCTGACGCTCGCCGACGAGATCTCGCGCTATTTCCGCATCGGTCAGGGCATCTGGCGCGATTACCAGAAGATCGACGAACCTACGACGACGCAGACCGCGGCGTTCGTGCGCGAACTGCTGGCTGGGGCGTTCGGGTTCGATGACTTTACCGGCCCGATCGATCGGCAGGACGGCACGCGCCGCTATCGCATCGCGCTGGAAGCCCGCGACGGACGCGTGCCGATTATCGTCGCGCCGCCCTCGTTCGAGGGGACGCGCTTCAACGGATTCAACCGCGCGCTGCCCGAATTCGGCGACGGCAATGAGGGCCGCGCGCGGCGGGCGCCGATCGTGCTGTTGCAGGACTGGCTCAACCATGCCGACCATGCGCTGTGGGGGCTGGTGTTCGCCGGCGACCGGGTGCGGTTGATGCGCGACAATGCCAGCCTGACGCGCGGGGCGTGGATCGAGGCCGATCTGGGCGCGATGTTCCGCGACGAGATGTTTGCGGACTTCACCGCCTGGTGGCTGCTTACCCATGCCAGCCGCTTTGGCAGTGCTGGCACGCCGTCGTCCGCCGCGCCGCTGGAACAGGCGCGGGAGGCGGGGCTGAAACAGGGGACCGCCGCGCGCGATCGCCTCGGCCGCAATGTCAAGGAGGCGCTGCGTGAACTCGGCGCGGGCCTGATCGAAGCAAACCCGCAGCTGCACGACCAGATCGCCACCGATCCCGCCGCGACGATGCGGTTGTTTGAAGAGCTGCTGCGCACCGTCTATCGCCTGATCTTCCTCGCCGTGGCGGAGGAGCGCGACCTGCTCCACCCGCGCACTACCGGGCGCGACGCGCGCAACCTCTATGCGGACAGCTACAGCTTCGCCTTCTGGCGCACGCGATCGGCCCGCCGCGCCGCCTATGACGCGCACCATGATGCGTGGGAGGGGATGAAGGTCACCCTCGCCGCGCTGGAGCAGGGACAGCCGCTGCTGGGCCTACCCGCGCTCGGCGGGCTGTTCGCGCGTGGAGCCACGCCAACGCTCAACGTCGCGTGCATCCCCAACCGACGCTTCCTGCGCGCGGTGTGGAACCTCGGCTTCGTCGAGATCGACAGCCGCCTGACGCGGATCAACTGGCGCGACATGCGCACCGAAGAGCTGGGCAGCGTCTACGAAGGGTTGCTGGAGCTGCGCCCCTCTCTCAGCCCGGCAGGCGAGTTCGAGCTGGCATCGGTCAAGGGCAATGATCGCAAGACGAGCGGCAGCTATTACACCCCCGACAGCCTGGTCGAAACGCTCCTCGATAGCGCGCTCGATCCGGTGCTGGAGCATGCCGAGGCGAATGGCGGCGCGGACGCGATCCTGGACCTCAAGGTGATCGATCCCGCCTGCGGATCGGGCCATTTCCTGCTCGGCGCGGCGCGGCGCATGGCGGGGAAGGTCGCGGCGCTGCGCAATCCCGATGCGCCGGACGAGCAGGCTGCGCTGCGCGATGTAGTCAGCCGTTGCATCCACGGTGTCGACCGTAACCCGATGGCGGTCGAGCTGGCCAAGGTGGCGCTGTGGATCGAGAGCGTGTCGCCGGGGCAGCCCTTGGGCTTCCTCGACGCCAATATCCGCTGCGGCGATGCGCTGCTCGGCGTGCTCGACCTCGACGCGCTGGAGGAGGGCGTGCCGGATGCGGCTTACAAGCCGCTGACCGGCGACGACAAGGCGACGGCCAAATATTACCTGCAACAGAACAAGGCGGCCAGGAAGGGCCAAGGCCAGTTCGACTGGGCCGGCGGCACCGGCGCGATGCCCCCGAAGCGGCTCGCCGCCAACCTCTCCAACATCCGCCGCATGCCCGAGGATACGGTGGGGCAGGTGGAGAAAAAGCGCGAAGCTTATGAGGCGTGGCGGCGCGATCCGGCGCGCCATGCCACGCGCGTGGCCTGTGACCTCTATGTCGCGGCGTTCCTGCTGCCCAAGACCGAAGTGCCGCTCAATCACGGGCGCAACATGGTGCCGACCACGGCGGAGGTGCGGACGAAGCTGGGCGGCGGGCAGGTCTATCGCCCGCTGGAGGCGGCGGCGGTCGATGCCGCGACAGCGGCCCGCTTGCTGCACTGGCCGCTGGCGTTTCCCGATGTGATGGTCGAGCGCGGCGGGTTCGACGTGGTGCTGGGCAATCCGCCGTGGGAAGTCATTCAGCTTGGCGAAGAGGAGTATTTCGAGGCACGCGCGCCCGAAATCGCCGCGCTCAAGGGCGCAACACGCAAGCGCGCCATCGCCGCACTGGAAGCCGAGCGGCCCGAACTGTTCACCGAGTTCGCACTGGACAAGCGCCGGTTCGAGGCCATCAACGACTTTGCCCGGGCCAGCGGTCGCTTCGACCTGACCGCGCGTGGCAAGGTAAACACCTATGGCCTCTTCGCCGAGCACTTCCTGAATCTGACGCGAGCGCGTGGGCGCTCGGGCGTGATCGTGCCCACCGGCATTGCCACTGATGCCACGACAGCGCCGTTCTTTGGGCATCTGGTGAGCGAACAGCGGCTGGCTGGCCTGTTTGACTTCGAGAACCGCGATAGGCTGTTTGCCGACATCGATAGCCGCATGAAGTTCTGCCTGCTAACGATTGGCAGCGGCGTGCGTGAGGCGGAGTTCGCCTTCTTCCTCACCGATCCCGCACAGCTTGAGGACGAGCGCCGCCGCTTCACTTTGTCGCCGGGTGAGATCGCGCAGATCAACCCCAATACGAAGACCGCCCCTGTCTTCAGAGCGCGCGAAGACGCCCAATTGATCGCTGCGATCTATGACCGCGTGCCGGTGTTGATCGCCGATGCGAAGGGCGCGGCGGGCAATTCGTGGAGCGTCGAATTTCGCCAAGGTCTATTTAACATGACCAGCGACAGCAGCCTGTTCCGCACGGCCGCGCAGCTCGCCGCCGATGGCTGGGTCCGCAGAGGCAGCGACTGGGTGCGCCCCGACGCTGCCCAGCCGCGCGCGCCGGGGCTGGCGCTGAACGGCGGGCGGGATGCGGGGCATCTAGACCTTTCAACCGGCAGCAATGCGCCGGCCGAGGCGCGCTACGTGCCGCTCTACGAAGCAAAGATGATCCATCAGTTCGATCATCGCTTCGGGGACTATGGCGCGCGTGGCGATGATCGAGGCTATCGTGTGATGCCAGAGACCCCGCTCGAAAGCTATCAGGACCCAAATTTCGAACCCGAGCCGTTCTACTGGGTGCCTGAACGCGAGACTCTTGACCGCCTCGGGCGGTTCGATAGCCTCGGCTGGCTAAGCACATTTAAAGATGTCACGGCTCCGACCAATGAACGCACCGCGATCTTCTCAGCGATCCCGAAAGTGGCTGTGGGGCATACGTCTCCACTGTTGTTTAGTGATAAGCCGGCAAGCTTGCAGGCGGCTTTGCTAGCCAATTTGAACTCGCTGACGTTAGACACGGCAGCTCGGACGAAAGTTGCCGGTCTTCATCTGACCTACGGCTATCTCAAACAGTTCCCCATCCTCCCCCCGACAGCCTACACCGAAGCCGACCTCGCCTTCATCGTCCCGCGCGTGCTGGAGCTGACCTATACCAGCCATGCCATGGCCCCCTTCGCGCGCGATCTGGGCTATGACGGCGAGCCCTTCGCCTGGGACGAGGATCGCCGCGCAGTGCTGCGCGGGGAGCTCGATGCCTGGTATGCGCTCGCCTATGGCTTGACCCGCGATGAGCTGCGCTATGTGCTCGATCCCAAGGACGTGATCGGCGCCGACTACCCATCCGAAACCTTCCGTGTCCTCCAGAAGAACGAGATCGCCAAATATGGCGAATACCGCACCCAGCGCCTCGTCCTCGCCGCCTATGATGCGCAGGTCGCGGCTGCGCCCGATACGGCTTCGATCGCGAATGGCCAGTGGCATGGTGTTGTCAACGATGAGCTGGATGTGCGCCTGCTCTTGGCAGCGATCGTGAAACGGATGCGGCAGCCCCGGCCCCTACGCGAAGTGATTTTCGGTTTCCTTTACGCGGCGCAGCCTCATCTGTTGATGCCGCACCTACCCGCGGCAGCGGCATTGGAATGGCGGAGGCTCGTTGGCGATGCCGCGGCAGTGCCAGTTTCCGAAAGCGTGCCATCCTTTTCGGCCTCGCGTCTTGTGCATTTTGCCTCTGCGCAAGCACAGTTGGCGGCACGGCGAGCATGGCGTTATGACGCCGAAACCGCCACCGTTGATCGCGGATCAGCAATATATGATAATCCGCTGCCGCCTTGGGCGGAAGGCCGCGCCGACTTCGTTTGGCATGCGCTGCGTTCGATCGATCTCAATGCGGCCGCTGCCACGTTGAGCCATGTGGAGCAGACCTTCGTTGCCCAAGCCGCCGCTGCCTGACCTGTTCGATGCGTCTTTGGACGGATTTCAGCCTATTGCTGGAAATGGTCCGCGTCTGTGGATCAGGCGGCTGGTGATCTGGAACGCGATGGCGAAGCCACCGATCCAGGACGTCTTTCTTCGTCCAGGCCTCAACATCGTCTGGTCTCCTGATGCCCAAGGAGTGGCTGGCCACATGGGTCACGGCGGGGGCAAAACCAGCTTTTGTCGCCTTATCCGCTATTGCCTCGGGGAGGACAGCTATGGCACCGACGCTCAGCGCCAGCGGATCGCCAACGCGCTGCCCGACGCCCATGTTGGCGCCGAGGTCATGCTTGATGGCGAATTGTGGAATGTAATACGTCCAATAGGTGCCGGTGCCGGAAGCGGCAGGCATTATGCTCAAAAAGGCGGATCGCTGGATGTGTTGGCGAAGGGAGAAATTCCCAACTCGACCATCAGCCCGCTGCGGCAGGCGATTGCGGGCGCAGTGATGCCGACGGCGGCACAACACATGCCGATCGGAAGCAGCCTTGATGACGCTTGGGAATTGGCGCTCGCCTGGCTGACGCGCGATCAGGAATGCCGCCTCCTCGATATCCTCGATTGGCGCGCACCAGAAACCCAGTCGCGTTCTCCCTCTCGAAATATGTCCAAGCCTGATCGTGTCCGGGTGATCCGACTGCTGTTGAAAGCACTTCAGCAGGGCGAAATCGACGCGTTGAGGCGGGCGCAGGGACACAAGCGCAATGCCGAGGAGGCAGCGCGGCGTAAACAGCGCGTCGAATGGGTTCGCGATGACGTCGCTCAAAATCTGCAGGATATGTTTGGTGGCGATCCGGGAGAAAATGCCACATTTGACCTGTGGGTGGGAAGGGCAGCCGCAGCAGCCAGTGCCGAAATGCTGCGAGCCGACCCGCAGATCGACCAGAAGTTGCAGGAGGCGAATAAACTCGTTGAGGACAAGGAAAGCGAGCTCAGAGTAATCGAAGACCGCCTCATCGAAATCGATGCTGCGTTGCCGGAGATCTCCTCGAGTATCCAAATGTTCGATGATAAGATGCCGCGGGCGGCATCGAGCGCTCAGGATGCGTCGGACCCTTTATGTCCAACATGTGGTCAGTCCGTACCACTTGGAGCCCAAGATTTTATCGATCAGCAAAATGCGTTTCTGGAAATGCTTCGCGAAGAGCACGGGAAGGCAATTGAGCGGAAACAGGCGCTCGTCACTGAACAAAATGCGTTGAAACCGGATCGCGCGCTCGCAAATCAGAAGGTCGAACAGGCAAAAGCGGCGCTCAAGTCACTCGAGCAGGCCGCCAAAGCGTCGAAGGAAGCGCTCGCGTCGGCGACCGGCTATGTCACATTGACGAAGCGATATCCTGAATACCTCGCTGAAATTGCCAAGCACGAAGCAGATGCGCAGCGCGAAGCCGCGGCGGAGGCCGACGAACGGAACTCGGCCACAGCTATCCGGCGGTCTGCTCAAGGAATCGTGGATCGACTGTCGGTCTTATTCGGTATGACGATACGCTTCCTCGTGCCCGAGGGCGCGCAAGGCAGCGTGCAGCTTAATGAGAATGGCATCCAGCCAATGGTTTCTCTGCATGGTGATTTGACAACCGCCGCGGTAGACTCGCTGAAAGTGGTCGCATTCGACTTGGCGGCCCTTTTGTTGACGCTGGAGGACAAGACCGAGTTGCCTGGCTTCTGGTTGCATGACAGCCCCCGCGAGGCAGACTTGGGCCTTGGCATCTACCATCGAATCTTCAAGCTGGCACTTTGGCTTGAAGGTCAGACTGACAAGCCGCAGTTTCAATACATCCTCACCACCACGACAGCTCCACCTGAGAACCTGCAAGAGCGACCTTGGACAGTGCTGAAGTTGAGCAGCGCGCCACCGGAATCGCGTCTCTTTCGGCAGGATCTTTGAGGCGTGGTCTCGACCCAATCACGCATTCGCGTCATTCCGGCCGGACTCCGTTCTGAATTGAAAGAGGCTGCATTTAACCATGGCTATCGAAGTGAAAACGGCGAGGCAGATGGCTGGCTGTATTTCCGTTCAGATATAAACGTCCCCGGCGAAATTGGACTGGCAGTAGGGGAGGGCGGCAATGTGTGGTTCCTTTCCGTAGGACATCCCGGCGTTGCTGCAGAATTGAACGCGCCAGCCACGGTGCCTTTCCCACAGGGAATGCGAGCGGCATTCGCGTTCTCGGATCAGAGCGCGCTTCGCGATGCGCTACACCGAACTTATGTACTTTCGTCGACGCTTCCTACGCTACCGCTCCACGAGTTTGAAGCTGCGGTTGCGGGTCTGGGAAACACCGAGGCCGAACGCCTGACGCGAGTTCGTATTGGCCAAGATCATTTCCGCCGCGCTTTACTAGGCTATTGGAACTCGAGGTGTCCGCTAACCGGGATAAGCGAGCCAGAGCTTTTGAGAGCGAGCCATATTGTGCCTTGGGCCGTATGTGAGAGCGACGCCGAGCGGCTCGACGTGCACAACGGGCTACTGCTTGCAGCGCATTGGGATGCGGCCTTTGACGCTGGTCTGGTGAGTTTTTCTGAATCCGGTCAGGCTCTTTTCAAACCGCAATTAGGAGCCGAGGCTCTTATCGCGCTTCGACACCGCGATCTCGCGGACGTTCCGCTAACAGCAGAGCATCGCCGTTATCTGTGTTGGCACCGCCGGCGATACTCGTTTGACTGAACTAGCCCGCGAGACGTCGTAGCCCGACAGTCTCGATGATTCCGCCTACCATTTTTGATTACCCAGACCCGCAATTCGAAGCATCGCAAGCCGCCGGGGCTATTCTGAAGTTGTACAGAGACGATTGCTGCGTAAGCGTGGTCAGGAAACCGCCATCGATTAGCTGTCGCGGGATTTAGCGTCGGCGTAGGCGGCTCTTCCCTGTGCTCGTCGCTTGGCGAGCTTCGCCATGCGTGCGTTGATC
>SCNS01000023.1 GCA_005503215.1 Sphingomonadaceae bacterium 3R27C6 | reverse complement strand
GCGTGCGGGGGCGCTGGGGGGCGGGACGATCTCGAAGCCAGAGGCAACGGCATGGGTCGCCGGAGCCGCCCCGCCGTGCGCGGCGCGGAGCGATGCCGTGTCGATCGGCCGGTCGGTCTCGATGCCGAATCTTTTGTCGACGACCCAGCGGACAGTGCCCAGCATTGGGTCGTGGCCGGGCAGAAACACGGTGATTCGCTCGCCGATATTGAGCGCAACGGGGGCCTGTCCGCCGATGCCGGTTTCGGACACGTTGCGGATCGTTACATCGAATTGGCCGAGCCGCGCGCAGGCAAGCGCGCCCTTTACCAGACGCGATTGACGCGGCTGGCGCTTCTCGGCGGGGACGGATGAGGCTGGGGAAGCCTCGGGACTGGACATGCGCGACTCATCTCTGTCGGCAGACCCCCACGCCGGCCGATTATTGTGGTCCGCCGATAGTCGTAAAGGCAGAAGGTAAATTTTCGTATAGCGTGTTCGGTAATTATTGCGCCGGCGGCAGCCCGCCCAAGGTGACGATGCTTTCGCGGTCGCCCATGGAAGGCGCTGAAACGCCAAAGAAATTATCGTCAACGATTACACCGGACAACACGACCTCGCTCGGAGCATCGACGGGACGACCCGGCCGTCGGACCAGTCGTTGCGGTCGGCGCGGCGCCAGTACAGCCGATAGGCGGCAGCGTCCTTAGCCGGCGCCCATTTCACCGTCATGTTCGAACGGACCGCGCCGTCGATGCTGACCCGATTCTGGTGATCATAATCTTCGACGCCGACGGTGAAGCGGATCGCCGGATAGCCAAACCCGAGCGAGGGCAGATGGTTTCATGCCGCCCAACGCGAACAAAGAAAAGCCCCTCTCCTGAAGGAGAGGGGCATTAACGGTTAGCCGAGGCCCGAGAAGCGGATGTCCTGGACGCGGCCATAACGAACCTCGCAAGTGAACTTGCCCTTGTCGTAATAGCCGCCGCGGCCCCAGCGATCGCCATAGCCATCGCGCACGATGACGCGGCCCTTGACGCGGTAACCGTCGCGCTTGCGGTCGATGCTCGTCACCTCGGTCACGTCGGTGCGGCCATAGCGGCGGCTGCCGCGCTCGACGGCGCCGACGCACTGGCTGACCGCGCGGCGGCTGTTGCCATAGCGATTATAGTCATAGCCATAGCCGTAACGGGGATCGTCATAGCGGCCGCGATAGCGATCGTCATAGCGACCATCATAACGGCGGTCGTAGCGATCATAGCGGTCGTTGTCGCCGCTCGACAGGATTGCCGCGAGGCCGCCGATCACGACGGCGCCGGCGATGATTTCGCCCGCGCTGATTCCGTCGCGGTCATAGCGATCGCGCGCGGCCGCGGGGGCGGCGCTCATCAGCATCGCGCCGGCGGTGGCCGCACCAATTGCGGCCTTGGTCAGGTTGGTCTTGATAGCCATGGTTCGGTCTCCTTAAGCGCAGGCGGCAGCTTCGCGGCCTGTTGGAGACGGTTTACCGATTCGGCTGTGACAGGGTGCTGAACTCCCCGCTTATCTGGGGTTCAGACTTGGTTTCGCTGGCGTTCATAAAGGAAAAGGCCCCTCGCCGCGGGGTGAGAGGACTTTTACCCGTGTTGGATAGCGTCAGCGGAAATTGACGTCGACGACGCGGCCGTTGCGATAACTGCAGCCAAAGCTCTGCACCTCGCCGCCAAGGCGCGAGGCGGTGCCGGTGACGTACCAGCCGCCATTGTTCGGCTCGGTGCCGGTGATGCTGTCGACGCGGGCGTCATCGCCCATCTCGCCCTCGACCGCCCAGCTGCAGGCGTCGGCGGCGCGCCCTTCGGCTTCGCCGCGGCCATAGGCGCCGGGGGTGACGTCATTCGGTGCATCGGGTTCGTAGCGCGGCACCTCCTGCCGCTCGTCGCCGCGCCAGGGCGGGTCGTACCGATAATCGGGCGCGCGCTCGCGCTTGTTCTTGCTCATCGAGCTCGCGATTGCGGCGATGGTGCCGATGACAAGCAGCCCGCCGAGCACGTCGCCGGTGCTGATATTGTCGCGGTCGCGATAGCCCCAGCCGCCATGGTGGCGCCCGCGCGCTTCGGCGGGGACGGCGCTGAGACCGACCGAGGTCAGGACGATCGCCGCCGCGGTGGTGACGCTGGTCAATTTGCGCATCGAGGAGAACTCCCCTTCGGCGGGCTCAGGCTGGTCCAGCCCGCAATGTTACCGCCCTAAGCGCGCGATGCTTTCGCGCCGCTGAACCGTGGCCGCCGCGCGGCAAGCCGAGCGCGCGATATGGAAAAGGCCCGCCATCCGGGAGGATGACGGGCCTTGAGACCAGTTATAGGTGACCAGACCTGTTCGTGGGTATCAGCAGACGCAGCGCGGCTTGGGCCGTGGCTTCCACTTTTTCTTCGCGACATAGCGTTTCCGCACCGGCACATTTTCATAATAGGTGCGCGTGCTCGTCTCGACCCTTTCGGTCACGACCGGCGCGCCGTTGGTGATGATCGTCGTGACGACAACGCCGGGGGTGTAGTAACCGTAACCATAGCCGTAGCCGCCGTACTGGTAAGTCGTCGCATAGCCACCGGGGTAGGTGCCGCCGGGATAATAGCCGCCCTGATAATGGCCACCCTGGTAGCGGGCGCTGCGGCTCAACCACCATTCGTCGCATTTCTTCTTGTCGGCTGCACTGCCGATCGCGCTGCCCGCCAGCGCGCCGAGCCCGCCGCCGATCAGCGTGCCCGCGGTGCGGTCGCCGCGTCCGGCTATGCGGTTGCCGGCGATGCCCCCCACGAGCCCGCCGACAACCGCGCCGCCCACTGTGCCCCCCCGGCCACAGCGGCGTTCCATCTCTTCGTCGTAACGGGCGTCATACCCATATCCGTCGTGATAACGCGGATCGTAAACGGGCGGCGGCGGATAGCCCGCGCCATGGCCCTCGATCGTGCCTTCATAACGGCCCTCGTAGCGGCGGCCGTCGGATGTCTCGTATGTGCCGTCCCACGTACCGGTCCAGCGGCCCTCGGCGTCATAAGTGCCGTTGACGTAGCGATAATCGACCTCGCTCGGCACGCGGTCGGGATAGCCGGTGTAGACGCGGGTATCGGGATCGGCGGGAACGCCATAGTCGAGCGCCGGCTGTTCGGCGCGCGTATGGCTCGCCAGCAACAACGACCCTGCGGCCATTCCCAACAACACGAACGTGCGCATGACTTACTCCCTGTTCCCTCGGCCCAGACCGATTGGTTAACAGTTTGTTAGCAAAATTGGCGCCTTTTCGCGAATCCGTTAACCGTTACTTATCTGTCCCGATTTGGGGCGGGGTTTCAGACCGCGAGCGCGCCCGCGATCCGCGCGACGAGCGCTTCGGCGCCCGCCTGGTCGGCGGCGGTGAAGCGGTCTGGGATCGGGCTGTCGAGGTCGAGCACGCCGACAAGGCGGTCCTGCGCAATCACCGGCACGACGAGCTCGCTGCGGCTGTCGGCGTCGCACGCGATATGGCCGGGAAAGGCGTGGACATCGTCGACGCGCTGCGTGGCGCGCAGCCGCGCGGCCGCGCCGCACACCCCCTTGTCGAGCGGAATGCGGATGCACGCCGCCTTGCCCTGGAACGGGCCGAGCACGAGCTCCGCCCCGTCGAAGCGATAGAAGCCCGCCCAGTTGAGGTCAGGGATCGCCTGCCAGATCAGCGCCGCGACATTCGCCATATTGGCGATGCCGTCGGGCTCACCCGCGACGAGTGCCGCCGCGGCGTCGCCCGCCTCGGCCCAGCGTTCGGCGGGATCGGTGGCGGAGAAGGCGAGGGCGAAGGACATTATTCGACGCTCAGCCCGGTCCACTTCGCCGCAAAGGCGTATTTGTCCGCGGCTTCGGCGATGATCTTGTCGGTCGGCTTGCCCGATCCGTGGCCCGCGCGCGTTTCGACGCGGATCAGGTGCGGCTTGTCGCCCGCCTTCGCATGCTGGAGCGCCGCTGTATATTTGAAGCTGTGCCCCGGGACGACGCGGTCGTCGGTGTCGGCGGTGGTCACCAGCACCGCGGGATAGGCGGTGCCGTCCTTGATATTGTGGTACGGCGAATAGCCGAGCAGGTTCCTGAAATCGCCTTCCTTCGACGGATAGCCATAATCGTCGACCCAATAGCGCCCCGCGGTGAAGCGGTCGAAGCGCAGCATATCCATCACCCCGACCGCCGGCAGCGCCGCGGCGAACAGGTCGGGGCGCTGGTTGGTCACCGCGCCGACGAGCAGGCCGCCGTTCGATCCGCCCTCGATCGCGATCTGGCCCTTGCCCGCGATGCCTTCGGCGATCAGATATTCGCCCGCGGCGATGAAGTCGTCGAAGACATTCTGCTTCTTGTCGAGGCGGCCGGCGTCGTGCCACGCCTTGCCATATTCGCCGCCGCCGCGGAGGTTCGCGATCGCGAGCACGCCGCCCTTGTCGACCCAGGCGAGCCTGGTCGGCGAGAAGGCCGGGGTCATCGAGACGTTGAAGCCGCCATAGCCGTACAGCAGCGTCGGCGATCCCTTGCTGCGGTCGAGGCCCTTCTTCATCACGACGAACATCGGCACCTCGGTGCCGTCCTTCGACTTGTAGAAACGCTGTTCGACGCTGAAGTCGGCGGGCTTGAAAGTCAGCTTGGGCTCGGCGAAAATCTCGCTCTTCCCGGTCTGCGTGTCGAAGCGGTAGATCGTCGTCGGGCGCGCGTAGCTAGAGAAACTGTAAAAGGTTTCGGGGTCGCTCGACTTGCCGCCGAAACCCGATGCCGCCCCGATGTCGGCAAGCTTGATGTTGGCGACCGGCTTGCCGTCGAGCGCGATCATCCGTGCCTCCGACTTCGCATCGCCGAGGTAGGAGAGGATCAGGCGATTGCCGACGCGCGACGCGCCGACCAATGTCGCCTCATTCTCGCCGACCAGCTGCGTCAGCGCGGCGGGTTTTTTGATGTCCATCGATACAATGCGTCCGCGCGGCGCGCCCTTGTTGGTGACGAAGGTAAAGCGCGTGCCTTCGTTGGTCACATATTCCCAGTTGTTCGCGAAATCGTCGACGAGGGTGATCGGCTTCGCGCCGGCCTTGCCGAGCGGATGGAGCGTCAGGCCATAACGTTCGTCGGTGCCTTCGGACGAGACGACGAGCAGATATTGGCCGTCGTCCGTGACCACCGCGCTGTTGTTGAGCTTGGGCTTGTCGGGGGTTGCGTGGATCAGAACGTCCTCGCTCTGCGGCGTCCCGAGCTTGTGGAAATAGACGCTGTGATTTTCGTTGAGCGACTGGAAAGCTTCACCCTGCTTCGGTTCGGGGAAGCGCGAATAATAAAAGCCGCTGCCGTCCTTCGCCCAGTCGAGGCCTGAGAATTTGACCCAGCGCACCTCGTCGGACAGGTCCTGTCCGGTCGCGACGTCCTTGACCCGAACGATGCGCCAGTCGGTGCCGCCGTCCTGCACCGAATAGAGGAGGTGCTTGCCATCCTCCGACGGGTTCCACTCGCCGAGCGCGGTCGCACCGTCCTTGGCCCAGGCGTTGGGATCGATCAGTATGCGGCCCTCTCCTTTGAGCCCCTCGCGGACATAGAGCACCGACTGCGGCTGCAGCCCGTCGTTACGGCTGTAAAAATAGCGGGTCCCGGCCTTCGTCGGCAGCCCGAAGCGCTCGTAATTGTAAAGCTCGGTCATCCGCTCCTTGAAGCTGTCGCGGCCGGGCAGCGTTTCGAGATAGGTGTCGGTGACCTTGTTCTGCGCCGCGACCCAGTCGGCGACCTTCGGATTGACGCGCACGTCGTCCTCCAACCAGCGATAGGGGTCGGCGACGTCGACGCCGAACTGCGGATCGACCGTGTCGCCGCGCGCGGTGTCGGGATAGGTCAATGCCTTGGCCGTAGCCGATGTCGCGGCGGTATCGGCCGCCGCCGCTGCGCCCGGGATCATCGTCAGGGCAACCAGCGCGAGCGGCGCGGACAGGGCTTTACGGGACATGGCAATGCGATCCTCATTTTCTTGGGGGAAATTATCGTGCGCCGATATGTAAGCATCGGCAAGGGGCGGGCAAGGGGATTTGATCGCGGTCAGGCGGGATCGAGCGATCCGCGATAGGCGACGATCAATCCGAGAAGCGGCGCGGCGATTTCGACGTCGAAACGGAAGCTGCCGTCGGCCTCGGTCTCGAAGCTTGGGCCGCGGGGCATCAGCCAGCGCGGCATCGGCATGCCAAAGGCCGACCAGCGGCGCGGGACGAGATGAAGGCGGCCCTTTTCGACCACGAGCGCCATCGCGAACGACAGCGGGCCGAAGCGCTCGACGAGCAGATAGTCGTTCCGGCCGGTGCCACGCAGTTGCAACGAAGCGAAGCGTTTGCCACCGAAATCGCGGGTCCATCGTTCGCCGCCCTTTTCGGGGGTGAAGGCGACCGTGACGGGTACATGCGCGGCCGCTTTCGGGAAGCCGATGATTGCGGCGGCGATCCGCGCGAGCAGCCCGGTGCCGCGGCGTACTTCGGCGTGACCCTGCCACCGGCGTTCGGCCCTGCTTCCGTGCAGCAGCCGAAGCTTCGGCGGCAGCGTGTCGAAGGCGGTCCCGAGAAGCTGACGATAGAGCGGCGCGTCGGGCTCTTCGCTGCGAAAACCCGTGTGGATCGAGCGGCCGTCAAAGAGCGCGTCATAATCGGCGAGGCTCAGTGCGTCGACGCTCGACCGCGCGCCCGCGGCCGGACGGTCATCGGCGCGCAATTTGCGGACTATCGCCTCGATCGCCATCGACGGGATATATGGCCCGTCATCGCCCTCAGCCAAAAGATGCCAGCTCCGTTCGACCATTATTCCTTCGGCAAGACCGCGCGCATGGATGAACATCCCGCCGCGATGCTCGCCGAAGCGCATGCGGTTGAGCACCGCGTAGAAGAGGCGCGAGAAGCGTTCGAACGAGGGCAGGCGAAAGCGCGCGCGCGCCTTGGCGAGCAGGTTCAGGATGCGGTGCAGGATCTCGGGCACCGGCCCCGCGCCCATCCAGATATCGGTCAGCGCCGGCAAGGCGCGCGGGATGAGTTGGAGATCGGGGACGTCGACGAGCGAGAAATGAAGGTTCTTGAGCGGCAGGCGCCCGGGAACCGCGACGGTATAGCGCAGGCTCTCGGCGAGTCCGATGCCGTGCGTGTCCTTGCCGCCGCGCCGCAGTTTCACCGGCGCGCCGGCATAGCCGACGACCGCGCGCATCACGTTGAGCCCGATGCCCGCAAAGGGCGACGGCGCGATGCCGCCCTCGACCGCGCGAATGTCCATCGTCTTCGCCATCTCGCGGAGCACCGCGCCGGTGAGCGCGGGGAAGCTGCTGACCCCCGACAGAATGAAGATGCCCGCCGCTTTCGCCGCGGCATCGAAGCGGTCGATGCCGAAGACAAAATCGGCGCCGTCGGCGAAATCGAGATAGTCGGTCTTCGCCGCGATGCACGCCTCGACCACTCGATAGCAGTCGGCGCCATAGTCCTGAAACGGTCCCGAGGCATCGACGACGAGATCGGGCCGGAAGCGGTCTAATGCCGCGGCGATATCGCGCCGGTCGAGCCTATGCGGGCGGACGCGCGCGATACCGTGATAGGCGGCGCAGAATCGCTCCGCGCGGCCTAGGTCGCGGCCGCAGATGAAGAGTTCGAGGTCGGGCATGTCGGCGAGCAGTTCGGCAAGGCGCCCACCGAACACGCCATAGCCGCCGAGGATCAATATCTTCATGCCAATATCCGGTTTTGATATTCGGGCGGCGCGACCCAGCAGGTCGCACGCTTTCCGAACAGGCGGTAGCGATGGCGCGCGATCCAACGGTAAACTGGGTCGCGCAGGAAGGCTGGAACCAGGCGAAAGAGCGCGAACACCCGCCAGGGCCAGCCGAGACCTTCGTAGATCGCGAGCACGGCGTCGCTGTCGCACCGCACGCTTGCTCCATCGATGACTAGAATGCTCGTTGGGTCGTGCGGATCGAGGCCGTGTTCGCGGCACAGCGCGGCGCCGGCTACACCCTGGATCGACGCGAGGCGGAACCGCGCGGCCTTGTCGTGCCGCAGCACGAACTGCGCGTTAGCCGAGCACAGCACGCATTCGGCGTCGAACAGGATGATTGGGCCGGCCGCGTCAGGCATCGCGGAACACCCCGTGCTGGCTGAGCAGCTCGCCAAACGCCGGGTGCGTGACCTTGAGGTCGAAGGCGAAGCGGCCGCTGCCCAGATGCTGGTGAGTCACGACCGTCACGCCTGGAGCGAGCCAGCGAGGAAGGCGGAACCGAAGCCTCCCGTGCTGCCAGAAATAATGGTCGGACACGAAGATCAGAGCATCGGCCTCGGCACGGACCCTGAGCGCCATGCCGAAACCGCCGCCAATATGCTCTTCGAGTCCGGTCGGGCCGGCAAAGCTCTTCGCGCTGTGGATCACCTGCGGATGGCCGTGCGTCCGGCCATAGAGGCGTGTCCAGCACTGGCCGCCGCTGGTACGGTCCTCACTCACCGTGACGGCGGCGGGCATGGGACCGCTGGCGTTTGTCGGCAACGGCGCGCCGATCAGGCGGCAGAACTGTGCAAGCAGCCAGCCGATGCGCGACAGGCGCGTCCAGATGATCTCGCCGCTGTAGGTCGCGACGGCGGTTCCGCAGAGGCGCTTCGAAAAGCGGCGGCGGACGTCGGCGGGGAGTGCGTCCCAGTCCGCGCGCGGAACGAGGCGGCGGAAGCGATCGTCGGTGAGCCTATCGCCGGCTTCGCGTGCAACCGGAGCTGCTGCCTCGATCTGCCGTTCCGCTCCGCTTCGCATCCTACCGCTCCTCGCGGGCGTCCTTGCCCTTGCCCGGACGCCAGTTGATCAGCTTCGTCACCCCGGCACCGAGCTTGATCAGCCGCATCAGCGCCGGCTTGGGCACGCTCAGCATTTCGTCGTGCCAGCGCCCCATTGTCGTCACGAAATCGAGCATGTCGGACAGGCGCGCCTTGGCATCGGGACTGAGCCCGGGATCATTTGCGGCGCGCGCGACGCACGCTTTCAGCGCCGCCTCGGCGGGATCGACCTCGCGCGCCTTGCGCCCTGCGGCGATCCGCGTGACCATTTCCCAGATGTCTTTTTCGGCGGTGAAATGGTCGCGCCGGTCGCCGAGCAAGGGGACGCGTTCGATCAGCCGCCAGCCGAGCAGTTCCTTGATCGAGTTGGAGACGTTCGAGCGCGCGAGCCCCAGCATCTCGGCGATCTCCTCGGCGTGGAGCGCGCGGTCAGAGATGAACAGCAAAGCATGGATTTGAGCCACCGACCGGTTGACGCCCCACTGGCCGCCGAGATTGCCCCAATGGAGGATGAACTCGGTCGCCGCCGGGGACAGTTTCGAATCATGTTCGGTAATTTCTGTCATAACAGAAATATCGGACGAAACAGGATGGATGTCAATCGGGCATGAAAAAGGGCGGCCATCCTTTCGGATGCCGCCCTTGTTTCTTGTGTCGCTGGAAGCGCGCCTTATGCGGCTTCCACCTCGTCGTCATACTGCTCGACGGGGCCCGAATCCTGGCCCTTGGCATCGACGTCGCGGTCGACGAATTCGATGATCGCCATCGGCGCCGCGTCCGAGGCGCGGATGCCGGCCTTGATCACGCGGGTGTAGCCGCCGTTGCGGTCCTTGTAGCGCTCGGCCAGCACGTCGAACAGCTTCTTGAGCTGCGTGTCGTCGAGCAGGCGGCTGTTCGCGAGGCGACGGTTGGCAAGGCCACCGCGCTTGGCGAGCGTCACCAGCTTTTCGATATAGGGGCGCAGTTCCTTCGCCTTGGCGACGGTCGTCGTGATCTGCTCATGCTTGATGAGCGAAGCCGACATGTTGCGGAACAGGGCCGTGCGATGCGCGCTCGTGCGCTGAAGCTTCCGGCCACCCGATTTATGACGCATAATCCATTCCTTCGTTCGTTAAGGGCCCGTGTGAGGTAGCCCAGACCAGGTCGATTGCGGGCCGACCCATTCCCGTTGTGATGACGCCCCGGCGAACCGGGGCGCTATCTCGATCAGCCCAGCAGCTCTTGTTCGAGCTTCTTGGCCATTTCTTCGATGTTCTCCGGCGGCCAGCCGGGGATGTCCATGCCGAGGCGCAGGCCCATCGACGACAGCACTTCCTTGATTTCGTTCAAGGACTTGCGACCGAAGTTCGGCGTGCGAAGCATTTCGGCTTCGGTCTTCTGAACGAGATCACCGATGTAGATGATGTTGTCGTTCTTGAGGCAGTTCGCCGAGCGGACCGACAGCTCGAGCTCGTCGACCTTCTTGAGAAGGAAGCGGTTGAGCTGGTTGACGTCCGACTCGTCGGCGGTGGTCGGCGAAGCCGCCATGCCGATGAGGCCGCTGTCGTTCATCGCTTCTTCGAAATGGACGAAGACCTGGAGCTGGTCCTGGAGGATGCGCGCGGCATAGGCCACGGCGTCTTCCGGGGTGACCGTGCCGTCGGTTTCGATGGTCAGGTTCAGCTTGTCATAGTCCAGTTCCTGGCCGATGCGGGCATTGTCGACCTTGTAGGCGACCTGGCGCACGGGCGAGTAGAGCGAGTCGACCGGGATCAGGCCGATCGGCGCGTCGATCGGACGGTTGGCGGTCGCGGGGACGTAACCCTTGCCGGTGTCGGCAACGAGTTCCATGTTCAGCGTCGCACCATCATCGAGATGGCAGATGACGTGGTTCGGGTTCATCACCTTGATGTCGCCCGACACCATGATGTCGCCCGCCTTGACGGTCGCGGGACCGGTCGCCGAAAGCTGGAGCCGCTTCGGGCCTTCGCCTTCCATCTTGAGCGCGATCTGCTTCACGTTGAGGACGATGTCGGTGACGTCTTCACGCACGCCGGCCAGGCTCGAGAATTCGTGGAGCACATTCTCGATCTTGATCGACGTGATAGCCGCACCCTGGAGCGACGAGAGCAGCACGCGGCGCAGCGCGTTGCCGAGCGTCAGGCCGAAGCCGCGCTCGAGCGGTTCGGCGACGAAGGTCGCCTTGCGCTTGCCGTCGCTGCCAGCCTTGATTTCCAGGTTGCTGGGCTTCTTCAATTCCTGCCAGTTCCGGATATTGACAGTCATGGATTTCCCTTTGCTTTGGGCGGGACGGGCGGGGGTCGGCCACCTGTCCAGCGAGGAGTTTTGTACGGGCAGCGCTCCGGCGGAGCGCGCCCGAAAGACGTCAGACGCGGCGGCGCTTGGCCGGGCGGACGCCATTGTGCGGGATCGGCGTCACGTCGCGGATCGACGTGATGTGGAACCCGACGGCCTGCAGCGCGCGGAGAGCCGATTCACGGCCCGCACCCGGGCCCTTGACTTCGACTTCCAGCGTGCGGACGCCATGTTCGGCGGCCTTCTTGCCGGCGTCTTCGGCGCAAACCTGCGCCGCATACGGGGTCGACTTGCGGCTTCCCTTGAAGCCCATCATGCCGGCGCTCGACCAGGCAATCGCGTTGCCCTGTGCGTCGGTGATGGTGATCATCGTGTTGTTGAAGGTCGCATTAACGTGGGCGACGCCCGACGAGATGTTTTTGCGTTCGCGCCGACGAAGACGCTGCGGTTCACGAGCCATGATATATTCCTAACCTAAATCCTGAATGGCCGGTGGCGGGCGATGCGCCGCTGCCCCGGCAGGGGAAATAAGGAAGCGCGCCCGGATGGACGCGCTCGACCTTATTTCTTCTTACCGGCGATCGCCTTGGCCTTGCCCTTGCGGGTGCGCGCATTGGTGTGCGTGCGCTGGCCGCGGACCGGAAGGCCCTTGCGATGACGCAGGCCGCGATAGCAGGCGAGGTCCATCAGGCGCTTGATGTTCATCGCCGTGTTGCGGCGAAGATCGCCCTCGACCGTGTGATCGGCGTCGAGCGTTTCGCGGATCTGCAGGATTTCGGCATCCGAAAGATCCTGAACGCGACGCGTGTGGTCGATACCCAGCTTGTTGGCGATGTCGACAGCGCTCTTGCGACCGATGCCGTGGATGTAGGTGAGCGCGATGATTACGCGCTTGTTGGTGGGCAAGTTGACGCCCGCAATACGTGCCATTGGTAACTTTCTCCTGCTCCACGGGGCCGTAGGCAATCGGCCCCATCTCAAAGCGTCTGATTTTCCAACGCAAAAAACGGACCACGATGCGCGCATGGCGCTTCGCCGTCCGGTCAGGCTGTCGGAATGGACGCGCAACTAAGGTGAGTCGGGCCGATTGTCAAGCGAAGTGCGGTGGTTTGAAGCCGTGGATCACCGCTCAGGATGACGATGTAAGGGCGATCGCACGATCATGCAAGCGGTCGACAACAGCGGCGTGGATTCCGGGGGCACAGGCGATGACGCCGAACGCCTGCGCGCGCGGGGTGTTGAAACGCAAGGGCGCGCCGAACGCGTCGGTCACTGTGGCTCCGGCCTCGCTGGCGATCAGTGCCGCGGCGGCGACATCCCATTCGAAGCCCCAGCGCAGCGTCGCGACCAGGTCGGCGCGGTCGTCGGCGACGAGCGCCATGCGCAGCGCGATGCTGTTCGGCTTGGTGACGATTACCAGATCGCTGTCGACCTTGGGCAGCGCATCAGCAGGGACGCGCGATCCGGCGAATGTCGTGCGCTGGCTGGCGTGCAATGTTTCGCCGTTGAGCAGCGCTCCCTGGCCCTTTTGTGCGACCCATAGTTCATCGAGCGCGGGGGCGTAGAGGATGCCGAACTCGGGGGTGCCGTCGATCACGAGCGCGACCGACACGCACCAGCCCGGCCGGCCGCGGATGAAATCGCGGGTGCCGTCGATCGGGTCGACGCACCACATCGCGCGGCATGACAGGCGATCGGCGTTGTCGGCGGTCTCCTCGGACAGCCACCCCGCCTCGGGCACCATCGCGCCGAGCACAGCCTTCAGCCGCGCATCGACCGCGAGATCGACATCGCTGACCGGATTGTCGTGTGACTTGTTCCAGACATTGACCGCTTGTCCCTCGCCGCGCCAGCGCGCCATCGCCATGTCGCCGACTTCGCGCGTCGCGGCGATCGCGGCTTCGAGATTGCGGCCCGGCATCGGCGCGGGCCCCTAGCTCGACGCGACGGTCATGCCGTCGATGCGCAGTGTCGGCGCGTTGGTGCCATGGCGGAATTCGAGGTCGTTCGCGGGGATCAGCGCCGCGAACATGTCGATCAGATTGCCCGCGATCGTGAATTCGGCGATCGCCCCGGCGACCGCGCCATCCTTGATCAGGAAACCCGAAGCGCCGCGGCTGTAATCGCCGGTCACCGGGTTGACGCCGTGGCCGATGAGTTCGGTGATATAGACGCCGTCGGCGATACCTTCCATCAGCGCCGCGGGCGTCACGCTGCCCGCCGCAAGGTGGAGGTTGCTCGCGCCGACCCCCGATGCGCCGCCGCCGCGGCTCGCATGGCCGGTGGGCGTCAGGCCGAGCTGTTTCGCCGATGCCGTGTCGAGCAGCCAGCCCGTGATCTTGCCATCGGCGACGATATCGCGCGCCGCGGTCGGCAGGCCCTCGCCGTCGAAGGCGCGGCTGCGCAGTCCGCGCGCGCGGTGTGGCTCGTCGCGAATGATAATGCTGCTGTCGAACAGCGCCTGCTCTTCCTTGCCGAGCAGGAAGCTGGTGCCGCGCGCGATCGCGGGCCCGGCGATCGCACCGAGCAGATGGCCGACGATGCCGCCGCTGACGCGCGGATCGAGCAGCACGGGCAGCTTGCCGTTCGGCGCCTTGCCGGGGTTCAGCCGCGCGACGGCGCGGGTGCCGGCACGCTTGCCAATGTCGGCCGTGCTTTCGAGGTCCGCCAGATGATGCGCGCTGTGCCAGCCATAGTCGCGCTGCATGCTCGCGCCTTCGCCCGCGATGACGCTTGCCGACAGGCTGTGGCCGCTCGACCCGTAACCGCCGGCAAAGCCGTGGCTGGTTGCAAGCGCAAAGCGTGTCCGGCTGTGGCTTGCGCTGCCGCCCTCGCTGTTCGTCACGCCCGCGACGGCGCGCGCGGCTTCCTCGACCGCCAGCGCGGCTTCGCGCAGCGCTGCAGGGTCGGCTTCGCTGCCGTCGTCGAGGTCGAAATCGGGAACCTGCCCCGTGAACAGCAGGTCTTCGGGCGCGAGTCCGGCATAGGGATCCTCAGGCGCCTCGCGCGCCATCGCGACGCAGCGCTCGACCAGCTTGGTCAGTTCGCCCGCATCCATGTCGGCGGTCGACACGCTCGCGCTGCGCTGGCCGACAAAGACGCGCAGCGAAATATCCTGCCCTTCGGACCGCTCGACATCCTCGAGCGCGCCGAGCCGCATGGAGACCGAGGTCGCGGCGTTGCAATAATAGAGCGCGTCGGCGGCATCGGCGCCAGCCTTGGTCGCGGCGCCGCACAGCATCTGCGCGCGGTCGAGGGCTTCGGAAACGGTCAGCATCCCCGCGCCCTATACGGCACGCGGGCCAGCGTCAAACCGGCTGGGAAGGCTTACTTGATGATCGCCGCGATCGCGTCGGTGGCGGCCATCGCGCCGCTGGTCCACAGGAAGGGCAGCGTGATCGCTGCAACCCACAGGCGGCGGACGTCGCGGCGGAAGCGTGCATGCAGGCCCCAGCTGGCGAGCGCCTGACGGCTGAGGCGATACCAGTGCCGTTCGGTCGAGCGCGCGACGGGAAGCGCGAGCGCGAGCAACATGACCAGCGCGACGATGATGAATGCGGAGGACGCCCCGGCGGCGATCGCGCTCATCACGAGCCAGATCTGTAAGGCGGCAAAAGCGAGGAGGGCGGCGGCGGCGTGCCACGTCATTCGGCGACCCAGACTCCGTGCCGGCGGCACGCTAACGGTCGTGCGCCTCCACAGGCGCGGTCCAAATGCTGATGCCATATTACAGCCCCCTAGGCTGGCGATTCCCAGAACCGCACGTTTTGCCTCAAAAATTCCCAAGTCAAGACAGCTTGCCAGCGATTCGTTAATTTTTGCACTCGATTCATCGTGGAATCGCAACGTAATCGGGTCCGGGTGCCAAATTGCTTCAAAATCGGCCATATTCATCGCCTTATGGGCTCACAATTGCGGTCAATGGTCGAGCCATGTGCGCGGTTGGTCGACTTGCTTCCGGGGCTGGCCGCGGTAGCGTCTAGGCCATAGCCGTTCGTTTCAGGAAACCGGGGAAATCAATCATGCGTTATCTCGCCGTTCTGGCCGCCCTTGCCTTGCCCATTGCACCCGCGCTGGGCGCTGGGGAAGAGGCTCCGGCCTCCGAACCGAAGCCCGCCGCGCTTGTCGCCGACGGAGTGCCCGAGGTGCCCGCGGCGCTGGCCGCGGCGACCCGGCCCTATCTCGAATATCGCACCGCGGCGTTTGTCGGCTGGAACCCCGCCGACCGGTCGATGCTTGTCGCGACGCGGTTCGGCAATACCGCACAGCTTCACCGCGTCGCGCGGCCGCTCGGTGCGCGCGAGCAGCTGACTTTCGAGGCCGAACCGGTTTCGCATGGCGGCTGGGCGCCCGGAACCGGCGATGTGATGCTGATCGAAAAGGACATCGGCGGTAGCGAATTTTATCAGATTTTCGCGATGAAGGATGGCCGGCTTACGATGCTGACCGACGGCAAGAGCCGCAACTCGCTCGACGCGTGGAGCAAGGACGGCAGCCTCGTCGCTTTCACCTCGACCCGCCGCAACGGCCGCGACAATGATATCTATGTCATGAACCCGCGCGATCCCGCGTCGGCACGGCTGGCCGGGCAGGTCGACAGCAACGGATGGTCGGTCGCAGGGTTCGCGCCCGACAAGAGCTGGGCGCTTGTCACGCGCTCGGCGTCGGTCGAGAAAACCGACCTGTTCCGTCTCGACCTTGCGAGCGGAAAGATGACGCCGGTCGGCAACCACGGAAAGAAGATCGCTTTCGGCGGCGCCTCCTTCGCCCCCGACGGCACGATCTGGGTGGCGAGCGACGCCGGAAGCGACGTGCAGCGCCTCGGCACGCTCGATCCCGCGACCGGCGCGTTCACGCCGCGCGGCCCGGCGGAAAAATGGGATGTCGAGGCATTCGACATCTCGGGCGACGGGCGATTCATTGCCTATGCGGTCAACGAGGCGGGCGTGAGCCGGCTGCGCCTGCTCGACGTCGCGAGCGGCCGGGCGCGCACGGTCGACGCGCTGCCCGCAGGTGTCATCGGGCATATCGACATCGCCCCATGGGGCGCGATCGGCATCGGTTTCACGTCGGCGCGCAGCGCGGCGGATGCCTATAGCATCGACCCCGAAACACTCGCCGTGACGCGCTGGACACAGAGCGAGACCGGCGGGCTGGATGTCGCGCGCAACATCGAACCCGAACTGGTGAGCATCAAGAGCTTCGACGGCACCGCTATGTCGGGCTTTCTCTATCGCCCCGATCCCGCGAAATTTCCGGGCAAACGGCCGCTGATCATGCACGTCCACGGCGGGCCCGAAAGCCAGTGGCGCCCCGAATATCTCGGCAGCACCAACTATATCGTGGGTGAGCTGGGGGTTGCCTATTTCTACCCGAACGTCCGCGGCTCGACCGGCTATGGCAAGCGCTTCGTCGGGCTCGACAACGGGCCGTTCAAGCGCGAGGACAGCGTCAAGGACATGGGGGTGTTCCTCGATGTCCTTGCCAAGGACACGCGGCTCGACGCGTCGCGCTTCGGCCTGACCGGGCGCAGCTATGGCGGGTATATGTGCTACGCCGCCGCGACGCATTTCGCCGACAAGCTGCGCGCGAACCTCTGCGTCGTCGCCATCTCCGACTTCGTGACCTTCCTCGAGAATACGCAGGAATATCGCCGCGATCTGCGCCGCGTCGAATATGGCGACGAGCGCGATCCGGCACAGCGCCGGAAGCTGACGGAAATCTCGCCGCTCACGCGTGTTGCAGACATCCGCAAGCCGCTGTTTGTCGTCACCGGTGCCAACGACCCGCGCGTGCCCGCGTCCGAAGCGGATCAGGTCGTGGCCGCGGTGCGCAAGGGCGGCGGCACCGCCTGGCATCTGGTGGCGACGAACGAGGGACACCAGTGGGGCAAGAAGGAGAATGTGGACTACACATTCTGGTCTTCGCTGCTCTTCTGGCAGACATATCTGCTGAACTGACGGCGGACGTCACCCTCCGGCGAATGCCGGGTGCGGCCGCTTGCCGGAAAGCCGGCTTAGTTCTTCGGCGGCGTGGGTAGCGGCGCGGCGTCGGCTTCGTCGGGAGCGGTCGGTGCGGGAGCCTGACCGCTCGCCTGACGCTCGAGTTCTTCGGCCGCCTTCTGGCGCTCGGCAAGCGCGCGTTCCTCGGCGACGACGGCGGCTTCGACTTCGTCCGCCGCCGCGTCGATGCCCGCAATGCGCTTGGCGCGCTCATCGGCGATCATTGCCTGCCAGTCGGTCTTGTTCGCGGCCCGGCGTTCGGCCTTTGCGCCGGCGAGCAGTGCTTGCGTGCAGCCGGTGAAGCCACCGAGGCCGGTCGGCGAACAGCTGTCGGTGCCAAAGCGGCCGACACGTTCGAGCGCGACGACCTTGTTCGCCCATGCCTCGTTGCGAACGTCGAGCGGATTGCCGCGCAGCATTTCGGGAACGCGATAGCGCTCGGTTTCGGGCAGGCGGTTACAGACGACGATTTCGTCGGGGCTCGACTGTTCGCACTTGTCGTCCCCGTAAACGATGACCTGGTTGATCTTTTCGGCATCGACCGTCTGCTGCTGCGCCGTGGCGGGCAGGGCGGCGGCACTGCAGGCGAGGATCAGCGCGAACAGGGGGAGGCGGGTCATCTCGATCTTCCTTTGTCGTTTCGGGCGGCATGGCAGCCACTATCTGCATCCGTCGTGAACGGCGCCGATGATTATTCTATCAGATACGTTTCGACAGCGCGATGGCTGCACGGCAACCCGCGCGGATCGCGAAGCTGAGGATCGGGTAGCCGGGGGCACTCTCGGCACCCGCCGCCAGCGCGGCTTCCTTATGCTCCAGCTCCTCGGCGCGGAAGTCCTCGACCGCGGCGCTGAGTTCGGGATCGCTGTCGCCCAGTTCGCCCAGCTGGTGCTGGTAATGGCGATCGATCTCGGTCTCGACCGCGGCGGTGCATGCCATCGCGGCGCGCGGACCCATCGCGGCGGTTACCGCGCCCAGCGCGAAGCCCGCGACCTTCCAGACGGGCTGGAGCGCGGTCGGGCGCACACCGCGTTTTGCGATCATGGCATCGAAGAATTTGCGGTGGCGCTCTTCCTGCTCGGCCATATGCGCGATCTCGCGCGCCATCGGGTGGCGGTCGCCCATCACCGCCAGCTGGCCGGCATAGATGCGCGTCGCGCCATATTCGCCCGCCTGGTCGACGCGGATCATCGATGCGGTGCGCTTATTGGTCATACCGCCGATGTGGTCTTCCGGCGCAGCAAGGTCAAGACGAGCGCGGCTGCTCCCAGCGAGAAGATTGCGTTGAAACCCGCGAGCGAGATACCGAAAAGCGTCCACTGCGCGGTGTCGCAGCGGATCAGCGGCGCATTCATGATCGAATCGAGCGATACGGGGCCAGCAGCGCCGGTCGCACAGGTCGTGACGCCTTCCCAAAAGCCATATTCGACCCCGGCGTGGAAGATGCCGATCACTCCGCTCACCGCAATCGCGACGGCGGCGAGCAGGGTGAGCGCGCGCATCGCCTTGTCATTGCGGCGGAGCAGCAGCGCGAGCAACGCGAGCACGATCGCCGCCTGATGCGGCCAGCGCTGCCAGTAACACATTTCGCACGGGTGCAGCCCAAAGCCATATTGCGACACGAGCGCGCCGCCATAGAGCAGCAACGGCGCGAGAAACGCGACGACGGGCGCGGAAAGCCGCGAGTTCAGCATATCCCGCGCTCCTTAGTTGCGCGCGGTCGGCTTGGCGGACTTGACTGGCGGCTTGCCGCCCTGCGCCATCCGCGGCGCGACCGGGCCGATGCGCCCGATCGTCTGCAGCGCATAATGGAGCTGGAAGTCCTCGATGCCCTTCGCCTTCAGGTCGGCGGCGGTCGCGGTGAAGCGCGGGTCGGCCTTCTCGTCCTTTTCGAGCAGGCCGTTGTCGACCTTCTTCTCGTTGATCAGATGACGGCGCAGGTCGCTTTCGCGGAACTTCGGCCGCGAGGCATAATCGGGGTCGGAAATCTGCGGCACGCGGATATCGGGCTCGATCCCGCCCTCCTGCACGCTGCGGCCCGACGGGGTGTAGTAGCGCGCCGTGGTCAGGCGGAGCGCCGTGGTGTCGGTCAGCGGCAGCACCGTCTGCACCGATCCCTTGCCGAAGCTGCGTTCGCCCATCACGACCGCACGGTGCTGGTCCTGCAGCGCGCCCGCGACGATTTCGGACGCCGAGGCCGATCCCGAGTCGATCAGCACGACGACCGGCGCACCGCCGGCGAGGTCGCCGGGTTCGGCGAAATAGCGTTCGATGTCGCCCTTCTTGCGGCCGCGCTGCGAAACGATCTCGCCGCGTTCGAGGAACAGGTCGCTGATCCCGACGGCTTCGTCGAGCAGCCCGCCGGGGTTCGAGCGGAGGTCGAGAATCCATCCGCGAGGTTTCTTGCCAAGCGATTTTTCGACCGCCATCATCGCGGCCTTGAGGTCGGTCGTCGCGTCGGCCGAAAAGCTGGTAACGGTGAGCACGCCGACGTCGCCGCTGACTTCCCATTTGACGGGCTTCAGGTCGATGATCTCGCGCGTCAGCGTCATTTCGATCGGCTTGTCCTGGCCTTCGCGGACAACGGTGATCCCGATCTCGGTGCCCGGACGCCCGCGCATCTGTTCGACCGCCTCGTCGAGCGTCAGGCCGAAGATCAGTTCCTTGTTGATGTGCGTGATATAATCGCCCGCCTTGATCCCCGCCTTGTCGGCCGGGGTGTCGGCGGTCGGCGCAATCACCTTCACGACGCCGTCTTCCATCGTCACCGACAGGCCGAGCCCGCCATATTCGCCGTCGGTCTGGGTTCTGAGGTTCGAAAAGCCGCGCGCGTCGAGATAGCCCGAATGCGGGTCGAGGCTCGCGAGCATGCCGTTGATCGCGCCTTCGATCAGCTTCGAATCGTCGACCGGTTCGACATAGTTGGATTTGACCTCGAGATAGACGTCCATGAAGCGCGAAATTTCTTCCTGCGTCTTCGAATCGACGGTCGCCATCGCGCCGGTCGCGAGCGGAACGAGCGCCAGCGTCGAGAGCGCGGCGGCGCCCTGCCACAAGGCGAAGCGGCGCTTCGGGGACACGGCGGTCTTGGTCGATTCGGTCATGGGCGTCTTTCAGTCACGCGAGAGCAATCCCGCCTTATAATCCCCGGCACGCCATCCTCCTACGCAAATCTGCGGGCGTCAAGCGGTGCATCCCTATGCGAGACAGCGGCCGAACGGGCGATTAACGGTGCCGCTCAGCCGATCATCGCAACAATATCGACGGGGCGGCCGGTACGGCGGAGCTCGACGGTGATGCGGCTGTCGTCCGATCCGGCGCGGCCGATCGGCGCCCCCGAATCGAGCGTATCGCCGACTCCGACCGACAATGCGATCATCCCGGTGAGCAGCGACACCCAGCCGCCGCCATGGTCGATGATCACGATCTTGCCATAGCCGCGATAATCGCCGGCAAAGCCGACGCGGCCGGGGGCGGGGGCGACGACCTGCCCGCCCGGGCGCGCCGCGATCGTCACGCCGCGCGAGCGCACGCCGCTTTCATTGACCTCGCCCAGCCCCGCGACGATGCGCCCCACGACGGGCAGGCGATAGGCGCCTTGCGTCAATTCGGACTCGGCCGCGGCGGGCGGCACGGCGGTGGCGATGCTGCCTTCGGGGTTGCGCGGACGCGGCAGCGGGCCGGCGAGCTGCGCCAGTTCGGCGCGCACCGCACTGTCGGCTTCGAGCGAGTCCATCAGGTCGACGATGTCGCGCGCCTTTTCGCCAAGCCCGAGCGCACGATCGGCCTCGAGCTGCGCGCTGCTCATCAGCTCGCGCGAACGGAGCCGCCCTTCATTTTCGAGCCGCGTGAGCGCATCGCGGCGCTGCGCGAGCTGCGTCTTGCTCGCCGAAAGCGCCTTCAATGCGATCGCCTGCTGCTGCCGCACCGTCTGCAGCGCCCCGAGTTCGCGCCGCGCTCCGGCGGTGCGGCGCTCGATCACCGGCATCGCGGCGTCGATCACCGCGCGCGCATGCACCATGTCGGTCAGCGATCCCGGCTGCGCGAGCACGCTGACCGGCGGCTGGCGGCTCAGCTGCTGAAGCGATGCGGCGAGTTCGAGCAAGGGTTGCTGCTGCTGCGCCAGCCGCGCGCGCTGACCCGCGAGACGGCGGCTGACGAGCGCGACGCGGGCTTCGCCGGCGTCGATGTCGGCCTCGGCCGACTGGATGCGCGCGGCGAGCGCGGCACTGCTTTTCTTCAGCCGGTCGGCCTCGCTGCTCGCCGCCACCGCCTGTTTTTCGAGCAACGCGCTGCGCGCCATCGCCGCCGCCGACTGCTGCTTGGCGTCGATCAGCTGCATGCGCTCGCGCGCCGCGATCGCCTGCGGATCGAAGATGTCAGCCGGCGCCAGTGCGAGCGCCGCCCCGCCGCCCAAAACGGCGGTGATCGCGAGAGCGGCGAGCGCGCGCCTCACTGGCGCCCTTCGCGGTGATAGGGGTGGTTCGCGACAATGCTCGTCGCGCGCCACAATTGTTCGGCGAGCATCGCGCGCGCCATCAGATGCGGCCAGGTCGCGCGGCCAAAGGCGATGACCTTATCGGCGCCTTCGCGCTCCTCGGGCGTAAAGCCGTCGGCGGCGCCGAGGCAGAAGCGCGCCTCGCGCACCCCGCCGTCGCGCCATTTTTCGAGCAATTTGGCAAATTCGAGCGACGACATCTGGTCGCCGCCCTCGTCGAGCAAGATGGTGCGGCTATTCTCCGCCGCGGCGGGCATACGGCCGCCCGTATCGGGAAGCTCCGAAATCTTCAGCGCCCAGGTCACGCGCTTCATATAGCGGTCGACCAGCTCGGCCTCGGGCCCGCGCCCGATGCGCCCGCGCGCGATGATGTGCAGCAACATGAGCGTCCGCCTAGCCGGTAGGCGGGGCGGACGTCAATTTGCCGCGGTAACCGGCGGCGCGTCGCCGAACGACCACATGCGCTCGAGGTTGTAGAAGCTGCGCACCTCGGGGCGGAACAGGTGGACGATGACATCGCCCGCATCGAGCAGCACCCAATCGGCATTGGGCAGTCCTTCGACGCGAACCTGACGGCCCGCTTCCTGCTTGATCCGCTGTGCCAGTTTCTCGGCGATTGCCGAGACATGGCGCGTCGACCGGCCGCTCGCGATCACCATATGATCGGCGATGCTGCTTTTGCCGGCAAGCGGGATGGAGATGGTTTCCTGGGCCTGGTCCTCATCCAGCTGGTGGAGGATCAGCGCGTGGAGCGTATCCACGTTATCGTTGGCGGATGCGGCGCCGGTGGCGGCATCCTGGGTTGCGGAGATCAAATGCGTCCTTTCCTAGTCGGGTCCACAAGGCGCGAACGGGTCAGCGGGTCGCGCAAGGCGCGGCCTTCATAGCGTTCGAACCAGCGGGGGTTGGCCTGCCGTATCGCAGTTGCGGATCGCACATCGGGCGAAAATCGCAGGAACACGAGGGCGGGCGGTCTCCAGTCCGTCCAATGTAATTTCTGGTCCACGGGCCGGACGAAGCGCCGAAGCCAACCCATCGCACGCCTTGCATGGGCGCGGTCATTATAGCCCGGACGCGCGATAACCGCAATCGGCATGAGTCGGGCGATCCCCCGCCAGTCGCGCCATTCGGGCAACTGGACCAGATTATCGGCCCCCATGATCCAGATAAACTGCCGGTTCGGGTAACGGCGGACGAGCTTTTTGAGCGTGTCAATCGTATAGCGCGTGCCGAGTTCGGCCTCGATTCCCGTCGCGCGAATCGGCGAACGCCGTGCCATTTGCTGTGCCGATCCGAGCCGCGCGGGAAGCGAGGCCATTCCCGCCTTGGGTTTCAGCGGGTTACCCGGCGACACGAGCCACCAGAGCTCATCGAGGCCGAGCGCGTCGATCGCATTCAAACTGATCGCGCGATGCCCGCCATGCGCAGGGTTGAAGCTGCCGCCGAGGAGGCCGGTGGGGATCATTGCACAGGCCGTTTCATGACATCGGGCATGATATCGCAGTATCTATCCGGCGTTCCGGCCTGCTTCGCCTTCGTTCCGAAAACCCTGAAAATCCTCTCAGCGGTTTTATCATATAGGGCGTTGATCCGCGTCGAGACTCGCTTTTTGCACGTCCCTCCAAGGGGTGTTGCCGCTATACAGGCGTTGAAGAGAATAAGCTCCGGCGTGGAGAAGCTTTCGGATATCGCACCGTGCTGAATGTTCTGATTGATCGTGCGCTCTGCTAACATGCGGTGCGTCGACAATATTTCGTTCAGCGATGGCTCCCGAGCATCTCGAAAGCTTGATTTTTCCGCCGGGGTGTCACTGGATTGGAGCGCTTCCGCTCGCAAGACGAAGCAACTCGGGTCGAACACCATCGTCAAATAAAAGGGTTCGCGCGTCCGGACGGAAAGTCCCGCATCATCAATTGTGTTGGCGAGCCGGGTGACAAGCAGCCAATGTGCTGTCTCTGTACCATTGCCGTCGCTTGCGCGCAGGACCAAGATCGCGTCGCGCGCGACCAGCCAACAAAATGGCGTTGCCGCGATCATCAGGATCAAGACAGGCCAGCGGAGCCACCGCCTCGTTTTGCTTCTTTCAGTGGCCGTCAAGGCCGGACTTGCCCGCTTCCGCGCACCAGCCACTTATAGGTGGTGAGCCCTTCGAGCGCGACGGGGCCGCGCGCATGAAGGCGCCCCGTCGCGATGCCGATTTCGGCGCCGAGGCCGAATTCGCCGCCGTCGGCGAACTGCGTCGAGGCATTGTGCATCACGATCGCGCTATCGACGCCGGTCAGGAAGCGCTCGGCCGCCGGGGCATCCTCGGTGACGATCGCGTCTGTGTGGCGGCTCGAATGCGCGTCGATATGCGCGAGCGCGCCCGCGAGACCGTCGACCATCGCGATCGACACGATCGCGTCGAGATATTCGGTGTCCCAGTCGCCCGTCGATGCGGGCTCGACGTGCGGGCTCAGCGCAACGACGCCCTTGTCGCCGCGCACTTCGCAGCCCGCCTTGACCAGCGCGTCGATGATGGCGAGCGGCGCGGGGTAGGCGCGGTCGATCAGGATCGTCTCGGTCGCGCCGCAGACGCCGGTGCGGCGCATCTTGGCGTTGACCGCGAGTTCGACGGCTTTCGCCGGGTCGGCGGCGCCGTCGATGTAGAGATGGTTGATGCCGTCCAGATGCGCGAGCACGGGCACGCGCGCCTCGTCCTGCACGCGCGCGACAAGGCCCTTGCCGCCGCGCGGAATGATGATGTCGATCAGCCCCTGCGCGCGCAGCATCGCGCCGACCGCGGCGCGGTCCTGCGTCGGCACCAGCTGTACCGCATCGGCGGGCAGGCCCGCTTCGACCAGCCCCGCCGCAAACGCCGCGTGGATCGCACGGTTCGAATGCACCGCCTCGCTGCCGCCGCGCAGGATCACCGCATTGCCCGACATCAGCCCTAGCGCCGCCGCATCGGCGGTCACATTGGGCCGGCTTTCATAGATGATGCCCACGACGCCGAGCGGCACGCGCACGCGGCTCAGCACGAGGCCGTTGGGCCGCGTCACGCGATCGATTTCGGCGCCCGACGGATCGGGGAGTGCCGCGACATCGCCGATCGCATCGGCGATCCCGGCGAGGCGGCCTTCGTCGAGCCGCAGCCGATCGAGCGTCGCGCCCGACAGGCCATTCTTCTGTCCCGCCGCCATATCCTCGGCATTGGCCGCAAGAATATCCGCCGCCCGCGCGCGAATCTGCGCCGCCGCCGCAATCAGTCCGGCCGCCTTGTCCGCGGTCGGCGCCAGCGCGAGCGCTTTCGAAGCGGCGCGCGCGCGCGCGCCCATGTCGGCGATCAGGGCGACGGCATCGCCGGGCATCGGCGGGGCGGTGAGGGCTTCGGCGTTCATGGCGCTGCCACTATCACGTTTTACATGACCCCCGAAAGTCCCGTTGCACCCCGCCTCGTGCCCCTTTAGGCAGGGCGCCATGAGCGGGGATATCGAAGGCATCGGGGCGGCGGTAACCGCCGGGTTGGCAGGGCATGCGGTCGAGCCGCGACATGGGGGCACGGGCGCGGCACATGCCGGCGCGCGCTGCCTCAACTGCGGAACAACGCTGGCGGGCTCGCATTGCCATTATTGCGGGCAGCGCGCCGACGCGCATCGCAGCTTTGGCGCGATCGGGCACGATCTGGTCCACGCGATCTTCCATTTCGAAGGCAAGGTCTGGAACACGCTGCCGCTGCTCAGCTGGCGGCCGGGCGACCTGACGCGGCGCTATATCCACGGCGAACGCGCGCGCTTTGTCTCGCCGCTTGCGCTGTTCCTGTTCGCGGTCTTCCTTACCTATGCCGTGCTCGCCATCGTCGGCAGCGGTGGCGGGGTCGGCGAGGGGATCGCGAAGGCAGCGGCCGAGCAGACGCGCTCGAACGCGCTCAAGGAAAGTTTCGAGGAGGAGGTCAAACGCGTCGACGCGAGCCTCGCGGTCAAGGACTTGAAGGCGGCCGAACGCCGCCTGCTCGTCGAAGAGCGCGAAACGCTCCAGAAAAGCGCCAACTATCTCGGCGTCGCGCGCAGCATGAGCAAGGAAGAGCGTGCCAAGGGGCCGCCGGTGCTCGACGATCCGGCGCAGCAGATGATGACCAGCGTCGAATTCGTTTCACGCACCAATTTCAATACCGGGGTGCCGTTCATCGACGAGGGCCTTGAAAAGGCGAACGCGAACCCCGCGCTCATATTATACAAACTACAGGCAAACGCCTATAAATTCGCCTGGGCGCTGATCCCGCTGTCGCTGCCCTTCATGTGGCTGCTGTTTCCGTTCAGCCGCCGCTTTCACACCTACGACCATTTCGTCTTCGTGACTTACTCGATCAGCTTCATGTTGCTCCTGTTCGTCGTCGTGCGCTTGTTCAATCTGACGATATTCGGCGACGTCGCGACCGCGTTCGCGATGCTCTATGTGCCCTTCCATATGTACCGCCAGCTTCGCGGCGCCTATCGCTCGTCGCGCTTCGGGGCGCTGGTGCGCACGAGCCTGCTGCTCTTTTTCAGCCTCTTTTCGGTCATCACCTTCATGCTGCTGCTGCTCGCGCTCGGCGTGTTGGGATAGCACCCGAATCGTCACAAAGGCGGGGCAAAGACCCGACCAAAGAGGAGGAGATTCGCGATGCATCATCATTGGGGCGAGATCGATCGGCGTCATCTGATCAAGCTTGGCACCGTCGGGCTGGCGGCGCTGTCGCTGCCGGGCGCCGCGCGCGCGATGATGGCGCAGGGCTTTACCCATGGCGTCGCGAGCGGCGAGCCGGGGCTGAATTCGGTGCTGCTCTGGACGCGCTATGCCGCCGCGAACGACACGGCGCTGACCGCCGAATTGTCGGAAAGCGAGGATTTCTCCAAGGTTGTTGCGGGCGGCAGCGTCGTCGCGGCGGGCGAGCGCGATCATACCGCAAAGCTGGTCGTCGACGGGCTCGCGCCCGGCCGCTGGTATCATTATCGCTTCATCGCCCCCGACGGCACCAGGTCGGTTACCGGCCGCACGCGCACCTTGCCGCAGGGGGCGACCAAGGCGTTCAATCTCGCGCTCTTCTCCTGCTCGAACATGCCGTTCGGCTGGTTCAATGCCTATGGCCATGCCGCGGCGCGCGGCGACATCGACCTTGTCGCGCATGTTGGCGACTATCTCTATGAATATCCCGCCGGCGACTATCCTTCGGCGAAGCAGGCGCTGCCCGGGCGCGAGATCCAGCCGGCGCAGGAGATCGTCGCGCTTGCCGATTATCGCCTTCGCTACGCCGCCTATCGTGCCGACCCCGACCTGCAGAAGCTGCACCAGCTGTTCCCGATGATCGCCCAGTGGGACGATCATGAATTCGCGAACGATGTCTGGAAGGGCGGTGCCGAAAACCATAATGAAGGCGAAGGCGACTGGGCGGCGCGCATGGCCGCCGCCGAACGCGCCTATCATGAGTGGATGCCCGTCGCCGACACGCGCTGGCGCCAATATCAGGTCGGCGACCTCGCGACGATCTTCCTTCCCGAAACGCGCGTGACCGCCCGCGATCGGCAGTTCGAGGTCGACGAGATTATCGCGGGCGGCGGCGATGCCGCGGCAAAGCTCAAGCAGTTCGCCGAAACCGGCTACCGCGACGCCGCGCGCCAGATGCTCGGCGCGGAGCAGGAAAAATGGCTGTTCGACGGGCTCGCCGCATCGACGAAGGCGGGAACGCGCTGGCAGGTTTGCGCGCAGCAGGTCGTGATGGGCACGCTCTTCACGCCGCCCGAGACGCGCGACTGGTTCGCGGGCGAACAGCCCGACTATATCCGCCGCCGGGTCGAGGCGGGGCAGCTCGCGGCGAAGGCGGGCCTGCCGCTCAACCTCGACGCGTGGGATGGCTATCCCGCCGCGCGCAGCCGCCTGCTCGCCGCGGCGCAGCGCGCCGACGCCGACCTCGTCACGCTGACGGGCGACACGCACAACGCCTGGGCCTTCGACCTTGTCGAGGACGGCCGGCCGGCGGGCATCGAGATTGCGGGGCAGAGCGTCACCTCGCCGGGGTATGAAAGCTATATCAAGGGCGTGACCGACGAGGCGCGTGTCGCAGCGTTGCGCCGCTCGTCGCCACAGCTCAAATGGGCGAATACCGAGGATCGCGGCTATGTGACCGTGCAATTCTCCCCCGAGCGGGTGACCGCGAACTGGCACAGCGTCGAAACGATCCGGGCACGCTCGCTCGCGCTGAAGAATACGCACAGCATGACCGCAACGCGTGGGCGGCGCGTCTATAACGCCGCCTGATCTTCACACGTCGGCGGCCACGACCGGTCGGGGTCGGGAATCAAGTCGATCAGGAACATCTCGCCCGACCGCTCGCCGTGCCGCTGCGCGAAGAGCAGGCGGTCGCCTTTCGGCGACAGCAGCGGGCCGACCTGGAACTGGGCGGGATCGGCGGGAATGCGCCCGGCCTCGACCCAGCGTTCGCCTTCGCGGCGATAGCGGTAGAGATGCGAGCGATCGCCGCGGTCGGACACGGTGATCATCGTTTTTCCATCGCGTGAGATCTCCGCCTCATACTCATAGGCCCCGGCGCTGACCGGCGGGCCAAGGTTGGCGACCGTCCATTCGCCCGGCCGGACTTCGGTCGCGACATAGATGTCGCCGCCGCCCGCACTGCCCGCGCGGCTCGACCCGAAGTAGAGGCGGCCGTCGGAATCGGTGCGCGGGAGGAGTTCGGCGGCGGACGAGTTGACCGGTTCGGGCAGCCGCTGCGGCTCGCCCCAGCCACCATCCGCGGTGCGCTCGACATACCAGATGTCGAAATCCTCCTTCGCGGGCGCATGGCGCGACGAGATATAATAGAGCCGCTTGCCGTCGGGAGTGACGAAGGGATCGGCCTCGATCACCGGCAGCGGCATCGCAAAGCGTGGCGGCACGGGTTTGCCCCATGCGCCGTTTTCGCACTGCGACTGCATCAGGCGATAGGCGCCAAAATCCTTGTCGGCCGCGAGGTAGACCATCGTTCGCCCGTCGGGGGTGAAGGTAGGCGAGGATTCATAGCCCGGGCCGGAGATCGCAGCGGGGGTCCACAGCTTCGCGCTGCCCGGCACCGGCGTATCCGCCGCCGCGGTACATCCCGCAAGCATGGCCAGGCAGAGGAGCGCTGGTGCGCGGTTGGCAAACATCATGGACTTTCTCTCCGGCAAGGCGCTAGCAGAAGCGGCGAGGATTTTTTGCCCGAGTGCAGGCGCTTGGCCAGCGTCCGATCGGCGGTGGCGGCGCCGAAAGGGCGGCGGGGGAGAGGATATGGACGCGATCGACCGGCAAATCGTGGCGATGCTGCGCGGCAACGCCCGCCTGCCATTAAAGACGATCGCGGCGACCGTGGGCCTCGCGCGCAGCTCGGTGCGCGAACGATTGTCGAAGCTGGAGGCCGCGGGAACGATCGGCGGCTATCACGCGCGCATCGTCGACGAGGGCGGGATCGCGGCGATCCTGCAGTTGCGGCTGGCGCGCACGCCCTCGCCCGACATCGTCGCTGCGGTGACCGGCATGGCGGAGGTCGCACGCTGCTATTCGCTCAGCGGCGAGATCGACCTGCTCGTCGAGATCGAGGCGGCCGACGCCGCGCGGCTCAATGCCGCGCGCGACCGGATCGCGCTGATCGCGGGGGTCGAGGATACGACGACCGCGCTCATCCTGAAGCGCGACAAGGATCGCTAACAGGGATCGCTACGCCGCGGCGATCGCCTCGATTTCGAGCAGCCACGCCTCATCGTAAATGCCGGCGATGATGATCGTCAGCGCAGGCGAGTGGCCGCCTAGCACTTCGTGCCTCACCTTGTAGTTCGCCGCGCGATACTGGCGGCGCGACAGGAAAACGGTGACCTTGACCAGATCCTGCAAGGACATCCCGCCAGCTAGAAGCTGTTTTTCGATATTGCGCCAGACGAGCCGGCACTGGTCCTCGAAACCGGCGGGCACCCGATCCTTTTCGTCGACCGGAATCTGGCCGCTGACGAACAGCCAGCGTGTCGGCGCCTCGACAAGCTGCGCCTGCGCATAGGAAACGCCGGTGGGATTGATTGCGCGATTGGGCATGGCGGGTCTCGCAATTGCAATGGACGGGACGGTCAGACCCGCCAGCCCCCCGGCGCAGACGATGCGGCGCGAGAGATGGAGGGAGGGGAGGCCGGGCCGGTTCACCACCACAGGTAATGCGAAAGCCACGGCGGGCTCCAGCGTCCGATGGACGGCGGGGCCGCCGCAACGGCGGTTCTTGACATTCATAACTATATGGTTATGAGAAAACGCATAGCCAATGAGTTATGGATTATGACGCAACCCTCGCCCGATCTTCTCTTCAAAGCCCTTGCCGATCCCAGCCGGCGCGCGCTGTTCGAACGGCTTTGCCTGGACGGCGAACAGACGGTCGGCGCGCTGACCGCGGGCGCGGGCATTTCGCAGCCCGCGGTGTCGAAGCATCTCGGCATCCTCAAACAGGCGGGGCTGGTGCTTGACCGGCACGAGGGGCGCCAGACGCATTATAGCGCGCAGCAGCGCGCTCTCGCGCCGCTGGTCGACTGGACCGGCCGCATGAACCGCTTTTGGGAAGCGCGGTTCGACGATCTCGAAAATTTGCTCAAAAGGATGGATCAATGACCGATACCGACGTGCGTACCGTAACCGTTGAACGCGAAATTCCGCACCCGCCCGAAAAGATCTGGCGCGCGCTGACGACGCAGCATCTGATCGAGGAATGGCTGATGAAGAACGACTTCGGCCTCGATCTTGGTCACCGCTTCCAGTTGCGCGGTGACTGGGGCAATGTCGATTGCGAGATACTCGAGGTCGAGCCGGAGCGCAGTCTCGCCTACACCTGGAATTACGCGCACGACGATCCGGCCTACCGGCTCGACAGCACCGTCACCTTCACGCTCGAACCGACGCCCGCCGGAACGCTGCTGCGCATGGAACAGGTCGGCTTCCGTCCCGACCAGAAGCAGGCCTTCGGCGGCGCCAAGGGCGGCTGGAAGATTCACCTCGAAAATCTCGAGAAGGTCGTCGCGGGTCTCGACGCATAATCAAGCAGGGAGAATATTATGAACTGGAGTCTGTGGATCCGGCAGTTTCACCGCTGGGTGTCGATCCTCTTTTCGGCGATCGTGCTCGCCATTTTCGTGACGCTGGGAGTGGGGCAGGAGCCCGCCCAGTGGGTCTATTATCTGCCGCTGCCGCCGCTTTTCCTTCTGATGTTCTCGGGCCTTTACATGTTTTTCAGGCCCTATTTCAGGAAGCGCGGCGGCGCGGCGGGCTGACCCCTCAGCTATAGGGCGGCGTGTCCTCGAACTCGGCGAACCACGGATAGTCGTTCGCGACGCTGACGGTGAAGTTCGCGTCGCGTTTTTCGAGGAAGCTCGACACGCCCTCGGCGGCGTCGGCGCTGCGCCCGCGCGCGAAGATCGCGCGGCTGTCCCAGCGATGCGCGCTCATCGGGTGCGGCGCGCCGAGCATCCGCCAGAGCATGTGGCGGGTGAGCGCGACCGACACCGGCGCGCTGTGATCGGTGAGCTCGCGCGCCTTGGCGATCGCGGCGTCGACCAGTTCGCCGGGCGCGTGGACCGATTGCACGAGGCCCTTTTCATGCGCTTCGGCGGCGTCGATCAGCCGCCCCGAATAGCACCAGTCGACCGCATTCTGGATGCCGACAAGGCGCGGCAGGAACCAGCTCGACGCCGCTTCGGGGACGATGCCGCGGCGCGCGAAGACGAAGCCATAGCGCGCGGTTTCGCTCGCGAGCCGCGCGTCCATCGACAGCGTCATCGTCGCGCCGATGCCGACCGCGGCGCCGTTGATCGCCCCTAATACGGGCTTCTTGCAGTCGAAGATGCGCATCGACACGCGCCCGCCCGAATCGCGGATCAGCGGGTGCGACCAGTCGATCGTGCCGTCCTCGGCGACGGGGCTCGCCGCCATACCTTCAGGTAGCAGCGCCGCCTTGTCGGTGCGCTTGTCATAGTCGAAGGTCGCGGCGCCCTGGCCCAGATCGGCGCCGGCGCAATAGGCGCGGTCGCCCGATCCGGTGAAGATCACCGCGCGCACGCCGTCGTCGGCGTCGCATTCGTCGAGCGCGGCGACGATCTCCAGCATCATCTCGGTGGTGAAGGCGTTCATCCGGTCGGGGCGGTGCAGCGTCAGCAACGCGATGCCCTCGTGGCGGTCGAGGCGAATCTGGTCGAAGCTCATCCATCTCTCTCCTTGGTTTCCGGCGCAGCGTCGCAAGCGATGGCGTTCAACGCAAGCACTTTACGTAAACGTAAGGCGAAGGCTGTCATGCCGGGGATGACGCGCCTGACCTTTGCCGCTATAGGGCGCCCAACCGCCCCGGCGCCGCGCTCCGTCTGAGTCGCTTTGCCGGGGTCATTCATTTGGTTCCGACAGAAAGTTTGCACACCATGTCCCGTCGCCGCCAGATTTACGAAGGCAAAGCGAAGATCCTTTACGAGGGCCCCGAACCGGGCACGCTGATCCAGTATTTCAAGGACGACGCGACCGCGTTCAACGCGCAGAAAAAGGGCACGATCAGCGGCAAGGGCGTGCTGAACAACCGGATTTCGGAGCATGTCTTCACCTTGCTCGGCAATATCGGCGTGCCGCACCATTTCATCCGCCGCCTCAACATGCGCGAACAGCTGATCCGCCAGGTCGAGATCGTGCCGATCGAAGTGATCGTGCGCAACGTCGCCGCGGGCACGCTGTCGAAGCGCCTCGGCATCGAGGAGGGGACGCAGCTTCCCCGCACCCTGATCGAATATTGCTACAAGGATGACGCGCTCGGCGATCCGCTCGTCGCCGAGGAGCATATCGCCTGCTTCAACTGGTGCAGCCAGGACGAGCTTCACGACATTCAGGACATGGCGATCCGCATCAACGACTTCATGTCGGGCATGTTCGCCGCGGTCGGCATCCGCCTCGTCGACTTCAAGCTCGAGTTCGGGCGCCTTTATGAAGGCGACTTCAGCCGCATCATCCTCGCTGACGAGATCAGCCCCGACGGCTGCCGTCTGTGGGACATGACGACGAACGAAAAGCTCGACAAGGACCGCTTCCGCCGCGACCTCGGCGGCGAAGTCGAAGCCTATCAGGAAGTCGCGCGCCGGCTCGGCCTGCTGCCCGAGGGCGGCGAGAATGCCGTGCTCGACCTTGAGAGTCATCGGAAGAAACGCGACAAATAGGCCCGGGCCGGGGCGATAGATCTCCGAAATTATCCGGTTGGTAACCATCCGGGCGTTATCCGATCCCCCTGATCTAGTGGGGATATGGCATCATGAGCGTTTCGGGCGGCAAGTCGCAACCGGCGGTAAGCGTCATCCATTGGGACCTTTTGGAAAAAGTCGTCGTCGTTCTGCTGCTGGCGACGCTGGCGTCGCGGCTCGTCCCATCGGCGATTGCGGGGCATTACCAGAACTGGCTGCTGCTGCTCGCCGAGGGCTGCGTGGTCTTCTTCGTCCTGTTCCGCCGGTCCACCAACGATATCTCGCTCCGCCCGCTCGATTGGGCACTGGGGTTCGGCGGCACGTTCGCCGCGATGCTGGTCATCGCGCCGAGTGACACCCCGCTCGTACCCATCGCCTTCTGCGGTTTCCTGATCATCGCGGGCATATTGTTCCAGCTCTACGCCAAATTCACGCTGCGGCGCAGCTTCGGCGTCATCGCGGCGAACCGCGGGGTGAAAGTCAGCGGCCCGTATCGCTTCGTACGTCACCCCATGTATGCGGGCTACATGCTCACCCACATCGGTTTTCTGCTTAGCGGCCCGAACTGGTGGAACCTTGCGGTCTATAGCCTTGCACTCGGGCTCAATATCGCGCGGATCATGGCCGAGGAACGCGTGCTGATGGCCGATCCCGCCTATCAGGACATGAGCCGGAAGGTGCGTTACCGGCTGATCCCCTTCGTCTTCTGATCGGGACCACGCGGATGGATTTCCTCTTGGGCTTTATCGATGTCCAGAACCTGCTTCTCGTCGCGCTGTTGTTCCTGCCGCTCGAGCGGCTACTGCCGCGACGCAGGGAACAGCGCATATTCCGCCCGGGGTGGGTCACCGATACCATCTATTTCATCGTCAACCGCGTGCCGATCGGCATCGGTGTGGTTGCGATCGTCGTGCTGGCGATGGTGCTCGGCGAACGCTTCGTGCCGGGCGTCTTCCGGACAATGGTCGCGGACCAGCCTTTATGGTTGCAGGTGATCGAACTGATCGTCGTCGCCGATCTCCTCTTTTATACTTTTCACCGTCTCTTTCACAGCGTGCCTCTGCTCTGGCGTTTTCATGCGGTGCACCACAGCATCGAAGATCTCGACTGGCTGGCGGCGCATCGCATCCATCCGGTCGATCAGATATTGACCAAGGGCGCGTCGCTCATTCCCTGTTTTACACTCGGTTTCACGGCTGAAGCGATCCTCATTTTCTCACTTATCTATCAGTGGCATACGCTGCTTTTGCACGCCAATGTCCGCGTCGACATCGGGCCGCTGCGCTGGCTGATCGCGTCGCCCGAATTCCATCATTGGCACCATGCCGACAATCCCGAAGCCTGGAACCGGAATTTCGGCGCCCAACTGTCCTTCTGGGACCTGCTGTTCGGCACCGCGAATATGACGCACGGGACACTCCCGGCGCGTTATGGCATCGACGAAAAAATGCCGGCATCCTACCCGTCGCAACTGCTTCATCCGTTCCGGCGCAAGGCTGAAAAGACAGGCTGAGGAAAGAAAAAGGGCGCCGGGCCAATCCAATTGCGGAATGGCCCGGCGCCCTTCCTCTTGATCGTCAAATATTGATGCTCGTCGGGATCAGGCTCGGCTGCAGATAGGGGTATGGCTGCATCCGCTCCGCATTGCGCGTCGCGATCTCCGCCTCGACGCCCTGCAATGCAGCCTGGAACCAGGCGAGCGGCCCTTCAGCCCCCGTCACGCGCGGATCCTGGAACCACAAAGGATAGGGAAAGGCGTTGCTGCGGTAATCGCCGAGCGGGCGGTAATGGACCGATCCCAGGAGTTCGAGCACGTTCAATTGTTCGAGCGCGAGCGCCATCGGCGGCATCATCGCGAGCCAGCCCGGCTTGTCATGCCCGCGCTGTCCGTTCGGGGCCGCCTGCCAGCCCGCGCCGGTGACCGCGGGGGCAAAGGCCATGACGTCCTTTTGCGGGAAATTGACCGCCGCATGCTGCGCGCTCGCGGTGAACATCACCATCGTGCAGATTTCGGCGAGTTGCGCGCGCGTCGTGACGGGGCCGAAGCCCTTGATCTTCGCCTCGCCCGCAAGGCACGCCGCCCAGGCGGTCAGTTCGGTGTCGGCGACGACATCGGCATCGAGCGCATAATAAAGGTCGACATATTGCCGTGCCCATTCGTGGATCGCGTCCCACACGAGCAGCGCGTCGTCGCGGTATGGATAATCGGCGAGCGCCGAATCCACCCCGACCCCGCGCGCGGAAAAGTCGGCGTGCGGCATCTTGCCATAGAAATCGAACGCCAGCCGTGCGTCGGCCGCGGCGAGCTGGCTCGACGTGATCGTGCCCGCGAAAATATGGTCGATCGGGCCGCCGGCTGCGATCAGCGAGGTCGCCGCCTGTTCGTTGATGAAAAGCGTTCCCTCGAAATGCGGGACGAGGAGCGCCCAGATCGGGTGGATTTCGGCCAAGTGGCGGTGCGTCGCGACGGCGAAGGCCTCGATCACCAGATGCGTGCGCGCAAGGTGCGCGAACAGCTCGTGATAATTGCCGTCGGCGACCTGCACGACGAACTTTGCCATTTCCCAGCCCCAGATCTTGTCGGCGACGGGCGAGGGGGTGAAGATCGGATAGTCGATCGGATTCTGCCCACACTGGATCGCAACGGCGATCAGCGACGATCCGCCCGGCGGCACCGCGAAGAGCGCCATCGGCTGCCACGCATATTTGGCGAGAGAGCCATAGGTGCCGGGGTCGAGCACTTCGAGCGGCTTGTAGTCGAGCAGGAACAGGCGCCCATCTGCGAGCGCGGCGTCCAGCGTGTCGCCATTCACCACCGCGCTATATTTTGCGGCGCTCAGCGGGAAATTGGCGGGCAGCGTATCGCCGACCGCGGTGATCAGCATGCAGTTCGGTCCCTGCACGCGCAGCCGCGCAAACTCGCTGTCGTCCTGAAACATATAGCTGACGCCCGGAACGGGCAGCGTGGCGAAGAGCGCGCGATACGCTTCGATGCTGCGCGGCGTTTTCCCGCCAAGCCCATCGGCGTCCTCGACCTTCATCAGCTCTTCGAGCCGGTCCTTATGCCCCTGAAGCAGCGCGACATGCGCGTCGCGCTCGGCGGCGACGACGGCGTTTTCGACATCGCCGATCATCCGTTCGAAAATGTTGCCGCCGGTATGCACGCCATGTTCGGCCGCGATCTTTGTCGCCGAGGCTTCGATCGCGTCGCATTCGGCGAGTGCGGCCTCATATTCGGCGCGCGGGCTATCAAGTTCGCCCTTATCGACGCCGCTCAGCTTCACCGTCAGCGCGTTGCGCACGATGCCCAGCCCGACGCCGATCAGGATCACGAACCAGGCGATCGTCGGCTCGTCATTTTTCGGCACGCTGGTCGCGAGCGGCACGCCGGGCAGGGTCGGGACGTCGGTTGTCCATGTATAAACGGCCTGCGTCGCGGTCAGCTGCGCCGCGCGTGCGGCCTGCTCCGCAGGCGTGTCATCCTGCGGCAGCGTGGGATCGGCCGGCGGCATCGGCGCGGCCGGCGCGGGATTGGATGCGGTCAGCTGCGGCGTCGGATAAGACATGGCGTGGCTCCTTTCGGGCGCGAAACAAGTGGCCGCGCTTGTCCCTGAACATGGTTAATATTTCGCAAGCCATGCACCCGCGTGGCGCCGTTAGGTAAGTGATAAGACAAGCTTTCATTCCTTAACCCCTGCTTTACTCGCGCTTGCTATCCCGCCGCTATGACGGGGGTCTATCATTGGCTGCGCACGCGCTTCTTTCCGCCGATTCCGGACGCGATTCGGGACGACGTCGCTTTGCTGCGCGCCAATCGCGTCGAAACGCTGACCCCGATGCTTTTCCTGATGCTGGCGGCGACAACGCCGACCGCCATCTATGCCGGGGTGCAGACGGTCCATCCGATCGTCCGCATCGGCTTCCCGGTCACGCTGGCGCTCATCGGCGTGCTCGGCTTCGTTTTTCTGATGCACAATCGCGGCCGGCGGATGAGCCTGCGCCGCGCACGGCGGATGATTAAAGAATCGATGTGGCTGTCGGGGACGACGGGCGCGATGTGCAGTGCCTGGACGGTGATCAACTGGCTCGCCGCGCCGCCCTCGACGCACAGCTATTATGCGATGATCATGGCGATGGGCTCGCTCGCGACCGCCTATTGCCTGTCGTCGATCCGCCTCGCGACCTTCATCAACCTGCTGATCGGGCTGGTGCCGATCTCGTTCCTGATGCTGACATCGGGCAATCCGCCCGAAATCGCCGCGGGCACCAGCCTGGTCGTCGCGACGATCTTCCTCTTGCGCATGATCCTTCAGCAGCACGACCAGCTGATCGACCTGCTCCAGCTTCAGCATCAGATGCGCGATCTTGCGCACACCGATCCGCTGACGGGCCTCGCCAATCGCCGCGAGTTCGACATGCGGCTTGACGAAGAGATCGCCAAGGGCGACGCGGCCAACCCGTTCGCGATCGCGCTGCTCGACCTCAACGGCTTCAAACCGATCAACGACCAGCACGGTCATGCGATCGGCGACGGCGTCTTGTGCGAGCTCGCCGAGCGTCTGCGCCGCGCGTGCGGCGATCATGCGGTGGTCGCGCGGCAGGGCGGCGACGAGTTCGCGATCCTCGTGCCCGCCGGGTCGATCCTGCTCAAGACCTCGCTTGCCGACCATGTTCTCGCCGCGCTCGCCGCGCCCTATCGCATCGGCGGCCGCTCGATCGGCGTCGGCGCGGGCATCGGCACCGCCAGCTGGCCCGAGCATGGCGACAGCGCGCGCAAATTGCTCGAGGTCGCCGACCGCGCACTCTACGCGGCAAAAGCCGCCGATCGCGAGAAGACGTCGTCTGTCGAAAGCATCGGCCGGGTCGCGTAACACTGGCTTGACCGCCCGAAGGGCGGTGGCCACATCATGCTCCATGACCAAATCCCTTGTCCGGCGCGCCTCGACCGCGCTGTCGCCCCTCGTCTTCCTCATCGCCAGCACCGCCCCGGCCTATGCCAGGGAAGCGCCCGCAAAGGTTGCCGCACCCGCAGCGGTCAATCCGCAGAGCGAAGCGGCGAAGGCGTGGAACTTCGCGGCGAGCGATGTGCCGGTCGATCCGAACATCGTCTTCGGCGTGCTCCCCAACGGGATGAAATATGCGCTGCTCAAAAACAGCACGCCCAAGGACAGCGTCGTCCTGCGCATGCGCTTTGCCGTCGGCAGCTTTGCCGAGGCCGAAGACCAGCGCGGCCTCGCGCATTTCCTCGAACATATGGCGTTCAACGGATCGACCAATGTGCCTGAGGGCGAGATGATCAAGCTGCTCGAGCGCAAGGGGCTGGCGTTTGGCGCCGACACCAATGCCTCGACCGGCTTCGACGAGACGATCTACAAACTCGACCTGCCGAACGCGTCGGACGATCTGATCGACACCGGGCTGATGCTGATGCGCGAGACGGGTGGCAACCTGACCATCGATCCCGCCGCGGTCGACCGCGAGCGCGGCATCATCCTGTCCGAACGGCGCGCGCGCGACACCTATCAGCTGCGCAGCCTGATCGACCAGCTCGATTTCCAGATGAAGGGGATGAATGTCGCGAACCGCATCCCGGTCGGCACCGAAGAGGTGATCAGGACCGCGCCCGCATCGCGGCTCCGCGATCTCTACGACCGCTATTACCGTCCCGAACGCGCAACGCTGGTGATGGTCGGCGATTTCGACCCCGTGGCGGTCGAGGCGAAGATCAAGGCCCGCTTTGCCGACTGGAAGGGCGTCGGCCCCGCGGGCGCCGACCCCGAAATCGGCAATGTCGATTACCAGCGCGCCGCCGCGGCCGACGATTTCGTCGATCCGGCGATCCAGGATTCGGTGACGATCGCGAGCTTCAAGCCGTGGGTGGACGAGCCCGACACCAAGGCGAAACGCGCGCGCAAGCTCGCCGAGGACGTCGGCGAGGCGATCGTCAGCCGCCGGCTTGCGAAGATTGCGCTCAACGAAGATTCGCCGATCCTGACCGGCTATTTCAGCGACGCCGAGGGCTGGAAGAAATTCGACCAGATCACCGTCGGCGCGGTCGCCAAGGAAGGCGCGTGGAAAGAAGCGCTCGCGCTCGCCGAACAGGAACAGCGGCGCGCCGTCGAACATGGCTTCACCCAGGCCGAAGTCGACGAACAGCTCGCGAACCGCCGCACCGCGCTCAAGAATGCCGTTGCCGGGGTGACGACGCGGCGTAGCGAAGGGCTTGCCGACGCGCTGATCCTGGCTGCCGACGGCGATTTCGTCCTCGTCCGGCCCGAAACCTCGCAAGCGCTGTTCGAGGCCGCGGCGCCGTCGCTGACCGCCGCGGCGGTCACAGCGGCGTTCCAGAAGCGCATGGCAGGGCTCAGCGCGCCGCTCGCGCGCGTGACGGCGAAAAAACCGGTTGAGGGTGGCCCTGACGCGGTCCTCGCGGCGCTGCGTGCGTCGGCGCAGGTCGCCGTCACCGCACCGACCGAGGCCGCGAATGCGGCCTTCGCGTACGACAGTTTCGGCACGCCCGGCAAAATTGTCAGCGACGAACGCATCGACGATCTCGGCATCCGCCGCATCCGCTTCGCCAACAATGTGATGCTCAACATCAAGACGACCGATTTCCAAAAGGAGAAGGTCATGCTGTCGCTACGCGTCGACGGCGGCAACCTGCTCGCGACGCGCGATGATCCGACCAAGGTGTCGCTCGCCGGTTCACTGATGTTGGGTGGTCTCGAAGCGCACAGCCTCGACGATCTGCGTTCGATCCTCGCGGGCAAGACGATCAGCCCGGTGTTCGGCAACTCCACCGACGCGTTCGGCGGGTCGGCGCTGACCTCGCCCGAGGATTTCGCGCTGCAGGCCAAGCTGATGGCGGCGTTCCTCACGCATCCCGGCTATCGCCCCGATGGCCTTGCGTTGATCCGCCGCGTGCTGCCGCAGCAATATGCCGCGAACGACGCGACCCCCGCGGCGGTTCTCGGCCGCGACGTCGGCGGCATCCTCGCCAACAACGACCCGCGCTCGCAGACCCCGCCGCTCGAAAAGGTCATGGCGCTCGACTGGGCGCAGCTGAAACCCGCGATCGCCGACAGCTTTGCGCATGGCGCGATCGAGATCGGCGTCGTCGGCGATATCGGCGAACAGTCGGCGATCGATGCGATTGCGGCGACGTTCGGGGCGCTGCCCGAGCGGCGGGCGGCGTTCGATCCACGCACCGATGCGCGCATCCGCCAGTTCGCGACCGACCGCAGCGAGCGTACGCTGATTCACAAGGGGCCCGCCGAACAGGCCGAGCTGCGCGTCTATTGGCCGGCGCGCGACGACAGCGACCTCGCCGAGGCGATGCAGCTCACCCTGCTGTCGCGCGCGATGCAGCTGATGCTGACCGAGGAGCTGCGTGAGAAGCTCGGCGAAAGCTACAGCCCCGGCGCGGCGGCGAGCCTGTCCGACGAATTCCCCGGCTACGGCCATCTCTTCGCGGCGAGCAACGTCGACTATAAGGATCTCGCAACGACCCGCGCCGCGATCTTCGCGATCGCGAAGGAATTGCGCGACAAGCCTGTCGATGCCGACCTGCTCGAACGCGCGCGGAGGCCGCTGCTCGAAGCGATGGTGAAATCGCGGCGCGAGAACAGCTATTGGCTGAACTATGTCGCCGAAGCCGCGAGCCACGCCGACCGCCTCGACCGCAGCCGCAAGGGCATCGGCGCGGTCGAGGCCGCAACGCCGGCTGAGTTGCAGGCGCTCGCGAAGCGCTATCTGGTCGATGACAAGGCGCTGGTGATCAAGGCGGTGAGCGACAAGGCGGGGAAATGAGTCGGGCGGCCGCATCCGACGGTTAGTTGCCGTACCCCGGCGAAAGCCGGGGTCCAGAGGTAGCAAGCATACCTCGCCTGTTGGCGCGCTGGGCCCCGGCTTTCGCCAGGGTACGCAACGACTGCTCCCCACCCCAAAGCCGGTTTATGCCCTTCTTCGCCCGTCGGGATTACGCAGGCCGCTAAACCCGCCCCGGCGCGCGGGCGCGGATGAAATTCTCGAGCGCGACGAACAGCATTTCGCGTGCATCGCCGCCGAGCATCTCGGCGGTCAGCCAGTCGAAATGGACCCGGTCCCCGCGCGCGGCGGCGCCGACGATCGCGGCGAGCAACGCCTCGTCAAAACTGACGCGCGGGCAACAGGGTGGGGCGACGGCAAAGGGATCGGGCCAGACATGGCCGATCGCCTCGACCACCAGCCGATAGCGCCGCGCGGCGAGGATATTGCCCTAGCGGCGTTCGAGTTCGGGCATCGGGTCGCGTTCGCTGCGGCGGCAGAGAATGCAGTAACGCAGGGCGAGGACCGCCTGCGCCGCCTCGACCGACAAATCGCGCACCAGCGGCTGCTCGGTCAATTGGCGGATCAGCTCGCTGCTTTGCATGAGGTTCGTTTCTCCCGGCCCATGCAGTCCGTCCGTTCCCATCTTCGAAAAAGATGCCGGCCGCTTTAAGCGCAGCTTTAAGTTGCAGCGGCCGGCAGGAGGGGACTGCCTAACCTTGCTATTGAGAATTATTCGCAAATACAAGCAAAAAAAGAGGCGCCCGAAAGCGCCCCTGAAAACTGCGGTTTTTCTACCCTTTCGTCATCCCCGCAGATGCGGGGATAACGCGAGTTAGCTATCAATCGTCGCCGGCGGGCTTCGACTGGAGCTGGATATAATTTTCGATGCCCATGCGCTCGATCATCTCGAACTGCTTTTCCAGCTCGTCGACATGATGCTCTTCGCTTTCGAGGATGTCGGCGAACAGGTCGCGGCTGACATAGTCGCGCACGCTTTCCGAATGGGCGATCGCATCCTTGAGCAGCGGGATCGCTTCTTCTTCGAGCGCGAGGTCGGCCTTGAGGATCTCTTCGACCGTCTCGCCAACGCGCAGCCGTCCGAGCATCTGGAAATTGGGGAGGCCGCCGAGGAAGAGGATGCGATCGGCCAGCTTGTCGGCGTGCTTCATCTCGTCGATCGATTCTTCGCGCTCGAAATGCGCGAGCTTCGCGACGCCCCAATTGTCGAGCATGCGATAGTGCAGCCAATATTGGTTGATTGCGGTCAGCTCATTCTTGAGCGCCTCGTTGAGGAAATCGATGACTTTTTCGTCGCCCTTCATGGTGTCTATCCTGTCATTTTTGTCTTGGAATGGAGTGAGCGCATTATACGCGCCCCAAGCCCATCAGGCCAAGGTCAAAAATGGCGGAAAACCAAGAAAAATCAGGCCGTCGCGGCGACGTCGCTGATGATATTGCGAGCGAATGGCAGGCACTGTCCGCACTTGGGTTTGCGACCCAATTGCGCATAGGCGGCCTTGGCGCACCGCAATTGGCCATCGCGTGCGACATCGCGCAGCTGGCTTTCTCTTATTGCGTTGCAGACACAGACGACCATGTGCGAATCCTTCTCAACAAGAATGATGTAGGGATAGTGCGAGCGATTCGCAACAGGAAAGATGCGACTGGTTCGCAATCCGAACAGCGGTATTTTTCGCTGTCCGCTTGGCCCGCCGCCCCTTGCCCCCAAAGTGATTCGCGGGCATAGGCGCGCCCATCTTCCCCCGCCCGCCAAAAGCAAAGGTCCGCCCCCATGAAAGTGAATGTCTATGTGACGCTCAAGCCGGGGGTGCTCGATCCGCAGGGCAAGGCGATCCATCATGCGCTCGAGGGGCTCGGTTTCGGCGGCGTTGCCGACGTCCGCGCCGGCCGTTTCATCGAGCTCGATGTCGCCGACGGTACGAGCGACGCCGACCTCGACGCGATGTGCGCCAAGCTGCTCGCCAACACGGTGATCGAAAACTACCGCATCGAACGTCCGTAAAGGGAACCCAAGCCATGAAGACCGCCGTCATCGTCTTTCCGGGCTCCAACTGCGATCGCGATATGGCGGTCGCGCTGGAACAGGTCACCGGCCGAGCGCCCGCGATGGTGTGGCACCGCGAGACCGAGCTGCCCGACGGCACCGACTTTATCGCGCTGCCCGGCGGCTTTTCCTATGGCGACTATCTGCGCTCGGGCGCGATGGCCGCGCGGTCGCCGATTTTGCGCAGCGTCGCCGATGCCGCGGCGCGCGGCGTGCCGGTGCTCGGCGTGTGCAACGGATTTCAGGTGCTGACCGAGGCGCTGCTGCTGCCGGGCGCGCTGATGCGCAACGCCGGGCTCAACTTCGTCTGCCGCACCGTGCCGCTCAAGGTCGAAAACAGCCAGTCGCTGTTCACGGCGAGCTATAATGCGGGTGAGGAAATCAACATTCCCGTTGCGCACCACGATGGCAATTATTTCGCCGACGCCGCAACGCTCGACCGCATCGAGGGCGAGGGACGCGTCGCGTTCCGCTACGCCGATGCCGTCAACGGCTCGGCGCGCGACATCGCGGGCGTGCTCAACGATGCGGGCAATGTCCTGGGCATGATGCCGCACCCCGAGCGCGCGATCGACCGCGCGCACGGCGGCACCGACGGGCTACGCCTGTTCGAGGCGGCGCTCGGCGTACTCGCCTGAGCGCAAGGGCGCTTCGTCGGCGAAGCTTGCGTGCGTTGCCCCGCGAGAAGATAGCGGTGCGTCGTCGCTGTACGCGGCGATCGCCGCGGTTTTGACGCCGGGCTCCAGCCACCGCCCGAACAGCAGCAAAACCGTCGGCCAGAACATCGTATTCCAGATATCGTGCCAATGCGCCGCATCGGGCTGGATCGCCGAGCGGCTGAGTTCGGCTGTCACATCGAGCCACTCGCCGCCGCACGCCATGGCGAGGACCACAAGCCACGCGGCCACCCATCCGCCGCGCCAGCGCCAGACAAGCCGCACCGCAAGGAACACGGTCAGCCCGAAATAAATGTGCAAGGCATCCTTATCGAGGCCCGTCGCATCGATGACCGACACTTTTCGCGCCTCGAACAGCGAGGCGATCTCGATTAAAGTCATGCAGTCAAACCTTGGCGCCGAACGGATTGAAATCGGTGCCTTCGTCGAACACATCGACACCTTCGCGCCGCTTCAACGCCCCCACCACCAGATAGGTTGCGGGCGTCAGCGCCGCTTCCCAGGCGACCTTCATCGCCCAGTTCGTGGTCAGGACGAGCAGCACCTGCTCGGTTTCCCAGATGCCGAGGAAGGCGATGGGATAGAAGATCAGGCTGTCGATACCCTGTCCGATGACAGTCGACCCGATCGTGCGCATCCACAGGAAACGCCCGCGCGTCGCCAGCTTCATCCGCGCGAGGACATAGCTGTTCACGAACTCGCCGGCCCAGAAAGCCGTCATCGAGGCGAGGACGATACGCCACGCGCTGCCGAACACGCTTTCGTAGCTTGCCTGGCACACCGCACCCGTCCCGCCGGCTTCGCCCGCCTTAAGCGTCAGCGCGTCGGCGCCGCTGCACCACCAGTCCTGTGCGGGCGGCATCGCGAGCACGATCCAGCTCATCACCGCCATGAACAGCAGCGCGCCGAACCCCGTCCAGATGACGCGGCGCGCGCGCGCATAGCCATAGACTTCGGTCAACACGTCGCCGATCACATAGCTGACCGGGAAGAACAGGATGCCGGCGCCAAAGGTGAACCCGCCGACCATCGACAATTTCGACGCACCGATGATGTTGCTGAGCAGCAGGACCGCAACAAATGCCGCCATGACGAGGTCATAGTAGCGAAAATGCCGGATGCTCGCGGCGCTGACATGGGCGGGTTTGGCGGGCGGGGTGTCGGAATCGATCATCGGCCGCTGCTTAACCCGCTTTGCAGCCTACGCAAACCACGCTATTCGCCGCGCGACGCAAGAGCCTATGCGCGCCCGTAGCTCAGCTGGATAGAGCACCCGCCTTCTAAGCGGGTGGTCGCAGGTTCGAATCCTGCCGGGCGCGCCATTGCTGTTTGCACGCGCCGCCGATCAGATTCGTTCGACCTCGGAGACGATGATGACCACCCGCCTTCTACACCAGCTGCTTGGTATCGAATTGCCGGTCATCCAGGCGCCGATGGCGGGTGTCTCGTCGCCCGCCATGGCCGCCGCGGTCAGCGAAGCCGGCGCACTCGGTTCGATCGCCGTCGGCGCGACCGACGCGGGCGGGGCGCGGGCGATGATCGTCGCGGTGCGCGAGCGGACCCGGCGGCCCTTCAACGTCAATCTCTTCTGCCATCGCCCGGCGGTCACAAACGGCGGTGTCGAACGCGCGTGGATCGACCGATTTCGCGACCTGTTCGGCCAATATGGCGCCGCGCCGCCCGACCATCTTTCCGAAATCTACCAGAGCTTCGTCACCGACGACGCGATGCTGCGAATGCTCGTTGCCGAACGGCCCGCGGTTGTGAGCTTCCATTTCGGCCTGCCGCCAGCGGAGGCGATCGGTGCGCTGCGTGATGCCGGTATCGTCCTGTTTGCCTCCGCGACAAATCTGGCCGAGGCCCGGGCCATAGCTGCTACCGGCGTCGACGCGGTGGTTGCGCAGGGGTGGGAAGCGGGCGGTCATCGCGGTGTCTTCGACCCCGACGCGCCCGACGATCGGCTCGGCACGGCGGCGCTGGTTCGCCAGCTCGTTGGCGCGGTCGACCTTCCGGTGATCGCGGCGGGCGGCATCATGGACGGCGCGGGTATCGCGGCGGCGCTGCGGCTCGGCGCCGCGGCGGCACAGCTTGGCACCGCTTTTCTCGCCAGCGACGAGAGCCTTGCCGATGCGGGTTATCGCGCGGCGCTTGCCAGCGACGCGGCGTATCAAACAGCGATAGTGCGCGTGGTATCGGGGCGTCCGGCACGGATATTGGCGAACCGCTTCGCCGCGCTCGATGCCGACATCGCGTCCGCCGATATTCCGGCCTATCCGATCGCCTATGACCTCGGCAAAGCGCTGAACGCCGCCGCCAAGGCGCGCGGCGAATATGGATATGGCGCGCAATGGGCCGGGCAGGGCGCGCCGTTCGCCCGCGGCATGGCGGCGGCCGATCTCGTCGCGGCGCTGGCCGCCGAATTGTCGGTCGCAATGGAGCAGGACGACGGATGACTTTGGCGCAATGGAAACGGCGACGAGCGCATTCAAAGAGCGATGGATATGCCGGGGTCGCTATGCTTTAATCGGGCGGCGATGGCTGACGATAAACCCCGGTACAAATCCTACAACAGTCCCGCCGGCGGCTGGGGCGCGGCGGCCGCGACCGCAAAGGTGCTGCTCGAACAAAGCGTCGTCACCAAGGGATCGCGCGCGCTGCTTTCGATGAACCAGCCGGGCGGCTTCAAATGTCCTAGCTGCGCGTTCCCCGACGCGAGTTGCACCAAGAAGCTCGAATTTTGCGAAAATGGCGCCAAGGCGCTCGCGCACGAGGCGACGAAGTTCCGCGTGACGCGCGATTTTTTTGCGCAGCACAGCGTATCCGACCTGATGGCGCAGTCGGACTATTGGCTCGAAATGCAGGGGCGGCTGACCGAGCCGATGCGCTACGATGCCGCGACCGACCATTATGTGCCGGTGAGCTGGGACGACGCTTTCGCGCTGATCGGCCGGCATTTGCGCGCGCTCGACAGCCCCGACGAGGCCGAATTCTACACGTCGGGCCGCACCGCGAACGAGACGGCCTTCCTCTATTCGATCTTCGTGCGTGAGTTTGGCACGAACAATTTCCCCGACTGTTCGAACATGTGTCACGAGCCGACGAGTCGCGGGCTGCCGCACTCGATCGGGGTCGGCAAGGGCACGGTGATCCTCGACGATTTCGAGCACGCCGAGGCGATCTTCCTGATCGGGCATAATGCCGGCACCAACGCGCCGCGGATGATGACGCCGCTGGTCGAGGCGCGCAAGCGCGGGGTCCCGATCGTCGCGGTCAACCCGATGCCCGAACGCGCGCTGATCAAATTCACCGAGCCGCAGGACATCGTCCAGATGGCGACCTTCGGTTCGACCGAGATCACGAGCGAATTCGTTCATATCAAGGTCGGCGGCGACCTCGCGCTCTTGAAGGGCATGATGAAGGTCATGTTCGAACTCGAGGCGGCGGGCCACACGGTGCTCGACCATGACTTCATCAACGAACATACCTCGGGCTTCGCGGCACTGAAGGCCGACATCGAGGTGCAGAATTGGCGCGACCTCGTCGCTGCGTCGGGGATCGACGAGGCGCAGATCCGCCGTTGCGCCGAAATCTACATCCGCTCGAACGCGACGATCGTCTGTTACGGCATGGGGGTGACCCAGCATCAGCAGGGATCGCAGCTGGTCCAGCAGATCGCGAATATCCTGCTGCTCAAGGGCAATTACGGCAAGCCGGGGGCGGGCATCTCGCCGATCCGCGGCCATTCGAATGTGCAGGGCGACCGCACCGTCGGGATCGACGAGAAACCGAGCCAGGCCTATCTCGACAAGGTGCGCGACGTCTTCGGTTTCGAACCCCCGCGCGGCGAGGGCCATCATAGTGTCGAATCGGTCGAGGCGATGATGGCGGGCACCGCGAAGGTCTTCATCGGGCTCGGCGGAAATTTCGTCCGCGCGGTGCCCGACACCGACCGCGCCTATGACGCGATGCGCAAACTGGAGCTGACCGTCGGGATTGCGACCAAGCTCAACCGCGGGCACCTCGTCCACGGCCGCGACGCGCTGATCCTGCCCGTCGTCGCGCGCTCCGAACGCATCGAAACCGCGGCGGGCGAGCAGTTCGTCACGATCGAGGATTCGATGTCGAACGTCACCGCCTCGCGCGGCGTGCTCGAACCCGCGAGCCCGCACCTGCTATCCGAAACCGAGATCGTCTGCCGCATGGCGATGGCTACATTGCCACACAGCAAGGTCGATTGGGCCAGCTATATCGACGATTACGGCCTGATCCGCGACAAGATCGCCGCGGTCTATCCCGTGCTCTACGCGGGTTTTTCGGAGCGCATCAAGGCGCCGCTGGGCTTCCACCTCGACATCCCGCCGCGCCGCCGCGCGTGGGCGACGCCGAACGGCAAGGCTAATTTCCTGATTCTGCCGGGGCTCGCGGTCAACGCGCCGGTCGACGATCCCGACATGCTCCGGCTCGCGACCGTCCGCTCGCACGACCAGTTCAACACGACGATCTACAGTTATAACGACCGTTATCGCGGCGTGTATAACGACCGGATGGTCCTGTTCATGAACGCCGACGATATCACGGCGCGCGGGCTGGAGGCGGGAACGAAGGTCGCGCTCGAAACGATCAGCGACGACGGCGTCGCGCGCCGGGTGAGGGGGCTGACGATCCTCGACTATCCGATGTCGCGCGGCTCGGTCGCGGGCTATTATCCCGAGCTCAACCCGCTGCTCTCGCTCGCCCATTATGACCGGACGAGCGGCTGTCCGGCGGCGAAGTCGATCCCGGTGCGCGTCGTCGCGATGCGCTAACCTGCATCGCCGGCCAGACGGTCGAGGTCGGCGACGCTGTTGATGTTCGGCGGCACGAAGTCGCTCTCCGCAGCGCGTGCGCCGATCCGGCGAGCGAAGGCTTTGACCGCGAGGTCGCCGCCATCCTCGAGCATCGCCCGGAGTTCGTGCAGCGCGGCGACGGGCCACAAGCCGATCACCGGCTGCGTCTCCAAAAAGGCGGGCGCCGGTTCGAGCAGCGCGCGAAGATCGGCGGGCAGGCGCACGCAATCGACCGACGCCGTCAGCACCTGATCGAAGCCCTGATCTGCCGCATGGATAAGCGCACCCGCAATCCCGCCGAGCGGCCCCATGTCGGCGCGCGGCCAATCGGCGATCTCGCCCCTGCCGACGACGATCACCGCATCGCAATGCGGGCGCAGCGCCGCCACCGCATGGTCGAGCAAGCTCCGCCCGTCCAGCATCGCCAGCGCCTTGTCCGATCCGAAGCGGCTCGACCGCCCGCCCGCGAGCACCGCGCCGAGCGTCCTCATACGATCATTCCGTGCGGATCGCTGACAACCAGCGCCGAATCCGCCCGCGCCAGCGTCACGAGCGTCAGTCCCGCCTGCACGGCGCGTGTCGCGGCGAGGCTGGTCGGCGCCGAGATGGTGACGAGCATCGGGCAGCCCGCGCGCACCGTCTTCTCGACCAATTCATAGCTGCACCGCGCCGACAGCAGGATGAAGCCGGTGGCAGGATCGATGCCTTCGCGTGCCAGCGCCCCGATCAGCTTGTCGAGCGCATTGTGCCGCCCGACATCCTCGCGCGCGAGCAGGATGGCACCGGCGGGCGAGCAGAAGGCGGCGGCGTGGACGGCTCCGGTAGCGCGGCCGAGCGGCTGGTGATCGTGCAGCGCGGCGAGCGCCGCCGCGATGGCGTCGCGAGCGGTCGTGATGCGCGCGGTCACGGGCGGAAGCGGTCGCAATACCTCTTCGATATTCTCGATCCCGCACAGCCCGCAGCTGCTTTCGCTCACGCGCTTGCGCGCGCGTTCGAGCGCAAGCGCGTTGCGCTCGGGCGGCAACCAGATTCGCAGCGCCCAGCCGCCCTCGAGGGGATGCGCATCGACGCGCCCGATCTGGCCCGGGGTTTCGATCAGGCCCTCGCCGAGCGCAAAGCCGATCGCATAATCTTCGAGGTCGGCCGGGGTCGCCATCATCACCGCATAGCCGATGCCGCCGACCTCGATCGAAACCGGCGCCTCGACCGGAATGCCGCGGGTCAACTCCGTGTCGCCGGGCTCGCCAAGCCCGAGTCGCCGGACGGGAAGGTCGATCATGTCCTGATTCATCGCCGCACCGTAACGCATCCGCGCCCGCCTGTCTCAACCGCTACGGCCGAGCCGTTCGGCAAGGAAATCGACGAATACACGCACCCGCGCCGGGGTGTTCGCGCCGCCCGCGAATACCGCGTGGATCGCCTCGATATCGCCCGGATTATAGTCCTCCAATATGGGGACGAGTGCGCCGCTCGCGATCTGGTCGGCGATGCTGAACGCGCCGACGCGCGCGATGCCGACGCCGGCCGCCGCAAGCTGTCCCAGCGTCTCGCCATTGTTCGCCTCGATATTGCCCTGCACCGATAACGTGAATTCGCGGTCGCCGTCGCGGAAGGGCCAGGTCGGCTCGGCGCGGCGGAAATTGAAGTTCAGACAATTATGATCGTGCAGATCCTCGGGCACGCGCGGCGTGCCATGCGCGGCGAGATAGGCGGGCGAGGCGATGATGACGCGGCGGCTTTCGCCCAGCTTGCGCGCGGTGAGCGGGCTGTCGGCGAGCGGGCCGAAGCGGATCGCGACATCGGCCTGCCCCGCGGCGACATCGACGAGCCGGTCGGCGAGGCTGATGTCGACGAGGATATGCGGATAGAGGCGCACGAAATCGCCGAGCAAGGGCACGATGGTCAGCCGCCCGTGCGCCTGCGCCGCGCTGACGCGTAGCCGCCCGCGCGGGGCGCCCTGATCGGCGATGACCTGCTCGGCATCGTCGAGGTCGGCGAGGATGCGCCGCGCGGCGCGCAGATAGGCCTCGCCCTCGGCGGTCAGCGCGAGCGCGCGCGTCGAGCGCAGCAGCAGGCGGACGCCAAGCCGCGCCTCGATCCGATCGATCGTGCGGCTGACCGCCGACGGCGTGAGGCCAAGACAGCGACCGGCGGCGGAAAAACTGCCCTCGGCGACGGTCGCGGCAAACACCTCCATCGATCGCGCGCGGTCGCCACTACCGTCCATCTTTGCGTTCATTTCAAAAATCCTTGGCTCCCGTGGACGCTAATGCGCCTGTCCGCTTGAGTCCATCTATGCGTACGACACGCAATCGAAAGGTGGATCATGGAATATCGTCAATTGGGATCGTCGGGCCTGCGCGTTCCGGCCTTGAGCTTCGGAACCGGAACGTTCGGCGGTCAGGGGCCGCTGTTCAGCGCCTGGGGCACGAGCGACGCCGCCGAGGCGCGGCGCCTGATCGACATCAGCCTCGATGCGGGGGTCACCCTGTTCGACACCGCCGACGTCTATTCGAACGGCGCGTCCGAACAGATTTTGGGCGAAGCGATCAAGGGGCGCCGCGACGCGGTGCTGATCTCGACCAAGACCGGCCTGCCGATGGGCGACGGGCCGCAGGATTGGGGCGCCTCGCGCAGCCGATTGACTCGCGCGGTCGACGATGCGCTCCGCCGGCTCGGCACCGACCATCTCGACCTGCTCCAACTCCACGCATTCGATGCCTCGACCCCGGTCGACGAACTCATGGGCACGCTGGATATGCTGATCGCCGCGGGTAAGCTGCGCTACGCCGGCGTTTCCAACTATCCGGGCTGGCAGTTGATGAAGGCGCAGGCCGCCGCCGACCGCCTCGGCACCCCGCGCTTCGTCGCGCACCAGGTCTATTATTCGCTGATCGGACGCGCCTATGAGGCCGACCTGATGCCGCTCGCCGCCGACCAGGGTGTTGGCGCGCTCGTGTGGAGCCCGCTCGGCTGGGGCCGCCTGACCGGCAAGATCGGGCGCGACCGCCCGGTTCCGGCAGGCAGCCGCCTGCACGAGACCGAACAGTTCGCGCCGCTCGTTGCCGAAGAGCTGCTCTATCGCGTGATCGATGCGCTCGAATTGGTCGCGGCCGAAACCGGGAAGACAGTGCCGCAGGTCGCGATCAACTGGCTGCTCCGGCGCCCGACCGTGTCGTCGGTGATCATCGGTGCGCGCAACGAGGAACAGCTGCGGCAGAATCTCGGCGCGGTCGGCTGGGCGCTCACCGCCGAGCAGGTCGCCGCGCTCGACGCCGCGAGCGACGTGCTGCCGCCCTATCCGCACACACCGTACCGGCAGCAGGAGGGCTTCGCCCGCCTGAACCCGCCGCTCGTCTGACAGGAAACTCTCCCGTGAAAATCAACTTTCCGTTGCTCGCGCTGGCGACCGGCGCCTTTGGCATCGGCATCACCGAATTCGCACCGATGGGCTTGCTCCCCGACATGGCCGAGGGGCTGGGGGTCTCGATCCCCGCCGCGGGACTGCTCGTCTCGGCCTATGCGCTGGGGGTGCTGATCGGCGCCCCGCTGATGACGCTCACCACTGCAAGGCTGAACCGCCGCACCTTGCTGATCGGCCTGATGGCGATTTTCACGCTCGGCAATTTCCTGTCGGCGATCGCGGGCGATTACACGACGCTAATGGTCGCGCGCGTGATCACCTCGCTCAATCACGGCGCCTTTTTCGGCGTCGGCTCGGTCGTCGCGGCGAGCCTCGTCGCACCCGAAAAGCGCGCGAGCGCGGTCGCGGCGATGTTCATGGGGCTGACGCTCGCTAATGTCATCGGCGTGCCGCTCGCGCCATGGGTCGGCGAAACCTTCGGCTGGCGCACCGCATTCGGTGCGATCGCGATCTGGGGCCTGATCACGATGGTCGCGCTCCGCTTCGCGCTCCCCGATATCCCGCGCGCCGAAGGCGGCAACATGCTCGCCGAACTGGGCGTGCTGAAGCGCCGCGAGGTGCTCGTCGCATTGGCGCTCACCGCGATCGGATCGGCCGCGATGTTCACCGTCTTCACCTATATCGCGCCGATCCTGAAGGAAGCGACGGGAGCAGGGACGTTGTTCGTGACCGCGATGCTGGTGATTTACGGCCTCGGCCTCACCGCCGGCAACTGGCTCGGCGGCATCTTTGCCGACCGTTCGATCGACCGTACCCTGATCGTCTCGCTGACCGGGCTTGCGGCGATGCTGATCCTGTTTGCCGTCACAATGTATTCGCCGATCGCGGCGGCGGTCACGATCTTCCTGTGGGGCGTCGCGACCTTTGCGATCGTCCCGCCGCTCCAGATGCGCGTGATGGAGGCGGCGGCGGATGCGCCGAACCTCGCCTCGGCGGTCAATATCGGCGCGTTCAACCTCGGCAATGCCATCGGCGCGGCGGTCGGCGGCGGGGTGATCGGGCTCGGTCTCGGTTTCCCGGCGGTGTCGATAGCGGGGGCGGTGATGGCGGTTGCCGGTCTCGCGATCGTGCTGGCGTCACGGCAGCGCGCTGCCCCGGCGCTCGCGCAAGCCTGACGATTGCCATTTCGGCGCTGGAGCTTATGCCATCGCGGATATGAAAGCCGAAATTCTCGCCGTCCTGCTTGGCAAGGTCCGCCCCTTCCGCGGCGACGATGAACCGAGCGCCATCGGCAAGCTGCCGGTGGCGGAACTGGTCGCCGTCGGCCCGATGGGCCTTGCCGGCGACGAACAGGCCGACCGCACGGTGCATGGTGGCGTCGACAAGGCGATCCATCATTATCCCGCCGATCATTATGGCTGGTGGCGAGGGTATCTGGACGATGCGCCGCTACTCGATGCACCGGGCGCGTTCGGAGAGAATATCTCGACCGCCGGGCTCGACGAGCAGAATGTCTTCCTCGGCGACCGCTTCCGGCTCGGCACCGCGCTCGTCGAAGTGACGCAGGCGCGCCAGCCGTGCTGGAAACTCGATCATCGCTTTCAGGCCAAGGGCGTGATGGCGCAGGTGGTTAAGACGCGGCGGACGGGCTGGTATTACCGCGTGCTCGAACCCGGCCATGTGCGGGCGGGCGACGCGCTCGACCTCGTCGAGCGGCCTTATCCCGAATGGCCGCTGGCGTCACTGTTCGGCTTGCTGATCGGCGGGGAAGCGAAGGATCGCCTGGCGGACCTGCGCGCGCTCCGCGACGTGCCCGTGCTCGCCGAAACTTGGAAGGTCCGCCGCGCCAAGCTCGCCGAACAGTTCGGCGCGGATTAGACCATCGCATATTCATTCCGGCTTTCGCGGGAACGACTGTATCAGGGCTATGCGGGCTGCGCGAGCGGCCGTTTGGCTTCGAGCCAGACGGCGAGCTTCGCGACCTCATCGTCGGTGAAGTGCAGCCCCAGCTTGCTCCGCCGCCACAAGATATCGTCGGTCGTGCGCGCCCATTCGCGGTCAACCATCCACTGCACCTCGGCGGCGCTGAGCCCATGCGCGATCTCGCCGCCGAGCGCGTCCCAATCCTCGGCTGTGTCAAGCCAGGCGCGCGCGTCGGTGCCATAGGCCTGGGTGATACGGTCGATCGTCGCGGCCGTCAGGAAGGGGTAGGCGAGTTTATATTCGGCCTTGAGCGCCGCCACGCCGTTCGTCGGGAAATTGCCGCCGGGAAGCGGTGCCTTGGCGGTCCAATGCTTGGCCGACAGCGCCGGGACATGATCGACAAGTTCATCGACCGCGGCTTCGGCGACATGGCGATAGCTGGTGATCTTGCCGCCATAGATGGTGAGCAAAGGGGCGCCTTCCGCCATGTCGAGGTCGATGCGGTAGCCGCGCGTCGCCGCCTCGGGGCGTCCCGATCCGTCCTCGATCAACGGCCGCACGCCCGAATAGGTCCAGACGACATCGGCAGGGGTTACGGGGGTGCGGAAATAGAGGCTGGCGCCTTCGCAGAGGTACGCGATCTCTTCGGCGCTCGCCTTCGCTTCACTCGCCGGCCCGTCATGGTCCTGATCGGTCGTGCCGATCAGCGTGAAGTCGCGCTCATAGGGAATGGCGAAGAAAATGCGCCCGTCGGGAAGCTGGAAGAAATAGGCATAGTCATGCTCGAAGACCTTGCGCACGACGATATGCGAGCCGCGCACCAGCCGCATCTGATGGTCGGGTTCGGCGTCGGCGCGTTTGAGCAGGTCGAGCACCGCGGGCCCGGCGGCGTTGACGATGCTGCGGCCGGTGAAGCGATATTGGTGGCCCTGATCGTCGCGGGCGTCGACGATCCACAGGCCATCCTCGCAGCGCAGCATGTCTGCGCGCGTCCGCGTGCGGACGCGGGCGCCATGATCGGCGGCATCGCGCGCGTTGAGCGCGACGAGCCGCGCATCGTCGGTCCAGCCGTCCGAATATTCGAAGCCGTGGACATATTGCGGCTGGAGCGGCTTGCCCGCCGCGTGACGACGCAGGTCGACCGAGCGCGTCGCGGGCAGTTTCTTGCGGCCGCCAATATGGTCGTAGAGGAAGAGCCCGAGCCGCAGCAGCCAGCGCGGGCGCAGGCCCGGCCGGTGCGGCAGGACAAAGCGCAGCGGGCGGATGATATGCGGCGCGATGCCCCACAGTATCTCGCGTTCCTTCAACGCTTCGCGGACGAGCCGGAATTCATAATGTTCGAGGTAACGCAGCCCGCCGTGGATCAGCTTGGTCGATTTCGACGACGTGCCCTCGGCGAGATCGCCCGCTTCGAGGAGCAGAACGCGCGCCCCGCGCCCCGCGGCATCGCGCGCGACACCCGCGCCATTGACCCCGCCGCCGACGACGATGACATCATAAGGCTGTATGCTGTCGGCCATGGCAAATCCCTATGGCAGCGCTGTCGGATTTGCCAAGTGCCGACATCGTATGCGGCCTACGTATGCGCGTTGCATTCGCTTCGTGTATCGCCCAATTCTTTTCATGTTATCCAAGGGGACGAATGTGAGCGTGAAAGTCGAAACATTGGTGCTGTTCGGCGCGACGGGCGACCTGGCGCAGCGCATGCTCTTTCCCTCACTTTACAATCTCCACCTCGACGGACTGCTTACCGACGCGCTGACGATTATTGGATCGGGGCGCTCGAAGATGGACCGCGCGGCGTTTCAGGAGCAGGTGCGCGATGCGCTGACCGAGCATCTGCCTGCTGATCGCATGGATGATGCGGGCGTCGCGGCCTTCCTCGACCGCATCGATTATTGCGCGATCGATGCCGGCGCGGGCACGGGTTATGACGAGCTTGCGGCGCTGCTCGGCGACCGCATGGGCCGCCCGATCGGCGTCTATCTCTCGACCCCGCCGTCGATGTTCGGTCCGATCGCGCAAGGGCTCAAGGCCGCCGGCATCGCCTGCGCCGAATGCCGCATCGCGATGGAAAAGCCGATCGGCCACGACCTCGCTTCGTCGCGCGACGTGAATGCGCAGGTCGGCGATGCCTTTGCCGAAGACCGCGTCTTCCGCATCGACCACTATCTCGGCAAGGAAACGGTGCAGAACCTGCTGGCGCTGCGCTTTGCCAACATGCTCTTCGAGCCTTTGTGGAACGCGCAGGCGATCGACCATGTCCAGATCACCGTCGCCGAGACGGTGGGCCTCGAAGGCCGTGTTTCCTATTATGACGGCGTCGGCGCGCTGAAGGACATGGTGCAGAACCATATGCTCCAGCTGCTCGCGATCATCGCGATGGAGCCGCCGTCGAGCGTGTCGTCGACCGCGGTACGCGACGAAAAGGTCAAGCTGCTGCGCTCGCTGCGCAAGATGACCGCCGCCGACGTCAAGGCGCACAGCGTCAAGGGACAATATACCAGCGGCGCGGTGAACGGCGGCGCGGTCGCGGGCTATGCCGACGAACTCGGCAACCCGTCGAACACCGAAACCTTCGTCGCGCTCAAGGCCTATATCGATAATTGGCGCTGGAAGGGCGTGCCCTTTTACCTGCGCACCGGCAAACGCATGCCGCAGCGCAAGTCCGAGGTGCTGATCCAGTTCAAGCCGGTGCCGCACAACATCTTCGCGCGTGTCGGCGCGGGCAAGCTCGATGCGAACAGCATGATCATCAACCTGCAGCCCGAGGAGAATATCCGGGTCAAGGTGATGGCGAAACAGCCCGGACTGGACCGCGACGGCGTGAAGCTCAAAGAGGTGACGATGGACGTCTCGCTGTCGCACAGCTTCGCCGGCGAGCGGCGGCGGATCGCGTACGAGCGCCTGCTGCTCGATTTCATCGAGGGCGACCAGACTTTATTCGTCCGCCGCGACGAGGTCGAGGCGCAGTGGCAGTGGATCGATTCGATCCGCGATGCCTGGGCCGAGGTCGACATGGCGCCGCAGAATTACACCGCGGGCAGCTGGGGCCCGTCGAGCGCAATCGCGCTGATCGAACGCGACGGAGCGAGTTGGCATGACTGATCTGAACCCTGTAATCGCCAAGGTCACTGACCGCATAATTGCGCGCAGCGCACCGCGCCGCGCCTCCTATCTGGACCTGATGGACCGCCAGCGCGAGGCGGGCACCAACCGCGGCAACCTGTCGTGCGGCAATCTTGCGCATGGCTTTGCCGCGTCGGGCGAGGACAAGCCGGCCATCCGGTCGGGCGCCGAAATGAACATCGGCATCGTCACCAGCTATAACGACATGCTTTCGGCGCATCAGCCGTACGGGCGCTATCCCGAGCAGATCAAACTCTTTGCGCGCGAAGTCGGCGCCACCGCACAGGTCGCGGGCGGTGTTCCGGCGATGTGTGACGGCGTGACGCAGGGGCAGGCGGGCATGGACCTGTCGCTGTTCAGCCGCGACAATATCGCGCAGGGCACGGTGATCGCGCTCAGCCACGCGATGTTCGAGAGCGCGTTGCTCCTCGGCATCTGCGACAAGATCGTCCCCGGCCTGCTGATCGGCGCGCTGCGCTTCGGCCACCTGCCGCAAATCCTGATCCCCGCCGGGCCGATGCCATCGGGGCTCGCGAACAAGGAAAAGCAGCGCGTCCGCCAGCTCTATGCCGAGGGGAAGGCGACCCGCGACGAACTGCTCGAGGCCGAGGCCGCCTCCTATCATGGCGCGGGCACCTGCACCTTCTATGGCACCGCGAACAGCAACCAGATGATGATGGAGCTGATGGGGCTGCACGTTCCGGGCAGCGCCTTCACCAACCCCGGCACCAAGCTGCGGCAGGAACTGACGCGCGCCGCGACGCACCGGATTGCCAAGATCGGCTGGGACGGCGACGATTACCGTCCGTTGTCGCGTTGCGTAGACGAAAAGGCGATCGTCAATGCGGCGATCGGGCTGCTCGCCACCGGCGGGTCGACCAATCATGCGATCCACCTGCCCGCGATCGCGCGCGCGGCGGGGATCATCATCGACTGGCAGGATTTCGACGAGCTCAGCCACGCGGTGCCGTTGCTCGCACGCGTCTATCCGAACGGCGCGGGCGACGTGAACAATTTCCATGCCGCGGGCGGCATCGGCTATGTCGTGCGTGAACTGCTCGGTGCCGGCTTGCTGCACGGCGACGTGCTCACCGTCGGCGGAACGATGGCCGATTATGCGTCGGAGCCGGTGCTGGTGAACGACGAACTCCACTGGCAGGCCGCGCCTACTGAGAGCCGCGACGACACGATGCTGCGCCCGGCCGCGGCGCCTTTCTCGCTCGACGGCGGGATGCGCCTGCTCGCGGGCAACCTCGGCCGAGCGATCATCAAGACGAGCGCGGTTGCCGAGGATCGCTGGACGATCGAGGCGCCGTGCCGGATCTTCGACGACCAGAACCAGGTGCTCACCGCGTTCAAGGCGGGCGAGCTTGAGTGCGACGTCGTCGTCGTCGTGCGCTTCCAGGGGCCGCGCGCGAACGGCATGCCCGAACTGCACAAGCTGACGCCGGCCTTGGGCGTGCTGCAGGACAAGGGTTTCCGCGTCGCGCTGCTCACCGACGGCCGCATGTCGGGCGCGAGCGGCAAGGTGCCCGCGGTGATCCACCTCTCGCCCGAAGCCTTGCCCGGCACCGATGGCGTCAGCGGCCCGCTCGCCTTCCTCGTCGATGGCGACATCGTCCGCGTCTGCGCGCGCATGGGCGAGGTGCTCGCGCTGGTCGATCCTGATGTCTGGGCCGCGCGCAGTCCCGCCGTCCCGCCGCCGCCGGCGCTGGGCGTCGGCCGCGAACTGTTCGCGCTGTTCCGCCATCATGCCGACGAGGCAGAGAAAGGCGGCTCGGCGGTGCTCGCGGCGATGGAAACGGTGATTTGATTCCAACCCGCTTGTCCTGAGCTTGTCGAAGGACCGTCCTTCCCGTTGAACGGGTCAAAAAAAAAGAACAGCCCTTCGCCCGGGCTTGATCCGGGGTCAGGGCCAACGGAGATTGAAATGGCAGATTCAGGTATCGAGCAGATCATGCGATTGGCGCCGGTCATCCCGGTGATCGTCATCGACCGCGTCGAGGATGCGGTGCCGATGGCGGAGGCGCTCGTCGCGGGGGGGCTCAAGGTGCTCGAAGTGACGATGCGCACGCCGGCCGCACTCGATGCCATTGCGGCGATGAAGAAGGTGCCGGGCGCTGTGGTCGGCGCCGGGACGGTACTCAACTCTCGGATGCTGAAGGACGCCCTCGATGCGGGCTCCGAATTCATCGTCTCGCCGGGCCTCACCCACAGCCTTGGCGAAGCGGCGGTGGCGAGCGGTATCCCCTTCCTGCCCGGGGTCGCCAACGCGTCGAACATCATGGCAGGGCTCGACCTCGGGCTCGACAGTTTCAAATTCTTCCCCGCAGCGACGAGCGGCGGGATTCCGGCGCTGAAGGCGCTCGCGGGGCCGTTCGGCGGAATCAATTTCTGCCCGACTGGCGGGATCAGCGCCGCGACCGCGCCCGAGTGGCTCGCGCTGGATCCCGTGCTCTGCGTCGGGGGCAGCTGGGTCGTCCCGTCGGGCCCGCTGGACCCCGCGCGGATCGAGGCACTGGCGCGCGAGGCGGCGGCGCTCGCACCCTAACCCGGATCTCGAATTGGGCGCATTGATAAACGCCATCTTTACTGCCATCGTGCAGGGAAAGGCGGCAATATAGCCGCTTGGTGGGGAGATGCGCGTGCCGAGGCCGCAGCCGCATTTGGAAGAAGTCCTGGCGTCCGAACCCGGATCGCATATCGCCGCGCTGTTCGATTTCGATGGCACGATCATCTCGGGCTACTCCGCGACCGCGATGCTGCGCGAGAAATTCCAGCGCCGCGAAATGTCGGTCGAGGAGATTGCCGAAACCGCGCAGGTCGTCGCGCAGCACAGCCTCGGCACGATCGGTTTTTCGGGACTGATGTCGGGCGCCGCGAAATTCATGCGCGGGGTCGACGAGCAAAGCTTCATCGAGTTCGGCGAGGAGCTCTACAAGAAGCATATCGCGCGCAAAATCTATCCCGAGACGCGCGCGATCATCGAGGCGCATCAGGCGAAGGGGCACCGCGTCGCGATCATCTCGTCGGCGACGATCTACCAGATCGAACCCACCGCGCGCGACCTGGGCATCACCGACATCAAATGCTCGGCCTATGAGATCGAGGACGGCGTCTTCACCGGCGAGATCATCCGCCCGCTCTGCTTTGGCGAGGGCAAGGTGCTTGCGGCCGAAGAACTCGCCGCCGAATATGGCCTCGATCTCGATCAGAGCTTTTTCTATTCGGACAGCGACGACGATATCGAACTGCTCGAACGCGTCGGCAAGCCGCGCCCGCTCAACCCCAATTTGAAGCTCAAGGCGATCGCCGACGAGCATGGCTGGCCGGTCCAGCGCTTCGCCAGCCGCGGCACGCCGAGTTGGGTCGATTACACGCGCACCATCTACGCGACCGGCTCGCTCGTCGGCGCCTTCGCCGCGGGCCTGCCGATCTGGGCGCTGACACGCTCGCAGCGCGAGGCGGCGAATTTCTCGATCGGTCTGTTCGGCGACTTCGCGACCGCGATCACCGGGGTCGAACTGGAGGTCGAGGATGAAAAGCATCTATGGTCGTCGCGCCCGTGCGTCTTCATCTTTAACCACCAGAGCAAGGCGGATGTGATGATCCTCGCCAAGCTCATCCGCCGCGACATGGGCGGAGTGGGCAAGAAGGAGATCAAGGATATCCCCATCCTCGGCAAGCTGATGGAATGGGGCGGCACCGTCTTCGTCGACCGCGCCGACGGTAAGAGCGCGATCAAGGCGATGGAGCCGCTGGTCGACGCGATCAAGGTCGAGGGCAAGTCGATCTGCATCTCGCCCGAGGGCACGCGCAGCCTGACGCCGAAGCTCGAGCCGTTCAAAAAGGGCGCGTTCCATCTGGCGATGCAGGCGGGGGTGCCGATCGTCCCGATCGTGATTCACAACGCCACCGACGTCGCGCCGAAGAACGAGTTCGTGATGCGCCCCGCAACGGTGCGCGTCACCGTGTTGCCGCCGGTCGACACGTCGAAATGGAGCCCGCGGACGATCAACACACATGTCCGCGACGTGCGGAACATGTTCCTTCGCACGCTGGGCCAGCCCGAGGAAAGCGCGGCAGAGTCGGTCGCGGCGGAAACGCCTTCCGAAGCGAAGGCCGAAAAGCCGATGCCGAAGAAAGCGGCCGAGAAGAAGCCGCCGGTGAAAAAGAAGGCGCCGCCGAAAAAACCGGCCGCCCGCAAGGGAAAGACCGGCTAAGCGGTGGCCGACGGAACGCCCCGCACCTCAATCGTGGCGGAGCAGGCGGCCGACCGGCTCTATATTATCGACGCGCGTAACGGGATTGAGCGGCGCCTGTTGCTCGACTGGATCCATGCGACGTCCAATGACGTTGGCGGCGATGACGAGCCGGCGTGGGCGAGCATCGACATCGAGGACGGCGATCACGCGCTGCCCGTCGACGTGCTGCGGGCGCGGCTCGGCGGGGCGCCATCGCGGCAGATCGTGCCGCTGCGCGTCGCATGGCGCATTCCGGGGTTCGACAAGGAGCGCGCGCTCAAATTCCGCCACCTGATCTTTGGCGACCCGCGCCATCCGGGGGGCCTGCGCGCGCGGTTGATCCTGCTCCGCGATCGGCGGCGCGCGCAGATATTGATCGGCGAGGCGGCGACGCTCGACGCGCTGCGCGACCGTTTTTGTGCGCAGACGGGCGGCGGCGACGGCGAGGGCGCCGACAGTCCCGAATTCGCGGGCTTCGTCGCGCGGCAGGCGGCGCTTGCGCTCGACGTTGCCGAGCGCGGCATCCGCGGCACGCGCTATAAGGTCCCGCGTTTCGTCGCCGATGGTCTGCGCACCAGTCCGAAATTCCGCGCCGCGCTCGCCGAGCTTTCAGAGAAGACGGGGCGCCCGGTCGGCGATCTCTATCGCGAGGCACGGCCGCTGATGAAGGAGGTCATCGCGCGGCCTTCGGCGCTGTTCCTCGACATGCGTGCGCGGCTCGATCGCATGATGTTCGGCGGCTACGCGCCCGAGATGGAGATCGACGCCGCCGAACTCGCGAAGCTCCGGTCGATCCTGCGCGAGCATTCGACCGCGATCCTCTTCACGCACAAAACCTATATCGACGGCGCGACGCCCAGCCGGCTTGCCTATGAAAACGACCTGCCGATGCTGCACAGCTTCGGCGGGGCGAACCTCGATTTCGCGGTCATGGGCGAGTTCTTTCGCCGCTCGGGAATGATCTTCATCCGGCGCAGCTTCCAGGACCAGCCGGTCTACAAGCTCGTGCTGCGCCACTATATCGCCTGGCTGCTCGCCAAGCGCTTCCCGCTGAGCTGGGCATTCGAAGGCACGCGCTCACGGCTCGGCAAGCTGATGCCGCCCAAATATGGCCTGATGAAATATGTCCTCGACGCGGCGCATGCCACCGGCACGCGCGGTGTCCATTTCGTCCCTTTCGTCACGAGCTTCGACCTGATCCGCGACGTCGAGGAATATGCTGCCGAACAGACCGGCCGGAACAAGAAGCCCGAGAGCCTCTCGTGGTTTCTTGGCTATATGAAGAGCCTGAAGGCACCTTCTGGCCGCATCCGGCTCGACATCGGCAATCCGGTGGTGATCGACGCGGCGCCGGCCCCCGACGACAAACGCGCGCTCGAAACAATCGCCTTCGCCGTCGCGGTCGAAGCGAACCGGGTCACGCCGCTGACCGTCACGTCGGTGATGTGCCTGATCCTGCTCGGCATGGCGCCACGCGGCGCAACCTCGGCCGAACTGCTCGGCGCGATCGGCGCGGTGACCGACTGGGCGCGGGCGCGCGATATCCGCCTCAGCAGCGAACTCGAAAGCGGCGACGATGCTGCGCTCTCGGCGACAGTCGACACGCTGGTCGCGAGCGGGTTGCTGACGCGCTACGAGGCGGGCAGTGAGAATGTCTATTCGATCGACCCCGCCAAGCATCCGATGGCGAGTTATTACCGCAACATCATCGCGCATCATTTTCTCGATCGCGCGATGATCGAGCTTGCGCTGTTCGAACTGCGCGACGGGGACAGCGGCGATGCGACCGCGGCCTTCTGGGCCAAGATCGACCGGCTGCGCGACCTGTTCAAATTCGAATTCTTCTATCCGCCCCGCGACGAGCATCGCGCGGCGATCGAGGCCGAACTCACCCGGATCGATCCCGTCTGGGACCGCCGGCTTGCCAGCGGCGATCGCGGCATTGCGCAGCTCCTTCGCCGCTGCCAGCCGGTCGTCGGTCATGCGATATTGCTTCCCTTCGCCGAGGCTTATTCAGTCGTTGCCGAACTCCTCGCGCGCGCCAAGCCCGGCGACGTCGTCGACGAACAGGCGTCGCTCGACGCGGCCCTCGCCGAAGGCAAGCAGGCCTGGTTGCTGCGCCGGATCAGCAGCGAGGCGGCGATCGGCAAGCTACTGTTCGCCAACGGTCTGTCGCTAATGCGCCACATGGGGCTGACAACCGACGCGACCCCGCCGAACCTCGCCGCGCGCCGCGCGCTGCTGATGGAACTGCGCGGCCTCGCCAACGTCATGGAAACGATGCGGCTGTCGACGGTGGCGCTGGCCGACCGGTTGCCCGGTTCAGGAGGATAGGATGCTCAAACAGCTCAGCGCGCAGGACGCCCAGTTCCTCTACACGCAGACCGCGAACAATCTGACGCACATCATGGGGGTTTATATCTACGATCCCTCGACCGCGCCGGGTGGTTTCGTGCGCTTCAAGGACATCATCCGCCACGTCGAAAGCCGCGTTCACACCTCGCCCTTGTTCAAGCGCCGCCTGCATCGCCTGCCGTTCGACATGGATCACCCCTATTGGGTCGAGGACGAGCATTTCGACATCGAGGCGCATATGAGCCACGCGCGCCTGCCCGAGCCGGGCGACTGGCGGCAATTCTGCATCGCGGTTGCGCGCTGGTTCTCCAAACCGATGGATATGAACCGGCCGCTCTGGGACATTTACATCATCGAGGGACTCGACCGGATCCCGGGCATTCCGAAGGGCAGCTTCGCGATGCTCCACCGCGTCCACCACGCCGCGGTCGATGGCGCATCGGGGGCGCACGCCTTTATCGCGATGAGCGACATCGATGCGAAGGGCACGCCCGCGATAGCCGAGCCGCCGCCGGTCGAAGAACTCGGCACGGCGCCGTCGAGCACCGAAACCCTCTCGCGCGCCTGGTCGGCGTCGATGCAGTCGCCGGTCAAGTTCATGAACGCGCTGATGAAGATGTCGCCCGCGATCATCTCGTCGGCGAGGCGGTCGATTGCCGAGGGCGGCATGACCGCGGGGGTGCCCGAAACGCGCTTCAACGTGCCCGTCGGCCCGCACAAGATGTTTGACGCGACCACGGTCGCGCTCGCCGATGTCGCCGAGATCCGCAAGAAGGTGCCCGGTGCGACGGTCAACGACGTCGTGCTGACCACCGTCGGCGGCGCGCTCCGCAAATATCTCGCGAAGCACAAGGAATTGCCGAAGGACAGCCTCGTCGCGGTCGCGCCGATCAACCTGCGCGGCAAGGGCGGCAAGGCGTCGAAGCCGGGCAATCAGGTGTCGGCGATGAGTGTGCCGGTGCGCACCGACATCGCCGATCCGCTCGCCCGGCTCGCCGCGGTGCGCGACTATACGGTCGAGGCGAAGGAGGCGAAGGCGGGGGTCAGCGCGCGGATCATGACCGACCTGTCGCAGCATATCCCCGGCGCGACGATGGCGGCGGTCGCGCGGATCGTCACCAGCGAGCGCTTCGCGGTACGCGGGACGAACCTTTTCATCTCGAACGTGCCGGGCGCGCAGGTGCCGCTCTATCTGGCGGGCGCACAGCTCGTGCAGCAGCACGGCATGGCGCCGCTCGCGAACAATATGGGACTGTTCGTCGCGACCCCCAGCTATAATGGCCGCATCGCTTTCTCGCTCATCTCCGAACGCGCGGTGATGCCCGACATCGCCTTTTTCCGCGAATGCATCGAGGAAAGTTTCGCCGACCTGCTGGCAGCGGTGCCGAAGCCCGAAAAGCCCAAAGCCGCTACGGCAGAGCCGAAACTCGTGGCCAAGCCAAAGGCGAAATCCAAAGCCGTCCCGAAACCTGCTGCGAAGGCCAGGGTGAAACCGGTTGCTAAAGCGAACGCAACCGGCAAGAATCCGAAAAAATAACGATGCTCTCGCAGGATTACCGAATGCTCTTCACCCCGACGCTCAGCGCCGACCGCGATCTCGTGATCGCGCCCGATTATGCCGCATGGAGCAACGCTGCACGCGAACATGATCGGAAATCGGGGCTGCAGGCGTGGCGCGACGCCGACGAAAGCAAGCATTTCGATTATAAGGCGATCCGCGCGCGGCTCGAAAAATTGCGCAAGCTGTCGGCGGCGGGCGACGTCAAGGGGCTGCTCTTCGTCCTCAACGAGGGCATCCACGGCAATATCGACGGCATGGGGCACGAGCGCCTCTATCAAAAGGCGCGCTTCGGCACCAAGAAGCTGGTCGAGGATTATGTCGCCGAGGTCGTCGCGTCGCTCGGCAAGATCGCGACCGCGCGCAGCATCACCCGCGAGGAGAAGCGCGATTTCTTCCGCCGCGCGCAGCATTGCTATGGCCGCTCGGCGCTTTTGCTCTCGGGTTCGGGCAGCTTCCTGTTTTTCCACATCGGCGTGGTGAAGGCTTTGTGGGGAGAAGGCGTGCTGCCCGCGATCATGTCGGGGGCGAGCGGCGGGTCGATCGTCGCCGCCATCGTCTGCACCCGCAAGAACGCCGACATCGGTGCCTTCCTTGAAAGCAACCGCCTCGCCAACCCCGACCGCGATCCCGAACAAAGGCGCCTCGCGCCCGACGAGGTGCGCGAGCGCCTCGCCGACCTGATCCCCGACCTCACCTTTCAGGAAGCTTATGAGGTTAGCGGCCGCCACCTCAACGTCTCGGTCGCCCCCGCCGAAAAGCATCAGAACGGCCGGCTATTGAACGCGATCACCGCGCCGAATGTGCTGATCCGCGAAGCCGTGCTCGCGTCGTGCGCGGTGCCTGGCGTCTTCCCGCCGGTGATGCTGATGGCGCGCGACGACAAGGGCGAGCGCATCCCCTACCAGCCCGACCGGCGCTGGGTCGACGGCTCGGTGACGCACGATATTCCGACCAAGCGGCTCGAGCGCCTGTATGGGGTCAACCACCATATCGTCAGCCAGGCGAACCCGATCGCGCTGCCCTTCGCGACCGACACGCGCAAGCAGATGGCGCCGATCGAGGCCATTCAACATGCGTCGATGACGACCTTCAAGGCGTGGCTCAACGCGAATATGGTGATCTTCCAGAAGCCGCTCGAATGGGTCCCCCCGCTCAACAGCCTAGTCAATATGGCGCGCTCGGTGATCAATCAGGAATATACCGGCGACATCAACATCATCCGCCCGCCGAAATTCTGGTCACCGGCAAAGATCCTGTCCGACCTGGCGCAGGAGGACATCGACGAGCTGATCGACACCGGCGAACGAACCGCGTGGCCCAAGGTCGAAATGGTCCGCACCCAGACCGCGATCAGCCGCGCGCTGGAAGCGATCTTGGCGAAGATCGACAAGGCGGGCGACGATGGCCCCGGCCATCGCAGCGGCGCGCTGCAGAAAGCGGTTCGCTGAGCATGGCCGCGGGCGCGGTGATCCTGCCCGCTGAGTCCGCGGGGGCGGGGGCCAAGCTCCACGTCACCCACTGGCTGCCCGAAGGGCGCCCGCACGCGGTGGTGCTGCTCGCGCACGGTTATGCCGAACATGCCGGCCGTTATGAATATGTCGCCAAGCGGCTGACCGACGCGGGCTATGCCATCTATGCGGTCGATCATTGGGGGCACGGTAATTCGGATGGAGAGGGCGGTTTCGTCCCGCGCTTTTCCGCCTTTCTCGACGGCATGGCCGAACTGCTGACGCTCGTCGAAATCAACCACGCCGATACGCCGCGGCTGCTGCTCGGGCACAGCATGGGCGGGCTGATCGCGACCTTGTTCCTTGTCGAACGCCAAAATGCTTTTGTCGCGGCCGCGGTGTCCGGTCCCGCGATCCTGCCCGCCGAACCGCCGTCGCGCTTCACCGTCTGGATCAGCCGCTTTCTCTCGCGCTTCTTCCCGCGCCTCGGCGTGCTGTCGCTCGATGCCAATGGCGTCAGCCGCGACCCGCAAGTGGTCGCCGCCTATCAGGCCGATCCGCTCGTCTATGAGGGCAAGATCGGCGCAAGGCTCGGCAAGGAGTTCATGGATGCGATGGCAGTCGCGCAGGCCGACGCGCCGAAGATCCGCCTGCCGATCCTGATCCAGCACGGCGAGGCCGACCGGCTCACCGCCCCGGCGGGATCGCGCTATCTGTTCGAGAATGTGGCGTCGCAGGACAAGCGCCTCGAAATCTATCCCGGCCTGTTCCACGAAATCTATAACGAGCCCGAACGCGACGCGGTGCTGGACGACCTGATCGACTGGTTCGACACACATGTGCCGAATGGTTCTCGGCCACCCCTTGCACGCTGAAGTGCGGGGCAGGCCCGGGCCGGACCGACTGGCTGCCGCCGATTAACCGATTGACCACGCTCACCGATCCCATCACAAAAGGCTTGAGCTTCGGCTCGGGGGAATATTGGGGGGAATATGGAAAAGGCGATATGGCTTTTGACGGCTGCTGCGCTATTCGCGCAGCCGGTTGCAGCGCACGCGGCGGAGACCAATGGGGACACCCCGGAGGAGATAGCCGAAGATGCGGCACGCGATCTCAAGGACAGTCGCTTTTACAACAAGCCCGGCGCCAGCCGAGCGGAATATGACGCCGATTGGCAAAGCTGCCGGTTGATCGCGCGCGGGTCTCAGACACCGGCCGGATCGGTTCCGATCTATAATCCGGCGATGTACAATCCGGCGATCTCACCGCTTGCGGCGGGTATCGGAGGCGGGATCGGCGCGGCCATCGGCGCCGCGATCGTCGAGGGCCAGATGCGGCGGGCCAACCGGCGGAACTGCTTGCTGATCAAGGGGTGGCGCCTCGTCGAGCTTCCCGCGGCGCAATCGGCGAAGGTCGCCGCCATGTCCGACGCCGAACGGCAAAGCTATTTCGAGACCGTCGTCGGTGCCCCAGCGGTCGACGGCTACATCACCGAAATGACGAGCTTCACCCCGGTGGCCGACGACAGGCTGAACATGAACGGGGCGCTTGCCGGTCCGGCGTCGCTGTTTCTGGGCAAGAAGGTCGATCCCGCAGCGCCATTGGCGCTCGGGGAAAATGAAGGCGGCATGGTCCTCGCATTCCGGCGCAACGATGCCGGAAGTGCGGGGCGCTCGGGCCGCGTTCAGATCCGTCGCTTCGATCGGGAAAATGGGGACCTTTTCTATCAACCCCGCGACTGGAAGAAAAAGGGCGATCGCACGACCTACGCCAGCGAATTTGTCAGCAAGGACAAGAAGGCGGCTTATGAATTGCAAGTCGTGAAGCTGACGCCCGGCTGGTATGTCTTGCAAACCGATGCGGTGGGCATGGTTCCGCCCAACACGACAAACTGCTTTGGCGCGCCGGCTTTCGAGGTGAAGGCGGGCGAATATGCGTATCTCGCCGACGCGAGCCCCTTCCTCGACGCTGCGCTTGCCACGGGCCGCCGGCATACCGGCATGGGCTATGCACGCAATTTCAACGAGGCCAGGGCCGCCATGGCGGGTTTCCAGCCCGATGTGGCTGCCCGGATGACCGAAGCCAGAATCGAAAATCTTGCGACCTATAGCTGCGCCGGACAGGTGATGACGCGCATGGATTTCCCGGGCGTGACCGACACCGTTCCCGCGCCCCTCGCCAGAAGCGTGCCCGCGGTCGCGGCGTCGGAAGATAACAAGGCGGTGCCTGCGGCGTCGCAGGGGTCGACACCGACGGAATAAATGGCAGGATCACGGCCATGAGAATCCTCCTCGTGCTGATCTTCGCGCCGCTGATCGCGCTCGCGCTGATGTATTTCATCTTTCCCGGCCGCCTCGTCGCGCTCGGGCGCGCCTTGCTCCGCCGCCGCGGCGGGATGGTGCAGAAGAGCGTCGCCGTCGACGGCCGCATCTGGCCCTATCTCGAGGGCGGCGACCCGTCGAAGCCGCTCCTCCTCCTCGTTCACGGCTTTGCCGGTGACAAGGATAATTGGTCGATGATCGCGCCCTACCTCACGCGCGATTACCATGTCATCGCGCCCGACCTGCCGGGGTTTGGCGAGAATGAGCGCAATCCCGACCTTGCCTATGACCTCCAGGCGCAGACCGCGCGGCTCAAGGCATTCGCCGACACGCTCGGGCTCCAGCGCCCGCACGTCGCCGGCAACAGCATGGGCGGCTGGATCGCGCTGCGCTACGCGATCGACTATCCGGACGCGCTCGCCAGCCTGACCCTGCTCGACAATGCCGGGGTCAATGGCGCGAATGAGAGCGCGCTTCAAAAACTGGCGGCGAGCGAGGACTACAACCCGCTCGTCCTCGCCGGCCTTGAGGATGCCGACCGGCTGGTGGCGATGGTCGTCCACAAGCCGCCCCATATCCCGTCGCGTTTGAAGCCGGTCCTTTATGCCGACGCGCTCAAATATCGCGACCAGCTCGACACGATCTTCTGGGTGATCGCGACCGAGGGCCGCGACCATCCGCTCAACGACCGGCTCGGGGAGGTGAAGGTGCCGACGCTGATCATCTGGGGGCGCCACGACCAGCTGCTCGACGTCAGCTGCGTTCCCGTGCTCGAAGCGGGCATCGCCGGCAGCGTCTCGCATATCTTCGACCATGTCGGCCATGTCCCGATGATCGAGGATCCGAAGGCGACCGCCACGGTGATGAAGGGCTTTCTTGCCAAGCATTGAAATGATCGCCAGTCTCTCCTGAAAATGGGGAGAGACACATGCGGTTGAAGGTCGGCCTGCTCGGTGGGGGCAGCTGGGGCACGACGGTCGCGGCGGTGGTATCGCGCAATGCGCCGATCACCTTGTGGGCGCGCGATGCCGAGACCGTGGACGATATCAACACGCATCACGAGAATCGCAAATATCTGCCCGGCATCGCGCTGCCGCCGGCCCTCCGCGCCACAAACGATATGGCCGAAGTCGTCGCGGGCGCCGACGTGCTCGTGATGGGGGTCCCTTCGCACAGCTTCCGCGCGGTGCTCGAGGAGGCGAAGGCCCATCTTCGTCCATGGGTGCCGGTGATCAGCCTGACCAAGGGACTCGAACTTTCCTCCGGCAAGCGGATGACCGAACTGATCGAGGAAGTGCTGCCCGGCCATCCCGTCGGCGTGCTCACCGGGCCCAATCTCGCGCGCGAGATCATGACGGGGCAGGCCGCGGCGAGCGTGCTCTCGATGGAGGACGAGATCGTCGTGCGGGCGCTGCAACCCGTGTTCCATTCGGGGCTGTTCCGCGTCTACACCAACACCGACCTGCTCGGCTGCGAACTCGGCGGGGTACTCAAGAATATCATCGCGATCGCGGTCGGGATGGGTGATGGGCTCGGTGCGGGGGACAACACCCGCTCCGCGCTGATGACACGCGGGCTTTCGGAGATTACCCGGCTTGGCGTCGCGATGGGCGGGCGGGCCGAAACCTTTGCCGGCCTCACCGGCATGGGCGATCTGATCGCGACCTGCACCAGCCCCTTGTCGCGCAACCGCCACGTCGGGGTCGAACTCGGCAAGGGGCGCCCGATCGAGGAGATTATCGCGGGCATGAACATGGTCGCCGAGGGGGTGAAGAGCGCGCCGACGGTGATCGCGCTCGCCGAAAAGCACGGCCTCGACATGCCGATCGCGCGCGATGTGTATGATGTGACGCAAGGAAAACGCAGCGCGCAGGACGTGTTTCGCGGCCTGCTTCGCTCTGCCGTCGGCGACGAAGCGCACCCCGGATGAGCGTTTCCACCGCGACCCGTGCCATTTCGGCGTTCAGCCGGGAATAAAAGCGCGATCTGTTTCGTTGACTCCCCTGACCGCCCCGCACGGGCGGGCAATCAGGAGATGGACGATGAAAAAATGGACCACCCTAGCCGCAATTCTGGCGCTCCCCGCGACGGCCGCCGTTGCCGCCGTTCCCTATGGCGCGATGCCACCGGGATTCGAGGCGCCGCACATCCGCACCTCCCCGATCGCGGGCGTCGTCAACCAGCAATGGTATAATTACAAGGCCGACATTCTGGAGGCGGAGAAGGAGCTGACCAGCGACCTTCGCCATTCGACCGACCGCGAGGATCGCTGGGACGCGTGGGATGAATGGCAGACAGAGGTGGTCGATGCCGACAAGGACTATGTGAAGGAAATGCGCGAGAAGGGCTATCGCACCGGCCGCGTGACCGTCGGCGGCTAAGTCCTGTCGAGTTCCCCGGAGCCTTGCTCTGGGTCGCAGGGAAGGGCGGACGTCATGGGGCGTCCGCCCTTTCTTGCGTCAAGACGCAGTTTCGGCCAGCAGCGCTTGCGCTTCCTTGCCCTGCCAGTCGATGGCACCGACGACGCGCCAGATCTCGCGCCCTGCGGCATCATAATAGATGCTCGTCGGCAAAGCGCTGTTCGCCGCGTCGAGCAGGCCGTTTTCGGGGTCGATATAGGGTTGCAGCGCCTTCAGTCCCGCCTTCTGGAACCACGGGTCGACAATTTCCGCCCCTTGCAGATCCTGCGCGACGGCGATCACCCCCATGCGCTCGCCGCTTTTCGCAGCGAGCGCATCGAGCGTTGGCATTTCGGCGACACACGGCGCGCACCAAGTCGCCCACAGGTTGACGAGCAGCGGCTTCCCGCGAAACGACGCCAGCGTCACCGGCGCGTCGTCAGGTCCGCGAAAGCCGACCGTAGGTGCCGGGGCGCCCTTGTGACTGCGATCGACAATATACTCGAACTTCCCGAGCCCCTTCGCTTGGCCCTCCGAAACATTTGCTTGGCCTTGCCCCGCTTGCCCGTCCGGCTGCTTTTCCCTATCGCAGCCGGCGATTGATCCGGCCAGAAGCACGGCGAGGATCGCAAGGGACGGATTTGGGACGCGGCGGATGGCGAATACTCCGGACAGCAACAGCATGTGGGGCGGCCGCTTCGGTGGCGGACCCGCGGCGATCATGCAAGAGATTAACGCCTCGATCCCGGTCGACAAGCGTCTGTGGGAAGAAGATATCGCGGCGAGCCGCGCGCACGCCGCGATGCTCGGCGCCGCGGGGATCATCGGCGCCGACGATGCGGTGGTGATCGACCGCGGCCTTGCGCAGATTGCCGACGAATTCGCCGCGAATGGCGTTCCCGTCGACCTCGCGCTCGAAGACATCCACATGACCGTCGAATCGCGGCTGAAGGACCTCGTCGGCGAGCCCGCCGGACGGCTCCACACCGCGCGCTCGCGCAACGATCAGGTCGCCACCGATTTCCGCCTGTGGGTGCGCACTGCATGCGAGCGCATCGATGCGGGGCTGAAGGCGATCCAGACCGCGCTCCTCGCGCGCGCCGACGAACATGCCGACAGCATCATGCCCGGCTTCACGCACCTCCAGGTCGCGCAGCCGGTGACGCTCGGCCATCATCTGCTCGCCTATGTCGAGATGTTCGGCCGCGACCGCTCGCGCTTTGCCGATGCGCGCCGCCGCCTCAACGAATCGCCGCTCGGCGCCGCCGCGCTTGCCGGCACAGGCTTTCCAGTCGATCGCCACGCGACCGCCGCGGCGCTCGGCTTCGATCGCCCAATGGCGAACAGCATTGACGCCGTGTCCGACCGCGACTTCGCGCTCGAATTCTGTGCATCCGCATCGATTTCCGCGATCCACCTGTCGCGCCTCGCCGAGGAAATCGTGATCTGGGCCAGCCAGCCCTTCGGCTTCATCAGCCTGCCCGACGCCTGGTCGACGGGCAGCTCCATCATGCCGCAAAAGCGCAACCCCGACGCCGCCGAACTGGTGCGCGGGCGCGCGGGCCTGCTGCTCGGTGCGTTCCAGCGGCTCTCCGTGATCGTGAAGGGCTTGCCGCTCACCTATTCGAAGGACCTGCAGGACGACAAGGAAACCGTCTTCGGCGCCTTCGACGCGCTCGCGCTGTCGCTCGCCGCGATGACGGGGATGGTCGAAACGCTGACCTTCCGCACCGACCGCATGCGCGCGCTCGCCGCTTCGGGCTATTCGACCGCGACCGACCTCGCCGACTGGCTGGTGCGCGAGGCGGGGCTGCCGTTCCGCGAGGCGCATCATGTCGTCGGCTCCTGCGTGAAGCGCGCCGAAGAACTAGGCGTCGAACTGTCGGCGCTGCCGGCAACCGACGCAGCGGCGATCCACGCCGCGGTCACGCCCGACGTGCTCGCGGCGCTGACCGTCGAGGCGTCGGTCGCCAGCCGCTTGAGCTATGGCGGGACGGCGCCCGAACGGGTAAGGCAGGCCATCGCCGCGGCCCGTGCGGCGCTCGAAGGAACGATGTGATGGCGACCACGCGCCTCATCATGGCAGTATTTGCCGCCACCGCGCTGCTCGGCGCGTGCGGCAGCAAGGAAGATCTGAAGCCCGTGGCAGGCCAGCCTGCACCGGTGATTCCCGTCGGCGCGACCCGCGCCCCGACTACGGAGGAGCTTACGACGCCTGACGCGCAGGCCCGGCCCGCGCGCAGCGACGAACTTCTCAAACGGTCCGAACAACGCGAACCCGACGATTTCGATCTGCCGCCCCCGGGCTGAGCCTCAGGACTTTACTCAATGAATCATTTTGAACTTCGCGACGGCGTGATGCACGCCGAAGACATTCCCTTGCCGCGCATCGCCGAGGAAATCGGCACCCCCGTCTATGTCTATTCGCGCGCGACGCTCGAACGCCATGCACAGGCGTTCCGCGACGGGCTGAAGGATGTTCCTAGGAAGCACCTCGCCTTTGCGATCAAGAGCAACCCCAACCTCGGCGTGCTGCGCGTCCTCGCGCGGCAGGGCTATGGCGCCGACGTCGTATCGGGCGGCGAGCTCGAACGCGCACTTGCGGCAGGCATGGCGGCCGAGGACATCGTCTTTTCGGGCGTCGGCAAGACGCGCGCCGAACTGGCGCAGGGGCTCGACCGCGGCATCGGCCAGTTCAACATCGAGCATGAGCCCGAGGGTATCGCACTCGCCGAGATTGCACTCGCCAAGGAAATGACCGCGCCCGCGGTGCTGCGCGTCAATCCCGACGTCGACGCGGGCACGCATGCCAAAATCTCGACCGGCAAGGCCGATAACAAGTTCGGCGTCGGGATCGACGTCGCCCCCGAAATCTTCGCCCGGCTGTCGGCGCTGCCGGGGCTCAACTTGCGCGGCATCGCGGTCCATATCGGCAGCCAGCTCACCAGCCTCGCCCCGTTCGAGGCGGCGTTCAAGCGCGTCGGCGAGCTCGTCGCCGACCTGCGCGCGGCGGGGCACAGCATCACCCATGTCGACCTCGGCGGCGGGCTTGGCGTGCCGTATCGCGCGGGCGACAATATCATTCCGCCGTCGCCCGCCGATTATGGCGCGATGGTCGCGCGCGTAACGCGCGATTGGGACGTCACGCTGATGTTCGAGCCCGGCCGCGTCATTGCGGGCAATTCGGGGGTTTTGCTGACCGAGACATTGTGGGTGAAACCCGGCGCGACGCACCCCTTCGTCATCGTCGACGCGGCGATGAACGACCTTGCCAGGCCCGCGCTCTATGACGCCTGGCACGATTTCGTCGCGGTAAAGCCGTCGGGCGAGACGATGACCGCGTCGATCGTGGGGCCCGTCTGCGAAACCGGCGACACCTTTGCGCGCGACCGGCTGATCGACAAGGTCGAGGCGGGTGACCTCGCGGTCTTCTGCAGCGCGGGGGCTTATGGCGCGACGATGGCGTCGACCTACAACAGCCGCAGCCTCGTTCCCGAGGTACTCGTCGACGGCGACCGCTATGCCGTCGTCGCCGACCGCATCGCCGCGGGAACGATCATGGCGGCGGAGCGCGTGCCCGACTGGATCGATTGACATGGAGCAGCTTCCCATCTTCCTCAACCTTCGCGGCCGCACGGTCGTGCTGGTCGGGGAGGGGGAAGCCGTCGATGCCAAGGCGCGGCTGATTGTCCGCGCGGGCGGCCGGATCGTCCCGGCGTGGGAAGAAAGCGCAACGATCGCTTTTGTCGCGCTCGACGATGAAGACGAGGCACGCGCCGCGGCGCAGGCACTTCGCGCGCGCGGGCTTCTCGTCAATGTCGTCGACCGCCCAGATCTCTGCGACTTCACCACCCCGGCGATCGTCGACCGCGCGCCGGTGACGATCGCGATCGGGACCGGCGGCGCCTCGGCGGGCCTCGCCAAAGCCGTCCGCCAGCGCATCGAAGCCTTGCTCCCCGCCCGTCTCGGTGCGCTCGCCGCGGTGCTCCACGCCGCGCGCGACACGATGAAAGCGCGCTGGCCCGCCGCCGCCGACCGCCGCCGCGCGATCGACGCCGCGCTCGCGCGCGGCGGCGTGCTCGACCCGCTCGATGCCGAAGCGGCGGACAAGGTTGAAAGCTGGTTGGCGAGCGATGCTTCGATCCAGCCCACGCGCCTCGAAACCATCGCCCTGACGAGCACCGATCCCGACGACCTCACCCTCCGCGCCGCGCGCCTGCTCGGCGAGGCCGATCATATCTTCCACCCGGCGGACGTCCCCGCCGCCATCCTCGACCGCGCGCGCGCCGACGCCGTGCGCCACATCGCCGATGCGCCGCCCACCGCCGCGCCGCCCGGCCTGTCGCTCTGGCTTTCGCCGGCATGAGCCCGGTCCATCCGCTCTATGCGGCAATGGAACCGACGATTTTCGAGCATATGTCGGGGCTCGCGCGGGCGCATGACGCGATCAACCTCGGTCAGGGCTTTCCCGACCAACCGCCGCATCCCGACATGATCGCCGCCGCGGCGCGTGCGCTCGCCGAAAAGTCGAACCAATACCCGCCGGCCTTCGGCCTGCCCGAACTGCGCGACGCGATCTGCACCTTCTACGCACGGCGGCAGGGGTTGGCGCTGTCACGCGAGCAGGTCATCGTGACCTCGGGCGCGACCGAGGCGCTCGCCGCATCCATTCTCGCGCTCGTGGCGCCGGGCGACGAGGTAATCCTGTTCCAGCCCGCCTATGACAGTTATGCGCCGATGGTCCGCCGGGCGGGCGGCGTGCCCGTATCGATCGCGCTCACACCGCCCGACTGGCGGTATGATGCGGAACCACTCGCCGCGGCGATCACCCCGCGCGCCGGCGTGCTCATGCTCAACGACCCGCTCAATCCGGCGGGGACGGTGGCCAGCGAAGCCGAACTCGCAATGATCGCCGACATCTGCGTGCGCAATAATCTCGTCGCGATCTGCGACGAGGTCTGGGAGGACATCCGCTTCGATCGAGCCCCGCACCGTTCGCTGCTGTCCTTCCCGGGGATGGCCGAACGCGCGGTGAAGATCGGCTCGGCGGGCAAGATCTTTGGCCTCACCGGATGGAAGACAGGCTGGATATGCGCCGCGCCCGCGATGGCGACCGCGCTCGGCCGCGCGCACCAGTTCCTCACCTTCACGACGCCGCCCGCGCTGCAATGGGCAGTGGCGGAGGGGCTCGATCGTCCCGAGGAATGGTTCGCTGCGCAGCGCGGGGGCTGGGCCGCATCGCGCCGGCGCCTCGGCGACGCGCTGGCCGCCGCGGGCTTCGCCGTCCTGCCGAACGCCGCGACCTGGTTCCTGTGCATCGACCTCGCGGCGTCGGGGATCGCGCTTTCGGATCGCGAGTTCAGCGAACGCGCGGTACGCGAAGCGGGCGTCGCCTCGATCCCCGTCTCGGCGCTCTTCGAAGGCGAAGGCCCGCGCCACATCCTGCGCCTCTGTTTCGCCAAGGAGGGCGCGGTGCTCGACGAGGCAGTGGCGCGCCTCGCGGTGTTTCGCGACAAGCTGATGGCAGAAAAAGCCTAGGGCGCGATCGCCAGCCCGTCGCCATTCTTCCCCGCCGCGATCCGGCGCAGCACCGCACCGCTCGCGACGTCGATTTCCGCAACCTTGTCGTGCCTCGTCTCGGCGGCATAAAGCCGCTTCGAATCCGCGCTGAAGAGCAAAGTGACCTGTCCCTTCGCCTGCTCGCCCGACACCTTGATCGTCTTGAGCAGCGCGTGCGTTTCGGCGTCGAACAGGCTGATCGTGCCGCTCGCGATATTGCTCGTCGCGACCAGCTTGCCGTCGGGGCTCGCCAATACCCGGATCGCGACCGGATCGACCGGCTGCTCGGCGATCTTTTCGCCAGTCTTGGTATCCCAGATCGATACCCGCGGCACATCGAGATCGCCGACCCACAATTCGCGGCCTTGCTTCGTCAGCGCCAGCCCTTCGGGCTTGCCGCCGACGGTCAGGTCGCGCAGCTTCTTCGCGGTTTTGAGGTCGAGTACGCTCACCGTCCCCGCCGCGATATTCGCGGTATAGGCGGTGCGGTTGTCGGGCGCGACGACGATCATATGCGTGCCCTTCTGCCCGGTCGAAATCGACGTCAGCTTGCCATCGGGCGCGACCACCGCGACCGACTCGCTGCCCTCGGTGGTCGCGACCAGCCGCCCGTCGGACAGCCACAGCAGCCCGTGCGGCCGCTGGTTAGGGCTGAGGTCGATCGTCTTGACCTTCGTCCGGCTCGCGACGTCGAACACGTCGATCGTCGTGCTGCCATAGGCGACTACCGCGGCCTGCTTGCCGTCGGGCGAGATCGCGATCTCGTGTGGCATCTTCCCGGTCGGCAGCCGCGCCAGTTCTTCCCCCGACGCCAGCGCGATGACGCTCAGCGTATCTTCGCCTTTGTTACCCACGAGCAAGGTTTCGGCGCCCGCGGGCGCGACGAGCAACAGCGTGCAAAGGACGGCGGCGATGGTGCGGTGCATGACGGGTCTCCCGGTTTCGAGCCTCGCACCCTATCCCCGGTCCGCGCCGCCGCAACCCCGCTTCGACCAGCGACATGGCCTGCGATTACGATAAGTTAACTGGGAAGCGCGCCCGCGTCTTCCTAGCCATGTTCCCGGCGCAGGTCGCGCCGCCGGTTCAGTACAGGAGGGGGAATATGGGTCTGCCAACCATCGATATCGAGGCATTGCCGTTGCTCGACACCGCGGTCGGATTGTTCGGCTCGTTGATGGGCGAGAGCGCATCGTCGGGGCCGTCGGTGTTCGAACTCGCCGTCGCCATCGCGATGATCGTCTACGATTGAGCTGCGGGGGAACGGGCGGCGCCACCAACCCGGCGCCCTCCGTTCCCGCGCCTTTCGCGATGCACGGCATGCCATCCCGCCACGACCATTTTCCCCGCGCCGATGCCGCGCGCCGTGTGGCGATGCGCCGCGCGGTCGCGGACCTCGACGCGGCGTGGAGAGCGGCCGACACCGCTCCCGACGGGCTGCTGACCGTCATCGCGGCGCTCGCCCACGCCCCCGCCGATGTCGTGATCGCGGGCCTTCTCCCCTGGCTCTCCAACACACACTGGCTCCGCGACCGGCTCGATGCGGCGCTGGCGTTGCTCGCCGCCGATCCCTTTACGCGCCCACCGCTGCGAATGGTGGGGGGCGGCGATGACGGTCCGGGCGGTTTGGTTCTCGCCGATCATGGAGCGGTCCGCCTGACACTCCAGTTGCGGCCGTTCTCCGCGAACGAGGCCGCGCCGGGCACGGCGGTCTTCGTCCCGGGCGGCGCGGCGATCCACGTGCTCGACGGCGGCGGCGCAGAGCTTCGCGCGCACAGCGTGGCGGTCAGCGCGGCCGAGGAAGCCGGCGGATTCACCGCCCAGGGAGCCGCCCGGTGCCACAGCCAGCCGCCGCGTCCTTTGCGGACAGGCGAGACGCTGATCCTCGACACCGCGCGCCAAAGCTTCACGCTTCAGCACGGGCGCGCGGGCGCCCGCAGTGACATTCTGTACCTCGAACTCACCGTCCAGCCGCCGTCGCGGCTCCCGATCCGTGCCTATGCCATCGCAAGCGGCCGCCTGACCCACGTCAGCGCCTCGCGTCGCGACAGCAGCTTCCGCCAGATGGCGCTCGCGCTGCTCCGCCAGCTTGGCCGCACCGACGCCGCGCCGCTCTTCGTCGCCGAGACGGCAAGCGAAGATTTCGCCGCACGCTGGAACGCGATGCGTGAACTCGTCGCGCTCGACCCCGCGGCGGCGCTTCCGCATCTCGGCGCGATGGCGGCGCGTGATCCGCATCCCGAGGTTCGCGCCGCCGCAGCGGCGACGCACGCGCTCTTCTCCCTGCCTTCCGGTGAGACGGGGCGGGAGGGGGGTGGAG
>SCNS01000022.1 GCA_005503215.1 Sphingomonadaceae bacterium 3R27C6 | reverse complement strand
TAGCCCGTACCCATGCCGTCGTCCGGCTCGAGCACGCCGACCACGTGCGGCGCTTTGACCCCGGCATCAAACGCCGCCATCACCAGCGCCGCCTCGTCGACATGCCCGAACGGCCGGTCCGCCATATAATCCGCCGATGGCGCTCGCCGCAGCACATAGGCGCCCGGTCCACCTCGCCCCGCCCAGTCGAACGCAAAACTCTCCATGTTCGCCCCGCCCGACAAGCGCGTCAGACCCGACAAGGTGCCGGGGCCCACAATCCGGGCCATCAACGCAGGGAGAAAGGCCGCAACGTCGGTCATGCGAACGGCGTCCCGCGCCCGGCAAATCTGAACATATCTGACATTCCACCCCGCATTGCCGGCGCCCTCTTGCATGATCATTTTACTTAGTATGCTAACTATATGCGATGAATCTTTTGGCGGCAAGTAACCTTGAGCGCGGCGACGGCGAAACTCTCCGCAAGCACCCGGAAGCAACATCCCGACTACCTAACGGAGGCCGATTATGACCCGACACATCCGCACCCTGTTTACCGCCGCACTCCTGCTCGCGAGCCCCGCCATCGCGGCGATGCCCGCGCCCGAAGGCCTCAGCCGGACCGACCTTCAGCGCCACGACCTCTCGGCGCCCGGCCGCGAGACGGTCCAGGCGCGCATCGACATCGCGCCCGGCGCGGTCGCGCCGTGGCACCGCCACCCCGGCGAGGAGGTGATCTACATCATCGAAGGAACGCTCGAATATCAGCTCGAGGGTCAGGCGCCGGTAACGCTGAAAGCCGGCGAAGTGCTGTTCGTGCCGGCCGGCGTCGCCCACAAGGCGCGCAACCGCACCGCCGCGAATGGCGCCGAACTCGCAACCTATATCGTCGAAAAGGGAAAGCCGTTACTTGTCCCGGCCGAAGTAATCGAGGCGCGCTGACGCGCCGGCCGACCATCCGATAAGGCAATATTTAGAATTGGGAGGTAAAAGGACGACGGGGACCAAGGAGGGAATGCATGTTCAGCGTCCTCGAATGCGTCGTTTATCAGCACGATCTGCGATTCGTCCTGATTGCCGCGCTCGTCTGCATCCTCGGAAATATCAGCCTTTTTGTCGTCCTCGGCCGCTCGACGCACTGCGTCGACGCCCGCCGGCGTCACTGGCTCATGGTCGCGGCGGTGGCCGAAGGCGTGGGCGTATGGGCGACGCATTTCGTCGCCATGCTCGCCTATCGCGGATCGATGCCGATCCGTTTCGACGTCGGCCTGACCATCTTGTCGGTCACCATCGCGATCGGTTTCTTCTGGTGCAGCTTTCGATTGCTCGGCAAGGCGCCGAGCGCCGCACGCTGCGCCGCCGCTGCCACTGGCGCGGCCGTCGGCGTTGCGGCGATGCATTTCACCGGCATGGCGTCGATCATCGCACCGGCCCGCGTGACCTATGACCTGGCGCCGATCCTTGTCTCGCTGCTGCTATCGGGATTGTGCTTTTTCGCCGCCTTCCTCGCCTTCGCAAAGACGAGGGGCTGGACGAAGGTCGCCCTGCCCGCGGGTTTCGCCGTACTCGCGATCGTCGTCCTGCACTTCACCGCGATGTCGGCCACCACGCTCGTCCCCGATCCGACGCGCGGCGACATATTGGGAACGGCGAGCAGCCGCGACTGGCTTGTCCCGGCGATCGTGATTGCCAATGTCGCGCTGGTCGCGCTGGCCCTCACCGGCTCGCTCGTCGACCGCTGGCTCACCGACGCGCACGGGCTGGCCGATGCGACGCTCGAGGCGCTCGCGATTACGCACGACGGGCGGATCATCGAAGTGAATGCGCGGCTTTGCGCCCTGCTTGGCGTCAGCAGCGGCGCGATCGTCGGCAGCACGCCATCCGACTGGTTCGTCGCGGGCGACGGCGGTTCGTTCGAGGCGCCCGACGGCCATTCCGCCGAGGCGCGCGTCCGCAGCAGCTTCGACGAGGACCACATCCTGGAGATTGCGACCCAGACGATCGAATATCGCGGGCGAAGCTGCCAGGTCCTGGCGATCCGCGACCTGACCGACCGGAAACGCGCGCAGCGGGCGATCGAGCATCTGGCATCGCACGACGCGCTGACCGATCTGTCGAACCGCGCCCACTTCGCGCGCGCGCTCGACGCGGCGATCGACGCGAAGGCGCCGTTCGCCCTGCTCGCGCTCGACCTCGACCGCTTCAAGGCGGTGAACGACATATTCGGCCACGGCGCCGGCGACGAGATATTGTGCCGTATCGCCGACATCCTCCGCTCCGTGGTGCGCGCCGACGACATTGTCGCGCGCATCGGCGGCGACGAATTCCTCGTCATCCAGACCGGCGTTTCGGAACCCGACGACGCGCGCAAGCTGTCGGCACGCATCCTCGACACGCTGGCGATCGAAATGGACGTCGCGCGCGATCCGATGGCGGTCGGGGTCAGCATCGGCGTCGCGCTCTTTCCAGAGGACGGAACCAATGCCGAGGTGCTGCAGCGCAACGCCGACACGGCGCTCTATCGCGCGAAGAATAACGGACGGGGCAACGCCGCCTTCTTCGATCAGGAGATGGACGAGCTGGCGCAGGAACGCCGCGCGCTCGAACATGATTTGCGACACGCGATCGCCCGCGATCAGCTGTATGTCGTGTACCAGCCGCTCGTCGCGACCGCCTTTGCTTCGGTGATCGGTTATGAAGCCCTGCTCCGCTGGAACCATCCCGAACGCGGCGAGATCGCGCCCGACGATTTCATCCCCGTCGCCGAGGAAATCGGGGCCATCGTTGCGATCGGCGAATGGGTGCTGCGCGAGGCCTGCCGCGCGGCGGCGGGCTGGCCCAAGAATGTTTCGGTCGCGGTCAACGTGTCGACGATCCAGTTCCAGGTGCCGAACCTGCCCGCCGTCGTTCGCGACGCGCTGTCGCAATCGGGGCTCGAGGCGCATCGGCTCGAACTCGAAATCACCGAGACCGCCTTCCTGCGCAACAAGCACAGCGCCCTGAAGGCGCTCCACGAAATCCGCGCGCTCGGGGTCCGGATCGCGATGGACGATTTCGGCACCGGCTATTCGTCGCTGAGCAACCTCAAGGCTTTCCCGTTCGACAAGATCAAGATCGACAAGAGCTTCGTCGCCTCGATTTCGGACGACGAGGCAGCGCGATCGATCGTTCGCGCGATCATCGGGCTCGGCCGCAGTTTCAACATGCCGATCGTCGCCGAAGGGGTCGAAACGCAGGAACAGCGGCAGATGCTGCTCGACGAGGGCTGCCCGCAAGCGCAGGGCTATTATTTCGGACGCCCCGCCGCCGACCCCTTTCAGGCGGAGGCTTGGCCGCTGGACTTGCCCGAGATGGAAAAGCGCGATGCCGAAGGCTGAGGGCTCGACGCGCCCCGCCGAAAGTCAGCGATAGCCTTCGCGCGGCGAATGAGGCACAACTCGCCCTGATGGCAGGATGCGGGGATCAATTGGGCCGGTGAGCGACTTTCTGTCCTCCTACAGATCCTGACGCATGGCCGACGCCGACGAACCGGATATTCTTGCGGCGGCGATCGCGGGCGATCGTGACGCCTTCGAAGCCTTGCTGCGGCGTCACTATGACCGCATCCACGGCCTCGCATGGCAATTGACCGGATCGCGCGCCGATGCCGACGATATCGCGCAGGATGTCTGCTGCATCCTCGCCGAAAAGCTCTCCGCCTTTCGCGGCGACGCCAAATTCACGACCTGGCTGTGCAGCATCGTCTATAATGCCTGCCGCGATTTCCATCGGCGGCGGTCGGCCTTTACGCGCTTCACCGGGCGGCTGAGTATCATGGCGGGGCTGGCGCGGGGTCCCGACGGCCGCGACCTGTATGACGCGGTCTGGATCGAAAGCGCGATCGCGCGGCTGAAACCCGAGCTTCGCGATACCGCGGTGCTGATCGCGGGGCAGCAGCTGTCGCACGCCGAAGCCGCGCAAATCCTGGGGATCGCCGAAGCGACGGTGTCTTGGCGAATGCACGAGATCCGGCGCCAGCTTGCGGCGAATCCCGGCCCCGACGACTGACCGCGCGGCGCCCCGGAATTTTTTTCGCAGAGGCCGCCAAGGATTTCCCGCGCCCACGCGTCCCAGGGACATGCGGGCGATTGTGCGCCGCTGTTGCCAGGAGACATGTCATGTCCCGTTTCTATCTGACGCTTACCGCGGGCCTTTCGATCACGCTCGTCACCGCCTGCTCGCAATCGAACGAAGCCGATATTGCGTCGCCGTCGTCGGAGACGACCGCGCCGGCCCCCAAGGCCGAGCTCGAAGAGCATGCCTCGGACATCGTCGTCACCGGACAGCGGGTCGCCCCGCACGTGATGGACGCACCGGTGGCGATGTCGGCGATCGGTTCGCAACACATCGCATTGCCGCCGCCGGCACAGGCCCGCAAAATGGTCGTGACGGGCAGCGCCATTCGCGCGCCCTATCCCGATCGGATCATGCCCTGGTATCAGGATGTCGGCCGCGACAAATTCACCTCGACGCAGGAGAATGCGTTCAAGATCGCGCGCGACGAACCCGTGTCGACCTTTTCGATCGACGTTGACACCGCCTCCTACTCCTTTGTCCGCGCGTCACTGAACAATAATGCCCTGCCGCAGCCGGCCGCGGTGCGGACCGAGGAGCTGGTCAATTATTTCCCCTATGATTATGCGGCGCCGCGCAGCGCGCAGCAGCCCTTCTCTTCCGATGTCGCCGTCTTCCCCAGCCCGTTCACGGCGGGCCGCAAGCTCGTTCGCATCGGGATCAAGGGCTATGCGATCGAACGCGCGACGCGGCCGCGTGCGAACCTCGTCTTCCTGATCGACACGTCGGGGTCGATGAATGCGCCCAACAGGCTGCCGCTCGTCAAGAAATCGCTCGGCCTGCTGCTCGATCAGCTCGATCGCAACGACCGCGTGTCGATCGTGACTTATGCGGGCAATGCGGGCACCGCGCTCGAGCCGACCGCGGCGAGCCAGAAGGACAAGATCCTCGCGGTGATCGACCAGCTCGGCGCGGGCGGCAGCACCGCGGGCGCCGAAGGCATCCGCCAGGCCTATGCGCTCGCCGAGCGCAATCTCGACCCGAATGGCGTCAATCGCGTCGTCCTCGCGACCGACGGCGATTTCAACGTGGGCATCACCGACCAGAACGAACTGAAAGGCTATATCGAGCGCGAGCGCGGCAAGGGCATTTTCCTCTCCGTGCTCGGCTTTGGCATGGGCAATTACAACGACGCGCTGATGCAGACGCTCGCCCAGAACGGCAACGGCGCCGCCGCCTATATCGACACAGTTGGCGAAGCACGCAAAACATTGGTCGACGAGGCCACATCGACGCTCTTCCCGATCGCGAAGGATGTGAAGATCCAGGTCGAATTCAACCCGGCCACCGTCGCCGAATATCGGCTCATCGGCTATGAAACGCGGATGCTCAACCGCGACGATTTCGACAATGACAAGGTCGATGCGGGCGATGTCGGTTCGGGGCAGACGGTGACCGCGATCTACGAGATCGTCCCCGTCGGCGGGCCGCGCACGATGGGCGACCTACGCTACAGCAAGCCCGCCCCGCGGGCCGCCGCGGCGGCGACCAGCGAATATGGTTTTGTGAAGATCCGTTACAAACTGCCGAAATCGGATCGCAGCCAGCTGATTTCCACGCCGATCGATCGGCGCGTCGAATTCGCCCGCTTCGCCGACGCGCCGCAGGACGCGCGCTTCGCGACCGGGGTCGCGGCCTTTGCCGAACTGCTCCGCGGCGGGCGCTACAGCGGATCGATGACCTATGACGAGGTACTGCAGATCGTTGGCGCCGCGCGCGGCACCGACGATTTCGGATACCGCATGGAACTGGTCCAGATGGTCCGCGCCGCCAAGACGGCGGGATCGATGGCAAAGCTGGAGCGCTAAGATGGTGCGGCGGCGATTCCTGCGAAGCGCCGCCGCATCCGCGCTGCCCGTTTCGGCCGGTCGATCGAGATATTCGACCGCCGCGATATTGTGCGTATAAGGCCAGACGATGCCCACGCCCCTTCCCTCGCGTCTGCTGTCTCGACCCGGTTCGAAATCGCGCCGCGCCGCGCGGGAGGCGTCACGGCCATGACGGGCGACGACGAGCTGAAAGCGTTCCTGCCCGAGGCGCCGCCGCCCGCCCCGAAGCGGCGCGAGGCGGCGATTGCCGACGCGCTTGCCCGCTTCGACGGCGCACCCGCGCCGCAGGTCGCGCGTCGGCCGTCGAGAGCATCCTGGTGGGCCAATCTTCGGCGTCCGCAAGCCGGGCTGTTCGCGACCGCAGCGCTGGTCGCCGCGATCAGCCTGCCCTTCGCATGGACGGCATTGGATCCGGGCGCGCCGGCCGCCGACGAACAGATTGCGCGCGAGACGCGCGAGCCGGCACCAACGGTCGTGGACAATCAGGCCGAAGTGCCCGCTCCCGCCGCGATCGCGGCACCGCCATCCGCAAAGAATATCGCTGCTGCCGAGCCAACCGCAGCGGCGCCTCCCGCCGTTTCTGCACCCGCGGAGAAGCGCGTCGAACTCGCGCAGGCGCCCCCCGCCGCGTCCGCCGAAAAGGCTGAGGAACGCGAGGCGATCATCGTCTCGGCGCAGCGCGTGGCGCGCCCGGTGCAGGATTCACCCTCCGCCATTTCGGCCTATTCATCGAGCGAAGTCGCCGAGGATTCGGTCGTCGTCACAGGCACGCGCATCGCACCGCGCGGTGCCCCCAGGCGCGGCGACTGGAATGCCTGCACGGTGAACGACCCGAGCCGGGCGCTGTCGCGGTGCAAGAAACTCGCAATCGGGGGCGCGAAAGCCGTTCGAGCCCAAGCGGACGCGCATCTTTCCGACGGGTTGGAACGCGCATGGAAGGGCGACCTCGACGGCGCGATCACGGCGTTCGACGAAGCGATTGCCGTCGCGCCCAACCTGTCGGTCGCCTACCTCAATCGCGGCCTCGCTTACGACCGTCAGGGCGAAAACGCGCGCGCGATCGCCGATCTCGACCGCGCGGTCCGGCATGCGCCGCAGTCGGCGCGCGCTTATTATAATCGCAGCCTTCTGTTGCGAAAACAGGGCGATACGAAGCGCGCCGACGTCGACGAACAGCGCGCGATCAACCTCGACGCCCGGTATCAGGCGATACGGCAGTCGCGCGAGCGCGATTAAACCGGGCTGGTCAGGCTGCGAACCATAGACAGGCGGTCGACATCCGCGTCCGCACCCCCGAGCCGATGATAGTCCTGCACAATCTGCGAGAGCGCCGACAGCGCCAGCGTCGCCGGATCGCGCGTCGCCGGGATCAGTCCCACCGATGTGCGGAGCTTTTCCCGAAGGTCCTCGCGCACGCCGGCATCACGCAAGGCGTTCCGCCGGACATCCTGCGTCCGCTGGCTCCCGATCGCCCCGATGTAAAAGGAAGGAAGCTGGAGCGCGCGCGGCAGCAATTCCTCTTCCCAGTCGCGATCGTGAAAGACCGAAATGATCGCGGTCCATGGATCGGTGACGAGCGGCGGCAAGTTTGTGCGCGAAGTCAGCCGGACGGTGTCGAAACCCTCGGCATCCAGATCGGCAAGCGCCCGTTCGTCGGGGGAGAGGACGCTGACCTCGGCGCCGAAGGCGGCGGCGAGACGCGCCAGCGCGGTGAGTTCCTCGCCCTGCCCCATCGCGACGATACGAAGCTTCGGCGTATAGCCGAGGCGAAAGCTCCCATCCTCCCAACCCGCCCGCGCGTGCGCATCGGTGATCGTATCGACATGCACGCCATCGTCGGCCAGCCGCAGCGCCGCCAACTCCCGGCGATCATGCTGCGCCAGCGCCTGTGCGATCGCATGCGGATCGGGTCGCGGGTTGAACAGCAGGTCGATCCCGCCGCCGCACGGAAGCCGGATGTCGAGATAGGGCGATCCCGCGCCGAAACGTACGAGCTTGGCGCGCCCGTGCTCCAGTGTTCCGATCGCCTCGGCGACGACCGCCGCCTCGATGCAGCCGCCCGAGAAAGAACCCGCATATCGCCCATCCTCGGCCACCGCCATCTGGGCGCCGATCGCGCGCGGCGACGATCCCTCGATCGCGGTGAGCGTGACGAGGATCGTCCCGACACCCTCTGCGGTGCGCGCCAGAACAAAGCGCAATATGTCGGCCGGCGTGGTTGCTATCATCTGCGATTTGCTTTGAAGTCAGCCGACGCGCAAAGGGCGTCTGAAGGGACGAGAGCCATGGTCGACGCGGCAAATATCGCCGTCATCCTGCTCGCCGCGGGGACATCGCGGCGATTCGGGGCCGACGACAAGCTGCTGGCGCCGCTCGCGGGCGAACCGCTGGCGCTGCACGCGGCCAGGCACATCGTCGAACTGGCGCCGCGGCGCCGCATCGCCGTCTGCCGCGATGACGATGGCGCGCTCGCGCGGTTGCTGGTGGCGCAGGGCTTCGAGATCGTCGTCAATCCGCATCCCGAGCACGGGCTGTCACGATCCTTGTCGTGCGGCATTGCCGAGGCGGCGCGGGGGCCGGACGTCGCGGCGATGGTCTGCCTCGCGGACATGCCTTTCATCGGCGCCCGCCATCTGCGCAAACTCATCGCCCGGTTCGATCCGGTGGCGGCGCCCGTGGTGGCATCGACGAACGGCGATGCGGCGATGCCGCCGGCATTGTTCGCCCGCGCGCTGTTCGACACGCTGCGCAGAGGCGAAGGCGACCGGGGCGGCAAGGCCCTGCTGGCCGATGCCGCACTCGTTCCCGCCCGCGCCGACGAGCTGGTGGACATCGACCGGCCGGACGATCTGCCCAATTGAAACCCCGCTCTCACCCCGGCGATCACACCATGTCGGGCAGCTTGCCCAGCAGCTTGTCGAGCGTGATCGGGTAATTGCGGACGCGCACGCCCGTCGCGTTGTAGACCGCGTTGGCAACCGCCGCCGCGACGCCGCAGATGCCGAGTTCGCCGACGCCCTTCGCCTTCATCGGCGACGTCGTCGGATCGGCTTCGTCGAGGAAGATGACATCCTGATGCGGAATGTCGGCGTGGACCGGGACCTCATAACCCGCGAGATCGTGATTGACGAAAAAGCCGAAGCGCTTGTCGACCGCAAGCTCCTCCATCAGCGCCGCGCCCGCGCCCATCGTCATCGCACCGATCACCTGGCTGCGCGCCGCCTTGGGATTGAGGATGCGTCCCGCGGCGCAGACCGCGAGCATCCGGCGGACGCGGATTTCGCCGGTCATCGCATCGACCCCGACCTCAACGAAATGCGCGCCAAAGGTCGATTGCTGAAATTTCTCGGCAAGGTCGCCATATTCCATATTATCCTCGGCGACGAGTTCGCCGTCGGCCGCGGCATCGCCGAGCGCGACGCTGCGGCGTCCGGCCTTGACCTTGCCATCGGCAAAGACCGCATCGGACGCGAGGCCGAGCTTCTGCACGACGGCCTCGCGCAGCTTGACGCAGGCCGCATAGACGCCCGCGGTCGAGCTGTTCGCGCCCCACTGCCCGCCCGAGCCCGCCGACACCGGAAAGGCTGAATCACCGAGCTTCACGACGACCTTGTCGAGCGGCACGCCCATCATTTCGGCGGCGGTCTGGGCGATGATCGTATAGGTGCCGGTGCCGATGTCGGTCATGTCGGTCTCGACCGTCACCACCCCCGATTTGGCGAGACGCACGCGCGCGGCCGAAGGTCCGTTGAGGTTGTTGCGGAACGCCGCGGCGACCCCCATCCCGACCAGCCAGCGCCCGTCGCGCGTGACACCGGGCTTGGCGCGTTTGCTCCAGCCGAACTTGTCGGCGCCGGTCTCGAGACATTTGTTGAGCTGGCGCTGCGAAAAAGGCCGGCTCGGCTTTTCGGGGTCGACCTGCGTGTCGTTGAGGACGCGCAGGGCGACCGGGTCCATGCCCAGCTTCTCGGCCAGTTCGTCGACCGCGATCTCGAGCGCCATCAGCCCCGGCGCCTCGCCCGGCGCGCGCATCGCATTGCCTTCGGGCAGGTCGAGCACCGCAAGGCGCATCGCGGTCATGCGATTTTCGCCGGCATAGAGCAGGCGCGTCTGCGCCACCGCGGTTTCGGGGCCGCCGCCGGGCAGGTCGCCCGACCAGCTTTCATGGCCGATCGCGGTGAGCTTGCCGTCGGCGGTTGCGCCAAGGCGGACGCGCTGGATCGTCGCCGGGCGGTGCGTCGTGTTGTTGATCATCAGCGGCCGGGGCAGCGCGACCTTGACCGGCCGCTTCGCCGCCTTCGCCCCCAGCGCGGCGAGCAGCACATCGGCGCGATTGAACAATTTCCCGCCGAACCCGCCGCCGATATAGGGCGAGTCGAAGCGGATATTCTCTTTCGGAATGCCCAGCGTCTTGGCCATATCGCCGACCGACCAGGCGATCATCTGGTTCGACGTCCAGACGGTCAGCTTGTCGCCCTTCCACGCCGCGATTGTCGCGTGCGGCTCCATCATCGCGTGGCTGTGATCGGGGGTCGTATAGCGCGCATCGAGCTGCACCGGCGCTGCGGCGAAGGCGGCGGCGAAATTGCCGACGGCGCTGTCGGGTTCGGTTCCGAACGATGCTTTCGGCTTGATCGCCGTGTCGATCGCGGCGGCGAGGTCGTAAGCGCCCTTGCCGCGCGCATATTCGACGCGGACGAGCGAGGCAGCGGCGCGCGCCTGTTCGAAACTGTCGGCGACGACGAGCGCGATCGCCTGATGATAATGTTCGATATCGGGGCCGCCGAGCAATTTGGCGGTGTTGAAATCGCCCTTCGCCAGCTTGCCCGCATTGTCCGCGGTGACGATCGCGATGACGCCCGGTGCCGCCCTCGCTTCGCCCAGGTTCATCGACGCGATCCGCCCCTTGGCGATCGCCGATCCGACGACATAGCCATAGGCCTGGTTCGCCGCGACATCGTGCCGTTCATAGGCATAGGGCGCGGTGCCCGTCGTCTTGAGCGGCCCCTCGATGCGATTGGTGGGTTTGCCGACGATCTTCATCTGATCGATCGGATTGGTGGTGGCGGGCGTGTCGAATTTCATGGCTCAGCCCTTCGCTTGCGCCAGCACCCCGGCGAGCGCGCGCTCGACGAGGGGCAGCTTATAGGCATTTTCGTGGGTGGTCTTCGCGCCCGCGAGCAGGCCATCGGCAACGGGCTTCGCGCCGCGCGGCAGCGCCGCCTCGGCCGCTTCGACGCGCCACGGCTTATAGCCGACCCCACCGAGCGCGACGCGGCCGGTTCCGTCACGCTGGACGATCGCGCCGACCGCGATCAGCGCAAAGGCATAGGAGGCGCGGTCGCGCACCTTGTGATAGATATGCGTGCCACCGACGGGCTTCGGCAACGTGACCGCGGTGATCAGCTCACCCGGCGCCAGCACCGTTTCCAGATGCGGGGTCTTCGCGGGCGCGCGGTAGAAATCGGCGATGGGAATCGCGCGCGCCTTGCCCGCCGCATCGACCGTCTCGATCGCGGCATCGAGCGCGCGCATCGCCACCGCCATGTCGCTGGGGTGCGTCGCGATGCACGCGTCGCTGGCGCCGACGACCGCGTGCAGCCGGTTGAAGCCGCCGATCGCGGCGCAGCCGCTGCCGGGCTGGCGCTTGTTGCACGGCTGGTTGGTGTCGTAAAAATAGGGGCAGCGCGTCCGCTGGAGCAGATTGCCCGCGGTCGTCGCCTTGTTGCGAAGCTGCCCCGATGCGCCCGCAACCAGCGCGCGGGTCAACAGGCCATAGTCGCGCCGAACGCGCGCGTCGCTCGCAAGGTCGGTGTTGCGGACCATCGCGCCGATGCGGAGGCCGCCTTCGGGCGTCGCCTCGATCTTGTCGAGCGCTAGGCGGCTGACGTCGATCAAGTGCTGCGGCGTTTCGATCTCGAGCTTCATCAGGTCGAGCAGGTTGGTGCCGCCCGCGATGAAGCGCGCGCCGGGGGTCCGGGCAAAGGCCGCGGTCGCCGCCGCCGAGCTATCGACGCGTTCGTAGGTGAAGCTTTTCATGCCTTCACTCCCGCCACATCGGTGATCGCATCGATGATGTTCGAATAGGCGCCGCAGCGGCAGATATTGCCGCTCATCCGCTCGCGCAGCTCGACCTTCGTCACCGCCGGGGCGGCGGCGAGGTCGGCGGTGACATGGCTCGGAACCCCGGCCTTGATCTCGTCGAGCACCGCGACCGCCGAGCAAATCTGGCCCGGCGTGCAATAGCCGCATTGATAGCCGTCGTGCGTCACGAACGCGTCCTGCATCGCATGCATCTTGTCGGGGGTGCCGAGGCCTTCGATCGTGGTGATCTTCTCGCCCTCGTGCATCACCGCCAATGTCAGGCAGCTGTTGATCCGCCGCCCGTCGACGATCACCGTGCAAGCCCCGCACTGGCCGTGGTCGCAGCCCTTCTTGGTCCCGGTCAGATGCAGATGCTCGCGCAGCGCGTCGAGCAGCGACGTTCGCGTGTCGAGTTCCAGCTCGCGCACCGTGCCGTTCACCTCGAAGGCCACCTTGGCGGTCGGCGGAGATTTGGCAGGAGGCGTGGCGGCGGTTGCCGTCCCGATCGGGACCAGCGTCACCGTCGCGACCGAGGCCGCGCCGCCCACGAGCACGCCGCGGCGGGACAGCTCAAATTCTTCTGGAGTCTGCATCGCATTCGTCCGTTTCTGTTCTGTTTGCCAATGGGCGCGAAGGCCCACGGGGAAGGTTCAGGCAGTCGATACCGCGCGGCTTATTGGGACCGCGTCGGCACAGAAAATTCGGATTCCTGATACACCGGTATCATAGTGCGGGACCGGGGAATAGACGCTGGTCCATGCGATCGCGTGGCAAGTCGATTGCGGACATGAATTGAGGGCGCTAGCGACGGGCCATGACATCGGTTCGTTCACGTCCGCAGGCACTCGTCGCTGCCTTTCGCTCGCTTGGTCTCGCCGCATCGCTGATGGCCGCGGCGCCCTCGTACGCGGCCGAACAGGTGCTTTACACCAATGTGTCGGTGATCGACGGCACCGGCGGTCCGGCGCGAGCCGGGCAAGATATTTTGATCGACGGCGAGCGGATCGTGGCGGTCGGCGCGCATAACACGCTGGCGTCGCACGCGGCGACGGCGCGCCGGGTCGACCTGACCGGACGCTTCGTGATCCCGGGACTGATCGACAGCCACGTCCATCTCGCCACCCCGCCCAACCGCCTTCGCGCCGAAGCGATCCTGCGCCGCCAGCTTTATGGCGGCGTCACCGCGGTGCGCGACATGGCCGACGATCTGCGCGCGGTGGGCGAGCTTTCGCGCGCGTCGCTGGTCGGCGAAATTCCCGCGCCCGACATCCATTATGCCGCATTGATGGCGGGGCCGTCCTTTTTCGAGGATCCGCGCGTCCTCGCCGTCAGCCGCGGCTTCACGCCGGGCACCGCGCCGTGGATGCAGGCGATCGACAAAAAGACCGATCTGCGCACCGCGGTCACGCTCGCGCGCGGCACGTCGGCAAGCGCGATCAAGATCTACGCGAACCTGCCCGCCGAGCGCGTCGCGGCGATCACCGCCGAGGCCCACCGCCAGAAATTGATGATCTGGGCGCACAGCGCAGTCTTCCCTGCCCGCCCCGCCGAGGTGATCGCGGCCGACGTCGATTCGGTCAGCCACGTCTGCTATCTCGGCTATGAAGCGCAGCCCGAAATGCTCGCCTCCTATCAGGACCGCACGCCGGTCGACGAGGCGCGCCTTGCACCGACCGGCGACGATCCGGTCGTTGCCCGCCTGTTCGACGCGATGCTGAAGCGCGGCACGATCCTCGACGCAACCGGCAGCTTGTTCGTGAAGTTCGAAGCCCCGCGCAAGGCCGATCCGAAAGCCAAACCGCTGCGTTGCGGCGGCGCCCGCACGATCCGGTTGACGCAGCAGGCGTGGCGCGCGGGTCTGCCCATTTCGACCGGGACCGATTTCGTCAATCCCGCCGGCGACGCCTGGCCCGAAGTCCACGCCGAGCTCCGTTATCTGGCGAAGGACGTCGGCATGCCCCCGCTCGCGGTCATCCATTCGGCGACGCTCGTCGGCGCGCGCGCTGCCGGGCAGGACAAGGATATGGGATCGATCGAGCCCGGCAAGCTCGCGAACTTCGTCATACTGGCGGCCGACCCGCTCGCCGACATCGACAATATCGAAAAGATCGAAATGACGGTGAAGCGCGGCCGCGAATATCGGCGCGCCGATTATATCGCGCCGACCGCGAAGGAGCTTGGAAATGACGATTGACCGGCGCGCGATGCTGGCGGGAGCGGCGGGCCTCGCCGCATCATCGCTGCTACCCGGAGTTGCCCGCGCCGCGGTGCCCGACGGCCGCAAATGGGTGATCATCAATGCGCTCGGCGGGCTTGCCGATCCGAATATACGCGATGCCCCCGACCCTTTTTCGCCGCGCGTGCTGGCCGAAGCGCATGCGTCGGGTGTCACCGCTATCAACTGCACCCTCGGCTATGTCGCGGGTCCGGCCGACCCCTTCGAAAAGAGCGTTGCCGACGTCGCCGAGATGGACATGCTGCTGCGCCGCTACCCGCGCGACCTCCTCAAGATTTTGAGCGCCGGCGACATCCGCCGCGCCAAGGCCGAGAAGAAGATCGGGATCATCTACGGATTCCAGAATGGCGCGATGATGGGCAAGGACGCGGGCCGCGTCGACATCTTCGCCAATATGGGCGTGCGCATCTTCCAGCTTACCTATAATCCGGCGAACCAGCTCGGCGACGGGTCGATGGCGCCCGAGAACCGCGGGCTCACGCCGTTCGGGCGCAAGGTTATCGAGCGGCTCAACGCGCAGCGCATGATCGTCGACCTGTCGCACAGCGGCGAGAAGACCTGCCTCGAAGCCGCACGCGCGTCGAAGGCGCCGATCTCGATCAACCACACCGGCTGCCGCGCGGTCACCGACCTGCCGCGTAACAAGACCGACGCCGAATTGCGGCTGGTCGCCGAAAAAGGCGGCTTTGTCGGCATCTATTTCATGCCCTTCCTCAATATCTCGGGCCACGCCCGCGCCGAGGATGTCGCCCGCCATATCGACCATGCGGTGAACATCTGCGGCGAGGATCATGTCGGGATCGGCACCGACGGCACGGTGGGTCAGATCGACGATCTTCAGGTGTATGAAGCGGTGCTTGCCAAAGAGATTGCCGAGCGCCGTGCGGCGGGGATCAGCGCGGCCGGCGAGCGCCCCGACACCTATCCCTTCGTCGTCGACCTGCGCGGACCCGACCAGTTCCGGAAACTGATCGGCCTGCTCGCCGCGCGCGGCTATTCCAGCCGCCGGATCGAGAAGATCATGGGGCTCAATTTCCTGCGCCACGCCGAAAGCGTCTGGGGTGGCTGATCGGATCCGCTTCATCGATGCCACCGAAGTCCGCGAGCGGCTCGACCACCAGACGTGCATCGACTTGATGCGCCACGCGATGGTCGCGCTTGCCGAAGGCCGCAGCCGGCAGTTGCTGCGCGGCATTATCGACCTCGACGGCGGCGATCTGTTCGGGGTGATGCCCGGCGCGCTCGATGGTGCGGGCTTCGGGGCGAAGATCATCAGCATTTTTCCCGCCGCCGCGGCGCACGGCAGTTCACATCAGGGCGTCATCATCCTGTTCGACCGCACCAGCGGGGCGCCTGTCTGCGTAATCGACGCCAGCGAGGTCACCGCGATCCGCACCGCCGCCGCCTCGGCAGCCGCGACCGACGCGCTCGCGCGGCCGGGCGCGAGCCGTCTCGCGATCATGGGGACGGGCGAGCAGGCGTGGCATCATGTCGCGGCGATCCGCCATGTGCGGGCGCTCGACGAGGTACGGTTATGGGGCCGCGCGCCCGAAAAGGCGCGAGCGCTTGCCGACCGGATCACAAACGACTTCGGTTTGTCGGCGCGGACGGCAGCTTCGGTCGCCGAGGCGGCGGAGGGCGCCGATATCATCTGCACGCTGACGGGAGCGGCCGAGCCATTCCTGCGCGACGCGCATGTCGCCGACGGGACGCATATCAACGCCGTCGGCTCCAGCCGCGCCGGCCCGTCCGAAATCGACGAAGCGCTCGTCGTACGCGCGCGTTTCGTGCCCGACCATCGCGAGGGCGTGCTAGCGCAGGGCGCCGAATATCTGCGCGCCCGCGACGCGGGGCTCGTCACCGAAGCGCATGTCCTGCCCGAGATCGGGCATGTCTTTTCGGGTTCCAGTCCCGGCCGCCTCGCGGCATCGGACGTCACCATCTATAAATCGCTGGGCTCGATCGTACAGGATCTCGCCTGCGCCGCCTGGCTCTGGAAGACGCACCGCGATCGCGTATCCGGGGCATAACCGGCCGCCCCTATGCCCGCGTCATGGAATTCCTATTCCTCCGAATAGGCTGCATGCGCCCCGGCGATGCGGTAAGGAAAATCATGATTATCGAACCGACTCGCTCCGGCCGTGGCGCGTCCATGACCGTGAAGCCGGACTGACCCGCGATGGCGGATTATGTCTTCAAGCCCCACGAGCGGCCGACGCTTCCGGGATCGCCCGCCAATCCCGATCATCCGACCGCGCGCATGGTGCGCCATTTCCTGATCGGCTGCCTGATCGGGATCACCGGCGGGCTCGGCAACGCGCTGGTCACGGTCAACCTCAACTTCGCGCAAGGGACGCTGGGGCTCAACAGCGACGAAGCGGCGTGGCTGACCGCCGCCTATTTCATGACCAACGTCACGGCGAACCTGCTGCTCGTCAAATACCGCCAGCAGTTCGGGCTGCAGCCATTCATCCGCTACACGCTCGCCGCCTATGCCGTGACGACGCTGATGCACCTGTTCATCCACGATTTCTGGACCTCGGTCGCGGTTCGCGCGATGAGCGGGATAGCGGCAAGCGGCCTCTCGACACTCACCATCCTCTATTTCTTCCAGTCGCTTCCGGCGTCGAAACGGCTTGCGGCGGTGATGATCGGCATCGGCATTCCGCAGATCGCGACTCCACTCGCGCGCGTGCTGTCGCCGGGGCTGCTCGTCTGGGGCGACTGGCACAATCTCTACTGGTTCGAATTCGGGCTCGCGCTCGCGACGCTGGCCGCGGTGATGGCGCAGCCGCTGCCGCCGAGCGAGCGCGAAAAAGTGTTCGAGCCGCTCGACTTCCTGACCTTCTTCCTCCTCGCGCCGGGACTGTGGCTGCTGATCGCGGTGCTCTCGCAAGGACGAATCCAATGGTGGACCGAACGGCCGTGGATCGGCTGGTCGCTGGCGGCGAGCGTCGCGCTGATCGCCGCCGCGATCCTTGTCGAGCATCATCGCAGGAACCCGCTGATCAACACACGTTGGCTCGGCACGCGCGAGATGCTCCGGCTGATCGCGGTCGCGGCATCGGTCCGCATCCTGCTCTCCGAACAGGCGTTCGGTTCGGTCGGCTTTCTGGGCACCGTCGGCATGATCAACGACCAGATGGTCACGCTGAACCTGATCGTCGTGTTCGCGTCGATCGCCGGCCTCGTGACCGCGGTGTTGACCTTTCGCCCCGACAATCTGTCGCGGCCGATCATCATCGCGGTCGTCCTGATCGTGATCGCATCCTTCATGGATGCCCATACGACCAACCTCACCCGGCCGAGCCATTTCTACCTCAGCCAGGCGTTGATCGGCTTAGCCTCGCTGCTCTTCCTCGCGCAGGCGATGGTGATCGGCATCGCGCGGACCTTGCTCGCGGGCGGGAAGAATTTCATCAGCTTTGTCGTGATCTTCAGCATGAGCCAGAGTATCGGCGGTCTCGCCGGCGGCACCTTGCTGGGCACCTTCCAGACGGTCCGCGAGAAATATCATTCGCACGAACTGGTCCAGAACATCGTGGCAAGCGACCCGCTGGTCGCGGCGCGGCTGGGCGCGGGCAGCCGCGCCGTTGCCGGGACAATCGGCGACCCGGTACTACGCAGTGCCGAGGGCGCCGCGCTGCTGAGCCAGCAAGTCACGCGCGAGGCGCATATCCTTGCGTATAATGACGTATTCCTGCTGGTCGGGGTGCTCGCGATCTTGACGGCGATATGGGGACTCCTGATCAGCCTATCTATCCGGCGGCGAAACGAACCGTCTCCGGTGATATTATTGGCCCAGCGCCTGCAGGCGCAGGCACAAGCTCGACAGGGGCAATAGGATGAGCGACGAGCCCAAGGCGAACACGCCGAAACCCGAACCGGAAACGGTAACGCGGCCTGCCGAAGTGGCGGACGCCGCGCCTCCCTCCGATCCGCAGATCGACGCGCCGCCATCCTCCTGGCGGCCGCCCGACAAGACGCGCACGACGGTGATTGTCATCATCGCCGCCGCGGTGCTGGCGATCCTCGCCATCCTCTACGCCTGGGACCTGCCGCCTTTCGCCGGCGCCTCGGAAGAGACCGACAACGCCTATGTTCGCGGGCGTGTGACGATTATCAGCCCGCAGGTCAGCGGCTATGTCACGCGCGTGCCCGTGCAGGATTTCGCCGAGGTCAAGGCCGGCCAGATCCTCGCGACGATCGACGACCGCATCTATCGCGCGCGCGTTGCGCAGGCCGAGGCCAATGTCGCGGCGCAGCAGGCCGCGCTCGCCAATTCGGCGCAGGCGCAGCGGTCGCGCGAGGTCGCCACCGACAGCCAGAACGCCGGGATCGCCAATGCGCAGGCGCAACTGACCAAGGCCGACGCCGATATGCGCCGCGCCCGCGCACTCGTCGCCGACGGTTCGATCTCGACGCGCGAATTTGACCAGACGCGCGCGGCGCTGCTCGCGGCGCAGGCGGCGCTGCAACAGGCGCGCGCCAGCCGCGCGATCGGGACGCAGGACGTCCGCACCGTGGTGGTCGGGCGCGCCGGGCTCGAAGCCGCGGTCGAATCGGCGAAGGCGCAGCTTCGCCTCGCGCAGATCGATCTCGACAACACGATCATCCGCGCGCCCGCCGACGGGCAGCTGTCCGAAATCGGCGTGCGCGTCGGCGCCTATGTCACCGCGGGGACGCAATTGCTGTCGGTCGTCCCGCACCATGTCTGGGTCATTGCGAACTTCAAGGAAGCCCAAACCGGCAACATGGCGATCGGCCAGCGCGCGCGGTTCAGCGTCGATGCGCTGGGCGGCGTCGAACTGACCGGGCGGATCGAGAATCTGTCGCCGGCGGCTGGGTCCGAATTCGCGGTGCTCAAGGCCGACAACGCCACGGGCAATTTCGTCAAGGTGGCGCAGCGCATCGCGGTGCGGATCAAGATCGACGACAAGCAACCGGTGGCGGCGCGGCTGCGGCCCGGCATGTCGGTCGAGGTCCGTATCGACACAAGCGGCGGATCGAAGCGATGAAGGCGCGGCTCGCGCTGACGGCCGGGCTGGCGGCTGCGCTCGCGGCCTGCGCCGGCCCGAACGTCAGGGCGACGAGCGTGGCGCCCGTCGCGCCACCGGTGGCATGGCGAACCGATGCCGATCCGGCCGCGACGCTTCAGCGCGACTGGTGGCGCTCGTTCGGCGATCCGACGCTGGTCGCGCTGGTCGACAAGGCGCTGGCCAACAACAGCGACATCGGCGTAGCGGCGGCGCGCGTGCGCGAAGCGCGCGCAAATTTCGCGCTCGCGCGGGCGCAGACGTTGCCGACGATCGATGCGGCGATCAGCGGCGGGCGGTCGCGCTCGGTCAGCGCGTTCGGCCAGCCCTCCGAACAGAATTTCGCGCAGCCGCAAATCCAGGTCGCTTATGAAGTCGATCTGTTCGGCCGCCTTGCCGACCAGAAATCGGCGGCACGCGACAGCTGGTTCGCGAGCGAAGCGGCGCGCGATGCCGTGCAACTGTCGATCGCCGCCGCGGTGGCGAACAACTATGTCACGCTGCGCAGCCTCGATGCGCGGCTGGAGGTCGCGCGCGATACGGTGCGCGCGCGATCGGAATCGCTGCGCATTGCGAAATCGCGCGTCGGGCAAGGCTATTCGCCCAAGCTCGAGCTTCAGCAGGCGCAAGCCGAATATGACGCGACCGCGCAGATCGTGCCGCAGATCGAACTCGCCATCGCGCGAACCGAGGATGGTTTGAGCGTGCTGGTCGGCGACACACCCCGCGCGATCGACCGTGGCACGACCCTCGACAGCCTCGCCGTTCCCGCGGTCCCGGGCGGCTTGCCGTCCGAACTGCTGCGCCGCCGGCCCGATGTCGCGCAGGCCGAATATCAGCTCGCCGCGTCGGACAAGAATCTCGCCGCGGCGCGCAAGCGTTTCCTGCCGCAGGTGCGCCTGACCTCGGCGGCGGGCGCGGCCTTCTCGACCCTGATCGGCGACCCGATTTCGATCTGGTCGGTCGGCGGCAGCATCCTTGCCCCGATCTTTCAGGGCGGCAGGCTGACGGCGCAGGCCGAAGCCGCGGGCGCGCAGCGCGATCAGGCGGCTTTCGCCTATCGCCGCACCGCGCTGACCGCCTTCCGCGAAGTCGAGGATGCGCTCGCGGCGGTCAGCCGGATCGACGCGCAGATCGCATTCGCCCAGTCGCAGCGCGATGCGCTCGCCGAGGGGCTGCGGCTCGCGACCAACCGCTATCGCGAAGGCTATTCGCCCTATCTCGAACAGCTCGACGCCCAGCGCGGGCTGCTCGGCGCCGAACTGTCGCTGATCCAGCTCAGCGCCGACGCGCTCGCCGCGCGCATCCAGCTGTTTCAGGCGATGGGTGGCGGTTGGACGAACTGCAGGGCGTCCGAATCCCCCTGCGCGCCGGCGCCCTGACGCCCCGCCTCGTTTAGACCGGAACGGCCGCTGATCGCCGCGCGCCGGGCAGCGGCTCGGCCTCCGCCGCTCGCCCGAATGGGGCAGCCAGCGAAATCGGACCATCCAGATCCGAAAAGATGCCGGTTGAAGAATCCGGATTTTTGAAACATGGTTTTTGGCGTAAAAACACTCTGATTCATGGGATTATCGGCCAACGTCGTTCGATTTTCCCACGACATGTTTTCTATAATTGAAAATTATGTCTTGATCGGGGTTGATTTTTCCAAAATTTCCTACTTTATAGAAAATCGCAAACCCGAGGCTCGCAGGAGCCTCGCGGTAAAAAACATAAGCGAGCACCGGACAGCTAAATTGCCGTCCACAGGCGAAGGGGATAATTATGAAGTTCGTTCAATCCGGCTTGTATGCGGGCACCGCTCTGTCGATGCTGGTCAGCCTGAACCCGGCCTATGCGCAGTCCGCCGACGCCGCGACCGACGTGGCTTCAAACGAGGAAATCGTGGTCAGCGGCTCGCGCATTCAGCGCGAAGGTTTCGATGCGCCGACCCCGACGACGGTGATCGGCGAGGCCGAGCTGGCGCTGGGCAACCGCCCGAGCATCGCGCAGGTGCTGAACGACACTCCCCAGTTCCGTGCAACTTCGACGCCATCGACGACGCCCGGCAACACGAGCAGCGGCGTCTCGACCGCCGACATGCGCGGCCTGGGATCGGTTCGCACCCTCACCCTGCTCAACGGGCACCGCTTTGCCGGCGCCAACGACCTCAACATCGTGCCGCAAAGCCTGGTCAAGCGGATCGACGTCGTCACCGGCGGCGCGTCGGCGGCCTGGGGTTCGGGCGCGGTCGCGGGCGTCGTTAACATCATCCTCGACGATGATTTCACCGGCTGGCGCATGGGCGTCCAGAGCGGCATCTCGTCGCGCGGCGATATGGCGCGCTACGGCGCCGACATCGCGTGGGGCACCGACTTCGCGGGCGGGCGCGGCCATTTCATGGTCGCGGGCGAATATATGAACGAACGTGGCGCGCTCAGCCGCGACGACCGCCCCAACCTCGAGTCGGGCCTGTTCCAGCGCGCCGACGGCAAGCTCGAACTGGTGCGCGATCCCAATTCGACGCAGCTGTACAACGGCGGCTCGATCCTTGGTCTCACCGGCGCGCCCCGCAATCTGGTGTTCAATCCCGACGGCAACATCGGCGCCTTCCCGCTCGGCAGCGTGACGCAGGGCGTCACGACGATCGGCGGCGGCGGCCAGAATATCTTCGATTATGTCGCGGTCAGCACCCCCTATGAACGCGTCAACCTCTTCGCCCGCGCCAGCTACGACCTCACCGACTCGCTCAAGGTCTGGGCTAACTTCAGCTATCACCGCATGGCTGCGGACTATAGCTTCTTCCCCGAAACGCCCGCCGTGGTCATCATGCCGGACAATGCCTTTCTGACGCAGGCGAACCGCAACCAGCTTGCCGCCGCAGGCGTCGCGGGTCCTTTCCTCCTCGGGCGCGTCCTCGACGATGTCGGCGCCTCGGGCGTGATGACATTCAAATACAGCCGCCGCAATCTCGAGGGTGCGATCGGGCTCGAAGGCAGCTTCGGCGACGGCTGGAAATATGACGCCTATTATAATCACGGCGAAATCCGGCTCAATCAGCGGCTCAACAACCAGCGGATCAAATCGCGCTTCACCAATGGCGTCGACGCGGTGCTGGTGAACGGCACGCCGACGTGCCGCATCAACGCCGACGCTTCGACGACCAACAACGACCCCAATTGCGTCCCGATCAACCTGTTCGGCAATGGCAGCATTTCCGATGCGGCGGCCGCTTGGGCGTTCGGCGGATCGCATCTGATCTACACGATCAAGCTCGATGCGGCGGGCGCCAGCGTGTCGGGTCAGCCCTTCTCGACCTGGGCCGGCCCCGTCGACATCGCCGTCGGCACCGACGTCCGCTGGGAAAAGCAGGTCACCAACTTTGTCGATCCGCTGTCGCTCGCCAACGCGCTCGGTACGCTGAATTCGTCGGCGACAAACGGCAGCTTCAACGTCAAGGAAGCCTTCGCCGAAGTGAACGTGCCGCTGCTCGACATCACCGACACGCTGAAGCTCGAAGTCAACGGCGCCGCGCGCTATTCGGATTACAGCACCAGCGGCGGGATCTGGTCGTGGAAGACCGGCGGCACGCTGCGCGTCGTCAACGACCTGCTGTTCCGCGCCGTCTATTCGCGCGACATCCGTTCGCCGAACATCACCGAATATTTCCTCAGCCGTTCGACCAATATCGGAAGTGTCTTCGACCCGTTCCAGGGGCCGAACGGCACGGTGCAGAACAATGTCGTCGTATACGGCGGGGGCAACGCCAATCTGACACCCGAAATCGCCCACACGCTGACATTGGGCGGATCCTACTCCCCCTCCTTCGTGCCCGGCTTCCGCCTGTCGGTCGATTATTACGACATCGATATCGACAATGTGATCACCTCAGTCACCGCGAACGACATTCTCAAGCAATGTTTCGCCGCCGCACCGAACGATCCGACCTGCAAGGGCACGATCGTCCGCGAAGCCAATGGCACGATTGGGTCGATCACGAACGGCTTCCGCAACCTCGCCAACTACGCGACGCAGGGTCTCGACATCGAGGCGTCGTACCGCGTGCCGCTGGGCGACGGAAACCTGTCGTTCCGCGCGCTGGCCAACCATGTCTTCAACCTGAAGATCAACGGCGCGGACGTAGCGGGTTTTGTTGGCGGCGACACCGCCTTCTCGACCCCGAAATGGCGCGGAACGGGCACGATCGCCTTTGATAACGACAGCTTCGGCGCCAACCTGCGCGTCCGCTACGTCGACGGCGGCCTCGACCGCCCGCTGACGGTGGTGAACAATGTCCCCGTTCCGATCGTGAACAACAAGGTGGGCAGCCGCACCTACATCGACCTCGGCGCCCAGTTCAAAGCCGGGCCGTTCACCTTGTTCGGCAACGTCAACAACCTGTTCGACCGCGATCCGCCGATCACGACCTATACCAGTCCCAATTTCGACGTGATCGGCCGCTATATTTCGGGGGGCGTGAAGCTCAGCTTCTGACCCTTCTCAACAGTTAGTCCCGGGGGCGGCGGTATCGACGATACCGCCGCCCTTTTTTTTCGGAAGATGGAATGGCTGGCCGGGACCGGCTTAAAGCGACAAAGGATACGCATATGTGTATCGAAACTGTCTCCTTTGTCGCTTTTTACGGCAGTTGCGTATCGTCACGATTTCAAAGATCGAACAGCTAGCTGACAAGGCGCGATAAAGTAGGACAGCCTTTTTTTCGGCCAATATCCGCGTTGGTTTGGAAAGTGGACGTTAAACTTCTTCGCGCACAACCCGAGCACTTATTCGCAAGGAGGCGGTTCATCCCAAGTTTGTTGCGGCCATTATATCACCATTTAGCAGGAGAGGATTGATCGCGATGCGCTGGCGCAGTTTCCTGGACCTGATTGCTCTTGCCATCATGCTCCCCATCCTTTCGCTTCGCTTTATCGGCACCGGTTCCGGCTACCGCTTTCGCATGACGGTCGAGGTCGATACGCCGTCCGGACCTGCGGTCGGCACGTCGGTGTACGACGTGCGCGCGTTTTACCGGCTCGGGTTAAATCCCTCTGGAAAAAATCATGTCTGGAATGTCCGCGGTGAAGCGCTGATGATCGATTTGCCGAATGGCGCGACGCTCTTTGCTCTCCTGAAGACCGGAAATATTCATGGCGACCTTGCGGGAATGTCGATGCTGGCGCTCGATCCGGCTTTTCGGAACGATGTCGTCGAGAGCGCCCGCAGATTGGCCCGCCGAAAGAATGTTCTGGAGTCGGCCGAAATTGCCCCGGCCGAATATCCGATCATCGCGTTCTTCGGCGATACGGCAGACCCGAGCTCGATCCGGCGCGTGCTGCCTGTCGATTTTTCCGCGGCATTCGGTCCCGGGCACGCGGTTAAAAGCGTCGCAATCCATTTGACGAGGGACCGCGTGACGAAAGGCATCGGCAAACGATTGCCGTGGCTGATCAATTTTCAGAAAATCCGCCGGAAATTTCGTTTTCGGGCCGAAGGCATACCCTTGGGCGATTTTAAACGACTCTTTTCGACGGAGATTCGATGATCGCGGCCATGCTTTGGCACAGCGCGAGGCGCTGACGGAGGGGCCCGGCGGGTCCCTCCGTCTTCAGGGAGAGCGTCAGTAATTCACCGTCATCGCGATCAGGCCGAAGGTCCATGCGACGTAGAGCGGCATGATCGTCGCGAAGAGCAGCAGCAGCGCCCAGAGGGTGCGGAACCAGCCGCGCTTTTCTTGGGCAACGATGCGGAGGTTCCATGCGGCGAGCAGGACGCCACCGACAAGCACGATCAGTCCGGCAATCTGGAGGAACCACAGCCACGGGTCATAGGAGGGCAGCGCCTTCAGTTTCGACATGCTGATCACCCACGCGGCGACCAGCGCGAGCACCAGCCCCGCGCCGACGCGGACGCCGCGATAGACGCGCAGCGACCGGCGCTCGAGCGTCAGCGGTGCCTTGTAGTGGCGGCGGATCAACGCCGAGGCGGGCCACTGAAGCAGGGTGAGCAGCAGGATACCGAGGCTGATGTACATCGCGGGCATGATCCACCCCGCCGATTTCGACGCCGGCGCGCGGTCGAACACCATGAAGGGCGAGATGCCGTCGATGCTCCAGCGCACGACCTTGCCATCGACCACCTGCGCGGCGAGCCGGCCGTGGCCGTCGGCATTGTGCCAGACGAAAGGCGACGTCTCGACCCATTTCGCGGGTTTGCCGTTGAGGTCGCGCGCCGCCGGGACGATGAGTTCGCCCTTGGGGCCGACGCTGATTTTCACCTGTCCGAGCAGCGAGGCGATCGCGTAGAAATTCGTCTCCGCGCGGCGGCTGTTGAGCCAGTTTCCGGCGAGCATCCGCGCATGTTCGGCCGACGTCTTCGCATCGACACGCGTCGCGGGCATTTCGTTGCCCGGCAGATAGCGATCGGCGAAATCCTCGAACAAAGCGCGGCGCACCGGACCGACCGACGCCTGCTCGCCCGTCGCGTTGAACGACATATAGAGGCCGATATTCTCGTCCGTGAACAGGTGGAGCGCGGTGTGGAACAGCTGCGTATCGCCGAGGTGCGCGATCACCTGCCGCCCGTTGATGTTGGTTTCGAAAAAGCCGAGTTCCATCCGGTTGAGCGGCGGCAGGATCGTCAGCGGCGTGTCGTGCATCATCCGCGCGGTTTCGGGCTTCATCAGCCCCGCGCCCTGGTTCAGATGCGCGATCATGAACTTCGCCATGTCGGCGCCGGTCGAGGAGAGGCCGCCCGCGGGCGACGGGCCGACGATCTCGAACTTCGAAGGCCCTGCCGAAAGCTGGCGATAGCCCGTCGCCATCCACGGCGCGAACGCCTTGGGCAGCGGCTGGCGGAAGGTCGATTGCGCCATGCCGAGCGGCTGGAAGATGCGCTGTTCGACATAATCGTCGAACGACATCTTCGTCACGCGCTCGACAATATAGCCCGCGAGCGCGGTGCCATAGTTGGAATAGGAAGGCGTCGTGCCCGGCGTGTAGATGCGGTGGGGAAGCCCGCTTTTCACAAGATCGCCGAGCGAGATCTGGAATTTCTTGTCCTCGAACATGGTTAGCTTGCCATGTTCCTCGAACCCCGCTGTGTGCGTCATCAGCTGGCGCATGGTGACGGGCTTGCCGTCCTTCGGCGGGATCTTGAAGTCGAGGTAGGTGTTGACGTCGGCGTCGAGGTCGATCTTGCCCGCCTCGACCTGTTGCATCACCGCGGTCCAGGTGAAGAGCTTCGAGACCGATCCGGGGCGGAACAAGGTGCGCGCAGGATCGACCGGGGTGCGCTTCGCGGCGTCGGCATAGCCGAACCCGCGCTGCGTAAGCACCTGCCCGTCCTTGACGACGACGATCACCGCGCCAGCGAGATCGCCGCGCTTGAGCGCGAAGGGGACGAAGCCGTCGAGCCAGCTGTCGACATCCCGCTTGGTGAGCGTTGCCGAGGGCGCGAGCGGGGTCGAGGCCGGCGGCGCCATCTTTTGTGCTTCTGCCGCCGGTTTCGGCGCGATAGCGGGCGCCAGCGGCGTTGCCGGTTTCGTCGCCGCGGTGCCGAGCATCATGGCGAGCGGCAGCAGCGCAAACAGCTTCATCGAGCGCATGGTCATTCCCCTGCCGCCCGAACGACGACGCCCCGCGCCATGACGAAACCCATCGTTTCGAGGCTGCGCACGTCGGTCAGCGGATCGCCCTTCACCGCGACGATATCGGCCGACTTGCCTGCGGTAAGCGTGCCGATTTCGGCCTCGAGCCCGGCATGCGTTGCCGCCCAAACGGTTGCGGACTTGATCGTCTCGAGCGGGGTCAGCCCCGCCTTCACCATCAGCGCGAACTCGCGGGCATTCTCGCCATGCTTCGACACGGCGCTATCGGTGCCGAACGCGATGCGGACGCCACCTTCATGTGCGCGGCGAAGCGCGTCGACCATGAGCGGGCCGACGGTGCGCGCCTTGGCGCGAACGGCTGCTGGCATCCAATCGGCGGTTTCGGCCTGCCGCGCGACGGTGTCGCCGGCGAGCAGGGTGGGCACGAGATAGCTGCCCTTCGCCTTGAACAGCCGGATCGATTCGGCGTCGAGATAGGTGCCATGCTCGACCGAATCGACGCCGGCACGCAGCGCGGCGTTGACCCCGTCGGTGCCATGCGCGTGCGCGGCGACCTTGCGGCCGAGGCGGTGCGCGGTGTCGACGATCGCGACGAGTTCGGCGTCGCTCATCTGCTGGCCAAGCCCCGCAGCGGTGTTCGACATCACGCCGCCGGTCGAGGCGGTCTTGATGACGTCGGCGCCCTGCTGCACCGCAAGCCGGACAGCGCGTGCGCAGTCGTCGGCGCCCGAGCAGAGTGTCGGCGCGCGGAACAGGTCGATGATTTCCTGGCGATAGCCATGGACGTCGCCGTGCCCGCCGTGCGCCGCGACCCCGCCCGCGGCGATGATCCGCGGCCCGACGACCTTGCCCGTCGCGGTCGCATCGCGCAGCGCGTTGATCGCCTGCGGGTCCGAGCCGAGATCGACCACGGTTGTGAACCCGGCGCGCACGGTACGCTTGGCGAAGACGACGCCGTCGAACGCCTGATCGACGGTCGATTTGGTCACCGCGTCGAGGCGACTCGTCGGGCTCGATTCAAAGGTCAGGTGGACGTGGCTGTCGATAAAGCCCGGCATCACGAACTGGTCGCGCAGGTCGACCACCTTGCCCTCGCCGACAAAGCCGTCGCGGATTTCGGCGACCTTTCCGGCGGTGACGACAATCGTCTTGTTCGTTTCGACACGGCCGCTCGCGGGGTCGGCGAGTAGGCGTCCGGCGTGGATATAGGTGGTCGTCGGCTCTTGCCCCGCGACCGGCTGGATCGATGCTACCAGTGCGAGCCCCGCGAATATCGTCTTTTTCATCATGCCTCTCCCTGTCCCGTTATCGATTCAGCCGACGTCGCGGCCCCAGATCGCCTCGCCGCACCATGCGGCGCCATCGACATATTCGATCGAACGCGTGCGATCGTCCGCAAGGAAGATCGGGCCGTCGAGATCGACGATGTCGCACAGCTGCCCGACGACGAACGCCGGCGCCATCGCGAGGCTGGAGCCGACCATATTGCCGACCATCACGCCGAGCCCGAGTTCGCGGGCGCGCCGCGCGATTGCCAGCCCCTCGGTCAGCCCGCCGCATTTATCGAGCTTGATATTGACGACGTTGAAGCGGCCTACCAATCCCTCGACATCGCCGAGCGTCAGTGCGCTTTCGTCGGCGGCGATGGGGATCGGACATTGATAGCCATCGAGGTCGGCTTCGCGCCCGCGCGCCAGCGGCTGTTCGAGCAGCTTGACATCGGCGGCGACCAGTGCCGCGACGAGCGCGTCGAGATCGCCGATCGCGAAACCCTGGTTGGCATCGACGCCGATCCAGCATTCGGGCCGCGCCGCGCGCACCGCCTGCACGCGCGCGATATCGACATCGAGATCGCCGGTGAGCTTGAGCTTGAGCGCGCGCGCCTGTGCATAGTGGCGCGCGCCCGCGGCCATCACCTCGGGATCGTCGGCGCCGAGCGTGAAGGTGGTGCGGAGCGGGCGCGGTTCGGTAAGGCCGGCGAGTTCCCAGACCGGGACGCCGCTGCGGCGCGCCTCGAGTTCCCACAGCGCGCAATCGATCGCGTTGCGCGCGCCGCCGGCGGGGAGCAGCGCCTGCAACTGCTCGCGCGTCACCCCGGCCTCGAACGCGCCGCGCACGCCTTCGATGGCGGCCGTCATCGCGGGCACATCGTCGCCGAGATAATAGACCCCCGACGCCTCGCCGCGCCCGCTGTGCTCGCCGTCCGAAAGCGTGACGAGAACCACCGGCGTGTCGGTGAAGACATGCCCCGAGATGCGGAACGGCTTGGCGAGCGGGAGCGATTCAATCGCGAGGTCGAGCGAGAGAGGGGTAAGCGTCGTCATCGATATTTGTCCTTTGGTCGGTTCACGGCGCAGGGGTCGCAGGCGCGAGCGCCGCTGCGATCTGCGAGAGATATTTGTTCCAGTCGAATGTATGCCCCTCGGGCGTCCAGCCGAGGCGGACGATCACTGCATCCTGCGACGGGATCGCCGCGACGATCTGGAAACTATGCCCGCGCGCCATCACGGTATCGGCGGGCAGGCCCGGGTAAAGCTTGCGGCGCTCGCCGTCGGCTTCGGGCTGGTTCAGCCAGAGCTGCGCGCCATAGACGGGCCGCGGCGAAGCCTTGGTCGGTGCGACCGCGAAATCGAGCCATTGCTTCGAGAGCAATTGCTTGCGCCCCACCTTGCCCTGATTGAGGTGGAGCAACCCATAGCGCGCCCAGTCGCGCGCGGTGGCATAAGCGTAGGAACTGCCCACCTGCACGCCCGCTTCATCGGGCTCGATCAGCGCGCTCGTCATGCCTGTCGGTTCGAACAGCCGCTTTTGCGCAAAGCGCGTCATGCCTTCGAGCGTCCCGCCGGTCGCCTGAAACACGATGCGCGACAATATGTTGGTGGTGCCTGACGAATAGCTCCAGTTCGTGCCGGGCGCGTCCTTCAGTGGCAATGCTACCGCCATCGCGCCCATATCGCCCGCCTCGAACAGCATCTTGATCGAGTCATTGCCGGGGACATAGCTTTCGCTGAAGGTCAGGCCGCTCGACATCGTCAGCAACTGGCGCAGCGTGATTTTCGCGCGGGGGTCGCCCTCGCCCTGCCATTCGGGAACCGGCGCGGGTTCGTCGAGCTTGAGTTTGCCGTCGTCGACCAGGAGGCCGACCAATGTTCCCATGATGCTCTTCGACGCCGACCAGCCGAGCAGTTCAGTGTTCCGATCGAACCCCGGCGCATAATGCTCGGCGACGATCGCCCCGCCCTGCACGACGACGATCGCACGCGTGTCGGGGTAGCCGCCCTTATTCTGTTCGTCGAAGGCGGCGCGCACCGCCTTGTCGAGCGCAGCGCGGTCAAGCCTGGCTTCAGCCGCCGCCAGAAGCTTGGTCACCGGGGCGTCGCCGATCGGCCATGGCTTCGCGGCATTCCCGCGCGTCGGCTTGAGCTTCGCCGCCTGTGCGTCGAGCACGGCGGTCGGAACATCGCCGGTCAGCAATGTGCACCCCGCGACCGGACGGAACAGCGCGGTGCGCGTCGTCGCGCCCGGCGCCGATGCGGTAACCGTGCGTGCCTTGCGGTCGACCGCCAGCGTTACGGCCGTCATGAACGGCGCGAAGGCGTGGATGTCGTCGCGCAGCACATCGGCCTCCGCGCGCTCGGCGACGAAGATGCTGGCGCACGCAATCTGCGCCGACACGGCGGTGCCGAGGTCTTCGGGCTTCGAAATTGCCGGAGCCGCGGCGAAGGCTGACGCCGAAACGGTAAGCGCAAGGCCCGTGAGGGAAAGGCTCGAAATTTTCCGGGTCATCTCCTCAGACGCCGCAGCTGTGCCGCAGCACCGCGCCCGCCTTGGCGCCGGTGTGCTTGCCGTTCGCGATCGTGACGACGCCGTTGACGATCACCGTCTCGATCCCCGTCGGCGACGCGGTGGGCTTTTCCCAGCTAGCGACATCGTCGAGCTTGTCCAAATCGAACACGACGATGTCGGCGCGCATCCCGTCGCGGATCAGCCCGCGGTCGGTCAGCCCCATGCGCTGCGCCGGCCAGCCGGTCATCTTGCGCACCGCATCTTCGAGCGAGAGTATCGGGCGTCGCTTCACATATTCGGCGATGATGCGCGGGAAGGTGCCATAGGCGCGCGGGTGCGGCAGGCCGAGCGCGTCCATCTCACCCGCCTTTTCCGACGCCGCGGCGTCGCTGCCGATGCTGACCCACGGCTGCTTGATCGCGGTTTCGATGTCCTGCTCGCTCATCATGAAATAGAGCGCGACCGAGCGGTTCGGCAGGCCCTCGAGCAAGATATCCCACGCCACGTCGGCGGGATCGCGGTTCAGCGCCTTGCCGATCTCGGCGAGGCTCTTGCCGTGATACGGCCGGTATTTGTCGCTGAAGCCATTGGCCAGCCGCACATTGGCGAAACCGCCCGATGCGTGGACGAGGTTCGACCAGCCGGGCATCGAGCCCGCGGCGACTTCCTTCTTCATCCGCTCGCGCACCTTGGGATCGCGCAGCCGTTCGATCCCCTTCTGGACGCCGTCGGCCCACACCCAGCTCGGCGCGATGATCTCGAGCCCCGTGCCGCCCGCGGTGTAGGGATAGAGGTCCGCCGCGACATCGACCCCGCGCGCGCGCGCCGCGTTGATCGTCGCCACTGCCTGCGGCATCAGCTTGCCCCAGCCGGGGGCGTAAGCGGCCTTGAGGTGGAAAATCTCGACCTTGACCCCGCCCTTTTCGCCGATCTCGATCGCTTCCTCGATCGCCTTGACCAGCCCTTCGCTCTCGTCGCGCATGTGGGTGGCGTAGAAACCGTCGCATTGTGCGGCGACCTTCGCCAGCGTGACGAGGTCCGACGTGGTCTGGAAGCTGCTCGGGGGGTAGATGAGCGCGCTGGTGATGCCGAACGCGCCATTCTCCATCGCGATCTTGACCTCGCGGCCCATCGCCTCGAGCTGCGCGGGGGTCGGCGATCCGGCGCCGTCGCCCATCACCTTCATGCGCGCCTGCGTCGCCGAATAATAAGTGCCGTAATTGACCGAGATGCCCTGCTTTTCGAGCTGGCTGAAATGCGCCGGAATCTCTGCCGCCTCGGCCGGGGGGCCACCCTCGCCAGCGATGACCGTGGTCACGCCCATCAGCAGCTTGTTCTCGGCCGCGCCATTTTTTACGAGCACGCGCCCCGACTGGTCCATCATGTCGATGAAGCCCGGCGAGACATAGCGGCCCTTCGCGTCGATTTCCTTGGCGCCGCGCCCCGAAATCTGGCCGATGCGCGCCACCCGGCCGTCCTTGACCGCAACATCGGCGCTGACCCACGGGTTGCCCGCGCCGTCGAGGACGCGGCCGCCGCGGATCACGAGGTCATATTCGGGCGCCGGGGTGTTCGCGGCGAGCAGCAGCGGCAGCATCGACATCGCACCCAAGAGGATCTTACGCTTCATCATTCATCTCCCTATCGCCAGCCGGGGGACTGACGGTTTTTGCTTTCATTTCTTTGCGGCCGCCTGCGCGTCGGCGCGCACTTCGCCCACGACCTCGCGAACCGCGGCGATCACGACATCGGGCCGGTCGATCTGAATATAATGACCGGCATCGCCCACGACCTGCTGGCGGCCGCGCGTCGAAAGCGCAGCCTGTTCGGCGTTGAGCGCCTTCCACTCCTGTTTGAAGCGCGCGCCGTCGGATGCCTTCAGCGACAGTCCCTTCAACTCCGCAGGCTTGAACGGCGCCATTGCGGTCAGCACAATCACCGGCCGGTTTCCGAAACTCCTGACAGCGCGCGCATCATCCATCGTCCGGTCGAAACCGTCGAGCTCGGACGTCGCACCATGCACCGACTTGCTGGCATAGGCCGCCATTCGCGCGGCAGCGTCCTTCGGCAATTTACCCTGCCCCGCATTCGCCATCGCGAAGCGCACGATGCCCGTCCACGACAGCGCGGTCGCGGTATGCATGATCCACCCCGCCTGCCCGGGATGCGCGTCGACCTTCACGGCTTTTCCGAGCCGCGCGACCTGGTCGGGATGCGAGGCATCAACCATCACCAGCCCGGCAACCTGCTCGCCATATTTTCCGACATAGGTCCGCGTATAGGGGCCGCCGATCGAATGGCCGACGAGCACCAGCGGACCGGTGATCCCCGCGCCCTTCAACAGCGCATGGAGATCGTCGGCGACCGCGGATGCGCGCTGCTGCGTGTCCTTCGCGTCGCTCCACATGATCCCGGCGCGGTCATAGGCGCAGGCGCGCGTGAAGCTGGCAATCTCGTCATGGACCAGCGTCCAGTCGATCGCCCCGCCGGTGCCGAGGCCGGATTCGAAGACGACGGTCGGCGATCCGGTGCCGCGGCAATCGATATGCATCTTGCGCCCGCCGATATCGACCAGCTTTCCGGGCGGCGGATAGTTCGCCGCGGCATACCTGCGGCCGAGCGCCTCATAGATCGCGCCCACCACGACGAGCAGGATCAACAGCAGAAGCAGCCCGAGTAACATACGCTTCCCCCAGCGCCGGACCCGCGCCCAGCCAGTCACCTTGGTCATTGGGCATTCCCCTCGACGGCGGGTTGAAGTTCTTGGTTCTCGACGACCGCACGGCCGCGCAGCAGACGGAACAGCCCCATGGTCAGCAAGGGCAGGACATAGACCGCAAGGAACACCCAGGAGAGCGCACGGTAGCCGCTGGCGATCAGCGCCACGAGCCCGAAGCGGTCGGCAAGGAACATGCAGCCGATCAGCAGCGCCGCGGCGATCCCTGCGCGCGCGCGCTTGCCAAGCGGCGCGCCCCCGCGCACCCGGCGCGCCGCATCGACGCGCTCGTTGATCGCATGCACCGACCCCGCCCCGCTTTCGAGCAGCGCCGCAAAGATCATGAACTGGAACAGCAGGTGGAACAGCGGCATTTCGAGCTGCCGCAGCATGAAATCCGACGGCAAAGTCTCACCCATGATGCCCGGATAGAAAGCGATCATCGCGACAAAGAAGAGAATCGCGGGCGCCATCGCCAGCGGCCCGGCGATCAGCCCCGCGGTCACCGCGTCGCGCTGGCTGGTAAGGTGGCGGATTACCGGCAGGATCACCACCGCGCCGATCACATTATATCCGGTGTAGGTCAGCCCGCCGAGGATCCAGCCGTCGGACGGCGCGGGAATGGCGAAGCGCGCCGCGATCTCGTCGCCGAAACTGCTCAGCGCAAAGACCATGAACAGCGCGTAGACGCCATAGAGCAGGAAGGAGACATATTTGAACAGGCCCTCGACCGACGCGTTTCCGAAGGTCACGAACAGCGCGATCGACGCCGCGAGGAACGCGGTTCCCGCGAGCGGCGGCCAGCCGAATATCGACGTACCAATCTCGCCCGCCGCGGCGCCGAACACCGCGAGGACGAGCGTCACGAGGAGGACATAGCCGACCTCGAACAATATCCACGCGCGGCCCAGAAGCCCTTCAAAAAAGCTGCGATAATCGAATGCGCCGATCGCGCGCGCGAACGCGAAGGTCGTGGCGCAGATGATGCTCCAGAGCAGCATCGCGAGCAGCATCGCGGCCAATCCGCCCCACGGTCCGCTCGGCAGGAAAAATTCCGCGAGCTCGCGCCCGGTGGCATAACCGCCGCCGATCACCACGGCCTTGAAGGCGAAACCCGGCAGCAGGAAACGCTGGAACCACGAGGATCCCGCCGCGGCTGCCGGGGTGGCCGCTGCGCTCATGCGAGGCAGCTATCCACCAGACGCACGAAGGCTTCGCCGCCGCGGATCGGATCGGCGACGGGGAGGCCGAGCCGCTCGCTTTCGGCCGCCATCAGTGCGATCGCCTCTTCCTCGCCCAGATGCGACGTGTTGTACGACAGGCCGGCGCAGCGGATCGCCGGATTGGTCCGGCTACCCAGTCGCAGATTGAGATCGATCGTTTCCTCGATGCTCGGCAGGCGGTAGCCGGGCGAACCCAATATCTCTTCGCGGCCGGGTTCGTGGCATACGACGATCACGTCGGGCTGGCTGCCGTGGAGCAGGCCCAGCGATACCGCGGCATAGGCGGGGTGAAACAGCGACCCCTGCCCTTCGACGACATCCCAGTGATCATCCGCCGCGTCGGGGCTCACCGTCTCCGCCGCACCCGCCTCGAAATCCGAGACCACCGCATCCATCGGCACGCCGCCGCCGGCGATCATGATGCCCGTCTGCCCCGTCGCGCGGAAATCGGCGTCGACGCCGCGCTCGGCAAAGGCGCGCGCGAGGGCCAGCGCCGTATATTTCTTGCCCAGCGCGCAGTCGGTTCCGACGGTGAGCAGGCGCTTGCCGCTTCGCTTGCGCCCCGTGCCGACGGGCAGGCCCTTGGGCGGATGGCGTACGTCGATCAGCTGGCGGCCGAGACGCTGCGCGCGCGCGGCGAGTTCGGGCATCTCGGCCAGCCGCATGTGCATGCCGCTGACGATATCGAGCCCCGCTTCGAGCGCCTCGAAGAGCGCGGGCATCCAGCTTTCGGGAATCACGCCGCCGCTGTTCGCGACGCCGATGAGCAGCGAACGCGCGCCCCGCGCCTGCGCCGCTGCGGGCGCGAGCTGCTCCAGCCCCGCACTGACCGTCGCACCCGGCAGGGCATATTCGCCGACGCATTTCTCGGGCGCCCAGTCGCGAAGACCGAAGGCGGTCTTCGCATAGCCGCGCACCGTCGTGTCCCCGAGGAACAGCAGATAGGGCTGGGGCAATTGCAATGCGCCGGCGGCGATATCGAGGGAAGTTTGAATGTTCACGTCTTTCACCAAAAATCCGAAGCGAGGCAGAATCCGGCGCCGTCGCGGCGCCGATCCTGCATCTGCTCCTGTTGACCTGTTTGAGACATTATTTTCAAATTTTGATAATTGCAATACGATTGGAGAAGTTTCTTTTGCTTGCGGGCCGGCATGCGGCCTGCCAGCCCCCGATCAGAAGCGGGTGCCAAAGCCGATCAGGTGGAAACCGACGCCGATCCACAGCAGAACGACCGCACTCACCAACAGCACCAAGCTCCAGAATTTCGCGAAACGGCCACGTTTGGACGTCCAGACATGCCGGATATTCCAGATCGCGCTCACGAGCAGGCCGAGGAAAATGACCGGCGTTGCGACCTGGAGCGTGACGAGCGCCCAATCGAGCTCGCCGCTGAGCGACGAGAAATCGGCGAGCAGGCTGGTCGCGAACCATAGCCATCCGACCATCACCGCGACCGCCAGCGCCGCAAAGCCGCGCGTCAGCCGGTAGCTTTTGAGCGCGGCGGGCGCGAGGTCGGCCTTCACGCCATAGCGGCGGCGCGCCAGCGCCGAGGCGGGCCAGGCGATCGCGGTGAGTAGGAGCGCGCCGAGGCTGACCAGCATCGCGGGCGTGAGCCAGGCGCTCGACAAATACCAGGGCACGCGGTCGAACGCGATATAGGGCGATCCCGAATCGACGCTGAAACGCACGACGCGGCCATTCTCCACCTTGGCGGCGAGGCGCAGCTTGCCCCCCTGCTCGCGCCACACGAAAGGCGCGATTTCCACCCATTTTCGCGGCTGTCCGCCGATTTCCGGCACGGCGTTCAGCCGGATGCCGCCGTCGCCATCGAGAGAGACCTTCGTCTGCCCGGCGAGTTCCATCGCCTTTAGGAAGCTCGATTCGAGCCGCCGCGTCTTGTTGTATGTGCCGACCATCATCCGCGCATGCTCGCGCGCAGTGGCCGCATCGACGCGGCCGTCGCGCTGCTCGAACGGAAAGTAGCGGTCGGCGAAGGCTTCGAACAAATAGCTGCGGATCGGCCCCGACACATTCTGCGTGCCCGCGGCGTTCATCGACATATAGATGCCGACATTTTCCTCGGGGAAGATCCAGAGCTGGCTGTGGAAGTTGAGGCTGTCGCCGGCGTGCGAGAGCGCCTTGCGGCCGTTGATATTCTGCTCGTAGAAGCCGAGCGCCATGCCGTTGAGCGGCGGGATCAGGCGCAGGGTCGTATTGTGCATCTGCGCCGCGGTTGCGGGCTTCATCAGCGCGCCGCCATCGGCGAGATGCGCGATCATGAAGCGCCCCATATCGGCACCCGACGCGGTCATCGCACCCGACGGCGCGAGGCTGCTGAGTTCGAACGGGCCGGGCTTGCCCGACCCCAGCATATAGCCGCTCGCGAGCAGCGGCCGCAGCGCCGCCGGAAGCGGCTGGCGGAAGCTCGACCGCGTCATGCCGGCGGGCGCAAAGATGCGCCGCTCGACATAATCGTCGTAGGAGAGCCCCGACACGCGTTCGACGATATAACCCGCCAGCGAGGTGCCATAGTTCGAATAGGCCGGCGTCGTGCCGGGCGCGTAGATGCGGTGCGGCACCTGTCGCTTCAGCGCGTCGCCGAGCGACGGGATTTTCTTCGGGTCATAGCTGTTGAGCCCGCGCTGCACTTCGTCGAAACCCCCGGTGTGCGTCATCAGGTTGCGCATCGTAACCGGCTTGCCGGCGAAGGCCGGAATCCTGAAATCGAGATAGGCGTTGATGTCGCGGTCGAGATCGATCTTGCCCTGCTCGACGAGCTGCATCACCGCGGTCCAGATGATCAGCTTCGACACCGACGCCTGCTTGAAAAGCGTGGTTTCGGGATCGACCGGCCGGCGCGTTCCGACATCGGCATATCCGAAGCCGCGCTGCGTCAGGACCTTGCCGTCCTTGACCACCACCACGACCGCACCCGCCGCGTCGCCGCGCTTGAGCGCATAGGGCATATAGCCGTCGAGCCAGGCGTCGACGTCGCTCTTCACCATATCGGGAGCGGGCAACGGGGCGCTCTCGCCGCGCGCTTCCGTCACCGGCTTGGGGGCGGTTTGCGCGGCGGACGGGCTCACCGGTGGCGCCGTGACCCCGACCAACATCGCCGCAGCCAGCATTGCGCAAGAACGTAAAAACCGCATTCGCCCTCCCCTTTCGATCGGGCATTCTCACAGCCCTATTACCGAAATTTCACTTTTTGAAATATTTTCAATTCTAGATATAGGCATCCTGAACGGAAATTTGTCAATGGCGGACGCGACCGTGCAACCGCGACGCGAAGGCGCGGGCAAATTTCAGAAGGACAGATTTTTTCCGCAGTGGTCGCGAAGGCCGATTATGGGGGGCGCGGTGCTAAACGATTATTCGGCGTCGACGGGATGAAGCGCCGATTTCAGATCGGCATCGGTTGCCGAGCAGACCGACAGGATACGGCACGGCCCGTCGCCAACCGCGACATATCCATGCCCCATCGATGCGTCGAAATAGGCCGAATCGCCCGTTTTCAGGTGCGATGGCGCGTACATGTCCGTGTGAAACTCGCATTCGCCTTCCAGAACGAGGACATATTCCTCGCCCGAGTGGCGCATCAGATCGCCGAAATCGTCGATCGACCGCACTTTGATGTCGATGATCATCGGATTGAGCGTCTTGTTGAGCAAATCCGCCGACGGATAGGTGTAGTTATACGTCGCCGTCTTGATCGAAGGCCCCTCGCCGGCGGGGGTGATGCTGCGCCGGCCCGTGGCGGTATGCGTGGCGGCGGGAAGCGCCGCGGCGGCCGCGAACAGCTGCGTGATATCGATTTCGAGACCCTGGCTCAGCCGCAGAAGCTTTTCATAGCTGAGCGACATCTTGCCGGTTTCAATTTTTGACAAAGTTGAAACCGGAATGCGTGTGCGTTCGCTCACCTCGGCGAGCGTCCACCCCTTTTCGGTCCGCAGTTCGCGCAGGAATACGCCCGGATTGCCGTCGACGGCGGTCCGCCGGTCGCCGCTGGTCGGAATGGGCTGGCGCGTTGCCGGCATCGGTGTCCTTTCAATCGATTTTCTCATCTAGCACATATTTGCGCATTTATCGCATCGATCAAGCCGAACGGCACAATCTGTCGGAACAATCGGCAAAGAAAATTTGCGTATCGGATAGGACCAAGATGATTGCACATACGCCATGGCGCCGCCACTGATGCCCCGATTCGCTGGGATGACAGGATGACAAACAAGCTATCCATTCGCATTTCTCCGGAGTTTACGAGCTTCGTCGGCCGTGGCCCCTGTGACGCCGCGTTCCTGCCGCCCGACGCGCTCATCTTTGGCTTTGGCGATATTGGCGAGCCCGCCGTCTCGATGCTCCTCCCCGGCGATATCGCGGGCCTCGCCGACGATCATCTGGTCGTGTTCGCGATCAGCCGCGCCGCGTGCGACCGCCTGTTCGGGCACCGCCCCAAGGCGGATGGGCGCTGGTATCTCCCTGCCAATCTTCGCGGCCTCGGCCGCGCGGTGGTCGCGGTCGAAGGCGACAGCGAAGTCGACGACATGCTCCGCAGCGCGCGCAGCCAGGAACTGCTCTGCCAGCTTTTCGCCGAACTCGCCGCCGACCGCATGGTCGAAGTGGGGGGCAGCACGTCGCTGAGCGAACTCGACATCACCCGCGTCGCCGCCGCGCATCAGCTGGTCAACGAGAAGTGGCAGGAAAAGCTGACCGTGGGCAGCGTCGCGCGGCGTTGCGGCCTCAGCAAAGCGAAGCTGACGCGCGGCTTTCGCGAGCTGTATCAATGCAGCGTCGCCGAAGCGGTGAGCGAGCGGCGGCTACAACGCGCGCGCCAGTTGCTCGCGCAAAGCGACCTCCCGATATCGAGCATCGGTTATAATTGCGGTTATATGAGCAACGCGAGCTTCACACGCGCCTTCGCGCGCCGTTTCGGCATGGCACCGACCAAGATGCGCGGGCGCGAGGCCACCGCCTGAGCGGAGCGACCGTAAAGCGGCATCCCTCAAAGGAGGGTTGGCAAACAACGCGTCGCTAATTGCCGCCTGCCGTCCGGCGATCGTTCGGGATGTCGGCGAGCGCGGTCCATTTGGCTTCGCCGGCGCTGTTTTCGATCACCGCTTCGACGAAGGCCATCGTCCGCAGGCCATCGACGATTCCCGGGAACCAATCGGCCGTACCAGGCGGTGGCGGGGTCGGGGCGCCCGCACGAAGGGCACGGCCGAAGCCGCGATAGAGGTTGGCAAACGCCTCGATATAGCCCTCGGGATGTCCCGCCGGGGTACGCAGCCGCGCCAGCGCCGATGGGTCGAGACCGGGTCCGCCGGCGCGGATCACTTCGACCGGCCGGTCCAGCCAGCGGAGCGTCAAGCTGTTCGGCTCCATCTGCGACCATTCGAGGCCGCCTTCCTCACCATGGATACGCAGGCGCAGGCCGTTTTCGTCGCCCGCGGCGATCTGGCTGGCCTTCAATACGCCGCGCGCGCCGCCTTCGAATCGCAGCAACGCCGCAACATCGTCGTCGAGGCGGCGGCCCGGAACATGCGTGGCCAGCTCCGCGCTGAGCGACCCGACCGCCAGCCCGGAGACATGTTCGGCAAGCTGGAAGGCGTGCGTCCCGATGTCGCCCAGGCAGCCGCCCAGCCCCGCGCGCGCCGGATCGGTGCGCCATTCGGCCTGCTTGTTGCCATCCTGATCGATCGGCCGGCTGAGCCAGCCTTGCGAATATTCGACCTGCACCAGCCGGATCTTGCCGAAATCGCCGCGCGCGACGCGCACGCGCGCCTCTTCGATCAGCGGGTAACCGCTATAGGTGAACGCCAGGCCATAGAGTTTGCCGCTGCGGGCGACGGCCGCGGCGATCGCCTTCGCCTCGGCGAGGTTCAGCGCCATCGGCTTTTCGGACAGGACGTGAAAGCCGGCATCGAGCGCGGCGATCGCCATCGGGGCGTGCAGGTGATTCGGGGTGACGATCGCCAGCGCCTCCATCCGCTGGTCCGCGGGCAGCGCGGCCTCGCCCGCGAGCAGGGCATCGAGCGTCGCGTAAGCGCGAACGGGATCGATTCCGAGCGTGGCGGCGCTCCGCCCGTTACGTTCGGCGTCGCTACTAAACGCACCGCACACCAGCGCAAACTCGCCGTCGAGCGCCGCGGCCATCCGGTGTACCGCGCCAATGAAGGCGCCTTCGCCGCCGCCGACCATACCGTATCGCGTTTTTGACGTCGTATTCGTATTCATCGCATTCCCTTGGTCCGAATTTCCAAAATTGTTTGCACAATAGGATTTCGAACGGTTACCTGATCGCGCCGGCTGTTGCCAGACGGGAGAGGATAATGAAATTTCTGTTCGCTCTGCCACCGGCAGGAGCAATATTGATCGCGCTGATGTTCGCACCTTCACCCGAGGTGATTGCAGCCCCTGCCCAAGGTCCCGGCGCGCAGGCGTTCGCGGCATGCCGCGCCTGTCATACGCTGGAGGCCGGCGGCAAAAGCACGATGGGACCCAATCTGCACGGCCTGTTCGGCCGGCAAGCCGGCACCGTTGCCGGATTTAAATACAGCCCGGCACTCAAGGCGTCGAAAATCCGCTGGGACGACAAGACGCTCGACGAATATCTCGCCGCGCCGACCAAAAAAGTCCCCGGCACGCGCATGGTCGTCAAGGTGGCCGACCCGGCGCGGCGCGCGGCGCTGATCGCCTTTCTCAAGACCGAAACCAAGTGACGCGAAGGGCAGTCGCATGAAGGGTCCGGCCATTTTTCTCGCGCAGTTCATGGGCGACGATGCGCCGTTCGACACTTTGCCTTCGGCGGCGCGCTGGATGGCGGATGCCGGCTATGTCGGCATCCAGATCCCGACGTGGGACAGTCGCTGCATCGACCTCGCCAAAGCTGCCGAAAGCCAGGACTATTGCGACGAGCTGGCCGGCACCTGCCGCGAGGCGGGGGTCGAGATCACCGAGCTGTCGACGCATCTGCAGGGCCAGCTGGTCGCGGTGCATCCCGCCTATGACACCCAGTTCGACGGCTTCGCACCCGACGCGGTGAAGGGCAAACCGGCCGAGCGTCAGGCTTGGGCGGTCGAGCAGCTTCATCTGGCCGCCAAGGCGAGCCGACGGCTGGGTCTTAACGCCCACGCAACCTTTTCGGGCGCGCTCGCCTGGCCCTATCTCTATCCGTGGCCGCAGCGTCCCGCGGGACTGGTCGAGGAAGCGTTCGCCGAGCTTGCGAAGCGCTGGCGGCCGATCCTCGATGCCTTCGACAAGCAGGGCATCGACCTCGCCTATGAGATTCATCCGGGCGAGGATCTGCACGACGGCGTGACCTTCGAGCGCTTCCTCGCCGGCGTCGACAATCACCCGCGCGCCAACATCCTCTACGATCCCAGCCATTATGTGCTGCAGGCGCTCGACTATCTGCAGTTCATCGACATTTATCACGAGCGGATCCGCATGTTCCACGTCAAGGACGCGGAACTGAATCCGACCGGGCGATCGGGGGTCTATGGCGGGTTTCAGGACTGGGTCGACCGGCCCGGGCGCTTCCGTTCGTTGGGTGATGGCCAGGTGGACTTCGGCGGCATCTTCTCGAAACTGACGCAATATGGCTACGCCGGCTGGGCGGTGCTCGAATGGGAATGCTGTCTGAAGCACCCCGAAGACGGAGCGCGCGAGGGTGCGCCGTTCATCGCCGCGCATATGATCCGCAAGGCCGACAAGGCGTTCGACGATTTCGCCGGAGGCAGCGACCCGGCGCTCAACCGCGCGATGCTGGGGCTTAGCTGACGACGCAGCAGACGAATTAAACGATAATAATCAAAGGGGACGCAGGATGACGACATTGCACAAGGGGCGCTTGTTCTGGCTGGGCGTATTGGCGCTGTTCACGGCCGCGGCGAGCCTCGCCATCCGCGGTGCGATCGCCAGCGGGCTCAAGGCAGAATGGATCGACCCGATCGCTCCGCTGCAGGCGGGCGAGCTGATCGCCGCCGCGCTGGGCGCCGCGTTCCTCAGCTTTTCGATCACGCTGTTCGTCGTCAGCGCGCTGCTCGACCAGATCGGCATGAAGCGGTGCCTCGCCGGAGCGGGGCTGTGCTTCATCATCGGCCCGTTGATGATCGTCACCGCGGGCCATGTCGCGACCGGCATGACCATCTATTGGCTCGTCTGGGCGGGGATGCTGCTCAGCGGCATCGGCTGGGGGCTGACCGAGGCGGCGATCAATCCGCTGACCGCGCAGCTCTACCCCGACGACACCACCCACCGGCTAAACGTGCTCCACGCCTGGTTCCCCGGCGGCATCATCGTCGGCGGGCTCCTCGGCTTCTTCCTCTCGGCCGCCTTGCCGTGGCAGGGCATCATGGCGCTGGTGATGGTCCCCGCCGCCGCGACGGTCGTGATCGCCCTGACCACAACCTTCCCGCCGCCGCTGCGTGAGCAAAGCGGCGTCAGCTTCGGCGCGATGATGGGCGAAGTGTTTCGCCGGCCAAGCTTCTTCATCTGGTTCGGCGCGATGTTCCTGACCGCGGCGTCCGAACTGGCGCCCGGCCAGTGGATCGACGTCGCGCTATCCAACCGCGTCGGCATGCGCGGCATCCTGCTGCTCGTCTATGTCAACGCGCTGATGTTCATATTCCGTCATTTCGCGGGCCGGCTCGCCAACAAGATCTCGAACCCCGGCCTGCTGTGGGTATCGAGCCTGCTCGCCGCGATCGGCCTGTTCATGCTCAGCCAGGCGCAGTCGCCGGTCGCCGCGATCGTCGCCGCCACCGTCTGGGGGCTCGGCGTCTGCGTGATGTGGCCGACGATGCTCGCCTCGGTCGCCGAACGCTATCCGCGCGGCGGATCGTGGGCGATGGGGCTCGTTGGATCGGCGGGCGCGCTCGCCAGCTTCTTCGTGTTGCCGCAACTCGGCGCGATGTTCGACCGCGCCAAGATCGAGTTCGCCGGTGGCCCCGAGGCCTTTGCGGCGCTGACCGGCGCCGCGAAGCTCGCGGTCGAGGATGCGGCTGCGTCGCTGTCGTTCCAGCGGCTGGCGATCCTGCCCGTCATCCTGCTGGCGGTGTTTGGCTTCATCTGGCTGCGCGAGCGCGGCAAGTCGCGCGCGGCGCTCGCGGGTCAGACGGCATGAGCGTATCGCGCAGAGCAGTGCTGGCGGGCGGCGCCATGGCGGCCGCGGCCGCAGCGACGGCTGCGAACGGCGCGACACCGTCGAACGCGGCGCGCTTTTCGCTGAAATACGCCCCGCACGAAGGCAGCTTCAAAAGCCGCGGAGGCCGGCTCGAACAGATCGCGTTCGCCGCCGATCAGGGCTTCACGGCGTGGGAGGATAATGAAGCAGCCACGCGTTCGGTCGCCGACCAGACCGCGATGGCGCGCGCATTGCAGCAGCGCGGCATGACGATGGGCGTGTTCGTCGCGAGCATGCCGCGATGGAGCGAGTTCCGGCCGCTGCTCGGCGGCAACGACGACAGTGATCGCGAGCGCTTCCTGGCCGACATCCGGGACTCGGTCGATGTCGCCAAGCGGCTGAATTCGAAGCATATGACGATCGTCACGGGTTTCATGGACCGCAAGCTGCCGGTCGATATCCAGACCGCGCGCGTGATCGACGTGCTGCGCCGCGCTGCGGACATCTATGAACCGCACGGGCTGGTCATGGTGATGGAGCCGCTCAATACGCTGGTGAACCATCCCGGCGTCTTCATGTCGACCGTTCCGCAGGGCTATGCGATGGCCCGCGCGGTCGACAGCCCCGCGATCAAGGTGCTGGCGGACCTGTACCACGAGCAGATTCAGGCCGGGAACCTGATTAATACGCTGGACAGCTGCTGGAACGAGATCGCGTACGTCCAGTTCGGCGACAATCCCGGCCGCAAGGAGCCGGGAAGCGGCGAGATCAATTATCGCAATATCGTCCGCTGGCTGCGCGCGAAGAATTTTGCGGGCGTGATCGGAATGGAACATGGCAATTCGGTCGACGGGCGCGCGGGCGAAGAGCGGCTGGTCGCCGCCTATCGCGCGATCGACGCGGCATGAGGGAGACAAGCGTGAAGCATATCGTTTGGGCCGCGGCGATCGCGGTCGCCGTGGCGGCGGGCAGTCCCGCCGCCGCGCAGGAAAAGCCCGGATTCAAGGACACGCCGGTACTTCCCGACGGCAAATGGCAGGTGCATGATTCCGACCGCCCCCATCCGACCGTCGTGACACCCGGCGCAGTTCCCGGCGCGCCGCCCTCGGATGCCGTGGTGCTGTTCGATGGCAAGTCGCTCGATGCGTGGCAGGCGCAGGCAACCCCGTGGGTCGTCAAGAATGGCGCGGCGACCTCGGTCCCGCGCGCGGACGGCGGCGGCGAGAATGCGCTGGTCAGCAAGGCGAGCTTCGGCGACGTCCAGCTCCACCTCGAATTCGCCTCCCCCAATCCGCCGGCCAAGACGTCGCAGGATCGCGGCAACAGCGGCATCTGGTTCATGCAGCGCTACGAGATCCAGATCCTCGACGGCTATCAGAACCCCACTTACGCCGACGGCACCGTTGGGGCGATCTATGCCTGGAAACCGCCGCTGGTGAACGCATCGCGCAAGCCCGGCGAATGGCAGAGCTACGACATCGTCTTCGAACGCCCGCATTTCGGACCCGACGGCAAGCTGCTCCGCCCGGCCTATATCACCGCCTTCCTGAACGGCGTGCTCGTGCAGAACCGCCAGCCGTGGCTCGGCAGCACCGTCTGGCGCAAGGTCGCGACGTATGAAGCGCATGGCGATGCCGCGCCGATCCAGCTCCAGGACCATAATTCGCCGGTTTCGTTCCGCAACATCTGGGTGCGCCCGCTGCCCGAAGCGGCGGCGAGCCATGACTTCGAAGGAAGTGTGAAATGATCATCGACCGCAGAGACGCGCTGGCCGGGATGGCCGCGATGTTCGGCGCGAGCCTGTTCGCGCCGATCGCGCGCGCCGCGGCGGCAGAAGCGCCCCCGATCATCAGCAGCGGCCCGCCCTCGTCGCCGGTTTTCACCGCGCAGCAGCGCGCGCTGATGACCGCGCTGAGCGAGCGCGTGATGCCGACCACCGATACCCCCGGCGCGATCGCCGCCGGCGTCCCCGAATATATCGAAAAGCTGCTCGCCGATTGGGCGTCGCCCGACGATCGCAAACCGATCCTCGCGGGGCTCGACGCGATCGAGGCGCGCAGCCGGACCGATTTCAAGGTCGCCGCCGACAAGGCGACGCCCGCGCAGCAGGACGCGCTGCTGACGCTGGCGATGGAAGGCAAGCTGCCCGGCGGCGCGGACTTCTTCGACAAGTTCCGCCAAATGGTGCTCACCGGATATTTCACGTCAGAAGTCGGCATTACGCAGGAACGCGAGTATCTTCCCGTCCCCGGCCGCTACGACGGCGCCTATCCCTATTCCGAGATCAAAAAGGTGTTTTCGTCATGATGATCAACAGGCGGCAATGGATGGCGGGCGGCGCCGCGCTCGGGGCAACGCTCGCAGCGGGGCCGCTGATGGCAAAGAGCCTCAAATCAAAGCCCATCGGCATCCAGCTCTACACCGTACGCGAGCTCTTCTCGAAGGACCCGATGGGGACGCTCGAAAAGGTGGCGGCGATCGGTTATCGCGAAGTCGAATATGGCGGCGGCGGCTATGACAAGATGGATCACGCCGCGCTCCGCAAGACGATGGACCGGCTGGGGCTGAAGTCGCCTTCGATCCATGTCGCCTATGAGGCGCTTGCCGGCGATTTCGACGGCGCGGTCGCGATGACCAAGACGCTGGGCGCCGACACGCTGGTCGTTCCCTATATGGTCGAAGCGCACCGCAATGCCGAGGGCTGGAAGGCGGCGGTCGCCAATTTCAACCGCTATGCCGAACGGCTCAAAAAGGCCGGGCTGGGCTTTGCCTATCACAATCATGATTTCGAGTTCACGTTGAAGCCGGGCGGCACCAGCCTGTTCGACACGCTGATCGCCGACGCCGACCCGGCGCTGGTCCGACTTGAGCTCGACCTGTTCTGGGCGATCGCCGCGGGCGAGGATCCCAAGGCGATCATCCGGCGCTTGGCCGGCCGCATCTATGCCTATCACGTCAAGGATCGCACTGCCGACGGCAAGATGACCAGCGTCGGCAAGGGCGTGATCGATTTCGCCGACATCTTCACGCTCAACCGGACCGCCGGCGTGAAGCATTTCTATGTCGAGAATGATCAGTCGCCCGCGCCCTATCTTCCCGACATCCAGACCAGCTTCGCCACGCTCAGCCGCCTTCGCGCCTAACCCGATATTCGAGGATCAAGATATGACCGACAAGTTCGATGCGATTGTCATCGGCTCTGGAGTGAGCGGCGGATGGGCCGCGAAGGAATTGACCGAAAAGGGCCTCAAGGTCCTGATGCTCGACCGCGGGGTGATGGTCGAGCATGGCGAGGATTATGATTATGACGGCAAGCCGGCCTATGAGATCCCGGCACGCGACAGGATGCCCCCAGCGCTGGTCAAGAGCGACTATTTCATCGCCACACACGGCTATGTCTCGCCGTCGAACCAGAAATTCTACAACAACGACCGGCTCAACCCCTATGCCTATGACGAGGGCGAGAAATTCTACTGGATCCGGCCCGCCGCGGTCGGCGGCAAGTCGCTGATCTGGGGGCGCTGGAGCTTCCGCTGGAGCCCTGAGGATTTCGAGGCGAACAAGCGCGAGAATGTCGGGGGCGACTGGCCGATCCGTTATGACGACCTTGTTCCCTGGTACGATTATGTCGAGAAATATATCGGCGTGTCGGGATCGCGCGAGAATCTGCCGCAGCTGCCCGACAGCGCGTTCCAGCCGCCGATGCAGATGAACGTCGCCGAGAAATGGGTGAAGGAACGGCTCGAGACGACCTCGCCGGGCCGCAAGCTGATCAACACCCGCCTCTCGAACATGACCGAGGACAAAGAGGATCAGGGCCGCAGCAAATGCCAGTTCCGCAACCAGTGCGGGCGCGGCTGCTCGTTCGGATCCTATTTCTCGACGCAGGCGGTCACCCTGCCCGCGGCGCGCGCCACCGGGCGGCTGACGCTGCGTTCCGACGCGGTGGTCTCGAATCTCGAATATGATCCCAAGACGAAGAAGGTCACCGGCGTGCGTGTGATCGATACGAAGACGAAGCAGGCGGAGGTAATCCCCGCGCGCCTCGTCTTCCTCTGCGCCTCGGCGATGGCCTCGACCCAGATCCTGATGAACTCGCGCATCCCCGGAACGGCCAAGAGCCATTTCGATTCCAGCGGCACGCTCGGCCGCTATGTGATGGACCATATCTTCCGCGTGAACATCTCGGGCGAGATACCTGGCATGACCGACTTTATCGAATATGGCCGGCGTCCGGGCGGCGTCTATATCCCGCGTTTCCGCAATGTCGGCGGCGAAGAGGGGATCGGCTTCAAGCGCGGCTATGGCTATCAGGGCAGCGCACGGCGCGATCCGCTACCGCCCAAGGGCTTCGGTGCGGCGATGAAGCATGGCATGCGCGGCTATGGCCCGTGGAAGTTCGGCATGGGCGCCTTCGGCGAATGCCTGCCCTATGAGGATAATCGCGTCAGCCTGCACGCCGACAAGGTCGACCGGTTCGGCATCCCGCTGATGCGCTTCGACGTCACCTTCCGCGAGAATGAGATCCGCATGATGGACGATGCGCGGACCGAGGGCGAAGCGATGCTGCGCAAGGCGGGGCTGCAGAATGTCACCAGCGAGCGCCGCGAACATGTGCCCGGCGACGCGATCCACGAAATGGGCGGCGCGCGCATGGGCGCCGATCCGCGCCAGTCGGTGCTCAACAAATGGGGCCAGGCGCACGACGCCGCCAATCTGTTCGTCACCGACGGCGCGCAGATGACCTCGATCTCGTGCGTCAACCCGTCGCTCACCTTCATGGCACTGACGGCGCGCGCCGCCGATCACGCGGTAAAGCTGCTCAAGGCCGGCACGATCTAGGGGCGCCAAAGGGATTATCCGCCGCTGGCTGCCTTGCCCAAGGTGCTGCGGTATTGCCCATAGGCCGCATAGAGGCCGAGCCCGATCAGATTCCAGACGAGGCACCACAAGAGCGTTTCGGCGGGCAGGCTGAGGAACAGGTAAAGGCAGCCGCCGATCGTGCCGAGCCCGACCAGCCACGCCGCGCGCACGCGAAAGGGCCGGGGCGCAGCGGGGGCGCGGCGGCGAAGGACGAGCAGGCAGACGCCGACCGCGATGAAGGCGATCAGCGTTCCGGCATTGGCAAGCGCGGCGACCTTTCCGATCGGGAGCAGCCCGGCGAGGACGGCGACGATCGCCGCCGTCAGCAGCGTGATGCGCGCCGGGGTGCCGCGCCCTGAAATATGCGCGAGGCGCTGCGGCAGGAAACCGTCGCGCGCCATCGCAAGGAAAATGCGGCTTTGCCCGTAGAGGAAGGCGAGCAACACGGTCGGCAGCGCGACAACGGCGGTCGTCGCCACGACTTGCGCGATGCCCCCCTGCCCGATCGAACGCAGGATCAGCGCCAGCGGCTCGGGACTGTCGGCGAAGGTCGTGAAAGGCGTCGCACCGACCGCCGTAGCGGCGACCAGCATGTAGATGAGCGTGCAGACGGCCATCGAACCGATGATCGCGATCGGCAAGTCGCGCGCGGGGCGCTTTGTTTCTTCCGCCGCGGTCGAAATCGCGTCGAAGCCGTAGAAGGCGAAAAAGATGATCGCGGCGGCGGCCATCACCCCGCGCTGGACGCCGTCGCTGTCGACCTGCGCGGCATAGCCATAGGGCATGAACGGATCGAGGTGCGCGGCGTCGAAATAGGGCAAGGTGTAACCGACGAAGAGCAGCAGCGTGACGATCTTCACGACAACGAGCACCGAGTTGATCCGCGCACTCTCGCGCGTCCCCAGCAGCAGCAGACCCGCGACGACCGCGATGATCGCGACCGCGGGGAGATTGATCAGCCCGCCGAGTTCGGGTCCACGCGTCAGCGCCTCGGGAAACCCGATCCCCATCAAAAGCGGTGACGCGTAACCCGACCATCCCACCGCGACGGTCGAGACGACGAGCGAATATTCGAGGATCAGGCTCCAGCCGACGATCCACGCAAAAGCCTCGCCGAGCCCCGCATAGGAATAGCTATAGGCGCTGCCCGCCGCGGGCATCATCGCCGACAGTTCGGCATAGGCGAGCGCGGCGCAGGCGCAGACCGCGCCCGCGATCGCGAAGGACAGCAGCACCGCGGGCCCCGCGCGGTCGACGCCGACGCCGATCAGCGTCAGGATTCCCGTGCCGATGATCGCGCCGACGCCCATCGCCATCAGCTGCGGCCACGACAGGCTGGGCGGCAGCGCGCCGGCGCTGCGTTCGCCGGGCGGCGCGATGGGTTTGCGGCGGGTCCAGTTATTCATGATGCGCCTCCCAATATCCGGCCCGATGGTTCGGGTCCGCCGCTCACCCCAGATGCGTCAGTTCGATGCGTCCGCTCAGGGCTTTTCGTTCGGGAACAGCAGCAGCCAGTCGGCCTCGGCCTGGATGCGCGCAAAGAAGCTCCAGCTGTCGACGGCGATCGAGCGCTTCAACCACGGCTTCGCCTTTTCGGGCTCGCCGCGGAGGATATAATAGTTGGCGAGGCTGTAGGCGGTCGACGCGGCCACCCCGTCGGCGGTCGCGAAAGCGCGGCCGCTGTCCTTGTCGCTGAAGAAGCTGTCGGCGGCGCGGTTGCCCTTGAACAGCTGCAGCCCGTCGAAATAGGTGTCCGAGCCGCCCTTCGGGTGAACCTCGAACAAGGTCAGGTCATAATCATCGAGCAGCTTCTGCGCCTCGCGGAGTTTCCCGGCGCGCGCGAGCGACAGATATTCCCAATAGCCGTTCGCGGTGCGCGCCTCGACATCATGGGTGAAGGCCGCCGATTCGGCCGACTTCGCGAACCATTTCGCCGCATTGTCGAAATCATGCTTGCCGAAATAGGCCTGCCCGAGGTGGTAATAGAGATAATATTGCACGACGTCGGGGTCGCCGGGGAAATAGTCGGGACCCGGCTTTTCGCGTTCGAGCGGCTGGTTCTCGTAAAGCTTCGCGGCCTTCAGCCCCAGTTCGATCGACTTGTCGAACTCGCGCAGCGAAAAATGGCGATGCGCGCGGTGGCGGAGCAGCTTGCCCGAATTGGGGAAGCGCTTCAGCGCCTGATCGTAGACCGCCGCCGATTCCTTCGTATAGCCCTGATAGAAGAGGATGCGGCCGTACCAGGTCGCGCTGTCGACGGTCATGTTGGCGTCGAACGCCGCCTTCGCATCGCGCGCGGCGCGCTCGAGCGTCTCGACCGCGGCGACATTCGCGTTGCGCGCCGGGCCGGTGACCATCCGCTCGCCGAGCAGCGACATGCCCTGAAAGCTGCCTTCCTGCGCCGTCGCCGTCGCCGGCGCGGCGATCAGCAACAGGCCGGCCGACACGAGCAATTTCAAATGCCTGGGCTTCATCATAAATATCCTCTCCGAACTGATATTGTGTCTTCAATCGATATCGAGATCGAACTTCACACCCTGCGCGAGCGGGAGCGAGGTCGAGTAATTCACCGTCGCGGTAACGCGGCGCATATAATTCTTCCAGCTGTCGGACCCCGACACGCGCCCGCCGCCGGTCACCTTCTCGCCGCCGAACGCCCCGCCGATCTCGGCGCCGCTCGTCCCGATATTGACGTTGACGATGCCGCAGTCGCTGCCTTGCGCCGACTGGAATTTCTCGGCCTCGCGCACGTCGCTGGTGAAGACGCACGACGACAGCCCCTGCGGCACGCCATTCTGCAGCGCGATGGCCTCGGCGAAATCGCGGTAGGACAGGACATAGAGGATCGGCGCGAAGGTTTCCTCGCGGACGATTTCGCTTTGTGCCGGCATCTCGACGATTGCCGGGCGGACATAATAGGCGTCCGGGCCCGCGACCTCGATCCGGTCGCCGCCGTGGACGATACCGCCGTCGCGGCGTGCCTGGTCGAGCGCACGCTGCATCGCGTCGAAGGCGGCCTTGTCGATCAGCGGGCCGACGTGCGTTGCGTCGTCGAGCGGGCTGCCGATGTTGAGGCTGCCGACCGCGGCGATCAGGCGCTTCACGAAATCGGCGCGGATGTCCTCGTGGACAATCAGGCGGCGCAACGTCGTGCAGCGCTGGCCGCACGTCCCCGTCGCGGCAAAGATCGTCCCGCGCAGCGCAAGCCCGATATCGGCGCTCGGCGCGACGACCGCGGCGTTGTTGCCGCCGAGTTCGAGCACGGGGCGCCCAAAGCGGCGCTGGACGCGGACGCCGACGTCCTGCCCCATGCGAACGCTGCCCGTCGCGCTGACGATCGCGACGTCGGGATGGTCGGCGAGCATCGCGCCGCACGCGGCATCGCCGATCGCGACCTGCACCAGATGATCAGGCGCGAGATCATAGTCAGCCGCCGCCTTTTGCAGCAGCCCGGCGAACGCGAGCGCGGTGAGCGGGGTCTTTTCGGACGGCTTCCAGATCGCGCTGTCGCCGCAGACGAGCGCGACGGTGGTGCCCCACGCCCAGACCGCGGCGGGAAAATTGAACGCCGAGATCAGCCCGAGCACGCCGAGCGGGTGCCAATATTCGGTCAGCCGGTGCTCGGCGCGCTCCGACGCGATCGTCAGCCCGAACAGCTGGCGCGACAGGCCGACGGCATATTCGCAAATGTCGATGACTTCCTGCACCTCGCCGCGCGCTTCGGTCAGGATCTTGCCGTTCTCGATCGTCAGGAGCTGCGACAACGCCTCCTTATGCTCGCGCACCAGCAGGCCGTAGCGCCGGACGAGTTCGCCGCGATGCGGCGCCGGCACGTCCTTCCAGACCGCGAAAGCCGCACGCGCGTTCGCGACCATCGCGTCCATGTCGCCCGCCTTGTCGGTACGCAGGGCCGCGAGCTCCGACCCGTCGACCGGCGAAAAAACCTTGAGGTCCGAATCCTGGCTGGCATCGAGCGACAGCCCGAGCGCGCCGAATATATCGGTGACCGAACGGGCAAAGCCGCCCTGTACGCTGTGGCCGACACCGGGAGAAATCATCTTATCAAGAGCGTTCATTTAATTGTCCGTTGAAAGGGGAAATGCAGGTTGTTGTCAGGTTTTGGTCACGGGCTCGCGCTGCCATCGTGGATGATGACGCGCCCGTCCTTGATCACGGTGGAGACGTGCTCGGTCACCGTTACGTCGCGATAAGGATCCCCCGCGACCGCGATCAGGTCAGCATATTTTCCGACTTCGATCGTCCCAAGATCGTCCGATTGGCCGAGCAGCGCCGCGGCATCGACGGTCGCCGATCGCAGCGCCGCCATCGGCGTCATCGGACCTTGCTCGACCATCAGGCGGAACTGCCGCGCATTCTGTCCGTGCGGCGACACGCCGGCGTCGGTGCCGAAGGCGAATTTGACCTGATACTGGACCGCGAGCCGGATATTCCGCCCCGCGACGCGGCGCGCTTCGGCCATTTTCGCCCGCACCGCGGGAGAGGCGTCGCTTTCTTTCCGCGCATCGAGCAGCCCGAGCGTCGGCACGAGCCAGGTGCCGCGCTTCGCCATCAGCTTCGCGGTTTCCTCGTCGAGATAGGTGCCATGCTCGATCGAATCGACCCCCGCGCGCACCGAGGCGGCAACGCCCTCCCCGCCATGCGCGTGCGCCGCGACCTTGAGCCCGAGGCTGTGCGCGGTGGTAACGATCGCGGTCAGTTCCTCGTCGGTCAGGTGCTGGCCCAGCCCGCGCGCCTGCTGCGACATGATCCCGCCGGTCGAGGTGACCTTGATCAGGTCCGCGCCATATTTGGCGGCTTCGCGCACGCGCAGCGCGCATTCGACGCCGCCGGTGCAGGCGCCGGTATAGTCATAGGGGTAGAGCGCCTCGGTCGTCTTGCGATTGAGCCCCGACATGTCGCCATGTCCCCCGACGATCGACAAGGACGTGCCCGACAGGAAGATGCGCGGGCCGACGACCGTGCCCTCGTTGACCGCGTCGCGTAGCGCGTGGATCGAAGAGCCGTCGGACCCGACGTCGCGAACCGTCGTGAACCCGGCCTCGAGGGTCTTTTTCGCATTGGAAAAAGCAAACAGCGCGACATCTTCGGGCGTATCGACCGCCGCCGACCATAGTTTCGTCTCGGGCGAGAAGCTGAAATGGACATGGGTGTCGATCAGCCCGGGCAGCAGCGTCCGGTCCCTGAGGTCGATCGACCGCGCGTCGGGGCGCTCGATATAGCCCGGCAGGATTTCGGCGATGCGTCCATCGCGGACCACGACAGTGCTCGGCCCCAGCGACTTTTCTCCCGGAATCGCGACGACCGCGCCCGCATGAATGACCAGCGCGTCCGCGCTATCCATCGCGGCAGGTGCCGCGCCCGCAGCGCTCGAAAGCGACGCCCCGATCGCAAGCGCCGCCAATTTCCCAATGCCGCTCAAGCGAAATTCTCCCGCCGGCCCACGCCGCGAGGCCGCCCCTGCAGCACTCCCCATTCGCATAGGAAGTTTTTGCTAGTTGAGCAAGAATTTTTATGATAGGAAAATTCTGGAAATTACGACACATTGCGGAAATCAACGAATTTCCGGTGGGGAAACGGGTCCAAAAGGAGGGAAAAATGTCGAAGTTCGTGTCACGCCTGTTGTTGTCGTCGGCTCTCGCATTCGCGATCACGCCGATGGCGCATGCCCAGTCGGCTCCGCCCGAAGAAGAGGGCGCGGAGACCAGCGCGGACGGCAGCGACATCGTCGTCATCGGTACGCGCCGCAAGGATCGCTCGATCACCGACAGCTCGGTCGCGATCGACGTCATCGCGCCCGAACAGATCGCGACGACCGGCTATTCGGACGTGAACGACGCGCTGCGCACGCTCGTCCCCGCGTTCAACGCGCAGCGCCTGCAGGGCAACGACGGCTCGTCGTTCGTGCGCCCCGTCACGCTGCGCGGCTCGCCCGCCGATCATGTGCTGCTGCTGATGAACGGCAAGCGCCGCCATCGCGCCTCGATCGTGCAGATCGGCACCGGCCATGCCTCGACCTCGGGCTCGCAGGGGCAGGATTTCAACGTCATTCCGCCGATCGCGCTGTCGAGCGTCGAAGTGCTCCGCGACGGCGCGTCGGCCCAATATGGCTCGGACGCGATCGCCGGCGTGATCAACCTGGAGCTGAAAAAGGCAAGGAGCGGCGGCTCGATCATCGGGCAGGTCGGCGAATATTATACGTCCGGCGGCCGCACCTATGACATTCAGGGTCATCTGGCCGTTCCGGTCGGCGACAATGCCTATTTCAACGTCGCCGCCCAATATACCGATCAGGCGAAGGCCTATGCCAAAAAGGCCACCCACTCCGGCGCCGAAGCGATGCGGGCGATGGGCATTACCGGTATTCCCGAGCATCCCGAGGGCAATCTCGATCCGCGTTACATGGCGTTCAAGTCGGTTTGGAACGCCGGCATCGAACTCAGCGACGAACTCGAACTCTACAGCTTCGGCAACTATATGACGGGCAAGAGCTCAGTCACCTTCGGCCTGCGCCAGCCCGTCACGGCGGGCGGCCTGAACCGCCACGGCACCTATGCCAATTCGGCGTTCGACCTGACGCCCGCGCACCCCGAATTGTTCAACCTTGCCGCCGTCTATCCGGGCGGCTTCACGCCGGAATTCCGCGGCCACCTCGAAGATTTCAGCGCTCTCGTTGGCCTCCGCGATCAGGAGGGCCCGCTGACCTGGGACCTGTCGGCGCGCTACGGCACGAACACGGTCGATTATTCGATCACCGGCACGATCAACGCGTCGATGGGCGTCAAGTCGCCGACCGCGTTCAAGCCCGGTTCGCTCACCCAGCGCGAAATCCAGTTCGACGCCGAAGTCTCCTATGAGCTGAGCAACGACATCCTTGTGTTTGCCGGCGCCAGCCATCGCAAGGAAACCTATGTCATCGGCGAGGGCGACGTTGCGAGCTACACGACGGGTCCGCTGCGGGACCTGCCCGCGGGCTCGAACGGTTTCCAGGGTTTCTCGCCCGAATTCGCCGGCAGCTTCGATTCGAACAGCTATGCCGTGTTCGGCGAAATCGATGCCGACATCACGCCCTGGTGGAACCTGTCGGCCGCCGCCCGCTACGAGGATTATGACCAGTTCGGCGACAATTTCAGCTACAAGGCCTCGACGCGCTTCGAGCTGAGCGATGCCTTTGCGCTCCGCGGTTCGGTCAGCACCGGCTTCCGCGCGCCGGCGGCTGGCCAGGTGTTCGGCACCAGCCTGACCTCGCAGCTCGACGGCGTCGGCGGCTTCATCCTCGATGCCGTACTGGTTCCGGGGTCGCCCGCGGCACGGGTCTTCGGTTCAGAGGCGCTGACGCCCGAAACCTCGTTCAACATGTCGGCGGGCGTCGTCTTCACCGGCCTCGACGGTTTCCTGACCACGCTCGATTTCTATCAGATCGACGTCGACGATCGCCTGTTGCTGACGCCGTCGCGGAACACCACCGCCGCCGAGCGCGCCGCGCTGGCCGCGATCAATTTCCCCAATGGCGCGGACATCCAGCAGGTGCGCTATTTCCAGAACGAGATGGACACGCGCGTGCGCGGTTTCGACCTGGTGAGCACCTATCGCCACAGCTGGTCGGACAATGCCTCGACCGATTTCAGCCTTGCCGTGAACTATAATGAACAGCATCTGCGCGGCGCCCCGCCCCCGGGCTTCAGCCCCGCGATCGTGACCGAGTTCGAACGCGGCACGCCGCGCTGGCGCGGCAATTTCTCGGCGACGACCAAGGTCGGCGATTTCGGCTTCATGGCGCGCGCGATCCATTATGGCGCGTGGCGCCGCCTCGATGGCGCGACCTTCCTGCCGCGCAAGGCGGTGACTTTGTTCGACGCCGAAGTGACCTATTCGGGCATTCAGGATGTCGAGCTGAGCGTCGGCGCACGCAACATCTTCAACATCTTCCCGCCGGGCCGCGGCCCTGCGCGCGCCCGCGCCGGCCTGATCTATGACAATCACAGTGTATTCGGGGTCGCCGGCGGCTTCTATTATTTGAATGCTAAGTATAAATTCTGATCTCGTCTGTTAGAGATCGACGCGTATTTCCGGTGGGCACATACGGCATTGGCATAGCGGATATGCCAATATCGTAGCCTATCGGAAATTTGTGCCTTATAGATGGCGGCGGCTGATTGGCCGGACCTCTTCCCCCAGCCGTCCCCATCGGCCGATGCCATGCGATCTCGAGCAAGTGAAGGATTGGAGATTTATGCCGCCCAGAAATGGAGACGAGCCGGAAGTTTTGGGTGCCGTTCGTACCGCGAAGCGGCCTCGATCCGAAGGCTTTCACCTGGGCGAGCGATTGCGCCAATTGCGCAAGGAACGCGGGATGACGCTGGAGGATGCGGGGCGGCTGACCGCGCTTGCCGCCTCGACATTGTCGAAGATCGAGAATGACCAGATGTCGCCGACGTTCGACGTCGTGCAGAAACTCGCGACCGGCTTCGACATCGACATCACCGAATTGTTCGCGAGCAATTCGGGGCAGGATGCCGCGGGCAGGCGCAGCGTCACGATGGACGGCGCGGGCCGCCTGATGGAAACCGCGGTCTACCGCCACCGGCTGATCGCCGCCGAGCTCAAGAACAAGAAGATCCTGCCGTTCGTCACGACGATCAAGGCGCGCAGCCTCGAGGATTTCAAGAGCTGGTCGCAGCACAGCGGCGAAGAGTTCCTCTATGTGCTCGAAGGCGAAATCTGCTTTCAGACCGAGCATTATGAGCCCGCATATCTCGGCGTCGGCGACAGCATCTATATCAACAGCAGTATGCAGCACGCCGCCTATTCGACGAGCGAGGAAGACGCCGTCGTGCTGTGGGTCAACACCGGCTGAGCGCCCGCGCACCCGCCCCGATCATCGGGCTTGCAATAATTTTCCGATACGCTAATTTCTTTCCAATAGAGAATTGGAGAGGGCGAAGCGATGGACAGACGGAATTTCATCCTGTCGGGGGCGGCCTTGTCGGCCGCGATGGCGTTCGCGCCCGCGGCGGCGGCACGAGCGAAGACGCGCCCCCTCACCTTCGACGCGATGGGCGAGGTGCGCTTCGAATATGACGCGGCGCTGATCGGCCAGATGCGCGCCAGCGGGCTCGATGCGATCACCGTCACGCTCTGCGATCCCAAGGTCTATGAGGGGCAGGCCTATGAAGAGGCCGTGCAGGCGGTGCTCGACCATGACGCGCATATCGCGAAGCACCCCGAGCTGTTCCTGAAGGCGACGAAGACCAGCGACATCGACGCCGCGCGGGCGAACGGCCAGCTCGCGATCTTCTACCTCTTCCAGAACAGCACCCAGTTCGGACGCGACCTCGACAATGTCGACCTGTTCCACAAGCTCGGCGTGCGGTCGGCGCAGATCACCTATAACGACCAGAATTGGGCGGGCGCGGGGTGCAAGGAACTCGGCGCCAACGGCCTCACCCATTTCGGGCGCGACCTCGTCGGCCGCATGAACGAGCGCCGCATGCTGATCGACCTGTCGCATTCGAACATGGCGACGATGACCGACACGATCGCTGCGTCGAAGACCCCCGTGATCGTCTCGCACACCGCGTGCATGGCGGTGCACAGCAATGTCCGCAACACGACCGACGCGAACCTGCGCCTGCTCGCCGACAAGGGCGGGGTCGCCGGCATCTGCCAGATGCGGCCGTTCCTGACGACGAAGCGCGACGACGCGCTGCCCGAATATTTCCGCCATATCGACCATGCGGTGAAGGTGATGGGCGCCGACCATGTCGCGATCGGCAGCGACCGCGACCACCGCGTCGTCGAGATGACCGACGCCTACATCGCCGAGTTGAAGCGCGAGGAGGGCGCCAATTTCCACGAGCCCGACTGGCCTTTGTTCATCAACGAACTCAACGGCCCGCGGCGCATGGAGGTGGTGTGGGACGGCGTGCGCAAGCTCGGCTATCCGACAAGCACGGTCGAGAAGATCATGGGGACGAATGTCCGCCGCATCTATCAGGAGGTGATCGGATGAGCCCCCGCATTTCCGCCCTCACCCTTGCCTTGCTGCTGACGGCAGCCCCTGCGTCGGCGAACGTCCCTGGCGCCGACGCGGGGAATTGCGCGACCAGCCTGATCGGCACGCCGCTGACAGTGCCGAAATATCCGGCTGCAACGCAAAAGATTCTCGACGAAGATATCGCGATCGCCGAAGCGGCGCTGCGTATCGCGCCGGACCGCGAGGACAGCCATATCTGGTACGGCCGCCGGCTCGACTATGCGGGGCGCATCTGCGACGCGGTCGATGCCTTCAGCGCCGGGATCGAACAATTTCCGAACAGCTACAAGCTCTACCGCTTCCGCGCCCGCGACCTCACGCGCGCGCGCCGTTTCAAGGAAGCGCTCGCCGATTATAAGAAAGCACTGGAATTGATGGGCGATACGCCCGACAGTTTCGAACCCGACGGCATGCCCAACCCGATCGGCCTCACGATCAGCACTTATCGCGGCAACATCCTTTATTATCATGCACAGACCAGTTTCGCGACCGGCGACTATCCCGCAGTCGTCGACGGCATGGCCAAATCACTCGCCGTGATGCCCGACTTCACACGCGACGACATGCACATCGGAACCGCTTATTGGACCTATCTCGCGTATCGCAAGATGGGCCAGCACGACAAAGCGCGAGCCGCGATCAACGAGATCGAGCCGGGGCTCAAGCTGATCGAGAATTTCACTTACTATCAGGCGGTCCAGATCATGCAGGGTCGCCTCGACCCCGCCGGTTTCAAGGACACGCGCGACAGCACGATCAAATTCGCGATCGCGATGGAACGCCGCTTTGCCGGCGACGAGAGGGGCGCAAAGGCGCTGCTGACCGAGATCGTTCGGGAAAATCCGCAGGGCCATTGGCCTTCGGAAGCCGAATTGGCGCACCCGGATCGAAAAGCCTATTGATCCCTTCCTGTCCGGCTCCACCAAGCCTGTTCATCAGGCGGAGGGGCCAGCTTGGTCCGGTTGCGGATTGCTCGGTCGCACGCTCAACGCGCGATCTTCCCGGCCGGCAGATCGTGTTCTTGCAAATGGGTTGCAGTAGCGATCATTCGCGTCTAGCGCGCTTCCCATATTGGAGGTTCGCGATGAAATATAAAATGATCAATGCTTTGCTGGTGACGGTGGCCTGGACGGGCGCCGCGCAGGCGCAGGAAAGCCAGACCAACGCAGAGATCACCGTCACCGCCGACCGAGCCGTCACCGCGACCAAGAGCGACACGCCGCTCGTCGAAACCCCGCAGGCGATCAGCGTCGTCACCGAAGAGCTTTTCCGCGACCGCGGCGCGCTCAATTTGCAGGAAACGCTCCGCTATTCGGCGGGCGTCACCGGCGAAGCCTATGGCCTCGACACGCGCGGCGACGCGAGCGTCGTGCGCGGACTCGCGCCCGTCCAGTTCCTCGACGGGATGCGCAGCCTCTATACCTTCGCGCCCTTCGCCCGCGCCGCGGTCGACACGCTGTCGCGCGTCGAAGTGCTGCGCGGCCCGTCGTCGGTCCTTTACGGTCAGGCATCCAACGGCGGCATCATCAACAGCGTCAGCAAGCGCCCCGAGTTCGAAGCGGGCGGCAGCGCGCGGATCGAATATGGATCGTGGGACCGCAAGCAGGCGGTGGTCGACCTGACCGGCCCGCTCGGCGGCGATACGCTCGCCGGCCGCATCGTCGCGGTCGTGCGCGACGCGGGCCAGCAAACGCGGCTGCTCGACGACAATCGTGTGCTCGTCCAGCCGTCGCTGAGCTGGCGGCCGGGTCCCGACACCAATGTGACGCTGATCGGCCTCTACCAGCGCGACCGCTCGGCATCGAGCCAACAGTTCCTTCCCGTCGTATCGGCGATCGGCGCGCCCAGTGACGCGCGGCGGCTGAGCAACCGCACCTTCCTTGGCGACAAGGATTATGACACGCTCCGCCAGCGCACGCTGTCGGCGACGCTCATCGTCGACCAGCGGGTTTCCGACCTGCTCAGCCTCAGCGCGCGGGCGCGTTACACCGACGCCAAGGCGACCTTCCGCGAGCTTTATCCCGACGTCTATTCGAACCCGGCCAATCCGTTCATCGACGGCACCGCCGAAACGGGCCGCACGCTGCATCGCTACGCCTATCAGACCAAGCCGCACGGCAAGATCTTTACCAGCGACACGAACGCGCGGCTGACCTTCGACACCGGACCGTTCAGCCACCAGCTCCTCGTCGGCCTCGACTACACCAATTATTTCGAGCAAACGCTCGGCGCCTCGGGCGGCAGCGCGTTCACCCCCGGCATCACGCCGGTCGACGCCTATAACCCGAACAATAGCGGCGTCGCGCCGGACGTGCTGCCCTATGCCGCGCTGCCCAACCAGCGCAACACGCAGCTTGGCGTCTATGTCCAGGACCAGATCCGCTATGCCGACCGCGTCACGCTGGTCGCTGGCGTGCGCCACGACCGCGCGCGGTCGAAGACCGAAGGCGCCCCGGCGGTCGTCGATACGGCGTGGACCTTCAAGGTCGGCCTGATCGGCGAGATCGGCCATGGCCTGTCGCCCTACCTCAGCTATTCGGAGGCGTTCCAGCCGGTTTCGGGGATCAATCCGCGCACCGGCGAGCCCTATGTTCCGACGCGCGGGCGGCAGTATGAAGGCGGCCTCAAGTGGCAGCCGCAGCGCGGCATTCTCGTCACCGCGGCCTATTATGACATCGTCGAGCAGAACCGCCCGACCAACGACCCCGCCGACCCGATCAACGTCTTCCAGACCGGCGAAGTGACCTCCAAAGGGTTCGAGGTCGAGGGCGCGTTCGACCTGCCCGGCAATTTCCAGCTGACCGCGGCGTATAGCCACAACAATGCCCGCGTTTCCGAAAGCCTCTACACCTATGAAGAGGGCGCGCGCGTCAACGACGTGCCGCGCGACCAGGCGTCGCTCTGGGCGGTGAAGGCGGTCCCGCTCGGCGCCGATGCGCTGCTGCGGATCGGTGCGGGCGTGCGCCATATCGGCAATACCCGCTCGACCGGCCCGACGAGCGCGATCACGACGCCCTCCTACACGCTCGTTGATGCGCTGGTGTCGGTCGACTGGAACCGCTGGACTGCGGCGGTCAACGCCTCGAACCTCTTCGACAAGAGCTATTTCACCGCCTGCCGCACCTTCGGCGACTGCTTCAGCGGCAATCGCCGCTATGTCGTCGCGTCGCTCGGCTACCGGTTCTGACGCCATGAAACGCAAGACCGTGCAGGCCTGGTATCTGGTCCATAAATGGACCAGCCTTGTCTGCACGGTCTTCCTGCTGCTCCTCTGCATCACCGGCCTGCCGCTGATCTTCGGCGAGGAAATCGCGCATCTCGCGGGCGCCGAGCCCGAATTGTCCGCACCGCGACCCGGCGCCGAGCCGGCAAATCTCGACCGGCTGATCGAGGACGCCAAGGCGCAATATCCGGGCAACCGGCCGCTGTTCCTCGGCTGGTATCCCGACGAGCCGATCGTCTACGTCAACCTCGGCCCCACCGCCGATACCCCGCCGGCCGAGATGAAGACCGCGCTTTTCGATGCCTACACCGGAACCGCCGTTCCCGCGCCGCAGTTCAACGAAGGCATCATGTTCTTCATCCTGCGGCTCCACACCGATATGTTCGCGGGCCTTCCCGGCAAGCTTTTTCTCGGCGCTATGGGCCTGCTCTTCGCCATCGCCACCATATCGGGCGTCGTGCTCTACCGTCCCTTCATGCGCAAGCTCGAGTTCGGGACGATCCGCAAGGCGCGCAGCACGCGACTGAAGTGGCTCGACATCCACAATCTGCTCGGCATCGCGGCCACCGCCTGGCTGCTCGTCGTTGGGCTCACCGGCGTCATCAACACGCTCGACGAGCCGCTCTATGACCAGTGGCAGAAGGACCAGCTTGCCGAATTGACCCGCGAATGGGCGGACCGCCCCGCGCCCACGCAATTCGGCCTGATCGAGACGGCCGTCGCCGAGGCAAGAGCGGCGCGGCCGGAGCTCAAACCCGCCTTCGTCAGCTATCCGGGGACGGGCTATAGCGGCGAGCATCATTATGGCGTGTTCATGATCGGCCAATCGCAGCTCGACCAGCGCAACTATCAACCCGTGCTCGTCGACGCCGCGACGTCAAAGCTGACCGGCGTCCCGACCTGGCCGCTCAGCCTCAGCGCCATGTATCTGTCGCAGCCGCTGCACTTCGGCGACTATGCGGGCCTGCCGCTCAAGATCGTCTGGGCGCTGCTCGACATCATCGCGATTATCATTCTCGGCAGCGGCATCTATCTCTGGATCGGGCATCGCGGCCAGTCGCTGCAGCGGCGCGTCCACGAAGTGGTCGAAGGCGGAGACGCAATATGACCCGGCAGACCGTCCGCCGAACCTATGGCTGGCCGCTCGTGATGGCGATTGTCACGATTGCTTCGCTCGTGACGGGGCTGCTGACGGTCGGCCTTTTTGACATTTTGGCGGTCATCGCGCTGGCGGCGGTTCCGGGCTATTGCCTGTTGCGGCTTTTCGCGCGCAAATAGGTCGGACCCTTTGAGTAATGATCGCGCCGTCCTCGAACCGGCGGCTCGGTCTCCAAAAGCCCTTATGCCAATATGTTAAGCGCCCGCCCAGGTTGCGCTCCGGGCAGGCGGTCCATCGCGATAACCACTCCGATGATCAGCTTAATGCTGGCTTAACCATAGTGCAGTGCAGCATGGCGGATTAGCCGAGGTTAACCTCGTCGTAACAGCAAGGGGTCGTTCGCCATGCCAAGCCTGTACATCTCGCCTGCCGGTTCCGGGGACAAAAGTGGCAGCGATATCAACAACGCAGCGTCGATCGGTTCGCTCAACAATATGATCGGAAGAGCGGGACCGGGGGGCGAGGTGCTGCTGCTGGCCGACCAGGGCGACTATAACGTCACCGGCATCCTCGGCATCACCCGCGGCGGGGCGGAGGGCCAGCCGGTGGTCGTGCGCGGCATCGATTCCGCCGGCAATGCCATGGCCGCACATTTCACCGGCTCGCGCCCGGCCGACTGGCAGGCGGGCGACGCCTCGGGCAACGAGCTGTTCAAGCTCGGCGCGGGCGCGGACAATCTCATATTCCGCGACCTGCAGATCGACAATGTCGGCACGGCCTTCCGCGTCACCGCCGACCTCGCCAACCTCCACATCGAGGATGTCGACGCGAACAATGTCCGCCGTTTCTTCGAGAATTATTCCAGCGCGCCGTCGGGCACCGCGACGATCACCGGGCTGACGATCCGCGACGTCGACGTGCAGGGCTTCTCAAGGGTCGCGATCCGCCTCCAGTATGACACCAACAATGTGGTGATCGACAATGTCACGGCGGACATGGCCGGGCAAACGGGCGACGACCTGCCCGCGGGCGTCCATCTCGACGGCACCGTCCACAACGTCACGCTCAACCGGGTGGTGGTGGAGAATATCCAGAGCACCGCCGGCGCCTATTTCAACGGCGACGGTTTCGCGAGCGAGCGCGGCGTCCGTGACATACGCTTCATCGACACGGTCGCGCGCGGCAACAGCGACGGCGGCTATGACCTCAAGTCGAGTGGTACTTTGATCGTCCGGGCGCTCAGCGAGGAGAATGGCCGCAACTACCGCCTCTGGGACGAGGCGACGCTGATCGACGCGGTCGGCCTGAACCCGGTGCTGCGCGGCGGCATCTCCGAGCAGAACCAGCTCTGGCTCGACGACGACGCCGACGTCACCGTGATCGGCGGGCGCTTCGACGATGCCGGATCGCGCACCAAGGTGATCTCCTCGCAGGGGCGGCTCACCTTGCGGGGCGTCGAGATCACCCGGTCCGAACTCTCGACGCTCGCCACGCGCGATTCGCTCCCCGGTCTCATCGGCATCGAGACGATCCGCGAAACGCTGACCGTCGATCAGGGCGAGGCCTCGCCCGGCGCGACCGGCTATATCGCACTGCTTCCCCTGCCCGACACCGCCACGGCGGATGCGCTGCAGGGCACCGCGGGCGACGACATCTTCCTTGTCGATCACGCGGACGACCGGATCGTCGCCGAGGCCGCCGACGCCGGGTTCGACCGGGTCGAGACGACACTGGACAGCTACACGCTGGCCGGCAATATCGAGGCACTGATCCGCCGCGGCGGCGGCGATTTCATCGGCAATGGCAACACGCTCGCCAACGCGGTGATCGGCGGCGCGGGCAGCGACACGCTGGGCGGACTCGGTGGCAGCGACGACATCGCCGGCAATTCGGGCGACGATAGGCTCGTGGGCGGCAATGGCGAGGATCTGCTCCAGGGCCAGTCGGGTGCCGATATGTTGCTCGGCGGCTGGCAGTCGGACAGCCTCTTCGGCGGCGCGGGCGCGGACCGGCTGGTCGGCGACCAGGAATGGCTGAGCAGCCAGGGCGCCAACGACCGGCTCGACGGCGGCGACGATGCCGACCTGCTGATCGGCGATGCGACCAATGTCTATGGCAGCGGCAGGGGCGGCAACGACCGGCTGACCGGCGGCGCGGGCAACGACATCCTGATCGGCGACGGCGACGTGATGACGGACAGCGCCAGGGGGGGCGCCGACACGCTGGAGGGCGGCGACGGCAATGACTGGCTCTACGGCGACGGCCGCGAGTCGACCGCGACGGTGACCGGCGGCGCCGACAAGCTCTATGGCGGCGACGGCCCCGATCACCTGATCGGCGGCGGCGGCAACGACCTGCTTGCGGGCGGCGCGGGCGCCGACTGGTTCGTTTTCGCGCCCGGCTCGGGCGCCGACGAGATCAGCGATTTCGCCTCAGGCGCGGACCATATCGACCTCAGCGCCTTCGACATCGCGTATGAGCAGCTCGGTTTCACGACGAGCGCCGACGGAACACGCATCTCCATGGGCACGGACAGCATCTTCGTCCGCGGCGCGCAGGGGTTTTCGCCCAATGATTTCGTCTTCGGCTGACGCGCGGCTCAGCCGAAGACAAAGTCCGCCTGATCGAGCGCGGTGACGCCGCGCACGAAGATCGTATCGGTGCCGCCCAGCTGGATCGTCACCCCCGCGCTGCTGGTGGTGAAGCGCAGCGCCTCATAGGCGATGTCGAAGGCGCTGAGGTCGATCCGGTCGGCCTCGGCGCCGCCGCGGGCGAAGTCGGTGATCTCGTCGGCGCCTGACCCCCGCGCGAAGACGAAGCGGTCACCCCCGCCGCCGCCGGTCAGCTTGTCCGCGCCCCCGCGCGCACCGGCCGCCATGGTCACCGCGTCGCCGTAGAGTATGTCGTTGCCGAGCCCGCCGATCAGCGTGTCCGCGCCGCCGACCCCGCTCGCGGTCATGCTCATCCCGTCGCCGACCAATATGTCGTCGCCATCGCCGCCATCCAGCGTGTCCCTGGCGGCGAGCGACGAGACCCATTCGGCATCGCCGACCAGAAGATCGTTGCCCGCGCCGCCATAGAGCCGGTCGGTCTGCGACCCGCCGTACAGTATGTCGTCTCCGTCCTCGCCGTCGAGCATATCTTCATTCTTGCCGCCATCGAGCCGGTCGGCGCCGACGCCGCCCCGCAACGTGTCGTTGCCGTCGTCGCCGGAGAGCGCGTCGTCGCCTTCGCCGCCGGTCAGTATATTGGCTCCGACGCTGCCCAGCAGCACATCGGCAAAGGCCGAGCCCTGCGCATTCTCGATACTCACCAGCCGGTCGCCCATCGCATCGCCGCCGGTCGCGGTCTGGGCGCGCAGGTTGACCAGCACGCCGCCGAGCGAGCCCGCATATTCCGCGGTGTCCGATCCCGCGCCGCCGTCGAGTATATCGCCGCCCGCCCCGCCGCGCAGCACGTCCGCGCCGTCGCCGCCGGCCAGCCGATCCTCGCCGCCGCTGCCGACGATGAAATTGTCGAGCGCATTGCCCGTCATCGTCGCGCCGATCGTCCCGGTATAGACCAGCTCCTCGACATTGGCGCCGAGCGTGTAGCTGGTCGCGGCGGTGCGGATGCGGTCGCGCCCCTCCCCCGCCGCCTCGATCACCTGATCGCCGGCCTCATAGACGACATAAAGGTCGTTGCCCGTGCCGCCACGCAGCACGTCGTTGCCGCTGCCGCCGTCGAGCTGGTCGTCACCCGCTCCACCGAACAGGAGATCGTCGCCGCCCCGGCCATAGAGGATGTCACCAAGCAACGGATCGTCGCCGCCCGTGATGCTGTCGGCATAGTTGGAGCCGATCACCGTCTCGATGCCGACCAGCCGGTCGCCCTCGGCCTCGCCGCCGCGATTGACGTTGGTGACGAGGTTCACCGTGATCGCGGCGGACTTGGTGTAATCGACCTGGTCGCGTCCCGCCCCGCCGTCGAGCAGGTCCGCACCCGCGCCGCCCACCAGCTTGTCGTCGCCGTCAAGCCCGTAGAGCGCGTCAGCCAGCGCCTTGCCGTAGAGGCTGTTATCGAGCGCATTGCCGGTGCCGGTAAAGCCGCCGGTGCCGGTATAGCTGAGATCCTCGACCCCATCGGCGAGCGTCAGCGAGGACAGGCCCGTGCGCACGATATCGAGCCCGCCGCCGACCGCCTCGGTCACCTCGTCGCCGGCATTGTCGACCACATAGGAATCGTTGTCCGCGCCGCCGATCATCACATCCGCGCCCACGCCGCCATCGAGCGTGTCGTTGCCCGCACCGCCCTCGATCCGGTTGGCGTTCGCATCGCCCGTCAGCGTGTCGGCGAAGGCGCTGCCAACCACCGCCTCGATTCCCGACAGGCCATCACCCTGTGCATCGCCGCCCGACACGGCGCCGGTGGCGAGGTTGACCTTCACGCCCACGGCGCTGTCCGAATAGACTATAGTGTCGAACCCGCCCGCACCGTCGATCCGGTCGCCGCCCGCGCCGCCGACGAGGATCTGATCGTCGCCATCCCCGATCAGCGTATCGGCGAAGCCCGTACCGATGAAACGCTCGATCCCGTCGAACCGGTCGCCTTCGGCATCGCCGCCGCTGCTCGCACCGGTCTGGAGGTTGATCGAGACGGCACCCGCATTGGCGCTATAGTCGACCGTATCGATGCCGTCCCCGCCGATCAGCACATCGGCGCCCGCGCCGCCCTGGAGCAGATCATCGCCGCCGCGCCCTTCGAGCCGGTCCGCGCCCGCGCCGCCGTACAACGTCTCGTCAGCCCCCACTCCGGCCAGCACATCGTCAAACGCCGAGCCGACCAGCGCCTCGATGCTCATCAGCCGGTCGCCCGCCGCATCGCCGGTGCCGCCCTGCACCGATAGCGCCAGATCGACCTGCACCGCTGCCGCCGAGCCCGAATAGTCCGCGGTATCGAGGCCGTCGCGCCCGTTGATCAGGTCCGCGCCCTTGCCGCCGACCAGCCGGTTGTCGCCCGCATCGCCATTCAGCGCATCGCCGAACGCCGAGCCAATCAGGCCTTCGATCGCGACGAGGCTCACTCCGCCCGAAGCGGTACCCGCCGCGAGGTCCGCCGTCACCATGCTCGCGCTGGTTGAAAAGTCGGCAATATCGATACCCGCGCCGCCGTCGAGCCGGTCCGCCCCGCCCTTACCGGCCAGCCGGTCGTCCCCGTCGCCGCCCGACAGCGCATTGGCCGCGCCATCGCCGATCAGCACGTCGCCAAAGCCCGAGCCGGCCAGATTCTCGATCCCCGCCAGCACATCGCCCTCGGCATCGCCGCCGGAGCCGGTGCCGCCCAGCAACGCGTTCACCGCCGCGCCGCTCGCCGCATAATCGGCGGTGTCGATCCCGGCGCCGCCGGTCAGCCGGTCCGCGCCCGCGCCGCCGATCAGCACATTGGCAAAGCCGTCGCCGGTGAGCACATCGGCGAAGCCCGAGCCGATCAGCCGCTCGACCCCTTGCAGCCGGTCGCCCTGGGCATCGCCGCCGCTGCCGGTGCCGGCGACAAGGTCGACCGTGACCGCCCCGCCGCTGCCCGAATAGTCCGCGCTGTCGAACCCGGTGCCGCCGATCAGCGTGTCGGCACCTGCCCCGCCGACGAGCAGATCGTCCCCGCCGCGTCCGTCGATCCGGTCGTCGCCCGCGCCGCCGCCGATCCAGTCCGCGCCGTCATCGCCCGAAAGCGTATCGGCAAAGCCCGAGCCGCGCACCCCCTCGATCCCGACCAGCCGGTCACCCGCCGCCTCGCCGCCGCTCGCCGCGCCATTGGCGAGATCGACGACCACGCCCGCACCGCTGCTGCCATAATCGACCCGGTCGATCCCGGCCCCGCCATCGAGCAGGTCCGCGCCCGCGCCGCCATCGAGCATGTCGTCCCCGCCGCCGCCCGAAAGCGTATCGTCGCCATTCCCGCCGAACAGCCGGTTCGCGCCCGCATCCCCCGCCAACGTGTCGGCAAAAGCCGAGCCCTCGACATCCTCGAACCCGTCGAACAGGTCGCCTTCGGCATCGCCGCCGCTGGCGGTAAGCCGTGTCAGATCGGCCCGCACCGCAGCATCGCTGCCCGCGTAGCTGAGGAGATCGCGCCCTGCGCCCCCGACCAATATGTCCGCGCCCGAACCCCCGGTCAGCACGTCGTCGCCGCCATTGCCGACCAGCATGTCGTTGCCCGCGCCGCCGATCAGCGCATCGGCGCCCGCCGTGCCGCCGATCAGGTCGTCACCCGCAGTCCCCGCCGCGACCACCACCCGCTGCCCGTCCAGGGTCAGCACCGATCCCGTGCCCTTCTTCAAGGTCACCGTGCCTGCACCGGTGGCAAGGCCATAGTCCCGCACCGTCAGCGCGCCATTCCTCTCGGCAAGGTTGAACAAAGTCGGCGAACCGGGATCGGAGAAGAACGCCCCGTCGATCGTCGCGCTCGCGCCCTCGGCCAGCCAGATATGCTCGCGATTGCCGCCCGCCAGCGGCGCGCCGGCGTCGAGGCTGACAATGTTGCTCAGCTGCGCGCCAGTGCCCCACAGCCGGATGTTGCGGCCATTGCCCGAGACGATCGCACCGTCGACCACGATGTTGTCGCTCTTCAGGTCAAGCCCGCCATCGCTGTTGCCCGTGGCGATCACGTCGCGCAGCGTGATGTTATAGGTGCCGCGCTCGGTCGCGAAACCGTCGCCGTTGCGATAGTCGTTCACCGTGTCGAGCGCGTTGCGCATGGCGACACGGTCGATCGTTACGTCGTGTGCGGTGCCGGTGATGTGAATGCCGATCGCGAAATTGTCGCCGTCCTGAAACTGGCTATCGCCGCGCACATCCTCGATCAGCACGTCGCTGCTGTTGTACTGGACGCGGATCGCGCCCTTGGAATAACCATCGACGGCGACGTCACGGATCGTCAGGCCGGTGATCGTCGCGCTCGCATTGGCCCCCGAGACCATATTGTCGAAGAAGCGCGAAACATTCGCGGCGTCGACATGCTCGATCGTGAGGTTGTGCACGTCCGCGCCGACACGAAAGGCCGTGCCGACATTCTCGAAGGCAAGGTCGCTGAAGCGCAGATTGTTCGCGCCGCCGAGCAGGCGGAAGACCTCCTCGCCCGAGGGGCTGGCCGGATCGAACGGCTCGGTCCGGGTGCCGGCGATCGTCGCCGCCATCGCGTTGCCCGCGCCATCGACCCCGCGGATCGTCACCGGCGCGCTCGCCGTCCCGCCTGCGACGATCGCCAGCGCCCCGATCGGCGCGGCATAAGCTCCCTGATCGGCGAGCAGCAGCACCTGCCCGCCCGGCCCCGCCGCCGCGATCAGTTGCGGCAGGTCGTTCAGCGTCGCGGCGTTCGCGGCGCTCGAGCCGTCGCCCGAACCGCTGCCGGTCGGCGAGATGTAGAGGGTAGGCATCGCAGGGCTCCCGTCATAAGCCTGAAAATATACCCCCCACGTAATCGCGACCAGACAGCCCGCGACGGCACCGGGGTCAACCATATGCTGCACCTGCGAAAGCCGAGCCGCCCCTTTGCTCCGACGACCGGAGCCGCGGCGCCTTCGCTCGCCACGCTTTGGCCGCTACCAAGGTTCGTGCCGGACGATTCACGTTGCCGCACCCCGCAGATTGTCCACGCCTGAGAAACCCGATCGGAGACGCACCGTGCAGCAGGACCTGTCCCTCGGGACGTCGCAGCCGCCCGCGGACACCGGGCTCGCCGCCTTCGCCCAGATCCTCGCGATGCACCGCATTGTCGCGGACCCGGCCGAGTTGCGCCATGATCTCGGCCATGCCGATCCCGTCACGGCATCCGATCTGGTGCGTCTGGCAAAGCGCATCGAAGGCGTCCGCGCCCGCCCCACGACCGGCGATTTCGAGCGGTTGCGGCGCCTTCCGATGCCGGTGATGGCGAGCGGCGCCGAGGGCTGGTTCGTGATCGGCCGCGTCGGCGAGGATGCCGTGGCGGTCCAGCGTCCCGGTGCCGCGATCGAGCGCTGGGACCGCGCCGCGCTCGAGGCGCGCTGGTCGGGCGCGTTACTCCTCGTCGCCACCCGCGACGCCGCACAGGTTGCGTCGCCCGCCTTTGACATGACCTGGTTCGTCCCCCAGATCGTCAAATATAGGAAGCTGATCGGCGAGGTGCTGCTGATCACCCTCGCGCTCAACCTGCTCGGCCTCGCCGCGCCGCTCTTCTTCCAGAATGTCGTCGATAAGGTGCTCGCACACAACAGCCTGGCAACGCTGCAGGTGCTCGCCATCGGGCTCGTGATCGTCTCGCTCTGGGAAGTCGCCTTCGGCTGGCTGCGCACCCGGCTCTATTCGGAGACCAGCCAGAAACTCGACGTCGAGCTCGGCAGCCGCCTCTTCCGCCACCTGCTCCGCCTGCCGCTCGCCTATTTCGAAAATCGCCGCGTCGGAGACACGGTGACCCGCGTCCGCGAGCTGGAGACGGTGCGCGAATTCATGACAAATGCCTCGCTCACCGTACTGGTCGATCCGCTGTTCACGATCGTCTTCATGGTCGCGATGTGGCTCTATTCGCCTTTGCTCTTCGCCATCGTCGCGCTCACGCTCCCCGCTTATGTGATCGTCTCGCTCGTCGTCACCGGCCCCTTGCGCCGCCGCCTAGACGAGAAGTTCGCGCGCGGCGCCGCCAACAACGCGCTGCTCGTCGAGAGCGTCTCGGGCATGCAGACGCTCAAGGCCGCAGCAGTCGAGCCGCAATGGCAGGACCGCTGGGAACGCCAGCTCGCCGCGTACAGCGCCGCCAACCAGCGCGTGGTCAACCTCGGCAATTCGGGCAGCCAGGCGGTCCAGCTCATCTCGAAACTCAGCCTCGCCGCGATCCTGTTCTTCGGCGCGCAGCAGGTGATCGCCGGCGCGCTGACCATCGGCGGGCTGGTCGCGTTCAATATGTTCGCCCAGCGCGTCTCGGGCCCGGTGATCCGCATGGCGCAGCTCTGGCAGGACTTCCAGCAGGTCCGCCTCTCGGTCCAACGGATCGGCGACATCCTCAACAGCGGCCCCGAGCCCGGCGCCGGATCGCGCACCGCCCTGCCCGCGCTTGCCGGCCATGTCCGCTTCGAGAATGTTCGCTTCCGCTACGCCGCCGACGGTCCGTGGACGCTCGACGACATCGACCTCGACCTGCCCGCCGGCGCCACGCTCGGCATCGCCGGCGCCTCGGGCTCGGGCAAATCGACGCTCACCAAATTGCTCCAGCGCCTCTACCTGCCCGCAAGCGGCCGCGTGCTGATCGACGGCGTCGACATCGCCCAGATCGATCCCGCCTGGCTGCGCCGCCAGATCGGCGTGGTGTTGCAGGAGAATATCCTGTTCAACCGCTCAATCCGCGAAAATATCGCGCTCGCCGATCCCGTCACGCCGATCGAGCGGGTGATGACAGCCGCCCGCCTCGCCGGCGCACACGACTTCATCCTGGAGCTGCCGCGCGGCTATGACACGATCGTCGAGGAGCGCGGCGTCAACTTCTCGGGCGGCCAGCGCCAGCGGCTCGCCATCGCCCGCGCGCTGATCACCAATCCGCGCATCCTGATCCTCGACGAGGCGACCTCGGCGCTCGATGCCGAGAGCGAGGAGATCGTCCAGCGCAACCTCAAGGCGATCGCCGCCGGCCGCACCGTGCTGATCATCGCGCACCGCCTTTCCGCGATCCGTCAGTGCGACCGCATCCTGACGCTCGACAAGGGGCGCATCGTCGAAAGCGGCACGCATGACGAGCTGCTCCGCCTCGGCGGCCGCTATGCCGCGCTCCATCACCGCCAGATCGGCGTCCAGGCGGGGGCCGCGGCATGACCGCGCTCACGCGCCACTGGACCGCCGTTCGCGACGCGCTCGACAATGAGCGCGCGCGGTCGCGCGGGGTCTTGCGCACCGAGGAGACCGACTTCCTTCCCGCCGCGCTCGAAGTGGTCGAGCGCCCCGTGTCGCCGACCGCACGCGTCACGTCCTGGCTATTGCTCGGCCTGTTCGCCGTCGCGTTGCTCTGGCTCGTCCTTGGCCGCGTCGATGTCGTCGCCTCGGCAACGGGCAAGCTGGTCCCCGCCGACGACGTCAAGCTGATCCAGCCCGGCGCGGCGGGGATCGTCCACGCCATATTGGTCCGCGACGGCCAGCGCGTCCGCGCCGGCCAGCCGCTGGTCGAGCTCGATCCCACCGTGTCGGATGCCGACACCGCGCAAGCCGGCAAGGCGCTGGAGACGGCGATGCTCGATGCCGCACGGCTGCGCGCCATATTGTCCGCGCTCGACGGCCAGGGTCTGCGCTTCACCCCGCCCGCCGGCACCACGGCCGACGTCGCCGCCACCCAGATCGCGCTCGCCCGCGCCCAGCTCGCCGAGATCCGGGCGGGTAGCCAGACGCGTGCCGCCGACACCGAATCCGCGCGCGCCGCCCGCGCCGAAGCGGAAATCCAGGCCGCCAAGCTCAGCGAGACGCTACCGCTGCTCGACGAACAGATCGCCGCCAACGAGACGCTGCTCGAAAAAGGCTATGTCTCGAAGCTGCGCGTGATCGAGATGCGCCGCCAGCGCCTCGTCGCCGCGCGCGACCGTGACGCCGCGCTCGCCACCGCGCGCAAGGCGGAGGCGCAGATCGCGGTGGCCGGCGGCAATTCCAGCCAGTCCACCGCCGAGGCGCGCGCGCGTATCCTCGCCGACCTCGCCAAGGCCGAGAGCGACGCGCGGCTGCGCAAGGAAGAGCTGACCAAGGCGACGAAACGCAGCAGCCTCCAGCGCCTCGTCAGCCCCGTCGACGGCACGGTCACCCAGCTCGCCGTCCACACCGTCGGCGGCGTGGTCGAGGCGGCCAAGCCGATCATGGTGATCGTGCCCGCGCGCGGGAAGCTGGTCGCCGAAGTGGCGATCGCCAACAAGGATGTCGGCTTCGTCCGCGCCGGCCAGCCGGTCGCGCTCAAGGTCGAGGCCTTTTCCTTCACGCGCTACGGCGCGGTGCCGGGAAGGCTCGAGCAGATCAGCTCGGACGCGGTACAGGACGAGAAGCGCGGGCTGATCTACACCGCGCGCGTGACGCTGGACCGCGCAACGATCGTGCGCGATGGTAGGGCGATCCCCCTCACACCCGGCATGGCGGTCACCGCCGACATCCGCACCGGCCGCCGTTCGCTCGCCTCCTATCTGCTGAGCCCGATCGACGAGATCCGCACGACGGCGGCGCGGGAGCGCTAACGCCTTTTCCCCTCTGGAGAGAGGGAAGCGCCGATGACGCACGGCATCATGGAGCCCTCACATCAATGCGGGCCGGCCTATTCCACGCGGGCAATATTGGCCTGACCAAATACCCTGAATGCGCGATGACGGCCGCAAATATACGCGAAATCTGCGCATAATTCCTGTCATTTCGATAATTGGTAAGGCACTCTTGCCAAATTGGACTGACAAGTCTATCCGGCAACAGGACACACGACGTCAAATCGGTCGCCCTGATCACAAAAGGGCGACGGATCTTGGTGCAGGCCGAAGGGAGAGAAGAATGAGTCGCGAGAGCTGCTGCAGGCGCCACCTGCTTATTTCAACGAGTCTGATGAGCTTGCTGATCATGTCGCCGGCCCATGGCCAGACGGCTACGCAGGCACCGGCCGAACAAACCAGCCCAACAGGCGAGAACACCGAATCTCCCCCAGCCGATACGCAAGAGATCATCGTCACCGGTTTCCGCGGTTCGCTAAATAGCGCGCTGAACCTGAAGCGGCAGGAAACCGCGGCGGTCGATAGCATCGTCGCCGAAGATATCGGCAAATTTCCCGATTCCAACCTCGCCGAATCGATGCAGCGCATTCCGGGCGTCGCCTTGTCGCGCGGCGATGGCGGCGAGGGGCGCAACATCTCGGTTCGCGGTCTCGGCGCACAATTCACCCGCGTGCGGATCAACGGGATGGAGGGCACCTCGCAAGTCAGCGGCAGCGATATCCGCGGCGGCGTCGCCACGGGGCGCTCGTTCGACTTCGTGACCTTCCCGACCGAAATCTTCTCCGCGCTTTCGGTCCGCAAGACGACCTCCGCCGACGTCGAGGAAGGCTCGCTCGGCGCGACGGTCGACCTGCGCGCACCCCGGCCGTTCGACCAGAAGGAGGACTTCGTCTTCTCGGGCACGGCGCGCGGCATCTACAACGACATCAGCAAAAAGGCCGATCCGCGGGTGTCCGCGCTCGTTTCCAAGCAGTTCGGCGACACGTTCGGCGTGCTCGCCAGCCTCGCCTATTCGAAGCGCCACATCGACGAATATGCCTATTCGGCGGTCGACATCCTGCCGTCCTACGTCGCCGGGCAGTCGCAGGGCGGCACCATCTTTCCCTTTTGCACGCCTGTCGGCTACACTTTTGGCGGCGTACCGGTGAACAGCCCCGCGCCGGGCTATGCCAATGGCGGCACCCCGGTCGGCGCCGACGCCAACAACTGTAGCGCCGGCAACCCCCGCACCAGCACCAAGGAAGCCTATGACTATATCATGAGCCGCACGGGCGTGTCGGGCCGACCGGGTGGCGGTGTGTTCCTGCCGCGCCTTCCCCGTCCGGTGAAGGGCAGCCAGAATCAGGAGCGTATGGCCGGGTCGCTGACGCTGCAATGGAAACCCACCGACGACACCGATATCTCGCTCGACGGCCTGTACTCCCGCTTCAAGGTCAATCGTCTCGACACGATGCTCGATGCGCGCTCGATGGGCCGCACCGCCTCGAACAACGGCCAGCCGATGATGTCGATCCGCGACATCGAAGTCGACGACAACGGGTCGCTGATCCATGGCCTGTGGGACGGCGTCGACCTGCGATCGGAAATGCAGGACGAGCGTTTCACCTCGACCTTCCGCCAGGTGAACCTCAACTTCGACCATCGCTTCTCCGACACGTTCCGCGTCTTCGGCCTGGCCGGCGTCAACGATTCCAAATTGAACGTCGACCGCCTCCAGGTCGCGATGGATTCGAACGACACCGATAATTTCTCGATCGACTTCCGCGACAATCCGGACGTCCCGAAGATCGGTTACGGCATCGACCTGACCAATCCGGCCAACTTCCTCTTTGGCCCGCCGCTGGCCGACGGCACGCAGCGCGGACAGATTTCGAACTTCGTCCGTAAAAACACGATCGTCAGCAAGACCTTCGAACTGAACGCAGAGTGGGAGGCCGCGCCGAACTTCACCATTCAGGTGGGTGGCCAGTATCGCACCAACAAATACACCGCGCGCGAGCGCCAGTTGATCCCCGCCCAGTCGTTGCCGCAGGTGCTCCCCGCCGGCGTGTCGCTCGCCGACATCACCTTCGTGACGAAGAACATCGGCAAGAATCTGAACGGCCAGATGCAGGATTTCCTCGCGATCGATCCGGACAAATTCCGCGAAGCGGTGAACTTCAGCAGCTATCAATATTGCAACCTGGAGTGCGCCAAGGGCACCTATGGCGGGGTCGAAGAGAAATATACGTCGGGCTATGCCATGGTGAAGTTCGACACCGAAGACGTCTTGCCGTTCGCGCTGCGCGGCGATGCCGGCGTCCGCTATGTCCGCACCAGCCTCGACACATATGGGCCCATCCCCACCGCCGCGCCGGCCGGGTCGCCCTTTCCCACGCGATATGTGATCTCGACGGTGGAGCGTAGCTATGATGACTGGCTGCCGTCGATAAACCTCGCGCTCGATGTCACGCCCGACCTGATCGCGCGTTTCTCCGCGGCGCGCGTGATGTCGCGCCCGTCCTATGGGCAGCTCATCCCCAGCGGCAGCGCGAACATCGTGATCCGCACCGCCTCGATCACCAACCCCTATCTCGATCCGATCCGGGCCAACACGATCGACGCCGCACTCGAATGGTATTTCGCGCCCGGTTCGCTGCTGTCGGTCGCCTATTTCTACAAGAATATCGAGACCTATATCCAGAATACCAACCAGCTGGTGCCGTTCCGCGATCTCGGGCTCCCGCTGTCGCTGCTTGAGGGCACGGGCACGGGCATCACCCCCGACGAACTGTTCAGCGTGACACGCAGCAACAACACCGACGGCGGGCCGTTGCGCGGGTTCGAGGCGAACCTCCAGCTGCCGTTCCGTTTCCTGCCGGGGGCGCTCAGCAATTTCGGCTTGCTCGCCAACTTCACGCGGGTGCGCTCGAGCATCAATTACATCATCTCGCCGACCCTGACGCGCAGGGCGCCTCTCGTCGGCCTCTCGCCGGAAACCGCCAGCGCCACGCTCTATTATGAGGACGATAAATTCAGCGTCCGGTCGACGGTCAACTACCGGGCGGCCTTCCTCACCGGCGTCCCGGGCCCGACCGACAGCGACGCGAACGTCAATGCGAGCTCGATCTTCGTCGACGCCTCGGCCTCCTACAACATCAACGAGAATATCAAGCTCATCGCCGAGGTGTCGAACATCACCAACGAGACCAACCGCCTCTACACCGACACCACGCGGAAAGACCCGCTCTACACCTCCTATTTCGGCCGCACGTTCAGCCTGGCAGTCAATTTCCAGTTCTGAGCGTCTCCCTGTCGCCGCGAGCATCGGTCGGTTTTCCGACTATGCTCGCGGCGATATGTTGCGGGCGGCGGCCGCTCTCGTGCGCGCGGCGGAAACCAGATTGAAGCCGGTCCATTAATTGTCACAATTGGTATTACCAATTTTATTGAAAATGGTAAGGCAGATGCTATGAACAACGGGAGCAGCCGATCGGCTCCACGTAACGAGAACAGGAAAATAGCATGAAGATCCAGTCTGCCCGCGTCATCGTGACATGTCCGGGGCGTAATTTCGTCACCTTGAAGATCGAGACCGATCAGGGGGTTTTCGGAATCGGCGATGCGACGCTGAACGGGCGCGAGCTCTCGGTCGTTTCCTATCTCGAAGATCATGTCATCCCGTGCCTGATCGGAATGGACCCGCGCCGGATCGAGGATATCTGGCAATATCTTTATCGCGGCGCCTATTGGCGGCGCGGCCCTGTCACCATGTCGGCGATCGCGGCGGTCGACACGGCGCTTTGGGATATCAAGGGCAAGATGGCGGGCATGCCGATCTACGACCTGCTTGGCGGAAAGAGCCGTGACGGCGTGATGGTCTATGGCCATGCCAATGGCGCCGACATCGCCGAAACCGTCGACGCCGTCGGTCACTATATCGACCTGGGATATAAAGCCATTCGCGCGCAATCGGGGGTCCCGGGAATCAAGGATGCCTATGGCGTCGGCCGCGGCAAGCTCTTCTATGAGCCCGCCGACGCCGCGCTGCCGTCGCTGACGATCTGGGATACGAAGAAATATCTCGATCACATCCCCAAATTGTTCGAAAAAATCCGCGATACCTATGGCTTCGAGCATCATCTGCTCCATGACGGCCATCACCGGATGACGCCCATCGAGGCCGCCCAGCTCGGCAAGGCGCTGGAGCCCGCAAAATTATTCTGGCTCGAAGATGCGACGCCGGCGGAAAATCAGGAAGCCTTCAAACTCATTCGCCAGCATACGACGACCCCGCTGGCCGTCGGAGAGATTTTCAACACGATCTGGGACTGCAAGGAGCTGATCCAGAACCAGCTGATCGACTATATCCGCGCGACCGTGGTCCACGCCGGCGGCATCACACATTTGCGGCGGATCGCCGACCTGGCCGCGATCTATCAGATCAAGACCGGCAGCCATGGCGCGACCGACCTGTCGCCCGTGTGCATGGGCGCGGCGCTCCACTTCGACAGCTGGGTCCCCAATTTCGGGATCCAGGAATATATGCGCCACACACCCGAGACCGATGAGGTCTTCCCGCACAGCTACCGTTTCGAACAGGGATATATGTATGCGGGCGACGCCCCGGGGCATGGCGTCGACATCGACGAGAAGCTGGCAGCAAAATATCCCTATCAACCCGCCTATCTGCCCGTCGCCCGGCTCGAAGACGGAACGATGTTCAACTGGTGATCTGTCTTGGGGCAGGCCAGCTCGAGCCGATGCATAAGCAACGGCCGGGCATGGCCCGCTTCCTCGATCCGATGCGGTTAGGCGATGGCGTCTTCGGGGTGCCATCCGGAGGGGAGCAGGCCGTTCGCGCCGAATAGCCGTTCCATCGCCCTCTCCCCCGCGACGGCCGTGCGGAGTTGCTCCGCAAGCGGATCGTCAATCGGGTGGTCGCCACGCAGGAAGGCGATCCATGCGGCGATCGCTGTTTCGAGTGCGGGACAACGCGCGCCGCGTTTCTGGTGCCAGGCGAGCGTTTCGAGCCAGCGCTGCGGGATTTTCTGGCTGCCGTCCATCGCGATCTGGATCAGCCGGTGGTGGAGCGCGGGATTGGCGAAGCGATCGAGCAGGGCATCGGCGTAGGCGGACAGGTCCTGCCCAGGCGCGGCGTCGATCGTCGGCGCGGCCTCCTCGCGCATAAGTCGGTCGATGACCGGGCGGATTTCCGGATCGGCGATGGCCTGATGCACAAAATCGTGGCCCTTCCCGAGCCCGATATAGGCGAGCGCCGAATGCGCGCCGTTGAGCATGCGGAGTTTCGCGGTCTCATAGGGCGCGACGTCGGCGACAAGCTCGGCGCCGACTCCTTCCCAGCGCGGGCGCGGACCGGCAAAATCGTCCTCGATGACCCATTGGCTGAAGCCTTCGGTGACGACCGCACCCTCGTCGCGGACGCCAAGCACGGCTTCGACGGCGGCGCGGTCGGCATCGGTCGTCGTGGGGACGATCCGGTCGATCATCGTCGCCGGGCACCGGCATTCGCCGTCGAACCACGCCGACAGGTCGGGATGATAGGCGGCAAGATAGGCGCGCATCAGGCGGCGCAGCACGCCGCCATTGCCCGCGAGATTGTCGCAGCTGAGCAAGGTGACACCGCGCAGCCCGGCCACCTTGCGCGCCGCGAGGCCAGCGGCAACGAAGCGATAAAGGCTTGAGCCGCCGATCGCTGCGGCAAGGTCGAGCGATCCGTCGGCGCGGCGCAGATAGCCCTTCTCGGTGACGGTGAAGCTGACGATATGCGTTGTCGGCGCGGCGATGGCGTCGATCACCGCCTGCGGATCATCGGCCGCAACGAGCACTTTCTGCACTGCGCCGATCAATCGCAATTCATGCCCGGCCGCACTACGCGTGCTGACCGTATAGAGCCCATCCTGCGGATTGAGCTGTGCCGCGACGTCGGCCGAGCGGAGCGACACGCCGACGATGCCCCAGTCGCGGTCTCCCGCCGCCATCGCATCGTCGGTGTACACCGCCTGATG
>SCNS01000021.1 GCA_005503215.1 Sphingomonadaceae bacterium 3R27C6 | reverse complement strand
CGCCCCAGCCGGTCGAGCCGAAGCCCGTGTTGTCGAAGCCGCCGCCCTTCAGATGGATTTCGGGGCCGTCGGCGGCGGCTCAGACGAAGCCTACCGAGCCGGTGAAAGGCGCCAGCCGCTGCCTGGTCATCGGCCCCGAAAAATCGGCGAGCGGAAAGGTGCTGATGCTGGAGGCCACCGCCGACGGCCCCGAAATCCATCTGAAGGGCGGCGGCTTCGACAACACGGGCTTCGGCTCGACCGGCTGGGGCGTTCCGACGATGGGACGCGGCGCGCAGCACGGCTGGCTGCTCGTGTCGGGCAGCAGCGAGGCCGGCACCACCTTCGCCGAAAAGCTCAATCCCGAGAACCGGTACGAATATTGGTACAAGGGCGCATGGAAGGCGATGGAGCACCGCACCGAAACCTTCAAGGTCAAGGACGGCGCGCCCTTCACGCACGAGGTCGCGTGGACGATCCACGGCCCGGTGATCGCATGGGATGTCGAAAACGGCACCGCCTATTCGCAGCAGATGGGCGTCCACGGCCGCGAACTCGACACATGGGTCGCTTTTGCCGAAATGGGCCGCGCGAAGAGCCTCGCCGAGTTCAAGGCCAAGGGCGTCGACCGTCTCGGCTGGAATCTCGGCGCCTGCTATGGCGGCGAAGATGGCACGATCGCCTATTTCGAGGCCGGTGCGCTCCCCAAGAAGGCCGCCGGCGTCGATCCGCGGCTGCCGACCCCCGGCACCGGCGAATATGAATGGACCGGCTTCCTGATCCCTGCGGAAAAGCCGCACATGATCAACCCCCGCCAAGGCTATTTCATGTCGTGGAACAGCAAGGCGACGGGCTGGTCGCAGGAGGGCGACAATGCGCGGATCGGCGCGACCTTCCGCACCTGGCTCGGCGACCGGCTCGCGAAGGCGGGCCAGTCGCTGACCTTGCTCGACATGCGCGAGATCAACGGCAAGATCTTCAATGCGCTCGGCGCGGTCGACCGTAATCAGGCGGCGCCCGACTTTTTCGCGCCCTATATCCGCGCCGCAATCGCGGCGAGCGACGATCCGGAGGTGAAACGCGCCGGCGAATTGATGCTGAGCTTCAACGGCCTGTATCAGGATCGCGACGGTGATCAGCGCTACGACAATCCGGGACTGACCCTCTACCGGACATGGCTCCAGACTGCGCCGAAAACGCTGTTTGGTGATGATATGGGCGACTGGTGGAAGACGATCGATACCGACCGCTACCTGACCTATCAATCGAGCCTGCTGTTGCGCGCCTTTCAGGGCGATAAGGCGGGCGCGCCGCTGGGCGTCGACTATTTCAACGGGCGCGGCCGCACCGCGATGATGATCGACACGATCAAGGCGACAATCGCCGAGGTCAAACCGCGCTTCCCCGGGAAGGACATGGCCGAGTGGAAGCAGCCGGTCTTCTGGAAATATTTCGACGCGTCGCTCGAGACGCCCGACCGGCCACAGATGGCGGAGGATTATCCCGAACATCGGCTGTCGGCGGTCCTGCGCCTCGGGCCGACGATGGCGCCGCATAATGGTGGCGAGAGCTGGGTCGGGCTGATGGAAATCGGCGCCGACCGGCGCGCGCTCTATTCGGTGGTCGATGCGGGCGGCCAGAATCTGTTCATCGGTCCCGACGGCAAGGGGAACCCGCATCTCGCCGACCAGACGATGATGCACGAGACCAACGAGCTCAAGAAGATCGATCTTTCGCCCGAGCGGATACGCAAGACGGCCGCGTCGACCATGACGCTCGAATATCGGCCGCCGGCCCGTTAGCGCGCGGCGGAGCCCCGATTGACCGCCGTCGTCTCACCCGCCGACATCGGCAGCTACTGGCTCGCAAGCTGCGACGACGATCTGACACCGCGCCCCGCCCTGTCGGGCGACGCGACCGTCGATATCGCGATCATGGGGGGCGGCTTCACGGGTCTGTGGACCGCCTGGTATCTGCTGCAAAATGTCCCGGAGCTGTCGATAGCGATCGTCGAGCGGCAATTTTGCGGCTTCGGCGCGTCGGGGCGCAACGGCGGCTGGTGCTCGCCGCGCCTTCCAATCAACCCCGCAGCCCTCACCCGGCGCTTCGGTGCGGCGACGGCGCGGGCGATGCTGCTGGCGCAGCAGGCGATGGTTGGCGAAGTCGGCCGCGTCTGCGACGAGGAATGCATCGACGCGCATTTCAATCCGGCGGGCATCCTCACTCTCGCACGCAGCACCGAGCAATTGCCGTCGCTGCGCCAGTCCTTCGAAGCCTATGCCCGCCTTGGCATGGAGGATGGCTGCGAGTTGCTCGACGCCGATGCGGCGCAAGAGGCGGTGCATGCGACCGGCGTGCATGGCGCCCTGCGCCTGCGCGCCGGCGGCACGATCCACCCCGGCCGCCTCGTGCGCGGGCTCGCGCGTGCGCTCGAACGGCGCGGCGTGCGGATCTATGAGGGGACCGAGTTGCTGCAAACCACCGCGGGCATGCAGCCCGCGCTCGTCACGTCGGGAGGAACCATTCGCGCCCGACGCGCCGTCCTGCTCGCAGGCGAAGCCTATATGACCGCGCAGCCCGATTATCGCCGCCGGCTGATCCCGATGGCCTCGACGATCATGCTCAGCGCGCCGCTGAGCGCCGAACAATGGGAGAAGGTCGGCTGGGCCGGCGGCGAATGCCTCAGCTCCTATGTGCATACGACCAATTACCTCACCCGCACCGCCGACGGACGCATCCTGTTCGGCAGCCGCGGCGCGCCCTATCGCTATGGTTCGGACATGGACGAGGCCGCGCTGCGCGAAAACGCCAATTTCGGCTGGATCCGCGACCGGCTAACCGAATGGTGGCCGTCGCTCGACGGTATCGAATTCACGCATCGATGGGCCGGTTATCTCGGCATTCCGCGCGACTGGCTGCCCACCGTTCATTTCGATGCCGTGCGCCGGATCGGGACCAGCTATGGCTATACCGGGCACGGCGTGATCACCAGCGCGATCTGCGCGCGCGCACTCGCGGGGCTGGTGACGGGTCGCGCGGCCGGTCCGCATACGCCCTACGTCCGCGAACAGGCCCCGAATTGGGAAGTCGAACCGCTACGCTGGGCGGGCATCCGTTATGTCCAGAACGCCTTCCTGCGGATGGACGTGGCGGAAGCGGCCGGGCGGTCGTCGCCGCCCGACGCAGGCTTGGCGAAATATCTGGGCGAGCCCTAGCGACCGCTACTTCGCCCGACCTCAAGGGCCCGCTCGAGACCGGGGACAAAGCCGGCGCCAGTCTTCAATTCGACCTGCGACCCGGTAAGATCGTCGCCATAGGGTTCGGCAGGCCCGCCGAGGCATTTCGATAGGAAATGCTCGGCGATCGCCGCGAAGGAGATGTTCGTCGCGTCCTTCGCATAGACATGGCCCTCGTCGGGGTAAAAGGCATAGGTCACCGGCTTGCCGCGCGCCTTCAGCGCATCGACAATCTCTTCCGACTGGCTCGGAAAGATGCGCGGGTCGTTGGCGCCGTTCGTCACCAGCAGCGGCTTCGAAATCGCATCGACACGCGCGATCGGCGAGCGCCGCATCAGGTCGGCCGCGCCCTCCTTTGTCGCCGGATCGCCGACGCGATTGACGAACTGCGGACGCTGCCAGGTCCACCAATCGGGCATCCCTGCGACTTGCTTTACCAGATTGCTCGGTCCCGCGAGGTCGACGCCGCACTGGAAGGTGTCGGGCGTAAAGCTCAGCGATACGAGCGTCGAATAGCCGCCATAGGACAGCCCCATCACCGCAACGCGGTCCTTCGCGGTCACGCCTTTGTCGATCGCCCACTGCACGCCGTCGAGCAGGTCGTCGTGCATCGTTTCCGACCATTTCCTGTCGCCCTTCGCCATGAAGTCGCTGCCGAAGCCCCCCGACGCACGGAAATTTACGGACAGCACCGCATAGCCGCGGTCGGCGAGCCAGGCGTGCTGCGGATCAAAGGCCATGTCGTCGCGAAGCCAGGGGCCACCGTGGACGAGCAGCACCATCGGAACAGGGGTGACGGGCATCCCGTCGGCGCCAAGTTTCGCGTTCGTCGGCAGCGTCAGGTAACTCGGCAGGTTCAGCCCGTCGCGCGACGCGATCGTTACGGGAAGCCGGCGCGCGAGCGCCTGTTTGTCGAGATCGGGCCGCGTCGAAAGCAGCGGCACGAGCGTCCGGTCCTTGCGGTTCCACCAGCTATAGCGGTCGGGGCGGTTCGGAACCGTTTCGAGAAGCAGCCAGCGCGCATTGTCGGGGGTCTGATCGACAATCTTGAACGGCCCCGCGGCCGCCGCTTGAAGCGCCGCGAACTCGGCGCGCACCTCGTCCGATCGCACCGTCCATTCACTGACGAGCGGGTCCTCGCGCGTCGCCAGCAGCATACCGCTGGCTTCGTCGAACAGCGGATCGACGATATCGGCACGCCCGGACGCGGCGAGCGAGGTCTGCTTGCCCGTTGCGAGATCGACCGAGACGAGGTTCGCCTTGTCGCTCGCCCGGCTGTCGAACATCAAAAGCTTGCCCGCGCCGTCGAGCCCAAGGATTTTGGAATTGCGCAGCGACGCCAGCGGGATCGTCATGAACTCGCTCGGCCCGGCGGGGTCGAGGCGAAAATAGGTCGACGAGCCGTCGATATTGCCGCGGACGCCCAGCCGGATGTTGAAATCGGGATCGGCAACGACATCGATGTAATTTCGCTCGTTGCGGAGCACCTCGGTACGCTGCCCGGACGCGAGGTCGACCCGGTAGATATCGCGATAGCGGCGGTCGCGAATGTTCATGCCGACGAGGATTTCGCCGGGACGGCGCTTCGAAAGCTTCACGATCTTTGTCTGCACCGCGGGATCGGCGGTCATATTGACGACCGTGCGCTTTTCGAGGTTCGCGACCCAAAGCTGGCTATGCTCCTCGCCGCCGACATCTTTCAGCACCAATATGTATCGCCCGTCGGGGCTCCACTGGAAACTGTCGGGCGGCCGCGTGTCGAAACGGGTGACGGGGGTGGCGGCCTTCGGATCGTCGAGCGGCGCGACCCAGACGTTGAGGACGCCGTTCAGCGGGTGGAGAAAGGCCAGTTGCTTGCCGTCGGGGCTGATCTGAAGTTCGGAATAGGTGGGCGAAGCAAAAAGCGCGTCGCGCGGCACCAGCGATGGCTGTTGCTCCAACTCCGCGCCGCCCGCCGGCAAGGCGCCAACCATGATCGCTGCGGCAAGTATCGCAGCCGTGAACACCGCCGCACGACCGCCCCGATGGCGCGGCTCGCACCACAAAATGTCGAAACCCATCCCCGAAGCCCCCTGAATCAAGCCTGTCTGCACACGCAATCTGCCGATCGGGCGGCACGAGCTCCAATGCGCAAAATGGATCAATCCATGCCTATCAGGAGGGGTAGGCACAGGCCGTCGCTGCACTACAACTTCCCAAGAGGCCGAAGGGGCATGAGTGATGGAACTGGCATGGCTTGAGGATTTCGGTGCCTTGATACACGCGGGCAACTTCTCGCGCGCGGCATCGACGCGCTGCGTGACGCAGCCGGCCTTCAGCCGCCGCATTCGCGCGCTCGAAGAATGGCTCGGCGTGGAGCTGGTCGACCGCAGCACGCACCAGATGGTGCTGACCCCCGCCGGCAAGCGCTTCGCGGTCATCGCCGAAACCGTTCTGCGCGATATCGAACATGGCCGACGCGAAGTGCAGGAGATTGCCGGCACGTCGGCGTCGATGGTCAAGATACTGGTCACGCACGCCCTGGCGCTGAACTTCTTCCCGCAATGGCTCGCGACGCTTCAGGCGATGACCGATACCGCGATCCCGATCCAGCTGACCGCCGACAATATGGGCACATCCGAACAGATGATGCTCAGCGGAAAGGCCCATTTTTGCCTGTGCTATTTCCATCCCGGCGCGCCGTCGGTCCTCGATGGGGGGGGGTTCCAGTCGATATCGCTCGAATCCGATGCACTGGTGCCGGTCAGCGCGCCGCGCGAAGCCGGTGGCGCGCCGCTGCACGCGCTCACCGACGACGCTGCTCATCCGGTCAATCTGCTGGCCTATGGTGCGGAATCGGGGATGGATCGTATCGTGTCGGCAATGCTTGATGCCAGCGCGATGCGGGCGAATTTCACGCCCGTGTTCACGTCGCACACGCTGATCCTCGCGCGGATGGCAAGGGATGGAAAGGGACTCGCCTGGCTGCCGCTGAGCATCGTCGCGGACGAGTTGAAGCGGGGCGCGCTGGTGCGGGCGGGCGATGCGCGCTGGGATATTCCGGTCGACGTCAGACTGTATCGGCCGCGCGGCCGGCAATCGCCGTCGGCCGAAACATTCTGGAAGCTGGCGACGGCGTAGACGGGAATGGCGCATGCGAACGACGTCCATACGCGGCGGCATGAAACCATCAGCAACGGGCATTTGCCGGCCGGGCGGCGGCGTTGCTAATCGCTCGGGGCCATCCGGCGGCATCCCCGACCCCGAGCCTGCGGAAGCAGTCCTTGGACGTCAGTATTGAATTTGGACCCCGATCAATGAAACAGCTCGCTCCCGTCGAAGCGGTGGTCTTCGACCTTCTCACCGCCCTTCTCGATTCCTGGTCGGTCTGGAACCGGGCGGCCGGGTCGGCGAGCGACGGGCTGCGCTGGCGCCGCGCCTATCTTGAGCTGACCTATGGTTGCGGCGCTTACCGCCCCTATGAAGATCTCGTCCGCGAGGCGGCCGTCAAGGCGGGTGTGGCGGCATCGGCGGCCGATGCGCTGGTCGCCGACTGGGACACGCTCCAGCCCTGGCCGGAGGCGCCACAGCTACTAGCCGATCTCAGCGCGTGCAAAATAGCGCTCGGCGTCATAACGAACTGTTCGACAGTTTTGGGGCGGCAGGCTGCGGAACGGGTCGGCGTGCCTTTTTCGGTTGTGCTGACCTCCGAAGAAACGGGCTATTACAAACCGCAACCGCAATCCTACCGCGCCGTGCTGGACCGGCTCGGCACCGATCCCGCGCGGACGCTTTTCGTGGCGGGCTCGCCCGCGGACATTCCCGGGGCGGCCGGCGTCGGCATGCCGGTTTTCTGGCACAACCGCGCCCGCCTGCCCTTTGTCGCCGACGCGGCGCGGCCGTTCCTGATTGCCGATACGCTCGATCCGCTGCGCGAGTTGGTCCCATGAGCGCGGCCACCATCTTCGCGGGATTGAACACCCCGCGGCTGATTCTCGACGCCGACCGGCTGGAGCGCAACGCCGCGCGCATGCGTGCCCGCTGCGACGCGCTGGGCGTCACGTTGCGCCCGCATCTGAAGACGGCCAAGTCGACCGACGTCGCGCGTATCGCGGCGAACGGCGAGCAAGGGCCGATCACCGTCTCGACGCTGGCCGAAGCCGAATATTTCGCCGCAGCGGGCTGGCGCGATATCCTCTACTCGACCGCGATCGCGCCCGCGAAACTGGCGCGCGTCCATCACATCCAGCGCGAGCATGGCGCGCGACTGTTGCTTGTCGTCGACGACAGGGACGCGGCGGCCGCGATGGGAGAAGCCGCAGCGGCGCTCGGCGCGCGCTTTGGCGTCCTGATCGAGGTCGATTGCGGCGAACACCGCAGCGGCACCGAACCCGCGTCGGAAGAGCTTGTCGCGATCGCGGGGATAATTGCGGCCTGTTCGCCGCAACTCGAATTGATGGGCGTGATGACCCACGCGGGGCATAGCTACGTGTTCGACGATCCCGCGCCGATCCGGGCGCTCGCCGAAGTCGAACGGCATGCGGCGGTCGCATCGGCGGAATTGCTCCGCGCGCGCGGTTACACCTGCCCCATCGTCAGCGTCGGCTCGACCCCCACGGTGGTTTTCGCCGAACAATTGCGGGGCGTGACCGAAGTGCGGGCGGGCATCTACCTGTTCTGCGACCTTTCGCAATTATCGCGGGGCGTCTGTGCGCAAGAGGATATTGCCGTCTCGGTGCTGGCGACGGTGATCGGCCACCAGCGCCGCGGTTCCAGCCCCGGCCTGATCCTCGACGCCGGAGCGCTCGCGCTGTCGAAGGATGTCGGGGCCAACCGCTTCATGCCCAACGCGGGATATGGGCTGGTCTGCGACGCCGCAACGCTCGAACCGCTGGGATCGCTGGCGGTCGTGACCGTGCATCAGGAACATGGCGGCGTGCCCGTGCCCGACGAAAGCTGGTTCGAACGCCTGCCGATCGGCAGCGTCGTCCGCATCCTGCCCAATCACGCGTGCCTGACCTGTGCGGCCTACACCTCCTACGACGTGCTGCGCGGCGGGGACCTGACCGAAGAATGGCCGCGGACCGGCGGATGGTAAGCGACTTTCGGAGATCGAGATGAAGGTTCAGAAAATGACAGAGATACGCTGCGCAGCAGCGCCGCCCTCCGGCGGGCATTATGCGCAGGCCATGTTGCACCGCGACACCCTTTATGTTTCGGGCCAGCTCGGCGTGACCGGCGAAACACCCGACCCCGAAAGCCGTTCTGTCGGCGAGCAGGTCAACTTTGCGCTCGGGAATATCGCGGCGATTGCCGGCGTGGTCGGCGCTTCGCCGGGCGACATAGTCCGGTGCACCGTCTATGTGACCGACGTCGCGCATTGGGGCGAAGTCAATCGGGCCTATGCGGCGTTCTTTGGCACGCACCGCCCCGCACGATCGATCGTTCCCTCCGGTCCGCTGCATTTCAATGCTCTCGTGGAGATCGAAGCCGTCGTCGCGGTGAGTGTCTGAGGTCGCGCGAAGCGGACGTAGCAAGGTTGAATAGTGGGCGCGCTTTAATCGACTGGCGATATTTGTCGGCAAGCGGTCTGCGGCTAGGGTCCCGGTCCTGAAAGCGCGAGGCTCGAACGCAAATCGAATTCCTTCGACTATTTTTTAATTTTCAATATCTTATGCCGGAGTGAATTTATGAATGGAATAGCGTCATGGCCGCCGTCGAGGTAGATCCCAACATGGTTCACGAATTTGTCGACATGGACGGTTTCCATGACTGGCTGGCCGCGCATCACGCCACCGAACGCGAGGTGTGGATCAAGATCCACAAGGTCAAATCGGGCCTCGCGTCGATCACGCCCGAACAGGCGATCCACGTGGCGCTGTGTTGGGGATGGATCGACGCGATCCGCAAATCCTTCGACGAAAAAAGCTTCCTGCAACGCTATACGCCGCGTGGGCCGAAGAGCGTCTGGAGCCAGATCAATATCGACAATGTCGCGCGCCTGACCGCCGAGGGGCGGATGACCGAACATGGGCTGAAACAGGTCGAGGCCGCGAAGGCCGATGGCCGCTGGGACCGCGCCTATCGCGTCAAGGGATCGGAAATTCCGGGCGATCTGCAGGCCGCGATCGATGCTGAACCCGAGGCCAAGGCGATGCTGGAAAAGCTCACCGCGCAGAACCGCTTCGCGCTGATCTTCCGTCTCGGTGCGATCAAGACCGAGGCCGGGCGGAAAAAGAAGATCGCCGACATGGTCGCGATGCTGGCGCGCGGCGAAACCTTTCACCCGCAAAAAGCGAAGTGACGCCGCTGCGGAGGAGCTTCAACCGCTGGTCGCAGTGACGATTGTTGCGCTGGCATCGGCCTCGCCCGTCACTGCATCCCACCAGTCGCCCAGCGCGTCGATCAGCGGCACGAGCCGTTCGCCGTCGGGGGTCAGGTCATATTCGACCCGCCGGGGATAGCCCTCGAATTCGGTGCGCTGGACGATCCCCGCATCCTCGAGCTTGCGCAGTTCGAGCGTCAGCATCTTGTGCGAAATCGTCGGATTGTCGCGGCGCAGGTCGCTGAACCGCTTCGTCCCGTCGCTCAGATAATAGATCAGCAAGGTCGGCCAGCGGCCGCTCAGAACCTGCATCACTTCCTCGATCGGACAGCGCGAAACAAGATCTTTCATCGGGGCCTCATGGTTACAAAAAGGTGCGTAATTTACGTGGCGATAGCGCGCCCTATATCTGGTTTTGCTGCGCAGCTCCCCTTCAAGAAGATGGAGCAATACATTGGAACCGATCCTTATCTATGGCTTCCCGCTGGGAAGTTCCATGGGTCTCGTCGCGGCCCTCGAATGGCTGGGCAAACCCTATCGCCTGTGCCGCGTCGACATGCTCGGCGAAATGCGCGAGCCGGCCTATGCCCGCATCAACGCCCGGCATGAGACGCCGGCGCTGATTACCGATCAGGGCAAAGTGCTGACCGAAACCATGGCGATCGCCCACTGGCTCGCGGCGCGCGACGACGAACGGCGGATCAGCCTTGATCCGCTATCGCCCGAAGGCGACCGGATGCGGCAGATCATGGCGTTCATCAACACCGGCTTCACGGGGTCTTTCACCCCACTCTGGGTCGCACTCGAAATGGACCCGCCGCGCCCCGCGCTGCAAGCGTCGCTCCGCGAATGGGGCAAGGAGGCGGTGATCGAACGGCACGACAAGCTGGAGGCGATGGTGGGCGAAGGCCGCTATCTGGTCGGCGACCGGCCGACGCTGGCCGACGCGCTGTTCATCGGGGTCGGGCGCTGGCTGGAGTTTCACGAGGTCGCCGAGCCCGTTCGCTGGCCGAAGCTCGCGGCGCTGCGCGCAAGGCTGGAGGCGGATCCGGCCGTCGCCTATGCCACCGCGCTCGAAAGCGGCGAGACGGCACCGGGTAGCGGCCTCTGCCTCGGCCATATCCCGCTCGCCGAGGTGATCGAGCGTTACGGTGCCTGATGGGACGGGTGCGCGGCGCATTGCCGCCGCGCACCGCTTCCCCGCTTGCGCGATTGTGAGTCCCCGCCAGCTTTGATAGCAAGGCGTCATGGACAGGATCGAAACCGAAGCGTCGGGCGGCTGCCAGTGCGGCGCGGTGCGCTATCATGTCACCGCGGTGCTCGACAGCTCGCACATCTGCCATTGCCGCATGTGCCAGAAGGCGGCGGGCAATTTCTTCATCGCGCTGATCGGCGTGCCGCGTGACGCGATCACATGGACGCGTGGGAGCCCTGCGACCTTCAACAGTTCGGACAAGGCGGCGCGCGGTTTCTGCCGCGATTGCGGGACGCCGCTGACCTATGACTATGCCGAAAGCAAGCATATCAACCTGACGACCGGATCGTTCGACGATCCGTCGGCGTTCCCGCCGCAAGTCCAGTTCGGGGTCGAAGGCCAGCTGTCGCTGTTCGAACATCTGCCGATCAAGGCCGAGGGCACGACCGAAGAAACAATGAGCAACCTTGTCGGCGCGATCAAGGCGAGCAACCACCAGCATCCCGACCACGACACCGACCGCTGGCCCGCCTGACCTTCCTATGACGGGAGCGCGCTTATCGCCGCGCTCGGCGTCAGGCCAAAGGTTTCGCGAAAGGCGCGCGACAGATGCGCGGTGTCGGCAAAGCCGGCGTCCATCGCCGCGGTACGAACGAGCGCGCCCTGCTTCATCTGCTGCGCGGCATATTGCATCGCCGACCAGCGCTTGAATTCGCGAAAGCCCTGCCCGGTCGCCGCCAGGAAAAGGCGCAAGGCCCGCGTGCGTTCCATGCCGAGCCGCTGCGCCAGCTCGTCCTGCGGCATGCGCCGCATCGGGTCGGCATAGATCGCGCGCACGGCATCGGCGACGCGCGGCAATGGTGACGCGGCGGGGGCACTCAACCGCGCGCGCAGGTCGTCGGCGGCGTCGCCCGCGCCATCGAGCACTGTGCCCGCCAGTTCGGCCAGCTTCCCGTCCAGCGCCCGCGCCAGCGGAACGTCGAACGGAAAGGCGAGACCATCGAGATAGAGGATATCGGCGCCGCGCGCGGGCAAGGCAATGGCATGCACGACGCCGGGGCGGATCAGCAGCATGTCGCCCTCGACCGCCACACCATCGAGCGTCAGCCGCAGCGGACCGCCACGCCCCATCAATATCCCGGTCACCGGATTGGCGTGCGGCGCAAGCGGAGCGTCGACCGGCAGCAGCACATTCCGGAAAGGGGAGATGGGATCGGACATCGCGGCAACTATCTGCCGGTCGGGCGCCGCGCGCAAGCGCCGCTAGCGGTCGATCCCGGCGCGCACGAAGGCGCCGTGCATCTCGCGTCCGTTCGGATAGACATCCTTGCGCACCACCTCGCCCGCATCGTTCAGCGTGACGACGTCGAGCATCCCGACGCGTGCGACAAAAGGCGCGCCGCCCGGTTCGGTGAGCAAAAGCAGCATCGTCCATTCGAACACCCAATGGTCGTCGCCGTAGAGCCGCCGTCCCATGTCCTGCGTGAAGTCGAAGGTCGCGAACAATTGCCGGCAATGCTCGCGCAGCCGCTCGCGCCCGGTTACGGGCTCGGTGCCGTCGTGGAGCGCGAAGACCGTGTCCTGCGAATGGAGCGAGGCGATCAGGTCGGGGTCCTTCGTTTCCCAGCCGACATGATAGCGGTCGAACAGGGCGGCGACGGACAGGGGGCGTTCGATTTGTGCGGTGGCGGCCATCTGCTTTCTCCCATGATGCTGCGGAAAGAATAGCGGGCGGGACGGTGAACGCGTTGAACAAACGTGCGCCGATTTTCGCTAGCGCGCGGCCCGTCATCTGGTAGCCCTGTCCCCGGACAGGGGAGCCTCTGAATATGGCGACACAATCGATCGAAGGCCGGGCTGACGGAAAGCGGGTGACTTGGATCGTCGTCCTGATCGCGCTTTCGGTGCTGCTCAACTATGTCGATCGCGGCGCGATCGGGGTCGCGGCGCCGCTGATGAAGGACGAGCTGGGGCTGTCGGCGACGGGGTTCGGCCTCGCGGTCTCGGCCTTTTTCTGGGTCTACGCCCCCGCCTGCCTCTTCGTCGGCTGGCTCTGCGACCGTTTCTGCGTCTACCGCGTCTTTGCGCTCGGCGTCGCGATCTGGGCGATCAGCACCGCGCTCACCGGTTTCGCGGGCGGGCTGATATCGCTGGTCGTCCTGCGGCTGTTCCTCGGGCTGGGCGAGAGTATCGCCTTTCCCGGCAGCACCAAGATTTTCGCCGCCGAAGTCCCCGCCGAGCGGCGCGGGATCGCCAATGCCGCGGTGGCCGCCGCGATCGCTTTCGGCCCCGCGGTCGGCGTGCTCGCGGGCGGCGCGATTCTCGGCGAATGGGGCTGGCGGCCGGTCTTCTGGATTTTCGGCGCAGTGACCTTGCTGTGGCTCATCCCCTGGCAATTCGCCGCGGCGTCGATGCGCGCACGCGCAGCCGCCGTGCCGGTGAGTGAGCGCGTATCGATCCGCCGCCTGCTCCGCGTGCCGGCGCTGTGGAAGATGAGCGCGGTCCATTTCCTGTCGAACTACGGTTTCTATTTCCTGCTCGCCTGGCTGCCGCTCTACCTCGTCAATACGCGCGGCTATTCGATCGGCGAGATGACCGCGCTGACGACGCTGAGCTTCACGACGCAGGGGATCGTCGCGCTCGCGGGCGGCTGGCTGTCCGACCGCATGGTCGCGAAGGGCGCCAATGAGGGCGAGGTGCGCCGCTGGCTGATGATCGCGGGGCAGCTCGCCATCGGCACGGCGACCGCCGGCATCGCGGTCGCGGATGGCTATGCGATGCTCGCGCTGTGGCTGGCGGTCGCGGGCTTCGGAGCCGGGCTGATCGCCACGAACATCTTCGCCGTCGGGCAGATTTTCGCGGGGCCGCGCGCGGCGGGCAGCTGGATGGGGGTGCAGAATGCGCTCGGCAATATTTCGGGGATCGTCGGCCCGATCGTCACCGGGCTGATCGTCGATTATCTCGGCGGCTATGGTTATGCCTTTGGGGCGGCGGCCGGCCTGTCGCTGCTGGGGACGGTGCTGTGGTGGAAGCTCATCCCCGAAATCCGCACGCTCGAACTTTAAGCCGCTCGTTCGAGATCGAGCAGGAACGCCTTCGCCTCGAGCCCGCCGGCGAAGCCTGTCAGCTTGCCGGTCGATCCGACGACGCGGTGGCACGGCGCAATGATCGAAATCGGATTGCGGCCGTTGGCGGCGCCGACCGCGCGCGAAGCTCCGGGAGCGCCGAGCTGGTCGGCGATCTCGCCATAGCTGCGCGTCTCGCCGAACGGGATGGCGAGCAAGGCGGCCCAGACGCGCTTCTGGAACTCGGTCCCGGCGAAGGACAAAGGTACGTCAAAGGTGCGTCGTTTGCCCGCGAAATATTCGCCAAGTTGCCGCTCGGTTTCGAGCAGGACCGGATGGTCGGCCTTTTCGGTGAGTGTGCCGAGCCGGACCCGGTTGGGCTTGTCATTCTCCCACAGGATCGCGGCGAGGCCCCGATCGTCGGCGACGAGGGTCAATTCGCCGACCGGCGACCAGATGGTTTTGGAATAATAGGTCACGGGATGTTCCTTTGGATGTCATTCGCTGTCGCACTTTGATGCTGAAATTCCTATGGCGGAGGCCGCGCAGCGATGCGTCCCGAATCTTGCGCCCAACGTCGATGGAAAGTTTTTGCATGACCCCCACCGCCACCATCCTTCTCCTCGGTTCGGGCGAACTCGGGCGCGAATTCGTGATTTCGGCGAAGCGGCTCGGGTGCCGCGTGATCGCGTGCGACAGCTATGAGGGCGCGCCCGCGATGCAGGTCGCCGACGGCTATGAAGTGTTTTCGATGCTCGACGGCGACGCGCTGCGCGCGACGATCGCAAAGCATCGCCCCGACCATATCGTGCCCGAGGTCGAGGCGATCCGCACCGAAATCCTCGCCGAAGTCGAAGCCGAGGGTTTCCATGTCGTGCCCTCGGCGCGCGCGGCGCAGCTAACGATGAACCGCGACGCGATCCGCGACCTCGCCGCGAGCGAACTCGGTCTCAAGACCTCGACCTTCGAATATGCAACGAGCCGCGAGGAACTGGTCGCGGCGGCGGAGCGCATCGGCTTTCCGCTCGTCGTGAAACCGGTCATGTCGTCATCGGGCAAGGGCCAGAGCACGGTCAGGGACGCCGCCGGCATAGCCGCCGCGTGGGACTATGCCGCCGCCGGCATGCGCGGCGACCGGCTGCGCGTGATCGCCGAGGCGTTTATCGACTTCGATTACGAGATCACCCTGCTCACCGTCCGCCACAAGGATGGCGTGAGCTTCTGCCCGCCGATCGGCCACCGGCAGGAGCGCGGCGATTATCGCGAAAGCTGGCAGCCCGCCGCGATGTCCGATGCCGCGCTCGCCGCGGCGCAGGCGATGGCGACGAAGGTCGTCGATGCCCTCGGCGGCCACGGCATCTTCGGGGTCGAATATTTCGTGAAGGGCGACGAAGTCATCTTCTCCGAACTCTCACCCCGCCCGCACGACACCGGCATGGTCACGCTGATCTCGCAGTCGCTGTCCGAATTCGACCTGCACGCGCGCGCGATCCTCGGCCTGCCGATCCCCGCGATCGCGGTGCCCGACGCCAGCGCAAGTGCGGTGCTGCTCTCCGATCGCGATGCGGCGGATTTTGCGATTACCGGGCTTGCCGAGGCGCTGACCGCGCCGAACAGCGAAACCGCCGTCGATGCGCGCATCTTCGGCAAGCCGGTGACGCGGCCGTATCGCCGCATGGGTGTCGCGCTGGCGAAGGTTGCCGGCGGCACCACCGACGATGCGCGCGCCGCAGCGGTCGCGGCGGCGGCAAAGCTCCATATCGACTATCGGGGCTGACGCGCTAAGCAGGGGGCATGGCCCAGCGCCCTACCCCGCTGATCCGCTGGCTGGTCATCGCGGCGTTGCTGTTGTCGATCGTCGGCGTGCCGCTGATCTTCCGCGACGAATTTATCGCGGTGAGCGACCGCGTCCTCGCTGCGGCCGATGAGCGGCCCCTCGCCGCCGCGGCGCTGATCGTTGGCGCGCTGACGCTCGATGTCTTCCTGCCGGTGCCCAACGGCGTGACCAATACGCTGGCGGGTGCGGCTTTCGGGTTCGCGATCGGCACATTTATCATCTGGCTGGGGCTAATGGGGGGAAGCCTTGCCGGCTACGCCGTCGGGCGCTGGGCGGCGCGGCCGCTAGCCCAGCGGTTCCTCAGCGCCGGTGATCTGGGCCACGCGCACGAACTCGCCGAACGCATCGGCCCAATCGCCCTCATCCTCTCGCGCCCGGTCCCGCTCCTTTGCGAATTGACCGCGATGGCCAGCGGCATCGCGGCGATGTCCTTCGCGCGCTTCGCGCTCGTCATGGCGCTCGCCAACCTCGGCGTCGCGATGCTCTTCGCCGCGATCGGCGCGGCGGCGGTCGAGCAGGCTTCGTCCGAACTGCTGATGCTCGGCGCGGTCGGGTTGCCGCTTGCGGCGTGGCTCGGCTGGCAGGGGGTCGAGCGGTGGCGCACGCGCGCCTGATCTTACGGTCAAAACAGGCGGGCCGCCCTATTCGGGCGGCGAGACCGGGCATGGTCCGCAACTCCGGCGGCGCAGATTCATTGTCATTCCGACGGACCGGCAGGAGACGAGTCATGTATGTGATTATGGGCGGAACGGGCCACGTCGGCTCGGCGACTGCAAAAGCGCTGCTTGCGCGCGGTGAACAGGTCACCATTGTCACGCGCAATGCCGACCATGCCCCCGAATGGGAAGCCAGGGGCGCGAACATCGCCGAAGCCGATGTCGAAGATGTCGCATCGTTGCGGGCGGCGCTTCGCCGCGGGCGGCGCGCCTTCCTGCTCAACCCGCCCGCCGATACCTCGACGAATACCGACAGGGTCGAACGGCATACCGTCGCCAATATCCTTGCTGCGCTCGACGGATCGGGGCTCGAAAAGATCGTTGCGGAATCGACTGGCGGCGCTCAACCCGGCCGGTACATCGGCGATCTGAACGTCCTCTGGGAACTGGAGGAGGGTCTGCACCGACAGCCGATCCCCGCAGCGATCAATCGCGCGGGCTATTATATGAGCAATTGGGACGGCTTTCTGGCATCGGCACGCGACACAGGAAAATTGCCGACGATGTTCCCGGCCGATCTCGCAATCCCGATGGTGGCGCCCCAGGACCTTGGCGAACTGGCGGCCGCACGCCTTATGTCTCCGCTCGACGACGTCGGCATCCGATATGCCGAAGGCCCGCGGCGCTATACGTCTTCCGAAGTCGCAACGGCCTTCGCGGCGGCCTTGGGACGGCCGGTAGAGCTCGACGTCGTTCCGCGCGAACGTTGGGAGGAGGCATTTCGGGAATTCGGTTTTTCGGACGCTGCCGCCGTCTCCTATGCGCGGATGACCGCCGCGAGCCTCGACGAGGGCTTCGACATGCCCGAAGATGCGTGGCGCGGGCGCGTCGCGCTCGCCGATTATATCAACAGCAGAGTCGAAGTTCCCGCCGAATAGGCCCGCTTCCCGGCGTATCGCCGCAATCGACGAGCGGCCCTAGGCCGCCCGCACCTCCCCTGCTACATCCGCGCCATGTCCGAGAAGAATCATCTCTATCTGGTCGATGGCTCCAGCTACATCTTCCGCGCCTATCACCGCCTTCCGCCGCTGACGAACCCCAAGGGGGTGCCCGTCGGCGCGGTCTATGGCTACACGACGATGCTGTGGAAGCTCGCGAAGGATCTGCACGACGCCGACGGGCCGACGCACCTTGCGGTGATCCTCGATCATTCGAGCCAGTCGTTCCGCAACGAGATTTACGACCAGTATAAGGCGAACCGGCCCGAACCACCCGAGGATCTGCGCCCGCAATTTCCGCTGATCCGCGACGCGACGCGCGCTTTCTCGCTGCCGTGCATCGAGATGGAAGGCTTCGAGGCCGACGACCTGATCGCGAGCTACGCCGAGGCCGCGGTGCGCGAAGGGTGGGACGTCACGATCGTCTCGTCCGACAAGGATTTGATGCAGCTGATCCGCGAACCCGGCGAAGGCCCGCAGGTCGACATGCTCGACACGATGAAGAATGTGCGCCTCGGGCTGGAAGCGGTGAACGAGAAATTCGGCGTCACGCCCGACCTCGTCGGCGACGTGCTCGCGCTGATGGGCGACAGCGTCGACAATGTTCCCGGTGTACGCGGCGTGGGGCCGAAGACCGCGACCAAGCTGATCCAGGAATATGGCAACCTCACCGCCGCGCTCGACGGCGCCGCGGGGATGAAGGCGTCGAAGCTGCGCGACAATCTGATCGAGCATCGCGCGATGGCCGAATTGTCGCGCATCCTCGTCGACCTCAAGCGCGACGTCGCGCTGCCCGATGCGCTCGACACGCTCAAGCTCGGCGCGATCCCGCCGCTGCCGCTCAAGACCTTCCTCGACGAGCACGGCTTCCGTTCGCTGTCGGCGAAGCTCGACCTTGGCGGCACCCCCGGCGGTCCGCCGACGCTGCCGCGCGCGAGCGCGGCGCCGGTTGCTGCACCCGCCGGACCATCGACACCGACGCTGCCACCGATGCCCGCGATCGACCGTTCGCTCTACGAGACGGTCACGACGGTCGAGGCGCTCGACCGCTGGATCGCCGAAGCGCGCGCCGCGCATGTCGTTGGGATCGACACCGAGACCGCGAGCCTCGACAGCGTCACCGGCCGCCTTGTCGGGGTCAGCATGGCGACCGCGCCCGGCCGCGCCTGTTATATCCCGCTCGGCCATGGCGGCACCGACATGTTCGCCGAAAAGCCCGAGCAGATTCCGATCGACGACGCGCTCGGCCGCCTGCACGCGCTGTTTTCCGACGAAGCGGTGCTGAAGGTCGGGCACAACCTCAAATATGACATCGGCGTGCTCGCGCAGCACGGCGTTACCGTCGCCCCCTATGACGACACGCTGGTGATGAGCTTCGCGCTCGACGCGGGCAAGCACCAGCATGGACTCGATGAGCTCGCCAAGCTCCACCTCGACCACACCTGCCTGACCTTCAAGGAAATGTGCGGGACGGGCAAATCGCAGATCAGCTTTGCCGAAGTGCAACTCGATCGCGCCACCGAATATGCCGCCGAGGATGCCGACGTCGCGTTGCGCCTGTGGAAGCTGCTCAAGCTCCGTCTTCCCATCGAGGGCGGGACGCGCATCTACGAAATGGTCGACCGTCCGCTCGCCGCGGTCGTCGAGGGCATGGAACGTGCCGGGATCATGGTCGACCGCGAATATCTCGCGCGCCTGTCGGGCGAGTTCGCCAACGAGATGCTGCGTATCGAAGGCGAGATCCACGGCCTCGCCGGGCAGCCCTTCGCGATCGGCAGCCCCAAGCAGCTCGGCGAGATCCTGTTCGACAAGCTCGGCCTCAAAGGCGGACGCAAGGGCAAGTCGGGCGACTGGTCGACCGACCAGAGCGAGCTGGAACGGCTCGAGCGCGATGGCGTGCCGATTGCGCGCAAGATCCTCGAATGGCGCCAGCTTGCGAAGCTGAAGTCGACCTATACCGACGCGCTGCAGCAGCAGATCAACGCGACGACCGGGCGCGTCCACACGAGCTACAGCCTCGTCGGCGCGCAGACCGGGCGCTTGTCGTCGACCGACCCGAATTTGCAGAATATCCCGATCCGCACCGAGACCGGGCGCCAGATCCGCGACGCCTTCATCGCGGCGCCCGGCCATGTGCTGATCGCGGCCGACTATAGCCAGATCGAGCTCCGGCTCGCGGCGCATATGGCCGACGTCCCCGAACTCAAGGAAGCCTTTGCGCGCGGCGACGACATCCACAGCGCGACGGCGATCGAATTGTTCGGCGAGGTCAACCGCGACACGCGCGGCAAGGCGAAGACGGTCAATTTCTCGATCCTCTATGGCATTTCGCGCTGGGGCCTCGCGGGCCGGCTCGAAGTCACGCCCGACGAGGCGCAGGCGCTGATTGCGCGCTATTTCGAACGGTTCCCGGGGATTTCGGACTATATCACCGACACGCTCGATAGTGCCCGCGCGAAGGGTTACACCGAGACCTTGTTCGGCCGCAAAACCTGGTTCCCGCGCATCAAGGCGGCGAACCAGAACGAGCGCGCGGGCAGCGAACGTGCCGCGATCAACGCGCCGATCCAGGGCACGAGCGCCGACCTGATCAAGCGCGCGATGGCGCGGATGCCGAAAGCGCTGGCGGATGCCGGACTCTCCGACGTCCGTATGCTGCTGCAGGTCCACGACGAACTCGTGTTCGAGGCGCCCGAGGACAAGGCCGAGGCCGCGGGCGCGGTGATCCGCACGGTGATGTCGGGCGCCGCCGAACCCGCGCTCCAACTCTCGGTCCCGCTCGAGGTCGAGGTCGGCATCGGCAAGAGCTGGGGCGAAGCGCATTGATCGCCGCGCTGCTGTTCGCCGCAGCGCTCGCCGCCGATCCCGCCCCCGCGCCTCCCGAAGCCGCCGCCGTTTCGGCGCCCGCGCGCCCATCGCCAGTCGCCGACACCGACCTGCGCGAATTTGCCGCGATTGCAGGGCGCAAGGTGGTCGGCCGCGCGGTCGGCGGGCCCTATGCGAACGCCGACAAGGTGTTGCTGATCGCCCGCGACGACAAAGGCTATCCCGCCGTCGCCGCGAGCATGGGCTTTCCCGTGCGCCAGTCGCTTCCGGCGCCGCCCGCGACGACGCTTGCGGTCATCCGCATTCACCAGCGGTACGAAACGACCATCCCCGGCCCCACCCCCGATGACCTTGCTTTCGTCGCCGCAAACAAGCTGCCTCTGTTCGTGATCGGCGAATGGGCGCGCCCAGCGCCGATGTGGGAGATTGCCTGGATCGACGACGCGGTACGCTATCGCGCCGTCGGCGATGTCGGCGAAATCGGTCCCTGGCGGGACTGATCGTCGCACGCACGCGGCGCACTGACCGCCCCGCCCTTTCGCAAACCCGACTTTGCCTCTATGACGCCGCGATGACATCCGGCCGGCACTTTTGTGACAGCCGGCAACAAAGGGTTCTCATGAGCAAGTTCGAACCCGTCGCCAAGGCGCCGGTCCGCATCCAGCAGAATATCCTCGCGCGCAGCGAACGCCGTCTTCTCAACTGGTTATGCGCGCGCCTTCCGGGCTGGGTGACCCCCGATCAGCTCACCACGCTCGGTTTCGCTGGCGCGGTGCTGGTTGCCGCGGGCTATGTGCTCAGCTGGTTCGACAGCGAATGGCTCGGGCTTTCGCTCGTCGGCTATATCGTCAACTGGTTCGGCGATTCGCTCGACGGCAGCCTCGCGCGCTGGCGCGGTATAGAGCGGCCGAACTATGGCTATTTCGTCGATCATAGCGTCGATGCGCTCGCGACATTGCTGATGATCAGCGCGATCGGGATGAGCCCCTATATGCGGCTCGACGTCGCGTTGATGGCGGTGATCGGCTATTTCCTGCTGTCGATCCACACCTTCATCGCCGCCAAGGTCGTCGGCGAATTCCGCCTGTCCTATATGGCGGGCGGCCCGACCGAGCTGCGCCTGATGCTGATGGCGATGACGATTTCGATGCCGATCATCGGCGGCGGCGACATCCACGGCACCAATTTCTCGGCCTTCGACCTGTTCGCGATTGTCGTCTCAAGCATCCTCGTGACGCTGTTCATCGTCCAGACGTCGGCCACCGCCCGGATGCTCCGCCGCCGCGGCGGCTAGCGCGGCTCAGCGACGCTCGCGCGCCTGCGGATAGGTGCCGAGCAGGCGCAGCGATTTGGTCTGAAAGTCAAGTTCCTCGAGCGCGCGGTCGATCCGCTCGTCGCCGGGCGCGCCGACGATATCGCAGTAGAATTGCGTCGCCGCGAAGCTGTCGCCGGTCTGATAGCTTTCGAGCTTGGTCATGTTGACGCCATTGGTCGCAAAGCCGCCGAGCGCTTTGTAGAGCGCGGCGGGGATATTCTTCACCTCGAACATGAAGGTCGTCATCACCGGGCCGGTGATCGCGGCAACGTCGGCCAGCGGCTCACGCGCGAGGATGACGAAGCGTGTCGTGTTGTGATCGGCGTCCTCCATCCCCGTGCCGTGGAGCGTCAGCCCGTAAAGTTCGGCGGCGTGCGGCGGCGCGAGGGCGGCAAGCCCGACCTCGTCGCTGTCGGCGACCCACGCCGCGGCGCCCGCGGTGTCGCTATGCGCGACCGGCGCGATATTGTTCGCGCGCAGCCAGTGGCGGCATTGGCCGAGCGCCTGCTCATGGCTCATCGCGCGCGTCACGGGGCCGAGGTCGCGGCTCATCAGGCCATAGCGGATCGGCAGGAAATGCTCGCCGACGATCGACAGGCCGGATTCGGGGAGCAGGAAGTGGATGTCGGCGACGCGGCCGTGCAGGCTGTTCTCGATCGGGATGATCGCGCGGTCGACGCGGCCGTCGCGTACCGCGTCGATGGCATCCTGAAACGCGTAGCAGGGCATCGGCAGCGAATTCGGATCATATTCGCGCGCGGCAAGGTCGCTGTTCGCGCCCGGCGCACCCTGAAACGCCAGCCCGCGCGCGGGCTCTGCGAGTGCCGCGTTACGCATTTCGTCGACCAGATGCTGTGCCGAAGCCGAATAACTGCCCATGATTGCCTTCCCAAGCTGGAGCCGCGGCGCATAGCCGCCCGGCCGCGGCCGCGCAACCGGCGCGCACGCCGTTGCCATTCCCCGATTTCATCCCCTTGCGCCGCCGTCGCCGCACCAGTAAGGGAGCGTCCAAATCAAATATGCGCCCGGCAAGCGGGCGTCAGCTAACGGGGCTGCTACGCATGGACAATCGCAACAATACTATTGCCGGCTGGGTGCTGTTTGCCGGCATTTGCGCGCTGGGCCTGACCATCGGGTCGAGCATGTTGTTCGCCAGCCACAATCCCGAAAAGCCCGGTTATCCGATCGAAGACGCCGAAGCCGGCGCGGGTGGCGGCGAATCGGCCGTGCCGCTCGCCAACCTGCTCGCCGCCGCCGATCCGGCGAAGGGCGAAGCGGTGTTCGCAAAATGCGCCGCGTGCCACACGATCAACTCGGGCGGCGCCAACGGCATCGGCCCGAATCTCTTCGGTGCGCTCGGCAAGGCGCATGGCCATGTCCCGGGCTTCGCCTATTCGGCGGCGCTGAAGGGCGTTCCGGGCAATTGGGATTTCGAAGGCATGAACGCATGGCTGACCAGCCCGCGTAAATATGCCCCCGGCACGAAGATGTCGTTCGCCGGCCTCGGCAGCGCCGAAGATCGCGCGAACCTGATCGTCTATATGAACAGCCAGGGTTCGAACCTGCCGCTGCCCGCCGCCGAAGCGGCCCCCGCAGCCGCGGAAGGCGCCGCGCCGGCCGAGACCGCTGCCGCTGCCGCTGCACCGGCAGCCGAAGGTGCCGCCGCTCCGGCCGCTGACGCCGCGGCTGCGCCCGCGCCGGCCGAAGCCAAGAAATAATGCGGCTCGCGCCCGTCCTGCTGGCGGGCGCGCTGGCGCTCGCCGGTTGCGGCAAGAGCGAGACACCGGCGGAAGCGCCGGCGACGGGCGAGCCCGGCGTCGAAGCGCCGGCACCCGCGGTCGCCCCGACCGCCGCGATGGGCGAACAAGTCTTCCGCCGCTGCGTCGCCTGCCACACGGTCGACAAGGGCGGCAACAACGGCATCGGCCCCAACCTGCACGGCGTCGTCGGCGCCGCGGTCGCGTCGAAGCCCGATTTTTCCTATTCGGGCGCGATGAAGGCGAAGGGCGGCGTCTGGGACGAGGCCGCGCTCGACGCCTATCTCACGGCGCCGATGAAGGATGTTCCGGGCACCCGCATGGCGTTCGCCGGCGTGATCGACGCCGCAGACCGCAAGGCGCTGATCCTGTATCTGGAAGAACAGTCGAAATAAGCCTCCTTCTCCCTTGATGGGATGAAGGATATGGGGCCTTGCCGCGAAGCGGCTAGGCGAATGATGGCGCGTCTTTGCGCCGGCGTTTCAGGCCGAGGGCGCCCCCCACCGCTACGCCCCGGATCAAGCCCGGGGCTCGCTGCCCCCCATCAAGGGGGAGGAACAGCTTAATTCGGGTTCTGCACGTTGCCGTAGAAATCCTGGATGATCTTCCACGCCTCTTCGGCGGTTTCGACGAAGTGGAACAGCGACAGGTCGCGCTGGCTGATCACGCCCTCCTCGACCAGCGCGTCGAAATTGACGACGCGGGTCCAGAATTCCTCGCTGAACAGCACGATCGGGATTGGCTTGATCTTGCCGGTCTGGATCAGCGTCAGCAGCTCGAACGTCTCGTCGAACGTCCCGAACCCGCCCGGGAACACACAGACGGCGCGCGCGCGGAGCAGGAAGTGCATCTTGCGCAGCGCGAAATAGTGAAACTGAAAGCTGAGGTCGGGGGTGACATAGCGGTTCGGCGCCTGCTCGTGCGGCAGCACGATGTTGAGCCCGACCGATTCCTTGCCCACGTCGTCGGCGCCGCGATTCGCGGCTTCCATGATCGACGGCCCGCCGCCCGAACAGACGACGAAGTTGCGGCAGCCATTCTCGTCAGGCGGCACCTGGCTCGCGATCCGCGCAAGCCCCCGCGCCTCCTCATAATATTTGGCCTTGGCCGCGAGCCGCTCGGCGATCCGCTGCTCCTCGGGCGTACGCGCCGCGTCGAGCACGGCCTGCGCGCCGTCGGGCGACGGAATGCGCGCCGAGCCATAGATGACGAGCATCGACTCGATCTTCGCTTCGTCGAGCATCAGTTCGGGTTTGAGCAGTTCGAGCTGGAAGCGCACCGGACGCAAATCTTCGCGCAGCAGGAACTCGGTGTCCTGGAACGCCAGCCGATAGGCCGGGCTTTGCGTCTGCGGGGTCGATACCGCCTGTTTGGCGAATTGCGCGTCGTCCTTGGCTTTGTGGAAACGCGAGCGATGGGGTTGTTTGTCTTCTGCCATTAGCGGACGGCTAGCCGCTCCACGCGACTTTGCCAAGCTCAGCGGCAGTAGCCGTTGCCGCTCATGTCGAAGTGGAAATGATTATAATGCGCCGCGTTGTAATCGGGGCCGAGCACGGTCCCGAAGCGGCGGCAGCCCGATTTGTGGAGCGCGCGGAGGAATTCCTGCGACGATTTGTCGCCGGTCCATCCGCCGTCGAGCATGACGCGACGACCGTCGGCGAGCAGGAAGCCCGAGACGTCGATCGCATTCGAAAAGGCGTGCTGCGACATCCGCCCCGACCGGCCGCCATAAATGTTGCGGCAGCTGTAGGTTCCGAACGTCTCGATCTTCACGACCTCCTGCCCCAGATATTTCCGCGCCGCGGGTTTCACCGCATATTGCACCCATGCGGCGAAATTCTTCGCAAGCGGACAGGTCATCGCGCCGAGCCCCGATACCGGCGTGCCGATGTCGAGCAGCTTTACCGAATCGATCGAGGTGCAGCCGCCGCCATGGTCCTCGTTCGGCAGCGGGGTGAAGCGGACGCCCGCCTGCTTGAGATCGAAGGCGCATTGCTGCGCTTCGGCGCTGGTGAAGGAGGGGGTGCCGACGGCTTGCGGGCGGTTCGGCTTGCTCGCGGTCGGGCGTTTCCCGCCGCCGTTCTTCATCGCCTCGGGGGCGCCGAAACAGGCGGACAGTGCCAGCGCTGCACTAGCGGCAACCAATATCCGGAGCTTCAAGAACGCAGGGACCCCCATGACGTCAAAATACCGCCGAAATGGTTAACAAGCTGTATACCTTTTTCTCCACTCGTCGAAAATTTCGCCCGGTCCGTGCAATTTGTTTGACAGTTGCGCGCTCCACCCTAAACGCGGCGCCGGGCCACGCGGTCCCAACGCCGCGCGAGCTCTCTGCAAGGAGAGACTGAAATGACTGAAGTGACGACGCCTGTATTGCGCCCTGCGCGCCCCTATTTTTCTTCCGGACCCTGCGCCAAGCCGCCGGTCTGGTCCCCTGAAAAACTGAACACCGAATCGCTCGGCCGCTCGCATCGTGCGAAGATCGGCAAGACGCGTCTCGCTTACTGCATCGACCTGATGCGCGAGATGCTGCAGCTCCCCGACACGCACCGCATCGGCATCGTTCCGGGCAGCGACACCGGCGCCTTTGAAATGGCGATGTGGACGATGCTCGGCGCCCGCCCCGTCACGACGCTCGCTTGGGAGAGCTTCGGTGAGGGCTGGGTCACCGACGCCGCGAAGCAGCTCAAGCTCGATCCGACCGTCATCCGCGCCGATTACGGCCAGCTTCCCGACCTCGGCCAGGTCGACTGGTCGAACGACGTGCTCTTCACCTGGAACGGCACCACCAGCGGCGTTCGCGTTCCGAACGGCGACTGGATCGCCGCCGACCGCGAAGGACTGAGCTTCGCCGACGCGACCAGCGCGGTGTTCGCTTACGACCTGCCGTGGGACAAGATCGACGTCGCGACCTTCAGCTGGCAGAAAGTGCTCGGCGGTGAAGGCGGCCATGGCGTGCTGATCCTCGGCCCGCGCGCGGTCGAACGCCTCGAAAATCACACCCCCGCCTGGCCGCTGCCGAAGGTGTTCCGCCTCGTCTCGAAGGGCGCGCTGACCGAAGGCGTGTTCAAGGGCGAGACGATCAACACCCCGTCGATGCTCGCGGTCGAAGATGCAATCTTCGCGCTCGAATGGGCGAAGTCGCTCGGCGGTCTCGACGGCCTGAAGGCGCGCAGCGACGCGAATGCCGCGGCGCTCGACAAGATCGTCGAAGAACGCGAGTGGTTGAGCCACCTCGCCGCCGATCCTGCCAGCCGCTCGAAAACCTCGGTCTGCCTGTCGGTCGCGGGTGCCGACGAGGGCTTCATCAAGAAGTTCGCGGGCCTGCTCGATGCCGAAGGCGCGGCATACGACATCGCGGGTTATCGCGACGCGCCTCCGGGCCTTCGCATCTGGTGCGGCGCGACCGTCGACACCGCCGATGTCGAAGCGCTCGGCCCGTGGCTCGACTGGGCTTACGCCTCGCTCAACGCCTGATTGTGAACTCCGGCGCAAGCCGGGGCCCATTCCCCTATTCCGCTACAGGTCTCGGCTTTCGCCGGGATATGGAGACATAAAATGACCGCTCCCAAAGTTCTCATTTCCGACAAAATGGACCCCAAAGCCGCCGCGATCTTCAAGGAACGCGGCATCGACGTCGACGTCATCACCGGCAAGACCAAGGACGAGCTGATCGCGATGATCGGCGACTATGACGGCCTCGCCATCCGCTCGGCCACGAAAGTCACCGCCGACGTGCTCGCCGCCGCGACGAAGCTGAAGGTCGTCGGCCGTGCCGGGATCGGCGTCGACAATGTCGACATTCCCGAGGCGTCGAAGAAGGGCGTCATCGTGATGAACACCCCCTTCGGCAACAGCATCACCACCGCCGAACATGCGATCGCGATGATGTTCGCGCTCGCGCGCCAGATTCCCGAAGCCAACGCCGGGACGCAGGCGGGCAAATGGCCGAAGAATGACTTCATGGGCGTCGAGCTGACGTCGAAGACGCTCGGCCTGATCGGCTGTGGCAACATCGGCAGCATCGTCGCCGAGCGCGCGCTCGGCCTGCGCATGAAGGTCGTCGCCTTCGACCCCTTCCTGACCCCCGAGCGCGCGATCGAACTCGGCGTCGAAAAGGCCGATCTCGACACCTTGCTCGCCAAGGCCGACTTCATCACGCTGCACACGCCGCTGACCGACCAGACGCGCAACATCCTGTCGGCCGAAAATATCGCCAAGGCGAAGAAGGGCGTGCGCATCATCAACTGCGCGCGCGGCGGCCTGATCGACGAGGCGGCGCTCAAGGACGCGCTCGAATCGGGCCATGTCGCCGGCGCCGCCCTCGACGTCTTCCAGACCGAGCCCCCGGCGGCCGACCACCCGCTGTTCAGCGCGCCGAACTTCATCTGCACGCCGCACCTCGGCGCTTCGACCGACGAAGCGCAGGTCAATGTCGCCATTCAAGTGGCCGAGCAGCTGTCGGATTACCTCCTGACCGGCGGCATCACCAACGCGCTCAACGTCCCGAGCCTCTCGGCCGAGGAAGCGCCGAAGCTGCGCCCCTATATGAGCCTCGCCGAAAAGCTCGGCAGCCTCGTCGGCCAGCTCGCGCACGACAACCTGACCACGATCTCGGTCGAGGTCGAGGGCGCCGCCGCCGAACTCAACCTCAAGCCGATCACCGCCGCGGTGCTCACCGGCCTGATGCGCCGTTATTCGGACAGCGTGAACATGGTCAACGCGCCGCACCTCGCGCGCGAGCGCGGGCTCGACGTGCGCGAAGTGCGCCACGACCGCGACGGCGATTACCACACGCTCGTCCGCGTCACCGTCGCGACCGAACAGGGCGACCGCTCGGTAGCGGGCACTTTGTTCAGCAACGGCGACCCGCGCCTGGTCGAGATGTTCGGGATCAAGGTCGAGGCCGATCTCGACGGCCATATGCTCTATATCGTCAACGAGGACGCGCCAGGCTTCATCGGCCGCATCGGCACCGCACTCGGCGAAGCGGGGCTCAACATCGGCACCTTCCACCTCGGCCGCCGCGCCGCGGGGGGCGAAGCGGTGCTGCTGCTGTCGCTCGATTCGCCGATGCCCGAACCTTTGCTGTGGCAGCTTTGCCAGCTTCCCGGCGTGAAGACGGTGAAGGGTTTGAAGTTCTAAAACGAATTGTCCCCTCCCGCTTGCGGGAGGGGCAGCGAGACTTGCGAGCTTGCTCGCTAGTCGCAGCGGGGTGGGCCCGGCAAAGTCGCTGCCCACCCCTAACCCCTCCCGCAAGCGGGAGGGGGACTATATTGAACTCCCGCCGCCACCCGCCTAAGGCCGCACGCATGACCAAGGCCCCTGCCCTGCTGCCCGAAGGGCTGCGCGACCGCCTCCCCCGACAGGCGGAGGCCACGTCGCGCGTCACCCGCGCGCTCGTCGATGCGATGCGCGCGCATGGTTATGGACGCGTCGCGCCGCCGCTCGCAGAATTTCGCGAGACGCTCGGCGGCGACGACGACCGGTCTTCGCGCGACCTGCTCCGCTTCACCGATCCGGTGTCGCAGCGCACGCTTGCGCTGCGTCCCGACATCACGCGGCAGGTCGGCCGCATCGCAACCTCGCTGCTCGCCAAGGCGCCGCGCCCGCTGCGCCTCTGCTACGCCGGGCAGGTCGTCAAATTGCGTGCGAGCCAGCTACGCCCGGCGCGCGAGATGCTGCAGGTCGGCGCCGAGCTGATCGGCAGCGACAGTGTCGCCGCGGCACGCGAGATTGTCACCGTCGCGATCGACGCGCTCGAGGCCGCGGGAATCGGCCCCGTCACGATCGATTTCACCTTGCCCGACGTCGTCGACCTGCTCGCGAACGGGCCGCTGCCCGTCACGGTAGACATCCAGCAACTCCGTGACGAACTCGACGCCAAGGACGCCGGCGCGCTGACCCGGCTGGGCGCCGAGGCCTATCTGCCGCTGCTCCGCGCGACCGGACCCTTTGACCGGGCGATCGCCGACCTGCGCGCATTCGACACATCCGGCGTTCTGACCGCGCGCATCGACGCGCTCGAAGCGATCGCCGCGCCGATCCGCGACCGCGTGACACTGACCCTCGACCCGACCGAGCGTCATGGCTTCGCCTATCAAAGCTGGTTCGGCTTCCAGATCTTCGTTCCCGGACAAGGAGACGCGGTCGGCCGCGGCGGCGGCTATTCGATTCCCGTCGGCGAACAGGAAGAATCGGCCGTGGGCTTTTCGCTCTATCCCGATCCGCTGATCGATGCCGGGCTCGGCGCCGAGGACGATGCCGACCGCCGCATCTTCCTGCCGCTCGGCCACGATCCTGTGCTGGCCGCGAGCCTGCGCGCCGACGATTGGCAGACGGTCGCGGCACTGTCCGAGAGCGACAGCGCGCGCGCGCTCGGCTGCGGGTTTATTCTCGGTCCCGACGGGCCGGTCGAAGCCTAAAAGTCCGACACCCCAAAGCGCGGAATCCCTTGATTCACGCCCGGCGGATCGAGCACGGTCACGTCGAGTTCGACGGGCTCGCCGATCCAGTGCGCGAGCGTCGTATGATCGGCAAGGTCGTCGTCGGTCAGCGGGTGCACCAGCGCGCGCAGCCCCGTCGCCTCGATCGTCGCAACCACCGCTGGAACCGCTGCACCCAGAAAATGCACCTCATATTGCGCAATCGGGTGCGGCCCCGCGGCGCCGTCGGTCATATCGCCGACGAATAGAATCGCTGCGTCGTGGCTGAACCCGTCGCGCAGTTCGGTGGCGGCGGCGCGCTCGGCATCGTCGAAATAGATATGGGCATGATAGGGGGCATCGGGTTCGATCATCGCGGGCATCCTTCTTTCCGCCTCGCTACCCCGCCAAAAAGAAGGACGCAACCGTGCCACTGCCCTTGCCTCTCCGGCCAAATCCGCTAAGGCCGCGCCGGGTCAGGATGACCCCGCACAGCAGGACATTGTCATGGCAAATGTTACCGTCATCGGGTCGCAATGGGGCGACGAGGGCAAGGGCAAGATCGTCGACTGGCTCGCCAGCCGCGCCGACGCCGTGGTCCGCTTCCAGGGCGGTCATAATGCCGGCCATACGCTCGTCGTCGGCGAACAGGTCTACAAGCTGTCGCTGCTTCCGTCGGGCATCGTCACCGGCACGCTGTCGATCATCGGCAATGGCGTCGTGCTCGACCCGTGGGCGCTGCGCGACGAGATCACCAAGCTGCGCAAGCAGGGCGTCGCGATCAACCCCGAGAATTTCGCGATCGCCGACAATTGCGCGCTGATCCTGCCGTTCCACCGCGACCTCGACGCGCTGCGCGAAACCGCCGCGGGCGCCGGCAAGATCGGCACCACGGGCCGCGGCATCGGCCCCGCCTATGAGGACAAGGTCGGCCGCCGCGCGATCCGCGTCTGCGACCTCGCGCATCTCGACAAGCTCGAACCGCAGCTCGACCGCCTGACCGCGCACCACGACGCGCTGCGCGCCGGCTTCGGCGAGCCGCCGATCGATCGCGAGCGCCTGGTCGCCGACCTCACCGAAATCGCCGACTATGTGCTCGAATATGCGCAGCCGGTGTGGAAGCGCCTGAAAAAGGTGCGCAAGGCCGGCGCGCGCATCCTGTTCGAAGGCGCGCAGGGCGTGCTGCTCGACGTCGATCACGGCACCTATCCGTTCGTCACCAGCTCGAACACGGTGAGCGGCACCGCCGCGTCGGGTTCGGGCCTCGGCCCGTCGGCGGTCGGTTTCGTGCTCGGTATCGCCAAGGCGTATACGACGCGCGTCGGCAGCGGGCCTTTTCCGACCGAGCTCGAAGACGAAATCGGCCAGAAGCTCGGCGAACGCGGGCATGAATTCGGCACGGTCACCGGGCGCAAGCGCCGCTGCGGCTGGTTCGATGCGGTGCTCGTGCGGCAGAGCTGTGCGGTATCGGGTGTCACGGGCATCGCGCTGACCAAACTCGATGTGCTCGACGGGTTCGATACGATCCGCATCTGCACCGGTTATCGCCTCCGCGGCAAGATCCTCGACTATTTCCCCGCACATTCGGCCGATCAGGCCGAGGTCGAACCGATCTACGAGGAAATGGACGGCTGGCACGAATCGACCGCGGGCGCGCGCAGCTATGCCGACCTGCCCGCGCAGGCGATCAAATATATCCAGCGCGTGCAGGAATTGATCGAAACCCCGATCGCGCTCGTGTCGACCAGCCCCGAGCGCGAGGATACGATCCTGATCCGCGACCCGTTCAGCGACTGACGATCCGGTGCCGGTCGTCGCATAAGCGCGGCGACCGGACGCAAGTCTCTCCGCCGTCACTGAACTGCCATCGGCCGTCACTAGTTGGCTGTGGATGACAAGTCGCGAAACGACGCAGCTTCTGGCGCGTCCCGATATGTACGATGCCTTGCCGCGCCCGGCGCGCGAACGGATCGAGGTTATCGCCTTCGGCGCGATCCAGTGGCCATGGCTGCTGCGCTCGCTGTGGGGCGGGCGCCACACGGAGAAGGCGGCGTTGCTCGACCGGCTTGGGCTCGCCGACGATGCCTTGCCGCATCTCGGCAGCTGGAAGGCCGACACGCGCTTCCTGACGCATATCGTCGACGCGATCGAGGAACTCCGCCCAGCGATGGTCGTCGAACTCGGCTGCGGCGCGAGCAGCCTTGTGATCGCCAAGGCGCTGTCAAAATTCGGCGGCGGGCGGCTGATCAGCTATGACCAGCATCAGGAATTTGTCGCCGCCACCGCGCATTGGCTGGCGAGCCAGGGCGTCACGGCCGACCTCCGCCACGCGCCGCTCGGCTTGCCGCCGGGCGACTGGCCGGGGCTCTGGTATCAGCTTGCCGACCTGCCGACCGACATCGGCCTGCTGGTGATCGACGGCCCGCCATGGGCGCTGCACCCGCTGGTGCGCGGCGCCGCCGAATCGCTGTTCCCGCGCCTCGCCGACGGCGCGATGATCCTGCTCGACGATGCCGCGCGCCCCGGCGAGCGCCTTGTCGCGCGGCGTTGGCAGAAGAGATGGCCGCAGATCGACTTCGCCTATGACCGGTCGGGAACGAAGGGCACGCTGATCGGCCGGGTGATCGGCTAGCGCCGCGGCGCGGCACCGGCAGCCACTTGCCGGACCGTGCCAAAGTCGTAGGGTCGCCCGATGCGCCGCGCCTCGCCCCTCGCCTGTCTGCTCCTCGCCGCGTGCGGCGCCGCAAGCTCGCAGCCGTCGTTGCCCGCGGGGGCCAAGGTGGACCGGCTGCTCGTCGACAAGAGCGATCGCGTGCTGATCGCTTACGCCGGGATCCGCGAGATCGTCCGTTACAAGAATGTCCGTTTCGGCGACACGCCGACGGGGCATAAGCAGTTCGAGGGCGACGAACGCACGCCCGAGGGGCGCTACATGATCAGCGGGCGCAATCGGCAGAGCGCCTATCATCTGTCGCTGCGCATATCCTACCCCAACGCCGCCGACCGCGCCTTTGCCAAGGTGAAGGGGCGGTCGCCCGGCGGCGATATCTTCATTCACGGCCAGCCGAACGCATGGCCGGGACCGCCGATCGCGCGCGACTGGACCGACGGTTGTATCGCGCTGTCGAACGCCGAGATAAAACAGCTGTGGGATATCGTGCCCGACGGCATCCCGATCACCATCCGACCCTAGGAACCCACCATGTCCCGCCACATCCTTATCTTCTATGGCAGCTATCGCCGCGACCGGCAGGGCATCAAGCTCGCGCAGTGGATCGTCGACGCGATCACGGCACGCGGCGACAGCGCCGAGCTGATCGACGCCAAGGCGGTGGGTCTTCCGATGCTCGACCGGATGTACAAGGAATATCCGAAGGGCGAAGCGCCGCCGGCGATGGAGGAACTCGCGGAAAAGATCCGCGCCGCCGACGGCTTCCTGTTCGTCACCGGAGAATATAATTGGGGGCCGCAGCCGGGGCTCAAGAACCTCACCGACCATTATCTCGAGGAATGGTTCTGGCGGCCCGCGGCAATCGCCTGTTACTCGGCGGGCCCCTGGTCGGGCGTGCGCGCGATGATGGGCTGGCGCGACACGCTCGGTGAGATGGGAATGGCGGTCACCTCCTCGATCCTCCCGGTCGGACGGATCGGCGGGGCGTTCGACGCCGGCGGCAAGCCCGCGGGCGAAGACGGCGCGCGGCTCGAAAAGAGCTTCCCGCGCTTTGCCGACGACCTCAATTGGTGGATCGACGCCGCGAAGGCACAGCGTGCGAAGGTCGATCCGCCCTATTAACCCGATTTAAGTTCGGCGTTGAGCCGCAGGCTCGCGCGCCAGAAGAAGAAGGCGGGGATGAGGCCAAGCCATGCGGCGCCATAGAGCACCCAGCGTACGCTTTCCTGCCCCGCCAGCGGTTGCAATGCATCGGACAGCACCCCGAACAGGAAGGGCCCGAAGCCCAGCCCGATCAGGTTCTGACCGAACAGCATGATCGACGCCGCGACGGCGCGCGCCTGCGGGCGCACCAGCCCCTGTACGCACGCATAGGCCGGCCCGTAATAGGCCGAGTTGAGGATCGTCGGGATGATGAGCAGCGCGACGGCGACGCGCCAATCCTCCATGAAATAGCCGAGGAACAGGATGGGGGCGGCGAGCGCCATGCCATAGGCGGGGAAGGTCAGGATATGGCGCTTGTCGCGCGCGCCGAACTTGTCCGCCATCTTGCCGCCGAGCCAGGTACCGAACACCCCGGCGAGCCCGAGCACGACCGCCATCGACAGCCCCGCTTCGGTCGTCGACAGCCCGTGGCTGCGGATGAAGAAGCTGATCGTCCACAGCGCCTTGCCATAACCGAGGAAGGCGACGACCGACGACGCGATCAATATGTAGATGAAGGCGCGCGAGGTGAAGATTTCGCGCATCGCCTCGCCGGTCGAGAGCCGGGTCACCGCGGCGGCGGTCGCCGCGGCTTCGGCGGTGCGGCTGTGCCGCGGCTCGCGCATCACGAACAGCACGACGAGCGCGAGCAGCAGGCCCGGCGCGCCGACGAGCATCAGCGCGATGCGCCAGCCATAAAGATCGTTGACGATGCCGCCGATAATCAGCCCGAGTAGCGATCCGATCGGCACGCCAAGACCATAGAACGCGATCGCCGACGAGCGTTTTTCAGGCGCGACGCTGTCCGAAATCAGCGAGTGCGCGGCGGGCGTACACCCCGCCTCGCCGACGCCGACGCCGATGCGCGCGAAGAGCAATTGCACGAAATTCTGCGCCAGCCCGCACACTGCGGTCATCGCCGACCAGATCGCGAGCGCGAGTGCGATCAGGCGGACGCGGTTCGTGCCGTCCTTGTCGGCATAGCGTGCGATCGGGATGCCGAGCAGCGCGTAGAAGACCGCGAAGGCGGGACCAGCGAGCAGCCCGAGCTGCGTGTCGGACAAGCCGAGGTCGGTCTTGATCGGTTCGGCGAGGATGTTGACGATCTGCCGGTCGAGGAAGTTGAAGATATAGACGATCAGCAGGATCCACAGCATCGTCCGCGTCTCCGCGGAAACGCCGGTGGCCGGTGAGGCGATGCCCTGCGACGAGGCAGCTTTATCGGTCATTTTTATCTCCCGCCGCCAAGGGAGCAGACCGGGGGGAGTGGTGTCAACGCCGTTGGGGCGAACCGAAATTGCCCGCTTGCAATTGCCGCTACGGCTGCCAGCCTGCAGCCCATGCAAAAATTTTCGCTGCTCGGCGCCGCCGCCCTTCTCGCGATCGCTCCCGCCGCCGCCCCGGCCTCCGCGATGCCGCCGCCGCTTCCCGAGGTCGAGGGCAAGGACGCCGCGACGCTGCGCGCCGAAATGGAGAGCGGGCGGATTTACGAAGGGCTGACCCCGCTCGTCTATCTCGACCGGATCGGACGGATCGACGATCATGGCCCCAAGCTCGACGCCGTGATCGCGACGATGCCGCAAACCGAGCTCAGCGCCGAGGGGAAGCGACTCTATGACGAGCGCATCGCGGGCAAGGCGCGCGGCCCGCTCCATGGCATCCCCATCCTGCTCAAGGACAATATCGAGGCCGCGGGGCCGCTTCCCACGACGGCGGGGTCGCTCGCGCTCAAGGACAATGTGACGGACCGCGATGCGCCGATCGTCGCGCGGCTGCACGATGCGGGCGCGATCATCCTCGGCAAGACGAACCTCAGCGAATGGGCGAACATCCGGTCGGACAATTCGACGAGCGGGTGGAGCGCGGTCGGGGGCCTGACGAAGAATCCGCATGCGCTCGATCGCAACAGCTGCGGCTCGTCGTCGGGCAGCGCCGCCGCGGTCGCCGCCAGCCTCGCGCCACTAGCGATCGGCACCGAAACCGACGGATCGATCACCTGCCCCGCCGGGGTCAATGGCATCGTCGGCTTCAAGCCCAGCGTCGGGCTGGTCAGCCGCACGCATATCGTCCCGATCAGCCATAGCCAGGACACCGCCGGACCGATGACGCTGACGGTACGCGATGCCGCCGCGGTGATGAGCGTGATCGCGGGCAGCGACGCCGCCGACCCCGCAACCGCCGAAGCCGACGCGCGAAAAGCCGACTATGTCGCCGCGCTGTCGCCCGACGCGCTGAAGGGAAAGCGCATCGGGGTGATGCGCGACCGCGTCGGCGATCGTGCCGATGTCACGGCGCTGTTCGACGCGGCGCTGAAGCAGATGGAAGGGATCGGCGCGACGCTGGTCGAAATCGCCGACAGCCGGAAGGGCGATGAGGGGCTTGGCGCTGCCGAATTCGAAATATTGCTCACCGAACTCAAGGCCGACATGGCGACTTATCTGGGCGGCCTGCCGAACGCGAATGCGCCGCGGTCGCTCGCCGACGTCATCGCTTTCAACAAGGCGAACCCCGACGAGCTGAAGTGGTTCGACCAGGGAATTTTCGAACTCGCCGAGACCAAGGGCGGACTCGACAGTCCCGCCTATCTCGCGGCGCGCGAAAAGGCGGTGCGGCTCGCGGGCCCCGAGGGTATCGACCGGTTGCTAAAGGCCCATGACGTCGACCTGCTCGTCGGGGTCACCAACGGCCCCGCGTGGGTCAGCGACCTGGTCAATGGCGACAGCTACAAGAGCCCGGGCACCAGCCAGCTTCCCGCGGTCGCCGGCTATCCGCACCTCACCGTGCCGATGGGCGCGGTCGAGGGGCTCCCGATCGGCCTCTCGTTCATCGGCGCCAAATGGAGCGATGCCGATATCCTCGCCGCGGGCTATGCCTATGAGCAGGCGAGCCGGAAGCGCGTGGCGCCGACCTATCGGGCGAGCGTGACGCCCTAGTTCGTGCGAACACCCAACTTCGTCATTCCCGCGAAAGCGGGAACCCAGCGAGCAGACGTTGCAACTGGGTTCCCGCTTTCGCGGGAATGACAAAAATGTGGGTCGGCTGTGGCGATGGCGCACGCTTCGACCAGCCATCGCCTCACGCTGTCAGCGCCGGTCGCGCCGCTTCTTCCAGCCCATTTCCTCGAGCTCGAGCAATTCCATCGGCACATGGATCGCGCGCACCGCAAGCCGCACCTCGACGAGGAAGAGGATCAGCGAGATGAGCAGCAACAGCATCGCGACCGCAAAGGCCCATGACGCCGCGACACCGAGGTTGATGCCGGTAAAGGCCTGCGTGAACAGCAGCGCGACAAGCAGGCAGACGACGATGCCGCACGCGACGGCGGAGAGGATCGAATTGTTGATGATCCCCATCCTGCGGTCGGCGATGCGCAGTTCGGCGACGATGCGCTCATGCTCAAGCCCCTCGGTGTCGGACCAGCGTTCCATCAGATTGCGCGACCGGTCGACGACGCGCGCGAGGCGGCCGGCGATGACGTTGAGCAGGCTGCCGGTCGCCACCAGCAGGAACACCGGCGTGACCGACAGCTGAATCGTCTGCGCAATCGCGCCCGCGTCGAGGCCCGTCATCCCCCGGCGGCAACCGAGGGCGTGTTCACACCGTGCATTGCAAGGAACTTGCGGACGTTGCGCGCCGCCTGCCGGATGCGCTGTTCATTCTCGACCATCGCGATGCGGACATAGCCTTCGCCGTCCTCGCCATAACCGACACCGGGCGCGACCGCGACCTTGGCGTGGGTGAGGAGTTGCTTCGAAAATTCGAGGCTGCCCATTTCCTTGAGTGCGGGCGGCAGCGGCGCCCAGGCGAACATCGACGCTTTCGGGCTCGGGATGTCCCACCCTGCACGGCCAAAGCTTTCGACCATCACGTCGCGGCGCTTCTGATAAAGCTCGCGGTTCTTCGCGACGATATCCTGCGGGCCATTGAGTGCGGCGCAGGCTGCGGCCTGAATCGGGGTGAAGGCACCATAGTCGAGGTAGGATTTCACGCGCGTCATCGCCGCGATCAGGCGCTTGTTGCCGACCGCAAAGCCCATGCGCCAGCCCGCCATCGAATAGGTTTTCGACATCGAGGTGAATTCGATCGCGACGTCCTTCGCGCCCGGTACCTGCAGGATCGAGGGCGTCGGGTTGCCGTCGTAATAAAGCTCCGAATAGGCGAGGTCGCTGAGGACCCAGACCTTATTCTCCTTCGCCCACGCCACGAGGCGTTCGTAGAAGGCAAGGTCGACGGCTTCGGCGGTCGGGTTCGACGGATAGTTGACGACGAGGATCGACGGGCGCGGCACGGTGAACGCCATCGCGCGGTCGAGCGCGCGCCAGTAATTCTCGTCGGGCGTCGTCGGCACGCTGCGGATCGTCGCGCCGGCGATGATGAAGCCGAAGGTATGGATCGGATAGCTCGGGTTCGGCGCGAGCACGACGTCGCCGGGGCCGGTGATCGCGGTCGCGAGGCTCGCGAGCCCTTCCTTCGACCCCATCGTCACGACGACTTCGGTTTCGGGGTCGAGATCTACGTTGAAGCGGCGGCCGTAATAATTCGCCTGCGCGCGGCGGAGGCCCGGAATGCCCTTTGACTGCGAATAGCCGTGGGCGTCGGGCTTCATCGCGACTTCGCAGAGCTTTTCGATCACATGCGCGGGCGGCGGCAGGTCGGGGTTGCCCATCCCCAGGTCGATGATGTCTTCTCCCGCGGCGCGGGCGGCCGCACGCATCGCATTCACTTCGGCGATGACATAGGGCGGCAGGCGCTTGATGCGATAGAATTCATCTTCGGACATGGGAAACTAGAACAACTCCTTTACGTTACTTGTGGGTTGACGCGCGCGGCAATCTCGCCAGCCGCATCGCGGCTTGTTATAGGCATATTATCCGCACTGACCAGCAGGAACGAGCATGAACGACACGGGCAAGGACGACACGATCGAAACGCCAAATCCCTTCATGCCATCCCCCGACGACATGCAGCATTGGGCGAGCGTGATTGGCCGCGCGCAGCAGATGATGCTCGAATATGCGCTGGGTCAGGCGAACGACGGCAATGCGAGTGCCGCGGCGCTGTTCGATCCCGCCAAATGGCTCGACAATCCCGCGACACAGCTGTGGACGCAGCAATCGTCGAAGATGTGGGACCAGGGCGTCGCCTTCTGGGCCTCGCTCGCCACCATGAACCCCATGGCCCCAACCATTCCCGACGTCCCCGATGCGGCGGCAAAGGACCGCCGCTTCACCGATGCCGAATGGACGGCCAATCCGGTCTTCGCGATGATCCGCCAGACCTATGGTCTGCTCGCCGAACAGATGCTCGCGACGACACGCCAGTTCGAGGGGCTCGACCCCGCCGCGCGCGCGAAGATGGAGTTCGCCGCGAAGGCGATGGTAGATGCGATGGCGCCGACCAACCTCGCGCTCACCAATCCTGAAGTGATCAAGCGCGCGGTCGAAACGCGCGGCGAAAGCCTGCTCAAGGGGCTCCGCCACATGCTCAATGACCTGTCGCGCGGGCAGCTCTCCCATGTCGATCCCGATGCGTTCGAGGTCGGGGTCAATATCGCGACGACGCCGGGCAAGGTGATCCACGAGACCGATCTTTACCAGCTGATCCAGTACACCCCGACGACAAAGGAGGTGCTCGCCGTCCCGCTCCTCATCTTCCCGCCGTGGATCAACCGCTTTTACATCCTCGACCTCAATCCGGCGAAAAGCTTCGTCGCCTGGGCGGTCGAACAGGGATTGTCGGTGTTCGTCGTGTCGTGGAAGTCGGCCGACGCGTCGATGAGCGAGGTTGCCTGGGACGATTATGTCGCCGCGCAGGTCGATGCGATCGACACGGTGCGCGACGCGCTCGATGTCCCCGCGGTCCATACGATCGGTTATTGCGTCGCGGGCACCACGCTCGCCGCGACGCTTGCGATGCTGTCGGCGCGCGGCGAGGCCGACAAGGTCCAGTCGGTGACCTTCTTCACCGCGCAGGTCGATTTCGAACAGGCCGGCGACCTCAAGATGTTCGTCGACGACGGCTATCTGGCGTTGCTCCAGCAACTGTCGGCGCCGGGCTATCTCGACGGGCGCTATATGGCCGCAACCTTCAACAGCCTGCGCGGGCGCGACCTGATCTGGAACTATGTCGTCAGCAATTACCTGCTCGGCAACGACTATCCGCCCTTCGACCTCCTCTATTGGAACGGCGACACGACGAACCTGCCCGCGAAGTGGCACCGGCAATATCTGGTCGATCTCTACCGCGACAATCGCATGGTGATCCCGAACAGCCTGTCGGTGCTCGGTACGCCGATCGACCTGAAGAAGATCGAAACGCCCGCCTATATCCAGGCGGGACGCGAGGATCATATCGCGCCGCTCGCCAGCGTCTGGCGGCTGATGGACCATCTGTCGGGTCCGAAGACCTTCCTGCTCGCGGGGTCGGGCCATATCGCGGGGGTGGTCAACCCGCCTGCCGCGGGCAAATATCAATATTGGACGGGCGACAGCAGCGCCGCGACGCTCGACGATTTTGTCGCGAGCGCGAGCGAGACCAAGGGCAGCTGGTGGCCGCACTGGATCGAGTGGATTTCGCAGCGGGATAGCGCAAAAATCCCGGTGAAGGGCGCGCGCATCCCCGGAAAGGGCGCCAAAAAGGCCATCGAGGACGCCCCCGGCCGCTACGTCAAACAGCGGTAATATCCCGCGAATATATTGCCTTCGGGCCGGCGCTCGAACTATTTTTGTGCACCGCACAAAAATTCTCTTGAAATCGCCGATCGCCTCCTATATTGTGCAGTGCAACATAAAGGAGTTGTCCCGATGGCTACCAAGATGGATAGTGCCGAAAAGGCTTTCGAAGCCGCGACGCTGGAAACCCCCGCCAAGCCGGTGGCGACTCCGGCGGCCCCGGTTGTTGCTGCTCCGGCAGTCGAAAAGACCGCGACGCCCGTGAAGACCAAGATCGTCAAGGCGAAGGCCAAGCCGGTCCAAAAGAAAGCCGCAAAGCCGGCAGCAAAGAAGGCCGCTCCCAAGACGGCTGCGAAGACCATTGCACCCCAGACCAAGGTCGCGCCGAAGCCGGTCGCTGCCGCCACCAAAGGATTCAAGACCATGAACGACACCGTCAAGAAGTTCGCCGACGAAGCGAAGACCCGCGCCGAAGCCCTGACCGCCGACTTCAACGAGAAGGCCAAGGAAGCGATGAGCAAGACCAGCAAGCTTGCTGAAGATGCCGTCGAATTCAACAAGGCGAACGTCGAAGCGCTCGTCGAAGCCGGCAAGATCGCTGCCAAGGGCATCGAAACCCTCGGCCAGGAAGGCGTGACCTATGCTCGCAAGAGCTTTGAAGACACGACCGCCGCGCTGAAGGGCTACACCGCCGTCAAGACCCCGGCCGACTTCTTCAAGCTCTATGCCGAAAACAGCAAGAAGGCGTTCGACGCCGCTGTCGCGCAGACCTCGAAGACCAGCGAACTCGTCGTCAAGCTGACGAACGACAGCTTCGCGCCGATCTCGAACCGCGTTTCGGTCATCACTTCGAAGATGAAGGCCGCCTAAGGCGCTTTCACCTTCCACCGTTGGCGCGGGCACCCTCCCCCTCCCCTCCCCGCCTGCGCCGACACCCCAAGGCCGCTCGCTTCCCCCGGGAAGCGGGCGGTTCTTGTTTGCGGCCACCCGATCCGGCTGGCGAACGAGAGGTTAAAATCCGCGACCGCGCCTCTTGCGCTTCGCCCGCGGCTTGCGATATTCCTGCCCATGATGTTTCCTGTTGCAACAAACCAGCCGCCCCGCGCGATGGCGGACAAGGACGATGGCTCGCCCGGCACCCCCGGCGTTGGCATCGCGACGCGTACGCGCGCGAAGGCGAAAAAGCCCTCGATGTACAAGGTGCTGCTGCTCAACGACGATTACACGCCGATGGAATTCGTCGTGATGGTGCTGCAGCGTTTCTTCAACATGGACATCGAACAGGCGACGCAGGTGATGCTGCACGTCCATCAGCAGGGCGTCGGCGTGTGCGGCGTGTTCAGCTATGAGGTCGCCGAGACCAAGGTGAACCAGGTAATGGACGCCGCGCGGCAGAACCAGCATCCGTTGCAATGCACGCTGGAGAAGGCGTAAGTCAGGCCGTTCGCGAGACCTGCTCGGCCTTGAGCGCCGGCGACGGTTCGCCTTTCAAATCGCCATAACCCAGCTCCGCGCCGCACCCCGGACAGATTTTCGCCGTCCCGACATCGGCCCCGCACGTCCGGTGGACATAACGGATCGCGGGCCCGTCGCCCGTTTCGCCCGGGGCGTAGGCCCAGCGTTCGGACCAGTTGCGCATCGCGTACAGTATATCGAACAACGCCTTGCCCTTATCGGTCAGCCAATAATCGTGGCGTAGCGGCCGCTCGCTATAGGCGCGGCGTTCGGCAACCCCCTCCGCCACGAGCATCTTGAGGCGTGCTGATACCAGTTGCGGCCCCAGTCCGGTGTTCGCCGCGATCAGTTCGAAGCGCCGCCGACCGAAGAGCAATTCGCGCAGAATCAACAGCACCGCGCGGTCGCCAAGCAGCTCGGCCGATCGGCCGACAGGGCATAAGGTATCCGACAGATCCGCGCGTTTGGGCATCTCGCGTCCTTAGCCTCCTTCGGCAGGGAACAGAAATCACTTGTCACTATGATTATCATAGTTACTATCGGACACAAGAGGAGAGTCGCATGCCCAATCCCGCAGCCGTCATCATCGGAGCCGGAGACGCCACCGGCGGCGCCATCGCCCGCGCCTTTGCCGCCGAAGGGCTCACCGTCTGCGTCAACCGCCGCGAACGTAACGCCGACCAGCTCGAAGCGCTTGCCCAGTCGATACGCGATGACGGGCATCAGGCGCGCGCCTTCCCTGGTGACGCCCGCGAAGAGGATGCGATGATCGCGCTGTTCGATCGGGTCGAGGCCGAGGTCGGCCCGGTCGAGGTCGCGGTGTTCAACATCGGCGCGAACGTCAATTTCCCGATCACCGAAACGACGGTGCGCGTTTACACCAAGGTCTGGGAAATGGCGTGCCTCGGCGGCTTTCTGATGGGCCGCGAGGCGGCGAAACGCATGAGCCCGCGCGGCCGCGGCACGATCATCTTCACCGGAGCGACCGCGTCCCTCCGCGGCGGGTCGGGCTTTTCCGCCTTCTCGGGCGCCAAGGGCGCGCTCCGCATGCTCGCCCAGTCGATGGCGCGCGAACTCGGGCCGCAAGGCATCCACGTCGCGCACACGATCATCGACGGCGCGATCGACACCGACTTCATCAAGGGCCGCCATCCCGATTTCGACAATGCCAAGGCGCAGGACCTGATCCTGAACCCGCAAGCCATCGCCGCCAATTATGTGATGCTCCACAAGCAACCCAAAAGCGCGTGGACCCACGAACTCGACCTCCGTCCCTGGGGAGAAAAATGGTGACCAAGACGCTCGAACTGATCTTCGATTTCGGTAGCCCCAACGCCTATCTGTGCATGAAGGCGCTTCCCGAACTCCTCGACCGCACCGGCGCCGACCTGGTCATCACGCCGTGCCTGCTCGGGGGCATCTTCAAGGCAACGGGCAACAAGGCGCCGATGGTGCAATATGCCGACGCCCCCGCAAAGCTCGCCTACGAGAACCTCGAAATGCGGCGCTTCATCGAAAGGCACGGCCTCACGAAATTCCGCATCAACCCGCATTTTCCGGTCAACACACTGACGATCATGCGCGGCGCGATCGTTGCCGACGACGAAGGCACACTCGACGATTATGTCGACGCGGTGAACCGCGCGATGTGGGAGGATGGCCTGAAGATGGACGATCCCGAGGTCATCGCGACCTTCCTGTCGGCGAACGGCTTCGACGGTCCCGCGCTGCTCGGACGCACGCAGGAGCCTGAGATCAAGGCGAAGCTGGTCCAGAACACCGAAGCCGCGGTCGCACGCGGCGTGTTTGGCATCCCGACCTTCTTCGTCGGCAGCGAGATGTTCTTCGGCAAGGACCGCCTCGCACAGGTCGAGGAAGCGCTCGCCTAGGCCTGCGCTGCGGGCTGCGACGGTCGCCCGGCGACCAATATGCCGGCGACGATCAGCGCCAGCCCGATGATGTGGAACAGGTGCAGCACCTCGCCGAGGAACAGCATCGCGAGGCCGGCCCCCATCAGCGGCATCACATTCATATATTGCCCCGTCGCCGCCGAGCCGATCAGCTCGACCCCGCGATTGAAGAAGAGATAGGCGAGGAACGACGGAAAGATCGAGACATAGGCGATGGCGAGCGCGCTACCCGTCGCGGGAACGATCAGCCGCCCCGACCACAGCTCGTGCGCGTAAAATGGCACAATGACCGCGATGCCGACCACCATCGACGCCGCGAGGAAGCTCAGCGGATGCGCCGCCGGCCGGCGGCGGAGCAGCACCGAGTAAAGCGCCCAGAGCAGCACCGCGCCGCCGATGATCGCGTCGCCGATGTTGAGCTGCAATCCCCACAGCATCGCCGGGTCGCCGCGCGCGATGATCGCCAGCACGCCGGTGAGCGAAATCAGCACACCTGCAATCTGGCGCAGGCTGGTGCGGTCGCCCATCACCAATGCACCGACGACGAGAACCAGCGCCGGCAGCGCCGACTGGATCAGCATCGAATTGAGCGCGGTGGTGCTCTGCAGCCCGGTGTAGAGCAGGATGTTGAACGACCCGATCGCCAATGCGCCGAGCAGCGCGACGATCGGCCAGTTCGCGCGCAAGATGGGCCAATCGCGCTTGAGATGCGGCCAGGCGAGCGGGAGCAGCAAGGCAAGCGCGAAGGTCCAGCGCCAGAAAGACAAGGCGGCGGGCGGCACCAGGTCGCGCGCCGCGCGCCCGACGATCGAATTCCCGGCCCAGAACAACGCGGTCACGGTCAACAGCGGATAGGCCCGCGACCAAAGCGCCGCAGCCGGCCCACCATCCCTTCGCATCGCGTTTCCGACCCTGTCTTCGTCCAAAATTTGCCGCCCCGGCTTTCACCGGGGCGGCAGAAGATATCGGACTCGCCCCTCCTGTCTAGGTGAAGTCGAGCTGGATGATGTCGCTTGGCGTCGCGCGGCAATACATTTCGACCTGCTTGGCGCCGTCGGGATAGGTCGCGGTCATCGTCGCACGGATGCGCCAGCCACCATTGCCCTGTTCGAGCGAGATCAGCTTGTCGTAGGACAGCCGGGTGCCGCCGGTGACCCCGATCTGCCGCGCCGCATCGGTCATGCAATTCTGCACCGACGGCCGCGCCGCGCTCGGCAGCGCCGAGAGGTTGGCGCTCAGTGCCGCGGGCGGGCCGGCGGGATAGGTCGGCGTTGCCGTGTCCTCAGGCGCCGTCGTCTGCTCGCCGGTTGCTTCCTTCTTCTTCTTTTTCTGGCTCGCGAGCAGCGCGAGCAGCCCCCCCGCGACGACGATGCCGCCGATGATCAGCCCGGTGCTCGGCCCCTTGTCCTTGTCCTTCGGAGGCTGCACACCGCGATAGCCATAGCCGAACTCGGCGCGGCAGCCCTTATCGACCCAGATATAATCGCTGGTGTAGCCCCATTGGCGCCCGGCGTTGCACTTGCCGCCGAGCCTGCGCGTGAGTTCGACACGATCGTTGGTCCGGACATTGCACTGCTGATAATTGCGATTCCAGGATTCGCAGTTCATTATGCCCGCATAATCGTTGACCGGTTGGGGCAGCGGCGTCGGATAGCCGCCATCATTGGCATAACCATAAGCGAATTCGGCGCGGCAGCCGCCCGACACCCAGATCTGATTGGCGGTGAAGCCCCAATCGCGCCCCTTCGAGCAGCGTCCGCCGAGTACCCGTTGCAGGTCGACGCGATTGCCGGTGCGCACGTTGCAGCGCTGGGTGTTGTTGTTTCGCGATTCGCAGCGGATCGTGCCCGCATAGCCATCGCCGGGGTTTGGACGTGGTGGCTGGATCTGCGGGCCACCCGTGGGCGGCCAGGGGCGTGTCTGCGCGACAGCCGGCACCGCCAATTGCGTCCCAATCAGTGAAAGCGAGGTGATAATCGCGACGACAGGATTCCGCATGTCTTTCCCCTTCCCCGACAAATATAGTTCCGTAAAACCTAGCGCGTTTGTCTTACCGTCCAGACCGCGATGGTCCCACATTTCTGGTCCGAACACCATGCGGAAAGCGGACCGCGAACAAGATGACTTAACCACGACCGGGCTATTCAGTCTTTGGAAGCAAAGGCGCGATCATTGGCGGACAGATCACCACCATCCGCCCAGCGCCGCTTGCGCGGCATCGCGCATGCGCTAAAGACAGCCGATGGATCAAATCGTCATTCGCGGCGGCCAGCGACTCAAGGGCCGAATCCCCATCTCCGGCGCGAAGAATGCGGCGCTCACTTTGCTGCCTTGCGCACTGCTTACCGACGAGCCGCTGACGCTGCGCAACCTGCCGCGGCTCGCCGATGTCGACGGGTTCGGGCACCTGCTCAACCAGCTCGGCTGCTCGACGACGATCGAGGGATCGCGCCCCGAGGATTTCGGCCGCGTGATGACCGCGCGCACGACGACGCTGACCTCGACCGTCGCGCCCTATGACATCGTGCGCAAGATGCGCGCGTCGATCCTCGTGCTCGGCCCGTTGCTGGCGCGTGCGGGCGAGGCGACGGTGTCGCTGCCCGGCGGCTGCGCGATCGGCAATCGCCCGATCGACCTCCACCTGAAAGCATTGGAAGCCTTTGGCGCCGAGATCGAGCTCGCCTCGGGCTATGTGAAGGCGAGCGCGCCGGGCCGCGGACGCCTGCCCGGCGGCAAATTCACCTTCCCCGTCGTCTCGGTCGGCGCGACTGAAAATGCGCTGATGGCCGCGGTGCTCGCGAAGGGCACCTGCGTCCTCGAAAATGCGGCGCGCGAGCCCGAGATCGTCGACCTCTGCAACTGCCTCGTCGCGATGGGCGCGCATATCGACGGCATCGGCACCGAGACGCTGACGATCGAAGGCGTCGACCGCCTCCACGGCGCGACCTATCGCGTGATGGCCGACCGGATCGAGGCGGGCAGCTATGCCTGCGCCGCGGTGATCACCCAAGGCGACGTCGAACTCGTCGGCGCGAAGGCCGACGAGATGGAAGCGACGCTCGCCGCGCTCCGCCAGGCCGGCGCGACGGTCGAGGAGACCAAGGGCGGCATCCGCGTCGCGATGTCGGGCCGCGCCGAGCCCGTCACGTTGTCGACCGCGCCCTACCCGGGTTTCGCGACCGACATGCAGGCGCAGTTCATGGCGATGGCGACGCTCGGCAAGGGTGCCTCGCTATTCACCGAAACCATCTTCGAGAACCGCTATATGCACGTCCCCGAACTGGCGCGCATGGGCTGCGACATCGACGTGCGCGGCCGCAGCGCGGTGGTGCGCGGGGTCGATCAGCTGGTCGGAGCGCCGGTGATGGCAACCGACCTCCGCGCCTCGATGAGCCTGATCATCGCGGGCCTCGCCGCCGAGGGCACGACCGAGGTCAACCGCGTCTATCACCTCGACCGCGGTTACGAGCGGCTCGAAGAGAAATTGCAGGCGGTTGGCGCCGATATCGAACGGATCAGCGCGGGGTAAGCCGCTCCGCGCGGCCATAAGTGCCGCGCACGTCTCGTTTGATCCAGTCGCCGAGCAATTTCAGATAGCCGTCGGTGATGCGCGTGATGTGACGTTCGCCGCTGGCGTCGGTGGTGAATTCCCACATGCCGTGGTCGGTCTGCGGAAAGAGATAGACGTCGACCGGCTTGCCGGCCTTCGCGAGCCCGAGCAGCGCGCCGCGCGTCGTTTCGATTGGCGCCTCGCGATCCTCGCCCGCGAGCACCCAGAGCAGCGGCGCGTCGAGCTTCTTGAGCGCCGCGACCGCGTCATAGTCCGAAATCAGCTCGAGATTGTCGAAACGCGCTGCGCCGATCCGACGCAAATCCTCATTCGGCATGCGCGCGATCGCGCCGCTATATTCGCCGTCGATCTTCGCGGCCCACGGCTTGTCCGCCATCTCGCGCCGCACCGCGTCGAGCGCCTCATAGCCGGTGCGGAAATCGGAGAGCAGCAGGTCCGCCGTCGCCGCCGACAGGCGGCTGACCAGTGCTTCGGCATCCCGGCCCAGCCCCGCCGCACGCACCTCCGACACCATCTGCTCGCGGTCTTCCTCGATCGGCGAGGCGACGAGGCCGAAGCCGATCGCGACGAAATCGGCCTTCGTCCGCGTCGCGGCGAGCGGGGCGACCCAGCCGCCCTGGCTGCCGCCGAAAAAGCCCGCGCGACCGTGACGGCCTGCCGTCATGCTGCGCGCCTGACCCAGCGCGTGCGCCGCATCCTCGGCGAGCAGCTCGAAATTCTGCGTATATTCGCCTTCGGACCCGCCGGTGCCGCGCTTGTCATAGACGAAGACCGAAATCCCCTGCGCCGCCATCGCATAGCCATAGACGCCGCCGATCGGCGAGGTGCGTTCGGATCCATGCACCATCACGACGAGCGGCCGCTTGGCGTCGTTGCCCGGTGGTTCAATCAGCACACCGGTCATCTTCGTGCCGACGCTGTCGAAGGTCGCGGGGATTTCGCGAAAGGCGATCGGTGCCCAGCGCTTGTCGCCGACCGTCACGTTGCCCGTTCCGCATATCAGCGGCACGCCGGCATCGGTGGTCGCGCCGCGGCGGCCGTCGCGGAACAGATAGCGCAGCCCCGGCGCCGCGACCGCGGGCGACTTCACCAGCACGACGAAATCGCCTTCGGGGGCGGCATAGGTGCCGGGTGTGCAGGTGGTCTGCGCGAAGGCGGGTGCGGCCGGAAGCGTAGCGAGAAGGAGAAGGGTGCTGATGAGATGTTTCATGGGAGCGTCCTACTGAAACAACACACCAATGGCAACTAGCTGTCGGGCTCGACCGGGACCGACACCATATTGCCGCTGACCGACGGCCGTTCGGGCCGCTTCGCGACCGCGATCACCAGCCCGATCAGCGCGACGACACCGCCCGCGATCGACAGCGTTGCCCAGCGGTAGCCCTCGAACGCGGTCGAAAAGCCCATCGCGATGATCGGGATCAGCACGCTCGACCACGCCGCCTGCCCCGGCCCGACCGCGCGGATGATGTTGAAATAGAGCGGGAAGGTCACCGCGCTGGCGATCACGCCAAGATAGAGGACGCCGCCGATGTATGTCGCGGTCGGCTCGATCACCGGCGGGCCGGTGGTGATCCACGCATAGCTGCCATCGGCGAGCGCGCCGAAGAGCATCGCCCACGCGATCATCACCACCATCGACTGCGCGCGCGCAAGGCGCGTTCCCTGCATGACGTTGGCGGTCGAGGCGCTCATCACCCCGGCGAGGGTCAGTACCGTGCCGAGCAGCACCTCGCCCGCACCGACCGCGGCGGCCCGATATTCGTGAAGGATCATCAGCCCGACGCCGACGATCGCGATCCCCGCTCCCGCGAGGAAGCGCGCTTCGAGCGGGGTCTTGAGGAAAGCGCGGCCGAGCAGCGTATTGGGTACGATGAGCAGCGCGAACAGCACCGCGACGAGGCCCGAGGTGATGTGCTGCTCGGCGCGGTAGACGAAGTTGAAGTTAAAGGCGAACTGCGCGATGCCCAGCGCGACCGCAAAGAGCATTGCGCGCGGCGCGAGCAGCAGCGGCTCGCGGCGGATCGCGGCAAAGGCGAACATCGCGATCGCCGCGACCGCGAAGCGATAGGTCACCGACCAGCTGGGCGGGACCACGCCGAGCTGCCCGGTGATGACAATCCAGGTCGAGCCCCAGATCAGCGTCACCAGCATGAAGGGCAACAAAACGCGCGGGCTGAGCAGCGTGTGTGGCTGCTCGCTGCTCACAATGCGCCGATCGCGGCCGCCAGCGGTGCGACCGCCTCGGCGTCCTGATCCCAGCTGACGACGAGGCGCGCCGCGCCTTCGCCCCAATCGTAGAAATCGAACCCGGCGCCGCGCAGCTTCGCCGCTTCCTCGGCGGTCAGGCGCACGAACAGCTCGTTCGCCTCGACCGGATGCATCAGTCGGCCGCCGCACGCCGCCGCGAGCTTCGCCGCGCCGGCGTTGGCGGCGCGCGCGTTGGCGAGCCACAGGTCATCGCTCAGCATCGCACGGATCTGCGCCGCGACGAATCGCCCCTTGCTGAGCAAATGGCCGCCACGCTTCTTGAGTTCACGCACCCCGGCCCCGCCGCTGCCGCCGAAAAAGACGATCGCCTCCGCCATCATCGCGCCGTTCTTGGTGAAACCAAATGACAGCGCATCGACCCCGGCGCGCCAGGTAACATCGGCGGGCGCGCAGCCGAGGAAGGCGACGGCATTGGCAAAGCGTGCGCCGTCCATGTGGAGTTTCATGCCCGCGCCCTTGGCGATCTCGCTGATCGCGCCGATTTCTTCGGCGCGCCAGGCAAGGCCATATTCGGTCGCATTGGTGATGCTGACCGCTGCGGGCTGGACCTGATGAACATCCTGGCGGATTCCGGCAATGCGAGCCTTCAGGGCGTCGGTGTCGATTTTCGCGCCGCGTCCGGGGAGCGGCATCAGCTTGGCGCCGCCCGAATAAAAGGTCGGTGCGCCGCATTCGTCGACTTCGATATGCGCTTCCTCGTAACAGAGGATGCCCTGCCACGGCCGCACGAAATGCGCGAGGATGATGCTGTTCGCCGCGGTTCCGGTCGGAATCCAGACGACTTCGCATGTCGTCTCGAAAAGCTCCGAGAATGTCGCGTCGAGCGACTGGCTGAGCGCATCGCCGTCATAGGCGGTGTCGACCTTATTGGCGGCCGCCATCGCCTCCATCACCACGGGGTGGACGGTCGCGGCATTGTCGGAGAAAAAGCGGGTCGCGGTCATGGATCGCGCCTTAGCGCAGGAGCGGGCCGCTTGCTAACCCCTCATTTCTGTTGCGCTTCACCGGATACGTCTGCGGCCTCGCCCGGCGTCGATCCGCGCGCGAGGCTTGCGCCGCCGGCGACACCAAGGCCGCCCGCCATGCCCATGCCGCCGCCCATTCCGCCTCCGCGGCCAGCACCGCCGCGCGCCTCGCTGCTGCGGCCGCCACTCTTGCCGCCGCTGCCCGACGGGCGCGTCGGGCCCTGCGCAGGGATGATAACGTCGGCGGGGACCGGATCGAGGTCGAGCGCCTTGCGGATGAAATCGCGCAATTCGATGACGAGGTCGTGGACATGCACCGGACGCCCGTCGGCCAGTTCCTGCGCCGCACGGCTCGCGAGCCGCACCTGCGCCTCGGTGCCGAGCAGGATGATGTCGGAGAGCGCGGCCTCGACGGCGTCGCGAATGCGGCGCGGCCGATCCGATTCGCCGGGCTCGTCATCCTCCGGCGCCGCCTCGTCCGACAGGTCGATCGCGGGCTCCGCTTTCGGCTCGCTTGCCTGACGCCTGATGTCGCGAAGATGGCGCGGATCGACCATCAGATCGCCGGTAAACGACCCGCCGAGCGCCTTGTACGCGGCCATCAGCGTGCGCAGCCGCTCGTTGATCTGGCGGTTCATCCGTTCGCGGCGCTGCTGGATCGTCATCATCACCATCAGCCGGATTCCGACGCCGATCAGCGTGACGAGCGCGAGGCCGAGCAGCGTCGTCCCGATGCTTTGCCATGACGAAAAATCGAAAAAGCGCATCGCCCTTCCCCTCCCGGCCGCAGGATGCCCGACATTGGCCTGTCGGCGCGCGCGTGGCCACCCGTTTTCGGCGCCGGGGCCGCCCCAAACTCGAGATCAGAAACCGTACGAAGAATAGCGCCGGTATATCGGTCTATGAAAAGTTCGCGATCTGCGAACAAAATAGCGGCCGGGCCATAGCAATCGCGTCCGGACGCCATCGCGATTGAGCAGCAGGCCAAAACGGGGAAAGACGACACGGCAGCACCGCCATCGGTCGCCGGCGCTGTCGAAGGTGGATTTATCCTGCATCCCTGCCACCTCCATATGCCGGCCATCGGCCTGCTTTCGGATACTGGCTACTCAGGTCTTTCGATCATCGCCATATGGTAGAATCACGACATCGCCGGCGCGGCACGGCGCGACCGTTTCGTTTTGGCGTGGTAGCGCGGTCCATCACGACGACGCGATCCGGCTGCGGGAACGCGCCCGGAATCGATCATCGGTCGGACGGTGTCGGAGGCTCGACCGGCCCGCCGTCTAGCGGTCGCGCTTGGCGAGCAGCCTGAGACGCAGCGCGTTCAGCTTGATGAAGCCCGCCGCATCCTTCTGGTCATAGGCGCCGGCATCGTCCTCGAAAGTCACATGGCGCTCGCTGTAGAGGCTGAGCGGCGATTTGCGGCCGATGACGCTGGCGTTGCCCTTGTAGAGCTTGAGCCGGACGGTACCGGTGACATTCGCCTGGCTGTGGTCGATCGCCGCCTGCAGCATCTCGCGCTCGGGCGCGAACCAGAAGCCGTTATAGATGAGCTCGGCATATTTCGGCATCAGCTCGTCCTTGAGGTGCGCCGCGCCGCGGTCGAGCGTGATGCTTTCGATGCCGCGATGGGCCCGCGCATAGATTTCGCCGCCCGGCGTCTCGTACATGCCGCGCGACTTCATGCCGACGAAGCGGTTCTCGACGAGGTCGAGGCGGCCGATGCCGTGCTTGCGGCCAAGGTCGTTCAATGCCGCGAGCAAGGTCGCCGGCGACATCGCCTGCCCGTTCAGCGCGACGCCGTCGCCGCGCTCGAAATCGACCGTGATATATTCGGGCGTGTCGGGCGCATCCTCGGGGTTCACCGTGCGCGAATAGACATAGTCGGGGGTCTCTTCCCACGGATCCTCGAGCACCTTGCCCTCCGACGAGGTGTGAAGGAGGTTCGCGTCGGTGCTGAACGGGCTTTCGCCGCGTTTGTCCTTGGGCACCGGAATCTGGTTCTTTTCGGCGAAGTCGATCAGCGCGGTACGGCTGGTCAGGTCCCATTCGCGCCACGGCGCGATCACCTTGATGTCGGGGTTGAGCGCATAGGCGCTGAGCTCGAAGCGCACCTGATCATTGCCCTTGCCCGTCGCACCGTGCGCGACCGCATCGGCGCCGGTTTCCTTGGCGATCTCAATAAGCCGCTTCGAAATGAGCGGGCGGGCGATCGAGGTGCCGAGCAGATAGTCGCCCTCGTAGCGCGCGTTGGCGCGCATCATCGGGAAAACGAAATCGCGGACGAATTCCTCGCGCACATCGTCGATATAGATATGCTCGGGCTTCACTCCCATCAGCTCGGCCTTGGCGCGCGCGGGCTCGATCTCTTCGCCCTGCCCCAGGTCGGCGGTGAAGGTCACGACCTCGCAGCCATAGGTCACCTGCAGCCACTTCAGGATGACGCTGGTATCGAGGCCGCCCGAATAGGCGAGGACGACGCGCTTGAAGGACTCGGACATGATGGCACCTTTGGCGAGGGAAAGACGCGGGCGCGGCTAGCAGTCCGCCGCCAAAGGTGCAACCGGCTTGGCCTTCTCAGGCCACGCGCGTCCAGTCCATGAACCAGTTGTCGTCCCATGTCTTGCCGCCGTCGCGCGAGGTGCCCTGAAACCAGCGGCAGCTTTTCGGCGTGATCCGGTCCCACACGCCGCGATAGAGTTCGGGGCCTTGCGCGCCCTCGCTTTCGGACAGGAAGGTTCCGACGCCGCCCTCGAATACGCCGAGCTCGCCCGGCACCGCAACCACGCCCGACTTGGCGTTGACGAAATGATCGGACCAGATCTTCTTTTCGACGTCGAGCAGGCGGAGCCCCATGCCCGAAAAGCCCCGCGCCGGGATGCGCAGTTCCTCGACGCTCGCGATACCGCCGAGAATGCCGACGACGGTGGCTTCGGCGGGGAATTCGATCCACTTTTCGCCCTCACGAAACTTGTTGTGGATGCGCCATTCGCCGGTGAGGAAATCGAAGTCGCCGGGCTTGCCGACGGGGGCGGGATTGATCGCGGCGGCGACGGCAATGGGGGTGAGACTGGACATAAGGGCTCCTGCGGAAAGGGCGATGATGGTTCGTCGTTCGATGTGGGTCATAATTTGCTCCCTTCGTGACCCGCCCGCCTTACGCGCCCTATCCTGACATTTTCTGTCAGCTATTTTCTGCTACAGCGAAAAAATGCGCGCGAGCCGTCTCCTCTCGATCCTGATGCTGCTGCAATTGCGCGGACGACTGACCGCGGCCGATCTCGCGGCCGAGTTCGAAGTGTCCGAACGCACGATCTACCGCGATATCGACGCGCTCTCCGCGGCGGGCGTGCCCGTTTATGGCGACCGCGGACCCGGCGGCGGGTTCGAGCTGCTGGGCGGCTATCGCACGCGCCTCACCGGGCTGTCGGCCGGCGAGGCCGAGGCGATGGCGATGATCGGCCTGCCCGGCCCGGCGGCAGAGCTGGGGATCGGCGCCGCAGCCAGCGCCGCGCGCAACAAATTGCTCGTCGCGCTTCCGGGCGGCGGCGGCGCGCTCGCCGACCGGATGGCGGCGCGGTTCCACCTCGACGCGGTCGACTGGTATCGCGGCGGCGAAGCACTGCCACACCTTCCCGCGATCGCGCGCGCGGTGCTCGACGAGCGGCCTTTGTCGATGCGCTACGAAAGCTGGCAGGGGGTGCGCGACTGGACCGTCGAGCCGCTCGGCCTCGTGCTGAAAGCCGGCATCTGGTATCTCGCGGCGCGCGGCGGCGGAAAGATCCGCATCTTCCGGATCGCGAATATCGACGAGCTAACAGTCGGCGATACGTCCTTCGAGCGCCTTGCCGATTTCCATCTCGCAAGCTGGTGGCAGGCCGAACAGGCGCGGTTCGAGACCGAGCTGTTCGCCACAACCGCGACCGTCCGGGCGTCGCCCGAGGGCTGCAAACGGCTCGCCGCGCAGTCGCCGCGCGGCGCCGAAGCGGTCGCGGGGGCAGGCGTACCCGCCATCGATGGCTGGCGCGAAATGACGATGCGGGTCGAGGACAGCGACCATGGCGCACGCGACATGCTCGCACTCGGCGCCGAGGTCGAGGTGGCCGCGCCGAAGAGCTTCCGCCGCCGTATCGCGGCACTCGCCGAACAGATCGCGGCACGGCACCGCTGATCGGCTTTTCTATTAGGAGCCTAGCTGCGCTGCAACGCCAGCGAACCCGCGCCGCGCGCCGCAATGTAAAGCCCGAATGCGATCAGCATCGCGCTTGGAAAGCTGGCGCGGATCCCTGCAGCACCGTCCACCATGACAATGGCGACGAGGAAATTGAATGCGCAGACAAGGCCCGCCCAACGAACAAGAACACCCGCACAAAATGCCACGCCGCAAAGAAATTGCGCCCAGGCCGACAGGGGCGCCATGACATTCGGGAAAATGAATCCGTTTGATTTCAGAAACGCTGCGAACTCAGCCATCCGCGCGGCGCTGGAAATATTATCCCACGTTCCATAGATCAAAAAAATTCCGACAAGCAGCCGAAATCCGAGCAAAAACATATTCTCGAATTTGCCAAGCTTCTTCAGATTCGGGACGCGGACCATCCACTTCTCCTGTCGAATTTGCGCGATTCCGGTTACCCAGAAAACCGGAGATCGAACGCACTACACAAGCAAGCTATGATGGCTATTTCATGAAGTAAATTGCCATCGGAAGTTTCCGGAAAAACACCGACGGGCCGATTGGCTCGCTCCACCAAAATCGCTATCCTCGCACCTCGGGAGACAGGCCATGGGCAAAGCCGAGATCAAGACCAAAGCCACCGAGGTTGCCGTCGCCGATTTCATCGCGACCGTTCCCGATGCGCGCCGCCGCGAGGAGGCCGAGGTGATCGACGCGATGCACCGCCGCGTCACCGGGCTCGATCCGAAAATGTGGGGGCCGTCGATCATCGGCTATGGCAGCTACGACTATCTATACGACAGCGGCCGTTCAGGAACGATGTGCCGCGCCGGGTTCAGCCCGCGCAAAGCCGCGATGACGCTCTATCTGATGGGCCATTACTGCGACCGCCAGCCCGAAGCCGACGCGCTGCTCGCTAAGCTCGGCAAATATAAGAACGGCAAATCGTGCCTCTACATCAACAAGCTCGCCGACGTGGACCTGGCGGTTCTCGAACAGCTCGTCGTGCTGAGCTGGGACGTGATGAACGAAAGATATCCCGTTACGGCAGAACCTGTTCCAGATCCTTGAAGCTGCGCACCGGGCGCGGACGGTTCGAGTCGCGCCATATCGCGACGCTGCCGACCAGCAACAACGCGCTGAAGCCCCATATGATGCCAGCAAAGATCATGTCCTTCGTTTCGATCGTCCGGATCAGGTTTTGCAGCGTGTCATAAGCGAGATAGCCCAGGAAAACGGCCGACACGACCATCAACACCGAATATAGCGCCGTTTCCCAGCGCTGCAGGCCGCGCTCGACGCGGTCGAACCGGCCGATCCGCTTCATCTCCTCGGCGAGGTGCAGGATGAGTTGGCCATAGATCAGCTTTCCGCCCGACATCGGACGCAGGACCAGTTTTCGTTCGCCGTCGCGCCAGATCATGCAGCGATAGAAATCGAGCGACCGGCTTTTGCCCTGATCGACCGCGGCGCGGATACGGCGAATGTCCGCGAGCGGAATTTCGGCACGCCCACGCCGCGAACCGGTCAGGATCAATAGCGGGACCTCGTCGCCCACAATCTTCGCCTCGACCCGCAATCCTTTGAGTCCCGCGCGGCGCAGCCACCAGCAATTGCCCAGCCGGTAGGTGCTGAATTCGTCACGTTTGCCCCAGTCGTCGTCGTCGATCATGGCTCCCTCCTTCATGGCCCGCCCCCTGCCCGGACGGAACCGTGACCGCTATGATCGAGGTCACACGCCGCGTGCGCCAAAATCCTCCTCGGTCGCCGCGATATAATCGCGCGTCAGCGGCAGCGCGTGGCGGCTGCGCGCGAACTGGATCTGGTAATTGCCCATCCCGCCGCTTTCGAACGCCGACGTCGCGCCCGCGAGATAGAAGGTCCACATGCGAAAGAAACGCTCGCCCATCATGGCGACGATCTCGGCCTCGTGCGCGAGTGTTCGCGCATACCATTGGCGCAGCGTCAGCGCGTAATGCAGCCGCAGCGTCTCGATATCAGTCGCGATCAGCCGGCTCTTCTCGCTCGCCGCCAGCGTCTCGCTGAGCGCGGGGATATAGCCGCCGGGAAAGATATATTTGCGCGTGAAGGCGTCGGTCGCCCCCGGCCGGCCGAAACGGCCGATCGTGTGGAGCAGCATCACCCCGTCGGCAGTCATCAGGTTCGCGGCCGAGCGAAAGAAGGTATCAAAATTGGGCGCGCCGACATGCTCGAACATCCCGACCGAGACAATGCGGTCGAAGCGTCCTGCCTCACGCGCGGCGAGGTCGCGATAGTCGATCAGTTCGAATTTGACGCGGTCGGCGACCCCCGCCGCCTCGGCACGCTGACGCGCGAGGGCAAACTGCTCCTCCGATAGCGTGATCCCGAGCACCTCGACCCGTTCGAGCTTCGCCAGCGTGATCGCCATTCCGCCCCAGCCGCAACCGATGTCGAGCACGCGTTGCCCCGGTTTGAGCGCGAGTTTCGCCGCGATATGTGCCTTTTTCGCGGCCTGCGCTTCCTCCAGCGTCATGCCGGGGCGCGGCCAATAGGCGCAGCTATATTGCATGTCGTCGTCGAGGAAGAGGCGGTAGAGGTCGTTGCCGATGTCATAGTGATGCTTGACGTTCGCGCGCGACCGGCGCTGGCGGTTGATCGAGCCGAGCCGCGTCTTCACCCATTCGGCGCGCTGGCCCAGCCAGGTCTTGTCCTTGAGCGCGGCGCCGCGATCCCATGGCGTGTTCATGCGGATCAGACCGATCAGGTCCATGATGTCACCGCCCTCGATCCGCATGTCGCCGTCCATGAAGGATTCGGCGGCGCCGAGCCGGGGATCGAGGATGATCCGGCGCATCCCGGCGCGGGTCTTGAAGCGAAGAACGAGCTCGGGAAATCCCGGTGTCGGCGTGCCGAAATGCTCCTCGGCGCCATCGGGTGCAATGACGGTCAATCGTCCCTGACGCACCACGCGGGAAAGAAACGGAGCTAGGATCGACATGTCTGCAACGCCAAAAACCTCCATCGCGTCAAACGGTTGCCGTCAGATGCCAGCATACCATTCATAGTCGATCCGGTCTTCCCAATAGCCGCCCTTGCCCGCGCCGATTTGATCGAGGCTGGCGACCGCCTCGATTGCGTTCACATATTTGGCGTGCTTGTAGCCGAGCTGGCGCTCGATCCGCAGACGCAGCGGCGCGCCGTTCGCGATCGGCAGCACCGCGCCATTGAGTGCCCACGCCATGATCGTCTGCGGATGCAGCGCGTCGACCATGTCGCAGCTTTCATAATAGAGCGCATCGCCGAGCCGGTCGGCGCAGCGGAACACGATATAGCGCGCGCGATCCTTCACGCCGGCAGCGGCGAGGATATCGCTCAGTTGCGGGCCGGTCCATTGCCCGATCGCGCTCCACCCCTCGACGCAGTCGTGGCGCGTGATCTGCGTACGCTGCGGCATTGCGCGGATGTCGGTCATCGACAGCGACAGCGGCCGCGCGACGAGCCCCGTGACGTTGACCCGCCAGTCGGCAAAGCCCCTCGCGACATGCGCGGCATAGGCGGCGCCGGCCGGCAGGCGCGTGCCGTTGGGACGGAAATAGGGCGACAGGTCGGCGCGGCTGAACTCGCGCGCGAGCGCATTGCGGTCGATCAGCGCGCGCTGGCTGGCGCGGTTCATCTCCTCGCCCATCGACAGGATCTTGCGCACCGCGGGCGCGTCGTTGATCGCATCGCAGCCCGAGAGCAAAGGCAGCGCGCCCGCGGCGGCGGCGAGCCCGCCGGCGCGCGCAATGAGTTGACGCCGCGGCAGGATGATTTCGCTCATGCGCGTTCCTCCCGCTCGGGCGGCAGGCGGAACCAGCCGGTGACCATCGAGCGCAGCTCGTTGACCGGCCCCGCAAGCAGCACCATCGCGATATGGACGAGGACGAAGAGGACGAGCGCCCAGGCGGCGATGAAGTGGATCGAGCGCGCCGACTGCCGGCCGCCGAAAATATCGAGCAGCCACGGCCACGCGGCGTTCATCCCGGGCGACATGGTCAGCCCGGTCGCGATCATCAGCGGCAGCAGGATGAAGATCACGCCAATATAGCTGAGCTTTTGCAGGATGCCGTAGCGCGCCGCCGCTTGCCCACGCGGAAAGCGTAGCCGCGCATGCTCCTTCATATCGTGCCAGATATGGCGCGGCGACCATTCGGCGCGGCGGACGTGCAAATCCTTACGCAAATGTCCGCTGAGCAGCGTCCAGACCATGTAGAGGGTCAGCCCGATCGACAGCACCCACGCGAACAGCAAGTGCCAGCGCCGCCCGTCGGCAAGGCTATAGCTCGTCGGAATCGTCGCCCAGCCGGGGAAAGCCCACGTCTTTTCGGCACCCTCTGCATCGGTCCAGCGGCCTAGCACGCCCGTCGTGTCGACCCGATAATCGCCCACGCGCAAATAGCCGCTGTCCGGCGTCGAGCCAATCACCAGCCACGCGCGGTCGAAATTCGCGCCATATTCGCCCCAATAGAGGCGCGGATGCGCGTTGAAGATCATCAGCCCGCTCATCAGCAGGATGAGCAAAGTGACGGCATTCACCCAATGCCAGATGCGCGCCGGCAACCGGTGGCGATAGACGCGCACCGGCGCCGGCTTTTCGGGAGCGACGGGAGTTTCAGCCTCGGCCATGATCCCGGTTCGCTCCTTTGCTGTTTCCGGTTACGCGACCACCTTCGCGGCATATTCCTCGCGATAGTGGCTCCGCAAACTGACCTTGTCGATCTTTTCGCTGCCGAGCTTGGGCAGCGCGTCGTTCGACATCCAGATCTGGCACGGCACCTTGTACGGCGCGAGCCGCGCGCTGAGGAAGGCGACCAGCTCTTCGGCCGTCACGCTGCTTCCGGGCTTCATCCAGACGACCGCACCGACGCACTCGCCAAGGCGCTCGTCGGGAAGGCCGAACACCGCGCATTCATTGACCTCGGCATGCTCGTAGATCGCGGCCTCGACTTCCTGGCAGCTGATATTCTCGCCGCCGCGGATGATGATATCCTTCTTGCGGTCGACGATGAACAGATAGCCGTCCTCGTCGAGATAACCGAGGTCGCCCGACCGGAAATAGCCATTGTCGAAGAAGGCCGCCTTCGTTGCCGCCTCATTGTTCCAATAGCCTTCGAAATTGCATACCGAACGAATGCAGACCTCACCGACCCCGCCCTCTGCGACCGGCTCGCCATTGTCGTCGAGGATCGCGAGGTCGACGAGCGGCTTGGACGCGGGCCCAGTCGACATCGGTTTCGCCACATAATTTTCGTTGATGATGCCGCAGCCGACCGCGTTGGTTTCGGTGAGGCCGTAACCGAGCAAGGGCTTCGCCTCGCCCATTTCGGCAGCCAGGCGGCGCACATGTTCGGGCGGGCGCGGGGCGCCGCCGCCGGCGTAGCTTTTGCAGGTCGAGAGGTCGTAATTCTTGCGGTTCGGGCTAACAAGAATCTCGTAGCTCATCAGCGGGACGCCGACGAAATAATTGCATTGCTCGTCCTGGATCAGCCGCATCGCCTCGTCGGCGTTCCACTTGGGCATCAGCACGAGTTTGCGGCCCAAGGCAAAGCTTTGCAGGAAGACCGGGACTTCGGCGGTGACATGGAACAGCGGCGTGCAGATCAAGGTCGCGGGCTGGATGTCCGACATCTGCCCGTCTTCGGTCAGCAAATGGACGATGCTCGCGGTTTGCGTGACATAGTTGAAGATCGCCTGACATATGGCTTCGTGGCGCGAATAGGCGCCCTTCGACTGGCCGGTCGAGCCCGAGGTAAAGAGGATCGTAGCGAGATCCTGCCCGGTCAGCGTGGGCAGCACGGTGGCGGCGCTGCCGCCGGCACCGGTGATCGGCGCGATCGCGAGGTCGATCGGCTGCGTCAGGTCGAGCGTGATGATTTTCGCGCCATGCTCGATACCCTCAAGCCGCGCCGCGCGCTGGACGTCGGCGATCACGAGCTTCGCTTCGCTGTCGATTATGCCCGCAGCGAGTTCGCCGCCCTGCCACCAGCCGTTGAGCAAGGTCGCGCAGCCGCCCGCCATCAAAATGCCGATATAGGAAACGCACCACGCATTGGCGTTGCGCATCGCGAGCCCGACGCGGTCGCCGCGCTGGACGCCATGGCCTTCGACCAGCCCCGCCGCGACCTGCCGCGCCGCCATATAAACCTGTTTGAACGACAGCCGCTCGTCGCCTTCGACGAGGAAAGTCGCATCGCCATGCTGCGCGGCGAAAAACGCAACATAGTCGGCAAGGTTGGTCGGCGCGTTGGAGATGAAGGGAAGCTGGTGGCCGAAGCGCTCGACGGTCCCGAGCTGGATCGGTCCGCCCGGACCGGTGATCAGATTATAGGCGGCTTCCAGGCGCAAATCGAGCGCAGATGGCATCTTCTATCTCTCCTCTTGGTCTCGCTCGCCTAACCCCTTATGGGGAGGCCTCTCCTGGGGAAGGACAGCGCGACGATATGTTTCTTTTTGCAACCTTAGCCGAAGCAACGCAATATGTGAACTTCCACGATCTCATGGGTGAAAACTCCGAGATCGCGTTCAGCGTCTTCGGCCTGCCGATCCGCTGGTATGCGCTCGCCTATCTCGCCGGGATTTTCGTCGGTTACTGGTATTTGCTCAAGCTGATCGCACAGCCCGGCGCCCCGATGGCGCGGCGCCACGCCGACGACATGATCTTCTATGCGATGCTCGGGATCATCCTCGGCGGCAGGCTCGGCTATGTGCTGTTTTACAACCTCGGCAATTATCTCGAAAAGCCGCTCGAGATCTTCAAATTGTGGGACGGCGGCATGTCGCTCCACGGCGGCGTGATCGGCGTGCTGATCGCGATCTGGTATGTGACGCGCAAGGAAAAGCTGAGCTTCCTGCGCTTCTGCGACTATGTCGCGTGCGTCGTTCCCTTCGGCCTCTTCTTCGGCCGCCTTGCCAATTTCGTGAATGGCGAGCTGTGGGGCCGCGCAACGACCGTCCCGTGGGCGATCATCTTTCCGGGCAGCGGCACGATGGACCCGCGCCACCCGAGCCAGCTTTACGAAGCGGGCCTCGAAGGCTTGGTCATGATGGCGATCCTCGCCTTCTTCTTCTGGCGCACCGATGCACGCTACAAGCCGGGCTTCCTGTTCGGCATGGCAGCGATCATCTATGGCCTCAGCCGTTTTGCGGTCGAGTTCGTGCGCGAACCCGATGTCCAGCTCGGCACGCTGTCGTGGGGCCTCACGATGGGGCAGACGCTGACCGTGCCGATGCTGCTGATCGGTGTCTGGCTCGTCGCCACCGCGAAGGGCCGCCGCCAGCGGATCGAACCGGTCGCCGGACTCGACAGCGTTGCGTGACGGACCGCCGAACCCCGAGCAGCTAATCGGCGAAATCGCGGCGGCGCGGCCGATGACGATCGCCGATTATATGGCGGCGGCGAACGGCCATTATTATGCGACGCGCGACCCGCTCGGCGCCGCGGGCGATTTCACCACCGCGCCCGAAATCAGCCAGATGTTCGGCGAGATGGTCGGCGTCTGGATCGCCGACCTGTGGTGTCGCGCGGGCAGCCCGGCGTTTCGCTATATCGAACTCGGCCCCGGCCGCGGCACGCTCGCCGCCGATGCGCTGCGCGCGATGGCGCGCTTCGGTTGCACGCCGCAGGGCGTCCATCTGGTCGAGACGAGCCCGACGCTCCGCGCGGCGCAATCGGCACGCCTGCCCGCGGCGATCCATCACGACGATATCGACGACCTGCCGGACGACGGCGCCGCGATCATCGTCGCCAATGAATTTTTCGACGCCTTGCCGGTGCATCAATATATCCGCACCATCGACGGCTGGCGCGAGCGGATGGTCGAACGCAGCGACGGAAAACTGGCCGCGGTGCCGGGTACTGTTTCTGCCGACGACAGCGTCCCCGCGATGCTGCGGACCGGCCGTGTGGGAAGCATCGTCGAGACCGCGCCCGTGTCGGCGGCGATCATGCAGCGCTGCGCTTTCCGCCTCGCGCGGCAGGGCGGCGCGATGCTGGTGATCGACTATGGCTATCAGGGGCCCGCGGCGGGCGACACGCTGCAGGCGGTCAAGGCGCATCAATTCACCGATCCCTTCGCCGATCCGGGCGAGGTCGACCTCACGACCCATGTCGACTTCACCGCGCTTTCGGATGCAGCCAGGCGCGCCGGCGTTGGCATCGCCGGCCCGGTCGGCCAGGGCGCATGGCTGCAGGCGCTCGGCATCGACGCGCGGCTGAAGGCGCTGACGAAGGCGGCGCCCGACCGCGCCGACGAACTCGCGGGCCAGCGCGACCGGCTTGTCGCGCCGCAAGCGATGGGCGAATTGTTCAAGGTCATGGCTGCCTCCGCCCCCGGCTGGCCGCGACCCGAAGGTTTCGGGGCAAAGGCAGCAGCATGACCACCATCACTCTCGCGCGCGACGAAGATGTCGGCGAACTGACCCTGTTCGCGAGCAATTCCTTCACCCACACTTTCGGGCATATTTACGACCCGGCCGACCTCGCGGCCTTCCTCGCCGGCTGGAATCCTCCCGAGCGCCTCCGCGCACAAATCGCCGACCCCGCCTGGGCGATCGCCCTCGCCCACGACGACGCCGGCGCGATCACCGGCTTCATCAAGATGGGGCCGATCGATTTCGACCTGCCCGAAGGCCAGCCGCTCGAAGACGCGACCGAGCTCCACCAACTTTATGTCGGGGAGGCAGCGAAGGGGACCGGCATCGCCGCCGCGTTGACCGACTGGGGCATCGCTTGGGCGCGCGACCGCGCATCGATCCTCTATCTTTCGGTCTTTACCGAGAACCCCCGCGCGCAGGCCTTTTACCGCCGCTATGGTTTTGTCGATGTCGGCCGCAACGCCTTTCGCGTCGGCAACCATATCGACGAGGACCGCATCTTCCGGCTCGACCTGTGAGCGCGCCCTTTGCGAGCGCGGCAACGCTGGCGGGCGTCGCGCACGGCTTTTTCGGCCGCCGTGGCGGCGTCTCGACGGGCGAACTCGCCTCGCTGAACTGCGGCCTCGGTTCGGGTGACGATCCGGCGTTGATCGCCGAGAACCGGCGGCGCGTAGCGGCAGCGACCCTTCCCGGCGCCGTGCTGACCGGGCTCTATCAGGTGCATGGCAATCGCTGCCTGATCGTCGACAGCGAAACCGACCTCGCCGCGCGGCCCGAGGCCGATGCGCTCGCGACGCGGACGCCCGGTATCCTGCTCGGCATATTGACCGCCGACTGCGTTCCGGTGCTGTTCGCCGACCGCGGGGCCGGGGTTGTCGGCGCGGCGCATGCGGGCTGGAAGGGCGCAATTGCAGGCGTGACCGACGCGACGCTGGGCGCAATGGAAAGCCTCGGCGCCCGCCGCGCCAATATCGCCGTCGCGATCGGCCCCTGCATCGCGCGCGCCTCCTATGAGGTCGATGAAAATTTCGTGCAGCGCTTCGTCGCCGACGATCCCGCAAACGAGCGCTTTTTCGCCGCAGGCAAGCCCGGCCATGCGATGTTCGACATCGCCGCCTATGTCGCGGCGCGGCTCGCCGCGGCGGGCGTGACGCGAATTGCCATCGGCGGACAGGACACCTATGCCGAGGGGCAAGATTATTTCAGCTATCGCCGCGCGTGCCATAAAGGGGAAAATTCCTATGGCCGCCAATTGTCGGTGATCGGACTGGCGGGAGGATGAGGGGCCGATGACGCGCACGCGCTGGTTGGGATTGATCGGCGGGCTCGTCGTCTTTTGCTTCATGCTTTTGGCTCCGGCGCCCGCCGGGATGGAAGTCACCGCCTGGCGCGTCGCCGCGCTGACCGTGCTGATGGCGATCTGGTGGATGACCGAGGCGCTGCCGCTCACCGTCACCGCACTCATGCCCTTCCTCACCGTGCCCGCCTTTGGCGTGATGGATGCGAATGCGATCGCGAAGGAATATTATTCGCCGATCCTGTTCCTGATCCTCGGCGGCGCCTTTCTGGCGCTCGCGATCGAGCGCGTCGGGCTGCACCGGCGGCTCGCACTCGCGCTTCTGAAACGCGCCTCGCCGACCGCATCGGGCCTGCTCTTTGCCTTCATGACGGCGACCGCGCTGCTCAGCATGTTCATATCGAACACCTCGACCGCGCTGATAATGATCCCGATCGCGCTCGCCGTCGTGCGTGCGGGCGGCGTGCAGGAGGGCGAGACCGGCGGTTTCGCAGGCGCGGTGATGATGGGCATCGCCTTTGCCGCCTCGATCGGCGGGCTCGGCACACTCGTCGGCAGCCCGACCAACGCCATCGCCGCGGGACTCATCGAAAAAGCGCTCGGCCTGCGCATCTCGTTTCTCGACTGGGCGATCTACGGTGTCCCCATCGTCTTGCTGTCGACCCCGATCGCGATGTGGATCCTCGCGCGCGTCCAGCGGCTTGCCGACCATCCCTTCGACGGCACGGCCGCCGCCGCCGCGCTCGGCAATCAGGCGATCTGGTCGACCGCCGAGCGCCGGGTCGTCCCGATCTTCCTAGTCGTGCTCGTCGCGTGGATCGCGCAGCCCTGGCTCGAACCGATGCTGCCAAAGGGCGCGCTGACCGACGGCACGATCGCCGTCGCGGGCAGCCTGTTGCTCTTCATCTTGCCCGACGGCACCGGCCGGCCCCTGCTGCTCTGGAAGGAAGCCGACCGCGCGCCATGGGGCGTCATCATGATGTTCGGCGGCGGCCTTGCGCTCGCCGCCGCGATCACCGCAAGCGGGCTTGCCGCCTGGCTCGGCGCGGTGCTCGCACCGCTCGGCAGCGTGCCGACGATCGTCCTCGCCGCCACCATCGTCGCGCTCACCATCCTGATCACCGAGTTCGCGAGCAACGTCGCGACCGCGAGCGGGATCATGCCCGTCCTCGCGGCGCTGATCGCGGCGACCGGCGTCGATCCGATCCTGCTCGCGCTTCCCGTCGCGATGGCGGCGAGCTGGGGCTTCATGCTGCCGTCGGGGACCGGTCCGAACGCGCTCGCCTGGGCGACGGGCCATATCGCACTGCCGCGCATATTGAAGGCGGGGTTCGCGCTCGACATTATCGGCGTTCCGCTGCTGATCGGGGTGATATGGTCCATCGCGATGGTCGGATGATGCCGCGCAATATAGTTTCAAACGAAACCTGCGTGCTATACAGGGCCCCAACATCTCAAGGAGCATCCCCATGGCCATGCGCGGCAAACCCAAGAACAACACCAGGAAAATCGGCGATCGCGACCTCAATCCCGCAACGCTGATGATGGGACTCGGCTATGATCCCGTGCTCTCCGAAGGCTCGCTGAAGCCGCCGATCTTCCTGACCTCGACCTTCGCCTTCGAAAGCGCGGCGGCGGGTAAGCGCTTCTTCGAACATATCACCGGCAAGCGCGAAGGGCCGGCCGACGGTCTCGTCTATTCGCGCTTCAACGGCCCGAACCAGGAAATTCTCGAGGACCGCCTCGCGGTCTGGGACGGCGCCGACGACAGCCTCGTCTTTTCGAGCGGCATGTCGGCAATCGCGACCCTGCTCCTCGCGCTCGTCGGCCAGAATGACGTGATCGTCCATTCGGGCCCGCTCTACGCCGCGACCGAAACGCTGATCGCGCGCATCCTGTCGCGCTTCGGCGTCAGCTTCGTCGATTTCCCCGCCGGCGCGACGCGCGAGGAAATCGACGCGATCCTCGCGCGCGCCCAAACGCTCGCCGACGAAAAGGGCGGCAAGGTCGCGCTCGTCTATCTCGAAAGCCCGGCGAACCCGACCAACGCGCTCGTCGATGTCGAGGCGGTGCGCGCCGCGCGCGATGCCGCCTTCCCCGGCGAGCAGCAGCCGCCGATCGCAATCGACAACACCTTCCTCGGCCCGCTGTGGCAAAAGCCAATCCGCCAAGGCGCCGAACTCGTCGTCTACAGCCTGACCAAATATGCCGGCGGCCATTCGGACCTCGTCGCCGGCGGGGTGTCGGGCGACCAGAAGCTGCTCAACATCATCCGTCCGATGCGCAACACGATCGGCACGATCTGCGACCCCAACACCGCGTGGATGCTGCTCCGCAGTCTCGAAACGCTCGAACTGCGCATGAGCCGCGCAGGCGAAAATGCGCTGAAGGTCTGCACCTTCCTTCGCGATCATCCGAAGGTCGACGGGCTCGGCTATCTCGGCTTCATTCAGGACGCGCGCCAGAAGGACATCTTCGACCGCCATTGCACCGGCGCGGGATCGACCTTCTCGCTGTTCATCAAGGGCGGCGAGGAAGAGAGTTTCCGCTTCCTCGACGCACTCAAGATCGCGAAGCTCGCGGTCAGCCTCGGCGGCACCGAAACGCTCGCGAGCCATCCCGCCGCAATGACGCATCTTTCGGTTCCCGAGGAGCGCAAGAAGGCGCTCGGCATCACCGACAATCTGGTGCGCGTCTCGATCGGCATCGAGGATCCCGACGATCTGATCGCCGATTTCGCGCAGGCATTGGACGCGGTTTGAGATATCTCCCCTCCCGCTTGCGGGAGGGGATTTACCGTTTCGTCCGCCAGTCGACGACCTGCCAACCCATTTGCGGGGCGAGCAATTTCAGCCTGCGCGATGGCGTCGCCGCGACCGCCTCGTCGGCGAAATGCAGCATCGGGTGGTCGGACACATGGTCCGAATATGCGCGGATATGCGCGCGGTCGCGGGTGATGTCGTTGGCTGCCATCCAGCCGTCGATCCGCGCGAACTTCGCCTCGCCATAGCAATTGTCGCCCGCGAGCCGCGCGTGGATATGGTCGGCGCCGTCGGGCTCGTCGAGCTGTGTCGCGAGCACATCGTCGATCCCGAGCCGCCGCGCGATCGCATCGACGTAGAGGTGGAACGACGCGGTCGCGAGCAGCAGCCGATACCCCGCCTCGCGGTCGGCGGCGATCTGCTCGAGCGCGGCAGGATGCAGCCCGCGTGCGACAACCTTGTCGGCATAGCTTTCGGCGAGCGGCGCGATTTCGGTGCGGCGGAAGCGTTTGCCCACGAGCAGCCGGAGGTTGATTGCCTTCAGCCGCGAGCGGTCAATCAGGCGCAGCGAATAGGCCGCGCCGGCGAGCCCGACGAGCGGCAGCAGCAGGAGCCGCCATTGCTGGCGCCGCTGCGCAACATGCATCAGGAAGCCGCTGTAAGTCCCTGAACGCGTTATCGTCCGGTCCATGTCGTACATCGCGACGCGGTGCGCATAGTCGGGGATCGGCGTGGCGAGCGGGTCTTCCATCCCCCACCCATAGTGTGGCCCGGCACGGCGGCCAAGGCCCGGCAAACTAAACCATGGATTCACTTGCCGTCATGGGGCAAATAAGACAATGTTCCCGCACGATGGTTGCCAGGGCGGATTTCGAACATAGCGACGGTGCCGATGGTGCCGAAGTTCGCTTCACTGGCCGTCTGACGCTCGCGCGTCTGGGTGACGTTCCCGCGCGTCTCGATGCGCTGGGTCCGATCGCGACGCTCGACCTGTCGGCGCTCGAGCGCATCGACACCGTCGGCGCCTGGATCGTGACACGCACCGCCAAGGAACATGGTTCGAAGGTCGTCGGCGCGAGCGAAGAAGCGCAGCGCCTGCTCGAGGCGCTCGCCAGCGACAAGAGCGAATATCGCGTCCACCGCGATCGCCGCCCGGGCTGGGCGCGGATGCTCGAACAGGTCGGCCATGCCAGCGTCGCGATCTGGCACGAACTGCTGGGTATCGTTGGTTTTTTCGGCGCGATGATCGTCGCGCTGGGTATCCAGATTCGCGCGCGCCGCCGCCTCCGCTGGAATGCCGTTGTCACCCGTTTCCAGACCGTCGGCGTCGACGCCCTGCCGATCATCGGCCTGATGAGCTTCCTGATCGGGATCGTCATCGCGCAGCAGGGCGCGGTGCAGCTCGAACAATTCGGGCTGGAGGTGTTCACGATCAACCTCGTCGGCCGCGCCTCGATCCGCGAACTTGGCCTGCTGATGACCGCGATCATGGTCGCGGGCCGCTCGGGATCGGCCTTTGCCGCCCAGATTGGCACGATGAAGCTGACCGAAGAGATCGACGCGATGCGCACGATCGGGGTGTCGCCGATGGAAGCGATCGTGCTGCCGCGCGTCGCCGCGTCGACGATCACCATGCCGCTGCTCGGTTTCTACGCCAGCCTGTGCGCGATCGCGGGCGGCGGCGCCTTTGTCTGGATCGGGCTCGACATCCCGCCGCTCACCTATATCCAGCGGCTGCGCGAAATCATTCCGATGACCGATTTTTACATCATGCTGATCAAGGCGCCCGTGTTCGGCATATTGATCGGCGTCACCGGTTGTTACGAAGGCATGCAGGTGCGCCAGAATGCCGAGGAGGTCGGCCAGCGCACGACATCGGCGGTGGTCGCCGCGATCTTCCTCGTCATCGTCCTCGACGCGATGTTCGCCGTCTTCTTCTCTTCGCTGGGATGGAATTGATGAGCGAAGAGATCGAGCAGGAGATCAAGGAAGAGCTTGCCGCCGCCGACGCGGTGCGGCCCGAAAAGTTCGAAACGGCGATCTGCATCCGCGGGCTCAAGAACCAGTTCGGCGATGCCGTGGTTCACGAGGATCTGAACCTCGACGTCCGTTCGGGCGAAATCCTGGGCGTCGTCGGCGGATCGGGCACCGGCAAGTCGGTGCTGATGCGCTCGATCATCGGGCTGCAGACGCCGACAGCGGGCGAGATCGAAGTGTATGGCAAGACGCTCGACACGATCGCTAATGAAGAAGAATCGCGCGACCTGCGCCGGCGCTGGGGCGTGATGTTCCAGGGCGGCGCGCTCTTTTCGACGCTGAGCGTCGCCGAGAATATCCAGGTCCCGCTGCGTGAATATTATCCGCGCCTCGATCAGCGGCTGCTCGACGAGATCGCGGCATACAAGGTCGCGATGGTCGGCCTGCCCCCCGATGCCGGCCCGAAATATCCCGCCGAACTGTCGGGCGGGATGGTCAAGCGCGCCGGGCTTGCCCGCGCGCTCGCGCTCGACCCGGCGCTGCTGTTTCTCGACGAGCCGACGGCGGGGCTCGACCCGATCGGGGCGGCGAAGTTCGACGAGCTCATCCGCGAACTGGCCGACACGATGGGCCTTACCGTCTTCCTCATTACCCACGACCTCGACTCGCTTTATGCTACCTGCGACCGGGTCGCGGTGCTGGCCGAAAAGAAGGTGATCGCGGTCGGCACAATCCCGGAACTGCTTGCCACCGAGCATCCGTGGATACAGGATTATTTCAACGGGCCACGCGGCCGTGCTGCGGCAAGCGGGAACCAAACCGCGAAGCCGCGATAGGAACAGTTGATGGAAACACGCTCAAACAACGTCCTCGTCGGCGCTTTCGTCCTCTTCTTCACCGCGGCGCTCGCATTTTTCGTCGTCTGGCTGGCGAACGACAGCGGCGGCGACAAGCGCGAATATGACATTTTCTTCAAGCAATCGGTCGACGGGCTGAACAAGGGCGCGCAGGTACAATTCTCCGGCGTTCCCGCGGGTCAGGTGCGCGAAATCGCGCTGTGGCCCGAAGATCCGCAATTCGTCCGCGTCCGGATCGAAGTGAACGAGGGCGTCCCGGTGCTGCAGGGAACGACCGCAGCGCTCGAAGGCGTCGGCTTTACCGGCGTGTCGCAAATCTCGCTCGACGGCGCGGTCAAGGGCGCGCCGCCGATCGCCGACAAGGGGCCCGCGGGCAAGCCCGTCATCCCGACGCGCGTCGGGGGCCTCGGCGAACTGCTGAACACCGCGCCGCAATTGCTCCAGCGCCTGTCGACGCTGAGCGAACGCCTCGCCGAACTTGCCGACGACAAGAATCAGGAGAGCTTTGCCAAGATACTAGCCAATGTCGAAGCGACCACCGCGACGCTCGCGCGCAACGGGCCGGCGCTCGAACGCGCGCTCGCCGATACACGCATCGCCATCCAGCAGGCGGGCAACGCCGCCGAACAGGTCGGCAACCTCGCGGCGTCGGCGCAGGGCACGATCGACCGCAACGTCGACCCCGCGATGGCAAACCTGCGCGATACGCTGAAATCGGCGAATGCCTCGATGGCGACGCTCGAGGCCGCGATCAGCGACGCGCGGCCGGGGCTCAAGACGTTCAGCGAAACGACGATTCCCGAAGCCAATGCGCTGATCCGCGATCTGCGCCGTACCTCCGCCTCGCTGTCCAGCCTGACCGACAAGCTCGACCAGCAGGGCGCAGGCGCGGTTCTCGGCGGCAGCCAGCTGCCCGACTACAAGAAATGAGGATGCCCATGATGCGAAGATTCCGCGCCCCGCTGGTTGCCGTCATCGCGGCTGTGACGCTCTCGGGCTGCATCGGGCTCGGCGGCAAGACGCCGCCCTTCCTGTTGACGCTCGACGCCGACGCCGCGCCCGCCGCCGGGGGGGCGCGCACCGCGGCCGAAGCGGCGACTCTGACGATCCTGATCCCGACCGCACCGCAAAAGCTGCGCACGACGCGCATCCCGGTGCAGCAGGACGGATCGAGTGTCGCCTATGTCAAGGACGCGCAATGGGTCGAGGCGCCCTCGCGCCTGTTCCAGCGCCTGGTGTCCGAAACCGTGTCGGCGCGCACGTCGCGCGTCGTGCTCGACGAAGGGCAATATCTGACCGCGCCGGGCGAACAGCTTGCGGGGCAGCTGATGGAATTCGGCGTCGATGCGGCCACCAACGAAGTCGTCGTCGTCTATCAGGCGATGCTGGTGTCGGCGGGCGGCAAGACCGTGACGCAGCGCCGCTTCGAAGCGCGCGAGGCAATCGGCGGCAAGGTCGAGGCGAAGCCCGTCGGCGAAGCGCTGACCCGCGCCGCGAACAAGGTCGCGGTCGAGGTGACCGGCTGGCTGGGCGGCTAAACCCGCTTCCCCATTGCCATTTCGTGCCGCTGCGCCTAGAGGGCGCCGCATCATATCGCCTGTATCTGCGCAGCCTCTTCCGGGTTTCCGGCTGCGCCCTTTCCTTTCGAGCCCGCTGACTTGAAAGGATCATGCCATGGCGTGGGTCATCCTCGTGATCGCCGTTGTTACCGAAATCATCTGGGCGCTCAGCCTGAAATGGGCCGCGACGCTCGGGACCTGGCAGGCGTCGGTCGTTCCCGTCTCGCTCAGCTTTTTGAACATGGCGCTGCTCGCGTTCGCGATGCGCGGGATTTCGGCCGGGACCGCCTATGCGATCTGGACCGGCCTCGGCGCGGTCGGCGTCATCATCGGCGGCATATTCTGGTTCGGCGAGAAGGTGAACGCGGTCCAGATCGGCTTCATGGCGCTGATCGTCATCGGCGTCGCCGGGACCAAGCTTTTCTCCTCGACCTGATCTAGCCGAGCAGGCTCTTCGATGCCTGCTCGGTCACGTCACGCGACAGGCCGGGCTGCGCGAGGATGCGTTCCAGTTCGGCCTTCATCAGCGCCTGCCGCCCCTCGTCGAAACGCTTCCAGCGGCCGAGCGGCGGGATCATCTTCGCCGACGTCTGCGGGTTCTTCGGGTCGAGCGCGATGACGAGGTCGGCGATCAGCTTGTAGCCCTTCCCGTCGGCCTGATGGAACGCCGCCTGATTGCCCGTCAGCGCGCCATAGAGCGAGCGCACGCGGTTCGGGTTCGCCAATGTGAAGTCGGGGTGCTGTGCCAGCGCCTTCACCGCATCGACGGTGTCGCCGCGCAGTGACCACGCCTGCACCTGGAACCATTTGTCGAGTACGAGCGGATTGTCGCGATAGCGCTGATAGAAGATATCGAGTGCCGCCACGCGCTCATCGCTGTCGCCGTGCGCGAGTGTCGCGAGCGCCGCCTGCCGTTCGGTCATGCCGTCCGCATCGGAGAAGATGCCGAATGCCAGCGCCGGGGCATCGTCCGTCCCGGTGGCTGCGAGATAGGCGAGCGCGACGCCGCGCAGGCGGCGGCCGCCCTTGGCCTTGCTCGACAGATCGGTCGCGGGCGGGGCGCTGCCCGCAAGGATCGCGCGCCATTCGCTTTCGAGCGCGGTGCCGATCGCCGCCTGCAAGGCGAGCCGCTCGCGGCGGATCGCATCGGGATCTACGGTGACCATCTGGTCGCCGATAAAGGCTTCGCTCGGCAGCAGTACCGCCTCGGCGACGAAGGCGGGGTCGCTTGCCGCACCGGCGAGCGTCCGGCCGACCGCGTCGATCACCGCCCGAGTATCGCCCGTCTTGCCCGATACCGCGGCGACGAGCGTGTCGAGCATCAGCTGCTGCAGCGCTTCGTAACGCGCGAACGGGTCGTCGTCATGCGCGGCGAGCCACGCGAGTTCGCCGGGGCCGCGCTCGAAATCGACGATGATCGGCGCCGAAAAGCCGCGATTGACCGACAGCGCCGGACGCGCGGCGAATTTACCGAGCGCGATGCGCTGCGTTGCGCCGGTCACGGTGACGAGCGTGTCGGCGAGCGCATCGCCGCTGCCGTCCATCGCAAAGGCGGCGAGGCGGAGCGGCATCATCATCGGCGCCTTCTCGGGCTGGCCGGGCGTTGGCGGCACCGTCTGCACGATATCGAGCGACCAGTGGCCGGCTTCGTCGGTCAGCGACAGTTTGAGCCGCGGCGTGCCCGCCTGCTCGTACCAGCGGCGGAACTGCGCAAGGTCGATGCCCGCGCCTTCCTCGATCGCACGCACGAAATCCTCGCACGTCGCGGCCTCGCCGTCGTGGCGGTCGAAGTAGAGATCGGTGCCTTTGCGGAAGCGGTCGGGGCCGACCATCGTCGCCATCATGCGGATGATCTCGGCACCCTTGTTATAGATGGTCGCGGTATAGAAGTTCGAGATTTCCTGGAAACTGTCGGGGCGGATCGGGTGTGCGAGCGGCCCCGCATCCTCGGGAAATTGTGCCGCGCGAAGCAGGCGGACATCCTCGATCCGCTTGACCGGGGGCGAGCCCATGTCGGCCGAGAAATTCTGGTCACGAAAGACGGTGAAGCCCTCTTTCAGGCTGAGCTGGAACCAGTCGCGGCAGGTGACGCGGTTGCCCGACCAATTGTGGAAATATTCGTGCGCGACGACACCCTCGACCCCGTCATAATCGATGTCGGTCGCGGTGTCGGGGTCGGCGAGGATATAGCGGGTGTTGAAGATATTGAGCCCCTTATTCTCCATCGCCCCCATGTTGAAATCGCTGACCGCGACGATGTTGAACAGGTCGAGGTCATATTCGCGGCCATAGACGCGTTCGTCCCACGCCATGCTGTCCTTCAGCGCCTGCATCGCGTGGCCGGTGCGATCCTGATCGCCGCCCCGCACCCAGATGCCGAGTTCGACCTCGCGCCCCGACATCGTCGTGAAGCTGTCCTTGTTGACGACAAGGTCGCCAGCGACGAGCGCGAAGAGATAGGAGGGCTTGGGCCACGGGTCTTCCCACAGCGCCCAATGATCGCTCCCTTCTTCGCCCTGATCGACGCAATTGCCATTCGAGAGCAGGATCGGGAACGCCGTCTTGTCACCCTGCATCCGCACCTTGTAGCGGCTGAGCACATCGGGGCGGTCGGGGTGGAAGGTGATGCGGCGAAAACCTTCGGCCTCGCACTGGGTGCATAGCAGGCCGCCCGACGCATAAAGCCCCGAAAGCTGGGTGTTCGACGCGGGATCGATCACGGTGTCGACCTCAACCGTCGCCGCGGTGCGCTCGCCGAGATCGACGATCAGATCGCTGCCGTCCATCCGCCAGTCGTTCCACACTTCGCCATCGACGCGCACCGCCGCCGGGGTCAGCCCGTCGCCGCGCAGCGTAAGCGGCACCGGGGCGTCGGCGTCGCGCACGACCGACAGCGCCGCGCCGACCTTCGTCACGTCGATCCCGAGCGCGAAATCGAGCGCGATGTCGGGGATGGACCAATCGGGCGCACGATAGTCGCTGCGATGGATGGTGACGGGGATGGCGGGGGTTGAGGAGGCATCGGTCATCTGATCGATCTAGGCACAGCGCCGCCGACGCGCAATAAGGCGCGCGATGGGACAGATGCTGATTTTCGGGATGGGTTATGCGGCGAGCCACCTCGCGGGCCGCCTGCGCGCGCGCGGCTGGGAGGTGACCGGGACGACGCAGGATGGGCGCGAGGGAAGCATTGCCTTTGCCGACGAGCGAGCGGTGCTTGGCGGGCTGCGTAGCGCGACGCACATATTGTCATCAGTGCCGCCCGCCGAGGGCACTGACCCGGTGCTCGCGCGCTATGGCGAGGCCGTTGCTCTCGCCCCGGCGGGCTGGGTCGGCTATCTGTCGTCGACCGGCGTCTATGGCGATACGGGCGGCGCGTGGGTCGATGAAAGTGCCGCCATCAAGGGCCGTCGTCCCGACCGCAACGCGGCCGACGCGGCTTGGGGCGTGCTGCGCAGCGATGTCCGCACCTTTCGTCTCCCCGGCATCTATGGCCCCAGTCGCTCGATCCTCGATCGCATCGCCGAGGGCCGGGCACATCGGATAGACTTGCCCGAACAGGTTTTCAGCCGCGTCCATGTCGATGACATCGCGGGCGGGGTCATGGCATCGTTCAAGGGGCCGGCGGGCGTCTATAATCTGGCCGATGAAGAGCCGTGCCATCAAAATGCGTTGGTCGAATGGGGCTGCGCGATGCTCGGCGCGCCGTTGCCGCCGTTGCAATCGCTCGATGACGCGGGCCTTTCTCCCGCCGCGCGCGCCTTCTATGCCGAGAACCGCCGCGTTGCGAATGACAAGGCGAAACGGTTGCTTGGTTGGACACCACGCTATCCAAGTTTTCGAGAAGGGCTGGCGAGCCTCACCTAACTTCGTCATTCCCGCGAAAGCGGGAACCCAGTCCGACGTTGCTGCTGGGGTCCCGCTTTCGCGGGAATGGCGAAGAAAAGGAACTCAGATCAGCACATCGACCGTGTGGATCAGCACGCCGACAAGCCCGCCAACCAGCGTGCCGTTGATGCGGATATATTGCAGGTCGTCGCCGACGGCATTTTCCAGCCGGTCGGTGATCGTCTTGGCGTCCCAGCCACGGATCGTGTCCGACACCAGCCTGAGCGCGGTCTCACCATAGCTGTCGACGACGCCGACCACCGCGCGGCGCGCATAGCGGTTGAGCGTGCGCTTGATCCCCGCATCCTCGCCGAGCATCGCGCCGAACTGCGTGACGAGTTCGCCGATCCGCCCGGCGAGCATCGTGTCGGGGTTGCGCGCCGCCTTGAGCAGCGCGGTGCGGCCCTGCTCCCACAAACCGTCGAGCCAGCGCTTCACCGCCTTGTTTTCGAGCAGTTCGTCGCGGACCTTCGCGACCTTTGCCTTCACCTCGGGATCATGCTGCAGGTCGAGCGCCATTTTGGCGAGCCCTTCCTCGACGCGGATGCGCAGCGGGTGCGTTTCGTCGACCGCCATTTCGCTGAGCAGCTTCGACAGCCCCGCGACGATGCGGTTCGAGATGCTTTCGTCGAGTCCAGTGAAGCGCACGATCGCGTTCGAATTGTCGTGCACCATCTGGTGGATCAGATGCTCGTTGAGTTCGAGCGTCTTCGACCCCCATTTGACCATCGCGTCGAGCAAAGGCTGGTGCCGTCCCTCGGCGAGCGCGGCCTGGAGCGCCTGCCCGAGCAGCGGCGCGACATCGAGTTCGCGCAAGCGATCGGCGATGGCCGATTTGACGATGCCGCCGAGGCGCTGCTGGTCGAGCGCGCCCAAACCGTCGGCGATGATGCGCGACGCGCCGAGGCGCAACCGCCCGCCGCCCTCGCCCGGTTCGGACAGGAATTTGCCGACCGCGCCCGCGACGTCGACCGTCTGCATCTTGCGCGCGATCAGGCGCGGCAGCAGGAAATTGGTGAGCAGGAAGCGCGCGAGCGTATCGCCGATCCGGTTCTTGTTACGCGGGATGATCGCGGTGTGCGGGATCGGCAGCCCCATCGGATGGCGGAACAGCGCGGTCACCGCGAACCAGTCGGCCAGCCCGCCGACCATCGCCGCCTCGGCAAAGGCGCGGACGAAACCGATCGCGGGATGGACGCCCTGAAAATATTTCGCGCCGAGGAAAACGAACGCCATGACGATGAGCAGACCCGTCGCGACGACGCGAATGTTCGATCCTCTTGCCGGGATGGCGACGCCAATCGGCCGGGAAAGCGTGCGGTCGGTCATATGAACCAAATGGCGAAATGCCGCAAAGGTTGCAACCGGCGCAGTCGCTTACCGCGCCGGCGCGCTCCCATTATTCCGCCGGTTCGGGCGCGGGCGCGCCGTGCGGCTTGGTATCGTCACCCTTGCGATAGGTCAGCAGGTTGCTCGAGAAGAAGCGGCCGAGGCGCTTTTCGATGCTGTCGGCAAGGCTGAAGCCCGCGGGAACGATCAGCAGCGTCAGCAGCGTCGACAGGATCAGGCCGCCGATCACGACGACGCCCATCGGCGCGCGCCAGGCGCCGTCGCCCGACAGCGACAGCGCGGTCGGCACCATGCCCGCGACCATCGCGACCGTGGTCATCACGATCGGCTGCGCGCGCTTGCGCCCCGCGTCGAGCAGCGCCGCATTCTTCTCGACACCATGGTCCATTTCCTCGATCGCGAAATCGACGAGCAGGATCGAGTTCTTCGCGACGATGCCGAGCAGCATGAGCAGGCCGATATAAACGGGCATCGAGATTTCCATGCCGGTGATCAACAAGCCGAGCAGGCCGCCCAACGGCGCGAGCAGCAACGACGACATGTTGACCAGCGGCGACAGGAAGCGGCGATAGAGCAGCACCAGGGTCGAGAAGACCAGCAAGAGCCCCGACACCACCGCAATCATGAAATTCATGATCAGTTCGGCCTGCCACTTCTGATCGCCCTGCACGACCTTGCGAATGCCCTGCGGCATCGTGGTGATCGCGGGCAGCGCATCGATCTTTTTCTGCGCTTCGCCGGTTACCAGGCCCGGTGCCAGATCGGCACCGATCACGATACGCCGTGTCTGGTTATAGCGGCGCAATTCGGTCGGCCCCGCGCCAAAACCGATCGAGGCGACCGATTTCAGCGGCACCGTCGTCCCGCGCGCGGTGGGGACGGGCAGATTCTCGATCGTCGCCAGCGCGCGACGCGAATCTTCGGACAGGAGCACGCGGATCGGAATCTGGCGGTCGGACAGCGAGAATTTCGCCGCATTCTGGTCGATGTCGCCGATCGTCGCGATGCGGATCGTCTGGCTGAGCGCCGAGGTGGTCACACCCAGTTCGGCGGCGAGGTCCATCCGCGGGCTGACGATGATTTCAGGGCGCGGAATGTCCCCCTCGATTCGCGGCGAGCGCACTTCCTTGAGCTTTTCCATCTGCGACACGATCAGGCGCGCATGCTTTTCGAGCGCGACCGGATCGTCGCCGCCGATGACCATCGTGATATCGCGGCCGGAAAAGCCGCCCGACTGGCTCTGGAAGGTCACGCGGGCGTCGGGGATCGCCGCCATTTGCGGCTGCAGGCTGCGCTCCCATTCGACGCTGGTAACTTCGCGCTTCTTCTTCAGCGTGATGTAGACGCCGCCGTCGTTGACGTTGACCTCGTAAAAGGCGTTCGCGACATTCTTGTCCTTCGACAGGATCGCGTTGATCTGGTTCGAGATATGCTCGCTCTGCGCGAGTGTCGAACCCGGCGGCAATTCATAACGGATCTGGCTGTAATCGCTGTTGATCGTCGGCTGGAACTGCTGCGGCAGGATCATCAGCAGGGCGACGCTCAACCCCAGCGACAGGAAGCCGATGCCGACGATCCAGACGCGATGGTCGAAAAGGCGGGCATAGGCACGCTGGACCATGAACTTCGCCCAGTTGGTGAAGCCCCATTCGCGCATTCCGATGAGCCATGCGAGGGCGCCGAGCAGGATCGCGATCAGGCTGACGCCGAGATACGTCAGGATCGCATCGACGGGCGTCTTCAGCAGGAAGTACATCGCGGTGTTGGGCGCGTCCTGCCCGACCGGGACCGGTTGGAAATAGGCGTAGATCGCATAAAGGACCGACAGACCGGCGAGCACCAGCGGAACCGCCAGATAGGCGAGCTTCGTCCGATGCGCCTCGTACCGCGCGCGCACAGCGTGATGCTTGCTGTTGTCGAGCGTCCATTTGAGAAGGCGCTCATAGCGGTCGACCCACGGGCCCGAGGCATGGTCCTGCTCGCCCTGCGCCGACAGGAAATAGGCGGCAATCATCGGCGTGATCATGCGCGCGACCGCCAGGCTGACGAGCACCGCGAACACGACGGTCATGCCGAACTGGATGAAGAACTGCCCCGAAATGCCCGGCATCAGCGCGACGGGCAGGAAGACCGCGACGATCGACATCGTCGTCGCGACAACCGCGAGGCCGATTTCGTCGGCGGCATCGATCGACGCTTGATAGGCGGTCTTGCCCATTCGCATATGCCGGACGATATTCTCGATCTCCACGATCGCATCGTCGACGAGCACGCCCGCGACAAGGCTGAGCGCGAGCAACGACAGGCTGTTCAGCGAAAAGCCCATCATGTCCATGAACCAGAAGGTCGGGATCGCCGACAGCGGGATCGCGAGCGCACTGATCAGCGTCGCGCGCCAGTCGCGCAGGAAGAGGAACACGACGACCACGGCGAGGATCGCGCCTTCGATCATCGCGAGCATCGAGCTGCGATATTGCTCCTTGGTATATTCGGTGCGCGTGAAGAGGATCTTGAATTCGACCTGCGGGTTCGCCTTCTTGATCTCGGCGAGCTTCTTCATCGCCTCGTCGTGGATCGTGACGTCTGAGGCGCCCTTGGCCTTTTCGATCGAGAAGCTCAGCACCTGGCGGTTGCCGATCTTCGCGAGGTTGCGCTGTTCGGCGTAGCCGTCGGTCACGCTCGCGACATCGGCAAGGCGGATTGTGCGGCCGTTGCCGATCGATATGCGCGTTTCGCCGAGTTGGAAGGCGTTTTCGGCGTTGCCGAGGACGCGCACCGCCTGTTCGGACCCGGCAATTTCGGTGCGGCCGCCCGCGGCGTTGACGTTCACTTGGCGCAGTTGCTGGTTCACTTGGCTCGCAGTGAGGCCATAGCTTTGCATGCGCGCGGGGTCGAGGATGACGCGGATTTCGCGGTTGACGCCGCCCGACCGGCTCACCTTCGCCATGCCCTGGATCGAAAGCAGCTCCTTGGCGATCGTATTATCGACGAACCAGCTCAGTTGCTCGAGCGTCATGTCCGAGGTTTCGACGGCAAAATAGGTGATGGGACCACCCGCCGCGTCGACGCGCACGACCTGCGGCTCGAGAATACCTTCGGGCAGGTCGCTGCGGATCTGCTGTACCGCCTGGTTGACGTCGTTATAGGCGCGGTCGATCGGGGTGCCGATCGCGAACTGCACCATCGTCCGGCTGTTGCCCTCGGCGACATAGGACGACAGTTCGTCGACGCCGCTGACCGCGCGCACCGCGGCCTCGACACGCTGGGTGACCTGCGTCTCCAGTTCGGACGGCGCCGCGCCGGGCTGCACCACGACCACCTGGACCATCGGAAATTCGACGTCGGGATTGTCGTTGACGTCCATCCGGTTGAAGCTGACGACACCTGCCAAAAGAAGCAGGATGAACATCACAATCGGCGGCACCGGATTGCGAATGCACCAGGCGGAAATGTTGCGAAAGCTCATGATCAAACGCCCTTGTGCACTGAATCTCTACGCGCGCCGCTCAGCCGGTTATTGCGACGATTTCTGAACCACCGGCTTCACCTTGTCGCCGGGGTTGAGGAAAGCGCCTGCGAGCGCGACGACCTTTTCGGTGCCGGTAAGCCCCGACGCGATCGACACGCCGCCGTCGGTCACGGTCCCGACCTTCACCGGACGGCGCTGGATCGTGTTATTGGCATCGACCACCAGCACGAAATTGCCTTCGACGCCGCTTTGCACCGCGCTTTCGGGCAGCAGCGGTGCTTCCGCCGTGCCGGCAATCAGGCGCGCGTCGGCGAAGCCGCCCGGACGCAGCGCCTCGCTGTACGGAACCGCGATGCGGACCGTGCCCTGGCGCGTATCCATGTTGATGACTGGCGACTTCTGCCAAACCTGCCCTGCGATGCTCAGGTTGCTGCCCACCGGGGTGATCGTCGCGCGCGTGCCGACATTGACGCGGGCCAGATCGGCCTCGGCCATCTGGGCCAGCATTTCCATCTCGCCGTCGCGCGCCATGCGGAACAGGATCCCGCTGCCGGCGCCGACGATCTGGCCCGGCTCGACCTGACGCGTCAGCACGAGGCCCGCGGCGGGCGCGACGATATTGAGGCGATCGTTACGGGCGGTCGCTTCGGCATATTGCGCCTGCGCGACGCGAACCCGCGCGTTGGCGGCGTCGCGGGTCGCGCGCTTGCGATCCATGTCGGCCTTGGAGATGAAGCCGCGTCCGACCAGCGCCTGCGCGCGTTCGAGCTCGGCCTGCGCCAGATCGGCATCGGCCCGGGCGACGCGGATCGATGCCGCGAGGCTCGCGGCCTGCTGCGCCTGGACCGAGCGGTCGATGACCGCGAGCGTCTGGCCCGCACCGACCCACTGGCCGGGTTCGACGAGGACGCGAAGGACCTGTCCGCCCTCTCCGGCGACGCCGACAGGCATTTCGCGGCGCGCCGCGATCGTGCCGTTGGCAGAAATCGCGGCCTCGACCGAAACGCGGCCAGGAATGACCACGGTGACGTTCGGCGCCGCAGCCGTACCCGCGTCGGCATCGGCAGCCGCCTTGCCGCTCGTGAAGGCATAATAGGTCGCCGCCAGGGCGAGTGCGATCAGCACCAGCGCGACGATCAGCCAGGTGCGCTTGCGGCGGCTGTCGCCCGCGTCTTCATAAAAGCTTTGCGTGCCCGCCAGGCTGTCCATCACATCCACTTTCCGCTCGTAGTTCACGCCGAAAACCCTCCCTGCCTTGCGCGGCATCATGCTGCGGCAGGCGCAGGCGCGCCTGTCCCCTCGACCCCGCAAGACAGGATCAATCCACTGCGAGGTGTATTACCTAATTAAATCACCACTGGCAAGAGGCGAAACTTCGCCATCCCCCCTGCGCCCCGGATCGCGGCTCATAAACTTGTCGTCGTGCAATTTCCAGTGGTTACCGCCATGAAAAAGGGCGGCGCGCCCTGCGGCGGCCACCCTTTTCTTCCGGCCGGTCCGAACGGCCGGCCGTTATCGGCAGGCGGTCAGCGGACCCGGCCGCGCCGCACGAGATTGACGATCCCGAGCAGGATCACCGCGCCAATGAAGGCGGTGAGCAACGTCATCGGATCAAAGGCGTTGCCGCGCAGATGCCCGCCGCCCAGGAAGCTGCCGAACAGCAAGCGGCCGAGGATCGACCCGACGCAACCGACGATGATGTTGAGGAAGATGCCTTGCTGAGCGTCGGTGCGCATCACGATACTGGCGAGCCAGCCGATGATGCCGCCCATGATGATAGCGATAATCCAAGTCATAAGATGACCCCCTACGATCGATGTTGGCGCCTGACCCTGCAGGCATCACTTGGTAACCCAAATATTTGATATCGCCTAGCAGAATGGCGGCGGCACGATCACGCCCGCCGCCACGCCGTTCAGCGAACGCTGCCGCGCCGAACCAGGTTGACGATGCCCAGCAGCACCACCGCGCCGATGAAGGCCCAGAGCAGCCCGATCGGGCTAAAGGCATCGAGGCTCGCCCCCATGCCGAAAAAGCTGCCGAGGAAATTCCCGAGAAACGCGCCGACGATGCCGACGACGACATTCAGGATGATGCCCTGCTGCGCGTCGGTGCGCATGACGATGCTCGCCAGCCAGCCGATGATGCCGCCGACGATCAATGTGATGATCAGACCCATGATATTTCCCTTCCTGAACCGGCCGGGCAAGCGCCGATGCCCGGCGATCATGCGAACGTCCGGTCGCGCCCGGACATCGTTTCAACGATGACCAAAGAATGCGGGTCGGGAGCGAAAGGTTCCCGGCCGGCCCGCGTGGGCTCGGCCGGGAAAGTGGGATCGGTTCCTGATCGGGAACGTCTCCGGGTCGCAAGACGCCACTAAGCAGCCGCGTTTGACGCTGGTGTGACGAAAGTCACAGGGGTGGAAATAAATGAGATGGGGATGCGGCCTGCAGCATAGGTGCGGCCATGATGCGGCGCACTCCGGCGGCCGCGCATGCGAAATGGGGGCCGGCATCGCTGCCAACCCCCACTATCCGGCTTTGCCCCACGTACCTCGCTCCACCTCATCCCGGTCCGCTTCTCTTGCGATCAGCAGCCCGCAAAACGATGCGTTGCGGCGCACGCCGGAACAATCCGGCGACGGTTTGGTCGGCCCCCTTTCGGGGGCCGGCCGCACCTGGAAAGCCCTTCATCATCTCTTCTTGCGTCCGCCGAAGCGGTCGCTGTCCAAGCGATGGACTGCATTTCCTGTACCCGATCGGGTCCGTATCAACTCGTGGGAATCGCTACGTTCCGTGATCAGGCTATCGGTCGATTTCCTCGCCAATCCGTCCGTTCTCTTCTGGCTAGTCTTGCAACTACCCTTGATGTCCCGGTGGTCTGCGTCTCTGTCGTCCGATGATTTGAAGCTGACATGAAGCTTTCGGGTCGCCAACCAAAAATGCGCGAAAAGCCCCCATGACCCGCCTGCGCTTGTGGATAAGTCCGGCATTAGCAACAAGCGGATTCGCTGCAGCATTTTTGTAACAGTCCTGCAGCATTTTCGGATTCAGAATCCGAACCGACTCGCGGGCACGACGGTTCGATCTAGGTCGATTTTCTCCTCGCGAGTCGCGACTCGGCAAAAAAAAGCGAGGCCCGGAGGCCCCGCTCTCTTTTCCTGCTCGACCGACGATCAGCCTTTGACGGTGACCTCGACACGGCGCGCCGCCGAATTGTCGGTGCCCGTCGTCGTCGCCTCGGCCGGCTTTTCAAGCACGACCTTGTCGGCGGCGAAGCCGAGCTTCTCGAGCGCCGCCTTGACGCTCTGCGCGCGGTTCTTCGACAATTCGGCGTTGGCGGCCGCATTGCCCGTCGGGTCGTTATAGCCCGACACCGCGAGCGTCGCGGCGGGGTTGCTGTCGAGATAGGCTTTCACCGACGATGCCGCGGTCGTGAGATCGTTCGACACCTCCGATTTGCCGGTGTCGAAATAGACCGTCAGCATCGGCTTGCCCTCGCGGTCCGCCGCGACGACGCCGGCGCCCTCGGGGATCGCGGCGACGGGCGCGGTTGCCGCATCTGCGGGTGCGACCGTCTCACCGATCGCCGTCTCATCGGTGGCCGGGGCAACCGCGGCGTCCTGTTTCGAACAATAGCGGAGGCCGAAGAACAGCAGCGCCGCCAGAACGAGCAAAAGCAGAAGCCAGGGCAGCCAGCCCATGCCGCCGCTCTTTTCGCCGTCATCGCTCGAATAGGCGGTCTGCGGGCTTGCCGCGGTCGGCGCCGGATCCGCCGGCGGCGGGGCCGCAGCGGCGGGAATGGCCGATGCGCCGGCCAGGCCCGCCGCTGCCAGCGGGACGGCCGAGCTATCGTCGTCCTTGCCGGAATCGCCGTCCAGCCCGCCGGCGGCGGCGAGCCCTGCAGCAGCGCCCGCGGCACCAGCCGCGCCTGCCGCGCCGCCAAAGAGCGTAAGCAGGCCGAAATGCTGCGCGAGGAGATAATAGACGGTGACGCGGTTCTTGGTCCGGTCTTCCTTCATCCGTTCGCCGACACCGGCGATCGCCGCGTCGAGCGTCGCGTCGTCGTCGGTCAGCCCCAGCTTTTTCTTGAGGAAATTTTCGCGGACGCGGTCGGTTTCTTTTGTGTCGGTAAAGGAAACAAGCGAGGAATCGCGGTTTCTGAGCGCGATGCCGAGATATTTGACGATCGCCGACACCACATTTTCGTCGGCGTCCGCGACATATTTCCTGACATCCGCCAGCCAATCTTCTGCCATGCGATTTCCTCCTGCTTAGACGCAAGGGTTCGTCGTCAGACGCTCGCACGGGGGGCGAGACTCGCGTCTTAGGAGGCGGAACTTATATCATTTTCCGCGAAAGCAAACCTCGCGGCGGGAAATCGGGGCTATCGCTTGCCGAGATCGCCCTTGCCGACCGTGCCCGACGCCATTTCGAGCATCCGGTCGAGACTCTTGCGTGCGGCGAGGCGGAGGCCCTCCTCCATCTCGATCTGCGGCTTCAAATCGCGCAGCGCGATGTAGAGCTTCTCCATCGTGTTGAGCGCCATATAGGGGCAGATGTTGCAGTTGCAGTTGCCGTCGGCGCCGGGCGCGCCGATGAACTTCTTCTCGGGCAGCGCGAGTTCCATCTGGTGGATGATGTGCGGCTCGGTCGCGACGATCAGCGTGTCGCCGGGGAAGCTCTTCGCGAACTGCAGGATGCCGCTCGTCGAACCGACATAGTCGGCATGGTCGACGATGTGCGGCGGGCATTCGGGGTGTGCCGCGACCGGGGCTTCCGGATGCTGCGCCTTCAATTTGATCAGCTCGGTTTCGCTGAACGCCTCATGGACGATACACACGCCCGGCCACAGCAGCATCTCGCGCCCGAACTTGCGGTTGAGATAGCCGCCGAGGTGACGGTCGGGACCGAAGATGATCGGCTGGCTTTCGGGGATCTGGCTGATGATCGTCTCGGCGCTCGACGAGGTGACGATGATGTCGCTGAGCGCTTTCACCGCCGCCGAGCAGTTGATGTAGGTCAGCGCGATATGGTCGGGGTGCTTCTCACGAAAGCGCTTGAACTGTTCGGGCGGGCAGCTGTCCTCGAGACTGCATCCGGCGTCCATGTCGGGCAGGATGACGATCTTTTCGGGGCTGAGGATCTTTGCGGTCTCGGCCATGAACTTGACGCCGCAGAATGCGATCACATCGGCGTCGGTGTCGGCGGCCTTGCGCGACAGCTCGAGCGAATCGCCGACAAAATCGGCGAGGTCCTGAATCTCGGGCTTCTGGTAATAATGCGCGAGGATGACGGCGTTGCGTTCCTTGCGCAGGCGCTCGATTTCAGCGCGCAGGTCGAGGCCCGAGAGATTCTCGCGAATGGGAGCAGTCATCGCTTTTCCTTATATGGCTTTTGCCTTGGCGCACCCCCTACACCGCCGCCCGCGGCAGGGCAATTCGGCTATCAACCGGCCAGCCGCTCCGCGAGCGCGATGACAGGGGGCGTCATCGCCAAAAGATAGATGGTGACGCGCACCGCGATGACAATCGCCGCGATCGCTTTTGTCGCGGGATGGATGCGGCCCAGCGTTCGCCGGTCGTACAGCGCGATGATGCCGACAACGCCAAGCTGGATCAGCCCGATCGGAATGTCGGACCAGCCGATCATCAGCGGCATCGGCAGGATGCGGCCGAGCGCGGGTTCGAGAATGACGATCGTCGCGCCGATCATCAGCCGCCGGTGCCACGCGGTCGTGTGCCGACGCCGAACCGCCGCCCACACCATCAGACCGAAGACGAGCGACTCCACGGCCGTGAGCGCGAGGAAATAGGGCGGCGAAAAGAATGGCGGGAAGCGATTGAGCGCCAGCGACGCGAGGCCGGTGAAAATCCCGAGGCCGGTGATGAACAGCGCGAGCCCCGCGCCGATCCACCCCAGCCGCCGGTGGAGCACGAGATTATCGCGCGAGACGAGTGTCGGCTGAACGATCAGCAGCGCCAGCCATGCCAGCATCGCCACCCCGTGCAGATGCACCCAGAAAGGCGCCGCGACCGGATCGACGAAACCCCTCAGCGCGAATTGCAGAAAACCAAAGACGATAAAAATCGCGAGGCCGATCGCCATGCGATGCCAAAAAAGTTCGGCGCGCGCGGCGCCCTCCGCGGTGCTAGCCATGCCTGTTCCCCCTGCCCGACCGTGAGCGAGGATAGCGCAGCCTCGAAACTACCGAAAGCCGGGATTTACCCAGATGGCGCGTCGGCGAAGCGCGCGGTTACCTTGGCATCGATCCCCGCGGCTTTCAGCGGCATTGCAAAGCTCTGCTCGACCGCGGTGCGCGCCGCTCCCTGCGCGAGGCGCATCGGCGTCGCACCCTTCGCCTGCGCGATCAGTTCCTCCTGCGCGCGCTTGCGGTTCGCGGCGTCGAGCGTGCGTTCGGCGTCGGTCAGCGTCAGCAAGATTTCGCCGTCGCGATATTCGCTGATCGCGTCGATATCGATCTCGGGTCCCGCGAGCCGCAGCGGCGGCAGCGTGACGGTGAGCGCGTTGGTGGTCGCATCCCAATCGAGGTCGGACTGCTTCAATTTGCCGAGGTCGAGTTCGTAGCGGACCGTGCCCGGCATGATCAGCGTCTTTTTGGCGCTGAGCCCCATTCGGCTCTGCGTCGAGGTGACGACCGCGACATAGCGCGCGGTGAAGGGGACGAGGACATTCTGTTCCTGCAGACCCTGCAGGCTCGCGGCGACGACGGTTTCGGGGTCATAGCCCTTTTGCCAGTCCTGCCAGGCCGCGACCGCCCACCAGACGGCGACGAGCAGCAGCGCCGCGGCGGCGAGCAGGATCAGGCGAGGCGCAAGGCGCGCAGTGGAAGCGGAGGTCATTCAGGCAAGTTCCCATTCTTCGTCATGCGCGCGCACGATCCCGCGCGTCCGCAGGTCGATCAGATGCGCGAGGACCGAGCGGCCGGCGGCGCCAATGAGCCGCGGGTCGAGCCCCTTGTACATATGCTTCACCATCTCGGGGATGACGTTTGTTCCCTTTTCGAGTTCGCGCAAGATCTGCCGCTCGCGCTGCTTGCGGTGACCGAGCATGCCGCGCACCAGCTGGCGCGGCTTGGTCACCGCGGGACCGTGCGCCGGATAATAGACACGGTCCTCGCGATCATAGAGTTTCGACAGGCTCGCCATATAGGCCGCCATATCGCCGTCGGGCGGGCTGACGACGCTGGTCGACCAGGCCATGACATGATCGCCGGTGAACAGCGCGCCGCTTTCGACAAGCCCGAAGCAGAGATGGTTCGAGGTATGGCCGGGGGTCGCAACGGCTTCGAGGGTCCAGCCGTCGCCCGAAATGCGCTCGCCGTCGGTGAGCACGCGGTCGGGGGCATAATCGGGGTCGAACGCCGAATCGGCGCGCGGCCCGTCGTCGGACAGCGCCAGCGGCGCGCAACCGATGATCGGCGCGCCGGTCGCTTCTTTCAGCGGCGCCGCGGCGGGCGAATGATCGCGGTGCGTATGGGTGCAGAGGATCGCGGCGACGCGCTGGCCTTCGGTCGCGCGCAGGATCGCGTCGACATGCCCTGTGCCGTTGATGTCCGCCGGGTCGCCGATGCTGAGCCCCGAGCCCGTCGGCCCCGGATCGATCACCGCGACGTCGCTCCCCGCCCCGACGATCCACGTCTGGGTGCCGGTGAAGGTATAGGGCGACGGGTTCGGCGCGAGCACGCGCCGCACCAGCGGCTCATGCTGCTCGCATTCGCCGGCGCGGATGCTGTCAGGCCAGGGCTTTTCTTCGCTCATGCTGCCCATGTGGCATTGCGGGCCACGAAGGAAAAGGGATGCGCGCGAAAAAGCGCACGCGAAAAAAGGGAGCGGCATTGCGC
>SCNS01000020.1 GCA_005503215.1 Sphingomonadaceae bacterium 3R27C6 | reverse complement strand
GCCGATATCAGCCCCGCCAAGATGTTCGCCGAGCATCTGCGGCTGAACAAGACGAAGGGCATCGGCGCGCGGATCGCCAGCGCGGTCGTGTCGATTCCCGGCTTTATGCAGAAGGGTCTCGACAAGGATTACAAGGACAACCTCTACTAACTTGCTTCCCCCTTTGCCTTGGCGCGCCAGCCTTGCTATCGGCTCCGGACAATGGCGACCACCACCGACGATCCCGACAGCAACGATCCCGTCCCCGGCATGACCGATACCCCGTTCGACAGCGCGCTGTCCGAACGTTATCTGGTCTATGCGCTGTCGACGATCACCGCGCGTTCGCTTCCCGATCTCCGCGATGGACTGAAGCCCGTTCACCGCCGCCTCTTGTGGGCGATGCGCGCGATGCGGCTCGACCCGTCGCAGGGCTACAAGAAATCGGCGCGCGTCGTCGGCGACGTCATCGGCAAATTCCATCCGCACGGCGACACCGCGGTGTACGATGCGATGGTCCGCCTCGCGCAGGACTTTTCGCTCCGTTATCCACTCGTCGACGGCCAGGGCAATTTCGGCAATATCGACGGCGATAACGCCGCGGCGTACCGCTATACCGAGGCGCGGCTGACGCGCGTCGCGATCGACCTGATGCAGGGGCTCGACGAGGGCACGGTCGATTTCAAGCCGACCTATAATGGCGAGGACGAAGAGCCCGAGATCATGCCAGGCCTCTTCCCGAACCTGCTCGCCAATGGCGCGAGCGGGATCGCGGTCGGCATGGCGACGAACATTCCGCCGCACAACGCCGCCGAGGTGATCGACGCGGCGCTGGTGCTGATCGAGAATCCGCGCGCCGAGCTCAGCGAACTGCTCGAGCATGTCAAAGGACCCGATTTCCCGACCGGCGGCATCGTCGTCGACAGCCCCGAGACGATCGCCCACGCCTATGAGACCGGGCGCGGCGGTTTCCGCGTCCGCGCGCGTTTTTCGACCGGCAAGCTGGACGACGGCAGCTGGGAAGATAGCGGGATCGAAAAGCAGTCGGGCGGCACCTGGCAGCTGGTCATCAGCGAAATCCCGTACGGCGTCGCCAAGGGCAAGCTGATCGAGCAGATCGCGCAGCTGATCGCCGACAAGAAACTGCCGATCCTCGAGGATGTTCGCGACGAAAGCGCCGAGGATCTGCGCATCGTGCTCGAACCCAAGAGCCGCAACGTCGACCCCGACATTCTCAAGGAAAGCCTGTTCCGGCTGACCGACCTCGAAAACCGCTTCGCGCTCAATCTCAACGTCCTCGACGCGACGCGCACGCCGAAGGTGATGGGGCTGCACCAGCTGCTCACCGAATGGCTGCAGCACCAGATCGTCGTGCTCGTCCGCCGCGCGCAGCACCGCATCGCGAAGATCGACGACCGGCTGGAGCTGGTCGCGGGCTATATCATCGCGTTCCTGAACCTCGACCGGATTATCGAGATCATCCGTACCGAGGATGAGCCGAAACCGGTAATGATCGAAGAATTCATCCTGACCGACCGGCAGGCCGAGGCGATCCTCAACATGCGGCTGCGCAGCTTGCGCCGGCTCGAGGAAATGGAGCTGAAGCGCGAGCAGTCCGATCTGACCGCCGAGCGCGAAGAGCTCGTCAAGCTGATCGAGAGCCCGGCGCGGCAGAAGACGCGGCTGCGCAAGGATCTCGAAAAACTGCGCGCCGTTTATGGGCTCGAAACGCTGCTCGGCGCACGCCGCACGACGATATCCGAAGCCGCGCCGGCGCGCGACATTCCGCTCGACGCGATGATCGAGAAGGAACCGGTCACGGTGATCTTGTCGAAACGCGGCTGGATTCGCGCGCAGCGCGGCCATGTCGCCGCCGACCAATGGGGCGAATTCAAGTTCAAGGAAGGCGACGAGCTGCTGTTCGCCGCGCACGCGCAGACGACCGACAAGCTGCTGATCGCGGCGAGCGACGGGCGCTTCTTCACCGTCGGCGCCGACAAGCTGCCCGGCGGGCGCGGCTTCGGCGAGCCGCTGCGGCTGATGGTCGATATCGATCCCGAGGCGCGGATCGTCGCGATGATCCCGGCGAGCGCCGAGGGCCGGCTGCTGCTCGCCTCGACGAGCGGTCATGGCTTCGTCGCGCAGATGGCCGAGGTGGTCGCCGAAACGCGCAAGGGCCGGGGCGTCGTCAACCTCAAACCCAAGGCGGCGCTCGCCATCGTGCGGCCGGTTCTGGCGAGCGACGACAGCGTCGCGGTGGTCGGCGAGAACCGGAAGCTCGTCGTCTTCCCGCTCGCCGAAGTGCCGGTGATGGCGCGCGGGCAGGGCGTGATGCTGCAACGCTACCGCGACGGCGGGCTGTCCGACGCGCTCAGTTTCGCCTTTGCCGATGGGTTGAGCTGGGCGATGGGCGGCGACACCGGCCGCACGCGCACCGAAACCGACCTGGCACCGTGGCGCGTCGCACGCGGCGCCGCCGGACGGATGCCTCCGACCGGTTTTCCGAGGAACAATCGCTTCGGCTGAACGTATTTCGTTATTGCCGTAAATCCCTTCTTTACTTCCCGTGACCTAGGCATTGGGCAATGGGGAAAGGTCGCACAAAACCCTCTGTTATGCCTATCGATAGAACCGGCGAAGACCGGCCCTTATTGTTCGTCGGCTGGATCGACGCGTTGCCCGTTCCGGCCGCGCTGATCAGACCGATGGCGCGCGGCAATTTCCGGCTCCATGCAAGCAACGCCGCGTTCGACCGGTTGAGCCTGTCCCCCGCGGGTGTCGAGGCGCCGATCGAAATGCTGCGCGCGATCGAGCGCGCATCGCAATATACGGACGAATCGCAGGAATTTTCCTGCCAGCTCGGCGAAGGACCCGCGGCGCGCGACCTGCGCGGCTCGATCGGCCCGCTGCCCACCGAATCGGGCGATGACGGACTGTTCCTGCTGACGCTGATCGACCGGACGCAAGAAATGATGACCGAGCGCAACCTGCGCCGCGAGCTCGTCTCCGACAGCCTGACCGGCCTTCCCAATCGCGCCGGGTTCGAGGAACTGGTCGAACAACGCTCGATCACCGACGTGGGCGTCGCCGACCATGCGATCCTGCTACTCGACCTTGCGCGGTTCAGCCGCATCAACGAACATATCGGGCCGATGGCCGGCGACGAGCTGATCATCACCGTCGCGCGGCGGCTGAAATCGAGCCTGCGCAGCGGCGACATATTGGCGCGCACCGGCGGCGACGAATTCGCCATATCGACGCGCGTCGTGGGCGGCCGCGCCGACGTTCGCGAAATGGCGCGGCGCATCCGCGGCTGTTTCGACCACCCCTTCCGCATCGGCGAATTGAAGGTCAGCGTCGACTGCGCGCTCGGCTGCGCGATCCAGCCGGCAGCTGACACCGATGTCGCCGATCAGATCCGCCACGCGCAGATCGCGCTCAAGCGCGCCAAGCAGACCGACCGCATCGAAATCTATGAACCCGAAGCCGCGATGCTGTCGGACAACCGGTTCGGGATGGAAACCGAGCTGCGCAATGCGATCGAGGAAGATCGGCTCCACCTCGCCTTCCAGCCGCTGATCGAACTGGCGAGCGGCCGCGTCGCCGGGTTCGAGGCGCTGGCGCGCTGGGACACCAGCAACGGTCATTCGGTTTCGCCGACCGAATTCATTCCGATCGCCGAGGATTCGGGCCTGATCGTCCCGCTCGGCCAATGGGCGATCGGCAAGGCGGCCGCAGTGCTCGCGGACTGGGACAAGCAGAATGGCGGCGGAATCGTCGACTGCTATTTCTCGGTCAATGTCTCGGCGATCCAGCTGGTGCGCGACGATGTCGCCGGGGTGGTGCGCCAGGCGCTCGAAAGCCAGAAGATCGGCGGCGAACGGCTGATGATCGAACTCACCGAAAGCGCGATCATCGGCGATCCCGACCTTGCGCTCTCGGTGCTCAGCGAGCTGAAGGCGCTCGACGCGCGCGTCGCGATGGACGATTTCGGCACCGGCTATTCGAACCTCGCCTATCTCCAGCGCTTGCCGATCGACGTGCTCAAGATCGACCGCAGTTTCGTCGAACATATGGTCGACGACCGCGACAAGGTGGCGATCGTCCGTACGATCCAGAGCCTAGCCGAAGTGCTGGGCATGCGCACGACGGCCGAAGGCGTCGAGACCGCCGACCAGGCGCGCCTGCTGTCGGCGCTCGGATGCGATTTCGGGCAGGGTTTCCTGTTCGCGCGGCCGATGGATGGCAAGGACGCGCTCGATTATTGGCGTCAGTCGCTGGTGCGGCCGATCTTCTGATCGACGAGCTGCGCCACGCGCGCTGCATCCGGGAAATCCTCCGCCACCCACGCGGCCTCGACCGCTTTCAGGATGCGCGCCACCTCGGGGCCGACCGCAATCCCGCGCGCGACGATGTCGCCGCCCTTGAGCGGCATTTCAGGGACGGTCCAGCCCGACAGAGCTTCGACCGCCGTGCGTGCCGAAGCCGCATCGTCCGCGAGCAGATGCACGTCGCGCGCGGCATCGACACCGATCGTATGCGCGAGCTGGCGGACCGGCCTGACATTATCGGCGCGGCGTCCGCCGAGCGCGGCGAGATGTTTGCGCTGCCGCGTCGACAGGCGCAGCCGGCTCGCGACCTGTTCGGCGATGGCGGCGTCGGCGGGCAGCAGCGCCGATAGGCGGCGCAAAGGCGCGACAGCCACGCCCGCGGCCTCCTCATTGGCCACGAGCCGGTCGAACGCGGCGGCGAAGCCGGCATCGCGTTCGGGCAACAAGACCTCGAAAATCCCATCGGCCGCCATTTGCCCGACAATCGCGCGCGGATCGGGGAGCGACAAGATCTTGAGCAGTTCGTCGGCGATCCGCTCGCGCGACAGGCTTTTGAGCGACTGGCGCGCGGTGACCACGGCAGCGTGGCTGACCGGATCGAGGTCGCCGCGCCCGAAACGCGCGGCGAAGCGATAAAAGCGCAGGATGCGCAGATGATCTTCGGCGATACGCGTCGCCGGGTCGCCGATGAAGGCGACGCGCCCGGTTTGCAGATCGGCAAGGCCGCCGAACCAGTCATCGACCGCGCCGGTATCGGCATCGGCGTAGAGCGCGTTGATCGTGAAGTCGCGCCGCGCGGCGTCGTCGCGCCAGTCGTCGGCGAACGCGATCGTCGCGCGGCGTCCATCGGTTTCGACGTCGCGGCGCAATGTCGTGATCTCGTGGTGGTCGCCGCTGGCGATCGCGGTGACGGTGCCGTGCGCGATGCCGGTCGGAATGACCTTGATATCGGCCGCTTCGAGCCGCCGCGTCACCTCCTGCGGAAGCAGCGGGGTTGCGAGGTCGATGTCGGTGACGGGGAGGCCGAGCAGCGTATCGCGCACCGCGCCGCCGACGATCTTCACCGCGCCGCCATCGGCGGCCAGCGCGGCGACGATGCGCCGCAATCCGGGACGGTCGCGCCACTCGGCGGCGGGCAGCGCCGTCACCGGTGCCACCCCGCCGGCATCCGCCGCGCCAGATTGATGATGATTCCCGCCGTCACGCCCCAAATCCGTCGTCCCTGCCAGTCCATGTCGTAATAATGGCGGTCGTGCCCCTGAAAATTCGCATGCTGGCGCGCATAATTGTCGGGATCGAACAGGATGTCGAGCGGCACCTCGAACCAGTCCTCGACTTCGTCGGGATTGGGGTCGAGCGGCAGGTCGGGCGGGATGACGCCGAGCACCGGGGTGATGATATAGCCGCTGCCCGAACGATAGGGTTCGGTCACCCCCGCCACCATCACGTCGCGGCGGCTGAGGCCGATTTCTTCCTCGGCCTCGCGCAGCGCCGCGTCGATCGCGTCACGGTCGCCCGGATCGATCTTGCCGCCCGGAAAGGCGACCTGCCCCGCATGGCTGCGCAGCCATTGCGGGCGCTGGGTCAGGATCACGCCGGGGTCGGGCCGGTCGGTGAAGGCGATCAGCACCGCGGCATCGCGCAACGTCGGAGTGCCAAGATACGCCTCGTCCTCGCCCGCGTCGGGGAGCAGATTGTCGAGCGCGGCGCGCAATTTCTCCGACAGCATCAGCCGTCGACCAACGGAAAGCGCGCGCCGTTCGACCAGATCGCGGGCGGCTCTTCGCCCCCAGCCAGCGCCATGTCGACAAGCTCGTAATAGAGCGCACGGTCGATCCGCGCCTCGAGGCCGTTGCCGATTTCTCCGCGCACATGCAGCCGCGGATCGGGATTGTCGGCATCACTGCCGAAAGCGAGCGGATGATCCGCGCCAGCCATAACGAGATCGTCCGTATCGAGGCGAAAGACCAGCTTGCGCGCATCGCCCTCGCCTTCACTTTTCATCTCGACCGCACGGAAGGGCGTGTCTTCGACAACGATGCTCAATTTCTCGGCGGGGGTGACGAGGACATGACTGCCGTCGGGCTCGCGGCGCAGGATCGTCGAGAAGAGCTTGACCATCGCGGGGCGGTTGATGCGTCCGCCCTCGTGATACCAGCTGCCATCGGAGCGGATTTCCATGAAGCTGTCGCCGGTCCGTTCGGGGTGCCATTGCTCGACCGGCGGCAGCTGGCGCGCCGCGAGCAGTTCGGCGGCCTCGGTCAGCGAAAGCTGCGAAAATTCCTTGGGAAGCGACGGCGCGGGGGTGACCATGTTTCCGACATAGGGGGACGGGCGAAGGGTGCAACCCCATCACGTCTCCCCCGCGAAGGCGGGGGCCGCTGGAAGTTTACGCGGAGACGATGGACAAGACCGACAACGGCCCCCGCCTTCGCGGGGGCGACGGTTATAATCTCGGCCCGATCATGCCCGCCGACGTCGGCAATTCATGACCGTTCACTGCCCGCGCGAGCAGGCGGCGCTTCTCGAACGGGCCGGGCAGATCCCATTCGCCCGTAGCGTCGGCCGTAAAACCGAAGAAACGGCCATAATATTCGGGATCGCCGATCATCATCAGCGCGCCGTCGGCCTTGGTTTCGGCGGCATCGAGCATATGCGCCATCAAGGCGCGGCCGTGGCCGCCGCGCTGGAGGTCGGGGCGGATCGCGACCGGGCCGACCATCACCAGCGGAATGTCGTCGGCATCGGGCGTACGGAGCGCGACGGGCCAGCACTGGATCGTGCCGATCAGCGCGCCATCCTCGACCAGCGCAAAGCTGAGCGCCGGCACCGCATCCACGCCTTCGCGGATGCGATAGGCGGTTCGTCCACAGCGATCCGTTCCGAAAGCGGCGTCGAGGAGATCCTCGACGGCCTGCGGCTCGATATCGGACAATGGAAGTAACTCGACCAACGCGTACCCTTTCGCTAATGCGGCGGCGCTTTAGGGTCCGGCGTCGGTATTGCAAAGCCGAATGTCGCACCGCTCGACAGGATGACCGTGTGACCGATAGTTTATGGCTGGAAGTGGACGGGCTGACCGTTCAGGTGCTGACCGGCATTTATTCCGAAGAAACCCATCTGCCGCAGCCGCTGCGCATCTCGGTGCGCGCGAAGCTGGCGATGGCCGATCATTATGATCCGACGACGCCGCTGAGCGCGTCGAAAAATTATATGCACCTGAAATTCGCGGCGACCGAGGGCATCCCCAAGGATGTGCATTTCGTGCTGATCGAAAGCGTCGCCGACCATATCATCGACACTTTGTTCCTGCAGGACGAGAAGGTCCACGAGGTCGAGGTGAAGATCGTCAAGCTCGCGATCGCCGAGGAAGGCGAAGAGATCGGCATCACGATGCGCCGAAGTCGTTTGGGGGTCCGCAAGTGACGCAAAAGCTCGCTCTCGTCACGGGCGGGCTCCACCGCGTCGGCGCCGCGATTTCGGCGCGGCTCGCGCGCGAGGGCTATTCACTGGCGATCCACAAACGCAGTCCGGGCGACGCCGATCCGGTGCTGGCCGAGGCGCTTGCCGAGACCGGCGCGCATAGCCACCGCTTCGCCGCCGACCTCGCCGATCCGGCGGCGGTCGATGCGCTGGTCCCCGCGGTGATCGAGAAATTCGGCCGCGCGCCCGACCTGCTCGTCAACAATGCGGCGCTGTTCGCCGAGGGCGAATGGGCAGACCTGTCGGCCGACACGCTCGCCGGGATGATGCAGGTCAATCATCATGCACCGGTAATGCTGGCGAAGGCGCTCGTCGCGGCGAGCGAAGGCAAACGCCCCGCGATCGTCAATATCGTCGATCAGCGCGTTCTCCATCCGGTGCCCGACCAAGTCGCGTACAGCCTGTCGAAATCGGCGCTGTGGCAGGCGACGGCGACGCTCGCTGTCGCGTTCGGGGGCCGGGCGCGGGTCAATGCCGTGGCACCGGGGCTGACGATGGCGACCGAGGATTATTCGGCGGCGCAGGTCGAGCGGCTGGCGAAGCTTATGCCGCTGGGCGCGCTGCCGACGCCGGCGCAGATCGCCGATGCGGTCGTCTACCTCGCGCGCGCCGAGGCGGTGACGGGGCAGACGATCTTCGTCGACGGCGGCGCGCATCTGGCGCCGATGGCGCGCGATTTCGTGGCGCTGGAGCGGGATTGAAGAATCCTCCCTGTCGCGCAGCGATGGGGAGGTGGCAGCGCGAAGCGCTGACGGAGGGGCTTTGACGCGCGACCCCTCCACCACTCGCTTCGCGAGCGGTCCCCCTCCCCATGGCTTCGCCACAGGGAGGATCATTAGCCTCAGCAAATATGCACCGCCTTGGTGACGAGATAGCCGTCGAGCCCCTCGGGCCCGCTTTCGCTGCCGAAGCCCGATTCCTTGATCCCGCCGAACGGCGTGTCGAGCGTCGAGATCACGAAGCTGTTGACGCCGACCATACCGCTTTCGATCGTGTCCACGATGCGATTGATGCGGCGGCCATTCTCGGTGAAGGCGAACGCCGCGAGGCCGTAGGGCAGCCGGTTCGCCTGTTCGAGCGCCTCATCCTCGGTGCCGAAGGGCCGGATCAGCGCCATCGGGCCAAAGGGTTCGTTGTTCATCGCATCGGCCTCGATCGGCACATCGGCGATCGCGGTCGGCTGGAAGAAATAGCCGTTGCCGGTCGCCTCGCCGCCCGCGATCACGCGCGCGCCCTTGGCCCTGGCATCGGCGACCAGCGCTTCCAATGCGGGGATGCGGCGCGCGTTGGCGAGCGGGCCCATCTGCGTATCGGCGTCGAGGCCGCTGCCGATCTTCACCTTCGCTGTCCGCTCGGCAAAGCCCTTCACGAAGGCGTCGTAGATGCCCTGCTGCACATAGAAGCGTGTCGGCGAGATGCACACCTGCCCGGCGTTGCGGAATTTTTGCCACACGACCTTGTCGAGCGTGGCTTCGAGGTCGCAATCGTCGAAGATCAGCACCGGGGCATGGCCGCCGAGTTCCATCGTGATCCGCTTCACCCCGTCGGCGGCAAGCTTCATCAAATGCTTGCCGACCGCGGTCGAACCGGTGAAGCTGACCTTGCGAATCACCGGGCTCGCCAGCAGATGCCGGCTGATCTGGTCGGGGTCGCCGTAGACGAGCTGGACGACGTCACCCGGAATGCCCGCGTCCGCAATGCAGCGCATGACCGCGCTGGTGCAGCCCGGGGTTTCCTCCGGCGCCTTCGCGATCACGACGCAGCCCGCGGCGAGCGCGGGGGCGATCTTCTTGACCATCAGATTGACCGGGAAGTTCCACGGGCTGAAGCCCGCGACGGGGCCGACCGGATGCTTGGTGACCATCGCGCGCTGCCCCGCCGGGCGCTGGAGCACGCGGCCTTCGATGCGTTTGCCCTGCTCGGCGAAATAGTCGAACAGCCCCGCCGCCGACAGCACCTCGCCGCGCGCCTCGGCGATCGGCTTGCCCTGTTCGAGCGTCAGCAAGGTCGCGATATGGTCGACGCGTTCGCGGATAATCCCCGCGGCCTTGTGCATCAGCGCGGCGCGCTCGTCGGGGGTCTTCGCGCGCCATACCGGCCAGCCGCGTTCGGCCGCCGCGAGCGCTTCGTCGAGATCGGCGGCGGTGGCAACCGGCAGCTCGGCAATCGTGCCCGCGGTCGCGGGGTTATAAACCGGGCGCTCGTCGCGTCCCTCGCCGCTCCGCCAGGCGCCGTTGATGAAGAGCTGAAGGTCGGCGTCGTAGGTCGCGGTCATATAAGATCCTTGCTCAAGGAAATGGGGGATGGCGGCGATATAGGGTGGCTCAGCGATAGTTAAAGCTGATGCTGATCCGTTCGCCCTTGCCGCTGTGCGGCATCACTTCGTGGCGGAGCCAGCTTTCCCACAGGAAGACGCGGCCCGCGGCGGGTTCGGCATAGATGAAGGGCAACAGATGCTCGGGCGCGTCGTCGGTGCGGCCGGGCGCGGCCATCAGCATCGCGAGGCGCGGATCCTCGAGTTTCAGCGCGCCCGATCCGGGCGGAACGGCGACGTAGAAGGTTCCCGATACGATACTGTGCGGATGGATATGGCCGCTGTGCGTGCCGCCGGGCTTCAGGACATTGACCCACAGGCTGTCGAGCTTGAGCGGTTTCGCAAGGTCGAAGTGGCACGCCTTGGCGAAGGCCTTCACTTCCTTGTCGAGCAGGCGCTTCAAATCGTGGAACGCGGGATCGCGTTCGGGGAGGTCGCCGAGGCTCGCATAGCTGGTGTAGCCCTTATAGCCGTGGTCGCGGCTCCAGCGGCGGCCGGCACCATCTTCTTCGGCGAACAACCGGCTGCTTTCCTCCAGCTCTTCGAGCAGGTCGGGGGTGCCGATATCGGCCTCATAGAAATTGGTGGCGAAGAGCGTGCGAACGGGCATGATGGCCGCAAAGCACAGCAAGTGCGGACACGCAAGGGAGATGGGGATGGCCGAGTTTGAACTGATCGCCGACGGATTGCGCTTTCCCGAGGCGCCGGTGGTGATGGACGACGGCAGCATCATCGTCGTCGAGATCGAGGCGAAGCGCATCACGCGCTGCTGGCCCGGCGGCCGGAAAGAGGTCATCGCGACCCCCGGCGGCGGCCCCAACGGCCTCGCGATCGGCCCCGACGGCAAGCTTTATTGCTGCAACAACGGCGGGTTCAACTATGTCGAATCGAACGGCTATCTCGCGCCGCACGGGATCGCGGACGATTATTCGGGCGGGCGGATCGAGCGGATCGACATCGAAACCGGCGCGGTCGAGGTGTTGTACAAGACGGGCGACCATGGCGTGACGCTGCGCGGCCCGAACGACATCATGTTCGACGCGCATGGCGGCTTCTGGTTCACCGATCATGGCAAGGTCGATTATGCCGCGCGCTGCCACGATATCGTGGGTATCTTTTACGCCAAGGCCGACGGCAGCTTTATCGAGGAAGTCATCTTCCCGAGCTATAACCCGAATGGCATCGGCATCTCGCCCGACGGGACGAAACTCTATGCCGCTGAAACCTACACCTGCCGCTTGACCCAGTTCAACATCGTCGCCCCCGGCAAGGTCGACGACGCCGCGGGACCCGGCGGCCCCGGCATCCCGCTCTATCGCCCCGCGGGCTATAAATTCTTCGACAGCCTCGCGATGGAGGCGAACGGCAATATCTGCGTCGCGACGATCGGCGAGTGCGGGATTTCGGTTGTCGGTCCCGACGGGTCGCTGGTCGAATTTGTCGCGACCGACGATATCTTCACCACCAACATCGCCTTCGGCGGGCCCGACCGGCAGGATGCCTATATCACCCTGTCGGGCACGGGCCGGCTCGTGAAGACGCGTTGGGCCAGACCGGGGCTGCAACTGCAGTACTGACCCCGCGCCCGTTGGGGAGGTGGGAATGCGGATTTTGTCGATAGCGGCGCTGCTGGTGGCAACTCCGGCAAGCGCGCAGACGATCGACGCGGCCATGGCCGATGCGATCGTCAAGGGCTGCGCGGCGCATGCGCGTGCCAAAAGCCAGAGCCATGCAATCGCGGTCGTCGATACGGGCGGACAACTCGTCGCCGCGTGGCGGATGGACGGCAACGGGTTTGGCAGCATGGAATTCTCGATTGAAAAGGCGCGTGCCGTCGCGGCGTGGGGCTTTCCCACGAGTGGGATGGAGGAAGCGGTCAAAGGCACGCCGGGCTTTGCCGATGCGCCTCACGTCGTCCCTGTCCCCGGCGGCATCCCCGTCTTCTCCGCCGATGGCCGCACGCGGCTCGGCGGGGTCGGGGCGTCGGGCGAGGCGCCTGCCGACGATGCCGCTTGCGCCGCCGCCGGGATCGCGGCAGCAGGGCTGAAATCGGAGCGCGCCCGCTGACGGTCGTGGCGCCTCCCCAACAGGGAGCGCCACGATGCACGAGGAAACCCACGCCGTCACGCGGATCGGCTGGCTGCGCGCCGCGATCCTCGGCGCCAACGACGGGATCGTGTCGACCGCCAGCCTGATCGCGGGGGTCGCCGCGGCGGGCGCCTCGCAATCGTCGATCCTTGTCACCGGCACCGCGGGGCTCGTTGCCGGCGCAATGTCGATGGCGGCGGGCGAATATGTGTCGGTGAGTTCGCAGGGCGATGCCGAAAAGTCCGACGTCGAACTGGAGAAACGCCATCTCGCCGCCGACCCCGAGTTCGAGCTTGAGGAGTTGACTTTAATCTATCAGGAGCGCGGGCTCGACCGCGCGCTCGCCGAGCAGGTCGCGGTGCAGCTGACCGAGCATAACGCGCTCGACACGCATCTGCGCGACGAGCTGGGGATGACCGACGCGATGGCGGCGCGGCCGGTGCAGGCGGCAGCCGCCTCGGCGGCGAGCTTTGCGATCGGCGCGGCGTTGCCGCTTGCGACGGTGCTGGTCGATCGGGGCGATACGCTGCCGCTCACCGTATCGGCGGCATCGCTCCTCTTCCTCGCCATTCTCGGCGCGCTCGGCGCGTGGGCGGGCAATGCGCCGATGCTGCGTCCGGTCATCCGCGTCACCTTCTGGGGCGCGATGGCGATGGCGGTGACGATCGCGATCGGGTCGCTGCTCGGAACGACGGTGGGTTAGCGCCGTTCCAGCCACTCCCGCAGCGCGACGGCGTTGTTTCGCTGCTCGCTCTTCGCGGCGTAGAGCAAGGTCACCGGCCCGGCCTTGGCCGCGGCGTCGAGCGTAAACAGCGCCGCCCTCAACTCCTCGCCGCCCACATCGAGTTCGGCGAAATAATCGAAGCGGAACGCATCCCATGCCTCGTCCGAATCGGCGGTCTCACCATGGAAACGCTTGCGCAGCCCGTCGCTCGGCGACAGCGGCTTCAGCCATGCGGCGAGCGCCGCCTTCTCCTTCGACACGCCGCGCGGCCACAGCCGGTCGACGAGGAAGCGCGTCCCGTCGCCGGGACCGGCCGGTTCGTGAATGCGTTTGACCGCGATTGTCAGGGGCGGTGCCATCTGTATGACTATCGGTCATCCCGCATTCGCGGGCAAGACAATCGGAGGGGTCCGAATATGAGCGCAAAGAGCTGGGCGATCGACATCGATCGCGACGATATTACGCAAGCTGATTTGGTCGAGGACGCCAATGCGCCGCTCGCACCGGGGCAAATTCGCGTGCATCTCGACAGCTATGCGATGACCGCGAACAACATCACTTACGCGGTGTTCGGCAAGCCCGCGGGGCTGTTCGGCAACGATCAGGGCTATTGGGATTTCTTCGCCGAGCGCGATACGCCGGGCCGCCTGCCCGTCTGGGGTTTTGCGACGGTGACCGAAAGCGCCGCCGAAGACGTGTCGGTGGGCGACCGTTTCTATGGCTATTACCCGATGGCAAGCGAGGCGGTGCTGACCGTCGGCAAGGCGGGAGCGGGCGGCTTCACCGATGTGACGCCGCGGCGCACCACCCTGCCCCCCATCTATAACCATTATCAGCGGATCGAGACGCTGGAGGGTTATCGCGCCGCCGACCATGATTATTGGCCGGTGTTCCGTCCGCTGTTCCTGACCGGCTGGCTGATCGCCGACCAGTTCGAGGATGAGGGCGATTATGGCGTCCAGCAGATCCTGATCGCCAGCGCGTCGAGCAAGACCGCGATCGGGCTCGGTTTCGCCCTCAAGCTGCGCACCGACCGCCCCGAGACGATCGGGCTGACGAGCGCCGCCAATGTCGAGGCGCTCGCCGCGCAGGGCATTTACGACCGCGTGATCAGCTATGACCAGATCATGACGCTGAACGCGACAACCCCCGCCGCGCTCGTCGACATGGCGGGCAATGGCGCGGTGACACGCGTGGTACACAGCCATTTCGGCAACCAGCTCAAGGCGTCGATCATCGTCGGCAAGTCGCACTGGGATGCGCAGGCCGATGGCGAGGGGCTCCCCGGTCCCGAACGCCAGGGCTTTTTCGCGCCGGGCCGCAGCCAGAAACGCATCGCCGACTGGGGCGGCGCGGCGTTCGGGCAGAAGATCGCCGAAGCCTGGCTCGCCTTCATGGACGTTGCGCCGCGGCTGACATCGGTCGATAAACGCCGCGGCGGCGATGCGGCGCTCGCCGCCTATCGGGAGATGCTCTCGGGACAGGCCGACCCCGCGAAAGGGATCGTCGTCGTTCCATGAGGATTGTGGGGAGCAGTTCCTTTCACCGCCGCACGAAAGGACCAGCCATGCTTCGTACCCTTGTCGTCGTCACCTCGCTTGCGTTCCTGCTTCCCACTGGAACGGCGCTCGCTGAAACGCCGAGAGCCGCACCCGCACACAAGGCCGACCTCGCCGATCGTGTTGCCGGCACCTACAAGGGCGCGGTGGCATCCGATGCGCGCGGATCGTCGCGGGACAATGTGACGATCACCGTGACGCGCACGGGGCCGAACAAGGTCGAGATCAAGTCGGACTATCCGCGCATCCCGACCGTCACCATCCCGCTGGAAAAGGCGATGGACGCGATCCTCGCCGCGAGCGGGCCGTCGGTCTTCCTGCTCGACACGGTTCGTTCGCCCGACCGGCTCGACCTGACGATCGACGACGCCAGCTGGTCGGGCAATCGCGTCGCCACCCCCGCCAAGAAATAAAGGTTCTTTCTCCCGCATGACTTACACGACCGTTATTTTCGACTTCGGCGGCGTCATCACGGCATCGCCGTTCGAAGCCTTCAATCGCCTTGAAGAAGAACGCGGGCTGCCGCGCGATTTCGTGCGCCGCGTCAACAGCGCCGATCCCGACGATAACGCCTGGGCGAAGTTCGAACGGGCCGAGATCGACGCCGCGACCTTCGACACGCTGTTCGCCGAAGAGGCGCGCGCATTGGGGCATGACCTTGAAGGCGAAGCCGTGCTTGCCGTCATCGCGGGCGCGGTGCGTCCGGCGATGGTCGCGGCGCTCGACACGCTGAAGGATCGCGGTTTCACCATCGCGTGCATCACGAACAATGTGCCCGGCGGCAAGATGGGGGTTCTCGGCGCAGGGATGACGCGCAGCGCGGAAGCCGCGATCGAGGTCGCCGATATCATGGCGCGCTTTGCGCATGTCATCGAGTCGAGCAAGGCGGGGGTGCGCAAGCCCGACCCGCGGATTTATGAGATGATGTGCGAGAAATTGGGCGTCGAGCCTGCCGAGTGCATCTATCTCGACGACCTCGGCATCAACTGCAAACCGGCGAGCCAGCTCGGCATGCACGCGATCAAAGTGACGAGCGGCGAGCAGGCGCTTGCCGACTTGTCGGGGGTGCTGGGGATGGAATTGCCCTGACGTTCGGCCTTTCGATGAGCCGTGAACGTTACGCCCTCCCATTTCCGTCATCCCGGGCTTGACCCGGGACCCGCCTTTCTTCTCGCTGGCCGTGAAAAAACAAGGCAGGCCCCGGGTCAAGCCCGGGGTGACGATTATGGGCTACGGGAGGAACCGGTCGCCAGCCGCCGTTCGGCTCAGACCGCCGCATCCGCGAGGTTCAGCTTCGCCGCGCGCTCGAAGATTTGCGTCAGGACCGGCTCGGTGTCGGCGACGCGCATCGCGACGCGAAACTCTACGGGCGCCAGCGTCGGCATCGCGTCGATCTGCGCGAGCGCACCGCTCGCCACCTCGCCACGCACCATCGGTTGCGGAAAAATGCCGATGCCGCCGCCCGCCTTTGCGATGTCGATCATCGTGCGCGCATTGTTGCAGAGGTTGAGCGATTTCTGCGCGATGCGCGACGCCGCGATCGCCTCGCGCATCCGGCCGTGGATCGGCGAATGGCTGGCGAGCGACCAGACGGGGAGCGTCGCCTCGCCCCCCGCAAAGGCCGAAGCGACCGTTGGGCTCGCGAGCCAGACGAGTTCGACCGCGCCGATCGGGCTCGTTTTCAGCGCCGGGTGCGCGATCGGCCCCGCGGCAAAGGCGATGTCGGTGCGTCCGGTGAGCAGTTGCTGGATCAGGTTCGCGGTGAGGTCGATTTCGATTTCGAGCCCGACACCCGGCATGTCGGCCTTCAGCCCCGCGACGAAGGCGGGAAGGCAGCTCGCCGCCGCGATCTCGCCCGCGCCGATGCGCACCACCCCGCTCGCCTCGCCATATCCGCCGCTGCCGAGCAGCGCGACCTGCATGTCGCGGAGCAAGGGATCGCAGTCGCGCACCAGCTTGCGCCCCGCCGCTGTGAGCGACATCGCGCGGCCCTCGCGCCGGAACAGCGCGGTGCCGAGGCGCTGTTCGAGCTCGCGCATCCGCGCCGAAACCGTCGGCTGGGTCGTGTTGAGCCGCTCGGCCGCGGCCGAAAAGGTCCCGAGCCGGTCGATCCAGAGCAGGGTTTCGAGATGATAGAGCGAGACGCGATTGATAGACATCGTCTATGTATAATCCAAAAATCGAACAATTAGAATTGATGGATCAAATGCGCCAAGGTCGCGCCCGAAACATTCAGGAGAGCCGTCCCATGGGGAAGAAGCAATATCCCGACGCCGCCGCCGCCCTCGAAGGCCTGCTCTTTGACGGCATGCAGATTTGCGCAGGCGGTTTCGGCCTTTGCGGCATCCCCGAACGGCTGATCGACGCGATCCGCGACGCGGGCACCAAGGATCTGACGATCGCCAGCAACAACGCCGGGATCGACGGCGAAGGACTCGGGAAATTGCTCCGCACCAAGCAGGTCAAGAAGATGATCTCCTCCTACGTCGGCGAGAATAAGGAGTTCGAGCGGCAATATCTGGCGGGCGAACTCGAAGTCGAATTCTGCCCGCAGGGCACGCTCGCCGAACGCTGCCGCGCGGGCGGCGCGGGCATCCCCGGCTTCTACACCAAGACCGGCGTCGGCACGCTCGTCGCCGAAGGCAAGGAAGTGAAGAATTTCGACGGGCAGGATTATATCCTCGAACGCGGCATCTTCGCCGACCTTGCGATCATCAAGGGGTGGAAGGCCGACGAGAGCGGCAACCTCATCTTCCGCAAGACCGCGCGCAACTTCAACCAGCCGATGGCGACCGCCGCGAAGATCTGCGTCGCCGAAGTCGAGGAAATCGTGCCGGTCGGCAGCCTCGACCCCGACGCGATCCACCTGCCAGGCATCTATGTGAAGCGCCTCGTCCTCGGCGCGCCCTACGACAAGAAAATCGAATTCCGCACGACGCGCCCGCGCGAGACGGCGTGATGCGTAGCTTCGCCATTGGCGCCGCGCTGCTCCTTGCAGGGTGCGCGAGCGCGCCGGCAGAGGTGGCGACGGCTCCGGCTCCGCCCGTCCCTCTGCCGGCTCCCGCGCCGGCGGAAGCCGCCAAGCCGCCCGTGGCGCTGCAATATCTCTATGGCTCGCCCGAGGCGGCCGTTGCGGTGCGCGCGACGAATGCGCGGATCGCCGATTATGGCGTGTGGCGGATCAAGCAGCGGCCGACGGACAGCGTCGTCCTCGCACCGGGCGCGACGCTGGATGCGCCGGCCTTCGAGCCGTGCGGGAACAAGCCCTTCGCCGCGGTGTTCGACGCCGACGAAACGCTGATCTGGAACCTCGGCCCGATGCGGCTTTTCGCCGAAAAGGGCGCTGGCTTCGACCTTAAGGTCTGGGACCAGTGGGAAAAGAGTGGCGCGGGCAAGGCGCTCGCGATGCCCGGCAGCGTCGAAATGGTGAACAAGCTCCGCGCCGCGGGGATCACCGTGATCGCCAACACCAACCGCAGCGCCGCCAATGCCAAGGGCAGCGAGGACACGCTCCGCGCCGCCGGGCTCGGCGAATTCAAGCATGGCGAGACCCTGTTCCTGATGGGCGACGATGCCGGCGGATCGAGCAAGGACGGGCGCCGCGCGGCGATCGCGTCGAAATATTGCGTGATCATTTTGGGCGGCGACCAGCTCGGCGATTTCAGCCAGCAGTTCAACGTCAAGGATCTGCCCGCCGCGCAGCGCATGGCGCTCGCGACGAGCGCGGGCGCAACCGCACTCTGGGACAAGGGCTGGTTCCTTTTCCCCAACCCCGTCTACGGCCCGTGGGAAAAACTGGGCTGGGGCGATACCTTCCCCTCCGACAAGCAATGGGAGCCGAAATAATGGCCTGGACGCGTGATGACATGGCGGCGCGCGCCGCGAAGGAACTGCAGGACGGCTATTACGTCAATCTTGGTATCGGCATCCCGACCTTGGTCGCGAACCATATTCCTGCGGGGATGACGGTCACGCTCCAGTCCGAAAACGGCATGCTCGGTATCGGCCCCTTCCCGTTCGAGGGCGACGAGGATCCCGACTTGATCAACGCGGGCAAGCAGACGATCAGCGAATTGCCGCAATCGGCCTATTTCAGTTCGTCGGACAGCTTCGCGATGATCCGCGGCGGGCATATCGACCTCACCGTATTGGGCGCGATGGAGATTGCCGAAAATGGCGACATCGCCAACTGGATGATCCCGGGCAAGATGATCAAGGGCATGGGCGGCGCGATGGACCTCGTCGCCGGGGTCAAGAAGATCATCGTCGTGATGGAACATAATGCCAAGGACGGCAGCCCGAAGTTCATCCCCGCATGCACGCTGCCGCTGACCGGCAAGAATGTCGTCGACTTGATCATCACCGACCTCGCGGTGTTCAAGCGCGACGACCATGACAGCCCGTTCAAGCTGATCGAGCTGGCGCCGGGCGTGACGGCGGAGGACGTCGCCGCAAAGACGACGGCGCATTATATTGCATAATGTCGCCGCCAATCCCGGCTCCGCCTGGCTGATCGTCGGCGGGTGGTTGTCGGTTCTGGCCGCACTGCTCCATATCGCCTGCATTTTCGGCGGCCCCGACTGGTATCGCTTCTTCGGCGCGGGCGAAGGCATGGCGCGTGCGGCGGCGCGCGGCGACCTGCACCCGACGCTGATCACGCTTGCGATCGGCGCCGTCTTGCTGATCTGGGCCGCCTATGCCTTTTCGGGCGCCGGTTCGTTCCCGCGCCTGCCGCTGCTGCGGACGGGGCTGATCGTCATCGCGTCCATCTATCTGCTCCGCGGCCTTATTTTTGTGCCGCTCCATTTGTGGCGTCCGCAACATAGCGACAGTTTCGCGGTCTGGTCTTCGCTGATCGTCTTTGTCTATGGCGCGGTTTACGCCGTGGGGACATTCAAGGCCTGGCGCCATCTTGCGCCCTGAGGGGTGACGGCCGCGGAAGTCGCCGCTAAGACGGCGGCCAATTATGAGGTCGCAGTTTAAAAACAAGTCCAGAAGGCCGGTTTTCACCTATCTCATCGCGATCGTCGCTTTGGGCCTTGTGGGCTGGTTTGGCATTCACGCGCTCGGCGGGAAGCACCCGCTTGCGAGCGTCGCAATCCCGATCAAGGCGCCCGAGAACCTGCCCGACACCCCCGCCGAATGGCGCGGCCGAATCGACTATCAAGCGCTCGACCGGCAACTCACCGACCTGTCGCAGCGGCCCGAGATGGCGGGGCTCGCGGTGGCGGTGGTCGAAGACGGCGAACTGCGTTTCGTCCGCACCTACGGCGTCGCCGACAAGGCGACCGGCGCGGCGGTTACGCCGCATACGCTGTTCCGCTGGGCCTCGGTTTCCAAAACCGCGACGGGCGTGCTGGCGGCCGCGCTGGCCACCGACGGCGCCGTCGATCTCGGCCGTCCGGTCGCCGGCCTCGGCACATCGCTGCGCCTGCCCGGCGGCGCCGAGGCGCACGTCACGCTGGACCAGCTGCTGGCCCAGCGCACGGGCCTCACCAAGAACGCCTATGACGAGAAATTGGAGGAGGGGCAGCGCCCCGCGGCGCTGCGCGCGAGCCTGGCCGCCGCGCCGCTGCAATGCGACCCCGGCACCTGCCACACCTATCAGAATATCGCCTTTGACGCCGCGAGCGAGATCTTGGCGCGCGCCGCGAACGAACCGTTCGGCGATGCGGTCGAGGACCGGTTTTTCCGTCCGCTCGGCATGGTCAGCGCGGGGTACGGGATGGCGCGGCTGACGGGCGCCAAGGATTGGGCGAAACCGCACCGCGGCGCGCAGGTCCGCCCGATCAAGGAAGCCTATTGGCGCGTTCCGGCCGCCGCGGGGGTCGAAAGCGATATCGTCGATTTCGCGACCTGGATGCAGGCGATGATGGGGAAGCGCCCCGATGTGCTGCCCGCACCGGTGTTGCAGCTTGCGCATCGTCCACGCGTCGGCACCGGGCGGCTGTATGGCGGCGCCTTGCGCGCGGCCACGGGCGATGCGGCCTATGGCCTCGGCTGGCGAAGCTTCACCTATGGCGGCAGCCGGCTCGAAGGTCATTCGGGTGCGGTCGAGGGCTATCGCGCGACGATGATTTTCGAACCCGCGACGCGGACGGGCGTCGTCGCGCTGTGGAACAGCGATTGGGGATTTCCCTTCCGGATCCCGTTCACGGTGATCGACGGCTATCACAAACGCGAGGACGCGGGCTGGCTCGACCTCAGCGAGCTGCCGCCAGTGCGCGGCGGCGCTGCCAAGCCCAAAACGGTTGCCGCGGAGCCGAAAGGGTAACCGCCTTCCCCCCCGTCCACTGCCTGTGTATGAGGCGCGCGGACAAGGCTGAGAGGAGATTCATCGATGCGCGTACTGCTGACCGGATCGTCGGGTTGGCTGGGGCGCTATCTGGCTCCGCTCCTCGCCCAAAACGGCCATGACGTCACCGGGCTCGACGTTGTGCCCGGAACGCATACGCAAGTCATCGGCACCGTCGCCGACCGCGCGCTGATCGACCGGACGATGGGCGAGCATGGAATCGAGGCGGTGATCCACGGCGGCGCTCTCCACAAGCCCGACATCGTGCGTTATCCGCGCCAAGCCTTTGTCGACGTCAATGTCAGTGGCACGCTGAACCTGATCGAGGCCGCGGTCGCGGCGGGCAACGACCGCTTCCTCTTCACCTCGACGACTTCGCTGATGATACGCGCCGATGTGCGCCAGGGCGCGGGCGAGGCGGGCGCATGGTGGATGGACGAGGATTTCGGTCCGATCGAACCGCGCAACATTTATGGCATCACCAAGCTCGCCGCCGAGCAGGCGGTGAAGCTGGTGCACCGCGAGCATGGCATCGCCGTAGCGATCCTGCGCACCGGGCGCTTCTTTCCCGAGGATGACGACACACATGCTGTGCCGAGCGGCCCGAACCTAAAGGCGAACGAGCTGCTCAATCGCCGCCTGACGGTCGAGGACGCCGCCGCGGCGCATCTCGCCGCGCTCGAGGCCGCGCCGGCGATCGGTTGCGACACCTTCATTCTCTCGGCACCGCCGCCCTTCGTGCGCGAGGAAGCCGGAGAGCTTGCGCGCGATGCACGCGCGGTGATCGCGCGCCATCATCCCGACGCTGCCGAGCTCTATGCCGCGCAAGGCTGGGTGCTTCCCGAAACGATCGACCGCGTCTACGACCCGTCGCGCGCCGAACGCCGCTTCGGCTGGCGCGCCGCCACCGATTTCGGCAGCGTGCTCGCCGCGCTGCGCGAAGGCGCCGATCTGCCCTTCGCGCACGATCCCGACTACACCTCCCCCATCATCGCACAGGAGCGCCAGGCATGTATGTGCTGATCACCGCCAACCGCAATTATTCGAGCTGGTCGCTACGCCCCTGGGTGCTGATGCGCGCGCTCGGCATCGCGTTCGAGGACCAGATCGAGCCCTTCACCAACCCGATCAACTATGACGAGTTTCGCAGCTTCTCACCGACCGGACAGGTGCCCGCGCTGCTCGACGAAGGACGGACGGTTTACGACTCGCTTGGTATCACACTCTATCTCGCCGACCGGCACGAGGGTGTATGGCCGGCCGACCCCGACGCGCGCGCCTGGGCGCAATGCGCGGCGGCGGAAATGCACAGCGGCTTTTCGGCGCTGCGCAATGATTGCACGATGAACGTCGGCGTTCGCGTGACGCCCAAGCCGCCATCGGGCGCGCTCCGGCTCGACGTCGCGCGTATCCGCGAATTGTTCGCCGAGGGCCTGTCGCGCTTCGGCGGCCCCTTCCTCGCGGGCGAGCGCTTCACCGCGGTCGATGCCTTTTTCGCCCCGGTCGCTTTCCGTATCCGCACCTATGGCCTCGACGCCGGCGCCGGACAGGCGTGGGTCGACCATATGCTCGCGCAGCCGGCGATGGTCGAATGGGAACGGCAGGCGCTCGCCGAAAGCTGGCGCGAGGAGGGCCATGAGGCGGAATTGATGGCAGCCGGCGTGATTACCGCCGATTACCGGACGGCCTAGTCGGCAAGCGCCTCGCGCACGACCGCGACCCCCGCCGCGCGCTGTGCCTTGAGTTCGGCTTTCAGCTTGGCGGGGTCGCGCGCGAGGACGAAGCCGAAGCTGACCCCGCCCTCCTTGCCGACCGTGGCGTGATGGAGCTTGTGCGCCTGCACCAGCCGCTTCGCATAGCCGCGCCGCGGCACCCAGTGGAAATAGCGCTGGTGGACGAGCCCGTCGTGCACCAGCGTGTAGATGATCCCGTAGAAGAGGACGCCGAGCCCGATCCACGTTCCGGGCTCCCACGCCGCGGCGCCCATGATCATCGGGCTGCCGACGACGAACATCGAAATGCTTAGCGCGGCGCCGACGAGGCCGAACAAGTCGTTCTTTTCCAGCACCTTGTCGTGCGGCTCATGGTGGTCGCGGTGCCACGCCCAGCCGAAGCCGTGCATGATATATTTGTGACTCGCCCAGGCGACAAATTCCATCGCCGCGACGGTGGCGAGAATGAGCGCGATGATGGCGGGCGTCGACATGGGGGGATTATAGACCAACTCGTCGCCCCTGCGAAGGCAGGGGCCGCTGTCGTTTTAAGCCGCCGCAGCGAATTGCCGATAGCGGCCCCCGCCTTCGCGGGGGCGACGTCTTTTGGCGACCGAAAATTGCGTTTTTGATCGCCGCTCGCTTGCATTGTTGTCGCGCAAGCTTAAGTGAACCGCATGACTCGGCCCCGCACCCTTTATGAGAAAATCTGGGACGCGCATGTCGTCGAACAGCGCCCCGATGCCACTTGCCTGATCTTCATCGACCGTCACCTTGTCCATGAAGTCACCAGCCCGCAGGCATTTGCGGGGCTTCGCGCGAGCGGCCGCACGGTGCGCCGCCCCGACCTGACGATCGCGGTGCCCGACCATAATGTGCCGACGACGCCGCGGCTCGACGCGGCGGGCAACAAGCTGCCGATCGCCGACCCCGAAAGCGCGGCGCAATTGGCGGCGCTCGAAAAGAACGCGCCCGAATTCGGTATCCGCTACATCGACGCGACGGCGCCCGAACAGGGTATCGTCCATGTCGTCGGGCCCGAGCAGGGCTTTTCGCTGCCCGGCACGACGATCGTCTGCGGCGACAGCCACACCGCGTGCCACGGCGGCATCGGTGCGCTCGCGTTTGGCATCGGGACGAGCGAGGTCGAGCATGTGCTCGCGACGCAGACGTTGCTGCTCCAGCCGTCCAAGACGATGGAAGTGCGTGTCGAGGGCGAGGTCGGCCCCGGCGTGTCGGCGAAGGACATCATCCTCCACATCACTGGCGTCATCGGCGCCGCGGGCGGCACCGGCCATGTCATCGAATATACGGGCAGCGCGATCCGTGCGCTCAGCGTCGAGGGCCGGCTGACGGTCAGCAATATGGCGATCGAGGGCGGCGCGCGTGCCGGGCTGATCGCGCCCGACGAGACGACATTCGCGTACCTCAAGGGCCGCCCCTATGCGCCGAAGGGCGCCGACTGGGACGCCGCGGTCGCTTACTGGAAAAGCCTCGCGACCGATCCGGGCGCGACCTATGACAAGAGTGTCGTCATCGACGCCGCCGATATCGCGCCAAGCGTCACCTGGGGCACCAGCCCCGAGGATGTCGTGCCGATCACCGGCGTCGTGCCTGCGCCCGAAAGCTTCGCCGACCCATCGAAGCAAGCCGCAGCCGCAAAATCGCTCGCCTATATGGGCCTTGAGCCCGGCACGCGGATGCAGGATGTGCCGGTCGAGAATATCTTCATCGGCAGCTGTACCAACAGCCGGATCGAGGATCTGCGCGCCGCCGCCGCCGTGATCAAGGGCCGCCACAAGGCCGACAATGTCAAATGGGCGATCGTCGTCCCCGGTTCGGGGCTGGTGAAGGCGCAGGCCGAGGCCGAGGGGCTAGACCGCATCTTCACCGACGCGGGGCTCGAATGGCGCGAACCGGGCTGTTCGGCGTGCCTCGCGATGAACCCCGACAAGGTGCCCGCGGGCGAACGCTGCGCCTCGACCAGCAACCGCAATTTCGTCGGGCGTCAGGGTCCCGGCGCGCGCACGCATCTCGTCAGTCCCGCGATGGCGGCGGCGGCGGCGGTAACCGGCAAGCTCACCGACGTGCGGGAGCTGATGGCATGACCCCGCTCGACAAGGTCGAAGGCCGAGCGATCCCGTTCGGGCTCAAGAATGTCGATACCGACGTCATCATCCCCGCGCACTGGCTGAAGACCACGACGCGCGAAGGCATGGGGCGCGGCGCGTTCGAAAGCCTGCGCGCCGATCCCGACAATCTGTTCGACAGCGCCGATTTCAAGGGCGCACCGATCCTGATCGCGGGCGATAATTTCGGCTGCGGGTCGAGCCGCGAGCATGCCGCCTGGGCGCTCGGCGATCTCGGCATCCGCGTCGTGATCGCGCCCAGCTACTCGGACATTTTCTCGGGCAATGCGGTGAAGAACGGCATCCTTCCCGTCGTGCTTCCCCAAGCGGCGATCGACCGGTTGATGGAGGTCGCCACGACCGATCCGGTGTTCGTCGACCTCGAGCATCAGACGGTGACGACGCAGTATCAGGACCGTTTCAGCTTCGAGATCGACCCGTTCCGCAAAATGTGCCTGCTCGAAGGGCTCGACGAGATTTCGCTGACCGAAAAGAGCGACGCAGCGATCGGCGCTTATGAAAAGCAGCTCGACGCCGATCGGCCGTGGATGCGTCCCGCCGCATAGGATCAAACGAACACCATAAGAGGAGAAGATGATGAAGGCTCTCTTGTCGACCGCAACCGGCGGCCCTGAAACGCTCACTTTGGGCGAACTGCCGCGCCCGACCGCGGGCAAGGGCCAGATCGTGATCGACGTGAAGGCCTGCGCGGTCAACTTTCCCGACGTGCTGATCATCGAGGATAAATATCAATTCCGCCCCGAACGCCCCTTCGCCCCCGGCGGCGAAGTCGCGGGGCTGGTCGCCGAAGTCGGCGAGGGTGTGACCGAGTTCAAGGTCGGCGACCGCGTGATCGCGGGCTGCGGCAACGGCGGGATGTCCGAAGCGGTCGCGGTGTCGGTGCACAATGTCTATCACCTGCCCGAAGCGCATGATTTCGCGGCAGGCGCGTCGCTGCTGATGACCTATGGCACCAGCATCCATGCGCTCGTCGATCGCGGGCATATCGCGGAAGGCGACACCTTGCTCGTGCTCGGCGCGTCGGGCGGCGTCGGCATCGCGGCGGTCGAGCTGGGCAAGGCATTCGGCGCGCGCGTCGTCGCCGGCGTGTCGAGCGAGGAAAAGGCCGACATCGCGCGTCAGGCGGGCGCCGACGAGGTCGTCGTCTATGGCCGACAGCCGTTCGACAAGGACCAGTCGAAGGAGCTTGCGAACAAGTTCAAGGAAGCCGTCGGCCCGAATGGCGCCAACGTCATCTATGACGCGGTCGGCGGCGATTATGCCGAGCCCGCACTGCGTTCGATCGCATGGGAGGGCCGCTACCTCGTCGTCGGCTTCCCGGCGGGCATTCCGCGCCTGCCGCTCAACCTGACGCTGCTCAAGAGCTGCGACGTCGCGGGCGTGTTCTGGGGCGCTTTTGTGGCGCGCGAACCCGCGCGCAACCGCGCCAATATCGCGCGGCTGTTCCAATTGTGGGAACAGGGCAAGATCCAGCCGCGGGTGACCGAGAGCTTTGCCCTCGCCGACGGCGGCAAGGCGATCGCCAAGCTCGGCGACCGGACCGCGGTCGGCAAGCTGGTCGTCACGATCTGAAAATCCGGCCCGACCCAGCGCTGACCGAGGCGCTCAGCGACCTCGCGGCGTCGGGACGGATTGCAGTGCGGGTGACGCCCGGCGCGCGGCACGACGAGATCCGGGTCGAGGGCGAAACCGTGCATATCCGCGTCACCTCCCCGCCCGCCGACGGCGCCGCGAACGACGCGGTGCTACGCCTGCTCGCCGCGGCGCTCGGCCGCCCGCCGCGCGATTTGACGCTGCTTCGCGGGGCGAGCGCGCGCATCAAATTGATCGGGATTGCGACGAGCCGATAGCGCCGGGTTAACCAATTGGCAGGAGCTGGGCGCTATAGCTACGAGCAGGACTAGCTGGGCCAAGGTGGATCATGGCAAGACGCCGATCGACAAGCGAAGAGGGAGACGCGAGTATCGCGAATATTTCGCGTACCCGCCGCGCACAGCTTGTCGCCGAATTCGAAGGCGAGCTGGGCATCGACTATAAGGCCCGCGCCAAGGCCGAAGAGGCCGAGCGCCGCTGGATCGCCCGCAAGACCTTTATCGTCTGGACGATCGCGGTGATGTTCTTTGCCATCGCGTGCCAGAAATTGTGGATCATGGGCAACGACGTCGACGTGCCCTTTTCCGACATCAACCCGGTGCGCAGCCTGTTCGGGGATTAACGCGGGAGACCGCTCGGCGTAACGCAGCTGGGATCGAACCTCCGTTTGGATGGAAGCCCGGCGATGTCCTCGGGATGCGGCGGAATCGGAGCCTCGGTGTTCACCTGCACGAGACGGGCGCCGCTGGGCGCCAAGGCGGCGTGGATCTGCGGCCAGTGGACAGCATCGGCAAGGAAATACATGTCGACCCCCGCCATCTGCCCAGGTTTTATTGCTTTTGCTGCACGCTCAATCTCCACCGTCATCCGATTCTGGTCGAGTGCGGCGAACCAGCGACGACGCAACTGAGATGCCGGCGCGATGAGCGCGGCGCGAAAATCGTCCCGGAAATCCTCTTCCATATACTCACCCGGCGAAAGGAGTTCGAACATCGTTTCGCCGAGCATCCCCGCCAAGGGATCATCCGATTCGGGTGGACCGGCATCGGCGCCGCGCGGCTTCAGTCGCTCGACGGCATGATGCAAATAGCGTTGCCAGTCATCGTCTCGCTCCGTTGACGCAGGGTAGACGAGATCGGCGCGTTCGAAGGCAAGCCGGTTGTTGAACCCGCGAACCCGCTCGCCATGGATCGCGCAGGCCAGCGGCGTGAGCCGGTCCAATATTGCCGGCGCAATGGGTTCGACGGCGCCGTCAGTCAATGCGACGCGGACATGGAAGCTGGCGGTGATATCGGGCTCACTGCGCGGTTCGGCGATTGCCAGTTCGAGCATGTTGCCGACGAAGCGCGGATCGCCCTCTCGCCACGAAATGCTGCTGACCGACGCGGGCAGTGCCTCGACAAAATAAGACGGGACGATCTGGTCGAGCCGTAACGAGCGAACGAGCGCCCCGTCGGCGCCGTAGAGGACAACGACATGATCGCCATGGCCGACCGCGTGCCAATTGTCGAAGGTCACAACGCGCCGCCCGTCGTCGCTGACAATCGCCTTCACCGGCGCGACCTCGTTCAGGAGCGCTCGGCTCCAGACCGAAACCCACTGCCCGTCTTCAAGTTTTTCGAAGCGGCCAAGCGGACCTTCGAGTTCGGGTAGCGTCTCTCCGCGAGCCTTGGCCTCGAAATAGGCGAGCTGGCTGCCAATCTCGCGGGGAAGCACGGTTAGCCGGTATTGGCCATTCGCCGAAACATAGGTTCCGATCCCCGGCGGCGCCCAGCTATCGGCGCGCGCAGGCACTGCGCCGACGAAAATCGCTACAGCAAGAAGCAGCAAAAATCCGGGCAGAGCCCGCATCTTGCTCAATAGACCCGCGCCTTCGGCTTGATATATTCGACGTCGTCGGACAGCGTATATTCGTGAACCGGACGGTAATCGAGGCGGACGCCGCCGCCCTTGCCGCCCCAGCCGTCGAACCAACTGATCGTGTGCTTCATCCAGTTCGCGTCGTCGCGGTTCGGGAAATCCTCGTGCGCGTGGGCGCCGCGGCTTTCCTTGCGGTTGAACGCCGAATGCATCGTCACCGTCGCCTGCGCGATGAGGTTGTCGAGCTCGAGCGTTTCGATGAGGTCGGTGTTCCAGATCAGGCTGCGGTCGGTGACATGGACATCGTTCATCCGCTGATAGGTCTTGGTGAGCTTTTCCTTGCCCTCCGCCATCAGTTCGTCGGTGCGGAACACCGCGGCATGGGCCGACATCGCGCGCTGCATTTCGGTGCGGATTTCCGCCGTCGGCGAGCCGCCATTGGCGTTGCGGAAATGGTCGAGGCGGCCGAGCGCGAGATCGGCGCTGTCCTTGGGCAGCGCGGCCTGTGCGGCGCCGGGCTTCAGGATTTCCTTGAGGCGATGGCCGGTCGCGCGGCCGAAGACGACGAGGTCGATCAGGCTGTTCGAGCCGAGGCGGTTCGCGCCATGGACCGACACGCACGCGGCCTCGCCGACCGCGAACAGGCCGGGGACGACGGTGTCGGGGCCGTCCTTGCCGAGCGTTACGACTTCGCCATGATAGTTACAGGGGATGCCGCCCATATTGTAATGGACGGTCGGCACGACGGGCAGCGGCTGGCGCGTCAGGTCGACGCCCGCGAAAATCTTGCCGCTTTCGGTGATGCCGGGCAGGCGCTCGGCCAGCACCGCGGGATCGATATGGTCGAGGTGCAGATAGATATGGTCGTTGTGCGGGCCAACGCCGCGGCCTTCGCGGATCTCGAGCGCCATCGAACGCGACACGACGTCGCGCGACGCCAGATCCTTCGCCGACGGAGCATAGCGTTCCATGAAACGCTCGCCCTCGGAATTGGTGAGGTAACCGCCCTCGCCGCGCGCACCCTCGGTGATGAGCACGCCCGCGCCATAAATGCCGGTCGGGTGGAACTGGACGAATTCCATGTCCTGCAAGGGCAGGCCGGCGCGCAGCACCATGCCGCCGCCGTCGCCGGTGCAGGTGTGCGCCGAGGTCGCGGTGAAATAGCAGCGGCCGTAGCCGCCGGTCGCGAGCACGACAGCCTGCGAACGGAAGCGGTGGATGCTGCCATCCTCGAGGCACATCGCGATGACGCCGCGGCAGGCGCCATTTTCCATGATCAGGTCGAGCGCGAAATATTCGACGAAGAAGTCGGCGTCATATTTCAGCGACTGCTGATAGAGCGCGTGGAGCATCGCGTGGCCGGTGCGGTCGGCCGCGGCGGCGGTGCGCTGCACCGGCGGGCCTTCGCCCATATTCTGCATATGGCCGCCGAACGGGCGCTGGTAGATGGTGCCGTCGGCGTTGCGCGAAAACGGCACGCCGGCATGCTCGAGCTCGTAGACCGCGTTCGGCGCTTCGCGCACCATATATTCGATCGCGTCCTGGTCGCCGAGCCAGTCGGACCCCTTGACGGTGTCGTACATATGCCATTGCCAATGGTCGGGCGAATTGTTGCCGAGCGAAGCGGCGATGCCGCCCTGCGCCGCGACGGTGTGGCTGCGCGTCGGGAACACCTTGGTGATGCACGCGGTCTTCAGACCCGCTTCGGCGCTGCCCATCGTCGCGCGCAGGCCCGAGCCACCGGCGCCGACGACGACGGTGTCATAGATATGGTCGATGATCTTGTAGGCGTCGGTCATCTTACATGCCCCCCGGAGCGAGCCCGGCGGCGGGCGCAAGCACGATACGGACAATGGCGAAAATGCCATAAGCGGCGCCGCCGATCGCGTAGAAGTTGAGAAGGACGAGCGACAGCAGACGCGTCGCCTCGCCATGGACATAGTCCTCGATCAGCACCGTCAAGCCAAGCCGCAGGTGCCAGAAGACGCTGACCACCATCAGGATCAGCGCGAGCGCGACGGTGGGATTCGATGCCCAGCGCAACACCGCAGCATGATCGCCGAGCGGCAGACGGACCAGCGAAACGAACAGGAAGCCGACGAGGAGGATATTGGCGAGCGCGGTCAGCCGCTGTTGCAGCCAGTGGTGCGAGCCATGCCCCGACGAGCCGAGGCCGCGGACCTTGCCCAGATGCGTGCCATTGCCCATCAGAGTGCCTCCGCCATAATATAGAGCCAGGTCGCGGCGGTCGCGAGCACGCCCGCGGTGATCACGGCGATCGACCAGAGCTTGTTGGTCTTCAGTTCGTAACCGGCACCCGTATCGAGCACGAAATGGCGCAGCCCCGAGAAGAGATGCTGGAAAAAGGCCCAGGTCAGGCCGACAAGCACGACCTTTCCGACGATATTGGTGATCTGGTGAACGATGCCGACCTCGGGGCTGGGATCGTGCCAGACGCAGGCGAGGAATGCCGCATAAGCGTCGGGACCGGCCGCGAGCGCGCCAAGCCACCAGAGGAACATGCACGCACCGACGATCGCGAGACCGTCACCGCTCGCGCGATGAAGGATCGAGACCGCCATCGCGGGGGTCCATTTATATACCTGCAAATGCGGGGAGCGCGGACGCGCACTCGGTTCGTTGCCAGCCATATCAGCCCTGTCTTGACTCTAAACGGTCGATGCGGTGCCGGTTAAGCCTTCCCGCCGCGATATGCAATTGCTTAGGAGCATAGGCAAAAAAATCGCCGCCTTCCGGGATATTCAGCGCGTCACATACCCGTTGAGCGCGAGCCAGCTTGCCAGAATGGCCATATATTCGGCCGAATCCGGCCGTTCGGTGCCGTCATGCTTGGGATCGAGCGAGATTTTCTGATCGGCCGACATCGCCATCGCGTGATCGGCGCCCGCGATGCTGTGCACCGTCAGCTTCGGCATCTGCGCGGCCACCGCCTTCAAGCGCTCGACCGAGACGGCGACCGGCACCACCGCATCGTCGGCGCCATAAAGGACGAGCGTCGGCACCGTGACCGCCGACAAATTCTTGAGCGGATCATTCTCGATCTCGCGGCGCCAGCCCGAAACCGCGCGGTCGCGTATCGTTTCGCCCATATAGGTATATTTGAACCACGGCTGGGTCTTGGCCGCATCGATCATTTTCTGCGCGGCCTCGCGGCTGGCGGTTCCGCGCATATAATCGTCGACCGCCTTTCGCGTCGCGGTCATCTGGTCGATCTCGGCCTGCGAATGGCCGTTCGCCCTCAGGTGGTTGGTTGAGGAGAAGAGCATCTGCACGTCGGCGGTGACGACCGGCGCCGACACCGCGATTACAAAGGCGATATCGGCGCTTCGCGACGCGGCCAGCGGCGATATCCAGCCGCCCTGGCTCAGCCCCCAGGTGCCGATGCGCTTCGGGTCGATGCGCGGATCGGCCTTCAGGCTCTGCGCCGCTGCGATGGCGTCGTCGGCAAGGACCGCGAAGTCGCCGCCTGCGGTCTTCGTGCCCGACTGGCCCGAACCGCGCCGGTCATAGACGAAGACTGCGATGCCGAGCGCAGGCAGGGCGGTCTTGAGATGATCGTAAAGCGACGCGCCGCGGAGCGGCGACGACGCGCTGTGCGTCACGACGACCGCCGCCACCGGCTTGGTGCTCGCCGGCAGGATCAGCGTTCCCGAAAGCTCGGTGCCGCCGCTCATGAAACGGCGTTCCTCGGTGACGACCTCTGTCGTCGCGGGCGCGGTCCACGGGAAAGCGGACGCGCCCGGCGCCGCGACTGCCGGCTGGGACGCGGCGAGCCCGGCCACCACAGCCCAGAGGGCGGCACTCATGCGCATCAAAGAGCCCCCGGCCCGGCCGCGGGCACATGCCTCACTTGATCTTGCCGCGGTTCGCGTAGAGCAAGGCCGCGATCACCGCGGCCGAGCCGATGCCAAGGCCCGCGGCGGCCGCGGTCTTCCAGCCGCGCTTGCCCTTGGCCGCTTCCTCATCGGCCGCCTGTGCCGCCTCGGCGGCTTCGCGCTGCTGCTGGCGCTCGCGCGCGGCGCGCAGCACTTCATTTTCTTCCTGCTCGTCGTCGTCGTGCGGCGGGGGAGGTGGCACTTGGTCGGTCATCGTCTCTCTTGTCCTTGTCGTCAGGCGAGCGCCTGATCAACAGGCACATAATCGGTTCCGATCGCTTCGGCTACGGCCTCGAACGTCACCTTACCATTCCAAACGTTCAAACCCTGCGCAAGATGCACGTCGCGCTTCAAAGCCTCTTTCCAGCCGAGGTCGGCGATGCGCAGCGCGTGCGGCAGCGTGACATTATTAAGCGCATAGGTGCTGGTGCGCGCGACCGCGCCGGGCATGTTCGCGACCGCATAATGGACGATGCCGTCGACCACATAGGTCGGATCGGCGTGCGTCGTCGCATGGCTCGTCTCGAAGCAGCCGCCCTGGTCGATCGCGACGTCGACGAGCACCGAGCCCGGCCGCATCGTGCCGAGCATCTCGCGCGTGACGAGCTTCGGCGCTTCGGCACCGGGGATCAGCACCGCGCCGATGACGAGGTCGGCCTCGGCGACGCATTCGGCGAGGTTCGCGCGGTTCGAGAAGCGCGTCTTGGCGCGCGCCTCGAAGAAGGTGCCGACGCGTTCGAGCACTTCGGGGTCGCGGTCGAGGATCGTGACGTCGGCGCCGAGGCCCGCCGCCATCTGCGCCGCGTTGAAGCCGACGACGCCGCCGCCGATCACGCAGATCTTACCCGGCGCGACGCCCGGCACGCCGCCGAGCAGCACGCCGCGGCCGCCGTGCGCCTTTTCGAGCGCGGTCGCGCCGGCCTGGATCGACATGCGCCCCGCGACCTGGCTCATCGGTTTCAGCAGCGGCAGGCCGCCGTGCGGGCTGGTGACGGTTTCATAAGCGATGCACACCGCGCCCGATGCCATCAGGTCGCGCGTCTGCTCGGGATCGGGCGCGAGGTGGAGATAGGTGTAGAGGATCTGCCCGGGGCGCAGCATCGCGCGCTCGACGGGCTGCGGTTCCTTGACCTTCACGACCATTTCGCAGGTCGCGAAAATCTCTTCGGCACTCTGCACGATCTCTGCGCCCGCCTCGACATAATAGCGGTCGTGTGCGCCGATCCCCTCGCCCGCGCCGGTCTGCACCAGCACGCGGTGGCCGTGGACGACGAGTTCGCGCGCGCTCTCGGGGGTCAGGCCGACGCGATATTCGTGATTCTTGATTTCCTTGGGGGTGCCGATGATCATGGTCGCTCTCCGAAAATTTGGTCTCCGGCGATCGACTATGTGCCGCCGAAAACTTTCGGCGCTTTTAGCAGAAATGCATCGCGAGGTGCTTGCATATCCTTTGCGGATTCGCGACATACTTGCACGATTTTGGCGTGAAATGGATCGATGGCGCACAATGATTGATCGGATCGACGTCAAGCTGCTCGACTTGCTGCAACGGCAAGGTCCGCGGCCCGCGGCGGAACTTGGCGAAGTGGTCGGCCTGTCGGCGTCGGCGTGCCACCGGCGCATCCGCGCGCTGGAGGCAGCGGGGATCATCACCGGCTATACCGCACGGCTGAACCCCGACAGCATCGGGCTCGGGCTCGATGTGTTCGTCGACATCAGCCTGACATCGCAGAGCGAGGAAGCGCTGACCGCGTTCGAGAGCGCGGTGAAGAGTTTCGACGAGATCCTCGAATGCCAATTGCTGTCGGGGGCGTCGGATTACCGGCTGCGCGTCGCGGCGCGTAACGTCGCCGATTTCGACCGGCTGCACCGCCACTGCCTGTCACGCCTGCCCGGGGTCGCGGCGATGCACAGCGCCTTTGCCCTGCGCACGATCAAGGCGTTCGAGGGCTATCCGGTGCCAGCAGCGGGTTAACACCGCTTTTACCATTTCCAGCGCATATCCCGTTCACCAGTTTCATGGGACGCATGCGGGCGACAGACCCGCGCGGCTTTTGGGTCGATCAGGGAAGCAGGATCATGGTGAAGGAAAATCCGATTCATAAGCAGCAGATCGATCCGGTGCCGATGGCCGATCGCTTTCCCTATTACGATCTCGACGGGCGCCTTGCCGCCAACGCGACGGAAATTCACGCTATCATCGCCGGCCGCGAGGAAGCGATCGCCGCGGCCTATTGGAATGCGTTCAATACGCTGCCCAGCGTCGACCGCCGCGTCGAGGGCGAATTGTTCGAATCCTATGTCCGCGGCAGCGCGCGCCACACCGTGGCCAAATATGCCGACGCCGCAGGCCAGGAGGTCGCGACGATCGCGTGCCAGAACGCCCATATGGCGCGGCGCGTGAAGCTGCCGCTTGCATCGGTGATGTCGTGCATCGCCGAAAGCCAGCGGCTGACGATCGAATATGTCGTCGAAGCCTGTTTCGGCGACGCCGAACGGCTTGCGCGGCTGACGAGCGCGGTGAATCGCCTCGCGCTACTCGAATTCGACATCATGCACCGCTATGCCAAAAAGCTCGACCGCGCGGTGATCTCGAGCGAGCGGCAGACGCTCGCGGGCGATTTCGACCGCTCGATCGCGTCGCTGGTGCAGGACACCGACGGGGTGCGCGAGCAGCTCGCCAAGCAGGCGGCCTCGGCCGACCAGGCGGCGAAGGGCATGATCGCCAAGACCAGCGAAGTCGCCGCGGCGTCCGAACAATCGGCGATGGCGATGCGCGAAGCCGCTTCGACCGCCGCGGGCCTGATCCGCGCGATCGAGGATGCACGCAGCGAAGTCGAAGCCTCGGCCAGCGTCGCAACGCGCGCGTCCGAGCAAGCGGGCGAAGCGGTCGCGATGTCGGCGACCTTGTCGCACCATGCCGAGTCGATCGAATCCATTTTGGGCCTGATCCGCGAGATCGCGGGGCAGACCAACCTCCTCGCGCTCAACGCCACGATCGAGGCGGCGCGTGCGGGCGAATCGGGGCGCGGCTTTGCCGTCGTCGCGCAGGAGGTGAAGAGCCTCGCCAACGAAACCGCGCGCGCGACCGACGATATCGCGGGCAAGATCACCGCGATCCAGCAGGCGACGCGCGGGTCGGTCAGCGCCAACGAGTCGATCCAGGCGACGATCGTCGAGGTACAGACCTCGGCGCAGCGCATTCGCGACGCGATGGACGCGCAGGCGCAGACGGTCACCTCGATCACCGCCGCGGTCGACGAAACGGCGCTTGCCGCCGACTCGATGTCGTCGACGATCGCGAGCATCCGCAACGATTCGGGCATGGTCGCGAGCGAGATCAGCGTGCTGAGCCAGGAATTCGCCAAGATGGGCGGGCGGTTGCAGCAGCTGGAACAGGCCGCGAGCGAATTCAGCCGCCGCGTGGCGTAACGCAGCCGCTTCCCCCGCTTGGCAAGCCCCGCCCCGCTGCCTAAGGCGGGGCATGAGCACGCATATCCTGATCACCGGCGCGAGCCGCGGCATCGGCGCCGCGATCGCAGAGGCCCTCTCCACCGGTGCGACCAAGGTTGTGGCGCTGTCGAGCGCCGACGGCGACCTGTCCGACCCCGCGACGCCCGACCGATTGTGGCAGGCAAGCCTCGATCGGCTCGATGGCCGCATCGACGTGCTCGTCAACAATGCCGGCGTGTTCGAGGCAAACCCGCTGGGCGACCCCAACGCCGACTGGCTCGCGAACTGGAACTGCACGATGCAGGTCAACCTGACCGCGAGCGCGCAACTCTGCCGCCACGCGGTGCTCCACTGGCACGAACGCGGCGCGCCTGGCCGAATCGTCAACATCGCGAGCCGCGCCGCGTACCGCGGCGACAGCCCCGCGCACTGGCATTATGCCGCGTCGAAATCGGGCATGGTCGCGATGACCAAGACGATCGCGCGCGCCTATGCCAAGGACGGCATCCTCGCCTTTGCGATCTGCCCCGGTTTCACGATGACGGGGATGGCCGATGACTATCTGGCGAGCCGCGGCGGCGACAAATTGCTCGCCGACATCCCCTTGGGCCGTGTCGCAATGCCCGACGAAGTCGGCGAAATGGTGCGCTGGTGCGCGCTCGATGCCCCCGCGTCGATGACCGGTGCGGTGCTCGACGTGAACGGCGCGAGCTATGTGCGCTAAATGAGCTGGATCGTCTCCCTCCCCTGTACCCGCGACGAAGCCGAAGCGTTGTCGGGCGAAATTCCCGAACTCGACGCCGCGCCCGAGGCGCCGGTCGTGGTGACGCGCGAGATCGACGAAGATGCGGGGCTTTGGCAGCTCGACGCCTATATGGATGCCAAGCCCGGGGCAGCGCTGCTCAAGCTGCTGCAGTCGTTCGTGCCGAGCGCTAAAGGCAAGAAACCCGTCGTCGCACAATTGCCCGAAGAGGATTGGGTGACGCTGAGCCAGCAGGGGCTGGAGCCCGTGCAGGCGGGGCGCTTTTTCGTCCACACGAGCAGCTATGCCGACCGCGTGCCCGCGGGAAGCACCCCCTTCCTGATCGACGCGAGCCAGGCGTTCGGCACAGGCGGGCACGACACCACCGCGGGCTGCCTGTCGATGCTCGACCAGCTCGCGCGGCAAGGGGCGAGCCCGCGCAATATCGCGGACATCGGGACCGGCACCGGCCTGCTCGCCTTCGCCGCGATGGCGCTGTGGCCGCGCGCGAAGACGATCGCGTCGGACATCGACCCCGCGAGCATTTTCGTGACGCGCGATAATGCGGAGATCAACGGCGTGCCATTGGGGCGCGCCGGCGGGCGGCTCGCGCTCGCGGTGGCACCGGGGACCAATCACCCGTCGATCAAACATCGTGCGCCCTACGACCTGGTCATCGCGAACATCCTCGCCGGACCGCTGATCACGCTGGCCCCGGACATCGCCGCCGCGACGGCGCCGGGCGGTCATGCGATCCTCGCCGGCCTCATCGCGCGGCAGATGGAGCCCGTGCTCGCCGCATATCGCGCGCAGGGCTTTCGCCTCGCCGCGCGCGGCGGCAGCGCCGAATGGCCGTGCCTGTTGCTCGTCAAACGCCGGCGCTACGGCTGGCGCCGCAAGGAGCGCGCGTTCCACCGCGCGAGCCCATCGGATGCGAGCTTTGGAAGCTGGTAAGCTAAACGCTGGAAATATCGTGGCGATTTGCTAGCCTAGCGCAAGTCATCGGGAGGAATCGGCCATGAGCCTTTTTGCCGCCGTCGCTTTGCTTGCCGCCATGCCCGTCGCTCGCGACGCCCCCGACCCTATCGTCGTGACCGGCACTCCCGTCACCGGCGACGAAGCCCGCAAGCGCGCGCTCGAATTCGTCCGCCGGACGGGTGTCGCCGAATTGCGCCCGATCGCGCGCTGGATCGCGCCGGTCTGCCCGCACGTCATCGGGGTCGACGACACAGTGGCGGCCATCGTCGAAAAGCGGGTCGGCGAGGTTGCCGTCGCGGCCGGGGCGCGGGTCGCCCCATCGGGCTGCGACGCCAATATCGCCATCGTCTTCACATCGAACGGCGGCGCATTGACGCGCGCGATGCTGCGCAAATCGCCCATGCAACTGAGCGAATTGTCGCCAGCGGCGCGCGAGCGGACGGCGCAGGGCGACGATGCGATCCGCTGGTGGTACAGCACGCGCGTGCAAAGCCGCGATGCCGTATCGGCCTCGACCGCGCCGCTGCCCTGGGCCGTCGGACATAGCGAAGGCGGCGGTCCGGTCATCAACGGCGCGGGCCCGACGTTATCGCATTATGGATCGAGCCTCATCAGCACACAGGCGGTGCGCGCGCTGACCGCCGCGACCGTCGTGATCGATGTCGAAAAGGCCGACGGCACGCCGCTCGATGCCGTGGCCTCCTTCGCCGCGATGGTGGCGATGGCCGAAATGGACAGCGACCCGCCGCCGCCCGGAAACTCGATCCTCGCGCTGTTCGACGGCGAGGACGACCGGCGCGCGTTGTCGAGCGAGGATCAGACGCTGCTCCGCGCTATCTATAGCCTGCCGCCCGACCGCGAGGCCCATCAGCACCGCCGCCAGCTGGTTACCGCGATCGCCAAGCCCAAGAGCGGAGATTGACCCGGCCATGAGTCTGCTTGCCACGATCGCCCTGCTCGCCGCCGCGCCCGTTGCCGGTGACGATCCCGATGCGATCATCGTCACTGGGACACCCGTCACCCGCGAAGAAGCGAAGAAACGCGCGGCCGAATATGTGCGGCGCGCCGGGATTGCGCAGCTCAAGCCGCTCGCGCGGTGGGTCGATCCCGTGTGCCCGCACACGGTCGGGGTCGATGATGCGGTCGCGGCCATCGTGAACGCGCGCGTCCGAGCGGTCGCCACGGCGGCGGGCGCCCCCGTCGCGCCCGCGGAGTGCCAGGCCAATATCGTCGTCGCCTTCAGCTCGGACGGCCGGAGCCTCGCGCGCGCGGTGCGCCGCAAGGCGCCCGACCAGTTCGCCGAGCTGGCGCCGGTGGCACGCGACCGCGTGCTCGACGGCACGGGCGCGATCCGCTGGTGGTACACGACGCGCGACGAAAGCCGCGACGGGATGCCGATCAGCGACTTTTTTGTGAAGCTCTACAACAGCAGCATCGTCAGCACGCAGGTCGTGCGCGCGTTGCAGTCGGCGACCGTCGTGATCGACGTCGAACAGGCCGACGGCACGCCGCTCGATGCCATCGCCGCCTATGCCGCGATGGTCGCGCTCGCCGAGTTCCGGAGCAATCCTCCCCCGCCAAAGGATTCGATCCTGGCGCTGTTCGACGGCGAGGCGGAGCGCCGCGAGCTGTCGAGCCACGACGCGGCGCTGCTGCGCGGAATCTACACTGTGCCGCCCGACCGCGAAGCCTATCAGCAGCGGCGCCAGCTGGTGACGACGATCCGCAAAAGCGACGAGTGACGGTCAGCCGCTCTTGGCGAGCGCATATTCCTGTGTGCCGCGCGTGATCACCTCATCCTCCGGCAGGAAGTCGGCGATCGGAATCGGCGGCAGCGCGGCGTTTTTGGCATAGAGCGGCGCGAAGTCGGTGTTCACCGTCGTGTCGAGCAGCTGATCGAGGCTGTCGATGACGAAATAATTCTGCTGGAAATCGTCGATCCGGTAATCGGTGCGCATCACGCGCGCGAGGTCGAAGCCGATGCGGTTCGGGCTGTCCGAATCGAGCGCGAAGACGCTTTCGGCAAAGGAGGAGACGATGCCCGCGCCATAGATGCGTAGGCCGCCGGCCTCGCGGATCAGGCCGAATTCGACCGTGTACCAGTAGAGCCGTGCGAGCTGCTTCAGCGCGTCGAACTTGAGGCTGCGCAGCCCGCCTTCGCCATACGCGACCATATAGTCGGCGAACACGGGATCGGCGAGCATCGGGACATGGCCGAAGACGTCGTGGAAGACGTCGGGTTCCTGCAAATAATCGAGCTGTTCGGGGGTGCGGATGAAATTGCCCGCCGGAAAGCGGCGATTCGCGAGATGGTCGAAGAAGACCTCGTCGGGGACGAGCCCCGGCACCGCGATCACCTGCCACCCCGTCGCGGCCATCAGCCGCGCGTTGAGCTCGCGATAATCGGGGATGCCCGGCTTTTCGAGGCGCAGCACGTCGATCCCGCGCAGGAAGGCGTCGGCGGCGCGGCCGGGAAGCATGTCCGACTGGCGCGCGAAGAGGCGGTCCCACATCGCATGCTCGTCGGCGGTGAAGGCGTCCCAATTCTGCGAAATCGTCCAGTCGGCCGCGGCACCCGGCGGCGGCGTGTCATGGACGTGGGTAAACTGGCTTTCCATACGACCGCTTCTACCATCAAAATGGTTTCATGTGAAACTTTATTCGCCAATCTCCACCACCGAGGTCGCAAGCCGGTCGATCTCGGCGCGGTCGTGGCTGACGTAGAGGATCGGCAGCTTGAGCTCGTCGCGAATCCGCTCGATCACCACCATGATATCGCTGCGCCGCGCGGTGTCGAGCGACGACAAGGGTTCGTCCATCAGCAGGATTTCGGGTCCCGCGAGCAAGGCGCGGCCGATCGCGACGCGCTGCGCCTCGCCCCCCGACAGGCTGTGCGGCCAGCGATCGAGCAGATGGCCGATGCCGAGAAATTGCACTGCCTCGTCGAGGGTCATCCAGCGGTTCGCGGACGGCACGATGTCATGGCCGTAGGTGAGGTTCGCGCGGACGCGGCGATGTGGGAAGAGCCGCCCGTCTTGAAACACATAGCCGACGCGGCGCGCCTCGGGCGGCAGGTCGATCGCGCCATCGAACAGCGTGCGGTCGCCGATACGGATATGCCCGCGGTCAGGCCTCAGTAGCCCCGCGACCATATTGAGAATGCTCGTCTTGCCCGCGCCCGATGGACCGAACAAGGCGGTCAGGCCCGGACCGGCGGTGAAGCGCGCGGCGATGCTGCGGTCGCCGAGACGCCTGGCGACGTCGATATCAATCGCCATGGCGCTGCCTTTCACCATGGGTGCGGCGGACGAGCCATTCGGACAGTATCAGCGCGCCGAGCGACAGCGCGACCGAAAGGAGCGCGAGCCGCGTCACCATCGCCTCGCCGCCCGGCACCTGCAGCGCCGAATAGATGGCGAGCGGCAAGGTGCGCGTTTCGCCGGGGATGTTCGAGACGAAGGTGATCGTCGCGCCGAACTCGCCGATCGAGCGCGCGAAGCCGAGCACGAGCGCGGCGAGGATACCGGGGAGCGCGAGCGGCAGGCTGATCGTCCAGAAGCTGTGCCAGGGGCTCGCCCCGAGCGTGCGCGCCGCGCCCTCGAGCCGCCGGTCGATGCCCTCGATCGACAGCCGCATCGCGCGCACCATCAGCGGCAGCGCCATGATCGCGGCGGCAACCGCGGCGCCGGTCCAGCGGAACATCAGACTCACCCCGAACCAGCTTTCAAGCCAGCGCCCGGCGGGGCCGAACGGGCCGAAGGCGATGAGCAGAAGCCAGCCGGTGACGACGGGGGGCAGGACGAGCGGCAAATGGACGAGCGCGTCGAGGACGACGCGGCCGGGAAAACGATGGCGCGCGAGAACCCACGCGAGCGCGAAGGCGATAGGAAGCGTAGCGAGCACCGCGACGCCGCCGACCTTCAGCGACAGCGCGACGATCCCCCACTCTTCGGCCGACAGCATCAGGGGTTCGAGAAGCCGTGGCGCGCGAAGATCGCGCGGCCCTGTTTCGAAAGGAGGAATGCGCGGAAACCCGCGGCGTCCTTACTCCGCGACGCTTTCAGCAGCGCGACGGGGTAGCGGATCGGCGGGTGGCTCGATGCGGGGAAGGTGCCGACGACGCGCACCGCCTTCGACGCGCGCGCGTCGGTGGCGTAGACGATGCCGAGCGGCGCGGCGCCGCGTTCGACGAGCGCCATCGCGGCGCGGACATTCTCGGCGGGGGCGACCTTGGCCGCGACGCCGGCCCAGACGCCGAGATGCGTGAGCGCGGCCTTGGCATATTTGCCCGCGGGCACCGCGTCGGGATCGGCGAGCGCGAGGCGGCCGGTGCCGAGTGCTTTTGCGAGTGCGAAACCGCGCGCCGGGGTCAGCCGGACCTTGCTCGATGCGGGCGCGATCAGCACAAGCCGGTTGCCGAGCAGGGTTGTCCGTGTGCCCGCGCGAAGAAGGCCGGCCTTTGCGACCGCGTCCATCCACTCCTCGTCGGCCGAGAGGAAGAGGTCGGCGGGGGCACCCGCCATAACCTGCCGCGCGAGCGCCGACGAGGCGGCGAAGGAGAGGACGGGTTTGGCGTGCCCCTTCGCCGCCCACGCATTCGCCGCTTCGGTCAGCGATTCCTGCAGGCTCGCCGCCGCGAGCACCACCGGGCCGCGCTCCTGCGCGAAGGCGGCGGGGGCGAGGAGCAGCGCGATGAGCAGGGCGAACAGGTGGAGGGCGCGGGTCATTGGCAACCTATAGGCGCGCCGGGGCCTTCGCCGCAACGCCGAGCCAGCGTGCGATGCGGGGCAAGCGCAGGATGATGAGACGTTCGACGATCCAGAGCAGGATCAGCGAGGCGGCGAGCATGGGGAGGAGCGCGGCGAGGATCAGGATCAGCGCGGCGACGCCCCTGAGCTTCGCGGGATCGCGCGCGGCGGGTGGGGCGCCGAGCGCATCATCGGGTCTTCGGCGGCGCCACATCAGGAAGCCCGAGATTGCGAGCGTGAAGAGCGCGAGCGCGGTCGCGACGCCGATCAGTTGGTTGGCGAGGCCGAAGAGCTGGCCCTCGTGCCACGCGATGCCATAGCCGACGGCGCGGTCGATCACATGCTTGTTGGCAAAGCCGCTGCGCGCGATTTCGAGGCTCGTTTCGGGGTCGTAGCTCACCTTGCGCACCTGCGGGCGGTTCTGCGTGAGAGTGGTCAGCGTCCACATATTGCCGTTCGGCGGACCGAAGGCGTTGAGTGCGCCCGGCGGCTGGATGATCGCGGGGGCGGGCATATGCTCGGTGCGGGCGCGGAGGACGATATATTCGAGGCGCGCTTGCGGAGGCGGTCCGGCCGGCTGGGCCGCCGCCATCGCATGATGATCGTGCGCGGCGTGCGAATCGGCGCCGCCCTTCCAGTCCTGCACGCCCGACACCCAACCCATTTCGGCGCGGACGCTGCGAAAGCCGCTAGCCCACACCTCGGTCCACGGCAGCGCGGTGAAAAGCAGGATCAGCGCGAGGCCCGAAACCCAGAAGCCGGTGACGGCGTGGAGGTCGCGCAGCGCGGTGCGGCGGCCGAGCGACAGCCGCGGCCAGACGACGCCCGCGGCGCCGCGCCCGCGCGGCCACCAGAGACAGAGGCCGGTCAGGATCATCACGATTGCCCAGCTCGCGGCGAGCTCGACGAGCAGGCGGCCGGCGCGGCCGATCAAGAGCGTACCATGGATGCGCGAGAGCCAGGCCGAGATGCGCTGGTCAGGGTCGGCCGCGCCGATCACCCGCCCTTGCGGCGAGACGGCGATGTCGCGCACCGCTCCGCCCGGCAGGCCGATATGGACGACCGCCGCATCGTCCGGTGCTTCGGGGATGCGATAGTAATGGAAACTCGCCCCAGGATTCGCCGCGAGCGCTGCGGCGACTTGCGCATCGGCGTCGACCGCGCCCGCCGTGGGCAGGCCGCGCCATGCGCGCTCCTCCCACCGGTCGAGCTGCGGCTTGAACAGAAAGGCCGCGCCCGTCGCCGAGAGGATCAGGGCAAAGGGGATGACGAACAGCCCGGCGTAGAAATGCCAGCGCCAGATCGTGCGATAGAGCGGAACCCGGTTGCTGTCGGTCATCCCCTGCCCTGCCCTTTAGAAGCGCGCGCGGATGCCCGCGGAGACCGCGCGGCGTTCGACGGGGTAATAGATCGCCGATGCGGCGGTGACGGCGATCGCCGCGCTGATGTCGCCGATCGCCTTCTTGCCGGTGATGTTGCGGACGTCGACAAAGGCGTCGACGCCCTGCGCGATCGCCGCGCCGCCGGTGACGCCGAGCAGTGCATAGCCGGGGATGCGGACCTGATTGCGGTAGTCGGAGAACGGGCCGTCGGGGACCCATTCGAGGTTCGGTGCGATGTGCAGCGCGTCGGTGCCGAGGCGGAGTTCGGCGCGATAGACGTGCTTCGGCACGACCGGCAGGCGGTTGTCGCCGAACTGTGCGTCATCGCGGAAGCGGAAGTCGCTGTAGGTATAGACCTGCCGCAGCCGCAGCCAGTCGGTCGGTGCCAGATCCAATCCGGCCTCGACACCCTGATGGAGCGTGCGGCCGGCGTTGAAGGTCGCGGCGGGGATGCTGGCGTTCGTCGTGAACTGGAGCAATTCGCCCTTCAGCGTCGAGCGATAGACGGCGATATCCCAGCGCGCGAAACCAAGCTTCCCGCGCGTGCCGGCCTCGGCGGTCCACGCGCGCTGCGGGCGGATGTCCGAAACGACCGTGCTCGTCGGCGGGGTACCGATCGTCTGGAAGACTTCACCGAAGCCAGGGAATTCGGCCGAGCGGCTGTAGTTGGCGAAGATCTGGATGTCGGCGGCCGGCTCGAACAGCAGGCCGAACTTGGGCGAGAAGGCGTCGAAGTCGATCCGGCCGTCAGTCGCCGGTGTGGCCGAGAAATTGACGGTCCGCTTGCGCCAGCCATCGGCATAGACCCCGCCTGCGATCAGAGTCAGCGCCTCGACCGGCCGCACGCGGACTTCACCGTAGAGCGTCGCGGTTTGCGCCTTCTGGTCGGCGTCGAAGGTCAGCGCGCCCCGCCGGCTACCATTGTTGACGAACTGGCGCGCGTCGGTGCTGCCACGGCGGATTTCGCCGCCCAGCGTGACCTCGACCGGGCCGGTCGCATAGTCGGCGCGAAAGAAGCTGCCCACATCAACCGACTTCTGGTCGATGAGCTGGAAGATCGGGTGGTGGAGCGACTTGGCGTTGACGAAGCCACCGACGTCGAGGGTCAGAGCACCCCAGTCGAAGCTTGTGCGGTTCTGGAGGCGCAGCGAGTCGATATCGCGCGCCTGATCGCCCGCGACCGCGCCAGCGTTGGCCTTGCGCGGGGTCGACAGCGCCTCCGCCATCGTCAGCGCGCCCGGGATGTCCTGCCGGATATGGTTGACGCTGGCGTAGAAGCGCGTGCTCACCACGTCGCTGAAACGCATTCCAACATTGCCTTGAAAGCGCAGACTGCGGCGTTTGGCATGGTCGCGGTCGCCGTCCGACGTGTCGGCGCTGATCGCGCCCCACGCATCGACGCGGTCACTCGCGACGCCCGCCGAGACCAGGCCGCGCACGCTGTCGAAGCTGCCGACGTCGGCGCGCAGATAAATCCCCTTCGCCGTGCGCCCCGTCGGGGTCACGCCGTTGATCGCGCCGCCGAGCGTGCCCGACCCGAAGCGCAGCGCGTTGGCGCCGCGATAGACTTCGAGATGGTCGAAGAAGATCGGTTCGAGTTCCTGGAAATCGCCATTGTCGTCGGCGAGGTTGATCGGCACCCCGTCCTGCAACAGCGTCAGCCCGCGCATGTGGAAGCCGCGCGACAGGCCCGAACCGCGGACCGATATGCGAACCTCCTGCCCGTAACGCGGCTGGAGGTAGACCCCGGGCGAGAAAGCGAGCGTGTCGCGCAGGCTCACGACCGATTTGTCGGCATAATCTTCGTAAGAGACGATGTCGGTGCCGCCGGGGGTGCGTGCGGCGCGCTCCTCGCCAGCGTCGGTGGCGGTCGGTGCGGTGACGATGATCGTCGAATCGGCCTCTTCGGCACGGACGGGAGCGGCGACAAGACAGGTCGCAAGCGCCAGCAACGGCGCCGCCCCATGGATACGGGTTTTCATAGATTTTCCTTCGCTGAATACAGTCACGGGCCGCGCCGCGCGAAAGCGCGGGCAGCCGATTGGTCTGGATCAGGCGAAGGCGGGTGGTCCGGTACTCGGCGGCAGCGGCGAGGCGATGCCCGGCGCGAAGCCGAGCGAGCGTGCCGCGACGGGGACGGGTTCGCCCGTGACTGGCGCGGCGGCGAGCACCGGCAGGTCGGGGACGATCGGCGCATTGGCGAGCGCACCCCACGGGCAATGCTGCTGCGCTTCGCCGGCATCATGGCTGCCGGCTTTTTCGAGCGGAATCGTCATCGTTCCGCCAGGGTTGGCGGGATCCGAACAGATGCGCACGGTGATCGAGCCGCCGGCATCGCTCTCGATCATCCAGCCCGGCGCGACGAGCACGCGCGCGGCGAGCGCGAGGAGCAGCGGCAGGAGCAGCAGGATGCCGGGACGGCGAAAGGCGGCGAGCAGGCTCACGTTGCGCGCCTTATGGCGCGCACGGATCGCTGGCAAGCGGACAGATTGCCCTATTCGGCAGGCGTCTCGTCGGTCTTTTTGCCGGTGCGCGTCCAAGGGTACAGGAACTGGCCCCAATAGCTGCGCGGCACATCTTCGGGGATGCCGTAATTTTCGGGCCAGCGGTCCTTTGGCAAATGGAAGGTGCCGAAAAGCTTGTCGATCCACGGGAAGTGGATCGCGAAATTGACGTCGAACGCCTCGCGCTCGAGCCCGTGGTGCCAGTGGTGGAAGCGCGGGGTCGCGATCCAGTGACCGAGCCGGTTGAAATTGCCCCCGACATTGGCGTGGAGCAGCGACGACCAGACATAGACGAAGCCGATATAGGCCTGCATCACCGAGGGCGCGAAGCCCAAGGTGAAGAGCGGCAGCGAGGTGATCGAGCGCAAAAGGATGATCTCGACGAAATGCATCCGCGATCCCGCGAGCCAGTCCATCGATTTCGCGCTGTGGTGCACCGCGTGGAAACCCCAGAGGAAGGGGTAGCGGTGGAAGGTGCGATGGAAGAAATATTGCGCCATGTCCGACGCGACGAGCACGATGACGAACTGGACGATCCACGGCAGCGACGCGACCCCGGCGCGGAACGCCTCCCAGTTCGACGTATTCTCGTTGATGATCGTCGAGGGAGCGAGCGCGAGGAAGCCCAGGACCTGCACGAACATCGTGCTGACGAGATAATAGAAAAGATCCTCACGCCATTCGGTGCGGAACAGGCGCTGCGCCCGGCGGTGCGGAAAGGCGCGTTCGAGCGGCGCGAACATGAAGCCGGTGACGAGCAGGTTCACGACAAAGAAGTCGAGCCCGAAGAAGATGCCCCAGTCGCGCGTCTCCTGCGGCTGGACATTCGCCCCGCCGACGAGAATCGCGGCGAGGCCGACCATCAGCGCGGTGAGGCCAAGCGCCTTGCGCGGGCGGAGCAGCAGGCTGAGCAGCGACAGGCCATAGCTCACGAGCAGGATCGCATGGACCAGCCCGCGAAAGCCGCCCCAATGCTTGATGATTTCGAGCTCGGGGGTCGCGAACCAGTCGGGGAAGCGCAGCGCGATCACCATGAAGAAACCGGCGATCGCGAACAGCAACCCGAAGAAGCCCGACAGCCAGCCGCTGCCGAACCGCCGCACCTCGGTATGCGATTCGAGATCGCGCATCAGGTTCTGAAGATAATCACGCTTTGCCATGCGGCCCCCTCACAGCATTTCCGCCGCGCCGTCTGTGACGGCGCACATCGGTTGATAACGTCCTATCCCGCCGCCGCGACAATCTTCGCCCAGTCGGCTTCGTCGATCACGCGGATGCCGAGTGCGCTCGCCTGCTTGAGTTTCGACCCCGCGCCGGGACCTGCGACGACGAGATCGGTCTTGGCGCTCACGCTGCCCGCGGCCTTGGCGCCGAGCGCTTCGGCCTGCACCTTCGCCTCGTCACGGCTCATCGTCTCTAACTTGCCGGTGAAGACCACCGTCATCCCCGACACTTCGCTTTCGCGGGTTTCGACGACATAGAGCGGCGGTGCGACCACGGAGAGGAGGTCGTCCCAAAGCTCGCGATTGTGCGGTTCGTGGAAGAAATCGGCGAGCGCTTCGGCGACGGCGGGGCCAATGCCGTCGGCGCGGACTTCGAGGATCGATTTAAAGCTATCGACCTTGCGGCCCAAATATTTGCCGTCCGATTCGCCTTCGCCCTGCGGGTTGGCTTCGAGATACGCGTGGATCTCGGCCGCCTTTTCGGGGAGCCGCGCGATATCGCCCAGCCCCTTGAGCAAATCGCGCGCGGTCACCGCACCGACATGACGGATGCCGAGCCCAAAAAGCAGGCGCGCCGCGTCGGGCGCGCGCTTGGCTTCGATCGCGGCGAAGAGATTGTCGACCGACTTTTCCTTCCACCCCTCGCGGCCGAGCAACTCGGCGCGACGGTTTTTCAGGCGGAAGATATCGGCGGGGCCCTTGTCGAGCCAGCCGAGGTCGAGGAATTCCTGGATGCTCTTTTCGCCCAGCCCCTCGATATCGAGCGCGCCGCGGCTGACGAAATGGCGGAGGCGCTCGAATTTCTGCGCATTGCAGATGAGGCCGCCGGTGCAGCGCACGTCGACCTCGCCCTCCTCTGCCACCGCCTCGCTGTTGCAGACGGGGCAATGGTCGGGGAAGACATAGGCCGCGCGATCCTCGTTGCGGGTCAGGTTTTCGACGACCTGCGGGATGACGTCGCCGGCGCGCTGGATGACGACGCGGTCGCCGGGACGCACGCCGAGGCGGCCGATCTCGTCGCGGTTGTGGAGCGTGACGTTCGACACGACAACGCCGCCGACGGTGACGGGGACGAGGCGCCCGACGGGGGTCAGCTTGCCGGTGCGGCCGACCTGGATGTCGATCGCTTCGAGCGTCGTTTGCGCGCGTTCGGCGGGGAATTTATGCGCGATGGCCCAGCGCGGCGCCTTGGCGACGAAGCCGAGGCGCTGCTGCCATGCGATGCTGTCGACCTTGTAGACGACCCCGTCGATGTCATAATCCATGTCGGCGCGGCGGCGCTCGATCTCGGCATAATGCGCGAGGATATCGGTGACCGATTCATAGCGTTTGAGCAGCGGCGACACCGGGGCGCCCCAGCGTTCGATCTGTTTCATCACATCATATTGGGTGTCGGCGGGAAGCGCGCTGACCTCGCCCCAGCCGTGCGCGAGAAAACGCAGCGGGCGCGACGCGGTGACGCTCGCGTCCTTCTGGCGCAGCGAACCCGCGGCGGCGTTGCGCGGGTTGGCGAACTGCCGAACCGTGGCGGGATCGAACTCCTGCTCGCGCTGGGCAGCGAGCGCTTTGCCCTCTTCCATCAATCGCGCGTTGAGCGCGGTAAAATCGGCTTTCGACATATAGACTTCGCCGCGGATCTCGAAGACGTCGGGAGTGGCGTCCTTCAACTCCTGCGGGATGTCGGCGATGTGGCGGACGTTGGCGGTCACATCCTCGCCGACGCTGCCGTCGCCGCGCGTCGCCGCCTGCACAAGCTTGCCCTTTTCGTAGCGCAGCGAGCAGGAGAGGCCGTCGATCTTGTCCTCGGCGGTCATCGCAATGACGGCGTCGGCGCCCAGATTGAGGAAGCGCCGCACGCGCGCGGCGAATTCCTCGACGTCTTCGGCGGCAAACGCATTGTCGAGGCTCATCATACGCTGCGCGTGCGTGACCTTGGCGAGCGGTGATGCCTCGACCGCGGCGCCGACCTGGCTGTTCGGGCTGTCGGCGCGAATAAGCTGCGGAAAGGCCGCTTCGAGTTCGTTGTTGCGGCGGACGAGCGCGTCATAATCGGCGTCCGAAATCTCAGGCGCGTCCTCGGCGTGATAGCGTTTGCTGTGATAGGTGATCTGCTTCGCCAGCCGCATCAATTCATTGGCGGCGTCGGCCTGCGACAGGGATTCGATTTCGGTCATGCACCGGTCTTTGCCACCGGCTTGAACTCGGCGCGAGTACCAAATCCGGCGATCAGCGGGCGACCTTTGCTGATCGCCGCCTGCACCGCGGGAAGCTGCAGCGACGCCGCATGCGCCTCTCTGGTTTCCCACAGCTCGACGATCCAGATCGCATCGGGGTTCGCCCTGTCCTCGCCGATCAGATAGGCCATGTTGCCGGACATCGCGCCCGTCCCTTCGGACAGGATCGCAACGAGTTCGGCCCGCTTGCCGGGCTGCGCCATCATTTGCCCGATCAGGCCATATTCGGGAACAAGCTCTTCCATTCGCGCCTCCAGCGCCTGCAATTGACCCACCGGCAGCAGCGCCGCCGCCATCACCAGCATCGCGGCGAGATGTTCGCGCCGGTTCATCATTTCGCGATCGCCAGCACATGCACCTCGCGGCGAATACGGAAACCGAGCGATTCATAGAGCGCGATCGCTCCGGCATTGTCGGCGTAGCTGTGCAGGAAAGGCGTCTCCCCGCGCGCCACCATCGCGCGCATGACATGGCCGATCAATGTCCGCGCGAAGCCGCGCCCGCGGCAATCCTCCCACGTCGCGACACCGCTGACCTCGGCCATGCCGGGGACGAGGATACGCTGCCCCGCCATCGCGAGCAGCCGGCCGTTTTCGCGGATTCCGAAGAAGGGGCCGTAGCGATGCGTCTTCGGACCCCATGGTCCGGGCTTCGCATGTTCGGCGAGCGACGCCATATCGGGGGCGTCATCGTCGCCGAGCGCGATGATCGCGGGCTCGCCTTCGCGCGGCGGCGGCGGCGCGCCCTCGGCGACCATCTGCGCGAGCACCGCGCGCTTCACTTCGCGCGTGCCGGGAGGGACCGGCCACGGCTCGCCCTCGACGATCCAAATTTCGCCTTCATCGGGGACGAGTGCGGCAAGCGCGGCAAGCGCTTCGGCGCCGGTGTCGGGAGCGGCGCCGAAGACGCCGTAGCCGCGGTCGATCCGCACTGCGGCGCCACCGCCCTCGGCGAGATGCGCCTGCCGTCCGGTGAGCATGTTCCAGACGGGCCGGTCGAGCGGATGCGGCACAGTCATGCCGCGACCTCCAGCAGCCTCTCGGCCTGCGCGCGCGCCTCGGCCGTGACTTCGGCGCCCGAGAGCATGCGGGCAATTTCCTCGCGGCGGCCGGCTTCGTCGAGCGCGTGGACGCTGGTGCGCGTGACAATGCCCTGGCTCGACTTGGCGATGATGAAATGCGCGGCGCCCTTTGCGGCGACCTGCGGGCTGTGCGTCACCGCGAGCAATTGCTTGCCCGCGCCGGCAAGGCGCGCGAGCCGTTCGCCGATCGCGCTGGCGACCGCGCCGCCGACGCCGCGGTCGATTTCGTCGAAGATGATCGTATCAGCGCCGCCCTCTTCGGCGAGCGCGACTTTGAGCGCGAGGATGAAGCGCGAGAGTTCGCCGCCCGACGCGATCTTGGCGAGCGGCGCGAAGGGCGCGCCGGGGTTGGTCGAGATGAGATATTCGACGCGGTCCATGCCCTCCGGCCCCCAGCGCTCGGCGGGGAGGCGCTCGACGAGGGTCTGGAAGCGCGCGGCGTCGAGTTTCAGCGGCACGAGTTCGCCCGCGACAGCGGCGTCAAGACGGGTCGCGGCCCTGCTCCGCTGGTCGGACAGCGCCGTCGCGGCGTGGGTGTAAGCGGCAGCGGTTTCGGCGACCACGGCTTCGAGTTTCGCGAGCCCCACGCTGCCGCCCTCGATCGCATCGAGCCTTGCAGCGAGCGTCCCGGTGAGTTCGGCGAGCTCGTCGGGCTGGACATTGTGTTTACGCGCCATCGCACGCAGCTCGAACAGGCGTGTCTCGGTCGCCTCGAGCCGCTCGGGATCATATTCCATCGCGCGCGCGGCTTCGTGGAGCTTGGTCTCGGCCTCATCCGCCTCGATGATCGCGCGGTCGAGCCCCGCAAGTGCTTCGGCGAGCAACGGATGGTCGCCCGCGAGCCGGTCGAGCCGCCGCGCCGCGCCGCGCAATTGCGCGGGACCGCTGTCGCTGCCCTCGAACGCTTCCATGATCGCGCCGAGGTCGCCGGCGACCTTCTCGCCCTTTTGCATCGTGGCGCGCGCTTCGGAGAGTTCGGCGTCCTCGCCGGGTTGGGGCGCGAGCGTCTGCAATTCGGCGACGCAATGCTCGAGCCATTCGCGGTCACGCTCGGCTTCCGAAATCGCGGCGCGCGCTGCGGCGAGCTTGTCCTCGGCGGCGCGCCATGCAGTGTGGGCGGCGGCAACGCCGCGGGTATCGGCGCGCGCATAAGCGTCGAGCAGCGCGCGGTGCCCCGCGGGGGCGAGCAGGCCGCGGTCGTCGTGCTGGCCGTGGATTTCGACGAGATAGGTGCCGACTTCGCGCAGCAGCGCCGCCGAACAGGGCTGGTCATTGAGGAAGGCGCGGCTGCCGCCGTCGGCCTTGAGCGTGCGGCGGATCAGCAAGGGTTCGCCGGTTTCCAGCGCAATCTCGTTTTCGGCGAGCAGCGCGGCGAGCTTCGTACCGGGCGCGGGCGCGACAAAGCTGGCGGTCACCTGCGCCTTGTCGGTGCCCTGCCGCACCAGCGCGCTGTCGGCACGCGCGCCGAGCGCAAGGCCGAGCGCGTCGAGCAGGATCGACTTGCCCGCGCCGGTCTCGCCGGTCAGCACGCCCAGCCCGGCCTCGAAATCGAGGTCGAGCCGTTCGATCAGGACGATATTGGCGATGGATAAAGCGGTTAGCACAGGCCGTCCTTACCGCAGAACAAAGGCAGAATCTATTCCCGGCGCGATCAGGCGCTCGGTGCGTTCTTCTGCATCAGCTTGTAAGCGCGCGCATACCATTCGTTGCCCGGATAGTTGGCGCCGAGCACCGCGGCCGACTTCTTCGCCTCGGCGGGAATGCCGAGCGCGAGATAGGATTCGGTCAGGCGATAGAGCGCCTCGGGCGCGTGGCTGGTCGTCTGATATTTGTCGACGACCTCGCGAAAGCGGATCGATGCGGCGAGCCAGTTCGAGCTGCGCTGATAGAAACGGCCGATTTCCATTTCCTTGCCGGCGAGATGGTCCTGCACCAGGTCGACCTTCAAGCGCGCGTCCGATGCGTAACGGCTGTCGGGATAGCGGCGGATCACTTCGCCGAGCGCGGCCGACGCCTGCTGCGTGATCTTCTGGTCGCGGGTGACGTCGCTGATCTGCTCATAATAGCTGAGCGCGATCAGATAATAGGCGTAGGCCGCGTCCTTGTTGCCCGGATGGATCGCGAGGAAGCGCTGCGCCGCCTCGATCGCCGGGGTATATTCGCGGTCCATATAGTAGCTGAACGAGCTCATCAGCTGCGCGCGGCGCGCCCAGGGCGAATAGGGATGCTGGCGCTCGACCTCGTCGAACAGCGCCGCGGCGAGGCCATATTGCCGGCGATCGAGCCGGTCCTGCGCCGCGCGGTACAGCGTGTTGACGTCGCGCGCGACGTAGCGCGTGTCCTTCTTCACATTGCCGCCCCCGGCACAGGCCGCCAGCATGGGCGTAATGACGAGTGCAGCGGCGAGCAGGCGCATGGTCGCGCGCGAGGGGGCAAATCGAGTCATGCGCGCGGTATAGCCACAGCGCGGATGAACGCAAAATAAATGATAGGGGTCCGGCGCAGCTTTACGGCGCTTTGACGACACACCCTTGCGGAGCGCCAACGGGTGCGGGGACGCGGCGCGCGGTCTTGATCGTCACTTGCGGGTCGAGCATCTGGCCGACCATCACGCCCTCGCCCGCGGTCGGCGAGATCGGGGCGTTGAAGATCGCCTCGGCGATGTCGGCGCCGCCGACAATCTCGCCGAACACCGCGAAGCCCGCGCCGTCGCCGCCGGGCGCATCGGCGTTGAAGCCCTTGATGTCTGACAAGAGCAGGAAAAAGTCGCTCGTCGCATCGCCGGGGTCGAGCCGCGCCATCGACAGCGCCCCCTTGCAGTTGGTCAGCCCCGTCGTCGTGGTCGGCTCGTGCGCTATCGGCGGAAAATTCTTGCGCGCATCGCCGCGGTTGCCCGCCTGCACCAGCTGGTTCGCCGGCCCCCAGCTTTTGGTCGAACGATAAAATTTGAAGCCGTCCATCCGCTTCGCATCGACATAGCGGAGGAAATTCCCGGCGGTGATCGGCGCGCGCTTGTTTTCGATCCGCACGGTGATCGTCCCGAGATCGGTGGCGAGCGCGACATAGGGCCGCGTATCGGCCTCGACGACGGGCGTAACGGGCGCGGGAATCGGCGGCAGCGTAGCGGGCGGCAATTGCGTCGCCTGCGGCGGGACGGGAGCCGATTGGGCGGCGAGCGCGAGCGCGGAAAGAAGCATGGTCAGCATGGCGCCGATCATAAACGTAATGCATCGATCGATGCGAGCGGTTTCAGAATGGTTGCCGGGAACAGTGCCGATTGGAAAAGTCCGTAAGTCGGTCTAGGCATGCGCCCCCAGCAGCGAAAGAGGATAGCGATGAGCGAAACGTCGAACCGCGACACCACGCCGGGACCTGCCGTATCCGCATCCGACGTTGCGACGATCGGATCACGCTTTCTGCGTTATTTGCCATTCATTACGATCGCGCATTTCCTCATCGGCCTGCCCGCGCTGATCGCCTCGCTCGCGCTCGCCTATTTCGCCTTCGTTCAGGCCGACGCGACGCAGAAGATGCAGAGTGGCGGGGTGATGCCGTTCGTCACCTTCGGGACAAGCAATGGCGACAAGGAAGGCAATCAGGATATCGCGCTGACGCTGACGAACAACGGCGTTGGCCCCGCGATCCTCGGACCGATCGAAATCCGCTATGAAGGCAAGCCGGTAAACACGCCGATCGACTTGCTCAGGACATGCTGTACGCAAACCGAGGCGCAGGCTCTGACCTTTTCCACCTCGCCTTCGACCGGGATCGCCGTGCGGCCCGGCGAGACGATCGAATTCGTCAGTTTCCCGCGCACTCCTGCGTCCGAGCAGGTCTGGCAGACGTTCAACAAGGAACGGTGGAAGCTCAAGGTCCGTGCCTGCTATTGCTCGATCTTCAACGATTGCTGGATCACCGAAGGCATGCAGGGGTTGCCGAAGGCCGTCAACAAATGCCCCGCCAACTGGTCGCTCTATCGCGAGGATGCAGGAAATCGGATCGCCGGGGTCGACACGAAATAATTCAACCAATCGGTTGACAATAAAATTCGATGCCTCATATTCAACCACATGGTTGAACATGATTCGCACACGCTCGATACAATCTTCCACGCGCTGAGCGATGCGACGCGCCGGGCGATGCTGGGCGAGCTGGCCGCCGGCGAACGGACGGTCGGCGAGCTGGCCGAGCCCTTCGCGATGTCGCTCGCCGCGGCATCGAAGCATATCAAGGTGCTGGAAAGTGCCGGGATGGTCCGCCGCGACGTGCGCGGGCGCACCCATGTCTGCAGCCTCGACCCGGTGCCGCTGATGGGCGCCGACCAGTGGATCGGCATGTACCGCCGCTTCTGGACCGACCGACTCGATACGCTCGAACGGCTGCTGCGCGCCGAAGATGCCGTCCCCCCTCCCCCCAAGAAACCCCTCCCCGGGAAAGAAGGAGAAAAGTGATGACGACGATGCTGACCGACGACAATTATGGCGTGCTCACCGAGCCCGCGACGCTCACGATCGAGCGCCTGCTCCCCGGCCCGGTCGAGCGCGTCTGGTCGTACCTGACCGATGGCGAGCTGCGCCGCCTATGGCTCGCCGCGGGTGCGATGGAGCAGATGGTCGGCGCACCGGTCGAGTTCGTCTGGCGCAACGACGAACTCACTGACCCGCCGGGCGAACGCCCCGAGGGCTTTGGCGATGAGCACCGCATGACGTGCGAAGTCCTGGCGATCGACGCCCCGCACAGCCTCGCGATCAGCTGGGGCAGCACCGGCGGCGTGATCTTCACCCTCGCGGAAAAGGGCGACGAGGTGCTGCTGACGATCGTCCACAGCCGTGTCGAGGATCCGTCGGTGCTGCTCAACGTCAGCGCGGGCTGGCACAGCCATGTCGATGTGCTCGAAGCGAAGCTGCGCGGCACGACGCCGGCGCCGCACTGGGACAATTTTGCGCAGCTGCGCGGCGTTTATGCCGAGCGCCTGTTCGGCTGACCTGTCCGGTATCGCAAGAAGAAGGGGCTGCGCGTGCGGCTCCTTCTTCTTTTGTGGAAAAGGCGCGGCGTGGAGACGGGTGCGGCTATTTTCGTTCGCAAGCCGTCGTCGGCGTATCACCCTGCGTGGATCAGCCCTGCCGCCGCCGCCAGTCGGCATAGAGATCGGGTTTCCCATCCAGGCGAACGGAAAGATGGCGGATCGCCATTGCCTGCTCGGAAAATGGCTTGGCCAGATCGTCATAGATCGCTGCCGTCGACAGGCCGTATGGCGCGCCGTCCTCGTTCGAATAGGCGTAAGTCACCGCCTTGATCCCCGCAAGGCGCATCGCCGCCATGCACATCGGACAGGGATGGCCGCTCGCGAAGACCGAGCAATCGCTGAGGTCAGTGGTCGCCAGCGCGCGGCTTGCAAGGCGGATGGCGTTGAGCTCGGCGTGCGACGTCGGATCGCCGGTCTGGATCACTTCGTTCTGTGCCGACGCGACGATCCGTCCGTCGCGGACGACGACGGCGCCGAACGGGCGGCCGCCTTTTTCGGCGTTGGCATAGGCCAGCGCAATCGCCTCGCGCAGATGGGCCTCGCTTTGCTGCATGGTCTGGCGTCCTTGAATGCGGCCGGGTTAGGCCGATGCCCTATCCCGGTTATATGCGCCGCACCGGGCCGCAACAATGCCCCGGACGATCGCCGCGACATCGCGCGATATCTTGGTGCGGCCGGATCGTTCGCCAGCCTTTCGGTCCGGCGCCAATCCGCCTTGAAGCGATTATTCCGCAGGCAAGTCTTTCTGCAAGCTCGTGCTGATGGCTTCAAGCATCGCCAGCGACCTGCGCCCCGCCTCGGGCGGGAAGGTGAGCTCAGCAATCTCGAGATTAATTTCCATAGCTGTTTCCACGATCTCCACTGCATCGACCACCGATATGACCGATCGCGCAATCAAGCTGTGAATCAGGCTTTCAACCAGAAGCATTGCCGCCTGCCCGTGTGCGTCGGGGCCCGGCCCCGTTCCGTCGACAGGTGAAATGTCATTATCGTTGGAAATATGGTCGTCCATGCTGGCGACTCCGGTCAGGCGAGAGCACGGGGTCTCCCAGCCGCCGGTGCCTGAAAAATGGCCGACGATGCCCCTTAATAGCCGGAATTCGCACACCAATCATCATCTATATCAATATTGGACAATAACTTTGGACAATATTATTGAGCAGGGAGTTGTGGGAAGGTGCCGTCATGGCCAACCGCTTCATCGAGAAATTGCAGAACTTCGGCCACCTTGGACCGGACGATGTTGCCGCGCTGGCCGCGGCGACCTCCGCGCCGCGCATGGTCGGCGCAAGGCGCGATCTGATCCGCGAGGGCGATCAGCCGGGCCCGGTTTTTGTCATTCTCGATGGATGGGCGTGCCGGTACAAAATACTCCCCAGCGGCACGCGGCAGGTCCTGGCCTTCCTGATGCCCGGCGATTCGTGCGATCTCCACGCCGGTTTGCTGGCAGAAATGGACCACAGCATTCAGACCGTCACGCCTGCGCTGGTGGCAACGATCGATCGTGTACAAATGGACCGGATCATGGACCGCCACCCCGCGGTGGCGCGGGCCATGTATGTCGGGCAGCTCATCGATGAAGGTACGATGCGCGCGTGGATCACCAGCATGGGCCGGCGCGCCAGCATCGAGCGCGTCGCGCATCTGATGTGCGAACTCTATCTGCGAGCGCGCAACATCGGCCTGATCAACGAGGATCGGCTCCGCCTGCCCTTGTCGCAATTGCTGCTTGCGGACGCGCTGGGCATGACGGCTGTGCATCTCAACCGGGTCCTCAAGGAGTTGCGGCTGACCGGCGCCATGCACCTGCAGCGCGGCAGCCTGGAAATCACCGACCCGGTCAAGTTGATCCAGATCGCCGGCTTCGATGAAAACTACCTCCACCGGCGGCTTCGACGGGCCGCGTAGGGTCGTTCATCGCGGCGCGCGATACCGCACGAAATTAATCACAATCTCGCTGATCTATGTTGCACAATTGCCGGGGAACCGGACCTAAGCTCGTCGCACGCGGCGCACTGTACGAGGAGTTTACTCTCTCCGCTCCATGCCGATCGCGCCTCTTTTCAGGAGGGCAAAATGGACGACAGGGATGCCTTTGCGTGCGCGTGCGTCATCGCATCCAAACATGGCAAATCCGCGATTGAGGTTGCCTCCCGCCATATCGAGGCGGCGTTGAGAAAAGGCGACCGCGAAGAGGCCGGAGTTTGGCGATCGGTCAGGGAGACGCTAATTCAAGTCGACGGGATCGCCTGCTGCTTCGCGGCAAACGGCACAGCCGACTCCGCCACGATCGCAAGCCATGGAAACCTTCCCCGCAGGCTGGCCGGTTCGCGCGTTTCAGGACCTTGATTGGCGAACTGCTTTTTCCATCCCGCGCTGATCGCGCCATGCCGCCAATGAAAAAGGGGCCGCTTTCGCGGCCCCTTCTCTTTTCCGATTAGCGGAAGGCTCAGTCCTTCAGGAAGTCGGGCACATGGCCCTGGTCTTCCGGACCTTCGCTGCGTTCGCGGCGCGGACCGCGATCGCCACGCCCTTCGCCGTCGCGGCGCGGACCGCGGTCACGGCCACCGCCGCCACGCGGGCCGCGGTCGCCACGGTCGCCGCCGTCACGGCGCGGACCGCGATCACCGCGGGGTTCGCGCGGCGGGCGCGTGTCTTCCAGCTCTTCGCCGGTTTCCTGGTTCACGACGCGCATCGACAGGCGAACCTTGCCGCGCTGGTCGATCTCGAGGACCTTGACCTTGACTTCCTGGCCTTCGCTCAGGACGTCGGCGACCTTCTCGACGCGCTCGTTGGCGATTTCGCTGACGTGGACAAGGCCGTCCTTGCCGCCCATGAAATTCACGAACGCACCGAAATCGACGAGGTTGACGACCTTGCCGTCATAGATCTTGCCGACTTCGGCTTCTTCGACGATGCCCGAAATCCACTTGCGTGCGGCTTCGATCTGCTCGGGGTCGCTCGACGAGATCTTGATCAGGCCTTCGTCGTCGATGTCGACCTTGGCGCCGGTGGTCGCGACGATCTCGCGGATCACCTTGCCGCCGGTGCCGATGATGTCGCGGATCTTCGACTTGTCGATCTGCATCGTTTCGATGCGCGGCGCGTGCGCCGACAGCTCGGTGCGGGCTTCGCCCAGCGCCTTCGCCATTTCGCCGAGGATGTGCGCGCGGCCTTCCTTCGCCTGGTTCAAAGCGGCTTCGAAGATCTCGCGCGTGATGCCCGCGATCTTGATGTCCATCTGCATCGTGGTGATGCCGTTGGCGGTGCCCGCAACCTTGAAGTCCATGTCGCCGAGGTGATCCTCGTCACCGAGGATGTCCGACAGGATCGCATAGTCCTTGCCTTCGAGGATCAGGCCCATCGCGATGCCCGAAACCGGACGCTTCAGCGGAACGCCGGCGTCCATCATGGCCAGCGAACCACCGCAAACCGACGCCATCGACGACGAGCCGTTCGACTCGGTGATGTCGCTGGTGATGCGGATCGTGTAGGGGAACTCGTCCTTCGTCGGCAGCACCGCGTGCAGCGCACGCCATGCCAGCTTGCCATGGCCGATGTCGCGGCGGCTGGGCGCCCCGAAACGACCGACTTCGCCGACCGAATAGGGCGGGAAGTTATAGTGCAGCATGAAGTTCGAGTAGGACAGGCCGTTGAGGCCGTCGATCATCTGCTCGCTGTCCTTGGTGCCAAGGGTACAGGTCGCGATCGTCTGTGTCTCGCCGCGCGTGAACAGCGCCGAGCCGTGAGCGCGGGGCAGGAAGTGCGTTTCGGCGACGATCGGACGGATCTGCGTCGTCGTGCGTCCGTCGATGCGCTTGCCGTCCTTGAGGATGGCACCGCGAACGATTTCGGCTTCGAGCTTCTTCATCAGCTTGCCGGCGGCCATCTGGTCCTGCGGCGTCGCGTCGGCGAACGCGGCCTTGGCGGCGGCGCGGGCTTCGTTCAGCGCGTTCGAGCGGGCCGATTTGTCGGTCAGCTTGTACGCGGCGGCGATGTCCTTGCCGATCAGCTTCTTCAGCTTGTCCTTGGCGGCCGACAGGTCGGCCTGTTCGGCCATGTCCCAGGGATCCTTGGCAGCCTGTTCGGCGAGCTTCACGATCGCCTTGACGACGTCCTTACACGCTTCGTGCGCGAACAGCACGGCGCCGAGCATGATCTCTTCCGACAGCTCATTGGCTTCGGATTCGACCATCATCACCGCGTCGTAGGTGGCGGCGACGACGAGGTCGAGGTCGCCTTCGGCAACCTGCGCATCGGTCGGGTTCAGGATATATTCGCCGTCGACATAGCCAACGCGCGCGGCGCCGATCGGGCCCATGAAGGGCACGCCCGAGATGGTGAGCGCGGCCGATGCGGCGACCATCGCGAGGATGTCGGGTTCGTTGTGGCCGTCATAGCTCAGAACCTGGGCAATAACGTTGATTTCGTTGTAGAAACCTTCGGGGAACAGCGGACGGATCGGACGATCGGTCAAACGCGAAACCAGCGTTTCCTTTTCGGTCGCGCCGCGTTCGCGCTTGAAGAAGCCGCCGGGGATGCGGCCCGCGCCCGAATATTTTTCCTGATAATGGACGGTAAGCGGGAAGAAATCCTGCCCTTCCTTGACCGTCTTTGCAGCGGTCACCGCCGCCAAAACCATCGTTTCGCCCAGCGTCGCGACAACCGCGCCGTCGGCCTGGCGGGCAACCTTGCCCGTTTCGAGGGTCAGCGTTTCACCGCCCCACTCGATCGATACTTTTTTCACGTCAAACATGTGGTTTCCTTCGCCCGCCGGGCCCTATGCCGGGCGGGGCCTCTAGTTCCGGGCAATCCGGCCCGGGGCGGTGTAGGGCGTCTGTCTGCCCCGATGGCGGTCCCGCCGGATGCGGGAGCGGCCCTGCGGTCCGGCATTTTGCGCGGAGCCAATATGACAGCGGCCCCGGAAGTCCGGGGCCGCCAGAAATTCTTACTTACGAAGACCCAGCTTCGCGATCAGCGCCTGATAGCGGGCCTCGTCCTTCTTCTTCAGATAGTCGAGAAGGCTGCGGCGCTTGTTGACCATCATCAGAAGGCCGCGACGGCTGTGATTGTCCTTGTGATGCGCCTTGAAGTGGGCGGTCAGCGTGTTGATGCGGTCGGTCAGGATTGCGACCTGCACTTCCGGCGAACCGGTATCGCCCTTTGCGCGGGCATTGTCGGTGATGACTTCGGTTTTGCGCTCGGCGGTAATCGACATATTCGTTTTTCCTCGAACATCCTTGTTTACAGATTGAAGCCCCGGACGACCTTCAGCGTTCCCGCCAAAGCCTCGATCAGGGCAACGGGACGCATTTCGCTGTCCCTTCCCCAATAGAGCCCGTCATCCGTGCTACCCCCGGTCCAGACGCGACCCTGACGGAGCGCCCCTGCCGCTTCCGGGGAAAGGTTCAGAGCCGGGATGTCGACCAGCCCTGCCTCAAGCGGCAGAAATATTTCTGATTGCGCGGCCCCTTGGCCGAATGCGTTCAATTTGTCCAGCGAAATCGCCTGTTCCAGATCGAACGGCCCGGCCTTTGTACGGCGGAGCATCGTGACATGACCGACGGTGCCGACGGCGTGCGCGATGTCGCGCGCGAGGCTGCGGATATAGGTGCCCTTGGAGACGTGCGCTGTGAGGGTGATCTCATCGAGCCCCTCCCCTCGCTCGTCACCCCGGACTTGATCCGGGGTCCATTCTTCCGGCGCCGCGATGGATGCCGGATCAAGTCCGGCATGACGAAGGGAGTAGACCGTGACGCTGCGCGCCTTCATCTCGACCTCTTCGCCCGCACGAGCGCGATCATAGGCGCGCTGGCCATCAATCTTGATCGCCGAATAAGCCGGCGGCACCTGTTCGATCGGGCCGGTGAAGCGCGGCAGCACCGCTTCGATTTCGGCGAGCGTCGGTCGCACGTCGCTCGTCGCCACCACTGCGCCCTCCGCATCAAGGCCGTCAGTTTCGGTTCCGAACTTCACGGTGAAGTCGTAAACCTTGCTCGCATCGAGCATCCGCCCGCAAAGCTTCGTCGCCTCGCCGAGCGCAATCGGCAGCACCCCCGATGCGAGCGGGTCGAGCGTGCCGCCATGGCCGACCTTGACCTTGCCCAGCCCCGCCTCGCGGCACACGCGTTTCACCGCGCCCACCGCCTGCGTCGAGCCGAGGCCGACAGGTTTGTCGAGGATGATCCAGCCGTTCATCCCGCGCCGCTAGGGCGCGGGTTGAAGGCTGTCAATTTTGGGCGGCCTTCTCTGCCTCGCGCGCCGCCTTGCGCTCCGCCTTCGTGGGCGGCGGCGCCGAGGTCACAAAGGACGAGAGCATGCACCGCTCGCCGCGCACGACAATCGACGCGAACTTGTCGAGCCGCCCGGCGCCGCGCGTTTCAACGCCGATCGCCTGCGCGAAATCGACGTCGCGGCAGATGCCGGCGAAGGTTCCGTAGTACCATTCGCCGCGGCGGCCCTCGATCCAGATGCCGCGATCGCGGTCGGCCTGCCAGTTGCGGATCGTGCTGTCGCTGGGGAAGACGATGCTCGATTCGACGCCGAGCGCGCGCGGTTCTTTTGCAGGCTCGTTGGCCGCCGCGGCCGCAGAAAGGGGAAGCAGCACGGCGGCCAGGGAGAGTGCGAGATTCTTTTTCATGTCCTATCTTTCGGTCGGCGTTACCCTACCCGACGCGCGTGCTAGCAGAGGCAATCTGAACCGGCACTGACCCGAAAATATGGCCTCAGCGAGCCGGCCACTCGCTTGCAAGTAGCGACCACAGCCCGGTGTCGCGCACATAGCCGGTCCAGGTGATGCGTTCGGATCGCAGCACGCCGTCCTTGGTACAGCCGAGCTTCGCGACCGCGGCCTGGCTCCGCTTGTTGCGCTCGTCGATGCGGAATTCGATGCGGCGGATCCCGACCGCGAAGGCGTGATCGAGCATCAGGCGCTTGACCCGGCCGTTGAAGCCCGTGCCGCGCGCATCGGGGTGGATGAAGCTGTTGCCGATCTCGACCGTCTGCGCCGACATATCGGGGCGCAGCCAGGCGGTCATGCCGACCAGCGTGTCACCGTCCATGATCGCATAGGGCATCCGGCCGCTACCGCCGACCAGCGTGTTGAAGCTCTTGTCGAAATGGCCGGGGCCGAAGCTCGACGAATAGATCGTCCAGACATCGGCGTCGGCGGCGCAGGCGGCGCGCAGGTCTTCGCGATGCGCTTCGGTGAGCTTGACCAGTTTGAGTTCGCCGTCGGCGAGGTCGACATAGAGGCGGTCAAGCATTGGCGCCCACCTCCCTTGGCGCCTCGGCGGCTTCGCGCCGTTTCGCCATGAAGTGGCGGCGGCACATCGCGACATAGCGGTCGTTGCCGCCGATCTCGGTCTGCGCGCCCTCGACGACGGCGCGGCCGCTTTCGTCGACGCGCAGGTTCATCGTCGCCTTGCGCCCGCATTCGCACACCGCCTTCAATTCGACGAGCGCGTCGGCGATCCCGAGCAGCGCCGCCGATCCGGGGAACAGCTCCGCCGAAAAATCGGTGCGCAGGCCATAGCAGAGCACCGGAATGCCCACCTCGTCGGCGAGCCGCGCAAGCTCCAGCACCTGCGCGCGCGTCAGGAACTGCGCCTCGTCGACGAGCACACACGCGAGCGGGCGCTCGGCATTTTCGGCATTCACAGCGGCCCACAGGTCGCTGTCGGGATCGAACTTGTGCGCTTCGGCCATCAGCCCGATGCGGCTCGTCACTTGTCCCGCGCCGTAGCGATCGTCGAGCGCCGCGGTCCACAGCATCGTTTCCATGCCGCGCTCGCGATAGTTGAAATCCGCCTGCAACAGCGTCGTCGATTTGCCAGCGTTCATGCTGGCGTAGTAGAAATAGAGCTTGGCCATCGGCGCCCAATAGCGCGGACATGGGCCTTGCACCAGTTGTCAGGACCTAAAGCGCGAGCCGCCAGTGTTCGCTCTGTTCGGGCTTGCCGAATTCGTCGTGCGTCTCGACCTTTTCGATGGTGAAACCATAGTCCGCATAGATGGCGCGCGCCGATGCGAGGACCGTGTGCGTCCAAAGCACTAGTTCGGCATAGCCCGCCTCGCGCGCAAAGGCGATGCAGCGCCCGACGAGATCGCGGCCCAGACCATAGCCCCGCGCCGCGGCATCGACATAGAGCAGGCGCAGCCGCGCGACCTTGTCGGACTCGGCGACGAGGAAGACGCTGCCGAGCAGCTCGCCATGCCGCTCGGCGACCCAGCATTGCTCGCGACCGGCATCAAAATCGCGAACGAAGCGGCTCGTAATCTCGCCGATCAAGACCTCCATCGCGTCGCCCCAGCCATAGGCGCCGCGATAATAGACCGCCTGCTGCGCGGTGATCAGCCCCATGTCGCCCGGCCGCCATGGACGGACCGCGGGCGGCGGCAGCGGCGCCCCCGCCAGCCGCGCCTCGATCCAGGCCAGCCGCTCGGCAAGCCCCGCCTGCTCTTCGCGCGACAGATGCGCGAGCGTCGCCGATGTCGACGCGGCGGTCGTGCGATCGAGCTCGGAAAACAGCGCCTCGCCCGCCGCGGTCAGCCGGATCGGATGCTCGCGCGCGTCGGCACCGCGCGTCCGCGCGATCCAGCCCAGCTGGGTGAAGCGGCGCAGGATGCGGCTGAGATAGCCGGGATCGACCGACAGCGTCTCGACGATCCGCTTCGAGACGACCGGCTGCCCCGTGGCGATTTCATAGAGGATGCGCGCCTCGATCAGCGACAGCTCGCTGCCCATATAACCCGGGCCGAGTACCCCGGCAAAGCGCGTGTAGAAGCGGTTGAAGCGGCGCAGCGCGTCCGTCGCGGCGTGCGGCGCCGGCGCGTGATCGTCCGGCAGGTGGAGGTTGACCGATGGCATGGCGATTCGATGCGTCAATTATTTGACTTTGTCAACTAACTAGCGCGGCCGGGCTGCTTGACTCGCCTGCACCCGATGCCATGCTGCGTAACAAAGATGCAGCATAAACAGTGGGGAGAGCTGCCATGCGGCTGATGCCGGTGACCGACGCGATGTTTCTGGTCGCGGAGACGCGCGAGACGCCGATGCATGTCGGCGGGGTCAATCTCTACACATTGCCCGACAAGGTCGACGAGACCGAGTGGCTGAACGAGCAGCTCGCGATGCTGCGCCAGTCCGAAGGACTGCGGCGGCCGTTCAGCGAAGTGCTGAAGCTCACGCCGCTCGGCCAATATGGCCCGATCCGGCTACAGCCCGACCGCGACATCGACATGCATTATCATGTGCGCAGCGCCGCCTTGCCCAAGCCGGGACGATATCGCGAGATGTTCGAACTCGTCTCGCGCCTCCACGGCACCTTGCTCGACCGGACGCGGCCGATGTGGGAGATCACGCTGATCTCGGGCCTGCCCGACCGGCAGATCGCGACCTATTTCAAAATCCACCATGCGTTGATGGACGGCGCGTCGTCGATGCATTTCACCAATGCGATGCTCAGCGCCGATTCGAAGGAGAAACGCGGCTATTCGCCGATGTCGGTCGAGGCCTATGAAGCCTATAAACGCAAGTTCCCGGCAGCGAAGAAAGCCCCGACGCCGAGCCTCACCGACATCAAAGCGATCGGCGGCTTCCTGAAGGAGCAATGGGGCAACAGCGTCGGGGTGACCAAGGCGCTGAACCAATATGCCGCGGCGATGTTCGGGCTGGGCGGCAGCGACCTTGCGACGCCGTGGGGCGGGCTGCCACGCACCAGCTTCAACCGCAACATCACCGGGGCGCGGCGTTTCGTCGCGCAAAGCTGGTCATTGGAACGCGTGCGCGCGATGGGCAAGGCGTATGACGGGACGATCAACGACGCGGTGCTCGCGATGTGTTCGGGCGCGATGCGGAAATATCTGCAGTCACTGAACGAGCTTCCCGACAAGCCACTGAAGGCGATGGCGCCGGTGTCGATCCGCGCGAAGGACGACATCGATTCGGGCAATTCGGTCGCGGCGGTGACCGCGAACCTCGCGACGCATATCGACGATCCCGCGACGCGCATGGCGACGATCCAGGCGTCGATGAACGCCGCGAAGGCGCAGCTGCGCGAGATGACCGCGCAGCAGATCCAGATCTATACCGCGATCACCCAAATGCCGCAGATGCTGACCGCGCTGACGCGCACCGCCGACAAGTTCCCGGCGTACAGCGTCACCATCTCGAACGTCCCCGGCCCGCGCGAGCAGCTTTACTGGAACGGCGCGCGGCTCGACGGCATGTATCCCGCGAGCATCCCGGTCGACGGCATGGCGATGAACATCACGCAGGTCAGCAACAACAAGAATATCGATTTCGGGATCACCGCATGCCGCCGCAGCGTCCCGCACGTCCAGCGGCTGATCGACTATCTGGAGGATGCGCTGGTCGAGCTGGAGGAAGCGGCGGGGATCAAGGGGAAGGCATAAGCCCAACCCACATCGCCGTTCGCATCGAGCGAAGTCGAGAGGCCCCTCGACTTGGCGATAACTCGATGGGCGTCTCGACTTCGCTCGACACAAACGGATGATGGAGGTCAGGCCTCGTCGCCCTCGCCGCTCGTCAGATCGCGCGCCACCTTCGGATCGCGCAGCAATTTCTCGATATGGCTCGCCTCGTCGAAGCTTTCGTCCGACAGGAATTTCAGTTTCGCGGCATATTTCATGCGGACGCGGCTGGCGACTTCGCGCTGAAGATAGGCGGTGTTGGTCCTGAGCGCTTTCAGCACCGCTTCCTCGTCCTTGCCGAGCAAGGATTTCACGAACACCGTCGCGTGGCGCAGGTCGGGCGACATGCGGACTTCGGTGATGCTCACCGGATGCGTCGCGAGGACGTCGTCGTGGACGTCGCCGCGCGCGAGGATTTCGGAAAGGAGGTGGCGCACCTGTTCGCCGACGCGCAGCACGCGGACCGAGGGGCCGCTATCCTTTTTCCGGTCCTTTTCGGTTTTCATCGCCTAACCCTTTGCCTCTTCGTCCAGTTTCGCGATGATCCGCGCGATCGAGCGCATGTTGCGCGCGGTGCCCTTGTGCCCCAGCCGTCGTTCGATCAGCCGCGCGTGCAACTTGCTGTCGCCCGCCCCGTCGCCAAAGTCGATATAGAGCGCGCGGTCGCCAAGCGCGAGGCGCTCGTTCGGCCGGACGCGGTGGTCGGTCGCCAGCGCATCGAACTGCTCTGCCGTGGGCTGACCGTCGAGGAACATCGTATGGACGATACGGTCCTCGTTCGTGCCCGCGAACGGATTGTCGGCGATCGCCGCGGCGAGCTCGTCGCGGTCGCGCACCAGCGCCGCGCTCGTCATGTCGAAACGATCCTCGACCATGATCGACAATTTCTCTTCGAGCCCGCGGGTCGGCCGCGCGTCATGGTCGAACAGCACATTGCCGCTCGCCACGACGGTTTCGACATTGCTGAAACCCTCGGCTTCGAACGCCGAACGCAGGTCGGCCATCGTCAGCCGGTTGCCACCGACGTTGATGCTGCCGAACAATGCCACATAGCGAGCCATGCCGGCACCTCCTGATCCGCGCGGAGCGGACGCCCGTTAGAGCGTCCGTTCGCGCAGTTCGACTTCGAAGACTTCGAGGTGGTCGCCCGCCTTGATGTCGTTGGTGTCCGCCAGCACGACACCGCATTCGAGACCCGCGCGCACTTCGGCGACATCGTCCTTGAAGCGGCGGAGCGACGAGATGGTCGTTGCCGACACGATGACATCGTCGCGCGTAAGGCGCGCGTGCAGCCCCTTGCGGATCGAGCCTTCGAGCACGAGCAGACCCGCGGCCTTGTCGCGCTTGCCGGCGGGGAAGACGTCCTTGACCTCGGCGCGGCCGACGACGGTTTCGATCCGTTCGGGACCGAGCTCGCCCGCCATTTCCTTCCTGATCTCATCGGTCAGGTGATAGATGACGTCATGATACATGAAGCGCACTTTTTCGCGCTTCGCGATATCGCGCGCCTTGGCGTTCGGACGGACGTTGAAGCCGATGATCGGCGCCTTGGTCGCCGCCGCCAGCGTCACGTCGCTCTCGGTGATCGCACCGGCGCCCGACTGGAGCACGCGGACGCGGATCTCGTCGGTCGACAGCTTGTTCAGTGCATTGACGATCGCCTCGACCGACCCCTGCACATCGCCCTTGATGATCACCGGGAACTGGATGACGTTCGCCTTGTCGGCGAGCGCCTCGAACATGCCCTCGAGGCTGACCGGCGCCTGGACGGTGCGCTTGCGCGTCGCCTGTTCCTGACGATAGGTCGCGACTTCGCGGGCGCGCGCTTCGTTCTCGACGACGGTGAGCGTATCGCCCGCCATCGGGACGCCGCCCAGACCGAGCACTTCGACCGGCATCGACGGGGTCGCCGACTTGATCTGCTTGCCCTGGTCGTCGATCAGCGCGCGAACACGGCCGCTTTCGGCGCCGCAGACGAAGATGTCGCCGACCTTCAAAGTACCACGACGGACGAGGATCGTCGCCACGGGGCCGCGGCCCTTGTCGAGCTTCGCCTCGACCACCGTGCCTTCGGCGGCGCGGTCCGGGTTGGCTTTCAGCTCCATGATTTCGGCCTGCACCGCGATCGCGTCGAGCAATTTGTCGAGGCCGGTCTTCTTGAGCGCCGACACTTCGACATTCTGCACGTCGCCGCCCATTTCCTCGACCACCAGCTCATGTTCGAGCAGGCGTTCGCGAACGCGCTGCGGATTGGCGCCTTCCTTGTCGACTTTGTTGATCGCGACGATGATCGGCACGTTCGCCGCCTTCGCATGATTGATCGCTTCGATCGACTGCGGCTTCAGCCCGTCGTCGGCCGCCACCACGAGGATGACGATGTCGGTGACATTGGCACCGCGCTGGCGCATCTCGGTAAAGGCTTCGTGGCCCGGCGTATCGAGGAAGGTGACGAGCGACCCATCGGGGGTCTTCACCTGATAGGCGCCGATATGCTGGGTGATGCCGCCGGCTTCGCCCGCCTGCACATTCGCACCACGCAGCGCGTCGAGCAGGCTGGTCTTGCCGTGATCGACATGGCCCATGATCGTGACGACCGGGGCGCGCGGCTTCAGATGTTCGGCATCGTCGACATCTTCATCGTGACGGATGTCGATATCGCCTTCGCTGACGCGGATGATCTCGTGCCCGAATTCGGCGACAAGCAGTTCGGCGGTGTCCTGGTCGATCGTGTCGGTGCTGGCCGACGGGACGCCCATCTTGAACAGCGCCTTGATCAGGTCGTTGGTCTTTTCGGCCATGCGGTTCGCGAGATCCTGGACCGTGATGCTTTCGGGCACGGTGACTTCGCGGACCTGCTTTTCGCGCGGACCCGACGAGGCGGTGTGCGAACGCTTTTCCTTTTCGCGGGCGCGCTTCAGCGCCGCGAGGCTGCGCGCGCGCGCGCCTTCGTCTTCGTTCAGCGCCCGCGTGACGGTGAGCTTCCCCGACTGACGGCGGCTGTCGCCGCCACGGGTTGCCTTCGGCTCGGGACGCTTGGGTTCGGGGCGCGGAGGAGCCGCGACCGGCGTAAAGCGACGCGGTGCGGGAGCAGCGCTGGTCGTGCTGCGCGGTGCGGGTGTCGGCGCTGCTTCGCTCTGCGGCGCAGCCACAGGCGCTTCGGCGGCGGGAGCGGCAGCGGGCGCTTCGGCAGCGGGTGCGGCAGGAGCGGGCTCGGCGGCCTTCGCCGTCGCCTGCTCGACCTTGGCCTCGGCGCGTGCCTTTTCTTCCTCGGCGGCGCGGGCGCGCGCGGCTTCGTCGCGGCGGCGGTTGTCCTCAAGCGCATTCATGCGCGCTTCTTCGGCCTCGCGCAGCAGCTGCGCCTGGCGTTCCTGACGCGACATCAGGCTGTCATTCTCGCTGACGCGGGGCGCGGCCGGCTTCGGAGCGGGCGCGGGTGCCGGAGCGGGAGTCGGTGCGGGCGCCGGAGCGGCCTCGACCTCTTCGGCCTCGACCGGGGCGGCTTCGCCCGGACGGCCGAGCACGCGGCGACGCTTCACCTCGACCACCACCGTGTTGCGGCGCCCGTGGCTGAATTGTTGCTGCACCTGTCCGGCCTCGACCGTCCGCTTCAGCCCCAGGGGCTTGCGGGTAAGGGTCGGTTTGTCCTGTTCGTCACTCATCGAAAACCATCATTCCTTCAAAACGCGTCCGAAGCGGCGCTGCTGGTCGGCAACGCCCCAATATTTTCCTCGCCAGAAGCCGGCGCGGCGTGCGGGTCGGAATCGCGGTTGGTCGCGTCCCTACTCCATCCTGTGAAAAACTGCCAGCGGCTCAAATGCGCCAGCACCCGGTCCGCGGCGCGGGCGTCGGTCAACGCCAGATGCACCGCATTCTCGCGGCCCAATGCCATAGATAGGGTGCCGCGGTCCACCGGCAAGACCCGGCCCTCGCGGCCCGAGCCTTCATCGTCCTCGCCGACCCGCCATGCCTGCGCCAATTTCTTGCGTCCGTCCTCGCCCGCGTCGCTGGCGTGGAGCAGCAACCGAACCTGCCCCTTGCGCGCCGCGGTCTCGATCTTTTCATTGCCGCTGAGCAAGGTGCCCGACCGCGATTCCAGCCCCAGCCGGTCGAGCGTCGCGCGTTGAAGCTGCGCCTCGATGCGCGCGCCGAGGTCGTCGGGGATGGTGAAATTGCTGTCCTGAAGCGCGCGCGCGAGCCCGCCCTTCAGCTTGCCCTTTGCATGGGCAACCTCAAGCGTCGCGCGATCGACGCCGATCCACGCGCCGCGCCCCGGCGCCTTGCCGAGGACGTCGGGCGCAATCGTGCCGTCGGGCCCGAGCGCGAGGCGCACGAGCCGTTCGGCCGGCGAAACCTCGCCGGTGATGACGCAGCGCCGCTCGGGCACGTGCTGGCCGCGCCGACCAGCGCGGTCTGGTTCGCTCAGCTGATCATTGTGCGGGGTCCGCATCGGCGGCCTCCCCGGCTTCGGCAGGCGCATCGGCTTCCGGCTCGTCGTCGAACCAGTGCGCGCGCGCCGCCATGATGATCTCGTTGCCCTGCTCTTCGGTCAGGCCATATTCGCCCAGCACGCCGCCTTTGTCCTCGGCGCGTTCGCTGCGCGGCGGGCCGCGGCGGTTGTCGGTGCGCTTCTTGGCGATCAGCTCGTCGGTCGCAAGGTCGGCGAGGTCGTCGAGCGTCTTGATTCCGGCCTTGCCGAGGATGACGAGCATCGCTTCGGTCAGGTGCGGGATGTCGGCCAGAGCGTCCTCGACGCCGAGTTCGCGGCGCTGGGCGCGCGAGGCCTCTTCGCGGCGTTCGAGCCCTTCGGCGGCGCGGCTCTGCAGTTCCTGCGCCAGTTCCTCGTCGAAACCTTCGATGCTCGCGAGTTCGTCGATGCCGACATAAGCGACTTCTTCGAGTTCGCCGAAGCCTTCGGCGACGAGCAGCTGTGCGAGCGTTTCGTCGACGTCGAGTTCTTCCTGGAACATCGTCGAGCGTTCGACGAATTCGCGCTGGCGCTTCTCGCTCGCGTCGGCCTCGGTCATGATGTCGATCTGGCTGCCGGTCAGCTGGCTGGCGAGACGGACGTTCTGGCCGCGGCGGCCGATGGCGAGCGACAGCTGGTCGTCGGGAACGACGACTTCGATGCGGCTGTCATCCTCGTCGATGACGACGCGCTGCACCGTTGCCGGCTGGAGCGCGTTGACGACGAAGGTCGCGGTGTCTTCGGACCAGGGGATGATGTCGATCTTTTCGCCCTGCATTTCCTGGACGACCGCCTGCACGCGGCTGCCCTTCATGCCGACGCAGGCGCCGACGGGGTCGATGCTGCCATCATAGCTGATCACGCCGATCTTCGCGCGCGAACCCGGGTCGCGGGCGGCGGCCTTGATCTCGATGATGCCGTCGTAGATTTCGGGGACTTCCTGCGCGAACAGCTTCTTCATGAAGTCGGGGTGTGCGCGGCTGAGGAAAATCTGCGGGCCGCGCGTTTCGCTGCGCACCGACAGGATCAGCGCGCGGACGCGATCACCGACGCGCATCAGTTCGCGCGGGATCTGCTGGTCGCGGCGGATCACGCCTTCGGCGCGGCCGAGGTTGACGACGATGTGGCCGAATTCGACCGACTTCACGACGCCGGTGATGATCTCACCCGCGCGGTCCTTGAATTCCTGATACTGGCGCTCGCGATCGGCTTCGCGGACCTTCTGGAAGATCACCTGCTTCGCCGACTGCGCGTCGATGCGGCCGAGGTCGACCGCGGGCAGCGGGTCGACGATGAAGTCGCCGATCTTGGCGTCCTTCTGCAGCTTCTGGCCGGCGGCGAGGTCGACCTGCTTGAAATAATCCTCGACCTGCTCGACGACCTCGACGACGCGCCACAGGCGGAGGTCGCCGGTCTGCGGATCGAGCTTCGCACGAATGTCGTTCTCGGCGCCGTAGCGCGCGCGCGCGGCACGCTGGATCGCTTCTTCGATGGCTTCGATGACGATGCCCTTGTCGATCATCTTCTCGCTGGCGACGCTGTTGGCGATCGCGAGGAGTTCGGCCTTGTTGGCGGAAATGGCAGTGGCCATCAGTCCTGTCCTTCTTCTTCCATTTCGTCGGCGCCCTCGATCGAGAGCGGGACGGTTGCGGCAATCAATTTGTCGGTGAGAACGAGCTTCGCGGTGTCGATCGCGTCGAACGGCAGCTTATGTTCCACACCCTCTTTATCCGAAATCGTAACGACATCGCCGTCGATACCGATCAGCTCGCCGTTGAAGCGCTGGCGCCCGTCGCGCTTTTCCTTGAGCGCGATCTTCGCCTCATGCCCCGCCCAGTCGGCGAAGTCGGTGCGGCGCGTCAGCGGCCGGTCGATGCCGGGCGACGACACCTCGAGCCGGTACGCCTGCTCGATCGGATCCTTGCCCGCTTCCTCGAGCGCGTCGAGACGGTCGGAGATGCGGCGCGACAGGTCGGCGCAATCGTCGATCGTCAGCTGGCGCGTGTCGGGCCGCTCGGCCATCACCTGCAAGGTCGGATCGCTCTCGCCGCCGAAAAAGGCGACGCGCACGAGCGCAAGGCCCATCGCCTCGGCTTCGGGCGCGATGATCGCATTGAGGGCGTCGAGATCGGCCAAGTCTGTCTTTCCAATTCGGATGACAGGAAAGCATGTGGGTATAGCCGCCGCGGCCCGCGGCCCCGACGTCCCAACTGGCTAACCATGTCAAGAAGTACGGCGCATATAGGCTTTGGCGGATGAGTCGGCAAGGGGGAATGCGGGGGCAGCTAACCGCTAGTTGCGGACGCTATCCCCCTCCTCGTCATTCCCGCGAAAACGGGAACCCAGTTGGCACGCTGGCTCGCCGGGTTCCCGCTTCGTGGGAATGACGAGATTTGAGAAACGCCCGGGTCCCGTTCCACAGCATACCCCTTGCCATTCTTTTTCCATGGGATAGGCAGCAACCATGTCGTTCGATAGCGAAATCGAGGCGCTGGCCCACGACCATGTCTTCCTCGGCAAGCGGCACGACGAGAATGCGCGGCGCACCTTGTGGGTGGTCGCGCTCACCGCGGTGATGATGGTCGGCGAGATCGCGGCGGGGCTTGCCTTCAACTCGATGGCGCTGCTCGCCGATGGCTTCCATATGGCGACGCATGCCGGCGCGCTCGGGATCGCGGCGATCGCCTACGCCTACGCGAAGCGCCACGCGCATGGGCGCCGCTACAGTTTCGGCACCGGCAAGGTCGGCGACCTCGCGGGCTTCGCCTCGGCGCTCGTGCTCGGCATCGTCGCGCTCGGCATCACGCTCGAATCGGCGATGCGCCTCGTCGATCCGCGGCCGGTCGCTTTCACCGAGGCGACGATCATCGCGGTGATCGGGCTGGGGGTGAATATCGTCAGCGCGTTGCTGCTTGGCCACGGGCATGATCACGACCATGGGCATCATCACGGCGAGGACCATCATCATGGCCATGCGCACGAGCGCGACAACAATCTCCGCTCGGCCTATCTGCACGTTGTCGCCGACGCGCTGACCTCGGTGCTCGCGATCGCCGCCTTGCTCGGCGGGCGTTATCTGGGCTGGGTGTGGCTCGATCCGGCGATGGGCATCGTCGGATCGATCGTGATCGCGGCATGGGCCTGGTCGCTGATGCGCGACACCGGCGCGGTGCTGCTCGACGCGACCGACGCCGCGATCGAGGCCGAGATCCGCGACCTTGTCGAAGGCCCGGGCGACGCGAAGATCACCGATCTGCATGTCTGGCGCGTCGGTCCGGGCGCGCATTCGGCGATCATCAGCGTCGTCGGCGCCACGCGCGAGACCATTTGCGCGCGCGTCCAACCCGTCCACGAGATCGAACATCTGACGGTCGAGATTCGCTGAGCTTCGCCGGATGCAGCATGCCGAATTCATGTCTCGCCGCAGGGTCAATTCTTGTGGAATATTTTTACAGCGCATCGATGAAATCACAGGAAATTGCCAAAAACCTTGACTTTTCGGTAAAATAATTTCAATGTAATTTGGCTAACGTCGCCTGCGACGGAAATTTGATGCCTGATGGCGGATACTTCCCTTCACGCGCTACCAGCTCCTCCGGTGCTTTTGCCGGTTGATTCCCTGTTTTCGTGAAAGGAAACACCCCATGCCCATCGGCACCGTAAAATTCTTCAACAGCGACAAAGGCTATGGTTTCATCGCCAATGAAGATGGCTCGGGCGACAGCTTCGTCCACATCAGCGCCGTCGAGCGCGCCGGAATGGCGACGCTGAACAAGGAACAGCGCGTTTCTTACGAGCTGGAAACCGACCAGCGCGGCAAGACCTCGGCTGTCAATCTTCAGCCTGCATGAATGAAATCCGGCCTGGCGCTCATCGGGCGCCGGGCCGGACCAATCGCCGATCGTTCGGCACCATGCTCGCGCAGTCACAAGGAATAATCCTATGGATATGAACGAGCTTTTCTACCGGCACCAGATGGCCCTGATGGCCACCCGCCCCCTGCACGGCGCCAGCGCGCGCCATGCCGATTTCGACCTGCCCGGCCATTATGCCGACCGCATCGACGCCTATCGCGCGCGCCGCGGCATGAGCAAATATTTCGCTGAACCCGCATGCCCCGCGCCGCCGGACGCCCGGCCCATCATCCCGCATTTGCCCAACTAGGCCGTTCCAGCGGCGGGTCTTCGGCGCTATGCTTGCTGCGTGATCCACGCCGTACTGCCATGCCGCAACCATCTGGGCGCATCGCTGCGGCGCTGGCGTGCGCTCAATCGCATCAAGCAATCGGCTTTAGCAAGTGAGATGGGCGTCTCGCAAACGACGGTGTCGCGGTGGGAGGCAGGTGTGCTGACCCCCGGGACGACCGAAGAGGATCGGCTGACGCGCCTCCTCGCAGCGCGGCCCAGCTCGGCGGCCGACAGCGCCTTGCTCAACCTTGTGCGCCAATCGCCGCAGCCGGCACATTTGATCTGCGACCTGACGCATCGGCTTTTCGCCGCATCGCTGGCGCGGATCTCCGGCTGGCGGGTCGGGGTCGAGGAGCTGACCGGAAAGTCGCTGTGGCGATTCGCCTCGCCGGGCATCGCAGAGGGCGAGGCGGCGCTCGACGCGCTCGGCTGGTACGAAGCGATCGCGCCCGCAGTTATCGTCGATACCGAACATGCGGATTTCGACGAACTCACGATCGCCGCCGGCCAGCTTCGCTACACCCGAATGCCGCTTTCGGACGGCAGCTTTGCCCGGCTGGTCCAGGACGGCAGCGCATAAATTATTCGGTGGCTTGAGTCGGCGATCCCGTCGGTTAGCCTGACCACATGACGACACCCTATGCCATCGCCCCGTCGCGCCTCGCCGCGATCATCGACTTTCTGCAGACGGCCGAAAAGCTGAAGGACACACTGCGCAGCGGGATTACATCGAACGGCCGCGCCGAAAGCACCGCCGAGCATAGCTGGCGGCTCTGCCTGATGGTGATGCTGTTCGACCGCGAACTGGCCGAATATGACCGGCTGAAACTGCTCAGACTCTGCCTCGTCCACGACTTGGGCGAAGCGATTTCGGGTGACGTCCCGGCGACATGCCAAAGCCCCGACGACGGCCGAGCGGCGCGCGAGCGCGCGGATCTGGAGACATTATGTGCGCCGCTGCCCGACGACTTACGCCGCGAAATCCTCAGCCTGTGGGACGACTATAGCGGCGGCACGACGCCTGAAGCCCGAATGGTCAAAGGTTTCGACAAGCTGGAGACGATGCTGCAGCACCTCATCGGGCGGAACGCCGCCGATTTCGACTATGCGTTTAACCTGACCTACGGCACACAGCATACCGTCCGGCACCCTCTGCTTTTTCAGATACGCGAACTGGTGGACGCGGCAACGCGCGAGCGGATCGCGGCATGCGGGACGCCGAAATGACGAGGTCCACGAACCCACCCGTCGCTTAAGCCCGGCGCTTTGCCTGCTCCATCGCGACCCACCGCACACGCGTTGCAACATTTTATTGGCGTTTCAGCGTATAAGATGGGCTGACGCCCCGTCCGCGCGAATCGGCGACGGTTGGAGCGATGGAATGTGATGCGCAAATGAAGCCCGAACTGTCCCTGACCGCCCGCTCAACGTGGCGCGACCCGGTGCCGGAAAAACCGGTGGGCCCGGGACGTACGTTCTGGGCAGCAATCGTCGCGGTGGTCGCGGTCGCGTGCCTCGCCTTCCTGCTGTCGAGCGGCCAGTTCCGCGCGCCCGCGTTTTTCGGACCGTATAGCGTGTCGGTGCCGCTGAACTTTCGCGCCTATGATCCCGAACGCTGGGCGATCATGAACGCCGAGGATTATGAGGACGCGCTGAAGATCGACCCGACGCTGCCCAACCCCGACAGCGTCGGCTATGGCGAAGCGGCCGCACTGCCCCCCGCCGATCCGGCGTTACTGCGCGAGGAAGCCTTTGTCGGGCCGCCCGCCAAATCCTATGTGTTCCGCGGCGTCACCGCGCTCGACCGCGAGCGCGCGCATTATTGCCTGACCGCCGCCATCTATTACGAAGCCGCGTCGGAGACCGACGACGGGATGCGCGGCGTTGCGCAGACGGTGATCAACCGCGTCCGCCACCCGAGTTTCCCCAACACCGTATGCGGCGTCGTCTTCCAGGGATCGCAGCGCGCGGGCGTGTGCCAGTTCACCTTCAGCTGCGACGGCGCGATGGCACGAAGCCCAAGCAAGCCCAACTGGCTGCGCGCGAGCCGCGTCGCATCGGCGGCGCTCGGCGGCTATGTGTTCCCCAAGGTCGGCCTCGCGACGCATTATCACACGCAGGCGATCTGGCCGCGCTGGGGCAAGAGCCTGGTGATGACCAATATCGTCGGCGCGCATATCTTCCATCGCTGGCGCGGACGCTGGGGCATGCCCGACGCGTTTCGCGCGCCGTACCTCGGCCGTGAGCCGGTGCCCGGCCCCTATCTGCCGCTGGCACAGCAGCTTGCGATCCTGAAGGGTCAGGGCCTGCCGCCCGGCGCCGGCCCCGCGCCGATGCTCTCCGGCGCCGCCGCGCCGCTTCCCGACACCCCCGCGGCCCCGCTGCCCGGCACGATGGCGCCCGCGGTGCCCGTCGCACCGCCGCCCGCCGCGGCTCCGGCCGCGCAGATTTATGCTGATCCGCGGCTGAACCAGTCGGGTCAGGTCCGCGAAGAGTTCCGTGGCAGCGGAGAGTGGAAACAGTGACGTAAACGGCCTAGGCTGCCCGCTTCACGGGCGGGAGGCCATCATGGGACATGTCAAAGGCATCGGTGGACTGTTTTTCCGGGCACGCGACCCCGAGGCGCTGAGCGCCTGGTATCGCGAACGGCTGGGCGTCGGAGGCGGATGCAGCGCCGACGAGAGCGTACCGCCGAACCAATGGGTATGGAATGTGACCGCGGGTCCGCTCGTCTTCGCGCCGTTCAAGGCCGACACCGACTATTTCCCCGCCGACCGCCAGCATATGCTGAACCTGCGCGTCGACGATCTCGACGCCGTGCTGGCGCCGTTTCGCGCGGCGGGCGACGAGATCATCACCAAGGACGAGTGGGACGACCCCGCGGTCGGACGATTTGCCCGGGTGCATGACCCAGAGGGTAACCCGATCGAATTGTGGGAACCGCCGAAGAGCTAGTCACCGTCATTGCGAGGAGCCGAAGGCACCGCGGCAATCCAGAGAGGCGTAAACCGCCCTGGATTGCTTCGCTTCGCTCGCAATGACGCGATGGCTTACCGCCCCTGGCTGCGCCAGCGCTTGACCACACGCTCGAGGATTTCTGCCTCGCCGCCGGTTTCCCGCCACAGTTTCGAGAACAGCGGATCGCTCGATGCCGGGCGCTTTTCCTCTTCGAGCGTGTCGAGATAGACGCGGATCGGGATCGACACGCCCTCGCCGCAGACGATGCATTCGCGGTTACGCAGCGCCGGGATCGAATCGATGAAACCGCGCGCGCCTTCGGGCATCGCGGCCTTCACGAAATGCTGGTCGCGCTCGTTGTTGAGGCGCATCGAGATGATCGTGCCGCACTGCGACAGCACGCCCTCGGCCAGATCGGACGGGCGCTGGGTGATGAGGCCCAGCGACACGCCGTATTTACGGCCTTCCTTGGCGATCCGTTCGAGGATCTTGCGCACCGCCTGCCCCTGGCCGATGTCCTTGGCCGGGATGTAGCGGTGCGCTTCTTCGCAGACGAGCAGGATCGGGCGCTGCGGTTCGCCGCGCGACCAGATCGCATAGTCGAAGGTCAGGCGCGACAGCACCGCGACGACGACCGACGTGATGTCGCTCGGCACCCCCGACACATCGATGATCGAGATCGGCCGGCCGTCCGACGGCAGGCGGAAAATCTTGCCGATGAAATTCGTCATCGTGTCGGCGACGAGCATGCCCGAGAACATGAAATTATAACGCGGGTCGGCGCGCATTTCCTCGATCTTGCCTTTGATGCGCATGAACGGCGCGCTCGATGTCGCCTTGTCGAGCTTGCCCATTTCGTTTTGCAGAATGTTGAGCAGGTCGGAGAGCAGATAGGGGATCGGCGAGTCGACGGTAATCTTCGTCATGCCTTCGGCCAGCCGGTTCTTCGTCCGCGCCTGAAGCAGGCAGCGCGCGAGCACGTCGCAATCGGCCTGGCGGTCGCGGCCCTCGGCGGTGACGAAGACCTCGCAATGTTCCTCGAAGTTCATCAGCCAATAAGGCATGGCGAGGTTGTCTACGTCGAACAGCGCGCCGATGCCCTTGAACGCCGCCGAATATTCGCCGTGCGGATCGATCATCACGATATGACCCTGCGGCGCGAGCTCGCAGATCTTGTGAAGGATCAGCGCGGCGCTGGTCGATTTACCCGTACCGGTCGACCCGAGCAGCGCGAAATGCTTGCCCAGCATCGCATCGACATAGAGCGACCCGCGAATATCCTTGGTCGGATAGACGGTGCCGATTTCGACATGCGCGCGCTCGTCGGCGGCGTAGATCTGCTTGAGATCGGCGCTGGTTGCCGCAAAAACCTGGCTGCCCGGGATCGGGTAGCGGGTGACGCCGCGGCGGAAATTGTGAATGCGGCCGGTGATCTTTTCTTCTTCGCCTTCGCCAAGGAAGTCGACCGTCGCGAGGATCAGCCCCTCGCCGCGTTCGTGCAGCTGCTGGTCGCGGATGCTGGCGATCAGCCAGATGTTGCCAACACGGACCTTGACCTGCGCCCCGACCTGCCCGGCCATCGCCACCGCGGAATCGCTGGAGGAAGCCAATTTGCCGATCGCCGCGGCATCGAGCAGGATACGCGAGGCCGATCCCGAAATATCGACGACTTCGCCGATCATCAGATCGTCGCGATGATGGTTGGTTACCGGCGCAATCGAGGCCGCTACGCCGCCGCCGGCAAGCCGAACATGCTGTGCCGCCGTCAAATCCCCGGCGCTGAATCCGCCGCCCTGCATGTCCATGTATCCGCCCCGCCTATTGTGGTCCCCGGCAGACTATCGCAGCTGAGGGTAAATAGGCCGTGAACTTTGGCGTCAGCGACGGCGGAAAATAGCCGACGCGCCGTAACCGAGCACCAGCGACAGGAACACGGCCGAAAGACCGTAAAGAAAGCCGTGCCGCTGCGCCGCGAGCGCGACGAACCGTTCGAACCCGGCCTTGCGGATCTGGACATCGCGCGACGCGACCGCGAGCACGCGCCCGCGGCTGATCAGATAGGTTTCGGCGCGGTAGGTGCCGACCGGAACACGCGCGGGCACGGGGATGCGCGCACGATAGAGCACGCCTTCGGTGATTTCGACCGCAGCGGGATTTTCGACGAAAAGGCCCGAGCGGCGATAGAGGTCGGTCAGCCCCGCCTCGAACCGCTCGAGCTTCTTCGCCTCCGAAAATCCGCTTGGCGACATCGACAGATTGGCTAGGCCGAGTTCAAAGATCGCCGCGGTGCGTTCGTCGACCAGCTTGTCGATCGGACGCGACGAGCCGATCGCGTAAAAGCCCGGGGACGTGCGCAGGCGGATGCTGCTGGCGTTGACCCAGATGCCCGCGACGCGGCTTTTTTCGCGCAGCACGATCGGCCGCACCGGCCCCTTCAGCACCACGACGATGTCGGCGCGGTCGTCGGGCAGGCGCTGGCCGGGATAGAGGATCGCGCCGAACAGTAGCAATTCCTCGCCGGTAAAGCTGTACTGGATATCGATCGCGCGGCTCGACACATCGGGCACCAGCCGCGGGTCGGCGGCATGGGCGGCCGCGGGCAGCAGCAGCGCCGCGAGCGACAGGAACAAGGCGCGCGGCGCGCTCATTGCACCGTGTAGATTTCTTCAGGACGGATGAAGAGATCGACGCCCATGCGCAGCGCGACGAGCAGGACGATGCCCGCCAGCGCCATGCGCAGATATTCAGGCTTTACGCTTTGGGCGAAACGCGCGCCGAACTGCGCCCCGATCACGCTGCCGAGCAACAGCAGCCCCGCGAGCACGATGTCGACCGCACCGGTGGTCAGCGCGTGGACCATCGTCGTCGCGATCGTCACGAACAATATCTGGAACAGCGACGTGCCGACGACGACCTGCGTCCCCATGCCGAGCAGGTAGAGCATCGCGGGAACCATGATGAAGCCGCCGCCGACACCAAGCAGCATCGTCAGCACCCCCCCGACCATGCCGAGCAGCAGCGGCGCGAGCGGTGAGATGTAGAGGCCCGAGCGATAGAAGCGCCAGCGCATCGGCAGGTTCGCAACCATCGGATGATGCCGCCGCTTGCGCGCGGGGGCGGGCAATCCGGTCTGCGCAGCGCGGTAGCTTCCCCACGCCTCACGCCCCATGAAGGTGCCGACGGTGCCGAGCAAAGCGACGTAGAGGATGTTGATCACCGTATCGATCTGGCCCCACGCGGTGAGCAGTTCGAACAGCCCTGCGCCGATCAGCGATCCGAGAAGCCCGCCCGCGACGAGCACCCAGCCCATGCGCAAATCGACCCCGTCGCGCTCGAGATGCGCCATCACGCCCGACACGCTCGCGCCCGTCACCTGCGTCGCCGCCGACGCCGCGGCGACCGTCGGCGGAATGCCGTAAAAGATCAGCAAAGGCGTGGTCAGGAAACCGCCGCCGACGCCGAACATGCCCGACAGGAAACCCACCCCGCCGCCGAGCAGGATGATGACCAGCGCATTGACCGACAGATTGGCGACAGGAAGGTAAAGGTCCATGGGCCCCGATTGCGCTCAGCGGCGCTGGAACCGCGCCGATTCCAAGGACCCTAGACCATTTTTTCGGCGTGGGGAATCGGCCGCGGCGGCTAAATTTTACCGTTCTCTAGAAGTCGCTCGCGAGCGTCAGCGCGAGACCGCTTTCGGGGCGCGCATCGCCCGCGACGCGCTGGCGCCAGTCGAGCGCGATGCGGCTGCCCTCGCCGACGTCGGGCAGGCGGAGCGTCAGCCGCGGACCGACATCGACGCGCGCCGCGCCGGGCTGCACCGCCCCCGCCGCGAGCGCGCCGAGGCGCAAGGATGTTTCTTCGGAACCAAGGCGGTGATCGACGACAATCGCCCCGTCGGCAAAACCGTCACGCCGCCGCGCCCCGACGACACCCGCCTGCGCATAGGCGTCGAGTCGGAAACCCGCGGGCAGCGCGATATCCGAGACACCGCCGCTGGCCATCAAGGCAAGCGCGGTACGTCCTTCTTTCCCTGCGGCGACGCGCTGCTCGATCGCGACATCGACCGGCAGTTGCACGAGTGGGGCATAGGCGAGGCCGAACGCAAGCTCGCGTTGCTGCGGTCGCTGCAACGCGATCGTCGCGCGGCCATAGGCGCGGATGCGGCCGGTATCGCCGAACCCATAGGCCAGGCGAATCCCGGCCTGACTGCCGCCAAGCTGACTCGCGCCGCCGATGGTTTCGGGCGCATTCCCCGACCCTTCGCGCAGATAGAGCCAGCTGCCGAGCGACCAGCTCGAAAGCTGTCGGCGCAGCCAGAAGGGCCTGCCCTGTCCCGGCTCGGCGCGGGCGGCGGGCGCGAACGGGAACCAGGCCGGCCCGCCCGCACCAAGCGCCGAACGCGCGCCGCCCCCGGGAGCCGACGGCAGCAATCGTGCCATGAGTGCCAGGCGGAGGCTGTGCCGATCGCCACCAAAGCCGGCCGAAACCGGTTCTTCTCCAGGCGTGAGCGGTTCATCGGCCGATCGAGGCCCCGGCACGGCGGAACCATGCGGCGCACGCGCGCGCAGCGACGGCGTGGCACGCATCGGCACGGCGGCCGCGCGCGGCGCGCTGTCCGGAACATTGTCGCTCGCCGCAAAGGATGACGGCACGGCCCAAGGCATGATGGCCGGATCGGGGGGCGGCGCGATAGCCGGGTTCCAGACCACCATGACCCGCACGGCGATCCAGCCGCCGACGCACAGGAGCAGGAAACGCAGCGCCGGCGCGTCGCGCCGCGCGTCGGCCCGGCGCGTCATCATCGCGCCACCGTCCTTGCAAAAGCGTCTTCGTACGCGGTCTCATGTTCCAGATGTTCGGTCTTGTCCCATATGACTTCGCCCGAACGCAGCATTCGCCAATAAAGGCCGATCGCGCGCCGCGCCGCGAGCATCGCGATCACATTCGAAAAAAAGGCGCGCGGCAGCGAAAGCATCGCTTCGCTGAGGCCGTACCAGCGCGCCGTGAAATGCCCGCGCATCGCCAGTCGCCAGCACAGCATGACCGCATTGAAGGCGAGAAGCAGCCGCATGCCGTCACCGATGATGATCGCATTCCAGCCCAGCAGATACTGCCCCGCCCAGCCCAGCGCCGTCAGCAGCACCCCGGCATAGGCCGCGAGGAGGATGAGCGCGGCAAGCGGCGCACGGCGGTCGCGCCACAGCATCCAGCGCGCGACCCAGGCACGGCCGCTGCGAAGATCCGTGTCATCGCGCCGCGACCCCGGCCAGCCGAGATGATCCCACCCGGCGAGCGCGATCCCGGCGATCCAGCGCGATTTCTGCCGCACCGCCTTTTCGGCCCGACCCGGAAAGGCTCCCCGCGATACGATCCGGTCGCCGGCGGGTCCGGCCGTGTCGACAAAGCGGGTGCCAAGACCGTAAGCGCCGATCACCATGCCGATCTCATAATCTTCGGTCAGGCTGTCGCAGCGAAAAGGCTCGCCGCCGCGTTCGATCGCCAGCAGCGCCAGCGCAGTGCGCGTCAGCGCGCAGCCGACCCCCGCCGACGGAAGCGGCAGGCCGAGGCGCGAGCGAACGACCAGTTCCTTGCCATGCGCTTCGGCAAATTCGTCGCCATAATGCCCGCCGACCCAGCGCTCCGCACGCTTGATCAAGGGCACGACGGGTATTTGCACCATCGCATTTTCGCCGAGATAGCGGCGATAGAGTGCGAGTTCGCCTGGATGCACATGATCCTCGGCATCGTGAAGGACGATAGCGGCAAACCGAACGCCTTCCGCCCGCTCGTCCTCGGCGAGCGCCGCCCACAGCCGGTTGAGATTGTCGCCCTTGGTCGTCGGCCCTTCGCGGCTGCCGACGACAAGCCGCAGCCGTCCGTCGCGCGCGACCAGCGGGGACACAGCGAAGAGCGTCTCGGCGTCGTTGGGATAGCAGCCGACGTAAAGCCGGAAATCCTCGCCCTCCCACGCGCCAAGCGTGCGCCGCAGCATCGCGGGAAGCGCTTTGGCCTCGTCCCATGCGGGCACGAAGATCGCGAAGCGCCCCTCGACCGGCGGCGCGGTCGGCGTCAGCGACCGTCCGCGCCGGCGCGTCGCCAGCCACAGCGCGTCGAAAAGCAGGTCATCGAGCCCGAACAGCAGGATCCCGACCGATGCGAACAGCATCAGTTCGTGGCCGGCACCCAGCACCAGCCATTCCAGCCATGCGGTCGACAGCTCCAATGTGCTAGCCCCGCCCCCACCGATGACCTAATGTCATCAATATCGATATTGCTAGTGAACAGAGCAGATTTGTAAAGACGCGCCCCTGCCGGCGGCCAACCGTCAAATTTTCTGACAAACAAAGGAAATCGCTTACCCATGACCCGCAGTTTTCCGCCCCGTTCAGCATTGCGCGAATTCCTGGAGAGCGAAAGCGCGGGCGGAATGCTGCTTATTTTCGCCGCCATTTTGGCGATGATTGTTGCCAATTCGCCGCTGGCGGCACTTTATCACGATGCGATTCATGCCGTGACCGGCCCGGTGCTCACCGACAAGCTTGGACCGATGACCGTCCATCTGTGGATCAATGACGGGCTGATGGCGATTTTCTTCCTGCTCGTCGGGCTGGAGATCAAGCGCGAGTTCGTCGACGGGCGGCTCGCGAGTTGGGACCGGCGGCGGCTGCCGTTCATCGCCGCGGCGGCGGGGATGGCGGTGCCGGCGGCGATCTATATGGCGTTTGCCGGCGGCGCGCCGGGGCTGGCGCAAGGCTGGGCAATCCCCGCGGCGACCGACATCGCCTTTGCGATGGGCGTGCTCGCGCTGCTCGGCAAGCGCGCGCCGACCTCGCTCAAGCTGTTCCTCGTCACCGTCGCGATTGTCGACGACATGGGCGCGGTCGCGATCATCGCGCTTTTCTACACCGCCAAGATTAACCTGCTCGCGCTCGCCGCCGCCGCGGCCATCCTCGGCGTCATGTTCGCGATGGGCCGCATGCGCGTGCGGGGCCTGCCGCTCTACCTGCTCATGTTCGCCTTGCTCTGGTACGCGATGCTGCTCTCGGGCGTCCACGCGACGATCGCCGGGGTGCTTGCGGCGATGGCGATCCCGTTCGATCGCACCCCGGGCGCGCCCGACAGCGCGACCTCGCCGCTGCACCGGCTCGAGCATGGCCTCCATCCGTGGGTCGCCTTTGCGATCGTCCCCCTGTTCGGCTTTGCCAATGCCGGGGTCGACGTGAGCGGACTGACCGCCGAGCAGATTTTCGCGCCGCTGCCGCTCGGCATCGCCGCGGGGCTGTTTATCGGCAAGCAGATCGGCATTTTCGGCAGCGTCTGGCTGTCGGTCAAACTCGGCATCGCGGGGCGGCTGCGCGGCGCAACATGGCTGCAGGTCTATGGCGTCGCGATGCTGTGCGGCATCGGCTTCACGATGAGCCTGTTCATCGGCGGCCTCGCCTTTCCGGGCGACGCGCTGCTCGCCGAAGAAGCGAAGATCGGTATCCTGATGGGGTCGCTCGCGGCGGCGCTCGCGGGCTTTGCGGTGCTGCGTTTCGCGCCGCCGCATCCCGAACATGGGGCGGTCGAAAGCGCATCCGATGCCGAGATCGCCGCCGACGGCGATGTGCGTGACACGTCCGAAAAGCGCGCTATGGCAGACTGATGCGCAAATTTGTCATTCTGTCGCTGGTTGCCGCCCTGTCGGCCTGCGCTGCAAGCGAAACAAAAACGCCGCCGAAACCCGGGGTCGCGACGCTCGACGTGCGCCGCACCGCCGCCTCGACCAAGGCGCTCGACGAGATCGCGGCAGCCTATTTGCGGCTGACACTCGAAATCGGGACGCACGAGGCCGGCTATATCGACGCCTACTACGGCCCGCCCGAACTCAAAACAGCCGCCGAGGCCGCACCGCGCGACAAGGCTGCGTTGCTCACAGCAACGCGCGAGTTGATGGCACAAATCGATCTCGCGGCACGGCGCATCCCCGACCCGCTCGCTAAACGCCGCGCGACCTTCCTGCGCGCCCAGCTCCGCGCTGCCGAAACGCGGCTCATGATGATGCAAGGCGCGCGTTTTTCCTTCGCCGACGAGGCTGAACGGCTGTTCGGGGTGCGGCCGCGGCTGAAGCCGCTCGCGAGCTATGATGCCGAACTCGCGAAGATCGAGGCGCTCGTCCCTGGCGATGGGGCACTCCCGGACCGCGTCGAAGCCTATCTCGACGCCTTCACCATCCCGAAGGACCGGCTGCAAAAGACCTTCGACGCCGCGATCGCGCGCTGCCGCGGACGCAGCATGGCACATATTCCAATGCCCGTAGGCGAGAGTTTCCGCCTCGAATTCGTCACCGGCAAGAGCTGGAGCGGCTATAATTATTACCAAGGCGGCTATCACAGCCTGATCCAGGTCAACACCGACCTGCCGATCCGCCTGTCGCGCGCGCTCGATCTCGGCTGTCACGAGGGCTATCCGGGGCATCACCTGCTCAACATGAAACTCGAAGAGAAGCTGGTGAAGGAGCGCGGCTGGAGCGAGTTCAGTGTCTACCCGCTCTACAGCCCGCAAAGCCTGATCGCCGAGGGCAGCGCCAATTACGGCATCGACCTCGCCTTTCCCGAGAGCAGCAAGGCCGATACCGAACGCGACGTGCTGATGCCGATCGCCGAGATCGCGGTGCCGTCCGACGATCGTTACTGGCAGCTCTTGAAGGCGATCAAGGGCGCGTCGGGCGCGCGGCTGACGATCGCGCAGCAATATCTCGACGGGGTGATCGACCGGCCGACCGCGGTGGCATTGACGCAGAAATATCTGCTCGTCTCACCGCAGCGCGCCGAGCAGTCGGTGAGCTTCACCGACCAGTATCGCAGCTATGTGATCAATTACGGCCTCGGCGAGACGATGGTGCGCGCCTATGTCGAGCGCGGCAGGCCGAGCCGCGACGAGATGTGGCGGCGCATGGCGAAGATCGTCAGCGAGCCGACTTTGCCTGCGGATCTGCTTGCACGGTGACGCGCGAGGCGGCGGATCACTCCGCCGCCATCGCCATTTCAACGCGCTGCGGGCCGCGGATCACGCCGCCCGGCGTCGGCCCCTGCATCGCGCCATCGCGGAACGTCACCACACCCGACTTCACCGTCGCGACATAGCCGTCGGCCTTTTGCAGCAGGCGCTTGCCGCCCGCGGGCAGGTCGAACGCGAGCCAGGGCTTTCCGAGCTTGATCGCGTCCATGTCGATGACATTGAGATCGGCGAGATAGCCCGGCGCGAGCACCCCGCGATCCTCAAGGCCATAGAGCAAGGCGGTGTCGCGGCACTGGCGCTTCACCGCATGTTCGAGCGCGATGCGATGGCCTTTGCGGTCGCGCACCCAGTGCTGGAGCATGAAGGTCGGCGAGGCGGCGTCGCAGATCGTCCCGCAATGCGCGCCGCCGTCGGACAGGCTGTTCACGGTGTCGTCCGACGCCTGCAAATCTTCGAGAAAATTGAGGTTGCCGTCGCGGTAGTTCAAAATCGGAAAATAGATGAAGCCCTTGCCATCGTCCTTCATCAGCAGGTCATAGGCATATTCGGCCGGCGAGACGCCCGCCGCGGCGGCACGGCCCGCGATGCTTTCGTCCATCTTTGGCTCGTAGTTGAAGTCGGGGTCCATTTTGAAATGAACCGGCCAGCCTTCGGCGACGACCATAAGGAAATCGAGGATGTCGCTTTCGGGCCAGACATTCGCCTCCGAAATCATCCGCGCCTTGAACGCCGGATCCTTCAGCTTCGCGAGCTGGTGCTCCCACGGCAGGTCGATGATCTCGTTCCACGCCGGCTTGAAACGGAAGGGATGGACGGTGCCCTGCCAGGCCATGATGATGCCGTTACCGCGCAAAGCGATCTGCGCGACGATGTTCGCGCCGGTCGCGTTCTGCTTTCGCATCTCCGAAATCTGTTCCTCGAGCGGCAGTTCCTTGGCAATCGACTGGAGCGCGGCGAAGGTCACCGGCAACCCGGTTTCGCGGCTGAGGTCGCCCATCCACTGAAACTCGTTCCACTCGCGCTTCATGTCGCTCGCCATTTCGAACACGCCGTAGCCGACGCGGCCCATTGCGCGCCCGATCGCGATCAGTTCCTCGGCGGTCGCGGTGGTGCCGGGGACGAGCTCGCCGTCGATCGATTTGTGCAGCACGGTGCGGCTGGTCGAGAAACCGAGCGCGCCGGCGCGCACGCCTTCCTCGACGATGCGCGACATTTCGGCGATGTCCGCGTCGGTCGGGATCGCGCCGGGCTTTTCGCGGTCGCCGAGCACATAGGCGCGCACCGCGCCGTGCGGAACGTGGCACGCGACGTCGACGGTGCGGGGCAGCTTTTCGAGCGCGTCCATATATTCGGGGAAGGTTTCCCAGTCCCACGACATGCCTTCGGCGAGCGCTGTGCCGGGGATGTCCTCGACCCCTTCCATCAGGCTGATCAGCCATTCGTGGCGGTCGGGCTTGGCGGGGGCGAAGCCGACGCCGCAATTGCCCATCACGACGGTGGTGACGCCGTGCCAGCTCGACGGCGCCATTTCGGCGTCCCACGTCGCCTGTCCGTCATAATGGGTGTGGACGTCGACGAAGCCGGGGGTGACGATCTTGCCGGCGGCGTCGATTTCCTCGCGTCCCGTGCCGAGGTTTTCACCCACCGCGACGATCCGGTCGCCGTCGATCGCGACGTCCGCGACAAAGGGCGCTCCGCCCGAACCATCGACGACGGTGCCGCCGCGAATCACCAGATCATGCATGTCCGCTCTCCCGATTTTTTAGTTTCACGAAGAAACCTATCATCAAAATCGCGAGATGCAAATAAACGCGCAGCTGCCCCGGCAAGGCGCTATGATGGCGGGACAAGAGATAGGGAGTCGATGCCATGATCCGCCCGCTTACCCTCGCCCTGATGCTCGCCGTCTCGGCGACCCCGCTCGCCGCCAAACAGGCGGCCGCCCCCAGCTATAAGGCCGCGCTCGCCGATCCCGCGCGGCCCGCCGCCGACCGGACACGCGACGCGGCGCGCAAGCCCGCCGAACTGCTTGCCTTCGCCCAGGTCAAACCCGGACAGAAGGTCGGCGATTATGTGATGGGGGGTGGTTATGTCACCCGCCTGCTCGCCGCCGCGGTCGGACCAGCGGGCAAGGTCTATGGCTTTCAGCCCGCCGAATTCATCGCGTTCAAGAAGCAATATGGCGACGATCAGGCCGCGGTCGATGCCGCCTATGTCAATGTCGATGCCGTCGCCGGACCGTTTGCGGCACCCGCTTTCCCCGAACCGCTCGACACGATCATCACAGTGCAGAATTTCCACGACCTGTACCTCAAGCCCTTCCCCGCGGGAACGGGCGACAAGGCGAGCGCGGCCTTGTTCGCGGCGCTGAAACCCGGCGGCACTTTGGTCGTCGTCGACCATAGCGCGGCGAAGGGCAGCGGCACGACCTTGTCCGACAGCCTGCACCGGATCGACAAGGATGCCGTGGTCGCGACGCTGACCCAGGCGGGCTTCAAGCTCGAGGCGGAAAGCGACCTCTATCGCCGCCCCGCCGATCCGCGTAGCGCCAATGTCTTCGACGACAAGATCCGCGGCAAGACCGACCAGTTCACGCTGCGCTTCCGCAAACCGGGATAAGAGAATGACCAGCGACGACGAAGATTATGTCTATGACGAAGCGAGCGGCGAATGGATGTCGGCCAGCGACATCGCCTCACGCGACGCCGCCGCCGCCGCGGGTCCCGAGGTGCGCGACGCCGTCGGAAATTTGCTCGCCGACGGCGACTCGGTCGTGCTGGTCAAGGATCTGAGCGTCAAAGGCGCTGGACAGACGCTGAAGGTCGGCACCGTGATCAAGTCGATCCGCCTGACCGGCGACGATCAGGAAATCGACTGCCGGCACGAGGGGATCAAGGGGCTGGTGCTGCGCGCGGAATTTGTAAGGAAGCGCTAATCGCGGTTTCCGCGGACCGATCGCTGCCCGTTCGGGACGCAACTGCCATCGAGAAACCAGCGGGTCCCTTCGAAATGATGCGCGGGACCGTCGTCGCGCCAATATTGGTGGCGCAATTTGGCCGAACTGCGCACCGGCGCCCTCATGTCCGGCGTTGCGATGCTGAACGTGCAGATGGCACGGTTGCGTTCGGTGCCCGTAAAGGCGCAGCGAAGATTGCTCAGCCGATATTCGGGTGTCGGTGCATAGTTGGTCGACGCGCCTTCGTCGTCATATTCGGGGCGATAATCGGGAGCGCTGATCTGGTCGTTTATCGCGCAGGACAGAGCGAGTTCCTCGCTTCCCGGCAAATCGCATGCCGGCGGGTTTTCGCGATAATATTCACTCTGGCGATAATCCTTCGCAGCATAAAAACCGCAGCGCTCGGTCGGCCCGAATTCCGCGAGGCGCGCGCCCGGCTGGACCGGGCCACAAGCCGACGACAGGATCAACGGCCCGAAAATGAGCAAGCCGGCACGTCCGGGCGTCACTCCAAACTCCCCTTTCTAGGCCCCATATACCCGAACAGGTATGCGGCGACCTTACGCATCTGGATTTCCTCGGCGCCTTCGGTGATGCGGTATCGGCGGTGGTGGCGATAGATATGTTCGAACGGCTTGTGGCGCGAGTAGCCGATGCCGCCATGGACCTGCATCGCGCGGTCGGCGGCCTCGCAGACGAG
>SCNS01000001.1 GCA_005503215.1 Sphingomonadaceae bacterium 3R27C6 | reverse complement strand
CGGCGCGGCAAGGGGGATTTTTGAGTCTCATCGAATATAAGGGTTTCGGCGGCGTCCCTCTGTCGGCCGATATGCTGGGCGACGAAAACGATCCCGCCGTGCTGCTCATTCCCGACATGGGACAGGGCCGCGCCGCGTGGCGCGGCGTCGCCGACGCGCTGGTGCTTTCGGGGCGCCGCGTCGTCAATCTCGACCTGCGCGAAACGAGCGAAGCGGACGGACTGGCGCCGCATATCGAGGATCTGCGTGCGGTGCTCGCGCAAATGGGTTCACGTCCTGTCGTCGTGACCGCCGGGCGCGGCGGATGGATCGCGACGCGCGCGCTGGCGCTCGATGGTGCCCTCCTCGCTGCCGGGTTGGTGCTGGTGGACATGCCGGTCGACGAGGACGCAAACGCAAACGACGTGCCCGCGCGGCTGGCGGTCCCGGCGCTCGTCGTCCGCGGCGGTTTTTCTCCCGCGCAGGGCAGCGCGGTCAGCGACACGTTCAACACCGCGCTACCCATGGGCGAGAGCGTCGACATCAACGAATGTGACCTCGAACTCGCGTCCGACCGCAAGGAAGCGCTACTCGGCCAGCTGCTCGAATTCCTCGAACGCCGCCAGCCGCGCGAGGCGACGGAATTCAAGGCGGGTTCCGACCCGCGCACGCTGCGCGACGCGATGGGCTGCTTCGCTACCGGCATCACGATCGTCACCGCGCTCGACGCCGCGGGCACGCCGGTCGGCCTCACCGCGAACAGCTTCACCTCGGTCTCGCTCGACCCGCCGCTCTTGCTCGTGTGCATTGCCAACACGGCGGGAACCGCGCCCGCGCTCCGCGAGGCCGAACATTTCGGCGTGAACGTGCTGCAGATCGGCCAACAGCCAACCTCGAACCGCTTCGCCGCGAAAGGCGAGGACCGCTTCGCCAACCAGCCGTGGGCGCCCGGCCAGACCGGCGTGCCGCTGCTCGGCAGTTCGCTCGTCTCGTTCGAATGCCAGCACGAATCGCTGCACGAGGCGGGCGATCATTTCATTCTCGTCGGCCGGGTCGTGCGCGCGCAGTTCGAACCGCACCGCGATCCACTGCTCTATTTCCGCGGGAAGTATCGGCGACTGCATTTCGCCTGATGGTTGGCGGACAGGGTGGGATTCGAACCCACGGTGAGCTTGCACCCACGGCGGTTTTCAAGACCGCTGCCTTAAACCACTCGGCCACCTGTCCGCACGGCGCCGCCATAGCGCGTGATGCCCTTGCGGCAAGCGAAACCTTGCCCGTTCGGCCCGCCCCGCGAATGACTCGCTTTGTCTCGCGACAACCTAGTCAAGCCGCTCGCATCTGTGCGAGACACGTCTTATGGTGGGGACATGATGCACGCTATAGGTTTCAGAATCGGACGCCTTTTCAAATTCGTCACGGCGTTTCTGTCGGCATGGATGCTCACCGCGTCGGCGCCGCTCCATGCACAGAGTAGCGAGTCGGGCTTCGACACCTATGTCCAGTCGTTATGGCCGAAGGCGCAGGCGCGGGGCGTGTCGCGCACGACCTTCGACCGGGTGACCGCAGGGCTGAGCTATAACCCGCGCGTCGTCGCGCTCGATCGCGACAACCTCGGCAGCCCGCCGAGCCCCAACACGCCGATCCCGTCGTTCGCGCCATACAGGGCGAAACATGTCGATGCGGCGCGCATCGGCGGCGGCCGCCGCGTCCACGACCGGCTGCTCCCGCTCCTGTCGCGTATCGAAGCGCGCACGGGCGTTCCGACGAGCATCATGATCGCGATCTACGGCCATGAAACCGCCTATGGCCAGGTCACCGGCAATTTCGACCTGCCCGAAGCGCTCGCGACGCTCGCCTATGAAGGGCGCCGCCGCAGCCTGTTCGAACCCGAACTGATCGCGACGATGGTGATGGTCGAACGCGGCGTACCGCGCAGCGCGCTCAAGGGAAGCTGGGCCGGGGCCTTCGGTTATCCGCAATTCCTGCCGTCGGTCTATCTGCAGGTTGCAGAAGATGGCGACGGCGACGGCGTCGCGCGCATCTGGTCGAGCGAGGCCGATGCGATCGAATCGATCGGCTCGTACCTTCGCCGCGCCGGGTGGCGGGCAGGGCAGCCATGGGGCGTCGCGGTGACCGTTCCCGCAAGCTTCAACCGCGGCGCGGTCGCCAATCGCCTCAGCCCCACGCGTTGCCCGCGCGTTTTCGATCGCCACAGTCGCTGGCGCTCGATGGCCGAATGGCGCGCCGACGGCATCGCGCCGCTCGGCGGCCGCTGGCCCGATGGCAATGTGCAGGCGACGCTTCTCGAACCCGATGGCCCCGGTCGAACGGCTTATTTGCTGACCGGTAACTATCGTGCGATATTGGACTATAATTGTTCCAACTTTTACGCACTGTCTGTGGGGTTGCTGGCGGATGAAATCGATCGTTAGGGGCGGGGGCCTGATGGCCGGAGCGATGCTGATGCTCGCCGGCTGTGGCAGTGTGGATGGAAAGCGCCAAGGTGGGCCGACGGCAAGCCCGACGCCAGCATCTTCGGTCGCGGGTGTGGCAGATGTGCCGGTCAAGGTCGGCGATCCCTATTCGGTCGGCGGCGTGACCTATACGCCCGCCGATATCCCCGACTATGACGATGTCGGCTATGCCAGCTGGTATGGCGAGGAACTCGCCGGGCAACCCACCGCGAATGGCGAGACGTTCGATCCCGCGGGCATATCGGCAGCGCACAAGACGCTGCCGCTGCCGAGCTACGTCGAGGTCACCGCGCTCGATACCGGGCGGACGATCCTAGTGCGCGTCAACGACCGCGGCCCGATGGTCGGCGACCGGCTGATCGACCTGTCGCGCGGCGCCGCCGAACAATTGGGCCTTACTGACGGCGTCGCCGCGGTCCGCGTCCGCCGCACCAATCCGCCCGCGGCCGAACGCGCGCAGCTTCGTTCCGGCAAGCCCGTTCCCGAACGCATTGCGACGCCCGAATCGCTGCTGGCGATCCTGCGCAGCAAGGCCAAGGCGCTGCCGGTGCCCAAGACCGCGGTCGCTGCGGCTACGCCGGTCGCCGCTCAGCCCGCCGCGCCGATAGCATCGGGCAAGGCCAAGCCCGGTGACGACCGCTTCGTCGTCGAAGGTCCGGGGACGACAAAACCCGCACCCAAGCCCGCGCCGACGGCAACGGCCGCCAAGCCCGCTGCCGCGGTCGCGGGAAAATACGCCATCCAGGTCGGAGCGTTCAGCAGCGAGACCCGTGCCAATGCGGCCGCCAAGTCGGTCGGCGGCCATGTCACCAAGGCAGGCAATCTGTGGCGCGTGCGCGTCGGCCCCTTCGCAAGCGACGCCGAAGCGCGAGGCGCCCTCGGCAAAGTCAAAGCCAAAGGCTTCCGCGACGCGGTGGTCCAGCGCGACCGCTGACGAGCCTGCGCGTGGGGAGGCCAGGCATTATCGTAAAGGGCACGGCGACGGGCCTGACCGCGCTCGCGCTGACGCTGGCTTTTCCCGCAGCATCGGCGGGCGATACCCGCCCCAAAAGCGCGCCGGTCAGCCGCCCGCTCTATGTCACGCAGGCGCCGATCGTGATGCTCAAGGATCTCGATTCGGGCGCGATCCTCTTTTCGCGCGGCGCCGACAAGCGCTTTGCCCCGGCGTCGATGGCGAAGGTGATGACCGCCTATGTCGTGCTCGACCTGATCAAAAAGGGCGAACTCGCGCGCGACAAGCAATTCACCGTCGGCGAGGCGACGTGGAAGAAGTGGAACGGCAGCACCGGCGGGTCGACGATGTTCCTGCGCCCGAACGAAAAAGTCTCGGTCGACGAATTGCTCAAGGGATTGATCACCGTCTCGGGCAATGACGCCGCCGCGGTCCTTGCGGTCGGCATCGACGGAAGCGAGGATGCATTCGTCAAAAGAATGAACGTCGTAGCGGCCAAAATTGGGATGGCATCGAGTCGCTTCGGAACGCCGAGCGGCTGGCCCGACGGCGGCGTAACCAAAGTCAGCGCGGCTGATCTCATCACGCTTGCCGACCGGCTGATCCGCGACCATCCGGATGGCTATAGTCGATATTTCTCGCTGCCGAAGCTCCAACACGGCAAGTCGCCCGAGGGCAAGCCGATCATCCAGCCCAACCGCAACCCAATTCTCGGGCGTTTCGAGGGGGCGGACGGCCTGAAAACTGGCCACACCGCCGAAGCCGGCTATTGCTTCCTCGGCTCGGCGAAGCGGAACGGTCGTCGCCTGATCATGGTCGTTGCCGGCATGAGCAGCGAAAAAGCACGGCGCGACGAGGCCGAACGGCTGATGAAATGGGGCTTCGACGAATGGGAGGGGCGGGAACTTGTCCCGGCGGGCGCCAGCCTCGGCCGGATCGATGTCCGAAAGGGAGCGATTCCCGCGGTCGCCACCCAGGCCGGGATCGCGGTGCGGATGACGGTTCCCAAGGGCTATGAGGGCAGCTATCGCGCGGTGATGCGCACACGAGCCCCCATTGCCGCGCCGCTCATTCGCGGGACGCCGGTCGCCGACCTCGTCGTCACGCCCGACGGCCTGCCGCCGCAAACGACGCCGCTAATCGCCGCCACCGATGTCGCCGAGGGCGGCGTGTGGGCGCGCGCACGAACAGGGTTTTACCGGCTGACCGGGCTGTGACTGGGCGGTTCATCACGCTCGAGGGCGGCGAAGGGGTCGGTAAATCCACCCAGATTCGCGCGCTCGCGGCCGCCCTCGGGGCGCGCGACATCGAAACCGTCGCGACCCGCGAACCCGGCGGCAGCGCGGGCGCGGAGGCGATCCGCGCACTGCTGATGGAAGGAAGCGACGACCGCTGGGATGCGCGCAGCGAAGCCCTGCTCTTCGCCGCTGCGCGCGCCGACCATGTCGCGCGGACGATCCGTCCCGCGCTTGAAAGCGGCGCGTGGGTGCTCTGCGACCGCTTCGTCGATTCGAGCCGCGCCTATCAGGGTGGCGGTGGCGGAATCACCGACGCCGACCTCCTGACGCTGCACGGATTCGGTTCGATGGGCTTGCTGCCCGACCGCACCTTCTTGCTCACCGTCAGCGCCGACGAGGCGGCACGGCGGTTGACCGAACGCGGCGGGAGCGACCGCATGGGTAACAAGCCCGCCGACTATCAGACGCGGCTCGCGGCGCGCTTTGTCGAGATGGCGAAAGCCGAACCCGCGCGATGGCGGATCGTCGATGCAGATGCGGCGGCATCGGACGTCACCGCCGCGATCCTCGCCGAACTCGCGGAATGGCTATGATGATCGGCCATCAGGACGCCGAAAAGGCCTTTCTCGAAGCATGGCAGGGCGGTCGCCTCCATCACGCATGGCTCCTCGCGGGACCGCAGGGAATGGGAAAGGGCCTATTTGCCGAACGCGTCGCGCGCTTTCTCGTGACCCATGGTCGCGGCGGTGACGGGCAATCGGTGACGCTCGACGACCGCGGAGACGACGCCGCGGCCCGGCTGGTCGATGCCGGAAACCATCCCGAGATCCTCCGCCTCGCGCGCCAGCCGAAGGACAAGGCCAAGGAACTCGCCCGCAACATCACCATCGAGCAGGTCCGGCAGATGATCCGTCGCCTGCACCTCTCGTTGTCGCTCGGCGAGTGGCGCGTGATCATCGTCGATGCGGTGGACGATCTGGAGACTGATGGCGCCAACGCGCTGCTCAAGACGCTCGAAGAACCGCCGGCAAAAACGCTGTTCCTGCTCGTCAGCCATTCGCCGGGGCGCTTGCTCCCGACAATCAGGTCACGATGCAGAACGTTGCGTTTTCAACCGGTTGAACGTGACGTCATGACACCGTGGCTGCACGAGTTACGCCCGATGCTGGAGATGGCCGAGGTGCGCGCGATCGTCGCCGCATCGGGCGGCGTACCGGGCAAGGCGCTCGCACTGATCGACAGCGATGTCGCGGTGATGGAAAAGAAGCTTCTCGCCATTGCGACGAGTGGAGATCCGGAAAACCGGCTGCGCGAGGCGCTCGCACGCGAGGTCGGCGGGACCAGCAATCGCGCCCGGCTCGAACTGGTCATCGACATTGTTCCCGGGCTGCTTGCTCGCCTGGCGCGCGAACGGCCGGTAACCGAGATCGCACCGATCCTCGCGCAGTGGGACCGCGTCCAGCGCACCGTCCGCGATGCGATCCGGGGTTCTTACGACGGCGCGATGGTCGGCTTCGAAATCGGCAATTGCCTCGCCGAATTGGCGCCGAGGACGAAATGACCGTCGCCCCCTGCGAAGGCAGGGGCCGCTTTCGGTATCGCGCAAGGTTGCCAGCGGCCCTTCGCAGGGGCGACGGATACTTCCCCTTCTGCGCCACACCCGCTAAGGCGCGCGCATGTCCGAAAACACCGAACCTTTCTACATCACCACCGCGATCAGCTACCCCAATGGCCGTCCGCATATCGGCCACGCTTACGAAGCGATCGCGACCGACGTCATGGCGCGTTTCCAGCGCGCGCGCGGCCGCGACGTGCGGCTGATCACCGGCACCGACGAACATGGATTGAAGATGTTCCAGACCGCGCGCGACCAAGGGCGCGCGACGATCGATCTCGCGAATGAAATGTCGGGATATTTCCGTGAGATGTATGCCAGGCTGAATATAAGTTATGATAATTTCATGCGCACGTCGGATGCCGCGCACCACGCGGCGTCACAGGCGATCTGGAAGGCGATGGAAGCCAATGGCGACCTCTACCTCGACCGCTATGAAGGCTGGTATTCGGTTCGCGACGAAGCCTTTTACGACGAAAGCGAACTGACCCACGGGGAGGGGGGCGCCCGCCTCTCGCCGCAGGGAACCCCGGTCGAATGGACCGTCGAGGAAAGCTGGTTCTTCAAGCTGTCGGAGTATCAGGACAAACTCCTCGCGCTCTACAACGATCAGCCCGATTTCATTCGGCCCGAAAGCCGCCGTAACGAGGTGCTGCGCTTCGTCGAGGGCGGGCTCAAGGATCTCAGCGTCTCGCGCACCAGCTTCGACTGGGGTGTGCCGGTGCCGGGCTCGCCGGGGCATGTCATGTATGTGTGGGTCGATGCCCTCACCACCTATTTATCGGGGCTGGGTTATCCCGACCCGAACAGCGACTTCGGGACATTCTGGCCGGCGAATATCCATATGATCGGCAAGGATATCGTGCGTTTTCATGCCGTTTACTGGCCGGCCTTCCTGATGAGCGCGAACCTGCCGCTGCCCAAGCAGGTGTTCGGTCACGGCTTCCTGCTCAACCGCGGCGAGAAGATGTCGAAGTCGCTCGGCAACGTTGTCGACCCGATGGCGCTCGCCGATCAGTTCGGAGTCGACGCGCTCCGCTATTATCTCCTCCGCGAAGTCAGCTTCGGGCAGGACGGCACCTATTCGGCCGAGGCGATCGTGCGCACCGCCAACGCCGACCTCGCGAACAGCTTCGGCAACCTCGCCCAACGCAGCTTGTCTATGATTTTCAAGAACTTGGACAGCAAACTTTCGGCTGACTATGTGCCCGCACAGGAGGATATCGACCTGCTCGCCGATCTCGACGACATGGCGTCCGTCCGCCTGCCGCGCGAATTCGAACAGCTCGCTTTCTCGATCGGCATCGAAGACTGGATCCGCGCGGTCTTCGCCTGCAATCAATATGTCGATACGCAAGCGCCTTGGGCATTGCGCAAGACCGATCCCGAACGCATGCGCGCGGTGCTGATGACCTTGTTCCAGGCGGTGCGCACGCTGGCGATCGCGATCAGGCCCGTCGTCCCGGCGGCGGCGGACAAATTGCTCGACCAGATGGGCGTTGCCGCCGATGCGCGCGACTTTGCCGCAGTAGAGGACAGCGGTTGGCTGGCGAAGCTCGCCGCCAGCGGCTTCACGGTCGGCCAGCCCGTGCCAATCTTCCCGCGCCTCGAACTGCCTGAAGGGGAAGGGGAGGCCTGATGCTCGTCGATTCGCACTGCCACCTCAACTATAAGGGCCTCGCCGAACAGCAGGGCGAAGTGCTGGAGCGCGCGCGCGCGGGGGGCGTCACCGCGATGCTCAACATCGCGACGCGCGAAAACGAATGGGACGATGTGCTCGCCGCCGCCGAAGCGAACGAGGATGTGTGGGCGAGCGTCGGCATCCACCCGCACGACGCCGACCACCATCCTGATGTCGATACCGCGAAGCTGGTCGAACGCGCGGCGCATCCGCGCGTGATCGGTATCGGCGAGACCGGGCTCGATTATTATTACGACAAAAGCGACCGCGCGCGACAGCAGGACAGCTTTCGCCGTCATATTCACGCATCGCAGCAAACCGGCCTGCCGATCATCGTCCATACGCGCGATGCCGAAGCCGATACGCTGGCGCTGCTCGGCGAAGAGATGGGCAGGGCGACTTTCCCGGGCGTGATCCACTGCTTCACCGCGAGCGACGATTTTGCCCATAAGGCGCTCGATCTCGGGCTCTTCATATCGATTTCGGGCATCGTCACCTTCAAGAACGCCGCCGATCTCCAGGCGACGGCTAAGTGGCTGCCGCAGGACCGGCTGCTGATCGAAACCGATTCCCCCTTCCTCGCGCCCGTCCCGCATCGCGGCAAAACCGGCGAGCCCGCCTTTGTTGCCGATACGCTTGCTTTCCTCGCCAAGCTGCGCGACGAGGACGAAGACGCGCTGGCGGCCGCGACGAGCACCAATTTTTACACGCTTTTCAACAAGGCGCGGCCATGACGTTCGACGCATCATGAGGTTGCGAATCCTCGGCTGCGGGACGTCTTCGGGTGTTCCGCGGATCGGCAACGACTGGGGCCAGTGCGATCCCGACAATCCGCGCAACCTGCGCAGCCGGGCGTCGATCATGGTGTCGCTCGGCGGCTTTCGTATCCTCGTCGACACCAGCCCCGATATGCGGTTGCAACTGCTCGACGCGGGCGTGGGTGAAATCGACGCGGTTATCTGGACCCACGAGCATGCCGACCATACGCATGGTCTCGACGACCTGCGCCAGGTCATGCACCTGCGCCGGTCGGCCGTTCCCGTTTATGCGCGCGACCATGTGCTTGATATCCTCAAATGGCGCTTCACCTATGCCTTCGCGGGCAATGCCGGCTATCCGGCGTCGGTCGATCCAATCGACCTCCACGATCATCAGTCGATCGGCCCTATTGAAGTGTCGGCGATCGAAATGCCGCACGGACCCATAAAGGCCAGCGGCCTGATCTTCAGCGATGGTGCGCATAAAATCGCCTACGCAACTGATTTTTCAAAGTTTACTGACGAAATGGTCGACTTCTTCCAAGGCGTCGACCTTTTCGTCATCGACGCGCTGCGTCGCTATCCGCATCCGACGCATCCGCATCTGGCGATGACGCTCGAAGGTCTTGCCAAGGTGGGCAATCCGCGCGCAATCATCACGCATATGGACAATACGATGGATTATGACGACCTTGCGGCTGAATTGCCGCCGGGTATCGAGCCGGGATATGACGGGCTGGAGGTGCAGCTATGAGTGGTGACACGACTGTTCAGATCCTGTGGTTCGCGGGCGCGTTCGCATTGGTCCTGAGTTCTTTGCTGGCACGGCGCTTGCCGATGGCCGACTGGCTCAAGATGGCGCTGGCGTGGGTTGCGATCTTTGGACTCGTATTCCTCGTCATCCGCACGTGGCAGATAATGACATAGCAGGGGCCTTTCCTCTCGTGGGCTTTAGAACATTTAACATAATATATATTATCGGATAACTCTATGGCCGAGACGGCAGCCCAATCCCCCATCGACCGCTTGCTCGCCATCATGCGCCAGTTGCGCAATCCCGATGGCGGTTGCGAATGGGATCTGGCGCAGGATTTCTCGACCATCGCGCCGTACACGATCGAAGAAGCCTATGAGGTCGCCGATGCCATTGCCGGCGGCGATCCTGCCGAGATTTGCGACGAGCTTGGCGACCTGTTGCTCCAGGTCGTCTTTCACAGCCAGATCGCGGCCGACGACGGCCTGTTCGGTTTCGACGATGTTGCCAATGCGATCAGCGACAAGATGGAGCGGCGCCATCCACACATCTTTGGCGACCGCAAGACCGACGATGTCCGGCAGCAATGGGAGCAAATCAAGGCGGCCGAGCGCGCCGCCGATGGCCCGGCAAGCGCGCTTGCCGGCGTGGCGTTGTCGTTGCCCGCGTTACTCCGCGCGCAAAAGCTGCAAGGCCGCGCAGCGCGTGTCGGTTTCGACTGGCCCGACGCCGATGGGCCGCGCGACAAGATTGCCGAGGAACTCGCCGAGGTCGCGGCCGCGACGACCGATGCCGAACGCCACGAAGAGGTCGGCGACCTGCTGTTGGCGGTGGTCAATTATGCGCGCCACCTTGGCGTCGACGCCGAAGGCGCCCTGCGCGATGCCAACGCCAAATTCGCGCGGCGTTTTGCGGCCATGGAAGATCGTGCGGGTGGAAGCCTGTCGGGCCTGCCGCTCGACGCGCAGGAAAGCCACTGGCTGGCGGTCAAGGCGTCGGAGCGTCCGTAGTCGGCCAGAGCCGTTCGAAGCGCGCGCTATCCGCGGGATCGAGCCGTACCGTCAGCACATGGCCTTCAGCCTCGGGCTCGTCTGCGAGCACTTCGCCCCGCGCGTGAAGCCACGCCGCTGCTTCACCCTGGCTGTAGCTCAGATAAATGCGCTGCACCTTATGCAGCGCGGTCAATTGTGACGCCATAAGGGTCCGCGCTGCTTCGACGCCCTCGCCCGTTACGGCCGATATCACGGCTACGTCGGGGCGCCGCGCTGCCATTTCTTCAATGTCCGCCCGGCGGTCGCTATCGGCAGTATCGATCTTGTTCCAGATTTCGATTTGCTGGATCACCGGCGGCGCATCGCCCTCCTCCCCATCCTGCGGCCCGTTGACACCGAGCGAGTTCAGAATTGCGCGCACGTCGTCATATTGCGCTTCGCTGTCGGGGTGGACGATGTCGCGGACATGGACGATGAGGTCGGCGGTGGTGACTTCCTCCAGCGTCGCGCGGAACGCCGCGACCAGTTCGGTCGGCAGGTCAGAGACAAAACCCACCGTGTCGGACAGGATCGCCTTATCGATGCCGGGCAGCCGGATTTCGCGCATCGTCGGGTCGAGCGTCGCGAAAAGCATATCTTCCGCCATGACGTCACTTCCGGTCAACCGATTGAAGAATGTCGATTTTCCGGCATTGGTATAGCCGACGAGCGCGACCACGGGCCAAGGTGCGCGCTGCCGTTTCGATCGCTGCAGTTGGCGCGTTCGCCGGGCATCCTCGAGGCTGCGCCGGATGCGTGCCATGCGGTTGCGGATCATCCGCCGGTCGGCCTCGATCTGCGTTTCGCCGGGTCCGCCGAGGAAGCCGAAACCGCCGCGCTGGCGTTCAAGGTGGGTCCAGCTACGCACCAGCCGCCCCGCCTGATAATCGAGATGCGCGAGCTCCACCTGCAGCCGTCCCTCGGCGGTCGCGGCGCGCTCGCCGAAGATTTCGAGGATCAGCCCGGTGCGGTCGATCACCTTGGTGCCGAATGCGGTTTCGAGGTTGCGTTGCTGGATCGGGCTGAGCGCCGCATCGACGACGACCAGCTGCACATTCTTTGCCGCGATATCGGGCGTGATCGCGTCGATCTGTCCGACGCCGAGCAAAGTCGCGGCGCGCGTCTGACGCAGCCGAAGCGTGTGTACCGCGACAACGTCGAGCCCGATCGCAAGCGCGAGTCCCCGCGCCTCCTCGGCGCGCGCATCGAGGTCGCGAGCGAGGCGCTGGCTATGCCATTCGGGCACGACGATAAGCGCGGCGGCGCCGCGCGTTACCTCGTCTTCATTGTCGATTATCGGGTCGATCAGGCGTTGTCCGCTTCTGCGTCCGGCTCGCTGTCGGTCAGGTTGATCGGGCCATTCGGCTGAACGGTCGAAATCGCATGCTTGTAGACCAGCTGCACCTGGCGCTCGCGCTCGAGCAGCATGCAGAACAGGTCGAATGCGACGATATCGCCTTGCAGCATCACGCCGTTGACGAGGAACATCGTCACCGACTCGTCCGACTTGCGCACCGCATTGAGGAAAACATCCTGTAACGCCTTGCCCTTGCTTGCCGGCGCATCGCGCAGATTGTCGCCGAGCAGCGACAGATCGAAATCGTGCGACGGCATCACCGTCGAGATCGCGTGCTTGTAGACGAGCTGCGATTGCCCATCACGGCGGAGCAGCAGCGAGAAGTTGTCGAACCAGGTGATAATGCCCTGCAGCTTGACACCCTTGACCAGGAACATGGTCACCGGGGTCTTGCTCTTGCGGAGGGCGTTGAGGAAAATATCCTGGAGATTCTGGTTTTTATCGGACACATTTGCCTCCTGTTTTTGGCGGTTAAACCGCGGGTACGGCGCCGGTTTTCCGGCTTTCAAGACCTTCTTTGCAAACGCAATATGCGGCAAAGGGCGCGCAAGGTCTAGCGCAAAGCCGCTATCCCTCGCCGTCCGAACTCTCGGTAAGCCCCAAAAGTTTCAGTTTGCGGTGCAGCGCCGAGCGCTCCATGCCAATAAAGGTCGCGGTGCGCGAAATATTGCCCGAAAATCGGTTGATCTGGATGCGCAGATATTCGCGTTCGAAATTCTCGCGCGCTTCCTTCAGCGGGATCGCGGTGATCGATTCCGAATGGGGCAAGATGTCGGTTCCGCCGCGCACCAGCTCGGCGGGCAGCATATCCGCGTCGATCCGCGTCAGCCGGTCGCTGGGCGCCAAAATCATAACGCGCTCGATCACGTTGCGCAGTTCGCGAACATTGCCCGGCCACTCATGCGCCTGGAGCGCGGCCATGGCCTCGGAACTGATTTCGGGCGGCGCGACGCGGCGGTCGGCGGCATAACGACGGATATAATGATCGCAGAGGCTGGCGATATCGTCGCGCCGCTCACGCAGCGGCGGGATGTGGACGGGCACGACGTTCAGCCGGTAGTAAAGGTCTTCGCGAAAACGGCTTTCGGCAATTTCGGTCATCAGGTCGCGCGCCGATCCCGAAATGATGCGGACATCGACGCGGATCATCGTGCGACCGCCCACGCGGGTGAAGCTCTGGTCGGTCAGGACGCGCAAGATCTTGCCCTGCGTCGTCAGCGGCATGTCGGCGACCTCGTCGAGGAACAGCGTGCCGCCATGCGCCTGTTCGAGCAGCCCGACGCGGATCGACCCATCCTCGGCTTCGGACCCGAACAATTCGGTCTCGACCGTCTCGGGGTCCATTCGCGCCGACGAAATGACGCGGAACGGCGCGTTCTGCCGCCCGCTCCATCCGTGCAGCACGCGCGCGGCGACCTCCTTGCCGACGCCGGGGGCGCCCGTGATGAGCACGCGGCTTCCTGTCCCCGCGACGCGCTTCAGCGTCGCGCGGACATTGTTGATCGCGGCGCTGGTACCCGTCAGTTCGTCCGACGGCCCCGCCTTTTCACGCAATTGCTCATATTCGAACTTCAGCCGCTCATTTTCGGTCGCGCGCGCGACAAGGTGGAGCAGGCGCGACGCTTCGAACGGCTTTTCGATGAAATCGAACGCGCCGCGGCGGATCGCCGCGACCGCGGTGTCGAGCCCGCCATGGCCCGAAATGACGATGATCGGCAGCGTCGGGTCGAACGCCTTGATCGCCTCGACCAGCCCCAGCCCGTCGAGCCGCGATCCTTGCAACCATACGTCGATCAGCGCGAGCGACGGCCGCCGCTGGCGGATCGCTTCCAGCGCCGAGTCGCTGTCCGACGCGGTGCGCGCCTCATAACCTTCGTCTTCCATGACGCCGGCGACAAGGTCGCAAATGTCGCGTTCGTCGTCGACGATCAGAATATCAAGCGCCATGATCTTCTCTGTCCTGCCGGTTCCGGACGCGTCCGGGAACCGATTCACTATGCCCCATGCTTGCTTCCCCGCCCTTGCCGGCCAACGGCTTCAGCCGGTCGGGGTGGAGCGTCAGGGTGACGCATGTCCCCTGCCCCGCCGGATTGTCCGAAAAATCGAGTTCGCCATAATGTTGCTCGACGATCTTCTTGACGATCGCGAGCCCGAGGCCCGTCCCGCCCTGGCGCGTCGTCATATAGGGTTCCGCAATCGCGTCGCGCGCTTCGGGCAGCCCGATGCCGTCGTCGGAGACGCGAATGACGATCTCGCCATCCGCGCCCGAAAAAAGTTCGGCGGCGACATGTCCAGTGACAGCCTCTTCTGAATTTTTATATTTTTCTTCAATCGCTTCGACTGCGTTTTTAATAATATTCGTCATCGCCTGCGACAACAGGCGGCGGTCGCAGACCAGCGGTTCGATCTCGGCAGGCGTTTGGACCGCGAACGCGATGTCGGGCTTTGCCACTTCGAACAGGAATACCGCCTGGCGCAGAATATCGCGGACATCCTCGACCCCGAAGGTCGGTTTCGGCATCCGCGCGAAGCTCGAAAATTCGTCGACCATGCGCCGCATGTCGTGCACCTGCCGGATCACCGTGTCGGTGAGCTTGCGGAAGGTGGCGCCATCGCCCTCGACCTTGTCGCCGAACCGCCGCTGGAGCCGTTCGGCCGCGAGTTGGATCGGCGTGAGCGGGTTCTTGATCTCGTGCGCGATACGCCGCGCGACGTCGGACCAGGCCGCGCGGCGCTGATCGAGCAATTGCTGCGTGATGTCCTCGAAACTCAGGACGAAGCCGTCACCCTGCGCCACGGCTTTCGCCGCGAGCGTCGCGGGCTCGGCATCCTTGCGCGAGAGCTGAACGATCGCCTCGCGCTCGTCACTGATCAGCAGGCGCGCCAGTTCGGGCGCGACATCGTCGAGCGGACGCCCGGTCAAGCAATCGGTCGACTGGCAGATCAGCCGTTCGGCCGCGGCGTTGGCGAGCAGGATGCGGCGATCGGCATCGACCGAGATCACCGCCGACGACACGCCGCTCAGCACCGCCTCGATAAAGCTGCGCCGGGCCTCGAGTTGCTCGTTCACGCTGACGAGCGCGCCGGTCTGACCCTGCAACTGCTCGGTCATCCGATTGAAAGCGCGTGTCAGCACTGCGATTTCATCATCGCGTGCCGGCGGGGTAACCCGGACCGAAAGATCGCCGCCCGCCGCGGTCCGCGTCGCACCGATCAATGTGCCGAGCGGACGGACGATACGGTCCGCAACCACGATCGCCGCGATGACGGCAAGCGCGAGAAGCAGCAGCGAGCCAAGATAGAGGGCGCCGTTGAATTGCAGCTGCAGCTGCTGCGAGCGGTCGAACAGGCTGTTATAGTCGGCCAGAACCGCGCTCGCGCGCGCCGACTGCTGGAAGCCCGGCACGTTGGTGTCGCGCGAGGCATAGACATAGGCGCGATCGGTGCCGGGCAGCCGCGCCGCGGCTTCGATCCGGGTGGGTTGGCGGACAACGACCACATCCTCGCCCGCGTCGAGGCGGCCGACCATTGCCGAACCGAGACGGGCTTCGGCCGCCCTGTCGTCAGGATTGATCGCCGTCGCCGTACGCGCGACGCCATCGCGGCCGATTTCGATGATCGCCGATTCATTGAGGCTGCGCACCACGACCTGCTGCAGATAATAATTGCTGAAGGCCGGGCTATCGATCGGAACCAGGCTCAACTGCTTGCCGAGGTCGGTTGCCATCGCATAGGTGTTCGCGCCGACCTGGCGCTGGTTTTCCTGATAATAGCCCTCGGCAAGGTTGGCGGCATTTTCGAACATGCCGCGCGACCGGTCGGAGAACCAGAAGTCGACGCCGAACTGAAACAGCAGCGAGGCGAAGATCACGACGAGCAGCGTCGGCGCCGCGGCTATGAGTGAGAAGAGCGCGACAAGCCGGACGTGGAGACGACCGTTGCCGCCGGCCATCGACCGCACTGCGCGCGCGCGCGCGACGCGGCTGCCGATGAGCACGATCAGCGCCATCGCCGGCACGAGATTGACGACCATGATCGCGGCCACGAGCGCCGGCGTCAGCAGCCGTTCGCTCTGCGCGTCGCCGGTCACGAAGATATAGGTCGCAATGGCAACGCTGACGATGATCGCGAGCGTGTAATATTCCGGGGCCGCGAAACGCCAGAAGCCCGAACGCACTTCTTGGCCGTCCGAATCCATATCGAAAGCCAGGGAGGTGGATTGCGCCATTGTTGCTACGCTACGACAATCCTGTTGCATAGAAAACACACAATCTACGCAAGTGTCGCCCAATTGCCCCGATTCCGGGTTTGTCTTTGCCATTCAAGGGTGAGCGGGATCGATATCGAGCTGCCCGAGGCGCTTGCGTAGCGTGTTACGGTTGATGCCAAGGCGCCGTGCCGCCTCCAATTGGTTGCCACGGACGTCACGCAGGACGCGCCGAAAAAGCGCTGCCTCGACGATCGCTTCAAGCTGTTCGTGAATATCGCCTTCGCTTGCCGTATCCGCCATCTGCTCGCGCGCCCAATCGTCGACCGCGCGCGCGATCAGCGCAGCGGGCTCGACCGCGCCGCCGCCCTCGCCGCTTTCGTGCAGCACCGTCTCGACATCGCGGACGGTCACGACGACGTCACGCGACAAGACAGCGAGCCGCTGGACGACATTGCCGAGTTCACGAACATTGCCCGGCCAGTCGTAACGTTCGAGCCACTGCATCGCGGCGGGTGCGAATTGGCGATCGGGCAACCCCGAACTGCGCCCGGCCTCGACAAAGTGGCGGACGAGCGCGGCGATGTCGCTGCGCCGGTCGCGGAGCGGCGGCAGCGTCACGGGGATGACGTTGAGACGATAGAAGAGATCCTCGCGGAAGCGGCCATCGGCGACGAGCGTGCGCATGTCGCGGTGCGTCGCCGCGATGACGCGCACGTCAGCGCGCAACGCCTGGCTGCCGCCGACCGTCGAATATTCGTTGCTTTGCAGGACGCGGAGCAGGCGCGTCTGCGCCTCGAGCGGCATGTCGCCGATTTCGTCGAGAAAGAGTGTGCCGCCCGCCGCCTGTTCAAAGCGTCCGGCATTGCGGCTGTGCGCGCCGGTAAAGGCACCCTTTTCGTGACCGAACAATTCGGCTTCGATCAGTTCGCGCGGGATTGCGGCCATGTTGATCGCCACGAAAGGTCCGTTGCGACGCAGGCCGGTCGCGTGGATGGCGCGCGCGACGACTTCTTTGCCCGTCCCCGATTCACCAAGGATCAGCACCGCAAGATCGTTCGAGGCGAGCCGCGCGATGGTGCGATAAACCGCCTGCATCGCCGGGGCACGGCCGACGAGGCCATGGCTGTCGGCTGGCGCCGCGATGTCCCTTGCCGCGGGTTCCGCCTTTCGCTGCAACGCGGCGCGGACACTCGCGGTCAGTTCGTCGAGATCGAACGGCTTGGGCAGATAATCATAACTCCCGATCCCCGTCGCACGCACCGCGGTATCGAGCGTGTTCTGCGCCGACAGCACGATCACCGGAGTCAGGGCGTCAATGCGCAGCGAATCGATGCCGTCGCCGTCGGGCAGGACGACATCGGTGATGACGAGGTCGGGCCGGTTGTCGGCGAGCCAGGCATTGCGTTCAGCGATGCTGGCGACCGATACGAAGCGGCCACATTCGCCAACCAATGTCTCGCGAATGATCATCGCGATCGCCGGATCGTCCTCGACCAGCAGGATCGTCTTAGCCTTGCTCATGCCGGCCGCCCCTTTTGCGCGACGGGCAGATGAACACGGAAGCGGGTCCATTCCCCGTCACGGATATGCTGGACTGTGCCGCCCATGTCGCGCACCAGCTTGGCGACGAGCGCGAGACCGAGCCCCCGCCCTTCGCGCTTGGTCGTGACAAACGGATCGAACAGGTCGCCGCGAATATCGGCGGGAACGCCGGGGCCATTATCGCTGACGCTGACCTCAATTGGTAGCGCGATGCGTCCGCGCCCGTCGCCATTGTCGATCGACAGGCCGTGCCGGTAAGCGGTCGTCAACCGGACGACCCCGTCGTCGCGCCCACCCACCGCCTCGCAGCCATTGGTCAAGAGATTGAGCAATATCTGCACCATGGCGTCGTGGTTCCCATGGACCAGCGGCAATGACGGATCGAAATCCTCCGCAAAACGGATTCCCGGAAACTGCCGCGCACGCGCGGTTTCCATCGCCTGATGGATCGGCTGATAAAGGTTGATCGGGCCGCAGGCGATCGGTTGGCCGCGCGAAAAATGCTCCATCTGGTCGATCAGCGTCGCGATCCGGTCGACCTCGGCGCAGATCAGCGTCGTGAAGCGCTCCCCCCCCGCGTCGGTCTTGCGTGCCAACAGCTGCGCGGCGCCCTTGATCCCCGCGAGCGGGTTCTTGATCTCGTGCGCCAGCATCGATGCCGCCGCGCCCGCCGCGCGGCCCGAACGCCCGATCGCGCCCCCCATCAGCTCGGCGTCGCTTTGCGACGGCACGAGCGCGAGGATGCGGTGACCGCTTTGGCCGTAGGGCACCATCTGCATATCGACGAAGAAGGACCGGCGGCCGCCCGCCGAAATCTCGGTGCGATGCGCGAACAGCGCCGACGTCGAGGCGTCGCTCATCCGCTGGCGATAGCTGCGATCCATCTCGATGACGTCATAGACAACGCGGCCGACCATCGCCGAGCGGCTGACGTTGCAAAGCTGCTCAGCGGCGGCATTGACGAACAGCACCACCCCGCCGCCGTCGATGAGCAGCGTTGGGACGGGATGCGACTGGATCAGCTCGTCATGGTCGAAGCTCGGGATGCTCGACGTGAGCGTGGTCACGCCGCCGCCTTACTCAGGAACGGCGTGTAGAACTGCTCGAGCGCGTCGAGCACGTCGCGGCTGTTCGGGATCTGGTTGACCTTGTTGCGAAACTCGGCCGAGCCGTGGAGGCTCTTGACGTACCAGCCCAGATGCTTGCGCGCCATATTGACCCCGGTCACTTCGCCATAATGGTCGATCATCGCGCGATAATGCGATGTAATGACGTCATATTGCTCATCGATGCCCGGATCGGGCCGCGCGTTTTCGCCGCGCAGCGCCGCCATCACCTGTCCGAGCAGCCAAGGGCGGCCATAAGCGCCGCGGCCGATCATGACGCCATCGGCGCCGCTTTGCGCCAGCGCGGTGCGCGCATCGTCCGGCGAGCAAATGTCGCCATTGACGATCACCGGGATCGACACGGCGTCCTTGACGCCGCGGACAAAGCCCCAGTCGGCCTCGCCGCGATACATCTGGTTGCGCGTGCGGCCATGGACGGTGACAAGCTTTGCGCCCAGATCCTCGGCGATATGTGCAAGTTCGGGCGCGTTCAGGCTGTCGTGACACCAGCCCATGCGCATCTTGACCGTCACCGGCACGGAGACAGCCTTCACACAGGATTCGATCAGCGCCGCAGCGAGCTTGAGGTCGCGCATCAGCGCCGAGCCGGCATCGCCGTTGGTGACCTTGCGCACCGGGCAGCCCATGTTGATGTCGATGATCGACGCACCGCGATCCTCGTTGAGCTTCGCCGCCTCGCCCATCTCATAGGGCGTGCAGCCGACGAGCTGCATCGACACGGGTTCCTCGACCGGATCCCAAGCCGCTTTCTGGATCGACTGGCGCGTTTCGCGTATCGCCGCCTGGCTGGCGATCATTTCGGTGACATTGAGCCCCGAGCCATAATAGCGGACGAGCTTGCGGAACGGCAGATCGGTGACGCCCGTCATCGGCGCGAGGATCACGGGATCCGCGATGGTGATGTTGCCGATCTGGATGGGCCTGAGCGGCGCCATGGCGGGGAGCTTTCGTTTGCATTGCCTAAAATTTGAGCAGCCCGTACACGCTAAGCCGCTTTCCCGCAAGGCGCGGCTGCGCTAACCGGCGCGCACGATGACCGAGTCCGCCTTCCTCCCTGCCCCGCCCGTCGCGGTAATCCTGCTTGCCGGGGGCCAAGGAACGCGTGCCGGCTTCAGACAGCCGAAGCAGCTCGAAGCGCTCGGCGGAAAGCCGGTCCTCTGGTGGAGCCTCGACGCATTTGCAGCGCATCCCGCAATTTCGGGCGGCGTGCTGGTTGCGAATGATGACGTCGTGGCGGCCATCGGCGACCTTCCGAACGCCTGGACCTCCGCCGATCCCGGCGCCGAGCGGCAGCAATCGGTCGGCAATGCGCTCGCGTCGATGACAGGCTGGGACGACGAGGCGCTTGTTCTGGTCCATGACGCGGCGAGGCCGGGCGTGACCGCGGAGGTGATCGATCGCCTGCTGGCGGCGCTGGGGAACGCCGAAGCGGCGATCCCGACGCTTCCGGTTCCCGATACGCTGGTCGAACAAGCCGCCCATCTCGCCGGTGACGTCGTCGACCGCGGCGCGCTGGCGCGCGTCCAGACGCCGCAGGCGTTCCATCTTGGCACATTGCGCCGCGCGCATGCCGAAGCCGTCGAGGCGGCCGCGACCGACGACGCGCAACTCGTCCGGCGGCTTGGCCTGCCGGTCGTTGCGGTGCCCGGCGACGCCCGCCTCCATAAACTGACATATGCCGAGGATATGGCGATCCTGAACGGCTTGCTGGGGATCGATCGAATGACGCGCACTGCCGTCGGCATGGGATATGACGTCCATCGCCTGGTGGCGGACAAGCCGCTATGGATCGGGGGAATAGAAATCGCCCATAGTCATGGACTTGAAGGCCACAGCGATGCCGACGTCGCGCTTCATGCGTTGACCGATGCGATCCTCGGCGCGCTCGGTGACGGCGACATCGGCGACCATTTCCCACCGAGCGACCCGCAATGGCGCGGCGCCGCGTCGCACCGCTTCCTTGGCTTTGCCGCCGAGCGCGTGACGGCGCGTGGCGGGCGCATCGACCATGTCGACCTGACGATCATCGCCGAGGCGCCGAAGATCGGCCCGCACCGCGCCGCTATGCGGGCACGGATTTCCGAAATCCTTGCGATTCCGCTCGAGCGGGTTAGTGTCAAAGCGACGACGACAGAGCGGCTGGGCTTCACCGGCCGCCGCGAGGGGATCGCGGCCCAGGCGGCCGCGACCCTGCAACTTCCGGAGAATTGAACCTTGCTGTCCGATGCTGAAACGCGCCTTGCCGCGCGCGACGACCTTGCCGCAACCGTCCTTGCGAACAACCGCGCCGCGGGGCGAAAAGTTGCCGTCGCCGAAAGCTGCACCGGCGGCATGGTCTCGGTCGCGCTGACCGATATTGCCGGAAGCTCGGACGTGTTCAGCGCGGGCTTCGTCACCTATTCGGGCCATGCCAAGCAGAGCCAGCTCGACGTCAGCAGCGAAATCCTCGAAACCTTCGGCGAAGTCTCGCTCGCGACCGCGTGGGCGATGGCGGCGGGCGCGCTCGCCAACAGCGACGCCGATGTCGCGGTTGCGATCACCGGAATCGCCGGCCCCGGCGGCGGGTCGGAAAAGAAGCCCGTCGGCCTGATCGTGTTCGCGCGCGCGCTGCGCGGGCAGGATCCCGACGATTATTTCACCCAGCGCGTGCAATTCGAATCGACCGATCGCGCCGCGATCCGCCACGCGGCCACGCTGTTCGCGCTCGACCTGCTTCAACCCGACAAGGACGAACTGCGGCCGTCGGAGGATATTGTCCTGCCGGCTTGAGCGCGCGGGAGCGACGCGTTCGGCTTCGGTCGTTCCGCATTCACGCTACCGGTGAAATCAAACGGCGTTGTTTGATAGATTTCGTTGATCCAGTTCGCGAACAGCAAATGGGCATGACCGCGCCACCGGTTTTCGGGGTTCCGCGCAGGATCGTCGGCGGGAAAATAGCTTTTCGGAAACTGGGCGGCACCGTCGCGGTGGTACTCGGACGCGAGCGTGCCGGTATCATATTCAAGATGGTTGAACATGTGCAGCATAGCGTTGGCGCGGTCGTCGACGAGGCCGGCGCCGGCTTCGGCACTGGCTGCAAGAGTTTGCAGCCCGTTCGCGCCGGCTAAAGCGGCGGGGCAAACCTCTGTCCAGCGCGAGACGGGTACATCAAATGCGTCTGAAAAACCCCGAAGATAAGGCGACGTGGGGGCCAGATTTTGGTGCTTGAACACGCCGAAGGCTTTGCGCGGCAGGTCGCGCTTTGGAACGCCGTGAAAGTGAAAAAGGGCGGCCTGCGCAGCCCAGCAAATCGTGAAGCAGCGACGGACATGCGTCTGGGTCCAATCAAGGATCGACCGCAGCTCGGGCCAATAGCGAACATCCTCATAAGGTAGCCGCTCGACCGGTGCGCCCGTGATGATGAAACCGTCGAATCGCTCGGCGCTGACGTCGCTCCACGGTCGATAGAAGGCCGCCATGTGATCGGCGGGTGTGTTGCGGGAAACATGATCCGTGATCCGCACCAGCGTCAATTCGATTTGAAGCGGGGTTGCCCCAAGCAGTCGGGCCAGCTGGGTTTCGGTGTCGATCTTGTTCGGCATGAGGTTTAGCAAGCCTATCCGCAGCGGCCTGATGTCCTGGCGTACGGCATCGGCTTCACCCATCACCATGACGCCTTCGGCTTCAAGCGTATGGCGGGCAGGGAGTTGATCGGGTATCGTTATCGGCACGGCGCGTCGCTTTCTCTTTCGGGTTCGACGCTTGGTGGCTTGATCCGCTTTGGTTGCCGGTCCGGCCACATCCTCCTAGCGGAGTGCCACCTTGCCCGGATCGGCAGGTTGGCGTTGGGCGTCGCCCCAACTCTTGATGCTGGGTTTGTCTTACGTCGCGGGAGCTGATTTCGCAACGGCCGGTTTTGGTTTAGGCCACAACGCCGTAAAGTTCGTCGGCGCGCGTTTCGAACGCCGCGATCATCTTGCGCAGCGCCTTGTCGAACATCTGTCCGGCGAGCGCCTCGAACATCCGGCTCCGGAACGAGAAATCGACGAGGAAATCGACGCGGCATCCGCCACCCTCGGCGGGCTGGAAATGCCACTCGTTGTTTAGATGCTTCATCGGGCCGTCGATATAGCTCACGCAAACCTCGCTCGGCCGCTGCTTGTGGACGCGGCACGAAAAGCTCTCGCGCAGCCCCTTGAACCCGACGATCATGTCCGCGACCGCCTCATGCTCGCTGTCGCTACGGAGGCGGAGCGCGATCACCCACGGCAAGAATTCGGGATAGCGCGCAATGTCGGTGACGAGCGCGAACATCTGCTCGTCGCTGTACGGCAGGACTCTAGTTTCGTGATGCCGCGGCAAAGGTTCGTCAGTCCGCCTTGACGCGCGCCAGCTGCGCTTCGCGGGCCGCGCGCATGCGTTCGAAATCGTCGCCCGCATGATAGCTCGAGCGCGTCAGCGGCGACGAAGCGACCTGCAGAAAGCCCTTCGCGCGCGCAATCTGTGCATAAGCGTCGAACGCCTGCGGGGTCACGAAGTCGATGACCTTGGCATGCTTCGGGGTGGGCTGGAGATATTGCCCCATCGTCATGAAATCGATGTCGGCGCTGCGCATGTCGTCCATCACCTGATGCACCTCCATCCGTTCCTCGCCGAGGCCGAGCATCACGCCCGACTTGGTGAAGATCGAGGGATCGCGGCGCTTGACGCTTTCGAGCAGGCGCAGCGACGCATAATAGCGCGCGCCCGGACGGATCGTCGGATAGAGCCGCGGGACGGTTTCAAGGTTGTGGTTATAGACGTCGGGGCGCGCATCGACGATCGCCGCAACCGCGCTTTCGGGCTTGTTACGGAAGTCAGGAGTCAGGATTTCGATCGTCGTCTGCGGGGTTTCGCGGCGCAGCGCGTTGATGACCTTCACGAACTGGCTGGCACCGCCATCGGGCAGATCGTCGCGGTCGACCGACGTGATGACGATGTGGCTGAGCCCCATCTTCGCCGCGGCGATCGCGGTATGCTCGGGTTCAAGCAGGTCGACGGGGCGCGGCATGCCGGTCTTGACGTTGCAGAAGGCGCAGGCGCGGGTGCAGGTGTCGCCCAGAATCATCACCGTTGCGTGCTTTTTGGTCCAGCATTCGCCGATGTTCGGGCACGCCGCTTCCTCGCACACCGTATTGAGGTTGAGCTCGCGCATCAGCTTGCGCGTTTCGGCGTAACCCGGGCTGGTCGGCGCCTTGACGCGAATCCAGTCGGGCTTGCGCTGGCGCTGGCTGGGAGTGGCGGCGGGTGATGCGGGAGCGTTCATGTCGCCCACATAGTCGCGCACGCGCCTCTTCTCAACCTCTCTACCTATGCTAAGGGCGGCACATGACTCACTTTGCAGATATGATCGATGGCTACCGGCGTTTCCGTAACGGCGGCTGGCAGCAACAGCGCGAACGCTGGAACGAACTCGCCGAGGGGCAATCGCCCAAGGTGATGGTGATCGCCTGTTCGGACAGCCGATCCGAACCGTCGCAGATTTTCGACACCAATCCGGGCGAAATCTTTGTCGTTCGCAATGTCGCGGCGCTGGTGCCGCCCTTCGAGACGACGCCCGGACGTCACGGCGTTTCGGCGGCGCTCGAATTCGCGGTCCAGTTCCTGAAGGTCGAGGAAATCGTCGTGATGGGTCACGGCATGTGCGGCGGTTGCCACGCCGCACTGCACCGTTCGATGGCAGGCGCCGAGCCGGGCCGCGGCGGCTTCATCGCCGACTGGATCGCAATGCTCGACGGGGCGAGCGAGGAGATTCGCGCGCAATATCCCGATTTCGACAATCGCGATGCAGGCCGTGCAATGGAGATGGAAGCTGTGCGCGTGAGCATAGCGAATCTCAGGACTTTCCCCTGTATCCAGGAAAAGGAAAATCGCGGCACGCTGAAGCTGCGCGGCGCCTTTTTCGCGATCAGCGACGGCGTGCTGCACGTGATGGACGAGGCGTCGGGAGAATTTTCTCCCGCCTGACAGGGAGAGCAGGATGAGCGGCAAAAATGCCATGTGGCTGACGATCATTGCGATCGCGGCCGTTTTCGGGGCTTTCATTGGCCTGCCAGTCTTTGAGGCGATCGGCGACGAGACGATGATCATCCTCGCGCCCATCCTGCTTATCCTGTTCATCGGCGTTATCGTTTGGGCTCTGTCGAGCAACAAGCGCGGCGTAAAGGCGGATAGCGGCCTTGTCGCCGATGCCCGGAGGATGGAACCCCCTGAAGGCAAAGCGCGCATCTATGTCTGTCGCCGCGGCTTCGTCGCGGCGCTCCAGGGCATGAATGTCACGCTCGACGGCACGGCCAGCGGCCAGATCAAATCGGGCCAGATGCTGATGGCCGACGTCGACCCCGGCAAGCATCATCTCCACGTCGCGACCGCGAAAGCGAGCCTCGCGCGGCCCGCCGAGCTTGAGATCGATCTCGGCGCGGGCGGGGTCGTGGTGATCCACGCGATGATCGAGATGGGTGCGCTCAAGGGCGATGTAAAACTGACCCGACTGGACGCCAAAAGCGCGCGCGACAATGTCCATGCGACCAAGCTGATGCTGTGGGAGGCCGCGCCCGCATGACGGGCCGCGCGGCGCGCGACGAAGCGACGCAGGGCTGCGGGCAACGGTGAAACTCCGCTGCAACAATGACGTTAATGACACGTTCTCCAAAAAAGGAGAACTTGATGGCCCTTCGCCAAACCCTGTCGGCTGCGCCGGCGCTTGCTTCGCGTAGACATGCCTTTCCCGGCGAAGATGAAGCCTATACCAAAGCCCGAAAATCACTTCTCGCCGAAGAAATCGACCTGCGCCGAAAGATGACGCGGCTGGCCGAACAGCGCCGTGCGCTGCCGCCCGGGCCGCTGATGAAGGATTACCGGTTCAAGGATGCCAACGGCGCCGAACTCGGGCTTGTCGAGCTGTTCGGCGAGCATGACACGCTGGTCGCCTATTTCTGGATGTACGGCCCCGAACGCGAGCGCCCCTGCCCGATGTGCACCAACTGGCTGGGCGCGGTGAACGGCAATGGAAACGACATCAAACAGCGCATCGCGCTCAAGATCATCGGGCGCAGCCCGGTCGAACGACAAAAGGCGTTCGCACAGGAGCGCGGCTGGCAGGCGCTCGATTTCGTGCAGACCGTCGGCGACGATTATGCGCGGGATTTCAGGCTGCTCAACGCCGACGGCGGTGAAAACCCGGCGCTCGCTGTGTTCAAGCGTAACGGCAGCGGCATCCGGCTGTTCTGGAAGAGCGAAATGACTGCAGCCATGGCCGACCCGGGGCAGGATCCGCGCGACGCACCCGACATCGCCAGCCTTTGGTCGATCCTCGACCTGACGCCCGGCGGGCGCGGGACCGACTGGTATCCGTCGCTGGAATATTGAGCTGAAGGAGGCAGGGCTGACCCTTTTCGTCATTCCCGCGAAAGCGGGAACCCAGCGGGCAACCGATGCAACTTGGTTCCCGCTATCGCGGGAATGACGAAGAAAGCCGTGCTTTAGGGAATCGCGTAGGTCACATTCGCCTGCCCGACTGGCTTATCGGCGTCGTCGGTCCAGATGCGGATATCCATCACCGCCAGCCTTTTGCCGAGGCGCATCATATGTGCGTCGGCAAATAGCGGCCCGGGGCGGCAGGGGCGCAAGAACTGGTAGTTGAGCGCGCTCGTCACCGCCATCGCGACCGGGCCGATATGCGCGAGGACGAGCGCATAGGCCGCCATGTCGGCGAACCCCATCTGCGTCGGGCCCGATATCAGCCCGCCGGGGCGGAGCGCCTTGTCGGTCGGGTCCATCCGCGCCTGAATGAAACCCGGCGCGGCAGACACGACGTGACCGCGCGATCCGGGTTCGGAGTGCGGAAAGGCCGCCTTCAGAAATTCGTTGAGCGCGTCCGCATCCATGCGGATCGCGCTCGACGAAATCGGTGACTGCCCCTCCCCGCTCATCCCGGTCAGCGCGTCAGTTTCTTGTACGACGTCGCGTGCGGGCGCGTCGCGTCGTCGCCGAGGCGGCGGATCTTGTCTTCCTCATAGGATTCGAAATTGCCTTCGAACCATTCGACATGGCTGTCGCCCTCGAACGCGAGGATGTGCGTCGCGAGGCGATCGAGGAAGAAGCGATCGTGGCTGATGACCACGGCGCAGCCGGCGAAATTCTCGAGCGCCTCTTCAAGCGCCGCGAGCGTCTCGGTGTCGAGGTCGTTGGTCGGTTCGTCGAGCAGCAGGACGTTGCCGCCCTGTTTCAGCATCTTCGCCATATGGACGCGGTTGCGTTCGCCGCCCGACAGCTGGCCGACCTTTTTCTGCTGGTCGACGCCCTTGAAGTTGAATGCGCCGACATAGGCGCGCGTCTGCATCTCGTGCTTGCCGATGTTCATCATTTCGGAGCCGCCCGAGATTTCTTCCCAGACATTCTTGTTGGGATCGAGCGCGTCGCGGCTCTGGTCGACATAGCCGAGGCGTACCGTGTCGCCGATCGCGACGCTGCCGCTGTCAGCCGTTTCCTGTCCGGTAATCAGCTTGAACAACGTCGACTTACCCGCACCGTTCGGGCCGATGACGCCGACGATGCCGCCGGGCGGCAAGGTGAAGGATAGGTCCTCGAAGAGCAGCTTGTCGCCATAGGCTTTCGAAATGCCTTCGACCTCGATGACCTTGCCGCCGAGGCGTTCGGGAACCTGGATGACAATCTGCGCCTTGCCGGGGATACGCTTTTCCTGCGCCTCGACCAGCTGATCGAAGCTCTTGATACGCGCCTTCGATTTGGCCTGACGGGCTTTCGGCGATTGCCGGATCCACTCGAGCTCGTCCTTGATCGCTTTCTGGCGACCCGCGTCCTCGCGCGATTCCTGCTCGAGGCGCTTGCCCTTCTTCTCAAGGTAGGTGGAGTAGTTGCCTTCGTAAACGAAATAGCGGCCGCGATCGAGTTCGAGGATCCAGTTCACGACATTGTCGAGGAAGTAGCGATCATGGGTGACGAGGATCACGTTGCCCGGATAGTCGACGAGATGCTTTTCGAGCCACGCGACGCTTTCGGCGTCGAGGTGGTTGGTCGGTTCGTCGAGCAGCAGGATCGAGGGCTTTTCGAGCAGCAGGCGGGTGAGCGCGATACGGCGGCGTTCGCCGCCCGACAGATTTTCGACGCTCCAGTCGCCCGGCGGGCAGCGGAGCGCTTCCATCGCGATTTCGAGCTGGTTGTCGAGCGTCCAGCCGTCGACCGCGTCGATCTTTTCCTGGAGCGTGCCCATTTCTTCCATGAGCGCGTCGAAATCGGCGTCGGCGGGCGGATCGGCCATCAGCGTGCTGATCTCGTTGAAACGCTCCATCATGTCGGCGACCGGGCGGACGCCGTCCATGACATTTTCCTTGACCGTCTTGGTCGGGTCGAGCTCGGGCTCCTGCGCCAGATAGCCGACGGTGATATTTTCGCCCGGCCAGGCTTCACCGCTGAATTCGGTGTCCATGCCCGCCATGATCTTCATCAAGGTCGATTTACCCGTGCCGTTCGGGCCGACGATGCCGATCTTGGCATCGGGATAGAATTGCAGGCTCAGGTTGTTGAGCGTCGGCTTTTGCGCGCCGGGATAGGTCTTGGTCAGACCCTTCATCACGAAACTATATTGGGCGGCCATGGATATGCTCCGGTAGAGGCTGGGCCGCGGGCGCGGCCGGGAGAGTTTGAGTTGCGCGCCGGTTAGCGAATGGGCGCGGGCTTGGCAATCGGCGCTTGCGCGCGCGAGGCGCGCCGTTACGAAAGCGGCATGAAAATCCCCTGCACCCACACCCGCTTGACTGCGGTCGCCGCCCTCCTCCTCTCCACCGCCGCATCGGCCCAGCCGGCGCCGAGCGCCGCCGAGCTTGCGCAACAGGGCGACGATCCGGCCTGGGCGATCACCGAAGGGCTGACGACCGAAATCGGCCCGCGACAGGCGGCGACCGAGGCCGAGGCCGCCGCCCGGCGCTGGGGCGTCAAGCGGCTCACCGAAATGGGGTTCCAGAATGTGCGCGAAGAGCCCTTCATGATGCCGACTTGGGTGCGCGGCGCAGAAGAAGCGTCGCTGACCGGTCCGTTCCAGCCGCAGAAGCTCCATATCACTGCGCTCGGCACCAGCGCCTCGACGGGCCCCAAGGGGCTGGAGGGCGATGTCGTCTATTTCGCGAGCTATGACGCGCTCGTCGCGGCGCCCAACGATATGGTAAAAGGCAAGATCGTCTTTATCGATCATCAGATGAAGGCCGCGCAGGACGGCAGCGGCTATGGTCAATATGGCCGCGCGCGCTTCACCGGCGCGAATGTCGCGGCGAAGAAGGGCGCGATCGCAGTCGTGATCCGCTCGATCGGAACCGACAGCCATCGCAATCCGCACACCGGCGGCACCAATTTCGAAGCCGGCGTCAAGCCAATCCCCTCGGGCGCAATTTCCAATCCCGACGCCGACCAGCTCGTTCGCCAGTGGAAGCGGGTGAGCGCCAGGCAAGCGACCTCCCCGCTGCGGATGAAGCTGCTCCTGACGCCGCAGAACCTCGGGCAACAGCGGTCGGGCAATGTGATAGCCGAAGTGCCCGGCAGCGATCCCGCCGCCAGCCCGGTGATCATCGCCTGCCATCTCGACAGCTGGGACCTTGGCACCGGGGCTATCGACGACGCCGCAGGCTGCGGCATCATTACCGCGGCGGCGAAGCATGTCATGACCGCCGGCCAGCCTCGCCGCACGATCCGTATCCTGTGGGCGGGCGCCGAGGAGGTCGGCGTATTCGGCGGCAAGGCCTATTTCGATGCGCATGGAAAAGAGAAGCACGCCGTCGCACTCGAATCCGATTTCGGTGCCGACCGCGTCTGGCGGGTCGACTTCAAGCTGCCCGACAGCGCCAAGGCTCTTTCCGACCGGATTGCGGCCGCGGTGATGCCGTTCGGGGTCGTGCGCGGGAAGCAGCCGGCAAACGGCGGGGCGGACATCGGTGCGCTCGTGCAGGCCGGGGTTCCGGCGATCGATCTGGCACAGGATGGGACACGCTATTTCGATATCCACCACACGCCCGACGACACGCTCGACAAGATCGATCCCGCGCAATTGCGGCAAAATGTGACAGTTTGGGCCGCGACTCTGGCGATTCTGGCGAACAGCTCGAACGACGAGCTTCCCTAGTGTGACGGAGAAATGACAGAATCCCGCCGCCCCCGACCATCTCAATTATTTTTGTTGACGATTCATGCGGAACGGCTAAATCCCGCGGCTCGCGGTACGGGAAGTTTTCCCGGACGCGTTAAGGCATTTTAGGGAGCCCACACATCATGAAGAAGTTTGCTGCTATCGCCGTTGCTGCCAGCATGTTCGCCCTCGCCGCTTGCGGTGAAAAGGCTGCTGAAGAAGCCACCACCGAAGCTCCGGCCGCTGAAGCGGTTGCTGAAGAAGGCGCCGACGCCGCTGCTGCTGGCGCTGAAGCCGCTGCCGCTGGTGCCGACGCTGCTGCTGCTGGTGCAGAAGCTGCTGCTCCGGCTGCTGACGCTGCTGCAACCGCTGCTGCTCCGGCTGACGCCGCTGCTGCTCCGGCCGCTGCTGCTCCGGCTGAAGAAAAGAAGTAAGTCGCAGCCCTTCGGGGCGTTGACTGAAACGAGATTGGGGCGGTCTTCCTTCGGGAAGGCCGCCTTTTTCTTTGCCTGCGCGGCGCGATGAAACCCGGTGGGACGGTCAGGCGTCATTCGGGTTGGAAAGGAAAATCCGATGCCGATGCCCACTCCGCCCTTCGATCTCAGGGGGCTCGATCATATCGTTTTGCGGGTCACGAACCTCGACCGGATGCTCGCCTTCTATCGCGAGGTTGTCGGCTGCAGCGACGAACGCGAGCAAGCGGAAATCGGCCTGTTCCAGCTTCGCGCCGGGCAATCGCTGATCGATCTCGTGACGATCGACGGCCGCCTCGGCGCGACCGGTGGCGCGGCTCCGGGCAGCGAGGGGCGGAATGTCGACCATTTCGCGCTTGCCATCGCTCCGTTCGACGAGGCCGCGATCCGCGCACATCTTGATCGCCACAACGTCGCTATCGAACAATCGGGACCCCGATACGGCGCAGAGGGCGAAGGCCCGTCGATCTATTTCCGCGATCCCGAAGGAAATCTGATCGAACTCAAGGGGCCGGCGATAAGCAGCGTATAGACTTGCGGCCCGGCGCTGTCTAAGGCGCGGGGCAGTAGTCGGGGAGTAGCGCAGCCCGGTAGCGCGCCTGCTTTGGGAGCAGGATGTCGCAGGTTCGAATCCTGTCTCCCCGACCACTAATCCGCCTCTCACCCGAGAGGCGGTTTGCAGCCGGTTTACACTCCCGTGCCCTTAGCCATCCCGTGACCGCCTTCGCCGACATGCGAAAGAGCCTCGTCGACTGCGGCTTAGAACCGCACCCGGAAGCCTGCGGTGCCCTTCAGATTATAACCCGCACCGAAGTCGGCGATGGCCGTATCGCCCGATACTTCGGTATACAGGGTGAAGCGGTCGTCGCCCCAGCTGTAGCTGCCACCGAGACCGAGTTCGCCCGACAGGCGGTGGTCGCGGTTGGCAACCGGGGTTCCCGATACGTCGGCCTCAGCGCCGTCGAGCCATTCGTAGCTGAGGTTCATCACGGTGTAGAGGCGCGTGCGGCGGGTATCGCCCGACCGCCCCTTCCAGCTCGTCTGGTGATCGATCGCCAAGCCCCAGCGCGTTTTCAGGCTTTCGCCCTTCGCCACCGAAACCGCGGCTTCGGCGGGGTCCGCGAACCGGTCGAAATCGACCTTGGCATAGCTGACCTGGACCTGCGGCGTGATGCTGAGGTTGCCGCCGAGCTGCGTCTGCTTGCCGAGTTCGAGGCTGAACGCCTGCCCGTCGCCCTTGTTGCCGCGAGCAAGCGATCCAAGGATGTTCGATTCCAGGTCGCTGTCGAACCAGCTGAGCTTGACCTGCCCGTCGACGTAAAAGCCCTTCGGCCCGTACCAGGTCATCGTCGCACCGACGCCATAGCCCTTCGTGTCGATCGTGCCGTCGCCGAAGATCGACGCCACGGCGCTGTCCGCCTTGCCGTAATGCGCGGTCAGCCCGCCAACGAGCGCCGCGCCGTCGCTGCGCTCCGCCAGCACCGCGTCGAGTCCGAGCTGCGCCTGCCACTGGTCGACCTTGCGGTCGGCGCCGCTGGTCGACACCAAGGCGTCGGGGCGCTGGCGTTCGGATTCGAACCGCCCCCAGAGGCCCGCACCACCGATCGGCGATGCCGCCCACGACCGGTTGCCGACGCGCTGCTGCAGGGTCGGCAGACGGTTCAGCGACTGCAGCGCCCCGACATAGGCTTCGTAAACGGGGACGCCCGGTTGATAGAGCGGACCTTCGGGATTGCCGGTCGCATCGAGCCGCGCCGAACGCAGATACCAGTCGCCGTCCTGCGGGGTCGCAACGCCGTTCTTGAAGAGGCGATAGCCATAGGCGCCTGCGATCACCGCCTGCTGGCCGTCGAACAGATAGTCGCCATCGAGCGTGAAACTGCCGTTCGATGCGCCGGCGACATCGACGATCTTGATGCCCTCGACGGTCTGCGCGCCGAGCCCGCCGCGGTTGATGATGGTTACCGAGGTGGTTCCCGCTGTCGCGCCATTCACCACCAGCCGGTCGGCGGCCGACATATCGCCGCCAAGCTCGGCCTCGATCTCGAGCATGCCGCCATTGCCGGTGTAATCGCCGGCGACTGTCAGCGTGCCGATGCTCGCCCCCGGCGCGACGACGCCGCTATTCACGATGCTGCCGACGCGGCCGGCGCCTTCGAGGCGGCCCGCCGAACCGACGGTTACCGTGCCGCCAAGGCTGCCCTGGACCGCGAGTGTGCCGGCCGCGACCGTGGTGCTGCCCCCGAAACCGCCATTGCCGGCAGCGACGAGCAATGTGCCCGCACCATTTTTGGTCAAAGTGCCGGTGCCCGAGAAGAGGCCGTTATAGGTGAAGACCGTATCGGCAGCGGCCCTGATCGTCCCGCTGTTCGCGACGACGATGTCGCGCGCGCTGGAGACGCTCGCGCTTGATTCCAAGGTTCCGCCGTCGAGCGTCACGTCGCCGCTTGCGGCACCAAGGTTGGCGTCGCTCGAAATGCGGAGAGTACCGCCGGTGATCAGCGTGCCACCGGCATAGCTGTTCGTGCCGCCGAGGACGAGCGTGCCGGCATCGGACTTGACGAGTTGCGCTGCTCCGCCAAGCACCGAATTGATCGTCGCGGTAAAGCCCGCGCCCACGGTGCTGCCGTCGCCGACGCGGATCGTTACGGTCGGATCGGTCAGTGCGATGTCGCCGCCGCCGATCACATAATTGTTCGCCGCGAACTGGATGCCCGCGACCGACACCGCGCCGAGGCTGTTGTCGACCGTCACCGCACCCCCGGTGCCGCCAAAGATAGCGAAAGTGTCGTCGGCATAACCCGCGTTCACAGCGCCGTCTTGGTCCGTCCAGTTGTCGTTTCCGCCGCTCGCCTGCCAGACGCCGTTCCCGCCGTTGATCACTCCATTATTCTTGGGCCCGGCCGCGCCATCCCAGAAGTTGAGCGTCGCCGATCCCCTGTTGATCAGGTTCACTTCGCCTGCGATCGACGTCTGCACCTCAGCATTGGCGCCCGCGGGCATCGTCCCAAGGGTCAGGCCATTGTCGGTCAGCGATCCCGCATAGTTGATCACGCGGTACAGCCCGATATCGAACGCGCCGCCCGCAGGCACCGCCACGTCGAGCGTCCCGTCGAGGACGAGATTGCCACCGACATTGACCACGTCATTGAGCGTGCCGCCCGGATTATTGGCCTGCCCGAACTCGAAACCGAGCGTCGCGCCCGATGCGAGCGCGAGATTGCCGTTGATCGTGAGCGCACCCGGCGCCCCCGCGCCCGGTGCGAGCGTCGCGCCATCGGCGATGTTCACGTCGCCGCCGATGGTGCCCGTGCCGCCCAGCGTCGCGCCCGATGCAACGCTGGTGAGGCCCGTGGCCGCCGACTGGTTGCCATTCACGAGCAAAGTGCCCGCAAGCACGTCGGTTGCGCCCGTATAGCTGTTGCCGCCGGTCAGGACCGTCGTGCCCGACCCCACTTGGCCGACCCCGCCACTGCCCGAAATCGACCCGGCGAAAGTCACCGTATCGCCGCGATCGAAAGCGAGCGTGCCGTTGTTGACGACGTCGCCGGTGATCGAACCAGTGGTGCCGCCATCGCCCAACTGCAACGTGCCGGCCGAAATCACCGTACCGCCGGTGAAGAGATGGTTGCCGGTCAGGATCGTCGTGCCCGACCCCATCTGCTCGATCGCACCACCGCCCGAAATCAGCCCGGCGTACGTCGCGCTGTCCGACCGGTTGAAGGCGAAGACGCCGCCGTTGACCACATCGCCCGCGATTGCGCCGCTCGTGCCGCCGTCGCCGATCTCCAGCCGTCCCGCGCGGATCGTCGTGCCGCCGGCATAATTGTTGTTTGCCGCCAGAACGAGTGTGCCCGCGCCATCCTTTGTCAGACTACCCGCGCCCGAAATCGCGCCGGTGAGCGTCAGGCCAGCGTCGGTCAGAAAGCTCGCGTCGCCGACAAGGTCGACCATACGGTTCGAAACGATCGCGATCGTCGTATGCAGCGTGCCGCCGCCGAAGGACAGCCCGCCCGCCGCATCGCCAAGGTTGGCGTCGGACGAAATGCGGAGCGTGCCGCCGTTGATCGCGGTGCCGCCGGCATAGCTGTTGGTGCCCGTCAGGACGAGCGTCCCTGCGTCGGTCTTGACCAGCATCGCCGCCCCCGTCAGGTCCGCGCCGATCGTCGCGGTATAGCCCGCGCCCGCCGCGCTGCTGTCGCCGACCTGGATCGTTGCCGCCGTCCCGGTCAGCGTCAGCGCATCGCCGGTCAGGACATAGCCGTTGCTCGCGAACTGCATGCCCGATGCAAGGACGTTGCCGCCGCTGTTGTCGATCGTGACCGTGCCCGGCGCGGCCGAGAAGATGGCGAAACTGTCCTGCGCATAATCGGCGTTGACCGTGCCGTTGGCGTCGGTCCAGTTGTTCGACCCGCCGGCGACCTGCCACACGCCATCGCCGCCGTTGACTGCGCTGTTGTTCTTGGGGCCGGTCGCGCCGTCCCAGAAGCTGAGCGCGACACCCAGGCTGTTGACCAGATTGACCTGTCCGGCGACCGCTGTCTGTACCGCAACCTGACTGCCGCCCGGCATCGTGCCGAGGTCGAGACCATTGTCGGTCAGCGCACCGCCATAGTTGAAAACGCGGTAGATACCGGGACCGAAGTTCCCACCCGCCGGGACCGTCACATTGATCGTCCCGTCGAGCACCAGATCGCCGCCGACATCGACGAGATCGTTGAGCGCGCCGCCCTCGACATTGGCCTGACCGAACTCGAAGTTGAGCGCCGAGCCGCCCGCGAGTGAAAGGCCGCCGTTGATCGTCAACGTACCGGCTCCGTTGACGCCAGCCGCCAATGTGCCGCCGTCGGCTATCGCCACATTGCCGCCGATTGTGCCCGCGCCGCCGAGCGTGCCGCCAAGCGCAACATCAACCGCGCCGCCGAGGCTGCCGGCGCCGCTCTGGTCGCCGACCAGCAGGGTGCCGCCCGAAACCGTCGTGGTTCCGGTGAAACCGGAGCCGTCGCCGTTCAATATCGTCGTGCCGGCAAGCTGTTGGATTGCGTGCGCGCCCGCACCCTGGCTGTCCAGCCCAGCCGAGAACAGATAACCGGTATCGGTGTGGTTGAAGACCAGTGTGCCATCGCCCTCGCCGAAAGTCAGCATGGGAGTGTTCAGCGCGCCCGCCGCCGCCGGGCCTTGTCCGGCCGCGGCCCCGATATTGATGACTCCCTGGCTACCCGCGACATCCCCGATCGCGGAGGGGTCGCTCGAGACGACTTGCGCGCCATTCGCGATGGTCAGCTCGCCATTGCCGGAATTGCCGACGAACATTGCTCGCACCGCAATGGTGGAACCCGCGCCGGATGCGATGACCGAACCGCGGGAACCGGCGTCGCGCCCGACGCCGAAAGAGCCGAGCAGGTTGATCACCTTCGCACCCGCATCGACGGTCAGCGAACCCTCGCCGCCGACACCCACGCTAAGATTTTCGGAACTGGTCCAGGTCGAGCCTGCGCCAGAGACGGTGACGATGCCGGTGCTGCCCGCATCGACCCCGATGAGCCCGTTGGCATTCGAAACACTCGCCCCGTTTTCGATCGTAAGGAGCCCGGTGCCGCTGTGTCCGACATAGATATGGCTGGCGTTGGTCCAGCTTGATCCCGGTCCGGAGACGACAAATTCGCCCGTCTGGCCGGCCGCATTGCCGATAAAGCCCCGGAAATTTGAAACGCTGCCGCCGTTGGTGATCGACAGTCGTCCGTCATTGACTGTGGCATTCCCGGCGAAACCGCTGCTGCCGCGCAGGGCAAGCGTGCCCGCCCCGGTCTTCACAAGGCTGCCGCTGCCCGAGAATGCGCCGTTCATCGTCAGCGTCGTGCCTGCGTCAGTGAGGAACCTGCCCGTGCTGACGAGATCGACAGCGCGGCCCGACGTCATATCTGCGGTGCTATGGAGCGTGCCGCCGTCGAAGCTGAGTCCGCCCCCCAGATCGCCGAGGTTGCTGTCTGCCGAGATCTGGAGCGTGCCGACGTTGATCGCGGTGCCGCCGCTATAGGTGTTGACGCCGGTCAGGACCAAGGTGCCGAGATCGCTTTTCACCAGCTGCGAGGCACCGGCAAGCACGCTGTCGATCGTCGCGGTATAGCCCGCCCCGGCAGTGGTGCCGTCACCGACGCGGATCACCGATTGCACCCCGGTGAGGATGACGGGGTCGCCGTCGATGACATAACCGTCGCTTGCGAACTGCATCCCCGAAGCCGTAACGCCGCCAAGCGACGCATCGACGGTCACGGTGCCGGGAAGGCCGGAGAAGACCGCAAACGCCGCGTCCGTGAACGGCGCGTTAGCCGAACCGTCAAATTCGGTCCAATTGTCGTTGCCGCCGCTCGCCTGCCACAGGCCGTCGCCGCCCGTGATTGTGTTGTCATTCTTCGCCCCGGCCACGCCATCCCAGAAACGCATGGTCAGGCCGGTCGTGTTGACCAGATTGACCTGGTTCGCGACCGAGGTCTGTACGAAATAGCCGGGGTCAACGGTCAGCCCGTTGTTGATCAGCGTCCCGCCATAGTTGATCACGCGATAGACGCCCGGATCGAAACTGCCCCCGGGGGTTTCCGCGACATTGAGCGTTCCGCCAAGAACCAAGTCGCCGCCCACATCGATCAGATCATTGTATGCACCCCCAACAACATTCGCCTGACCGAAATCGACGTTGAGCGTCGCGGCTGGCGTCAGGCTGAGATTGCCGGCGATGGTCAGCATGCCCGGAATTCCGCCGACATCGCCCGGATTGAGATTGCCATTGAGGACGACGACATTGCCGCCGATCGTGCCGGTGCCGCCCAGCGTGCCGCCCGTCGCGACGCTGACGCCGCTCGTCGCGCCTCCGAGGATGCCGTCGACGAGCAGCGTGCCGCCCGCGACCGACGTGGTGCCGGTGAAGGCCGAACTGTCGCCGGTCAGGCGCGTGAAGCCCGCCGCATGACCGATCGCGCCAGCACCCGACATGCTGTTGGCGAAGAGGTAATCGGCGTCAGTATGGTTGAAGTTCAATTCGCCCGTACCCGGGCCGAAGATGATGTTGCCATCGATGAAGCCCGCCGCGGCGGCCGCGCCCCCCTCGACGCCGCCGATATTGACGGTGCCGGTCGTTCCGGCGTTTGCGGCCAGCATGAGGCCCGTACCGGCGGTCACCCGCCCGCCGTCGGCGATCGTCAATACGCCACTCGCGTTAGCGCCGATCAACCCAAGGGTCAGGGCATCGGTCGTGGTGAAGGTCGATCCGGCGCCCGAAACCAGGACATTTGCGCCTTGGGCGATCGTTCCGATCTGCGCCGCTCCCAAATTCAGGGCGCCGCCGTCAAGCACGGAGATATTGGCATTTCGGGTCAGCAGTATACCGCTGCTTGTCCAGTTGGATCCCGCACCGGTAATCGCAACTGTAGAAATCACTGTATTGCTGGCCGCCGAGCCAATTATGTTCGCGACGCCCGTTTGCAATGTGCCGCCACCACTGATCGTAATATTCGATACCGCTGAAGCACCGGTGCTCACGTCAAGTCGGCTCGCGCTAACCAACGACCCCGCGCCTGCGATGTTCAGGTCGGAAGTTCCGACCGTCCCACCGAGGGTGCGAAGCGCCAAAGTGCCACTGGCCTGGAGAGTGCCCCCATTTTCGACGTTGAGGAAAACGGTCCCGCTGCCGGCGGTGAGGGCTGCGAGCCCGGTGGTAAAAGTCGATCCGGGCCCCGAAATGGTCAGCGAGCCGCCCTGCGTGATATTCGTCTGGTTCGCGGCCGTAACGTTGTTGCCGCTGGCGATACGGAGCCCGCTGCTGCCCGATATCGAAGCGGAGCCCGTCCAATTGCTGTTCCCCGTCAACGACAGCGTGCCGCCGCCCGATTGTGCGAAACTACCCGTCCCGGTGATCGAGCCGGCGTAGACGCTATTGTCTGACCGGTTGAACCGGATGTTGCCATTATTGATGATGTCGCCGGCGATAGTTCCAGTCGTGCCGCCATTGCCGATGAACAACGAGCCGGTGCCCGCGACCATGGTGCCGCCCGTATGCGCGGCATTGCCGGTCAGTGTCACAGTGGATGCGCCGGTGTTGACGGTAAGCGACCCCGCCCCGCTGGTGTCTCCCGCGAGCACCCAGTTGGCCCCGCCGGGTCCCACGGTGACAGTCCCCGCGCCAACCAGTTGGACATCGCGGTTCGAGGTAAAATCGGTCATCACGCGCAGCGTGCCGCTGTCGAACGACAGCGCGCCGCCCGCGGCGCCGAAGTTGGCGTCGGCAGAGACCTGCAACACGCCGCCGTTGATCGCGGTGCCGCCGGTGTAGCTGTTGGTGCCGCCGAGGATGAGCGTCCCGGAATCGGTCTTGACCAGCTGGACCGCGCCGGTGAGGCTCGCCGCGATCGTCGCGACGAATCCGGCGCCAAACGCAGTGCCATCGCCGACGCGAATGATCGAGTCGGGATCGACCAGCGTCAGCGGTCCGCCATCGATCAGATAGTTGCCCGTCGCGAACTGCATGCCCGCCGCGGTGACCGCACCGCCGCTGTTGTCGACCGTGACCGTGCCGGGCGCACCCGCGAAAATCGCGAAGGTGCCGTCGGCATAGGCCGCATTGATGCTGCCGTCGGCGCCCGTCCAATTATTGTCGGCGCCGCCCAGATGCCAAGTGCCGTTGCCGCCGTTGACCACATTGTTGAACTTAGGTCCGGCGGCGCCGTCCCAGAAGCTCAAGGACAGGCCGCCGGAGTTGATCAGGTTGACCTGACCCGCGACCGAGGTCTGGACGGTGACATTGCTTCCGGGCGGCATCGAACCCAGCGTGAGCCCGTTGTCGGTAAGCGTGCCGCCATAGTTGAACACACGGTAGAGGCCGCCGCCGAAGTTACCGCCGGCCGACACATTGACGTTGATCGTGCCGTCGAGCGTCAGATTGCCGCCGACATTGATCAGGTCGTTCAGCGGACCGCCCGCGACATCGGCCTGGCCGAATTCGAAGTTCAGGACCGAACCGCCCGCCAGCGCCAGGTCGCCATTGATATTGAGCGTGCCGGGGCTGTTGCCCGGCGCAAGGATGCCGCCGTTCAGCACATTGACGCTGCCACCGATCGTCCCGCTGCCGCCCAGCGTCGCCCCCGAAGCGACGGTCAAAAGGCCCGTCGCCGCCGACTGGTTGCCGTTGACCAGCAGCGTACCCGCGTTCACATTCGTCGCACCGGCATAGCTGTTGCTTCCGCTCAGCGTCAAAATGCCGGTGCCGGACTTGGTCAGCCCGCCCGCACCCGAAACCAGGCCACCCAGCGAGAAAGTCGTGCCGGCATCGGTCAATATCGTACCCGCGCCGGTCAGGCTCGTGTTCCGCCCGCTTGCGAAGGATGCGGTCGTGCGCAGCGTGCCGCCCGAGAAGTCGAGCGCGCCCGCCGCGGACCCGAGATTGGCGTTGGCGGACACCTGCAATGTACCGCCAAGGATCGACGTCCCACCAGCGTAGCTGTTGATACCGCTCAGCACGGTGGTGCCACTGCCGATTTGCCGCACCGCCCCGCTGCCCGAGATGGTGCCGGCAAAGGTGAGAAGGTTCGAGCGATTGAACACCAGCAAACCATTGTCGACGACGTCGCCGACGATGCTGCCCGTCGTGCCCCCGTTGCCGAGTTGGAGCGTGCCCGCGTCGATCGTCGTACCGCCGGTGTAGAGGTTGGTGCCGGTGAGCACGGTCGTGCCGGCCCCCGCCTGACGCACCGATCCGGTGCCCCCGATCTGCCCGCCATAGGACAGGAGGTCGCTGCGGTTGAAACCGAGCGTGCCGAAATTGTTGACGATCGCACTGGCGATCGACCCCGTCGTGCCGCCGCCGCCGATGAACAGCGTGCCGCCATTGACGTTGGTCGACCCGGTGTAGCTGTGATTGCCGGTCAGCACCCAGTTACCGCTGTCGTTCTTGGCGAGCGTGGTGACGCCGGTGCCGGCATTACCGATCGAGCCCGCCAGCGTGTTGTTGCCGGTGTTCGTTCCGCCGAGCGCGATCGTGCGCGCCTGGTTGTTACTCGCCAGCGTGACCGGCCCGGTATCGGTGAAGACGATCGCGCCCGTGCCCGACGATTCGATGAAGGTGACGCCCAGCGACAGGGTGAACAGGCGGTTCGTCGTATCGCCGCTGCCCGTGTAGCGCAGCGTCGAGCCGTTACCAATGATCAGGTTGGACGCGGCAGCCGATGAGGCGCCGATGCTGCTCGCGAGTAGACCATCAGAAAGCTTATCGACCGCAAGCACACCGCCGCTGATATTCGTCACACCGGTATAGGTGCTGCCCCCATTGGTGAGAACCCACGTACCCGCGCCCGTCTTGGCCAGCCCGGTAAGACCGGTTCCGTTGTTGGTGATCTGCGCGGCGAGGATGTTGTTTCCGGTGCTCGTGCCCGTCAGCGTCAGCGTCTGCGCCGTGTTCGCGCTCGCAAAGGTCAGCGGCCCGGCGTGGGTGAAGGCGATCGCACCCGTACCCGACGCGTCGAGCTTGCTCGCGGTCGAGGCGCCGAGCGTGAACTGCCGGTTCGTGGCTCCGCCGGTGCCGACATATTGCAGCGTGCCGCCGCTCAGCACAAGATTGCTCGCCGCCGAGGAGGAGGAACCGATCGAACTGTTCGCGCCGCCGTCGCCGAGGCAGTCCACCGCGAGCGTGCCGCCGTTGATGACGGTCGTCCCGCCATAGCTGCTCGAACAGCCCGACAGCTGTTGATAACCGTTGCCATTCTTGACCAGGCCGCCGCTGCCCAGGATTGCACCGCCGTAAATGACCCCGGCGCCGCCACCGTCGCTGATCGTCAGCGTCGCCGCATCGAGGGAGATATTGCCCCCCGTCGTGCCGCCGCCCAACAGGTAGAGGACATTATTGTCGTAACTGTCGAGGTCGAGCAGGACACCGGCGGTGTCGTCGAGTGACACCCAGCCACTCCGCATGGCCGTCGTCGATCCGGCCCGTATCGTGCCGTTTATCACCCGGACGTTACCGGTCGTGTTATTCACCCCCGACAGCAGCAGCGTCCCTGCGCCATCCTTGCTGAGCTGCCGGGTGCCGGAGATGTCCCCGGAGAATTCGAGCGTCGTTCCAGCGTCAAGAACATTGACGACGCCGTTCCCCGTCATCGCGAAGCCGCGATCGGTCGACGCGCTGGCGCCCGTATAGACCAGCGTGCCGTTCGCGAAGACGAGGTTCGACCCCGCCGCCGACGAAGCACCGATACCGCTCGCCTGCCCGCCATTCGCGATGCAGTCGATCGAAAGTGCGCCGCCGATCGTCGTGACGCCGGTATAGTCGTTGCTGCAGCCGCTCAATGTCTGGGTGAACCCGCCGGTGCGCGTATAACCGCCGGTTCCGGTAATGCGCCCCGTAAAGATGCCGCCGCCGCCGCCCGTCGTCAGCGTGCGTCCGCCCAGATCGATCAGCCCGCCGCCGATAACGGCCGCAACGCCGATGTTGAACCCGCCAAGGTCCAGCGTCGCCCCGCTGTTCACGGTCATGAAGCGACCACCAGCGCCAAAGGCCCGCGCCGATCCCGCGCGCAGGATGCCGGCATTGACGGTGGTATCACCGGCATAGCTGTTAGTGCCGCTGAGGATGAGTGTACCCGCACCATCCTTGAAGAAGGAGCCCGCGCCCGTGGCGATGCCGCCGATGGTCAGCGTCGTGCCCGCATTGGCGACATCGATGCCGCCCTGTCCGGCGGCCAGCGTAAAGCCGCGGTCGATGGCGACGGTGCCGCCGGTATATTGCAGCCGGGCGCCATTGCTCATGACGAGATTGGCCGAATCGCCGCTCGCCGCGCCGATGCCGCTCGCGACGCCGCCGTCGGACAGCGTATTGACCGACAGCGTGCTGTTGCCGGCGGCCGACGATTGGGTGATCGTTGTGACGCCGGCATAATCGTTCGCGGCGTTCGACAGGACCAGCGTGCCCCAGCCGGTCTTGGTCAGCCCCGCGTCGTCGGGGCTGGTGACCAGGCCCGAAAACTCGACGCTTCGTCCGGCGTCGACCTGGATCGCGCGCTCGGCGCCGCCGTTGACGAGCGTGATGCCGCGATCGGTGACGGCATCGACGCCGCCGGTATAGGCCAATGTGCCGCTTTCGAGGACGAGGTTCGCGGCGTCGGCGCTCGACGCGCCGATGCTGCTCGCGGCGCCGCCGTTGGCGAGCTGGGTGACCTCCAGCCGGCCGCCGCTCAGCGTCGTGCCGCCGGTGTAGCTGTTGGTGCCGGTCAGGCGAACGGTGCCACCGCCGCTCTTGGCAAAACCCGTGGCGCCGCTGTTATCGACGATCGTCGAACCGATCGTGAGCGTGCCCGTGCCGTTATGCTGGACGCCGAGCGTCCCGCCGCCCGTGCTTCCGGTCAGCGAGCCGCCGGTGATGTTCTGGTTCGTGGCGAGCGTGCTGGGCGCGACGATGATCGTGCCATCGATACCCAGCGTGTTTGCGGCGCCGATCGCGACGTTCGATCCGGCCGCGGCCGTATAACGCAGGCCGCCGAGTTGGACATCGCCCGTCACTGTCCCAAAGAAAGGTGTGTTCGCGGCGTTCGCGGTATCGCTGATGATGTCGCCATTCGCCCAGGTCGCGGCGTCGTCCTTGGTCGTATAGTCGCTGGCGTCGAAGGCGAGGATGCCGCCGCCGACCACCTTGGCATAATCGGACCCGTTGATCGTCGCCCAGCCGCCGAGCACGCCGTCGGCGTTGCTCGTGGTGATCGCGCCACCCGTCGGCAGGACGAAATTGACCAGCCCGCCCGCGCGCGTGATCGCACCGAGATTGAGGTTCACGATACCGCCGGCGCCGCTGACGGCGCGAACGGTGTTGCTGCCGGCGTTGACCGTCAGGCCGTTGAAACCCTGGCTGTTGGTCTCGCCCGCCGCGCCCGTCATCTCGAGCGTGCCGCCCGACAGGACGAGCGGCGACGATGCCGAGACGATGTCACTGGCAGGACCGCCGGCGCCCGAGAAATCGAGCGTCAGCCGGCCGCCGCCGATCGTCGTGGCGCCGGTATAGCTGTTCGTGCCGGTCAGCGTCAGCGATCCCGCACCGCTTTTCCGCAAGCCGCCGGTTCCGGTGATGCTGCCGCCAAAGACCTGCGCGGTCTTTGCATCGACGGTCAGCGTCTGCGCGCCCAGCGAAACCGTGCCGCCCGTTCCGGTCAGCGACGGCGCGACGAGGTCGAAGCCGCCAAGGTCGAGCGTGCCGCCGTTGACAATCAGGCCGTTCGCGGGCCCGAAGGCCGCGGCGTTCCCGACCTTCAGCGTTCCCGACGTAACGGTAACATTGCCCGTGAAATTGTTGGCGCCGCCGATGACCCAGGTGCCGCTGCCGTTCGAGACAAGGCCCCCAACGCCCGAAATCACCCCCGAAAACTGATTCTCGCCGGCAAAGCTGCCGCCGAGCGTCAGGCTGTCCGCGATACCACCCGCGACGAACGACATATTGCCGCTCAAATCGAGCGCACCGGTTCCGTCGTTCTGGATGCCCGACGTGCCGTGGACCACCCAGCTGCGGTTGCTGCTGCTGCCCGTTCCGACATAGCTCAAAGCACCGACGCCGAGACCGATGGTCGACCCCGTGCCGAGCGAGCTGACGACGCCCGTGTCGCCGAGGACCGCTGCCCTGACCAGACCGGAGATGGTCGCCTGTCCCGTAAATGTGTTGGCGTTGCCCAGCGTGACGATATTTCCGGCCGCGCCGTTGAAGCCGAACGCCCCGCCGCTCAATATGCCCAGCAGTTCCACATTGGCGGTATCGGCAATGAAAGTAGCGCCAGTCGAAACATCGATGTCGCCGGTGATCGAAAGCGTGCCGGTCCCCTGGTTGCGGATGACCGCGTTGTTGCCGTTGATATCCCAGTTGCGGTTCGAACTGTCGCCGTCGCCAAGATAGATCAGGCTGTCGCTATACTGGCTCTGCTGGTTGAAGATGATCGTGCCGTCGGCCACCGTGACGGGCGCGCCAAGCGCGCTCGCTTCGCCAAGGTTGCGGAGCGAGGTGAAGCGCGCCGAGCAGGTGCCGTTGCAACCCGTAAAGATGGTCTGGCCGGTATAGGAACTGAGGTCATTGCTCATCGTGACGCCGCTGGCCGCCACCGAAACCCTGCCACTGCCCGAGATCAGCGCCGAACCCGCGCCGCTCCCCTCGAGAATCAGCGTGCCGCCATCGCCGATCGCGACCGCGCGGCTTGTCGACGCACCGCCAATCGACAGCCGGACCGTCGCGCCGGCGGCGGTAACGATATTGTTGCTCAATACGCCGAGCGCCGCGTCGCTGCTCGCGTAGATGCTACCGCTGTTGAGTGTGATCCCGCCGGTAAAACTGTTGGTGCCGTTCAATATCAATCCACCGTTGCCGGCCTTGATCAGACCCGACGAACCGGCAATTGCCGAATTGATCGTAGCGTTGGTGTTGGCGTTGCTGAAATTGGTTGCGATCGTCGGCGCCGGTCCGCCCAGCGTGATCGTTCCGCCGCTCAGAACATAACCGGCCGAACTGAAGGTGATGTTGCCAACCGTTACCGGCACGCCAACCGTCACCGTCCCCGCGGTGCTGCCGAAAATCGCATTATCGAGATCGCCATTGTTCCATGGCTCGGCGAAGGGACCGCTGACGCCGTCGCCATTGGGGCTCCAGTTGAGGTTGGCAAGGTTCCACGTGCCGGTGCCGCCCGAACCGACCGCTGTGCCGTTGGCATCCCAGTAGCGATCCTCGGCCCGCGCGGACAGCGGCGCGCACGCGAGCACGGCCGCGAGCGACGCTCCGCACAACAGGCGGCGCGACAGCGGCTGGGCTTTGCGCGGGCGGGCGGCAGACACGCTGTCGATAGTCATGGTTTTTCCTTCGGGCACGGTTCGGGGTTCGCGAGCGGGTCACGGGGGAGGAATTGTCTGGTGGTGAAGGCCGATGGCCATTCGGGGCGGGATGCCACGACCGTAACGTCGGCCGCGATGAGCACGGAAAGAAACGCGCCATCCTTGGTCATACGGCCCCCCGGCGGCTGCGGCACGGCTCGCAAAGCGAGCCTCGCCTGTCCTTTTTCGGCATGCATGGCCCCATACGAACGCCCGCACCCTATCCCACCGCCGACCTTCCGCCGCCGAAGCGGGTCTTTGCGGAAGAACAGGCCAGACCAACTCCCGGCACAACCGGAAGATGTCGCGGACTGCCGACTACAAATGAATTATTATCAACCGGTTACCGGATACGAGTAAATGCCGGGCATGTCACGGTATCAATACGAGAAGCTGAAGTTGGGGTAACATCGGGGCCGCCCCTTCCGGAACCTTCGCCCGACCCGGGAAATTTGCACCGCCCGCAAGCCCGTCTGTAGACACGCGGCACAATGTTGCCCCACATGCCGTCGATGAGCGCGGATTCCGCCCCCCCGCCCGACGAACGGGCCCTGCGCATGGCGGTCGCCGCGCAACCGGACTCGGCCCAGGCGCACGCCGCGCTCGCCTCCTTCCTCTGCGGCGTCGGCCGTGTCGACGAAGCGCTGGCCCATCTCGACCGCGAGATAGACCGTCAGCCGTCGAAGATCTGGCCGCTATCGATAAAGGCCGGCATATTATCCGGCGAGCGCCGCGCGGCGGAAGCGCTCGACGTCCACCGGGCGCTAGTCGCTGCCGCTCCGGGCGTGCCGCTCCTGTGGGCAAATTTCGGTAGCGACCTCGCCGCCGTTGGCGACGTGAGCGAGGCCGCGGCCGCCTTTCGCAAAACGGTCGAGCTCGCACCCGATTTCGGCCCCGCGTGGCTGGGGCTTGCCACTTTGCCCGCCATGCTTGGCGACACAGATGTCGCAGCGATGGAGAAGGCCCTCGTCCTCGTGCGCGACCCCCATCACAAGATCCAGCTTCTGTTCGCGCTCGGCCGCGCCCACGGAGCGCTCGGTGCGTTCGAGAGGTCGTTCGAGAAATTTGCCGAAGCCAACGCTCTCCGCGACACCCTCGTTCCCTATGACGGAGCTGGGCTCGCGGCGTTCGTCGAGGCCCACCGCAAATTGCGACCGTCCTTGTTCGCGGCAGCGGCCCATCATTCCCCACACGCGGATGGCGCAATTTTCATCGTGGGCATGCCGCGCTCGGGATCGACGCTCGTCGAACAAATCCTCGCCAGTCATCCCGAAGTCGAGGGCGCCGGCGAATTGTTCGCATTACCGGAAGTCGCCGCCTCGATCGGTGCCTTCGATTCGCCCGATGTCTTGGTCCGCCGCCTGCAGACATTGACGCACGCCGAAGCAGCGCAGCTCGGCACGGATTATCTAACGAGAGCGGGGCGTTATCGCCGCACCGATCGGCCCTATTTCACCGACAAAATGCCGGCCAACTGGCGCCTTGTCGCACTCATTCGCCGAATCCTGCCGGGCGCGCGAATTATCGACGTGCGGCGCGCGCCGCTGGCCTGCTGCTTTTCGGCCTACACGACCTATTTCAACCGCCACACCGACTTTCCGAACACGCTGGAAGATCTCGGCCGATATTATCGCCATTATCTTGGGATGATGGAAATGGTGCAGGGTTTGACACCCGGCAGCTTGTACCGCCTCGATCATGCGCGGCTTGTATCGAACGCGGAGCGGGAGATACGCGCCCTGTTTGGCTTTCTGCGACTTCCTTTTGCGTCCTCCTGCCTCAGACCAGAAGAAAATTTGCGAGCCATTTACACGCCGAGTGCCCAGCAGGTTCGGGCTCCCATTCATCACGAGCAGGACCGATCGCATGCCTATCTGCGGTGGCTGAGGCCGTTACAAGACGCGCTCAGGGCCGGATAATGGACGGACCGCTTTTCGGCCGTTTTCCGCCTGTTCGCTTCGCCGACTGATTGCCGTGCGCACCTATCCCGCCGACGTCGCGATCAGCCGCGCATAGAAATCGATCATTCGCTTGAAACTGTCGATCGTCATATGTTCGTTGGTGCCGTGGATCATCGCGGTTTCCTTGAGCGTGAAGTGCATCGGCATGAAGCGGTACACATCCTCGGAAATCGGCCCCATGCTGCGGCTGTCGGTCGCGCCGACGACCAGGAATGGGGCGACGATGGCATCGGGCGCATCGGCGCGCGCCGCCGCGACGACATATTTCCAGCCCTCCGAGCTGGTCGACGACACGCGCGACGGCTCGTTCGGCGGCTTCACCCAACTGAGTTCGACCGGCGCATCGCCGACTGCCGCCTTCGCGCGCGCCATCACGTCGGCCGAGCTGTTCCACGGCGAGATACGATAATTGATCAATGCCGTGGCCGATTGCGGCAGCACATTTTCCTTGGGGCTTCCCTGAAGCATCGTCGGCGCGATCGTCGTGTGGAAGGCCGCAGCCGACGAAGGCGAAGCCGAAAGCTGCTTCTTCAGCACCGGGCCGAGCAGCCACTGGTTCGCGACCGCCAGCTTCGTCGTGCCGCCCTTGTGCGCAGCCAGCGCCTCGACCATCGCCGCACCGGGGCCGCGCATTTCGATCGGGAACGGGCTTTCGGTGATCGCCAGCACGGCGCGCGCCAGCGTCGTCACGCCGGTTTCGGCAGGTGGCATCGAGCTGTGGCCGCCGGGCGCGTTGGCGGTGACCTTGAGCGTCGCATAGCCCTTTTCGGCAACGCCGATCAGGATCGCCGGCCCGTCGATCACCGGTGTGTCGCGTAGAACGACGCTGCCTTCGTCTAGCGTATAGAGCGCGCGCACGCCCTCGGCCTTCAGCTTCGCGGCGGCAGCGACAGCACCCGAACCGCCCGCTTCCTCGTCATGCCCCGACACGAGATAGATACCGCGCTTGGGCTGGAACCCCTGCGCCGCCAGTGCCTCGATCGCTTCAAACAGCCCGATGAGCGAGCCCTTGTCGTCGACCGTGCCGCGGCCCCATACCGCCTTTTCGGCTATCGTCCCCGCAAAGGGGGGATATTTCCAGTCGCCTTCGGTGCCCTCGGTGACCGGGACGACATCCTGATGCGCCATCACGATGATCGGCGCGAGCGACGCGTCGCTGCCCGGCCAGTGATAGACGAGCGTCCGGTTCGGCAGGATCGTGCGCGCCATGACGCGGTGCGTCGCCGGATAGGTCGCCGCGAGCCAGCCATGCAGCCGGTCCCATTCGGCAACGTCATTCTCGGCCGGATCCTGGTGCGAAATCGTCCTGATCTGCGCCGCGGCGCTCAGATGCCCGACGGCGGCATCGAGATCATAGGTCGGCACGGCGGCGAGCCGGATGGCGCTGCCGTCGGCGATGTCCTTGGGCGCGAAGGTCGCGGTCCGTACCGCCACCGTCCCCGCAACCACCGCAACGATCGCAAGACCGCCGAGCAAAATCGTCCGCCGCTTCCCCATGTCCCTCTCCTTCTGCCGGCGTAATGGAGAGGTATCGGTTTCGATTTGCAAGGGAAAGTTGGAGGAAATGGTGGGCCCGGCAGGACTCGAACCCGCAACCTAGCCGTTATGAGCGGCCAGCTCTAACCGTTGAGCTACAGGCCCCCTTTTGAAACCCGGTGGGGGTGTGCGGGCGATAGCGGAGGCCGCGCCGCATTGGCAAGCGCCAACGATCAGGATGCCGGCTTTGAAGGAGCCCTTCGTTCGGCCATCGCCAATATTCCCGCGGCGGTGGTCGCCTCGACACCGCGGCGCGCGAGGTGGTCCAGCACAATGTCCCACCAGCGATAGAAGAGGTCGAGATCCGCAATGCTGCGAACATAGGGCGTGTTACCCGGCTGCAGCGACGGCGAGTGGAACGAGAAGTTGAGCACCGGCAGGCGCGCCGCGATCGCGATATCGATCGCCTTGCACGCGCGTTCGGCGGGAATTCCCTCGGGCGTCAGCGCGATCCGTTCGACAAGCCCCAGACGCGCGAGCGCGGCGCCGGCGTGGGTGCCGTTTCGCGCGACGCGGTGATAGACGCGGCGTCCCGCTCCCCCGAGCAAGCCGCCGAAGACCGTGGTGACCGGCATCTCGAGCACGGCGCCCTGCCCGGTCCGAACCCACCATGGGTGCAGTGGCGCGTCGCGATAGTCGGGGCCGTGCCCGGCGCGATAATCGAACCCGCTGCGAACCGATGTGTCGCAGCGGAAGCCCAGTTCGGCGAGCATCGCGGCGGTGTCGGGGCCGAGGCCGTAACGGCCGGCGCGGTAGACGACCGGCGCGAGGGCGAAGCGATCGCGGATCGCGTCGCGCAGCGCCGTCATCTTCGCGCGTTGCAACGCGGCGGGCAGGCTTCCGGTATAGCTGTTGCGCTCGTTCACATCCTCGTCGTGCGGCGGGGTTACCCAGGGATGGAGCTGCGCACCGATTTCGCATCGCCCGCCACCTTGCGCTGTACCCAGGATGTCGACCGCGCGGTCATCGGCAACGATCGGCCAATCGACCAGATAGATGGGGCGAACCGCGGCGCGTTCAAAATAGCTTTGGCATTCGGCGAGCGCGGGGACCGACGCGAGGCGGTAGCCGGTGCGCGCGAAGGGCGCGGCCCAGTCAAAATCCTCTTCGGTATCGATCGTGACCCAGAATCGGGGACGCTCACCGGCGTCCAGTTCGATCAGGTCCGATGCGGCCGGATACGCAAAGAAATTGCCCGCAGGCTGCACCATGCTCCCCTTTGCCCCGAAGACCGCCGGATGGGCCTACTCGCCTTGCTGGGCTTCCAGCTCGACTTCGGCCTTTGAGTTGGCGGAGGGCAGGTGCAAGGTCAAGGCGTTATGCCCGATATCGAGGCGTCCGCCGCTGCCGCGCGCGAGGCTGTCGACGAGGCGGAGCGAGAAACCGAGGCTGAGCACCGCGGCGCCGGGCGCTTCGCCTTCGGGGCTGAACCCCGGGTCGAGCAGGTCCGCCGCCGTGGCAAAGCGGATCGTCGCGGGGCGGACGACCCGCAGCTGGAGCATGTCGTCGTGCCGCGATTCGGTCACCAATTGCCCGACCAATATTGCCCCCGGTTCGGACACATCGACCAGCGCCGTCAGCAGACGGCCGACCATCCGCCGGACATCGGCGTCGCCGGCATGCCCGAGGAACGGTCCCCCGACGCGCGAGATGCTGAGATCGACGCGCTGGTCGGCGAGGAGCGCCGCAAGTTCGCTTTCGACCTGCGTCACCACGACGCCGATATCGACGACCTCCTCCGGCGGGGCGCCGGTGCCCGCCGAGCCGCTGCGCGCCGCGGTCTCCAGATCGTCGATGATCGACTGCACCGACGCGGCATCGGCGACGATCGTCTCGGCCATCCCGCGATAGCCGTGGCTGACCGGCCCGAACATCTGTCCCGAAATAATCTGTGCGAAACCCGAAATGGCATTCAGCGGGCTGCGAAGCTCGTGGATGAGCTGACGGATCGAATCGCCCGAATCCTCTGCCGCCGGCCGCCCATAGGGCATTTCATTGCGGTGCGGACGGCGCGCGCTCGCGCGGTAACCACGGAACTGCCCCGTCGCCGGGTCGAACCACGGCAGCGCCGAAAAACGCCATTCGCCCGCCTCCACCGGCGTCCCCTCCAGCAGCATGCGCGCGTTGATGATCTCGGCGCGCTGGCGAAAGGCGCCCGCGGCAACGCCGTCGGTGCCCGGCTCGCCGCCATAGGCCGCCTCGGCGATCGACAGGCCGATCACCGCGCCGCGCGTCACGCCCTCGACCCAGTGGACGACGCCATCGGGCCCGGTTTCGAACAGGAATGCCGCGCGCGGCACCCGCGATTGGGCAGGCTGGGCGCGCGTCGACTGATATTTGTCGATCCGACGAACGAGTTCGCTGATCTGGCTCGGATGCCCCTCGCTCACGGGTTCGGGCGTCGCTTCCGCTACGGGCGCGGGCTCTTCCTGCGCGGCGGCTTCGGGCTGCGGCAGCGCGACCGACGCGCTACCAAGACTGGCGAGCGCGCGATAAACACCGTGCGGCAAGTCGGAGCGGCCCGCCAGCACCGATCGCGCCATCGCGCTCGTTGCAGGCAAGAGGGCCAGCCAATCGGCCTCGGCGAGCCGCGCATCGCGCAGCATGATCGCCGACACCGCGGGAACATCGTTGGCGTAAAGCGCGACGAGCGGTGCGAAACGGCCATGGCGCGCGACGGCGCGCGCGCAGTCGCGGCGCACAGATTCGGGGACACGCGGCCTGAGCACGGCGAGCGCGTGCAGGCTGCGGCGAATATCGTCATCGGCCAGTTGATTGCCGCGCTGCGCCAGAATATCGGTAAGTTGTCGCCACGCCGTGATGCTCGCACGGCGATCCGCAGGCGCCTGGCGCAAGATGGTCGCAATCATCGAGTCAGCGGTCACGCGAAATCAGCCCCACACCTTGGTCGTTGGTTAGCATATGCTTACCGGCTAGCGTGAATCATCCGGTCATGAAAGTGCCTTAACTGTCCACGTCGCATTGTGGGACAATTGCAATCGCCTGAAATAATATTATGGTCACCGCAGTTTTGGAAAGCGGATGTTTCAATGATGGCTAGTCAGAAATTCGATCAGATTGATTTGCAGATACTGGGCGAGCTGCAAAAAAACGGGCGGATGACGAATGTCGAACTGGCACAAATGGTGGGGCTGACGGCTCCGCCATGTCTCCGCCGTGTCCGGGCGCTCGAGGAATCGGGGGTCATTCGGTCCTATCACGCCGACCTCGACGCATCGAAGCTTGGCTATGGAATCACCGTCTTTGCGATGGTCAGCCTGCGCAGCCAGGCCGAATCCGACCTGAAGGCGTTCGAGGATTATGTCGGCGGCCTCGCCGAGGTGCGCGAATGCTATATGCTGAACGGCGAGATCGACTTTTTGCTGAAGGTCGTCGCGCGCGATCTGCAGAGCTTCCAGTCGTTCCTGACCGCGCACCTGACGTCGGCGCCCAACGTCACCAGCGTCAAAACCTCGCTGACGATTCGCACCGCGAAACAGCTGGCGGGAATTCCCGTCGAACCCTGAGATTGCAGGTCGGCCATAAGAAAAGGGCGCCGTCCTGTCTGGACGGCGCCCTTTTCTTTTGTGCGAAGCGCGCGATCAGTTCGTCGCGGGAGCCGCCGGGGTAGCCGCCGCAACGGGAGCCGCCGCGGGTGCATCCAGCTTGACCACCCAAAGGTCGGCCAACCGCTTGCGGGGGCCGGCCACCTGGCCGAAGCTGGCCTTGGCGGCCGCCTTGTCGCCCGACAGTGCCTGGGCAACGCCGAGGCGATACGTCCACATGTCCTTGTCGGCTGCGCCCTTTGCCGCCGCCTGATAGAGCGGAATCGCATCGGCATAATGACCATAGCCGACCAGCGCGTCGGCGGTGGCACCCGCCGTCTTGGGGTTGGTCAGCGTCGAAGGCTGCTTGGAATAGGCCACGATGGTCGATGCCTCGTTGCCGGCGCGCGCCTTCTGGTCATCGCGCCGGGCCGCCAGCTTCGCGTCGGTGCCCGGGAAAACCTTCTTCTGCTCGCCTTCCTGGATAACGGCGACGGCTTCGCCCGGCAGGCCGTCGCTGGCCGCAAGCGCGCTATACTCGTCATATTCGAGGCGTTCGGTCATCGCGCCCGCCGCGCGCATCAGGCGCATGACGTCGAGCGTAACGGATTCCTGTTCCTTCGGCGTCCCGGCAGCCGGCCCGGCCTGCAGCACCGAAAACAAGGTCTGACGCCAGACTTGCGGCTGACTATAGTCGCGCAGGCGCAAGGTCATCAGGGCTAGCATCTCGTCGTTGCGCTTTGCCGCCTGCAAAGCCTTGATCGGCCGGACATACAGTTCGTCCGACGGACGCTGACCCGCGGCGCGGCTTGCCTCGATCGCGGCCTTGGCGATCGTGATGCCCTGATCGACCTGACCCGAGCTGAGATAGCTGTCCATCAACAGAATGGGCACATTGGCTTCGGTCGAACCAGCGGCTCGCGCGGCTTCGAGCCGCTTGATCGCCTTCGGATAGTCCTTCGCCGCATAAGCGAAATTGCCCGAGAAGAAGCTGTAGACCGCGAGATTTTCCGGCGGGGTCAGACCCGAATCGAGCATCGCATCGAGCGCCTGTCCCTGAACCGCCTGGTCCTTGTTCAGGATGCCGAGCTGGAGCTGGTAGAAGCCGAGGAGATATTTATCGTCGGGCGCGGTGGCGGTCCCCTGCCCTTCGGTCAGCGCCGCCTGCAACGCCGCGGCGTCCTTTGCGGTGGTCGCGTCGGTCATTTTCTTGAGCGCCGGGCCGAACGCCTTGCTTGCCGACAGGCCCTTGCCCTTCGCCTCTTCTTCCTTCTTCGGCTTCTCTTTCTTCTGAGCGGTAGCCGGGGTCGCAGTCGCCATCAGCGCGCAGCCCAGCACGGCGGCCATCGCCGTTGCGGGCATCGAGCGGAAACGGTTAAACATCGAAATCTCTCCTTTTACTCGGCCGCCTTCGCCCAGGCATGCGCTTTGGCGCACACAGGTTCGGCCGCGCGTCGTAAACGCGGCTAAACCCGTCGCGTTGCCAAGGCAAGACAGGCGGTATCGATATTTCAATGGAGAAAAGCGGCTGAACCGAAATTGAACCCGGTCTGCCGGTCCGGGCCGCACCGCGTCAGGGCCGGCGGTCAGGCGATCGCGTCGATTGCCAGGTTGATCCGGCGCAGCACGGCGGGGTCGCCCGGCGCCCCCTCGATCGCCGCTTCGGCGAGTTGGATCAGCGGGATGATGCCAAAGGTCGCGGCGAGCCCTTTCAGGCGGATTGCCGCCATTTCCCAGTTCGCATCGCAGCGCGATCGACGCATCAGGTCGGACAGGTCGCGCGCGCTGCCGGTGAAGGCGGTGCGCAGGTCCATCGCCATCGCCGGGTCATCGCCGAACGCTGCGCTAAGGTATCGGTCAAGGGGGCCGCTGTCGAAAGACATTCCACAGGATTGGCAGCTTGTAGTTAAGTTTCCGTTTCATGGCGGCCATTTGATGCTAAGATGGCAGGATGACGGGGGAAAAGAAGATCGTCGGATTGTGGCGGAATTCCGCGACAAACCAGGAAGCGGACAGCGCGGAACCGGCAGAAGTGGCGGCGCCCGAAGCCGCGCCCGCGCCCGATACCGAGGCGCCCACCGAACGGAATTGGCTCGACATGTCCTCGCTCGATGACGCTGAGGATATCGACGAAGCGCCGCGCGCCGCGTCGGCGTGGCGCGAACGCGCAGCCCCTGCACTGCTTATCCTTCTGGCGATCGGCTGGACGGGGTTCGCACTTTCCGTCGCAACGGACGGCTTTGCACGCAGTCCGGCCCTCTCCGCCTGGCCGACACTCGTCGCGACGATCGCGATGCCGCTGACGCTGCTGGCGGTGCTGTGGATGGCGTTGCTTCGATCGGGCCGGTCCGAACAGGCGCGCTTCGCCCGCGTCGCGGCCAGTCTTCGCGAAGAGAATATGGCGCTCAACCAGTCGATGCATTCGCTCGGCCTGCACTTGGCCGATGCGCAGAAGCAGCTCGGCGAGCAGGCAAAGATCGTCCAGCAGCTCGGCCTCGACACCGTGTTGCGGCTGGGTGAAAGCAGCGACAAGCTCGCCAGCAACGCCTCGGTGATCGCCAATGCGCACGACCAGCTCGCGCGCTCGGGCGATGTCGCGCTGCAGCGGATGGACGGGCTGCTTGCCGGCTTGCCGCGGATCGACGATGTCGCGCAGCGGCTCGCGGTCAATTTCCGCGAGGCCGGACTTGTTGCGCACCAGCAGGGCGCCAACCTCGAAGCCCGGCTCGCCGCGCTCGGCGAGGAAGCGGCAAAGGCAGCGCAGACCGGCACGGAAACGACCGCGACCATGCTCGAAGCGATCGTCGCGTTGCAGGAGCAGACGAAGGAAACCGAATCGGAACTGCTCGCCGCGTCGGCGCAGGTCGCCAATGAGCAAAGCGCAGTGCTCGCAAAAATGACGAAGGTTGCGGCCACGGCACGCGACAACATGACCTCGACCGTCGCCGCGATGACGGGCCAGATGGATCAAAGCTGGCGGCAGTTCCGCGAAGGCGTCGACGACGCCGGCGCGCTGATGGACGCGAAGCTCGGCCTCGCCCGCGATGCCGGCAATGCGATGGGCGCCCAGCTCGCGGCGCACGCCGACGCCAGCGACGCGCTGGCCTCGCGCATCACCGCGCATGTGGCAGAAGTCGGCAAGCAGCTCGAAATCCTCGATGTCAGCGTCAGCGCCAGCACCGGGGTGATCGGCCGATCGATCGACGACACCAAGTCGCAGCTCGCCGCCTTCATGCAGCAGGTGCAGAGCGGAAACGCCTCGGCGCACCAGCTTATCACCCATGCCGAATCGCTACTCCTCGCGCTCGATGCCGTGACGCGCGAACTCGACGAAACGCTGCCGCACGCGCTCGACCGTATCACCTCGCACGGCAAGACGACGCAGACGGCGCTGTCGCAGCTCCGCCCGATCCTCGATGCGTCGGAACTCGTCGCGCAATCGACGGCGTCGCACGTCAACGCCGTGCAGGCGACGCTGAAGGCGAACGAGGAACAGATGGCGGGCCACGCGACCAGCCAGCAGGCGCTTGTCGACCGCATCAACGGCTCGCTCGCCGACGCCGAGACGGCGCTCGCCAAGCTGCGCGAAGGTGCCGACGAATTCGCCGAACAGGGCGGCGCGCGCATGATCGCGACGCTCGGCGAAGTTCGCGCGACCGCCGATTCGGCGGCCGACGAAGCGCGGCTGACGCTCGAAAAGCTGGTGTTGAGCGCGCGCGAGACGATGCAGGCGACCGCGACCGATGCGATCGATGCCGCCTTCAAGAACGAGATCATGGCGCAGCTGAGCGCGATTGAGGACGCTTCGGCGCGCGCGGTTGCCGCCGCCAACGGCGCCGCCGACCGGTTGATGCGCCAGCTGATCACGATCATGGACACCAGCGCCAGCGTCGAACAGCGCGTGAGCGAGGCCGAACAGGCGATCGCCGCGTCGGACCGCGATTCGCTCGCGAAGCAGGTCGGCTTGCTGACCGAGTCGCTGAAATCGACCGCGATCGATGTCACCAAGATCCTCTCAAGCGAAGTCAGCGACATCGCATGGGACGCGTACCTCAAGGGCGACCGCGGCGTGTTCGCGCGGCGTGCGGTCAAGTTGATCGACAATAGCGAGGCCAAGGAAATCCTTCGCATCTACCAGGCTGACGATGGCTTCCACGCCGCGGTGAACCAGTTCATCCACGACTTCGAAGCGATGCTGCGCGTGCTCATCGGCGCACGCGACGGGTCGGCGATCAGCGTCACCCTGCTCTCGTCGGATATCGGCAAACTCTATGTCGCGCTGGCGCAGGCGATCGACCGGCTGCGGAACTAGACTGTGTTTAGCAGCGCCGACGCGGCGGCTTTCGATTCAGAAAAACGCGCAGAACTTCTGCTATACCTTCGCGAACTCGCTGCAGAGGATCCTCGGGAAATCTGGCGCAAGGAAACTGAAATGGGGCTGGCGTCGGGTATCGACGAAATTTTCCATTTCTTCTTCGACGACAATGATCTTGATCGAAGCGCCGTTGGCGAAAATCTTATCGATTCAAAAGAGGTCGAGAGCATCGACGGGGTAAAATCTTTGCTCGACGCGATGCTGTTGGATTTGCCTAGAGGGGGTGACGCAGCGTTCGTCGGCCACACCCTGTGGCCGCGCTTGCGTGCTCAAGCACAACAGGCTCTGAATATCTTCGAGGCGAGCGACTTACCGTCGGCTCGTCCACTGCCACTCAGCTCCGCCCGCTGAGCACATCAGGGTCTGCCCAGCCGTTCACATAGGCGACGTAATAAAGGACGAAGGCAACCGTCGCGGCGATCGTCATCTGCAACAGGATGCGCCCCGGGCGGAAGGTCGCAGGCGCGCCCGGTTCCTGCCCCCGCACGAGCGGCGTCGCGTCATCGCTCGCGCGGCGGCCATGGAAGGGCAGCACGAAAAAGGCGCTGAACGCCCAGAACAGCAGGTAGATGGCAAGCGCCGAGGTCCATTTCATCGTCGTGTTTCCGTGTGTCAGATGGTGACGAGCATGACATCGACGACGGGCTTCTTGCCCGTCCAGTCGGTTGCGACGCGGCGCACGCCGAGGCGGATCGCCTCGCGCAGCTTTTCCTCGTCGCGCGCGGGTCCGGTCGCGGCCTGTTCGGCGGCTTCGCGCATCTCATCGATAAAGGCTTCGCGCTCATCCTCAACGGGCACGCCGCGGTAGCTGACCGCGCTTTCGACAAAGCGCTTGTCCGAAAAGATCACCGCGACGGTGATGTGGCCGTTGAGCGACAGCTTGCGCCGTTCATTGATCGTCTCCCCGTCGGCGGGCAGGATGACGTCGCCGTCGAGGATCAGCCGCCCCGCGCGAACGCGCTCGACGATCTTCGCGGTGCCAGGCGCCAGCTTCACCAGGTCGCCATTTTCCTGCACGAGCGCGTCGGGAACGCCCTTTTCGAGCGCGAAGCGCGCCTGTTCGTGCATATGGCGGATCTCGCCATGCACCGGCAGGACGAGCTTGGGGCGCAACCAGCCGTACAGCGCGGCAAGCTCGGGTTGCCCCGGATGGCCGCTGACATGGATATGCGCCTGCTTCTCGGTGACGGTCAGGATGTCCTTCGCCGCGAGCTGATTCATAATCCGCCCGATAGCGACCTCGTTGCCCGGGATCTGCTTCGACGAGAAGACGACGGTGTCGCCCGCTTCGAGCTTGATCTGGTGGATGTCGGCCGCCATGCGCGCGAGCGCCGCGCGCGGTTCGCCCTGCCCGCCGGTGGCGATCACCATCACCTTGTCGCGCGGCAGCCGCATCGCTTCGTCGAAATCGACCGTCGGCGGGAAGTCCTTGAGGTAACCGACCGAGCGCGCGACGCCGAGGATGCGGTCGAGCGAGCGGCCCGCGACGCACAAGGTGCGTCCGGTCGCCTTCGCGACCGCGCCCAATGTCGCAAGACGCGCCGCGTTCGATGCGAAGGTGGTGACGACCACCCGGCCCTTCGCCGCGCCGACCGCTTGCTCCAGCCCTTTGCGCAGGCCGCCTTCGCTGCCCGATGCTTCGGGATTGAACGCGTTGGTCGAATCGCAAACGAGGACGTCGATGCCCTCGTCGCCGACCGCGGTCAGTGCGGCGGCGGTCGCCGGCGCACCGAGGATCGGCTCCTCGTCGAGTTTCCAGTCGCCGGTGTGGAAGACGCGGCCATAGGGCGTGTCGATCACCACCGCGCTCATTTCGAGGATCGAATGCGCGAGCGGGATCAGCCGGATGCCGAACGGGCCAAGCTGGAAATTATCGTCGATGTCGACGGTCTTGAGCGTGACCGCCTTCTCCAGTCCCTCTTCGGCGAGCTTGTGCGCGATCAGCCCCGCGGTGAAGCGGTTGGCGTAGAGCGGCACGCCGAGGTCGGCGGCGAGATAGGGCAGCGCCCCGATATGATCCTCGTGCCCGTGCGTCAGCACGATGCCGAGCAGGTCCTTCTTGCGATCCTCGATGAATTCGAGGTCGGGCATGACGATGTCGATGCCCGGATAATCATGACTGCCAAAGGTCACGCCGAGGTCGAGCATGATCCATTTGCCGTCGCAGCCATAGAGATTGGCGTTCATGCCGATCTCGCCCGATCCGCCCAATGCGAGGAAAAGCAGCTCCTTGCCCGGAGTCGTCATATTGTTGGCTTCCGTTGATGATAGAGGTGCATCAGCCCGTTCAGCGTCAGGTCGGGCTCGATACGATCGAACAGGTGCGCCTGTTCCTGAAAAAGTGTCGCAAGGCCGCCCGTCGCGATAACGGTGAGCGGCTTGCCGATTTCGGCCTTCATGCGCGCGATCAGCCCTTCCATCATCGAGACATAGCCCCAATAGACGCCGATCAGCATCTGGCTTTCGGTAGTGCGCCCGATAACGCTGCTCGTTGCCGGCGCCTCGATCGCGATGCGCGGCAGTTTCGCGGCCGCCGCGACGAGCGCCTCGAGCGAGAGATTGACGCCCGGCGCGATGATCCCGCCCAGATAGGCGCCGTCGGTGCCGATATGATCGAGCGTCGTCGCGGTGCCGAAGCTGATGACGAGCTTGTCCTTGCCGGGTTCGACCGCCTGCGCCGAGATCGCGTTGACCGCGCGGTCGGCACCGACCGACTGCGGCTCGTCGACCTTGAGCGCGATCCCCCAGGTCACGGGCTCGCGGCCCGCGACGAGCGCGTCGACGCCGAAATATTTATGCGCGAGCAGCTGGAGATTGTGGAGCGCGCGCGGCACGACGGTCGAGATAATGACCGCTTCGACGTCGGCGCGGTCGTGGCCTTCGATCCGCATCAGCTGGTCGAGCCACACCATATATTCGTCGGCGGTGCGCCGGTCATCGGTCGCGATGCGCCAGCGCGCAAGCAGCTCGGTGCCCCGAAACAGCGCGAATTTGGCGTTGGTGTTGCCGACATCGATCGCGAGCAGCATCTTAATTCCCCTCGACCGGGCGCCGCAGTTCGACGTCGCCCGCGTGGACAAGCATGGTCTCGCCGCCCTCGCAGCGCAAGCGCAGCGCGCCATCGTCGGCTAGGCCGTCGAAAGTTCCGTCGATGCCCTGCTCGGAGACGCGAAGCGGCGTACCGACCGGATGCGCCTGCGGAATCCACGCGCGCACGATGCTTGCCACACCTTCCTGCCGCCAGGTCCAGAGCGCGTCGATCATCGCAATGCCGAGCGCATTGGCGAAATGGTCGCGGTCGAGCTCGATGCCCTTGGCAGCCAGCGTGGCAGTGGGACGATCGGGCAGTTCGGGCGCGGCAACCAGATTGACGCCAATGCCGATCACCACCGAATTGCCCGTACGCTCCATCAGGATGCCGGCGCATTTGGCGCCGTCGATCAACAGGTCGTTCGGCCATTTGAGCTGCGCGTCAACACCCGGAGCGAGCGCGGCAACGGTTTTGGCGAGCGCGACCCCGGCGACGAGCGCGAGCGTCGCCGCCGACGGATCGCCGATCGTCAGGTGGACGACGGTCGAGCCCATGAAATTGCCCTGCCCGTCATTCCAGCCGCGCCCGAGCCGCCCGCGCCCGGCGGTCTGGCGATCGGCGACGAGCCAATGACCCTCACCGACATGCTCGCCGCCTGCCAGCCGCGCCAGCAGGTCGGCGTTGGTCGAACCTGTCTGCGCGATCCGCTCGATGGGCGGTATCAGAACAGCACCGCGGCGGCGCTGGCCGAAAGGATCGCCAGCACGGGAATGAAGAGATAGCCGATGACCGAGAGCCAGAGCGCGCTCGCGGTGATCACCGCATCCTCGACGATCGCACCGCCGCCCGCGGGGAATTCGGTGTCCGACTTGTCGTCGAAGTACATCGTCTTGATGATCGCGATATAATAAAAGGCGCCGATCACCGAGGCAACGATACCCGCAACCGCCAGCGGCACGAGGTTCGCGTTCACCGCGGCCTCGAACACCAGATACTTCGGCCAGAAACCGAAGAGCGGCGGGATGCCGGCGAGGCTGAACAGGAACACCGCCATCGCCGCGGCAAGACCGGGGCGGCGCTGCGACAGGCCGGCGAGCGCCGGAATGCTCTCGACCTGATTGCCGTCGGCATCGCGCAATTGCAGCACGACGAGGAAGGCGCCGAGCGTGGTCAGCATATAGACGAGCAGATAGGTCAGCACACCCTCGACCCCCTGCTGCGTTCCGGCGGCAAGGCCGACGAGCATGAAGCCGACGTTGTTAATCGACGAATAGGCAAGCAGACGCTTGATATTCTTCTGCCCGATCGCACCGACCGCGCCGAGGATGATCGAGGCGAGCGACAGAAAGATGATGATCTGCTGCCAGGCACCGACTGCGGGGCCCATCGCGTCGATCACGACGCGCGTCATCAGCGCCATCGCCGCCACCTTGGGCGCGCTGGCGAAGAAGGTCGTCACCGGGGTCGGTGCACCCTCGTACACGTCGGGGGTCCACATGTGGAACGGCACGGCGCTGATCTTGAAACCAAGACCCGCGAGCACGAACACAATGCCGAAGATCAGCCCGATGTTGAGCTCGCCGCCGAGCACCTTCGCGATCCCTGCGAAATCGGTCGTGCCGGTGAAGCCGTAGAGCAGCGAAATGCCATAGAGCAGCATGCCCGAAGCGAGCGCGCCGAGGACGAAATATTTGAGGCCGGCTTCGCTCGAGCGCTCGTCGGTACGCATGAAGCTGGCGAGCACATAGGCAGCAAGGCTGTTGAGCTCGAGCCCAACGTACAGCGTCATCAGGTCGCGCGACGAGGCCATGATGCCCATGCCGAGCGCCGCGAACAGGATGAGCGTCGGATATTCGGCGCGCATCCCGCCGTTGAAGAAGCGCGGCGCGATCACGATGCAGACGAAGCTCGCGGCATAGATCAAGAGCTTGGCGAAACCGCCGAAGCTGTCGACCGACAGCGTGCCCGAGAAAACCGTCGTTTCGACGCCGAACAGTGCGACGACCGCGGCCGCGGCGGCGGCGAGCGTCAGCAGCGAGCTCAGCTGATAAAGGCCGACATTGCGGTCACCAAGGAAGGTGCCGAGCATCAGCGTGATGAGCCCGCCGATCGTCAGGATCAGTTCGGGCCAGATGAGCATCAGGTCGGCGGTCATTGGACGCCTCCTGCATGGCTCGATCCGTGGGCCGTTTCACCATGCGCTGCGGCAGGCTTTGGCTTGCCGGCGGCAAGATGCGCGTCGCCCGCGGGCTTCGCTGGGGCGAGGCGCGCGACAACGGTGGTCACGTCGCCGCGCATCGGCGCGAGGAAGCTTTCGGGATAGACGCCCATCCACAGCGCCACGGCGGCCAGCGGCACCATGATCGTCCATTCGCGTGCGTTGAGGTCAGGCATCGCCTTCACATCGTCCTTGGTCAGTTCGCCGAACACGACACGGCGGTAAAGATAGAGCATGTATGCGGCGCCGAGGATGATCCCGGTGGTGCAAACAAAGGCGACCCAGCTCGACGCTTCATAGATGCCGGCGAGGCTCAGGAATTCGCCGACGAAGCCGCTGGTGCCCGGCAGGCCGATCGACGCCATGGTGAACAGCATGAAGAAGAGCGCATAGGCCGGCATGTTCACCGCAAGCCCGCCGTAGCGGTCGATCTCGCGTGTGTGGAGCCGGTCGTAGATCACGCCGACGCAGAAGAAGAGCGCGGCCGAGACGACACCATGGCTGAGCATGATGATCAGCGCACCTTCGATGCCCTGCTGGTTGAAGGCGAAGAGGCCCGCGGTGACGATCGCCATGTGCGCGACCGACGAGTAAGCGATCAGCTTCTTCATGTCGCTCTGCGCCAGCGCGACAAGGCTAGTGTAGACCACCGCGATCATCGACAGGCCAAAGACGATCCACATCAGCTGCGCCGACGCGTCGGGGAACATCGGCATCATGAAGCGGATGAAGCCATAGGCGCCGAGCTTCAGCAGCACGCCCGCGAGGATCATCGAGCCCGCGGTCGGCGCCTGCACGTGCGCGTCGGGAAGCCAGGTATGGACGGGCCACATCGGCATCTTGACCGCAAGGCTGGCGAAGAAGGCGAGCCACAGCCATGTCTGCATCTGAACCGGGAAATCATAGTTCAACAGCGTCGGGATGTCGGTCGTCCCTGCCTCTGCGATCATCGCGATCATCGCGATCAGCATCAGCACCGATCCGAGCAGCGTGTAGAGGAAGAATTTGAACGCCGCATATTTGCGGTTCGCGCCGCCCCAGATGCCGATGATGAAATACATCGGGATCAGGCCGGCTTCGAAGAAGATGTAAAAGAGCAGCAGATCCTGCGCCATGAAGACGCCGATCATGACGACTTCCATGATCAGGAACATCGACATGTAAAGGCCGACGCGGCTCTTGATCGCGTCCCAGCTGGCGAGGATGCAGAGCGGCATCAGGAAGACGCTGAGCATGATCAACATCAGCGCCATGCCGTCGATGCCGAGTGCATATTGGAAGCGCCCGAACAGGTCGGCGCGCTCGGTGAACTGCCACTGGGCACCGCCGATGTCGAAATTCGCCCACAGGATGCAGCCGAGGACGAAAGTCGCCAGCGTCGCGCCGAGCGCAACCCAGCGCGACACCTTGTCGCCAACGAACAGGCAGAGGATGGCGGCGATCGCGGGGACCGCCAGCATCAGCGAAAGGATCGGAAAGCCGCTCACAGGAAATTCACCATGGCCCAGCTGGCGAGGCCGACAAGACCGAGCAGCATCACAAACGCATATCCATAAACATAACCCGATTGCAGCCGGACCGCGAGACGGGTCCCCCCAGCGACGAGCGCCGCGGCGCCATCGGGACCGAAGCGGTCGATGGTGCCTTCATCCCCGCGCTTCCAGAAGAAGCGGCCGATCGCGAAGGCGGGCTTCACGAAGAGGATGTTGTAGAGCTCGTCGAAATACCATTTGTTGTACAGGAACTGATGGAGCAGCTTGAACTGCGCCACGAAGCGCGCCGGCAGACTGGTGTTGCGGATATAGCTGTTCCACGCGAGGAACAGGCCGATCGCCATCACCGTGAACGGCGTCCATTTCACCCACAACGGTACTTCATGCGCGGCGTGCATCAGATGCTCGTCGAACGCGAGGCTACCCTTCCAGAACGCCATGCCCTCTTCGGGGTAGATGAACTGGTGGTGGAACGCGATGCCCGCGAACACCGCACCGATCGACAGCACGACCAGCGGGATCAGCATCGAAAGCGGGCTTTCGTGCGGGTGATAGCCCGCGGTGCCGTCGCCGTGCGTGTCATGATGATGCGCATGCGCATGATCGTCGGCCGAATGTTCTTCGGAGGGATCTTCATGCTCGCCATGAACCGCGTGCTGGATATGCTCGCTCTGTTCCCAGCGCGCCTTGCCATAGAAGGTCAGGAAGACGAGGCGCCACGAATAGAAGCTGGTGAGGAAGGCGACGAAAACGCCGACCCAGAAAGCGATCACACCGCCGCCACCGCTCGCAAAAGCGGCCTCGAGGATGCCGTCCTTCGAATAGAAGCCGGCAAAGCCAGCGACGCCCGCGATACCGACGCCGGTGATCGCCAGCGTGCCGAGCATCATCGCCCAATAGGTGATCGGGATCTGTTTCCGGAGCGCGCCATAGTAACGCATGTCCTGTTCATGGTGCATCGCATGGATGACCGAACCGGCACCGAGGAACAGCAACGCCTTGAAGAAGGCGTGCGTGAACAGGTGGAACATCGCGGCGCCATAGGCGCCCGCGCCCGCGGCGAAGAACATGTAGCCGAGCTGCGAGCAGGTCGAATAGGCGATGACGCGCTTGATGTCCCATTGCGTCGTCGCGACGGTCGCGGCGAAGAAGCAGGTCGCGGCGCCGACGAACATCACGACGCCCTGCGCGACGTCCGAAGTTTCGAACATCGGCGACAGGCGGCAGACCATGAAGACGCCCGCGGTGACCATCGTCGCCGCATGGATCAGCGCCGACACGGGGGTCGGGCCCTCCATCGCGTCGGGAAGCCAAGTGTGCAGGCCAAGCTGCGCCGACTTGCCCATCGCGCCGATGAACAGCAGCAGGCAGAGGATCGTCATCGTGTCGAGACGCATGCCCATGAAGCTGATCGTCGAGCCCGCCATGCCCGGCGCGGCCGCCAGAATCTCGGGGATCGAGACGGTGCCGAACACAAGGAAGGTGCCGAAGATGCCGAGCATGAAACCAAGGTCGCCGACGCGGTTGACGACGAACGCCTTGATCGCCGCGGCATTGGCGCTCGGCTTCTTGTACCAGAAACCGATGAGCAGATAGGATGCGAGGCCGACGCCTTCCCAGCCGAAGAACATCTGGACGAGGTTGTTCGCGGTCACGAGCATCAGCATCGCGAAGGTGAAGAGCGAGAGATAAGCGAAGAAGCGCGGCTGGTCCGGGTCTTCCTCCATATAGCCCCAGCTATAGAGGTGGACGAGCGCCGACACCGTCGTGATCACGACGAGCATCACCGCGGTCAACGCATCGACGCGCAGTTCCCAGTTGAACTGGAGCGCACCCGACGAAACCCAGTGAAGCACGGGTACGACGCTCGCTTCGCCGCTGCCCGTCACGAACGACAGGAAGATCGGCCAGCTGAGCGCACAGCTGATGAACAGCGCGCCCGTGGTCAGGATTTTCGACGGCACATTGCCGATCACGCGCTGGCCGAGGCCTGCGATGATTGCCGCGAGCAGCGGCAGGAAAACGATCGCCTGGATCACCGGTTTACCCCTTCATCCGGTTGGCATCGTCGACGGCAATGGTGCCGCGGCCGCGGAAGTAAATAACGAGAATGGCAAGACCGATCGCCGCTTCACCCGCAGCGACGGTCAGCACGAACATCGAGAAGACCTGCCCGACGAGATCGCCGAGCGCGGCGCTGAACGCGACGAGGTTGATGTTCACCGCCAGCAAGATGAGCTCGATCGCCATCAGGATGACGATGATATTCTTGCGGTTGATGAAGATGCCGAGAACGCCGAGCGTGAAGAGCACCGCCGAAACGGCGAGATAATGGCCGACCGAAATCACAATTCCATCCCCTGCCCGACGCCCGGATCGACCAGCCGCGTCGCATCCTGCGGACGGCGCTGGTTCTGCTTCGAGATATTCTGGGTGCGCACGCCGCCGCGCTTGCGATGCGTCAGCACGATCGCGCCGATCATCGCGACGAGGAGGACGATACCCGCCGCCTCGAACAGGAAGATGTAGCGCGTGTAGAGCAGCTCGCCGATCTGCTGGATATTGCTCTTGTCGCTGACGACCGGCGCGGCGCGCGCGGCGAGATCGACCCCACCCGCGCTCCAGGCGCCGACCGCGAACACGAGTTCAGCAGCCAGGATGATCGCAACGAGCGCGCCGAGCGGCAGGTAACGCACGAAACCGGCGCGCAATTCGGCGAAATCGATGTCGAGCATCATCACGACGAAGAGGAACAGCACCGCGACCGCACCGACATAGACGATGACGAGCAGCATCGCGATGAATTCGGCGCCCGCGAGCAGCATCAGCCCTGCCGCGTTGAAGAAGGCAAGGATCAGCCACATGACGCTGTGGACCGGATTACGTGCGAAAATGACCATCGCGGCCGATGCAATGACGATCGTCGCGAACAGGTAAAAGGCGAAGAGTTGGATCATGTGCGCGCGCCCTTATCGATAGGGCGCGTCGGCGGCAAGATTCGCCGCGATCGCGCGTTCCCATTTGTCGCCATTGGCGAGCAGCTTGGCCTTGTCATAGAGCAGTTCTTCGCGCGTTTCGGTCGCGAATTCGAAGTTCGGCCCCTCGACCACCGCATCGACCGGGCATGCTTCCTGACAGAAGCCGCAATAGATGCACTTGGTCATGTCGATGTCGTAACGCGTCGTGCGGCGCGAGCCGTCGTCGCGCGGCTCGGCCTCGATCGTGATCGCCTGCGCCGGACACACCGCCTCGCACAGCTTGCACGCGATGCAGCGCTCCTCGCCGTTCGGGTAACGGCGCAGCGCATGTTCGCCGCGGAAACGCGGGCTCAGCGGGTTCTTCTCGAACGGATAGTTGATCGTCGCCTTCGGCTTGAAGAAATATTTGAGCGTGAGGGCGTGCGCCTTCACAAACTCCCACAAGGTGAAGCTTTTGACGAGATGGGCGATGGTGGTCATGGGGAATCAGTTCCCGACAGCGTTGGAATTGGTGAATTGGCAAAAGCCAGCATAGTATTTGGGAATATTACGCCAATGCCCGTGATCCGTAACCTCGGCAGCCATCGCTCCCGGTCCCGATTTATAGGTCGGCGTCACAAGGGTCATAGACGTTATAATTTTTCCGTCTCCCGACACGTCAATGAACTCGCCACTTCCCGAAGTCCAAGTAGCGCTGAACATTCCAGAAAACGTGTCGTTTTTATCGGATTTGAAGTTTACTCGCGGGTATCGTTTACCCTCGATCAGATCGGTCTGAGTCAGCTCGCCTTTCAGATGAGTCGATCCCCCTCTCTCATCCTTCAGCTCGCACTGGATAGTTCCGCTGGTCGGCGCGGGCGGCGGTGGCGGCACGGGAATCTGCGCAAAGGTCATTGGTGAGCCGACCACGGCGACGAGAAATATCGCAGCTCTCATGCCCCATACCTTGTCAGCATCAGATACCCCGAAATCAGGAATATCCAGAGAAGCGAGATCGGCAGGAACACTTTCCAGCCCAGCCGCATCAACTGGTCATAGCGGTAGCGCGGGACGGTCGCCTTGACCCAGCTGAAGACGAAGAAGAAGAACAGGATCTTCGCGAACAGCCAGATGATGCCGGGAACGGCATAGAGCGGTGCCCAGTCGATCGGGGGCAGCCAGCCGCCCCAGAAGAGCACCGCGTTGAGCGTGCACATCAACAGGACGTTGGCATATTCGCCGAGCCAGAAGAGCGCGAAGCTCATCGATGAATATTCGGTCTGGTAACCCGCGACGAGTTCGCTTTCCGCTTCGGTCAGATCGAACGGCGCACGCGCGGTTTCGGCGAGCGACGAGATCAGGAACATCACCGCCAGCGGGAAGAGCAGCAGGTTGAAGCCGAAGGCGTTGACGATGCCGAGCCCATGGCCCTGCTGCGCCTTGACGATCTCGTTCATGTTGAAGCTGTCGGCGAACAGCACAACGCCGATCAGGATGAAGCCGATCGACACTTCATAGCTGATCATCTGCGCCGAGGCGCGCATCGCCGAAAAGAAGGGATATTTCGAGTTCGACGCCCAGCCCGACAGGATCACGCCGTACACACCGAGCGACGAAATCGCGAGGATGTAGAGCAATCCGACGTTGATGTCGGCGAGCACCGCGCCCGAATTGAACGGGATCACCGCCCAGGCGAGCAGCGCGACGGTGAAGGTGATGATCGGCGCGATCAGGAACAGACCGCGGTTCGCGCCCGACGGGACGATCGTTTCCTGAAGGAACACTTTCAGGCCATCGGCGAAGCTTTGCAGCAGTCCGAAGGGACCGACGACGTTCGGACCGCGGCGCAGCGCGATCGCTGCCCAGATCTTGCGGTCGGCATAGATGATCATCGCGACCGCGAGCATCAACGGCAGCGCGATGAGCAGGATGCCGGCGATCGTCGCGACGCCCCACGCCCAATTCGGGTCCATGCCCCAGGAGATGAAGGTCTCGGTCATTTTCCGGCTCCGTCCTGGTTGCGCCAGCCATTATGCGGGCCGGGCTTTTCCGACTTGCGCGGATTGAACCCGCGCCACACCGAATAGCCCATCCCGACCAGCAGGATGCTGGCAATCGCATGCACCGGGGTCATTCCGCGGCCTCCGCAAAGTCTGCGCCATGGATCAGCTCTTCCGAGCAGCGCTGCATCGTCGGCGACGCGCGGCAGATGGCGTTGGTGAGATAGAAATCCTTGATCGGCGACGGGATCGCCCGCGCCTCGGGCTTCGCGGGCAGCTTCGGCACTGTCCAGCCATAGTCGGCGAGGCCCTCGACACCGAGCGCCGGCACCGCGGCGATCATCGCCGCGCGGCATTGCGCAAAGCTGTCGAAACCAAGCGACACGCCGAGTGCATCGGCGAGAGCACGGAAGATGCTCCAGTCCTCGCGCGCGTCGCCGGGTGCGAACACCGCCTTTTCGCTGCGCTGGACGCGGCCCTCGGTGTTGACCGTGGTAAAGTCCTTCTCGGTCCATGCCGCTGCGGGCAGGATGACATCGGCGGCATGCGCGCCCTTGTCGCCATGATGGCCGACATAGACCTTGAACGTATCGGGCAGCGCCGCGAAATCGACTTCGTCGGCGCCAAGGAAGAAAGCGAGCTTCGGCTTCGCCGCGATCACATCCTTGATCCCGCCGGGCAGGCCGTAGCCGAGCATCAGCGAACCCATGCGCGCGGCCGAGAAATGCACGACATTATAGCCGTTCCAGCCGTCCTTGACCGCATTCACCGACTTGGCGAGCGCGAGGCCCGCGCCGTGGACGCCGGGCACCGACAAAGCGCCGCCGCCGAAGACCAGCATCGGCCGCTCGGCACCCTTGAGCGCGTCGAGCACCGCCGCGGGCAGCTTCGAAACGAGCGAGGCATCGTCGCCGAGCCACTGCGCCTTGTACGTCAGGTCGGTTTCCGGGCCGATCGCGAAAACCTTCGCGCCCTTCTTCCACACCGCCTTGCGGATGCGCGTGTTGATCAGCGGCGCTTCCCAGCGAAGGTTCGTGCCAACGAGCAGGATCACGTCGGCATTTTCGGCCTCGGCGATACCGGTGTTGAAATTGACCGCCGACAGGCTGGTGACATCATAGTCGAGCCCGGTCTGGCGTCCTTCGAGCAGATTGCCGCCGAGCGCGTTCACCAGCGACTTCGCCGCGAACATCGTCTCGCAATCGGCTAGGTCGCCCGCGATCGCAGCGACCGACGAACCGGCATTGACCGCCGCGATGGCCGCAAAGGCTTCGGCCCAGCTTGCGGGCTGAAGCGCGCCGTTCACGCGAACATAGGGCTGATCGAGGCGGCGGCGCGTCAGGCCGTCGACATGGTGGCGCGTCTTGTCGCTCGCCCATTCCTCGTTCACGTCATCGTTGACGCGCGGCAGGACGCGCAGGACCTGACGGCCGCGCGCGTCGATGCGCACATTGGTGCCGACCGCGTCCATCATGTCGATGCCGAGCGTCTTCGAAAGCTCCCACGGCCGCGCTTCAAACGCATAGGGTTTGCTCGTCAGCGCGCCGACGGGGCAAAGGTCGACGATATTGCCCGACAGTTCGCTGCCTACCGCGCGTTCGAGGTAAGACGTGATCTGCATATTCTCGCCGCGATAGATCGCGCCGACATCTTCCACGCCCGCGACTTCCTCCGCAAAGCGGACGCAGCGCGTGCACTGGATGCAGCGGGTCATCACCGTCTTGACGATCGGCCCCATATATTTCTCGGTGACCGCGCGCTTGTTCTCGTCATAGCGCGTCGCGCCGCGGCCATAGGCGACCGACTGGTCCTGCAGGTCGCATTCGCCGCCCTGATCGCAGATCGGGCAGTCGAGCGGGTGGTTGATGAGCAGGAACTCCATCACCCCTTCGCGCGCCTTCTTCACCATCGGGCTGTCGGTCTTGATCACCTGTCCCTCGGCGGTCGGCAGCGCGCACGACGCCTGCGGCTTGGGCGGCCCCGGCGACACTTCGACGAGGCACATGCGGCAATTGCCAGCGATCGACAGGCGTTCGTGGTAGCAAAAGCGCGGAATTTCCTTCCCCGCCAGCTCGCACGCCTGCAGAACGGTCGCGCCCTGCGGGACGTCGATTTCTACGCCATCTACGGTTACTTTAGGCATTATTTTGTCCGCCCGTTTGAACTGTCTTTGGGTCGCGAAAGGTTTTTCGGGCGAGCATCATGGACCGCTTTTACGAATCGATCGAGGACGACCTGACCCTCAGCATGACCGCAAACATCACCGCCCTTTGCCAATGCTTTCATCAGTGCGATGTCAAAGGCAGCAGCATCGGCCGCCGAAGCCATATCGGTCGCCGAAACGATGGCTTCCGCCTCAGCAGGTGCCTTTTCCCAAAGACACTTCGCGAAAATAGTCTCGTCTTTCGCGCTTAGAGACTGCGTCGAAGCAAGCAAAATGGCGCCAAATTGCATTGTCGAAACTGCGCCGATCATTCCGCCGCCTCCAGCGCGCCGCCATTCTCGCGGATGCGGCGTTCGATTTCGGGGCGGAAATGCTTGATCAGGCCCTGGATCGGCCACGCCGCGGCGTCGCCGAGCGCGCAGATGGTGTGGCCTTCGACCTGCTTGGTCACATCGAACAAAGTGTCGATCTCGCTGATGTCGGCGTCGCCGGTGCGCAGGCGCTCCATCACGCGCCACATCCAGCCGGTGCCTTCGCGGCACGGCGTGCACTGGCCGCAGCTTTCATGCTTGTAGAAATAGCTGATCCGGCTGATCGCCTGAACAACGTCGGTCGACTTGTCCATCACGATCGCGGCCGCGGTGCCGAGGCCCGATCCGACGGCCTTCAGCCCGTCGAAGTCCATCGGCGCGTCCATGATTTCGGCCGCGGGCACAAGCGGGACCGACGAGCCGCCCGGGATCACCGCGAGCAGATTGTCCCAGCCGCCGCGAATGCCGCCGCAATGCTTGTCGATCAGTTCGCGGAAGGTGATGCCCATCTCTTCCTCGACGACGCACGGGCGCTCGACATGGCCCGAAATCTGGAAGAGCTTGGTGCCCTTGTTGTTCTCGCGCCCGAAGCTTGCGAACCACGGCGCGCCGCGGCGCAGGATCGTCGGGACGACCGCGATACTTTCGACATTGTTCACCGTCGTCGGGCAGCCATAGAGGCCGGCACCCGCCGGGAACGGGGGTTTCAGCCGCGGCTGGCCCTTCTTGCCCTCGAGGCTTTCGATCATCGCGGTTTCTTCGCCGCAGATATAGGCGCCGGCGCCGCGGTGGACGAAGACGTCGAAATCATAGCCCGACTTGGCGGCGTTCTTGCCGAGCAGGCCGGCGTCATACGCCTCCTGCACCGCCGCGAACAACGTCTCGGCCTCGCGGATGAACTCGCCGCGAATGTAGATATAGGCCGCACGCGCGCGCATCGCGAAGCCCGCGATCAGCGCGCCTTCGATCAGCTTGTGCGGATCGTGGCGGATGATTTCGCGGTCCTTGCACGAACCCGGCTCGGATTCGTCGGCGTTGATGACGAGGAAGCTCGGGCGGTCGGCGCGCGGTTCCTTCGGCATGAAGCTCCACTTGAGCCCCGTCGGGAACCCCGCGCCGCCGCGGCCGCGCAGGCCCGACGCCTTGATCTCCTCGATGATCGCGTCCTGGCCGCGCTTCATCAGGTCTTTCGTGTTATCCCAATCGCCGCGCGCCTGCGCGGATTTGAGGTTCCACGGCTGGAAACCGTAGAGATTGGTGAAAATGCGATCCTTATCGGCCAGCATGGCTTACCATTCCTTCCGATAGTCGTGATTGGCCTTGACCATTTCCTTCAGCGTCGTCGGGCCGCCGTCGGGTTCGCTCGTGTGACGGTTCGCAAGCTGCGTCCCCGCCTTCGGCTGCTCGCCCGCAGCGAGCGCATCGAGGATGCGGACGGTGCTGTCGTAATCGAGGTCTTCGTAATTATCGTCGTTGATCTGGACCATCGGCGCGTTGGTGCAGGTGCCCATGCACTCGACCTCGGTCAGAGTGAACAAGCCGTCGGGCGTCGTCTTGCCCTTCACCATGCCGCGGTTCTTGCACGCGGCCATGACATCGTCCGACCCGCGCAGCAGGCACGGCGTCGTGCCGCAGACCTGCACATGATAGCGGCCGACGGGAACGAGGTTGTACATCGTGTAGAAGGTCGCGACCTCATAGGCGCGGATGAACGGCATATCGAGCGCGGCGGCGACATATTCGATCACCGGCACGGGCAACCAGCCCTGCGTCTGCGTCTCGGCGCCGACCTGGCGCTGCGCAAGGTCGAGCAACGGCATCACCGCCGAGCGCTGACGCCCCGCGGGGTAGCGCGCGATGACCGCCTTCGCCTTTTCGGCATTCTCCGCCGTCCACGCAAAAGCGCCCCAGCGCGCGCGGGTTTCGGCTTCGTCGGGAATATTGGGTGCGTCGGCCATTAGCGGTCACACTCTCCGAAAACGACGTCAATGGCGCCTATAATTGCGGTGGTATCGGCGAGCATGTGGCCTTTCGACATCATGTCCATCGCCTGAAGATGCGAAAACGCGGTCGGACGGATCTTACAGCGGTACGGCTTGTTGCTGCCATCGCTGACCAGATAGACGCCGAATTCGCCCTTGGGGCTTTCGGTCGCCACATAGACTTCGCCCGCCGGGACGTGGAAGCCCTCGGTATAGAGCTTGAAATGATGGATCAGCGATTCCATCGACTGCTTCATCTCGCCGCGCTTCGGCGGAACGACCTTGCGGTCGAGGCTGGCGATCGGGCCGGTGGGCATATCGCGAAGGCACTGCAGGATGATGCGCGCCGACTGATAGACTTCCTGCACGCGGACCATGAAGCGGTCGTAACAGTCGCCGCGGGTGCCGACGGGAATGTCGAATTCCATCGACGCATAGGCGTCATAGGGCTGCGACTTGCGCAGATCCCACGCGATGCCGCTGCCGCGGATCATCGGGCCCGAGAAGCCCCACGCGAGCGCGTCTTCCTTCGACACCGTCGCGATGTCGACGTTGCGCTGCTTGAAGATGCGGTTGTCGATGACGAGGCTCATCGCGTCGCCGAACAGCTTCGGCAGCCGCTTTTCGCACCATTCGCCGATGTCGTAGAGCAGCCGTTCGGGAACATCTTGATGGACGCCGCCCGGACGGAAATAGGCCGAGTGCATGCGCGCGCCCGAGGCGCGCTCGAAGAAGTTGAGGCAATCCTCGCGCAGCTCGAACACCCACAGGTTCGGGGTCATCGCGCCGACGTCCATGACGTGCGAGCCGATGTTGAGCATGTGATTGCAGATACGCGTCAGCTCGGCGAACAGGGTACGGAGGTACTGCGCGCGCGCCGGCACTTCGAGGTCGAGCAGCTTCTCGATCGCGAGCACATAGCTATGCTCCATGCCGAGCGGCGAACAATAGTCGAGCCGGTCGAAATAGGGCAAAGCTTGCAGATAAGTCTTGTATTCGATCAGCTTTTCGGTGCCGCGGTGGAGCAGCCCGACATGCGGATCGACGCGCTCGATGATCTCACCGTCGAGCTCGAGCACGAGGCGCAAGACGCCGTGCGCCGCAGGGTGCTGCGGACCGAAGTTGATCGTGTAGTTGGTGACGGCCTGATCGCCCACCGTATTGGCGGTGTCGACCGGATAGCCTTCGAACAGGTCGCCACCATAATGATGGACATTCGGAGAGTCGGTCATGCGTCACCTCCTTTCGGCTTGCGCGGCGCGCGCGGCTTGGCCGGAGCCTTTTCAGCCTTCGCGGTCGCGGGCGTCTTAGCCGCCTTGGTCGCCGGCTTGGCGCTGGCGCCATCGCGGCTCGTTTTTGCGGCCTTGATGTTGGCCTTCGCCCCTGCCCCGGTCTGCTCGGGCTTTTCGGTGGTCTTCGGGGTCGGCGGCGGCGGCGCTTTCGCCTGATCGTCGGCCTTCTTGACTTCGGCGGCGGTCATCGGTGTGGGCGCACCCTTGCCCGGCGCTTCACCCGTGCCGCCGGCCTTTTCATCGCCAGGCAGCACATAGTCGGCGCCTTCCCATGGGCTGAGGAAGTCGAAATTGCGGAAATCCTGCGCGAGCTTCACCGGCTCGTACACGACGCGCTTGTCCTCTTCGCTGTACCGCAGCTCGGTATAGCCGGTCAGCGGGAAGTCCTTGCGCTGCGGGTGCCCCTGGAAACCATAGTCGGTCAGGATGCGGCGCAGGTCGGGATTGCCCGCGAACAGCACGCCATACATGTCGAACACTTCGCGCTCGAGCCAGCCGGCGACCGGCCATACGGGCACGATGCTCGGCACCGGCGTCGCTTCGTCGGTCGAGACGCGGACGCGCAGGCGGTGGTTCTTGGTGACGCTGAGCAGGTGATAGACGACCTCGAACCGCTCGGCGCGGTCGGGATAGTCGACCCCGGCGATTTCCATCAGCTGCTGATATTCCATCTTGTCGCGCAGCGCGACCATCACGCCGGCGATCGCTTCGCGATCGACGGTGATGCTGTCTTCATCGGCGGCATGGACATGCACCAGCAGGTCCTTGCCGAGCAGCGCCTTCAGCTCCGCGTCGATATGGGCGCGGCGGGCGACGAGGGGTGCGGCATGGGTCATCAGCGTTCGATCGTCCCGGTACGGCGAATCTTCCGCTGGAGCTGCATCACGCCGTAAAGCAGGGCCTCAGCAGTCGGCGGGCAGCCGGGGACATAAATGTCCACGGGCACGATGCGGTCGCAGCCGCGCACCACCGAATAGCTATAGTGATAATAGCCGCCGCCGTTGGCGCAGCTGCCCATCGAGATCACGTACTTCGGGTTCGACATCTGGTCGTAAACCCGACGCAAGGCAGGCGCCATCTTGTTGCAGAGCGTACCCGCGACGATCATCACGTCCGACTGGCGTGGACTGGCGCGTGGCGCCGCGCCGAAGCGTTCCATGTCATAGCGCGGCATGTTGACGTGGATCATCTCGACCGCGCAGCATGCAAGGCCAAAGGTCATCCACCAGAGCGAGCCGGTGCGCGCCCAGTTGAACAGATCCTCGGTCGAGGTGACGAGAAAGCCCTTGTCGCCGACTTCGCTGTTGAGGTCGTCGAAGAACGCCATGTCGGGGTTCGTCCCCGGGGCAACCGGCATCTGGCCGGGCGGCAGGATGATCGAGCTGCTCATTCCCAGTCCAACGCCCCTTTCTTCCATGCATAGACAAGGCCGAGCGTCAGTTCGGCGAGGAAAATCATCATCGTGGCCCAACCGGCCCAGCCGATTTCCTCAAGGCTCACTGCCCAGGGAAAGAGGAAGGCGGCTTCGAGGTCGAAGATGATGAAAAGAATGGCGACGAGGTAGAAACGCACGTCGAACTGGCTGCGCGCGTCTTCAAAAGCGGGGAAACCGCATTCATATTCGGTCAGCTTCGCCGGATCGGGCTTGTGCGCCCCGGTCAGCCGCGCGACGCCCATCGGCAGGAAGACGAAGGCAGAGGACAGGCCGACGGCGACGACCAGAAAGATCAGGATCGGCAAATATTGCGTCAGATCGACCATGGGAGCTCGCAGTTCTGTTGTTTTGGGGTGTCTGGCACCCGTTTATCGGGGGCGCTTTAGGCCACGAAGCCGCGTGTCGCAAGCGCTGCGGGCAGGAATTTCGTATCGCGTGTGACCAAAAGCACAAAGGCCGCTGGTGACAGCCCCTATCGCTGTGATACCCCACCCGAAAAGGGTCGGAGTACCGCGCTTTCAGGGCGCAACTTGGATAAAGGGAGCTTCCATGGGACCAACTACCACTCGCGCCGCGCTCGCCTTGGGCGTCGCCGCACTTTTTGCGGCGACTCCGGTCCAGGCCGAGCTGATCAACGCGTCGAATCCCGCAACGATCAAGGCGATCCTCGAGTCGCAGGGCTGGCCCGCGACGCTGATCAGCAAGCCCGGCGACGATCCCTATCTCGAAAGCAATCGCAACGGCCTGAAATTCCTCGTTCTCTTCATGAACTGCGAAGAGAGCAAGAAGTGCAAGACGCTGCAATATTATATGGGCTTCAGCGACGCGAAGGACGTCTCGCTCGACAAGCTCAACAAGTGGAACAAGGACAAGCGCTTCGCCCGCGCGTACAAGGACGACGAGGGCGATCCGGTGCTCGAAATGGACGTCGACCTCGATTTCGCGGGCATCCCGCGCGAGAATGTCGGCGAGACCTTCAACACCTGGGCGTCGCTGATGGACAGCTTTCGCGAGTATGTTTTCGAGAAGTGACCTGAACAATCATTCGTCACCCCGGACTTGATCCAGGGTCCCGCTTTGCGACGCTGAAAAGCGGGACCCTGGATCAAGTCCGGGGTGACGAAGATGTAAGAATGCGCCCGTCAGGCGTTGCGCAGAGCGCCCGCGACCAGCTTTTGCAGCTTCGAGTGCACCGCGGCGCTGCCGGCGATGAATTCGCTGCGCTCGATCGCGCGATCGCCGCCGCGGAAATCGCTGACGAAGCCGCCGGCTTCGCGCACGAGCAGCATGCCCGCCGCGACATCCCAGACCTTGAGATCGCTTTCCCAGAAACCGTCGTAACGGCCCGCGGCGACCCATGCGAGGTCGAGGCTGGCAGCGCCGAAGCGGCGGATGCCGGCGACTTCGGGCGCGACGGCACCGAAAATGCGGCTCCACTGCGCCATATTGCCATGGCCCATGTACGGGATGCCGGTCGAGATCAGGCATTCGTTGAGGTGGCGGCGCGATGCGACGCGCAGGCGCCGGTCGTGCAGCCAGGCGCCGCGGCCGCGCTCGGCCCAATAGCTTTCGTCGGTGACGGGCTGATAGACCAGCGCCGCGGTGACGTCGCCCCAGCCGCCGCCCGGCTTTGGTTCCTGCACCGCGATCGAGATCGCGAAATGCGGAATCGCGTGGAGGAAGTTCGAGGTGCCGTCGAGCGGGTCGATGATGAAACGCGGCTTGCCGGGCTCACCTTCGATGATTCCGCCTTCTTCGAGCACAAAGCCCCAGCCCGGACGATCGCGGCCGAGTTCGTCATACAGCGTACGCTCGGCCGCCTGATCGGCTTTCGACACGAAGTCGGCGGGCCCCTTTTGCGAGACCTGCAAATGCTCGATTTCGCCAAAGTCGCGGCGCAGCTTCGTGCCGGCCTTGCGCGCGGCGCGTTCCATGACGGTGATGATGCCCGATACGGCCACTATACGGATCCCTTACGTTCTACGACCAAAATGCGGGCCTCGCCCACCGGATGCGCGACATGTTCGTCGCCGACATCGGCTACAAACATGTCGCCGGCGTCGAGGCGCGCAACATGCTCCTCGCCCGCCTCTCGATAATGCATGTCGACGGTCCCGGCGATGACGCAAAACAGTTCGGCGCCGTCGTTGACATGCCATTTATACGGCTGGTCCGTCCAATGCAGGCGGACGCTGGCGCCTTCGATCTCGACGAGATCGCGCGCCCCCCACGCGCGGTCGGCCCGAAAGCTCCGCGCGTCGGTGACGATTTTAGCCATCAGTCGGCGCGGCGGACATATTCGCGGTCGTACACATGCACGACGATCTTGGTGCCGCTGGTGATATGCGGCGGCACCATCACGCGCACGCCATTATCGAGGATCGCGGGCTTGTACGACGACGAGGCGGTCTGGCCCTTCACCACCGCATCGGCCTCGACGATCGTCGCTTCGATCGTTTCGGGGAGTTCGACCGAGATCGGGCGCTCTTCCCAAAGCTCGAGAACGACGTCCATGCCGTCCTGCAGGAATTCATGCGCTTCGCCGACGACGTCTTTCGAGATATTGATCTGCTCGAACGAGTCCTTGTCCATGAACACCAGATCGTCGCCCTCGGCGTAAAGGAACTGGAAATCCTTGGTGTCGAGACGGACCTTTTCGACCGTGTCGGCGCTGCGGAAACGGTTGTTGAGCTTGCGCCCGTCGATGAGGTTCTTGGCTTCGACCTGCATATAGGCGCCGCCCTTGCCCGGCTGGGTGTGCTGGATCTTGGTGACCTTCCAGATCCCCTTTTCGAATTCGATAATATTGCCGGGACGGATTTCAACGCCGGTGATTTTCATCGCGCACACTCACTAGACAAGGATGGAAAGAGCAAAGCGGCGCCCGCGGGGCACAGCTATCAGGTGCGCGCCTTTAGCCGCGCCAGCGCCGAAGGGCAAGCCGCTGCGTCAGGGCGTTGCGACGACGAGACGGCGGGTGCGCTTGTAGCTGAGCCACACGAGCACGACGAACAGGATGAGGCCGACCCACGGCGCATAGGGCGCATAACCCTCGCCGACGACCGCGAGCGGCGCATCGCTGCCGCTGCCCGCAACGATGCCCGCATAGAGCACACCGAACAGGCTTTCGCCGACGATCATGCCCGTCGCGGTCAGCACGCCCATGCGGTGCGCAAAGCTCGCGTTCGGGCGTTTCGCCGCCCAGCGATCGTAGAACCAGCCGCCGACCGCCCCGATCACCACGGGCAGTATCACCGCCATCGGCAGGTAGATCCCGATACCGATCGCGAGCGGCGGCAGGCGAAGCTTGCCCGCGCGGCCAAGCAGCGCATCGACCATGATGAAACCGACGCCCGCGATCGCGCCATAGGTCAGCATCGTCCAGTTAAGGTTGCCGCCGAGCACCCCTTGCGCCAGCGACGAGATCAGCCCCGCCTGCGGCGCCGCAAGCGCGTTCGGCCCTGCCCCCGGCGCGCCGACGAAGCCGAGCGTTTCGTTGAGCACGTTGAGCACCGGCGGGACGACGAGCGAGCCGAAGATCACGCCGATGATCAGCGCGACCTGCTGCTTCCACGGCGTAGCGCCAACGAGCTGGCCGGTCTTGAGATCCTGAAGATTGTCGTTCGAAATCGTCGCGATGCCGAACACGAGTCCGGTGACGATCAGGGCATAGGCGACCATCGCGCTGATCTCTTCCGCACCGCCGCCGCGGCCGAGCAGGCCGAGGAGCAGCAGCGACGAGGCGATGATCGCGAGGATGCCGATGCCCGACACGGGCGAGTTCGAGGCGCCGATCAGGCCCGCCATGTAGCCGGTGACCGACGCGATCATCAGCCCGACGATGATGATGAACAGGATCGCGCCCGCGATCAGCGCGAACGACGCACCGGCGAGCGGTCCGCCGGCGAGTTCGGACCAGAGCAACCAGCCGATCGGCAGCATCAGCGCAAGCGAGCCACCGAACACCCAGTTGATCGACATATCCTGTTGCTCGATCGCCAGCGCCTGGCCGCCCTGCCGCGCGCGGCTCGCCGCCATCGCCGACCGGATACCACCGAGCACCGGCCCGGCGATCTTGATCAGCGTCCAGATCGCCGCGACCGCGATCACCCCGGCGCCGAAGAAGCGCACGTCGGCGCGAAAGACCGTGTTCGCCAGCGTCTCGGGATCGCCCCCGCCGCCTTGGGTGAGGATCGGGAGCAGCACCCACCAGCCAGTGATCAGGCCGACGAGCTGCGCCATTCCGACCGAAAGGCCGACGAGATGGCCGACGCCGAACAGCGCAAAGGCAAGCCCGCCCGCGACGCCCGTTGCGCCGCTGCCGACCGCGAACCAGCGCGCGACTTCGGCGCCTGCGAGCTTCATCTGCGTGAGCAGCGTGAATCCCGCGGCGACGATGCTGTTCCACATCAGCGCCGAAAGCCCGGCGCGATTTTCCTCGGCGCCCTCGGCGCTCGCGGCGCCGACCTGCAGCACTTCGGCCGCGGCGCGTCCCTCGGGATAGGGCAGGTCCGAATCGACAACGAGCGCGCGGCGCAGCGGCACCGAAAAGAGCACGCCCAATATGCCGCCGAGCATCGTGATCGCGGTCGTCTCCAGCAGCGGGAAGCCCTGCCAGTAACCGACCATGACCAAGCCCGGGAGCACGAAGATGATCGCCGCCAGCGTGCCCGCGGCGCTCGCGATCGTCTGGACGATATTATTCTCGAGGATCGTCGACCCGGCCATATAGCGCAGCAACGCCATCGAAATCACCGCCGCGGGAATCGAGGTTGCAAAGGTCAGCCCGACCTTAAGTCCCAGATAGACATTCGCCGCGGTGAACATCAGCGTGAGCACGCCGCCGAGCAGGATTGCGCGGATCGTGAGTTCGCGGCCGCGCGACGTCGGCGCCCCGGTAGTTTCGGTCATAATATTCTCCCCAACCGCTGTGTTGCGACACGCCCACCCTTGCGCAAGCGAAAAGGCGACGAACCGAAGTCGATTTGACGCATCGATCCAATATGACAGGCGACATCAATGCCATATCGGCGGCCATGATGAGTATCGATCTTTCGGGCCTTACCCCGCCGCCCCCACGCGGCAACGCAGCAACTTCGTCGCGCGGGGCTCCTTGCGCCGGCCTTTTTGGCTGGCGCAAGGACGCGGCGCCGCCGCCCGCGTCCAAGGACAGCCCGAAGACTCCGGGGCACGATTACCCGGCGGGCTGATCTTCGAGGAGCGCGCCGAACGCACGCACGGCGGCTCCGGGTCCTTCGGCGTGCGCCCAAACACCACCCGATACGGCGAGGAAGTCGGCGCCGGCCTCGATCAGCGCCGGCGCATTGTCGACCGTGATTCCGCCGATCGCGACGCAGGGCAATTCGAACATCCCCTGCCACCACTCAAGGATTTCAGGCTCCGCATGATGCTCGACCGCCTTAGTCGTCGTCGGGAAAAAGGCGCCGAAAGCGACATAATCGGCGCCCGCCTCACCCGCTTCCATCGCCATATGGCGGCTCGCATGGCAGGTCACGCCGATCTGGGCCTGCGGGCCGAGTAGCTGGCGCGCCTCACGCGGGTCGCCGTCGTCCTGCCCCAGATGCACGCCATCGGCACCCAGCCGCTTCGCGAGAGCGACGTCGTCGTTGACGATGAATGCCACATCGTGCGCCGCGCAGATCGCCTGCAATGGTTCGGCGAGCCGTGCCGCCTCGTGCTGGTCGATGTTCTTCACGCGAAACTGGAACGCGGCGACCGGGCCGGCGCCGAGCGCTTCGGCAAGCCGGTCGGGAAAATCGCCGCCGACATCGAGCGGCGAAATCAGGTAAAGTTGGCAGGTTGGTGCTTTCATGGCGCGTTCATAGCGGCGCGGTCACAGACGGGCAAATGCAGAACTTCCATCGCCTCGCCATCCTCGCCCTCCCCGCCGCGCTCACCCTTTCAGCCTGCGCCACGACGCGCGGCGCGCCGCTGCCCGACGGCAGCGACGTCGCGCTCGGTCAGAAGGCCTATGTCGACGGCCCGATTGTCCAGCCCGTCGAGGTGCTGGAAGACAGCCGCTGCCCGATGAACGCGCGCTGCGTCTGGGCGGGACGCGTGCGGGTGAAGATGGTCTGGGTCCGCGGCAATGGCGAGAAACAGCCGTTCGAAGCGACGCTGGGCGAACCGGTGCAGCTTGCCGACGGAAAGTTCACGCTCGAATCGGTGCGCCCCGAAAAGCGCACCGACAGGGCGATCAAACCGGCGGACTACCGCTTCTCGCTCCGCTTCGCGGGCGGCCTCTAAAGCACTCGCGCCTAAAGCACTCGCGCCAGCACGAACCCGTCCCATTTTTTCGCGCCGACGGTTTGGATCGCGGTCGCATCAAGGCGGGAATTGGCGGCGAGCATATCAAACAGCGCGCGGGTACCGATGATCCGCTCGTCGTCGCTGTCCGCCTCCAGCACCCCGCCTTCGCGGACGACATTATCGACGATGATCATGGTGCCGGGGCGCCCGAGCCGGATCGCTTCGGCGACATAAAGCGCGTTGCTCTGCTTGTCGGCATCGATGAAGGCGAAATCGAACGGTTCTTCGCCGGTCATCGCCGCAAGGCTTTCGACCGCCGGGCCAACGCGAATATCGACCTTACCAGCCAATCCGGCACGTTCCAGATTCGCATGCGCCACGCGCGCATGATGCGCTTCGAGCTCGAGCGTTACGAGCGATCCGCCCTCGGGCAGCGCGCGCGCAAGCCAGATCGTCGAGTAACCGCCGAGCGTCCCGACTTCGAGGATGCGCTTCGCGCCCGCCATCTGCGCGAGCAGGAAGAGCATCTTGCCCTGCGCCGCCGACACGTCGATCGGCGGCAGGCCTTGTTCAGCATTGTTGGCGAGGGTGGTGGCAAGCGCGTCGTCGGCGCCGAGCAATTTTTCGGCGATATATTCGTCGACGGCTTGCCACCGCTCTCCCATCACCTAGGCCACGGAGGCCGCGTGAATTTCCTTGATCGCGCCACCGAGCGACGCGTTGAACTCGTCGTCGCTCATCTGATGGCGCAGATCCTCGAGCAAAGCGCGGCTGAAGCTCGCGATGATGCCGGGGTTCTTGGCGAGTTCGACGCAGGCTTCGGGGCGGGCAAAGCCGCCCGACAGCGCGACGACGCGCAGCACCTTCGGATGATCGACGAGCGGCTGGAACAGGCCGGCCTCGGTCGGCAGCGACAGCTTGAGCATCACCGGCGCGCCGGTCCAGGCGTCGAGCGCCGCGAGCGTTTCCTTGAGCAGCAGGCGATCGGCCGCATCGCGCTCGGCGCTCTTGATGTTCACTTCGGGCTCGATGATCGGGACGAGGCCGTGCGCCGCGATGCGCGCGGCTTCGGCAAACTGCTGTGCGACGATTGCCTTGATGCCCGCAGGATTGGCGAGGTTGACGACACTGCGCATCTTGGTTCCGAACACGCCCTTGGCAACCGCGCGTTCGCACAGCGCATCGAGGCCCGGGTTGGCCTTCATCAGCTGAACGCCGTCGGCTTCGTCTTCGAGACCCTTGTCGACCTTCAGGAAAGGCACCACGCCGCGCTCCCAAAGCAGCGCCGGAACCGGCTTGCCGCCGGCTTCGCCGTCCATCGTGCGCTCGAACAGGATCGCGCCGATTACCTTCTCGCCGTTGAAGCAGGGCGCGGTAACGATGCGGCTGCGCATGTCGTGGATAAGGCCGAACATTTCCTCGTCGTTCGAGAAGGCGTCGGCTTCGATGCCATAACCCTTCAATGCCTTGGGCGTCGAACCGCCGCTCTGGTCGAGTGCGGCGATGAAGCCCTGCCCCGATTTGATCTGGTCGAGCATGGCGGCATTGGCGGTGGTCATAGGATCTCCGGTTGTTTGCATACGTATGTGGCGCTGCGCATAGCGACCCCTTGGGCGCGATGCAATGCGACGGGGAAGTTATGCCTTCAGCGCGTCGACGCCCGGCAACGGCTTGCCTTCCATCCATTCGAGGAAGGCGCCGCCGGCGGTCGAAACAAAGGTGAAGTCCTTGGCCACGCCGGCATGGTTGAGCGCGGCGACGGTATCGCCCCCGCCCGCGACCGAGATCAGCGAGCCCTCGCGGGTCAGCGCCGCAGCTGTCTTGGCGAGCGCGACGGTCGCGGTGTCGAAAGGCGGGGTCTCGAACGCGCCGAGGGGGCCGTTCCACACGAGCGTGCGGCAGTTCTTGAGCACGTCAGCGAGCGCCTCGACCGCGGCCGGGCCGACGTCGAGGATCATCTCGTCGGCGGCAACCTCATGCACATTGACGGTGCGCGTCGGCGGGTTCGGGGCGAACTCCTTCGACACCACGACGTCATAGGGCAGATGGATCGTGCAGCCCGCAGCATCGGCCGCGTCGAAGATCGCATTGGCGGTATCGACGAGGTCGTGCTCGCACAGCGACTTGCCGACATCGACCCCGCGCGCGGCGAGGAAGGTGTTCGCCATGCCGCCGCCGATGATCAGATGATCGACCTTGCTGACCAGGTTACGCAGCACGTCGATCTTCGACGACACCTTCGCGCCGCCGACGACCGCGGCGACCGGATGCTCGGGGTTGCCGAGCGCGGCGTCGAGCGCCTTGAGTTCGGCCTCCATCGCGCGGCCGGCGTAGGCGGGCAAACGGCGGGCGATGCCTTCGGTCGAGCCATGCGCGCGGTGCGCCGCCGAAAAGGCGTCGTTGACGTAGATATCACCAATCTCGGCGAGCGCATCGGCAAAAGCCGGGTCGTTCTTTTCCTCGCCGGGATAGAAGCGGGTATTTTCGAGCACCGCGACATCGCCCGCGGCGAGCACTGCAATCCCCGCCTTCGCGCCCTCGCCCACGGCTTCGGGGATGAACATCACCGAATGGCCGAGGACGTCTTCGACGCCGCCCATCACGAGGCTGAGCGACTGGGTGGGGTTCTTCGCGCCCTTCGGTCGCCCGAAGTGCGCGAGGAGCAGGACAATCGCGCCCTTGTCCGACAATTCGCGGATCGTCGGCATCGCCGCCTGGATTCGGGTCGCGTCGCTGACCGCGCCTTCGAACAGCGGGACGTTGAGGTCGACGCGCACGAGCACGCGCTTTCCGGTGACGTCACCGATGTCGTCGAGGGTCTTGAAAGCGGTCATCGACGTTTCCCTTCGGATCAGAGGAACTTGGCGACCACACCCGCGGTGTCGATCATGCGGTTCGAGAAGCCCCATTCATTGTCGTACCAGCTGAGCACACGCACCAGCTTGCCGTCGATCACGGCGGTTTCGAGGCTGTCGATCGTCGAGCTGTGCGCATCGTGGTTGAAATCGATCGAGACCAGCGGCTCCTCGGTAAAGCCGAGCACGCCCTTCAGCGGGCCTTCGGCCGCAGCCTTGAGCACCGCGTTGACCTCTTCCTTGGTGGTTTCACGCAGCGGCGTGAAGGTGAGGTCGACGACCGAGACATTCGGGGTCGGAACGCGGATCGACGAACCGTCGAGCTTGCCCTTGAGTTCGGGCAGGACCAGGCCGACGGCAACCGCGGCGCCGGTCGAGGTCGGGATCATCGACATCGCGGCGGCACGGGCACGGCGCGGATCGTCGTGGATCTGGTCGAGGATCTTCTGGTCGTTGGTGTAGGCGTGGATCGTCGTCATCAGGCCGCGCTCGATCCCGATCGCCTCATGCAGCACCTTGGCAAAGGGCGCGAGGCAGTTCGTGGTGCACGATGCGTTCGATATGATCAGGTGATCGGCGGTGATCTTGTCATCGTTGACGCCATAGACGACGGTCAGGTCGACTTCCTTGGCGGGGGCCGAGATCAGCACGCGCTTGGCGCCGGCGTCGAGATGCTTCTGGCCGCCGGCCTTATTGGTGAAGAAGCCGGTGCATTCCATCACGATGTCGATGCCGTTCGCGGCATGCGGCAGCGCCGCGGGGTCGCGCTCGGCGGTGACCTGGATACGCTTGCCGTTGACGATCAGATCGCTGCCGTCGATTTCGACGCTGCCGTTGAAGGCGCCGTGGACCGAGTCGTGGCGAAGCAGGCGGGCATTGGCCTTGGCATCGCCCAGGTCGTTAATCGACACCAGTTCGAGATCGTGGTCGGTCCGCTCCAGAATCGCGCGCGCCACATTGCGGCCGATGCGTCCGAAACCGTTGATTGCGACTTTCACTGCCATGTCGAAATAACCTTTCTGCGTGTGGGAGAACCGGCTTTCTTAGTTGCCGAGCCGTGCCAGGATCTGGGGGGTAATAGCATCGGCGGTAAGGCCAAAATGCTTGAATAGGTCTTCAATCGGTGCCGAGGCGCCGAAGCTGTCGATGCCGAAGCGCAGGCCCTGGCGGCCGGTATAGCGTTCCCAGCCAAAGGTCGTCCCCGCCTCGATCGACACGATCAGCGCGTCTTCGGGCAGGATATCGGCCTGATAGGCGGCACTCTGCTCGTCGAAGAGTTCGGTCGAGACCATCGAGACGACATCGGCGCCTTGGCCGGCGGCCTCGAGCTTATCGGCGACTTCGATTGCCAGCGATACTTCGGAGCCGGTTGCGACGAGCACGACCTTGCGCGCCGCAGCAGCATCGCGAAGGCGGTAACCGCCTTTGAGGCAAAGATTTTCGCTGACGTCATGACGCAGCGGCGGGAGGTTCTGGCGGGTCAGCGCGAGCAGCGACGGCCGGCTTTCCTGTGCCAGCGCCAGCGCCCAGCATTCGGCGGTTTCGACCGCGTCGGCGGGGCGCATGACGAGCAGGTTCGGCATTGCGCGCAGCGACTGGAGATGCTCGATCGGCTGGTGCGTCGGGCCGTCTTCGCCGAGCCCGATGCTGTCGTGCGTCATCACATAGACGACGCGCTGCTGCTGCAGCGCCGACAGACGGATTGCGGCGCGGCAATAGTCAGCGAACACGAGGAAGGTGCCGCCATAGGGGACAACACCGCCGTGCAACGCCATGCCGTTCATCGCGGCGGCCATGCCGAATTCGCGGATGCCATAATAGATATAGCGGCCCGAATAATCGTCTTTGGTCAGCGGCTTGGTCGACGATGTTTTGGTATTGTTCGAACCGGTGAGGTCAGCGCTGCCGCCAACGAGCGATGCGATATCGGCGGTCAGCGCGCCGAGCGTATTCTCCGACGCCTTGCGCGTCGCGACCTTCGGCGGCTCGGCGACAAGCCCGTCGAGATAGGCTTTGAAGGCGTCGCCCGGGACGACCTTCCCGCTCAAGCGGCCTTCAAATTCCTCTTTCTTTTCGTTGCTTGCAAGACGATCATTCCATTCAGCATGAAGCGCCTTGCCCTTCTCGCCGAATGCCACCCACGCCGAAGCGATATCGGCGGGAATGTCGAACGGTTCGGCGCTCCAGCCGAGTTCCTTGCGCGCGGCGGCGATCTCGTCGGCGCCGAGCGGGGCGCCGTGCGTTGCCGAGGTGCCCTGCTTGTTGGGGGCGCCGAAACCGATGATCGTGCGGCACGCGATCAGCGACGGGCGCGGGTCGGCGAGTGCGGCGTCGATCGCGCGACGGATGTCGGCAGGATCATGGCCGTCGCAGCTTTCGACATGCCAGCCGGTCGCCGCATAGCGCGCCGGGATGTCCTCGCTGGTCGACAGGTCGGTCGATCCGTCGATGGTGATCTTGTTATCGTCCCACAATACGGTCAGGCGGCCGAGGCCGAGATGGCCGGCGAGGCCGATCGCTTCGTGGTTGATGCCTTCCATCAGGCAGCCGTCGCCCGCGATCACCCAAGTGCGGTGGTCGACGAGGTCGTCGCCATAGAGCGCATTGAGGTGGCGTTCGGCGATTGCCATACCGACCGAGGTCGCGAGTCCCTGCCCGAGCGGCCCGGTGGTCGTTTCGACGCCGGCAAGCTCGAAATTCTCGGGATGCCCCGCGCAAGGGCTGTGCAGCTGGCGGAAATTGCGGATGTCGCCGATCGTCGGGCGCGCATAGCCGGCGAGATGGAGCGTCGCATAGGCGAGCATCGAGCCATGGCCCGCCGACAGAACGAATCGGTCGCGGTCGGCCCATTTGGGGTCGGCCGGATCGAACTTCAGATAGTCCGAATAAAGCACGGTGGCGACGTCGGCCATGCCCATCGGCATCCCCGGATGGCCGCTGTTTGCGGCCTGTACGGCATCCATCGCAAGCGCGCGGATAGCGTTGGCGAGCTGGCGTTCGGGCAGTGTCATTGGTCCCCCGGAAAGGTTGGGATTGCTCCGGACCCAAAAAAGATTCTGGGCACCCGGATTGGATGCGGACAGCCCTTTGCGGGGGTAAGGACAGGAGTCAACCGCCCGTAACGGAAAATCGGCGCATTTTGGGCCGACAGGGCAATTGCACCCCCTCCCCGCCGCTGCTAACCCTTCGTCATGGAACTCGATCTCGACGAATCCAGCCTGGCCATCGGCCGTATCGAACGCGCACTGAGCCGCATCGAAAAGGCGCTCGCCGACCGGGCGAACCGGCCCGAATCAGCCGACCCCGCCCCATCTGCCGACCAATCGGCGCTGAAGGCCGAGGTCGCTGCGGTCATCGGCGAACTCGATCGGCTGATCGCGGAGGCCGACCGTGGCTGACGTCAAGCTCACGATCGCGGGGCGCCCCTACGACCTCCATTGCGAGGATGGACAGGAATCGCAGCTGGTCGAGCTCGCCGCCGTCGTCGACGAAAAGGCGCGCGCAATGCCGGGCGGGACTGAGGTTCGCCAGCTTTTGTTCGCCGCCCTGATGCTCGCCGACGATGCGCAGGAAGCACGAGGCAAGGTCGCAAAGTCCGAACCCCAGTCCGATTCGCTTCGCGCCGCGGTCGCGCTCGCCGAAAGCCGTGAAGCGGCGGCGCGCGAGGAGCTACGCGCAGCGGTTGCGCGCGAACAGGCGGCGTTCAAGGAGTTGGAGGCTGTACGCCAGAACGTTCCAGAGGCCGCGGCGCCGGCAAACCCGTCGAACAATCGGGCCTTGCTGCAAATTGCCGACCGGATCGAGGCACTAGCTGCGAAAGTCGAGCAACTCCCTTGAGCAAGCGGGCCCGCGCCCCTACATAGGGAATGGCGGGTACTGCCCGGCACGAGCTTTTGCGAAAATCCCTGAGGCGATACATCATCCTAGGGGGCTGTCCCTGCCCGGACCCTGGTCCGACGTACATGGTCCCCACCTGACGTTACTGGCGTCAGAGGACTTTCCAGCAAACGACCTCGGCGGTCCCGCCAACCACCCAGCAAGTCCCAGAGGAGGCGATGACCGACTTGTCCGCCAATCTGGTCCAGAAAAAACAGAAATTGCGCGAAAAGCTGCGCTTTCGGCGCAAGCATTTCGCGGCGAATCTCGACGGAATGGCGCAGCTTGCGGCGTTTCGTGCGCTACCCGCGCCGCTATCCGATCTTCTCGCCGATCATGCCGTCGTTGGCGCCTATGCCGCGTCGGGCGACGAGCCCGATATCATGCCGATGTTCGCCGGCCTTGCGGAAGCAGGCGCGCTCGCCCTGCCCCACCATGGCGGACGGATCGCCGAAATGGACTTTCGCCATTGGCGACTCAATGAGCCGCTGGTGAAGGGCCCTTGGGGCACGCGCCAGCCTGCGGACGACGCTTCTTTGGCCACCCCCGACCTCATCTTCTGCCCGCTCGTTGGATTCGATCGCCAGGGCGGCAGAATCGGTCAGGGTGGCGGGCATTATGATCGCTATTTCGCCGCGCACCCCGATGTGCTGCGGATCGGAATCGGCTGGTCCGTGCAGGAAATCGACGCCACCCCCCGCGAATCGACCGACATCGCGCTCGACGCGATCCTGACCGAACAAGAATTCATCCTTTGTGGAGATCGTTTGTGAGCCAAATACCGCCCGGGCCCCAGCCGAGCTGGCGCAAGCCTGCCGGCATGTTTCTGATCCTCGCACTGATCGCGGGGTGGACGGGGATCGTCGTCAGCGTGTCGCCATGGGTCGGTACATGGCCGGTGCTGGTGCAGGCGGTCTTTTACCTCGCTGCGGGGATCGTCTGGATCCTGCCGCTGAAGCCGCTGCTGCGCTGGATGGAATTGGGGAAATGGCGCGGCTGAAGCGCCGCGCCATTTTTCCCGATTTCCAGTGATGGAATGCTCCCAAGACGCGGTGGCCATTCCGTCCGAAAATGGAAGGAATGGCGCGAGTGACGGGGCTCGAACCCGCGACCTCCGGCGTGACAGGCCGGCACTCTAACCAACTGAGCTACACCCGCGTGTGCTTGGGAGCCGCGCAAATATGGCGCTCGCCCCGACCTGTCAACCGTCGCTTTCATCATGCGTGCGATTTAATCGATCGCGCACGTCGTCGGTCGTCGTCAAAGTGCCATGTTCGAAAAGGAAACCCGCCAGATCGGGCGTCCCCGTCGATGCGAGCACCGTTTGCAGGATGAGCAGCAGCGGCACCGCCAGCAGCGCGCCCGGCGTCCCCCACACCCATCCCCAGAAGCTGAGCGACACGAGAATCAGCAGCGGATTGATCGTCAGCCGCTTGCCGAGCACCAGCGGCGTGATCAGATTCGCCTCGACCAGATGGACGCCGATAAAGATCAACGCGGGAAGCAGCGCGAGCCCGACGGCGTCGAAGGTCATCAACCCGCCGAGCCCGAGCAGTACCGCAGCGACGATCGGCCCCAGATAGGGCACGAAATTGCAGATGCTGACGATCCCGCCCCACATGAAGGGTGACGGCATTCCCAGCGCCCAGAGCAGAAGCGAGACGGTCAGGCCGAGAATCGCGTTGATCATCGTGATCGTCGCTAGGTAGTCGGCGGTCGCATCGACGACATTCTGGATCACCCGCGCGGTCTGCATCGCGCCGTCGAAGCTGCCGCGCCGGCGAATCGTGCCTTTGCGCAGCCGCGTCCAGCCCGACAGGAAGAAGAAGATCACGAGCACCGCGAAAAAGAGCTGGATCGCGGCCGACGGCGCCGACGAGATGAAATAGTCGACGACCGACGTCGGCGCGGTCGCGGCGACCGCTTGCGCCGTCGCCTCGGTCCCGCTGGCGACCGACATCAGCGTGCGATCAACGAAACGTTGCAGCGTCGAATAAAAGTCGATGAGTGGCGCGAGGTTGCTCTGGATGCGCGGGATCGATTCAGGAATGCGCGCAAACCAGCCGGTGGCGGGTACGACGATGATCGCGAGCGCTGCGTTGATAATCGCCAGAAAGACAGCAAGCGCGAAAAAAGCGGCGAGCGCCGACGGCAGGCCGCGCCGTTCGAGCCATTCGAGCAGCGGGACGAGCGCGATCGCAATGACGATCGCGGCGGTCAGCGGCAGGAAGAATTCGGCGCCCGCCTGCAATGCGAAAGGCAGCCCGAGACAGAAGCTGGCGCCAAAAAGGAGCGCGAGCGCGGCGAGGAGCCGGTCGCGGCGGAAATCGTCGATCTCGATCTGGTGCAGCGGATTGATGCGCGGCGGACGCCCATCCTTGCTGCCCCGGTCCTCCGCCACCCCTGCTCTCCTCATTAATTACCCCATCTTACGCGCGCTTGGCGTGTCGCGCCAGTCGCCCCATTTTGCGACGAACCAGCCCCCTTCCTGTCCCCATTTGGAGCAAAACGCGTCTTTCTACCTGCTTTTTAACCAGAAATTACCCTTTATCGGCGACTGAGGGCTCCAAGGACCAACCTATTCGGAGTCAAAGTGATGATGATAGCGCCTGTGGGGGGCGCGAAGCATCGGCTTCTTCCCTCTTATTCACTCATTGCCTTGCTGGCCGCGTTCGCGTTGCCGGTGCAGGCCAAGGCCGCCGGCACACGCGCCGGCTCCACCATCAGCAATACCGCGAGCGCGAGCTTCGATACGGGGGGCGGCACGACGACGATCGATTCGAACCGCGTCGACCTGCTCGTCGACGAACTGCTCGACGTCACGGTCGATTCGAGCAATCCCGCCGACGTTCCGACGACGCCGGGCGCGACGGGTCAGCTGCTCACCTTTTCGGTCACCAATAACGGCAACGGTGTCGAAGCGTTCGGACTGACGACGATCGCGAATGCCGGCGGCGACAATTACGACCCTGCCGTCACGCAAATCCATCTCGACAATGGCGACGGCCTTTTCGACGCCGGCACCGACACGCTCTATACACCGGGCGCGAACGATCCGTCGCTGAACCCCGACCAGAGCATCACCGTCTTTGTCCTCGCGACGACGCCGGGAACGGTCGTCGACGGCAATCGCGGCGTTGTCAGCCTCCTCGCGGCGGCGAAGACGGGCACCGGCGATCCCGGCGACAGCTTTGCCGGCCAGGGCGAAGGCGGCGGCGACGCCGTGGTCGGCTCGACCGGCGCCGACGGGCAGGATGCGGGCGCATTCATCGTGTCGGCCGCGACCGTCACATTGGTCAAATCGGCAGTCGTGACCAATTCGCTCGGCACGACCGACCCGGTCCCGGGCGCGACGATCACCTATACGATCGTCGCCACCGTCGCGGGCAGCGGTTCGGTCAGCGGCCTTGCGATCACCGACAATATTCCCGCGGACACCAGCTATGTCCCCAGCTCGATCACGCTCGGCGGCAGCGGGCTGTCCGACGCGGCCGACGCCGATGCGGGCGATTATAACGGCACGCGGATCAACGTCGCGCTCGGCACCGTCGCCGGCGGCCAGACCCGCACCGTCACCTTCCGTACCACGATCGATTGATGGAGATGCGTATGCGCACCGTCCTTTTCCTTTTGCTGGCGATGCTCACGCCGGGCCATGCGCTCGCCGCGAACCAGGTCGCGCTCGACAATGCCGTATTCGTCGAACGCGTGTCGACCGACGCGCAGGGCAAGCAGAAGATCCTGCTCGAAGAACCGAAGGTCGTCGTTCCGGGCGACCGGCTCGTCTTCGTGCTCAACTATCGCAACGCCGGCGCGCAGCCCGCCGATAAGTTCGTGATCACCAACCCGATGCCATCGGCAGTCCGCTTTGCGGACGCCGGCGACACGCGGCCATTCGTTTCGGTCGACGGCGGCAAGCAGTGGGGACTGCTTGCCGACCTTTCGGTTCCGATGGAGGGCGGCTCGCGCCGCGCGGCGCAGCCCGCCGATGTCACGCACGTCCGCTGGGCTTTCCAGAAGCCGATCCCGGTCGGCGGCACGGGCAATCTCATGTTTCGAGGAGTTGTAAAATAGCGAAGGAATAAAACCGCTTAACGGTTGCCAGCGGTGGGGAAACGGCAACCGACATAAAGCCCAGGAGCTCAGCTATGACCAGCAAGCTGACTTATATGGGTGCCATCGGTCTGGCGGCGCTTTCGAGCGTCGCCGCCACGCCGGCGCTTGCCGCCGGAACGACCGCGGGCACCACGATCACTAATACCGCGACTGTCGACTATCAGGTCGGTGGCGTCGCACAGGGACAGCAGTCGGCGTCGAACAATTTCACCGTCGACCGCAAGATCAACCTGCTCGTCGAAGAAGTCGGCACGGTCACGACCAATGTCGTGCCGGGCCAGACGAATGCCGTCACGACGTTCCAGCTGACCAACAGTTCGAACGAGGTTCTCGACTTCGCACTCGTCGCGTCGCAGATCGTGGGCGGCACCGCCTCGCACGGCGGCACCGACACGTTCAACGCCAATAACGTCCGGATCTATCGCGACAACACGGTGACCGGCACCGTGGGAAGCTGGGATACGGGCGACACGCTCATCACGGCTTATGTCGACGAACTCGTCGTCGACACCGCGATTCGCCTGTTCGTCGTCTCCGATATCCCGGCTGGCCTCGCCAACAATGCGGTCGCCGGCGTGACGCTGCGTGCCACCGCGCGCGAGGGCGGGCTTGCCGGCACCCAGGGTGCCGCGATCACCGAAACCACCGGTGCCAACACCGCTGGCAAGGACACGGTCTTTGCCGACATTGCTGGCGTGGCGGGCGATGTCGCACGCGACGGCTCGCATAGCGATAACGACGACTATACGGTGCAGACGGCGACACTGGCGGTCACCAAGACCAGCCGCGTCATTTCGGATCCGTTCAACAATACGACGAATCCGAAGCTGATCCCGGGTGCGGTCGTCGAATATTGCATCGCGGTCGCCAACAGCGGTGGCGCTGCCGCGACCTCGGTGGTGATCAACGACCCGGTTCCAGGCCAGCTGACGTTCAATGCGGGCACGATCCTGCTGGGCGGCACTGTGACTAGCGGGACGTGTGACTTCAACGGCACCGCGGGCGGCAGTTACACGGCGCCGAACGTGTCGGGCACGATCGCGTCGATCGCCGCGGGCGCCGCAAGCACCCTCGTTTTCCGCGCGACGGTCAACTGATCGGATAACCGGTGGAGCAGCGGGTGCGGCCCAAAAACCGCCTCCCGCTGCTCCCTTCGGGGCTGTTATGGCACTCCGCACGAAATTTTCCGGCCTTGTGACCGCCCTGGTCGCGGCAGCGATGCTGCCTGCGATATCCACAGCGAACGCACAGGTGATCACGAACACGGCTTCGGCGCAGTGGACGCACGACGGGCAGCCCGGTCAGGCGCTGTCGAACCGCGTCGACGTGACGGTGACGGCGCGTCCGTCCGAGCAGCCGACGATCACTACCTATCGCCTGACAAATGGCGGCGGCAGTAAATCGGTGGTGCTCGCTCCGACACAGTGCAGCCGCCCCGCGGCGCGAAGCGCGACGAGCACAATCGATCTCGACGGCGTCTATGAGGGCATCTCCATCGCTCCCGCATCGCTGCAAAGCACCGACAATTTCCGCGCCGGCGAGGTGCTCGTCGTCGGTGTCACGCTCGCATCGGCGAACGCCGATCCGCAGGCGCGCGACACGCTGCCCGTAGTCCTCGAGCTCGAGAATGGCGACCGCGAGGCGATCATCCTGACCGAAACCGCGGCGGGCAGCGGCGAATTCGTAGGCGTTATCAACACCGTCGGTGCCCCGCCCGCCGTTGTCGCCGGTGACTGCCGCCTGTCGGTCGATCCGGGCGCCCCGCTGACGCTGCGCGTTACCGACCAGGCGAACGCCAGTCTTGTTGCGCTCGCCACGATCAACTTTCTCGTCGATCCGTTCGGCATCGTGTTCGACAGCGGCGACGGCGCGCCTGTCGCGGGAAGCCGTGTGACGATCGTCGACGCCGCGACCGGCCAGCCCGCGCAGGTGTTCGGCGACGATGGCATCTCGGCCTATCCGTCAAGCGTCGTCACCGGCCAGCCGGTCACCGACGCTGGCGGCACGACGTACAACTTCCCGCCGGGCGACTATCGCTTTCCCTTTGTCGCGCCGGGCACCTACCGCCTGATCGTCGCGCCGCCAACGCCCTACACCGCGCCGTCCCGGTCGAGCGCCGCCGATCTTGCCGGTCTGCGGCGTCCCGACGATGGCCAGCCCTTCACGATCACCGGCGCGAGCTATGGCAACCCCTTCACGCTGAACAGCCCCGCGCCCGTCCGCGTCGACATTCCGGTCGACCAGCCCGGGCTGCCGCTGATCCTGCGCAAGACGACCTCAACGCAGGTCGCGGTGCCCGGCGACGTGATCCAGTATCGCATCGAGGTCGCGAACCGCGACACGCGCCGCAACACCGGTGCAGTAACCGTCCGCGACGTACTGCCCGTCGGGATGCGCCTACGCGCCGATACTGTGCGGGTCGATGGCGTGCGCATCGACGCCGTTGTCTTGGCCAACGGCCGCGAGTTCGCCGTCACCCTGCCGATGATCGCCGCTTCGCGCTCTGTCCTCCTCACCTACCTGGCCGAAGTCATTGTATCGGCGCAGCCGGGCAACGCGCTCAACCGCGCCACCGCCACAGACAATCGCGGTTCGACGAGCAACATCGCCGAAGCGACGATTTCGATCAAACGCGACCAAATCGGCGACCGGATGACGATCATCGGCCGCATCACCGACGGCGGATGCCGCGTCGATCCGGGCAAGGCAGACGGCATCGCGGGCGTCCGCGTCATGCTGCAGGACGGCAGCTACACCGTCACCGACGAGGACGGCCGCTATCATTTCGAGGGTGTGCGTCCCGGCCTGCATGTCGCGCAGATCGATCCGTCAACCTTGCCCCTCGACCGCGAAGCGATCGATTGCGCGCGTTCGACGCAGAGCGCGGGAAGCGCCATCTCGCGCTACGTCGAAGGTCGCGGCGGCGCCCTGAAGCGCGCCGACTTTCGCGCCATCGCGAGTGCGCCGCGCGCCGCGCCGATCCATGCCGCAGTCGAAGCGCCCAAGGTGCTGAGCGATCCAGAAGCCGCCGGCGCGGGCCGCGATTGGCTCGCAGGGCAGGCGCCGGGCATCGGCTGGCTCTTCCCCGACGCAGAGCACAACCCGCGCGCCAAGGCGATCCGCACCGCGATCAAGCACGCGCCGGGACAGACGGTGTCGCTCCGCGTCAACGGCAAGCCCGCCGACGCGCTGACGTTCGAAGGCGTAAGCAAGTCGGCCGACGGCAGCGTCGCGGTCAGCCTGTGGCGCGGGCTCGAAATCCGCGAAGGCGAAAACCGTCTCGTTGCCGAAGTGAAGGACGCGAACGGCATCACGATCGAAACGCTCGAACGCGGTGTCCATTATTCGATCACCCCGATGCGCGCGTCGCTTGTCCGCGAAAAGTCGGTGCTGGTCGCCGATGGCGTGACGCGCCCGGTGATCGCGGTACGGCTGACCGATCGCGATGGCAAACCAATCCGCGCCGGGCTGACGGGCGATTTCAGCGTCCCCGCCCCTTATTATCCCGCGGTCGAAGCCGACGCGCAGCAGGCGCGCCAGCTCGCCGGCCTCGAACGCGCGCAGCCGGTGTGGAAGATCGATGGCGACGACGGCATCGCATATATCGAACTCGAACCGACGACCGCGTCGGGCACGCTCGCGATGGATTTCACCTTCCGCGACGACAAGGTGTCACGCAAGCAGACGATCGAAACCTGGCTCGATCCGGGCAATCGCCCGTGGACCGTCGTCGGCTTTGCCGCGGGCACGCTCGGCTATAACACGCTGGGCGACCGGATGGAGCCGGTGGCCGAGACGCTTGACGATCTCAACGCCGACGCCCGCCTCGCGCTCTATGCCAAGGGCCGCGTGCGCGGAAAATGGCTAATGACGCTCGCGTATGACAGCGACAAGGACAAGGATGACGCGCGGTTCGGCGGCGTGATCGACCCGCGCGCCTATTACACCATCTACGCCGACCGCAACGAGACGCGTTACGACGCCGCCTCGGTCCGCAAGCTCTACCTGCGCCTCGAACGCCCGCAATTCTATGCGATGTTCGGCGATATCGAGACCGGGATTTTGGAACCCGAGCTCGCCCGCTATCAGCGCGCGCTGAACGGCGGCAAGGCCGAGTATCGTGGGCGCAACGTCGCCGCGACCGCCTTCGTCGCCGACACGCCGTACCGTTTCCGCCGCGACGAGATCCAGGGCAATGGCCTGACCGGCCCGTACCAGCTCGGCGCGAAGGACATTTTGCCGAACAGCGAGCGAGTTACCATCGAGACCCGCGACCGGCTGCACAGCGAGCGCATCGTCGACAGCGTCAGCCTGTCGCGCCACGTCGATTACGACATCGATTATCTGTCGGGAACGATCCGTTTCCGCGAGCCGGTGCTCAGCCGCTCGTCGAACCTCGATCCGCAGTTCATCGTTGCCGAATATGAAGTCGACGGCGTTGGTCAGCGCGTGCTCAACGCCGGCGGCCGCGTCAGCTATCAGTCGAGCGACGAGAAATTGCGCGTCGGCGCGACCTTCATCCACGACGAGGATGGCAACGCCAAGACCAACCTCGGCGGCGTCGATGCGCGCTATCGCCCGACGATCGAAACCGAAGTCCGCGCCGAACTCGCGGTCAGCGACGCCAAGGCGACCAATGGCAGCACGACCGCCGACGGCACCGTAAAGGCGTGGTTGATCGAGGCCGAGCATCACAGCAGCAACGCCGACTTCCTCGCCTATGTCCGCGAGCGCGAGGCGGGTTTCGGCACCGGCCAGCTCAACAGCAGCGAGAATGGCACGCGCAAATTTGGTTTCGACGCACGACTGAAAGCCAGCCGCAACCTGTCTGTCACCGGCAGCGCGTGGCAGGAAGATTATCTCGACACCAATGCGCGCCGCCGCGCCGCGCGCGCCCTCGTCGAATATGATAATGGCACCAGCGTCGCGCGCGCCGGGCTGACGCATGCCGACGATCGCCTGACCGACGGCTCACGCAATCGCTCGAACATCGTCCAGCTCGGCGTGACGCAGCGGTTGATGGGCAAGCGCCTCGAACTCGACGCGCAGACCGAATTCGCGCTTGGCGGCAAGGATGCAAGCATCGATTTCCCGACACGGCATCGTCTGGGCGCGCGCTACGCGATCAACCGCGACGTCAACCTCGTCGGCAGCTACGAGATCGCCGACGGCGATACGATCAAGGCGCGCACCGCGCGGCTCGGTTTCGATCTGACGCCATGGTCGGGTGCACGACTGCTCGCCACCGCGAACCAGCAGGAGATCGGTGAGTACGGCCCGCGCAGCTTCGCCGCCTATGGCCTGTCGCAGTCGCTCAAGCTCGGCGAACGCTGGTCAGTCGATGTGTCGGTCGACGGCAATCGCACCATCGGCGGCATCCGCGCCGGCGATGTGCTCAACACCGAGCATCCGGTTGCATCGGGCGGTTTCCTCGGCGGCAACGGCACGCTGACCGAAGATTTCCTCGCGATCAGCACCGGTGCCACCTATCGCGCCGACCGCTGGACGCTGACGGGCCGCGCCGAATATCGCGACGGCGAGATCGCCAACCGCTACGGTTTGACGCTCGGCGGTCTCCGGCAGCTCGGCGAGGGCCGCGCGCTCGGTGCACTCTTCACTTACGCCAAGGCGAGCGGCGCCGGAACGACGCCGACGACCGAGGTCATCCAGTTCGAAATGAGCTGGGCGCATCGCCCCGCCGATTCGCGGATTTCGTGGCTCAACAAGAGCGAATTCCGTTCGGACAAGGTCCGCGACGCGGTCGCGGGCCAGCCCGGCCCGATCGGAGGCCCGTCGTTGACGATCGACGGCGACGCGACAAGCCGCCGCCTGCTCAATAGCCTGTCGGTGAACTGGGCGCCGCTCGGCGAGCGCGGGTTCGGCGAAGGCTGGTACGAACGCGCCGAAATCGGCCTCTTCTGGGGAACGCGCTATAATTTCGACCGCTTCGGCGCCGATGATGTGAAGGGCTGGTCGAACCTGATCGGCGCGGATTTCCGCTTCAACCTGAGCGAACATGTCGATGTCGGCGCGTCGGGAACCGTGCGCGTCGGGACCGACGCCGATACGGTGAGCTGGGCTGGCGGGCCGACGGTGACACTGGCGCCGATGACGAACGCGAATATCACCTTCGGCTATAATTTCGCGGGCTTCCACGACCGCGATTTCGAAGACGCGCGTTTCTCGCGCTCGGGCGCTTATGTGACCTTCAAGCTGAAGTTCGACCAGACGAGTTTCGCGGGGCTGGGATTGTGAAACCAATCCTCCCTGTGGCGAAGCCATGGGGAGGTGGCAGCGCGAAGCGCTGACGGAAGGGCAATGACGCGACGTCGCTAGCCCCTCCGCCACTCGCTTCGCGAGCGGTCCCCCTCCCCACCGCTACGCGGCAGGGAGGATCGGCTTAGTCCGCGAACAACAACACCGGCGTTTCGATGAGCTTCTTCAGCGCCTGCACATAGCTCGCCGCATCCCAGCCATCGACCACGCGGTGGTCGCAGCTGATCGACAGGTTCATGAGCTTTGCCCTGCGGATTTCGTCGCCGTCGAAGACAGGGCGCTCGACGATCTTGTTGGGGCCGATGATCGCGACCTCGGGACGGTTGATCACCGGGGTCGTCGCGATGCCGCCGAGCGGGCCGAGCGAGGTGACGGTCAGCGTGCCGCCGGTCAGTTCCTCGACCTTTGCCTTACCGGTGCGCGCGGCTTCCGCAAGACGCGTGATCTCGCTCGCAAGCTGCCACACATTCTTGTCCTGTGCATCGCGGATCACCGGGACCATCAGCCCGGCGTCGGTTTGGGTCGCCATGCCGAGATGCACCGCACCATAGCGCGTCACCACGCCGCCTTCGTCATCGTAGCGCGCGTTGATCATCGGGAACTGCGGGATCGTACGGCAAATCGCGACGATCAGGAAGGGCAGCATCGTCAGCTTCGGACGGCCGCCGCGGTTGGCGTTCAAATCGGCGCGCATCTCTTCGAGCGCGGTGACGTCCATTTCGTCGACATAGGTGAAGTGCGGGATCGCGCGCTTCGACGCCGCCATATTCTCGGCGATCTTGCGGCGCATGCCGATGACCTTGATCGGCTCGTCGGTGCGGGCGCGGCTGGCGCCGGGGGCGTGATAACCCTGCCCGCCGCTGTAGCGGAGGAAGGCGTCGAGATCGGCGTGACGGATGCGGTCACCCTCGGCCTGGACCTGCGAGAGATCGACGCCGAGGTCCTTGGCGCGGGCGCGAACGGCGGGCGATGCGAGCACGGCGCGGCTGTGGTCTGCGGTCACGACCGGCGCGGGTGCCGGAACCGGGGCCGGCGCGGCAGCGGCGACGGGCGCAGGTGCTGCAACCTCGGCGACCGAAACCTCTTCGGCCCCCGGCGTCTCCGCCTCGATCTGCTGTTCGACGGGCGTGTCCGCGGGCGGCGCCTCGACATCGCCGTCGTCATCGGTCTCGATCACCGCGAGCGTCGATCCGATCGGGATCAGGTCGCCGACCTCGCCCGCCAGTTCGACGACAATCCCCGAAACGGGCGATTCCATTTCGACGGTCGCCTTGTCGGTCATCATGTCGGCAAGCTGCGCGTCTTCCTCGACGCGCTCGCCTACACGCACGTGCCAGGCGACGATTTCGGCCTCGGCGATGCCTTCACCGATGTCGGGCAGACGGAATGAATAACGGGCCATGGCGTCAGTCCTTCAAGATTTTCGTGAGCGCGGTCGCGATGCGCACCGGGCCGGGGAAATAGGCCCATTCGAGGCTATGCGGATAAGGCGTGTCGAAGCCGGTGACGCGTTCGACCGGCGCCTCGAGGTGATAGAAGCAGCGTTCCTGCACCAGCGCCGCGAGTTCGGCGCCGAAGCCCGAGGTGCGCGTCGCTTCGTGGATGATCAGGCAGCGGCCGGTCTTCTTCACCGACGCCTCGATCGCGTCGATATCGAGCGGCAGCAAGGTGCGCAGGTCGATGATCTCGGCATCGATGCCCATTTCCTCGACGATCGTCTTGGTCACATGGACCATCGTGCCATAGACGAGGATGGTGAGCGCCTCGCCAGCACGGACCGTCGCGGCCTTGCCGAGTTCGATACGATAATAATCTTCGGGCACCGCGCTCGCGTCATGCTTCGACCAAGGCTCGACCGGGCGGTCGTAATAGCCGCTGAACGGGCCGTTGTAGATGCGCTTGGGTTCGAGGAAGACGACGGGGTCGTTGTCCTCGATCGCCGCAATCAGCAGGCCCTTGGCGTCATAGGGGTTCGACGGGATCACCGTCTTCACGCCGCAGATGTGCGTCATGATGCTTTCGGGCGACTGGCTGTGCGTCTGGCCGCCAAAAATGCCACCGCCAAAGGGCGTGCGCACCGTCATCGGACAGATGAAGTCGGCCGCCGAACGGTAGCGCAGGCGCGCCGCTTCGCTGACGAGCTGGTCGAGCCCCGGGTAGATATAGTCGGCGAACTGGATTTCGGGGACCGGGCGCAGGCCATAGGCGCCCATGCCGACCGCGACGCCGATGATGCCGCATTCGTTGATCGGCGTGTCGAACACGCGCGTCTTGCCATGTTTTTTCTGCAGCCCCGCGGTGGCGCGGAACACGCCGCCGAAAAAGCCGACGTCCTCGCCCATCACGACCATGTTCGGATCGCGTTCGAGCATGACGTCCATGGCGCTGTTGATCGCCTCGATCATGTTCATGGTCTTGGTTGCGGTTTGGGTCTCGGCGCTCATCATTCGGGCTTCCAATTGGGGCCGAACTTGGCCTCTTGCTCGGCGAGCATCTGTGCGCATTGTTCCTTGAGGTGCCAGGGCAGCTCCTCGAACACATCGTCGAACATCGTCTCGAACGGCTGGTGCATGCCGTGGCCGAGGATGCCGAGCTTTTCCGACTGTTTCTGGGTCGTCTTGACCAGGTCGTCGAGTTCCCTCGCCTGCGCCTCGTGGCGCTCGGCATCCCATTCGCCGAGCGTTTCGAGATGCTGGCGCAGCCGCGCGATCGGATCGCCGAGCGGCCAGGCGGTCGCTTCGTCGGCGGCGCGATAGGCGCTCGGATCGTCCGACGTGCTGTGGCCTTCGCTGCGATAGGTGAAATGCTCGATCAAAGTCGGACCGTTGTTCGTGCGGGCGCGATCCGCAGCCCACTGTGTAGCGGCATAGACCGCCAGCGGATCATTGCCGTCGATGCGCAGGCCCGCGATGCCATAACCCACCGCACGCGCCGCAAAGGTCGTGCGTTCACCGCCGGCAAAGCCCGAGAAGCTGGAGATCGCCCACTGGTTGTTCACAACGTTGAAGATGACGGGTGCGTTATAAACGGTCGCAAAGGTCAGCGCCGAATGGAAGTCGCCCTCGGCCGACGAGCCCTCACCGCACCAGACGGTCGCGATGCGGCTGTCGCCCTTCGACGCCGAAGCCATCGCCCAGCCCACCGCCTGCGGATATTGCGTCGCAAGGTTGCCCGACACGCTGAAGAAACCATGCTCGGGCGCCGAATACATGATCGGCAGCTGGCGGCCGAGCAGATGATCGCCGCGGTTCGAATAGATCTGGTTCATCATCTGGATCAGCGGATAGTCGCGCGTGATCAGGATGCCCTGCTGGCGATAGCTCGGGAAAACCATATCGGTCCGGTCGATCGCCATCGTCGACGCGACCGAGGTCGCCTCTTCGCCGGTACACTTCATATAGAAGCTGGTCTTGCCCTGCCGCTGCGCGCGGAACATGCGGTCATCGAACGCGCGCGTCAGCATCATGTTTCGCAGCATCGTGCGCAGCCGTTCGGGCGACAGCTTCGGATCCCACTGTCCCTTCGCGTGGCCGTCGAAATCGAGCACGCGGACAAGGCCATAGCTCAGCTCGCGCATCGCATCAGGCTTGGTCGCTTCGCTCGGGCGCGGGGCCGCTTCGACCGCGGGAACTTCGATATCGCCAAAGTCCGGGGTATCGCCGGGGCGATAGCGCGGTTCGGGGATATGAAGCGACAGCGGGGGCAAATTGCTCGCCGGGCGCTGAGGCGTCTCAGGCATATCTTCTTCCCTTTGAGGCGCGAATCGGCGCCTAGTTATATTTCAACGTGACGACATAATATTACAGTCGCCATACGAATGCAACGGCGGCGCTCAGACCGCGACAGGCGCGGAAATATGCGCTTGCGGCGCATAATCCTCGACCGCGAAATCCTCGAAACGATAGTCGAAAATGCTCGAAGGCCGGCGAAGGATGCGGAGCTTGGGCGCGCCATCCGGAACGCGCGACAGCTGTTGTTCGACCAGCTCGGCGTGGTTCAGGTAGAGATGCACGTCGCCGCCGGTCCAGACGAGTTCATGGGCGTGAAGCCCCGCTTGCTCGGCAACCATCCGCGTGAGGAGCGCCGCTTCGAAGACATTGAAGGCAAAGCCCAGGCCAAGATCGCACGAGCGCTGGAACAACAGGCACGACAGGCCGCCATCGCTGCGGACATGGAACTGATAGGTCATATGGCACGGCGGCAGCGCCATGCGATCGAGGTCGGCGACGTTCCAGCCGGTAAAGATGTGCCGCCGCGACCCGGGATTGTTCTTCAGCGAATCGATCAGCGCCGCGATCTGGTTGTGCCCTTGGCTTGCGCGACGGAAGAGCCCCTCGCCCGCCGGCTCATAGCGCGGCCAGTTCACCCATTGATGGCCATAGACGGGCCCGAGATCGCCCCATTTGGCGGCGAAATCCTCATCCGCGATGATCCGGGCCTCGAAATCCTCGGCACTGATCGCCTCGCCGGTCTCACGGCGATATTTGTCGAGCGGCCAGTCGGTCCAGATCTTTACGCCTTGCGAAACGAGCGAGCGGATATTGGTGTCGCCGGTCAGGAACCACAACAGTTCGCGCAACCCCGTCTTCCAATAGACGCGCTTGGTCGTGAGCAACGGAATCGCATCGTCCTTCAGCGAGAATCGCATCGTCTCGCCGAACAGCGAGCGCGTGCCGACGCCGGTGCGGTCGACGCGTTCGTCGCCTTCGACCCAGATGCGGCGCATCAGGTCCAGATATTGCAGTTCATAATGGATGGAATCAGGCAAGACTCGGCTCCCGGTTTTGTCCCTCGGTGCTAGGCTTCGTGCCGCGAGGGGACAAGGGAACAACATAGGGCGCAACAGGACTGGCGTCACAAAGCCTCCGATGCGGGGCAGTCGGCCATTGGGAATCACACGCACCGGGCGCATGGGGACGGCGATGACCCTGTTCGAACCCCTCGGCAAAGCGCCGGATCCGTCGGCGCTGGCCGGCTTTGTGCCGTGTCCGCTTGAGGATGATGTCGCGCGCCTGTTGCTGCGCCCGATGTTCGATGACGAGCGCGAAACCCTGCTCCTCGCCGCGTTCGACGCCTTCGAACGCCTTGTCCGGCTCGAACGCGTCGACGGGGATAGCTCGGGCCGCTGCGTCATCCCGCCACGCGCTTGGCGCACGCTTTTGGACGGCGGCGTTGCGACGGTCGTCATGGCGCACAACCATCCGTCCGGCACGCCCCGGCCGAGCGAGGCCGACATCGGCGCAACGCACGATGCCGCGCTTTTCTTGCGGACCATGGGCATCGATCTGGCCGATCATCTGATTTTCGTTGCGGATGGTCATTTCAGCTTTCGAACTGCCGAAATGATGTAATCGCGGCAATCGCATTGAATGTGCCGATTGACGCTTGAAGTTCGCAAATTGCGCGTCTAGAGGACCGCCCTGCCTTCGCACCGGCCCGCCGGTGCAAAGATCGGTCGGGGAGTAGCTCAGCCTGGTAGAGCACTGTCTTCGGGAGGCAGGGGCCGGAGGTTCGAATCCTCTCTCCCCGACCAATTTCTTGCATATTGCAGATTCTGCACCGTCTCTTCTTGTAAGTCGGCGCGCAACATCCTAAATCTCTTCTACGCCGCCGTGGTTTTCCCCCTTTCCATCGCGGCGAGTGTCCCGTCATCACTGACGCGGACGCGTCCTCCCTGGACCCTGGCCACCTCGTACTTCGGTACGAGGTGGTTTTTTATTCAGCGGCTTGCGCGAATATTTCGGCGTCGGGCCGGGCATATCCCGCTTCAGCGACAAGGTTCGAGAACCAGCGCGCCAGCCGCGCGATCCGCACCACGTCGGGCAAACGCTCCGCCGTGAGATAGAGGCTGCGGTCGATTTCGATCTGCACCGCGTGGACGGCGTCCGCCGGGCGGCCGTGCGTCCGGATGATATGGCCGCCGGCATAGGGCTTGTTGCGCGCGACGGTCTCATTCAATCGCTCGGCCGACGCCACCGCGAGGTCGATCAGCCAATCGCCCGCGGTCCCGCCAAAACGATCGCCGACGATGATTCGCGCGCCATGCCCCGGCTGGCCCGCCGGAATCGACGGCATCGAATGGAGATCGATCAGGATCGCATGGCCATATTCATTGCGCGCCGCGGTCAATGCGTCGGCGAGGGCCGCGTGGTACGGCCGGTGGAAGGATTCGAGTCGCCACTCGAGCGCCGCGCCGTCGATCGGCCGCTTCCAGAGCGGACCGCAATCGGCGAGTCGCGTCGGCACGACGCCAAGCCCTGCGCGCTCCTTGCGCCCCGGCGCCGAAAATTGCGCGCGCAGCGGCATGGCAACCTCGCCCGGTGCCATCTGGCCTTCGCCGCGATTGAGGTCGGCGACGGCGCGCGCCCATAGCGCGTGGACGACCGTCGCGCCGGCATCGGCGGCGCCGGCCGCGATCAGGTCGCACCAGCTATCCTCGAGTCGTTCGAGGTGCGGCCGGTCGACCCGTGCGGCGCTCAATATTTCGGGTGGATAGATGCGCCCCGCGTGCGGCACCGACACGACGACGGGCCCGCTCACCGCGGGCCGGTTGACAGCGATGGCGGCGGGCGGGATGATGCGGGACGGCATAAGCGATGGGTGGCAAAAAAAGCGGGACGAATCCAGCGCCGCGCGTCAATTTGTTAAATCTCTGACGCTATGCAGGGCATGACAGAGGGCGCAGCCGACCGGAACCGGCTGCGCCGAAGGACCAGGGAACAGATTTCAACATGATTCGCATTTTGCTGGCCGAAGATGACGACGTGATGCGCGAGTATCTCGCACGCGCGCTGACCAGCGCCGGCTATCACGTCACCGCGGTCGATCGCGGCACCGCCGCAGTCCCCTATATCGATTCGGGAACGTTCGATCTTTTGCTGTCGGACATCGTGATGCCCGAAATGGACGGGATCGAACTCGCCCAGCACACCGCCAAGGCGGCGCCGCAGACGCAGGTCATGTTCATCACCGGCTTTGCCGCGGTTTCGCTCCGCGCCGAGGAAAATGTGCCGCAGGCGAAGCTGCTGTCGAAACCCTTCCACCTCAAGGATCTGGTGCGCGAGGTCGACAATATGTTCGGTCGCAGCGACCGGTCGAGCCAACAATAACGACGCCGCCGCACGCGAAGGGCTTGCCAAGTCGTGCGGAGGCATTTAGGGGGCGCGTCACCCCAAGGGATGGGCGTGTAGCTCAGTGGTAGAGCACTGTGTTGACATCGCAGGGGTCGCAAGTTCAATCCTTGCCACGCCCACCATTAAAAACGCCGCCACCCCAACGGGTTGGCGGCGTTTTTGCTTTCAGGCCATGCCTTTCGTCAGGTCGCCGCGTGACGCGTCGCCGATCTGGCTGCCGCCGTCGCAGTCGAGGATCGTGCCGGTGATATAGCCGGCAGCGGGCGAGCAGAGGAATACCGCCGATTCGGCGACCTCCTCGACCTCGCCCCAGCGCTTCATGGCGATGCGGTCGAAATGCGACTGGCGCGTCGCGGCGTCGGGCGCCAGGCGCGCCATGCCCTCGGTCCCCGCGATCGGCCCCGGCGAGATGCCGTTCACCCGCACCTCGGGACCCCACTCGAGCGCGAGCACGCGAATCAACTGGTTGATCCCGGCCTTGGCCGCACAGGCGTGCGCCTGCAGCGCCGAAGCATTGACCGCCTGCCCCGCGGTGATCGCGATCAGCGACGCGCCCGGGCGATTGAGCAGGTCGTGGCAGCCGCGAAACACGTTGAACGTCCCGTTGAGGTCGATGTCGACGACGGTGCGAAACGCGTTCGCCGACATGCCGAGCGCCGGCGCGAGGAAATTGCCCGCCGCACCCGAAATGACGATGTTCATCGGCCCCAGCTGGTTCGCCACCTGTTCCATCACGCCGCGAATGGCAGCATAATCGCGGACATCGCCCGACAGGCCGAGCGCGCCATGACCGATCTCCACCGCCGCACGCGCGGCCTTATCGGGATCGCGGCCGGCAACGGCGACCTTTGCGCCCAGTTCGGCGAAGCGCTTGGCGATGCCCAAGTTGATGCCGCTCGTCCCGCCGGCGACAAAGGCCGTCTTACCGGCCAGCAGATTATCGCGGAATGTCGTCATGTCTCTCTCCCTTGCTCGACACTGAAAGCGATCCGGGGTTGACGGATCGAAACCAGTCGCCTTTTGAAACTGGAACAGACAGCAAGGATGATCCGATGGCAAGTGCCGGCCCGACCTCGAACAGCTTCATCTCGCAGCGGCTGAAGCTGCATTATGTCGACTGGGGCAATCGCGGCGCCCCGCCGTTGCTGCTCGTCCACGGCGGACGTGATCATTGCCGTAACTGGGACTGGGTCGCCGAAAAGCTGCGCGATCGCTATCATATCATTGCCCCCGATCTGCGCGGTCATGGCGACAGCGCATGGTCGCCCGACGGCAATTACGCGATGGACACTTTTGTCTATGACCTCGCGCAGCTGGTCCACCAGCTCGACCTTGGTCCGCTCTCGATCGTCGCGCACTCGATGGGCGGCAATATCGCGCTGCGCTACACCGGACTCTATCCCGAAAACGTCCGCAAGCTTGTCGCGATCGAGGGGCTCGGCCCCTCGCCCAAGGTGATCGCCGAGCGCGCGAAGACGGGTTATGCCGAACGCTTCCGCAAATGGATCGACGACAAGCGCCAGGCGGCCGGGCGCACCCCGCGCCGCTACGCGACGCTCGAGGACGCGCTCGCGCGCATGATGGGCGAGAACAGCTATCTGACCGAGGCGCAAGCGCGCCACCTGACCATCCACGGCATCAGCCGCAACGAGGATGGCACGTGGAGCTGGAAGTTCGACAATTACCTCAATGTCTGGCCCGCCTTCGACATGCCGCAGGATGACATTGCCGCGCTGTGGGGCGCGATCGCCTGCCCCACCCTTTTGCTGTACGGCGCGAACAGCTGGGCTTCGAATCCCGAAAAGGACGGTCGTCTCCGGCATTTCAACACCGCCAAGGTGATCGAGTTCGAAAATGCGGGCCACTGGCTGCACCACGACCAGTTCGACCGGTTCATATCCACGCTAGACGAATTCCTCTAAACGGGTCGCCGGTTGCGCGCGGCGGCGCGCGATAAGAGGCGGCGCGATGGCCTATACTGGGCAGGTTTCGGGACGACAGAAGCTCGTATCGGGCAGCGGCGCCCTGCTCGCGGTCGGTGCGGTCGGGCTTGGCCTCGCGAGCGGCCTCGATCTCGATGTCGTCCGCAACGCCAGCGACGCGATCGCGGCGATCGCCCTGCCCGCGCCCCCGCCTCTGCGCGAGGAGGCCCAGCCAGCAAAGGCGCCGAGTGAAAAGGCCAGCGGCAAGGCGTCGGCTGCGAACAAGCGTGCCAAAGCCGCCGCGGTCGCCGCACCGCCGCCCAAGCTGCCCCCCATCGCGCCGCCGATTGCCGCCGCGCCGCATCCCGGCCCCGGGAGCGACGCGTCGGCTGGCGCGACGCCGAATCCCGGCCCCGGATCGGGCGCAGGCGGGCGCGGCGACGGGACGGGTGCGGGCGGCGCGGGCAGCGGAACCGGCGGCGGAACCAAGGCCGTTTGGCGCAGCGGCGCGATCCGCGACCGAGACTATCCGCGCGAAGCCAGCCGCGCGAAAGCGGGCGGCGAGGTCGAGGTGCGCTTCACCATCGAAGCCAACGGCCGCGTTCGCGGATGCCGCGTGACCCGGTCGAGCGGCGACGCCTCGCTGGACGAGACAACGTGCGAGCTGATCGAAGAGCGTTTCCGCTTCAAGCCCGCGACCAATGCCGCCGGCGAACCCGTCGCGAGCCAATATGGCTGGCGGCAGAGCTGGTGGCTCGAACGCCGACATTAGGCGCCCTTCTCTCAACTGGTATCGATTGCGACGATGTCGCGAATGATTCGCATTAGAGTTGACTTTGCAATCGACTCTCAATAGCGGCGCCCCGAACCAATCACAAAATAGGGGTTTACCGTGAAGCCATCGACATCTGCCTCGTTCCTCGCGCTCTCCTGCGTCGGCAGCCTGATCAGCGCACCGGCTTTCGCCGCCGACGCCGCGGACGCGCAGGATGCGCCCGGTGGCCGCAGCGAGATCATCGTCAACGGCTCGCTCGCCAATGAGGTGGAATCGCCCAAATCGACCGCGCCGCTTGTCGACACGCCGCAGACGATCACGGTCGTGTCGCAAGAGCAAATCCGCCAGCAGAATCTGCTGACGCTGCGCGACGCCTTGGCGACTATCCCCGGCATCACATTCGGGGCGGGCGAAGGCGGCGGCGGTTATGGCGACTCGATCAACCTGCGCGGCTATTCCGCGAACAACGACCTGACGGTCGACGGTGTGCGCGACAGCGCGCAGTACAGCCGCACCGACCCCTTCAACCTGCAGCAGATCGAAGTCTATAACGGCGCGAACTCGGTCTTTAACGGATCGGGCAGCGTCGGCGGCACGATCAACCTCGTCAGCAAAATCCCCTTCGCGCGCAACGCGACGACGGTGCAGGCTGCGGTCGGCACCGACAATTATTATCGCGCGGCGGTCGACAGCAACTGGCGCGTCAGCGACCTGATCGCCGTCCGCCTGAACGCCATGTATCACGAGAATGACGTACCGGGCCGCGACGTCGAATCCTACAAGCGCTGGGGCGTCGCGCCGTCGATCACGATCGGGGTCGACAGCGATACCAGCCTGACGCTCGCCTATATCCATCAGGACGACGACAATACGCCGATCTATGGCGTTCCGTTCATTCTCGGCGCCGTCAACAACGGTCCGCTGCCCGGTGTCGATGACAGCGACTATTTCGGGATCGTCAACCTCGACAAGCAGGAGACGAAGGTCGATCGCCTGACCGCGACCTTCCGCCACGCGTTCAGCGACAATGTTTCGATCCGCAACCTGACCCGCTGGCAGCGCGTCCACCAGTACAGCCAGACGAGCGCGCCGCAGGGCGTGTTCTGCCTTGCGAACGGCCTCCAGCCGATCGGCGCGAACGCGGCCGCCACGGTCGGCATCCCCTGCCCCGCCGGCCAGAATACGCCGGGCACCTATTATCCTTCGGGACCGCGCGGCCTCGTGCGCGATCAGGTCAACGACCTGTTGCACAACCAGACCGACCTCACGATCCTGAGCGGCACCAAGGGCGGCATGTTCAATACGCTGGTGATCGGCGCGTCGTACAGCCAGGAAGATTATTCGATCGAGAATGCACAGCTTCTCCGCAATCCGGGCGGCGCGCTGCCGAACCCGGTGCTGCCGCCGATCAGCCTGTCGAATCCCAACACGGTGTGGACCGGCCCGGTCAACTATGTCCGCACGGGCAACAGCTATGGCGACACGCGCAACTGGGCGATCTATGCGTTCGACACGCTCGAAATCTCGCCGATGTTCGAGATCAATGCGGGCATCCGCTATGAAAATGCGCGCAACATCTTCCACGCCGACACGGTGACGACGCCGGCGACCGGCGCGGTCTACACGCGCGGCCCCAACCAGATCAGCGACGAGAATCTCTTCTCTTACCGCGCCGGCGCGGTGTTCCACCCGATCGAGAATGTCAGCCTCTATGCCGCCTATGGCAACGCCAAGACGCCGACGTCGGCCAGCGTTCGCGCGGGCTGCGGCCTGCCGGCGAGCCCGACGGCGGCCGATCCCTGTGCGACCGCACCTGAAAAGGCGCGGAACATCGAATTCGGCGGCAAGGCCGAACTGATGGACAAGAAGCTGCTGCTGACCGCGGCCGTGTTCCGTAACGAGCGCACCAATTATCGCATACCGTCGAACGATCCGGCACAGCCCGCTTCGCTGCAGATCCTCGACGGCCGCTCGCGCGTCGACGGTTTCGCGCTCGGCGCCAGCGGCAATGTCACGCCGGAATGGGCGATCTTCGCGAACTACACCTATCTCGACGGCAAGGTGAAGCAGAGCGTTTCGGATTTCTGCCTTGCCAACCCGGGAAGCACGGGTTGCGGCAATAGCGCCGCCATTCCCGATCCGCAGCGCGGCGATCGGCTGTTCCAGACGCCCAAGCATTCGGGCAGCCTGTTCACCACCTACGTCTTCCCGTTCGGGCTGCAGGTCGGTTACGGCCTGACTTATCAGGGCAAGTTCACGACGCATCAGCGCAACCTGGCGCAGCGCGCGCCGCTGTCGGTCGACGATTATCTGATCCATCGCGCCTTTGTGTCGTACGACTTCAAGAACGGCTTGGTGGCGCAGGTCAACGTCCAGAACTTCACGAATGAGGATTATTACACCGGCGTCCGCAACAATGTGAACGCGACGACGGGCGCCGTGACGGGCGGTTGGGCCGTTCCCGGTGAATCGCGCTCGGCGGTGTTCAGCCTCTTCTACAACTTCTGATCCCGGTGGGGCGGGCGCGGCGATTGCCGTTCCCGCCCTTTTCAGACTAGAAGCGCGCCATGATCCGCATCATTCCTGACGTGCTCGATGCCGATGGCGTCGCCAAGCTCCGATCGATTCTCGACGCCGCCGACTGGATCGACGGCAACGAGACATCGGGTCCGCAAGCCGCTCTCGCCAAACGCAACCAGCAGCTCCCCGAATTCGGCGAGGCGGCCGGCGAAGCGGGACGCCTCGTGCTCGACGCGCTGGGCCGCAGCGCGCTGTTCATCGCCGCGGCGCTGCCGCTCAAAATCTATCCGCCCTATTTCAACCGCTATGCCGGCGGCGAGAATTTCGGCGATCACATCGACAATGCGATCCGCATCCGCCGCGGCAGCGATTTCCGCATCCGCAGCGACTTGTCGGCGACGCTCTTTCTGGCCGATCCCGACAGCTATGAGGGTGGCGGACTGGTCGTCGAAGGCTTTGCGGAGGCCCCGGGGATCAAATTGCCCGCCGGGCATCTGGTGCTCTACCCCTCGACCACCGTCCACCGCGTCGAGCCGGTGACCGCAGGCGCGCGCGTCGCGAGCTTCATGTGGATTCAGTCGATGGTGCGCGATCAGGGACAGCGCAACCTGTTGTTCGATCTCGATATGGGGGTGCAGGGTGCCGCGGCGGCACTGGGCCAGGGCGACGCGACGGTCGTCCGCCTGACCGGCGTGTATCACAATCTGCTACGGCGCTGGGCCGACAGTTAGTCCAGCGTATCGCGCCAGGCGCGCGACAGATATTCGCGGTCGCCCGCAACGACGCATACCGCGAGGTCCTGCGCATCGGCGAGCGCGACCGCGGCCTCGGGGCCCAGAACCGTCAATGCTGTCGCCCAGCCGTCGGCGCTGATGCAATCGCGATGGAGCACGGTGACCGACGACACGCCGTTGACGATCGGGCGTCCGGTCGCCGGATCGAAGCTGTGCGAATAATGCTGGCCGCCCGCGCTGAAGCCGCGGCGATAATTGCCCGAGGTCGCCACCGACAGGTCGTGCAGCGCGATCCGCCATGGCGGAATGGACGAGGTGGGCGGCATCTCGACGTCGACCCACCAGGGCTGCCCGTCGGGGCGGATCCCCTCGCCGCGCAGTTCGCCGCCGACTTCGAGCAGAAAATGCCGGACGCCGATGTCGAGCAGCCATGCGGCGGCGAGGTCGACGCCATAGCCCTTGGCGATACCCGACAGGTCAAGCGCCGCCGCCTCGCCGCGCCGGATGCGCCGCGCCCCCGGGTCGAAATCGATCGTGCGGTCCGCGCCGGGCTGGACCGCCTGCGGCACCCGCCCGGTACGCTGGGCACTGCCGAAACCCCAGGCGTCGGTGATGCGGCCGAGACCGGGGTCGAAGGCGCCGCCGCTGGCGCGCGCGATGTCGAGCGCGACCTCCACGACATGGGCGAATTCGGCTGGAATTTCGCGCCATGCCCCGGGCATCGCGCGGTTGAAGCGCGAGAGGTCGGATTCGGGCTCCCACTGGCTCATCTGTTCAACGACGAGGTCGAGTGCGGCCTGAACGCCGTGCTGCGTCGCGGCGGGCGGCGAGACCGCTTGCAGCGACCAGCCTGTCCCCATCGTTTCGCCGGCGAAGCTTTCGATGGCCGCCCCCGCCCCGCGCCCGGCGAAAGCCGCGGGCGTCAGGGCGCGGGGGATGAGGATGCGGTCGGTCAGGGCGCGAGCACTTCCAGCGTCGTGACATAGCTCGCGCGGCGCTGCGGGGTGGCGGGTTCGGGTGCGCCTTCCGCACGCTCGGCCTGCGGCGTCGTGACGTTCAGCCAGTACAGGCCGGGTTCGGTCCAGTTGACCGCAACCTTGCCGTCGGCGCCGGTCTTGAGGTCCATCTGGCCAAGCTGGTCGCGATAGCGGATGCCGCCGGGGATCACCGTCACGGGCAGGCCCGCGGCGGGCTTGCCGTCGAGCAGGAACTGAAAGGTCGCCGCCTCGCCCGCGATCAGGTCGTTCGGGTGCGTCACGGGAACCAGCTCGATGCCCTTGCCAGTCGGCTTGAACAAGGTCGTCGTCGGTTCGCCGACGGTCACGAAAATCTCGTTGCGGTTGTTCGATTCGGCGGTCTTCACATTGGTCGCGCCGGCGGGGATGCGCTCGGCGAGGTTCGTCGTGGTGGTGCCGCGCGGCAGCCGCTCGGTCTTGCCGTTCAGGTCATAGCTGCCCATCACGCCATCGGCGACCGAGGCGATGCGCCAGGTGCCTTTTTTGGTCAGATGGACGTCGAAGGTGCTGCGATAGCGGCCGGTCGCCTTATTCTCGATCGCCGCTTCGGTGCCGTCGGGCGCCCACGCCTTCAGCGCGTCAAGGCGCATCGGCTGATGTTCGAAATAGAAGAGATCGTTCGACACCGCGGCGTCGACGGTGACCCATACGTCATCGCCCGACAGCACGGTCGACGACGGCAGCATCCACTGGCGGTGCGCGGAGGCCGGAACGGCGGCCAGTGCCGCCAGCGCGGCGGTCGCGGCGAAACCCCAAATTCGCTTCTTCATAATCCTGTCCCTTTCCAAGTTCAGCGGAAGGCGACCGAGACGGCCCCCAGTTCAGTCGTTCCGGCGGTGCGCCCGCCTGCCCCGGCCTTCGCGGGCCAGGTGAAGGGGATGCGCAGAAGTTCGCGGCCGCCAACCTCGCGCGCCGCCTCGATCACCAGTGTGTATTGGCCGGGCGCGGCGGCGCCGAGCTGCGCGCGCGAGAAGGAGACCTTGTGCGCGCCGGGGGCACGCGTCGCGCCGGTGATGCCGTTCGCGGGGAAGGTCATCGAGCGGCCCGCAGCGCGCCACCACTGGCGCACGTCGCGAAGCCATTTGGTGCCCTCGTTCGCCTTCATGTCATAATCGTACCAGACCGCGACGGTCTTCGCCGACGCGCCGGCTTTCTCGACCCAGATCGCGACATAGGGCTTGTGATATTCGGCGACCTTCAGCCGCGGAATGTTGATCGTCACATCCATCGTGCCCGGATCGGCGGCGAAGGCGGGCGCGCCGAGCATGGCGCCGAGGCCGATCGTGCCGCCGAGGATGCGCGCTGGGGTGGAAAGCTGCATGATGGGTCTCCCTAATGAATGAAGATGACGGCGATGGCGGCCGGGATCGCGAGCCCCATGCCGACGAGCGGCCATGTGCTCTTGCGCTTCGCCGAATGCAGCCAGAGCAGAACCAGGCCGGTGATTGCGAAGATGAGGCAGGCGAAAGCGAAGATGTCGATGAACAGGCTCCACTCGCCGCCCGAATTGCGGCCTTTGTGGAGGTCGTTGAGATAGGAAATCCAGCCGCGGCTGGTGACCTCGCTCGACGCCGCGCCGGTCGCGAGGTCGATCGCGACCCACGCGTCGCCGCCCGGACGCGGTGCGGGGAGATAGACTTCGCCCTCTGACCATTCGGCCTCGCTCGCTGCTTTTACCGGAAAGCTCTGCTCGACCCATTCGGCGACGGCGGGGGGCAGCGGCGCCTTTTCGGCGTCGGGGACCGCCGCCTTCAGGCGCGCAAGCAGGGCCGGCGGCATCTGCGCCGATTTCTGGATGACGACCGGCGACCCTTCGATATCGGCGGCGTGATTAAGCGTGAACCCAGTGATCGCGAACAGCAAAAGGCCGATCAGGCTGACGGCCGAACTCATCCAGTGCCACATGTGCAGCTGTTTCAGCCAAAAGGCTTTCCGGCTTTTCTTCGTCGCCGGTCGCGGGGTTGTCGGTGCATGCATCCGGAAGTTCCAGCAAAAGGATGCATGGCCATTATCGAGAACGATTCGCAATTACAATATGATTCCGGATCGCCGGCCGGATGAAGAATTATGCCGCCGATTTTCGGCCGATGGGCCGGCGCCTAATTCTCGCGACCGGCCATCCAAAGCGTCTGGGTGAGCGGTTCGATGAGATAGGAGAGCGCTGTCCGCTTGCGCAGCGGGATCATGATGTCGACGGGCAGGCCGGCACGAAGCCCGCCATCCTCACGAACGCGCCGGAGTTTCGCGAGTTCGCTGGGCGGCACGACCAGCTCGATCTTGAAATAGCGCATGCCCGAACGCTCGTCCTCGAAGCTGTCGGCCGAAATCTTGGAAATTTGACCGACGAGGATCGGCAGATTGCGTTCCTGCAACGCGGTAAAGCGGATCTGCGTCTGCATCCCCGGCGCAAGATCGTCGGCATCGGTCGGCGAAGCCTTGCCATCGATGACGAGGGCGCGGTCTTGCGGAACGATCTCCATCAATGTGTCGCCCGCCGAAACGACGCCGCCGACCGTGAAGACCTTGAGCCCCACGACCCGGCCGCTGGCGGGAGCACGCACCGTCGACCGGGCCAGCTGTTCGCGCACCGCGATCAGCTTGGGCTGAAGTTCGTCGAGACGAACCTGCCCCGCCTGCTTCTGTGTCGCCACCTCTTCGAGCATCTGCTTGTCGATGCCGACCATCTGCATCTGCGCCTCGCCGATCGCTTCGGAGGAGCGGGCGATGTCGGCGCGATACGCGCCATAGGAGCCGTCGAGCTCGGCCGCCGACCGTTCCATGCCGCGAACCCGGTTGATCGATACAAAGCCTTTCGGCAGCAGGGCGCGTAGCCCATCCAGCTCCTCGCCGATCAGCTGTTGCTGCACCTTGTTGGAATTCATCTGATAGCTGTAGCCGTTGATCTGTTCCGAATGCTGGCGCATCCGCTGGCGCAACACGTTGCGCTGTGTGTGCACGGAATTACGCCGCGCTTCGAACAACTGGCGCTGGCCGCGCAAGGCTTCGGCCGCCAGCTCCCGGTTTTCGGGCGCCAGCGAGGCAAATTCCGCCGGTTCAGCGACGCTTCGCAGGCCGCCGAGTTCGGCAACCAGACGCGCGCGCTGCGCCAGCAGGGCGATCACTTCGCCGGTCAGTCCGCGTTCGGCTGCAACCAGCTCCGACGCCGAGATCGTGAGGAGCGGCTCGCCCTTTTTGACCGTTTGTCCCTCGACAACATGAAGCTCGGTAACGATGCCGCCTTCGCGGTGCTGCACCGCCTGACGACTGCCTGACACCGCGATCACGCCGGGCGCATAGGCCCCGGCATCGAGCGGGGTCAGCGACGCCCAGCCGAGCATGCCGACAAAGAAGAAGGCCACGATCAGGCCGCCGATGCGCAGTTCGCGATGCGGGCGATCGGCGGAATCATGCCCGGAGGGGCGATCGCCACCCGTCGGCGGCTTCCAGGTCATGTCGGTCATGGCCGCGCTCCTTCATGGATTGGAACGACATTCTGCTTTGCCGCGGAATTCTGCAGCGCCTGGAGGATTTCGTCGCGTGGCCCCACCCCCACGACCGCACCGTCGGCGAGGATCGCCAGCCGGTCGGCGCTAGCCAGGACAGCCGCACGATGGGCGACGATCATGACCGCCGCGCCGTGCAGCTTTGCCGCACCGATCGCCCGCGACAGCGCTTCCTCGCCGTCGCTGTCGAGCGCCGAGTTGGGCTCGTCGAGAACCAGGATACGCGGGCTGCCATAAAGCGCGCGCGCCAGCGCTACGCGTTGCGCCTGCCCCGCCGACAGCCTGTGGCCATTACCTTCGACAGAGGTGTCGTAACCGCCGGGCAGATGCAGGATCATCTCGTGGACGCCGGCCATGCGCGCAGCAATCACGACCTGCTCGTCAACCTCCGCCTGTGGAACGCCGCGCGCGACAGCGAAGCGTGAGACGTTTTCGCTGATCGTTCCGGGAAGCAGGCCGCAATCCTGTGGGAGATAGCCGATATGCTGCGCGAGCTGTTCGGGATCCCAATCGGCCATACTGGCGCCATCGACCCTGATTTCGCCAAGGTCGGGCGGCAGCGCACCCGCGACGACACGCGCGAGGGTCGTCTTGCCCGCCCCGGACGGGCCGACAATGCCCAGCACCTCGCCGGGAGCGAGCTTCAAAAATATATTCTTGAGCAGGATCGCACTGCCATCGGCATTGCGGACGACAACGCCCTGGAGTTCGACCTGCCCCTCTGGATCGGGCAAGGTAGTGCGTGCGACCGGACCGGCCGCCTGATCGAACAGCCTGCCGAGGGTCTGAATCGCCTGGCGCGACTGGACGATGTTTGGCCAGAGGCCAACAAGCTGTTCGATCGGCTGCAGGGCGCGGCTAAGCAGCACCGAGGCGGCGATGATCGCGCCGACCGAAATCTGCCCGTTGATGGCGAGCCAGGCACCGACGCCCAGCGCGAAGGATTGCATGAACATCCGCACGAATTTGACGAGCGAATTGTAGCGGCTGCCCGAAAACTGGAGATCGGCGACGGCATTCAGGCCGACGCTGCGCTGCTGGATATGGCGCGAGACCAGCGCGCGCCGCATCCCGAGCGCGCGTACGATCTCGGCCCTGCGCAGCATCGCTTCGTGCGATTCATAGGCCGCCGCATTGGCGTGATGCGCCTCTTCGGCCTTTGCCTTGCTGCGCCTTTCATTGGCGATCGCAAGCGTGACCAGTACGCATCCGGCACCAAGCACCAGCACTCCCAAAATCGGGTGAATGAGGAAGGCCACCAAGAGATACAGCGGCGTCCACGGGACGTCGAACAAGGCGGTCGCCGCCGGTCCCGCAAGCGATTGACGCAAGAGGTCGAATTCGCGCATCGCCTGATGGGTCGAAGGGTCGCCGGGCCGCGCGCGCGACCGCGCGAGCAGCCGATCCAATATCTCGCCCGAGAGCAATCGGTCGAGGCGCAGCGACGCACGGGCCATCAACCGCACCCGGATCGCATCGAGCGCCGACAGCGTGGCGATCGCAACGCCGACGACGACGGTGATGAAGACCAGCGTCAATACGCCATTGGTCGGCACAACCCGGTCATAGACCTGCATCATGTAGATGGTCGGTGCGAGATAGAGGATGTTGATCAGCGCACTGAATGTTGCTGCGAGGATGAAGTGAGTCCGACAGGCGCGGACGGCTTCTGACAATGCCGGTGGAACGGGCATCCAGAACAGGCGCATGAAATCCTCCCTGATTATCGGAAAAAAATGGCGCCGGGAGGGGGGGAGGTCCCGGCGCCAAGCTGGTTATGAAAAGAGATAATCCGTGTCGAAATAGTGCCGGACATCGCGGAGGCTGGAGCGCCCGTTCGCTTCCATCCAGTCGTCCATCAGTGCCCGGATCATCTGCAAGGGGTTGTCCTGCTGATGGACCGAACCGCCGCCGTGGCCATTTCCGGAACTGCCGGAATTGACGACGTCCTGGGCCCGGGCGTCACCGATAAATTGATCGGCGCCGCCGCCGGTATTGAATACCAGCCGATGCGCGGAGGTCAGTCCGGATATATCGACCGTGTCCGCACCCCGGCCACCGTTGACGGTGATCGTATTGAAGTTGAGGCTGGTCGGGTTGAAATCGCCAATGACGAGGATGGTGTCGCCACCATTCCCTCCCGTGCCGCCCGGCGGGACGCCTCCGGGCGACGTCACATTCAGGGCGTTGACGTTGATCTCCTCGATATTGTCGAGTTCGGCCACAATCTGGGCGTTCCCGACGCCGTTGAGCGTAACGACGATTTCGGTGTTGGCATTCAGTCCGGTCATGCCCGCGGCTTCGGCTGCGGCCCGGGCATAGATGCGGAAGGTTTCCGCTCCCGCCACGCCGTTGAGCACGAATGTATCCGTGCCCGCCCCGCCATCGACCAGATCCCTGCCACCGGTGGCTCCGGTCTGGGTTATGGTATCGGTGCCGTCGCCGCCATTGACGATGTCGTTGCCGGCGCCGCCGTTGAGCGTGTCGGTGCCCCCAAATCCGAACACCGCCTGCGAGCCTGCGGCGCCGTTGAGGTTGTTGTTGCCGCCGGTTCCGGCGACAACCGCATAGTTGGCGCCGTTGAACCGGAGCGTTTCGACATTGCTCACCGTATCGACACCCTCGGCGCCGGTGTTGTCGGTGACGACAAGCGACGTTCCGGTGGTCGTGACGCTGTAGTTTCCGACCGGTCCGGCGAACACCGCGACGTCGTTGTCGCCGTTGCCGTTGATGCTGTCGTTGCCCGCGCCGCCGGTCAGCGTGTCATTCCCTCCCCCGCCGGTCAGCGCGTCGTTGCCAAGACCGCCGTTGACGGTGTCGTTGCCGCCATCACCGTTCAGCGTATCATTGCCGTCGTTGCCCGACAGTACATCATTGCCGCCACCACCGTCGCCGGTGTCGTCGCCGGCCGTGCCGACCAGGCTGTTGTTGGCGCCATTGCCGTCCCAGTTGACCCCGGTCGGTCCGGTCGCGGCGGATATGACCTGTTCGGCCGTGCCACCGCCATCGGTGAAGCTCACCGCGACGCGCAGTCGAAGCCCGGCCTGGTCGCCGAACACCTGGCCGGCATTATCGTCGGGCGTGAACGTCGCAGCGGTGGCCCCGGCAATATTGTTCCAGGTCACGCCGTCGATCGACTGTTGCCATTGGTAGCTGAAGGCACCGAGCCCGTTCGGGTCGGCAATCGCCGCGTTATTGACGGTCAGCTGCAGCCCTTCTCTCGGCGTCAGGTCGCTGATTACGGGCTGGCCCGTCGCCGGCGCGTTGACCGCGATCTCGACGTCGGAGAACCGCATGCGTTCGATGTTGCGCAAATTGTCGGTGCCGTCGAGCTGCGTGCCGCGCGCATGCGCCACGCTGATCGTGCCATTGGCATTATAGGTGATGTCGTAATTGGCCCTGAGGTCGGAGAACACGGCGATGTCCGTATCGCCCGCGGTCGTGTCGGTCAGGATTTCGCGGACGATCACAAGCTGCCCCGGATTGAATGTCCGGTTGAACATCCGAGTCACCAGCTCGCTCATGCTGTTGGCCGTGGCGATTTCCGCGCCGGTGCCGCCATCGGGGCCGACATTCTGGCGAACGCTGATCCGCACGTTCAGCCATTTATCGCCATCGATAATGTCGTCGCCGGCGTTGCCGCGGATGAGGTCGCTGCCGTCGCCGCCGAGGATGATGTCACCGGCGTTATACGAGGTGACACCGGTGCCGACCACGGCCTGTAGCCCGGCGATGCGGGCGATGCCCGCGGCGTCGAGGTTGCTTCCCCGATAGCCTTCCGATCCGCTAATCGTCGGATCGGGATCGAACGGCGCGCGTTCGGCTGCGGTCACATTGGAGCCCGACAGAATGTCGTTGAACCGCGACCCCGACAGCCCTTCGACGCTTTCATAGGCGTCCTGCGTCGCATTTGCCGGCGGAGTCGGATTCTCGTCGAACACGATCCCGCGCGTCAGGTCGGCGTCGGTGCCGGCATTGTTATTCTTATAGATCGCCCAGTCCCAACCCGACATGCCCGCCATCTTGGCGCGGCCGGGGCTGCCGACCATGATGTCGTCGCCGCCTTCGGCGATGAACTCGTCGAAGCCGCCAAGCCCGAAGAACACGTCATGGCCTACGACACCGTCCTGCGCGAAAATTTCGTCGAAATTGTCGCCGGGAGCGCCGTCGAAGGTGCCATGTTCGATCCAGTCATCCCCTTCGTTGCCGAGGATGCGTTCGGCGGTGATGTTGCCAAGGATGAAGTCATTGCCTTCACCGGCGAACACCTCCGTTCCGGCGTCGGTGCCAAGCACGATGAAGTCCTGGCCTCTTCCGCCCATCACCAGATCGAGTCCGGGACCGGTGTTGACCACATCATGCCCGTCTTCGAGCTTGATGTTGTCGTCGCCGCCGATGTCGCGGACCACGTCGTCGCCCGCGCCGGCGTTGAAAATGTCGTTGCCGGCGCCGCCTTCCATCGTATCGTTACCGCCGTCGCCAAACAGCGTGTCGTCACCCTCGCTTGCTATGAGGATGTCGGCGCCTTCGGTGCCGCCGAGAACGACGTGCTCATCGCCGGTATAGCGAAGATAGTTGTTGTCGGGACCCACGGTGCTGGGATTGTTGCGCACCACCAGCGGCGTCAGGATGCCACCACCCGTCGGATCTGTGCTTTCGAGCACACCGTCGCCGTTCAGATCGTTGAACTGTTTGGTGATATCGACCTCGAGGATCAGACCTGGGGTGGAGAAGACGTCCGAAGGCAGATGCGTGGCGTTGGTATGCCGCATGATCATGCTGGCAAAGGAATTGCCTTCCAACTCGCCAAACAGGTGCATGCCATCGAGGCGTTGCAGATAATAGAAGCGGTCGGCATTCTGCAGCTGTTCCATCTGCACTTCGAAGACGAAGTTGAAGGTCGAGCCGAGCATGCCGCCGAAGGGCAGGATCTTTTCGGCAAGGCCGCCGATCCACAGGTCGACATTGTCGAGCCCGGTGGTCGTTACGCCGTTTGGCAGGCTGGTCCATGCCCCTTCGCCATTGAGGAAGTCGAGCGCGTCGGGCGCATCGGCCGCCAGGATGACGCGATCGTCCAGCGGATCGTCGGGATCGCCCAGCACCACCTGATCGGTGCCGAAGATGATCGCCATCGCCGCGGCGCGCTTGCCCTCTACCGTCGTCTCGCCGGTGATCAGCGAATGCGTTCCATAAGCCGCGACGAAGTTGATGATCGACGCCTCATTCTTGAGATTGCCGGCGAAATCGACCCAGCTCTCATAGGGTTTCAGCCGCGCGTCGTTGTTCGTCACCTCATAGAATTCGCGGCGCGCGGCGTTCAGCGAGGGAACGCCGGTGTCGCGGCCGCGGGCAAGGTTGATCGTCGCGAGATCGAGCGGCAGGCCGAGCAGATTGTTACGCAGCGCGCTGGTGACGAATTCGTCGATCTCGTTGCCGACCTGACGCGTCATGCCGCGGATGATGTCGCCCGCAGCCAGGCCATCCGCGATGGCGCCGTTAACCCCATTGAACGCTATGGGGTTCAGGAAGCCGTCGATGAGGCTGATGTCGTCGGGCGTGAAGGTCGGGCCGAACCGCGAGATATCTTCGGTCAGCATCGAGTGGCCGAAGCGATATACGACATGTGCGAATTCGGCGACGATGTCCGGATTGATCGTGGTGTCGAACCCGTCGGGCACGATGAAGAAGTCGACCTGCGGCTGGACCTTGCGCGCGAATTCCTCGAACACGAGGTGCTGATACTGCATCTCGGTGCCGAATTTCGCGGCCTGGAACAAGCGTTCGCCGTCCCACACCAGCGCGTCGATCTGTGCCGGCGTGGTCGGCAGCGCCGCGACGTCATCGGCCAGCCATTCGTTGAGGAATGCGAGATCCCCAGTGGCCAGGACGACCTCCTTGGTGTGCTCGACCAGGCGGTTATGCTCGGCATGGAAGACATGGTGGACCGCGGTCAGGCCGATATTCTCGTTCACCCGGCCATCGCCAGCCATGAAGTGGGCGTCGAGCAGCTCGTCGTCATAGACCGCCGGGTTGTTGCCCGGATTCAGCAGGCCGATCGTGATGTCGCCATCCTCGATGCCGTTCGGAACCGCGGTGTGGGCGATGTCGGCGAGGAACGCGCTGTTGGTACGAATCGCGGTTGCAAGACTTACAGGCGCCGCCGGCGTACCCGAAATCACGACATCGTCGGCCGTGTTCGGGATCCCGTCGCCGCCGATACCCGTGATCACCTGCGCATAGCCCGCGGCGTTGGGGATGAAATTGCCATAGGCGTCGGTCCGCAGCAGGGGCACCTTGCCCACGTCCTGATCGGTGAGCAGGATGCCGAGCATCAGCGCCTGTTCCTTGACCTCCGCCCAGGTTGCCATGCCGCCGGGGGAGCCGCCGGCGCCCTCGATCAGCTTGCCGGTCGCGACCGGATGGCCCGCCCCATTCACCTCATATTGGCGCAGGAACACCTGATGCGACGCATGCGAAGCATAGGTCTGGTTCTGATCGACATAGGAGGTCGTCGTGTTGACCGGCCGCACGTCGTCGGCGGTTCCCATGATGCCGTCGGTGCCCGCCGAAACCGTGGCACGAGTCAGCACCATGAAGTTGGTGTGGCTGCCCGGGACATAGAGCGGATCGTCGGGCTGGAGCGGAATGAAGACGGTGCCGCTGCCACCCTTGTTGACCAGATCGAGACCATGATCGAAGAATTGGCCGAACAGGGTGAACCACGAGTTGAACGAGGCCGACAGGCCCACGTCGGGCGAAACATTGGGAAGATGGACGTTGTCACCGTCCATGGTGAGGCCAAAGGGCTCAAGCGCGGCGTCACGAACAACGCGCGCGGCCTCCAGATCGGCGACGGTCACATCATGCGCGGCGGTGGCGGCGGCCAGCGCATCCAGCGCAGCCTGTTCCGCGGCACTCGGAGGCGTAAGGGGGTCGCCATCGTCCAGCGCATTGGCGGCGATCCGGGCGTTCTCCTTGACCACGCGCGCCTGATATTCGGCGTCCGACGCCGGTTTGAAGGTCTGATAGATCGCCGTAATCGCCGCCAGATCAGTCAGCGGATCAGCACTACCCGCCCGGTCCAAACCCTCGAGGATCGCGGCGGGATTGCCCAGCGTCTGATCGACGAGCAGGTTGGAGATCGTCCGCAGGCTGCGGTCGAAGACGAGCGAGTCAGGATCGTTCGACGGATTATAATTTGCCTGCGTCGGCATCGCCGGGGCCGGTCCAGGCCCGTCAGGATCGAACACGGTCCCGTCGGCCGGCCGGTAAACCGGATCGAGCAACGACGGGAACTGGACGTCCGCCGCACCCCATTTTTCCTGGCCGGGAAGCAGGTGGTTGTTGCTGCCGTCGACCGTACGCAATCCGAAGGAAAGATTATACGCGGGGATAAGTCCGCCCGGGCCGTATAGCGGCTGACCGGCGGCATGGGCTTCGGCAATCTTGATCTGGGCCAAAATGAAGTCGAGATCGCTGCGGATATACGTAACCATGCTTACCTCCCTGCAGTAAACCCGCACGCACCGCCCACCTGTCGGCTCGGTCTTCGACTCGCAATACGCGGTCGATCTGCGGATTTTGTGATTGCAAGCTAAGTCTTAACGAGCGCCGCCGTCGAGTTGGACTGGCGACCTATTACGTTCCCGCCGTTCTATATTCACGCGCTCTATTACGATGTCACAATCTATATAGTACTTTTTATATAGGTGACGATCGGGCAAGGCGCAGGCCAAGGAACCCTTGGCAGGCGGGCAAGGCAAAGGACGGAAGGAAGCTGGTTTAGGGCGGGCGCGAAAATCGCCCGCGAATGGCGATGAAACGCCGCTCAGCGCCTGTACGAGATTTGGGAAACCCCGCTGAAATTGCGCTGCAACATCGGCCTTCCGCGCTTCTCTTCGAGAAGGCCGGGCAGATATGTCTCATCCGCGCTGTCATTGAATGCCCGCGCCTGCATCACGGCGACCGCGCTGACCCGGTTGTGCACGCCCAGCATACGAAATGCGGCGGCGATATGAACCTTCACCGTTCCCTCGGCGATGCAGAGAAGCCGCGCGATTTCCTTGTTCGAGCGCCCGGCGGCGAGGAGGTTCAGAACCTCGAATTGACGCCCGGTCAGCGCCGTCTCGTGCGCGGCGCCATCATCATCGGCGAAGCTCGCCTTCCGGGCATTCAGATCGGACAGGAACGGCGGCACATATATCTGCCCCGCCAGCACCTTTCTTAATGCGTCCGCCATCTCGTGGACCGGAAAATCCTTTGGGATATAGCCGTGAACGCCCGCGCCCAGCGCGTCGAGCACCATCTCGCGATCCCTGGCCGCGGCCACGACGACGACACGCACCTCGGGATATCTAATGCGCAGATCGCGCAAGCCTTCGCGCTTGTGCATTCCCGGCAAGCCGAGATCGATCGTCACAAGATCGATCGAACGCCGCGACGCCATTCGGGCGATGACGGAGGGAAAGTCCCAAGCTTCGATCAGATTGGATAGGCCCAGATTTCGCGCGAAAAGTGTGGTCAGTCCTTCGCGGCAAAGCGGATGGCTATCCGCAACCAAAATCTCACCTGTTTCATTCGCCACGGATTTGTCCCCCACGGGTACTTGCCTAGGCACGCGCCGACAAACATACGCCCGCTCGACCCCTTCTCGCCGCCGCGACCCGTGCGAGAAGGCACTCTTTTTGTTATGAAACGAATCGGTCTTGTTAAGATTATGCCCCTAAGCTGACGCCAACCTGACGGTTAACTTAGCTGACGATCCGATTGGTCAGCAATTTGATAGGCGCCTTGAAATAACAGGCCAATTTCTTTTCGGTCCGGATTTGTAATCAGCCTGGCATGGTGGATTTCGGCAATTCGCGCCACGATCGCGAGGCCCAGGCCGGCCCCGCCCGCGTTCGCATGATCGGCGCGAGCGAACCGCTGGCTGAGCGCCGCAAGGTCCGCAGCCGACAAGCCGGCCCCCTCGTCCCTGACACATATGCGGGCATCCGGGCCGACCGCGATCACGACCGTTCCGCCCTCGGGGGTCACGCGCAGCGCATTTTCCACCAGGTTCGACACCGCCGCCGCGAGCGTTTCCCTGATTCCGGAAACCATGGGTTCGCCCTCGACCGCCAACGCGACGTGCCTGCCCTGCTCGGCCGCCAGCGGGGCAAAGCGGTTGGTCACGTCCATCGCCACATCGGAAAGCGAAACGACATCGTGGGAGACAGGGCGCGCCACATGGGCCTCCACCTGCGCCATCATCATGATCTGACCAACAAGCCGCTTCATCGCGGCAACGTCCTTCTTGAGCCGGAGAGCGTCGGACGAACCCAGCCGGTCCAGTTCGATCATCAGGATCGCGAGCGGCGTCCGCAGTTCGTGGGCGACGTTGGCGGCAAAGGCCTCGCGCTGCTCCGCGACGTCGTCGAGGCGTGCCAGCAGATCGTTCAGCGCGCGCGCGAAAGGCTGTGTTTCGAGCGGGAATTCCTCAAGATTGACGCGGAAGCCACGGTCGGTGCCTACCACCGAATCCATGCGGGCAGCCGCCGTCCCCAGCGGGGCGAGCGATGTCCGAATGACCCATCGGACCGCGAAAAACATCGGCACCATAAGCAGGAGGAGCGGCAGAACGACATGTTCCGCGATTTCGAGCCATTCGCCGCGCCAGCCATCTGCCGACGACTTTTGCTCGAGCATCACCTCGACATCGAAACTAACGAAGATGATCAACGCAAGACCGCCGAACACGCCGGTCCATGCAAGGCCGCGCGTCAGGCGGCGCGATACGGAATGCGGCGCTTTAATCCCCGTAGTCCCGAAGCAGATAGCCCATTCCGCGGACGGTCACGAGCCGGTCGGGATGATCGGCATCGCTGAGCTTGTGGCGAAGCCGGGACACAATGGCCTCGACCGCATTGGGCGTCACCGGTTCGTCGAACCGGTACAGCGCTTCCTCGATGGTCGACCGACGCACGACCGCCCCGGCCCGCCGGATCAGCAGTTCCAGCAAATCGGCTTCGCGGCGGGTCAATTCGATGGCGTTGTCGCCGCTACGCGCCGTCCGCGCCGCCACGTCGAATGCCAGCTTCCCGGCCCTGATGATCGGCAGGCTGCGCGTTCCCGGCCGGCGCAGGAGCGCGCGAAGGCGGGCGGCGAGTTCCTCGATTTCGACAGGTTTGACGAGATAATCGTCCGCCCCGCCATCAAGCCCGGCTATCCGATCCCCCATTCCGTCGCGCGCTGTCAGGATCAGGACGGGCGGCAGGGGATGACCCGGCCGGTCGCGGCGCAGCCATTCGAGCCCGTCACCATCGGGTAACCCGAGGTCCAGAATGATCGCATCATATGTCACGCTGGCAAGAGCGACCTCGGCTTCGTCGAGATTCCCGACGCCGTCCCCGCTGAATCCATGCTGAGCCAGGCCATGCGAAACGAGCCCCGCCAGACGATCGTTGTCCTCTATGATCAGGACGCGCATGTCGCACCAATTGGCAGCGGAGCCCCCCACGGTCATCGCCAGGCACGCCCCCAAAACAAACCCCCGCATCAAGGGAAGCTGTTGCCGGTCCGCCGAGTATGAACTCATTATTCACGAAATCAAGAAGGCCGGGATTCGCGTCCTCGATGCAGTTGGCAGGAACCCCGCCGATCAAACGGCGAACGCCGCGCCTTCCGCGAACCGGAATTATCCGATTACCGGAACTAACCGTGACAAGTTGGCGCGGGGGCCTTCAATCAATCGGATTTAGAATTAGGAAAATAGTGGCGGAGACGGAGGGATTCGAACCCTCGGTACCGGATTTACCAGTACGACGGTTTAGCAAACCGTTGGTTTCAGCCACTCACCCACGTCTCCGCATGGCCTGTCGCGCTAACGACAGTCTGGCCTAGGCGGGTCGCTATAGCCATGCACTTCGCACCCCGCAACGGCAAAGATTGTGCAATTTTGGGGTCGAAGCGGGCATTTCGTCGCCCAGATGATTCGGTCCGGCGTAAATTCGACTCAAGTCATCGCCGGTTCATTGCTCGAGCGCGAAAGCGAGTCATGATTAACGCAGATTTCGGCGCGCGTGCGTCACTCGATCTTTGGGGGTCCAATATGCGGAAAACGTTCACCAGCCTTGCCTTGGCAGCGATGGCATCGCTCGGCCTCGCGCTGACGCCGCTTCCGGCAGCCGCGCAGATGCGCGAAGTCGATCCCAACAACACGGCGATCGATTCCGATCTCGACAACCCTGCGCCGCCGCCGGTGTCGAGTGATTCGACGGCCGGCACGTCGTACGACAGCGACCTTGCCACGGGCGACCAGCAGACCAGCGAGACGCCCCCCGTGGACGGTGCCGCGGCCAGCGCCGACGTTTCGGCGACCACGGTCGCGGCGGCGCCCGGATCGACCTACAAGAAGGACGACCTGATCGGCGCTGCCGAAGGGGTGTTCGGCAAGGGCGCGCAAGGTCTCGCAGGGCTGATCGAGGATATTTTGAAGAAGCAGGGCGAACCCAACGCCTATATCGTCGGGCGCGAGGCCGGTGGCGCACTGGTGCTCGGCGTGCGCTACGGCTCGGGCACGCTGCATCACAAGGTCGAGGGCGAACTGCCCGCTTACTGGACCGGCCCGTCGATCGGGTTCGACGCCGGCGCCAATGCGGGCAACACCTTTGTCCTCGTCTATAATCTGTTCGACAGTGAGGATCTGTACAAGCGCTACCCTGCGGGTGAAGGCGCCGCCTATCTGGTCGGCGGCTTCAACGCGAGCTACATGCGCCGCGGCGACGTCGTCCTGATCCCGATCCGCGTCGGCGTCGGCGCGCGGCTTGGCGTGAACGCCGGCTATATGAAGTTCCGCAAAAAACAGAACTGGGTGCCCTTTTAAGAACAACCCGCTTGCCACGGGGGCGACAGCCCGCGCTTCGGCGCGGGCTTTTTCTTTGCGCCGATGATATGGCGCGGTCGCTACTGATCGGGAGGATCGACGACATGACAACGCAACCTGCTGGCGGCCCGCATTATTCGCCTTTCGCGGTCGGTGGCGGCCTCATTTTCGTGTCCGGGCAGCTACCGCTGCTGCCGGGCCGCGATACCTCGCTGGCCGATGCCCCCTTCAGAGCGCAGGCGGAACAGACGCTCCAAAACCTGAAATCCGTCCTTCAGGACGCTGGCACGGATCTGACGCGGGTGATCAAAACGACCGTCTATCTCGGCGACATGGCCGACTGGGACGAACTGGATGCGGTTTATGGCCAGTTTTTCGGGGCGACGCGCCCCGCGCGAAGCGTGGTTCCCACCGGTCCTCTGCATTTCGGCTTTCGGATCGAAATCGAAGCTATCGCCTTGGCGGCGAACGGCGCCGCTTAGTCGCCGTCGAACGCGATCAGCGTCTCACAGGTCAGACCCGCAGCCTCGAGCCGCTGTGATCCGCCCAGATCGGGCAGGTCGATCACGAATAGTGCCGCCGCAACCTCGGCGCCGACGCTCCGCATCAACGCGGCGGTCGCGAGGATCGTGCCGCCGGTCGCCAGCAGGTCATCGACAAGGACGACGCGGTGGCCGGGCAGCACAGCACCTTCGTGAAGTTCGAGGCGGTCGGTGCCATATTCGAGTTCATAGTCGACGCCGATGGTGACACCGGGGAGCTTGCCCGCCTTGCGCACGGGGACGACGCCAAGCCCCATTGCGGTCGCCATCGCGGCGCCGAACAGGAAACCGCGCGCCTCGACCGCGACGATGAAGTCGGGCCGATGGACGGCGGCGCGCGCGCTTAGCCGGCGCACGCTTTCGGCGAAACCGGCGGCGTCGCCGATCAGCGTCGTGATATCGCGAAACTGGATGCCCGGCTTCGGAAAGTCCGGAATGGTGCGGACGAGCGACGCGAGGTCGAGGTCCGGCTGAGGCGGGAGGGCGATCATGAAACGCGCCCTCCCCGGCTCATCAATGCTTCTTGTCGGCCCAGATGTTCCGGTACGACAGATAGGTCAGCACGGTGAAGATCAGCAGGAAGAAGAAGACCGCATAACCCACCTGGATGCGCTTGATCAGCTTCGGCTCGGCGGTCCAGACGAGGAACGCCGTGACGTCCTTCGACATCTGGTCGACCGTCGCCTTGGTGCCGTCGGCATAGGTGACCTGGTTGGGCGCCAGCGGCGGGGCCATCGCGAGGTTGAGGTTCGCGAAATAGGGGTTGTAGTGCAGCCCCGTGCCCGGCTTCAGTTCCGCGGGAAGGTTCTTCGGCGGGTTCTGGAAGCCCGTCAGCAGCGAATAGATATAATCCTTGCCGCCTTCGCGCGCCTTGGTGATCAGCGAGAGGTCGGGCGGCAGCGCGTTGTTGTTCGCGGCGCGCGCGGCGACTTCGTTCGCATAGGGCGACGGGAAATAATCCGACGGCAGGCCGTCGCGCGTCGCCGGTTCACCCGTGTCGGGGTTGACCGACGGAACCTGGAAGCCCTTGGCGAAGGTCTTGATCTGACCTTCGGTGTAGCCAAGGTCCGCAATGTCGCGGAACGCGACGAGGTTCAGGCTGTGACAAGCCGAGCAGACTTCCTTGTACACCTGCATCCCGCGCTGCAGCTGCGCCTTGTCCCAATGCGGCAGGACGATGCCATCACTGGCCAGCTTCAGATGCCGGGGGTGTTTGTGAAACTCGTGCGCGACATTGGCTTCATTGCTGAGCGGCGTCGTGAAGATCGCGAGCACCAGCGCGGTAATGAAACCGAGACCGACGAGAAAACCGAGCGGACGAACCATGGCTGTATCAGCTCCTATTAGAGTCCGGCGCTCAGGCCGTTGCCGAAGCCGACGCGGTGTCGGTGGCGTGTTTTGCGAGAACCGCTTCGGTGATCGAATTCGGCATCGGAAGCGGGCGTTCGATCCGCGACACGATCGGCAGGATCACCAGGAAGTGCGCGAAATAATAGATCGCACCCAGCTGGCTGAGGATCACATAGGGCTGCTCGGCGGGCTGCATGCCGCAGAAACCGAGGAGCAGCACGTCGGCGACGAGGATCCAGAAGAAGATCCGGTACAGCGGACGATAATTCGACGACTTGATCGGCGAGCTGTCGAGCCAGGGCAGGAAGAACAGCAGCGCGATCGACGCGAACATCGCGATGACGCCCCACAGCTTCGCGTCGATCCAAAGGAAGTTGAAGGTGAAGGCCTTCAAAATCGCGTAGAAGGGCAGGAAGTACCATTCGGGAACGATATGCGCCGGAGTCGAGAGCGAGTTCGCCGGGATATAGTTGTCGGCGTGGCCGAGCGTGTTCGGGCTGAAGAAGGTCAGCGCGACGAAAATCAGCAGGAAGACGCCGACCCCGAAGCCGTCCTTCGCGGTGTAATAGGGGTGGAACGGGACGGTGTCCTGTTCGTCCTTCACCTCGATGCCCGTCGGGTTCGACGAACCCGGGATGTGCAGCGCCCAGATGTGCAGGATGATGACACCCAGGATCACGAACGGCAGCAGATAGTGCAGCGAGAAGAAGCGGTTGAGCGTGGCGTTGTCGGGGACGAAGCCGCCGAGCAGCCATTCGCGCACCGGTTCGCCGACGATCGGTATCGCCGAGAAGAAGCCGGTGATCACCTGCGCGCCCCAGAAGCTCATCTGGCCCCACGGAAGCACATAGCCCATGAAGGCGGTCGCCATCATCAGGAGGAAGATCACGACGCCGAGCAGCCACACCATTTCGCGCGGCGCCTTGTACGAACCGTAATAAAGGCCGCGGAAAATGTGCAGATAGACGACGATGAAGAACATGCTCGCGCCGTTCATATGCGCGTAGCGGATGAACCAGCCGGCGTTCACGTCGCGCATGATATGCTCGACCGAGTTGAACGCGACGCTCGCGTTCGCGGCATAGTGCATCGCCAGAACGATACCGGTGATGATCTGGATCATCAGCGCGGCGCCGGCGAGGACGCCGAAGTTCCAGAAATAGTTGAGGTTGCGCGGGACCGGATAGCCGGGGCCCGTGGCATTGTAGACGAGGCGCGGAATCGGCAGCTTCTCGTCCATCCACTTCATCAGCGGATGCGTCGGCTCATAAGGTTTGGCCCAGGGAAAGCTCATCTTATCTCGCTCCTCAGCCGATCGTCACGACGGTGTCGCTGTTGAATTCATAGGGCGGCACAACCAGATTCTTGGGCGCCGGCCCCTTACGGATGCGCGCCGCGGTGTCGTAGTGCGAACCGTGGCACGGGCAGAAATAACCGCCGAAATCGCCCTTGTTCTCGCCTTCCGCAGCACCGAGCGGCACGCAGCCGAGGTGCGTGCAAACGCCCAGCGTGATCAGCCAGTTTTCCTTGCCGGGCTTGGTGCGCTGGTCGATCGTTTCGGGATCGCGCAGGTCGCCCAGCGGAACGGCCTTGGCTTCGGCGATTTCCTTGGCAACGAGGTTGCGCACGAACACCGGCTGCTTGCGCCAGCTGGTCTTGATCGCCTGGCCGGGCTGGATCGCCGAAATGTCGATTTCGGTCGTCGACAGCGCAAGCACGTCGGCCGACGGGTTCATCTGGTTGAGCAGCGGCACAACCACGGCGACCGCACCGACACCAGCGAAACTCACCGCCGCAATATTGATGAAATCCCGGCGGCGTACGCCATCCTCGATACCGGCGTTGAGTTCAGATTCACTGGCCATTCGACTGCCCTTGCATGGGTGAACTAACAAAAGTTCTCGAAGTTATGGCCGCCCTGTTGCACGCGCACGAAAGCGCACAACCCGGCGGCCCCTCCGGGAATTGCGGGCCTGATAGCCGCACTGTCCGGGCTTGCCAACAGGCAATTTCCGCATAACGCACTGTACCAAGCGACGGCCGCCAAGCCTCTCGATTCCCGGCGCCTTCGCCTTTATGGGGGCATCATGGAAATCGCCCTGTTTCAGCCGGACATCGCCGGTAATGTCGGCACCATATTGCGCACCGCCGCCTGCTTCGGCGCGCCCGCGCATATCATCGAGCCATGCGGATTCCCGTTTGGCGACGCCGCGCTGAAGCGCGCGGGAATGGATTATGCGGTGCGCGCCAATGTGCGCCGGCACGCCGATTGGAATGACTTCATGGACTGGCGCGCCGAGGCGGCTCGGAGGCTCGTACTGTTGACCACCGCGGGGGCGACGCCCCTGCCCGCCTTTACGTTCGAGCCCGGCGACCTGCTGTTGCTCGGCGCCGAATCCTCGGGCGTGCCACCTTATGTCCATGATGCGGCCACGGCACGGGTCGCAATTCCCATGCGTGAGGGCTTTCGCTCCTTGAATGTCGCGGTCGCGGCTGGCATCGCGCTCGCCGAAGCGCTCAGGCAAACGAAAGGCTTTCCGGCATGATCTCGCTCGACCCGCAGCAACAGACGGCACGTAACTGGTTCGAATCGCTCCGCGACCGAATCTGCGCCGAATTCGAGAAGATCGAGGCCGAGGCGGGCAGCGACGCCCGCTTTGCCTATACACCGTGGGACCGCGAGGCCGAGGGGCTGGCGCCGGGCGAAGGCGGCGGCGGCGTGCGCGGCGTGATGACGGGCAAGGTGTTCGAAAAGGTCGGCGTCAATGTTTCGACTGTCGCCGGCGAGTTCGCGCCCGACTTTGCGGGGTCGATCCACGGCGCGGGCGAAGACCCGAGCTTTTTCGCGACCGGAATCAGCCTTGTCGCGCATATGGCGAACCCGCATGTTCCCGCGGTCCATATGAACACGCGCTTCCTCGCGACGACGAAGCGCTGGTTCGGCGGCGGCGCCGACCTCAACCCGCCGATCCCCTACCAAGAGGACACCGACGCGTTTCACGCGCGGCTGCGTGCGGCGTGTGCGCCCTTCGGCCCCGATGTTTATGAACGCTATGCGAAATGGGCCGAGGATTATTTCTATATCCCACACCGCGGCGTCCACCGCGGCGTCGGCGGCATCTTCTACGATCATCTCGAATGCGGCGACGATGCCGAATTCGACCGGAACTTCCAGCTGACGCAGGCGGTCGGCGAAGCGTTCCTCGACATCTTTCCGCAGATCGTGCGCCGCCGGATGGGCCTGCCCTTCACCGAGGCCGAGCGCGAGGCGCAGCTGATCTGGCGCGGCCGCTACGCCGAATTCAATCTCGTTTATGACCGCGGGACGCTGTTCGGGCTCAAGACCGGCGGCAATATCGACGCGATCCTGATGAGCCTGCCGCCGCTCGCCAAATGGAACTGACATAAAAGGGCGCCCCGTTGCCCGAGGCGCCCTCCTTTTCCTTTTACCGCCGATCAGGCGAATACGTCGCCCGACACGCGCGGCGTGATGGCGCGATAAACGCCGACCGGCATCGAGAAGGAAATCATGATGATCGGCAGATAGACGAGCGCGGCCATGACGATCATCGTCAGCATCGCGCCGACGACCGAACCGCCCAGAATAGCGCCGAAGACGCCACCGAAGATCATCCCCGCGATCAGCGCATAAATGAATATGCCGATCGTGAAGAGCAGATAGAAGCCGACAATCGTCCACTGCGACGGTCCCGTCAGCCGCCACGATTCACCGAGACCCGTCACCGGGTTGCGGGTCAGCTGATTGGCCATAACGGGACCGGCAACGATGAAACGACCCTGCACCCACAGCAGGAAAACGATCATTGCGATATAGAAGATGATCATCACGAAGATCGCGCCGCCACCGATCGCGCCAGCCCCAGCCGAATCCAGTCCGCCCGAAGAGAAGGCCCCCATTCCGCCGAGCGCCGCGCCGAAAATCAGCGTCAGGATGAACATGATGATGAAGATGACGATATAGGCGGCGATCATCACCACGAGCATGCCAAAGGCCAGAGCCGGCCCGGCCTGAAACGCCCAGGCGAAATTCGGCGCTTCTCCGGGATGCATACCGCCGCGCCAGATCAGCATCGAAACACCGTAGAAAATAATGGCGGCGATCAGTGCGAAAAGAGCAATCTTGCCAAAAGCGCCCATCACGAGCGACGGGTCGTTGGGCGCCAGCGCCATTGCCGAGAAAGTCGATCCAAGGAGCAGGTAACCGAGCAGACCGACGACGACCAACGCGCCGCCCATCCATATCAGCATCTGCATCCAATTGGCCTTGAGAAACGCAAAGGTTTCCGAAAAGGCTGCTCCGATACTCATTTTCGTCATGTCACTTCCCCCTGCTTTTTAGACCAGACACTCACTCCATCCAAGGCGGGCTAAGCCGGACCGGCTTCCCCCGTTTGCGACCACATCATTATTATTATTGGCAGTGCCCCGCATCACTTGAACACATCGGACGATGCAAGCTGGCGATAGGCTGCGGCCGAAACCGCAATCGACGCCAGGCTGCCGACCGCGCTGAAAACAGCCTCGATGAAGCCGCCCAGCATCCGCCCGAACCCCGGTTCGCTTCCCGCGATGACCGAGACGATGCCCCCGATGATCAGCGCCGCGATCACGATCACCAGCGCGACGAGGAACAGGAAAAAGAAGATCGCCCAGCCGTTGCCTCGCGTCAGGTCCCAACTCGTCCGGATCGCTTCGAAAGGGTTATAGAGGCTACGGTCGGCGACGGCCGGCGCGACCAGCGCGAGACGCCCGACCAGATACATGCCCGGAATGATCAGCAGGAGAAAGCCGAGGCCAATTGCGAAACCACACAATATCTGGATCGCGATCATCGTCGGGAAGAGCATCAGCGCGAAGGTCAGCGCCTCGCCGACACTGGTCCCGGTCCGCGACAGCCACAGCCGCAGGATTCCCGCCGTGCCGATGAGCGCCGAGAGCGCGATCGCCAGCTGCCCCGGGATCATCTGGCGAAAGCTTTCGCGAAACGTTTCCATGACCTGATTGAAATCGGCGCCCGCCGCGGGCTCGATCGGCACCGGGCCGAACCATGCGACCGCGAGCGCGGGTAGGAACAGGAAAACGCCGGCAATCGTGCCGACCAGCGCCGTGTGCGACTTCAGAAGTTGCAGCGTGTCGTCCCACGCGGCGCCCATGTCGAATTTTACCATTGATACCCCGTCATTTTTTCGATTTCCCAGTTGCGGCGAAGGTGACGATCTTCGGCGCTCCTGTCCAGCCCTGTCGGCAAGCGCTACGGAGGGTCTTGCGCAAGGCGCCGCGGCGCGCCAGATAGCCCGCGTAATGCCCCCCCTTCCTCCACCCGAATGGACCATCAGCCCCGGCCTGACCGATTATGATGCGGCGCTTGCCGACATGGAGGCGCGCGCCGCCGCGATCCACGCCGGCGAGGCGGGCGAGCGCATCTGGCTGATCGAGCATCCGCCGCTTTATACCGCGGGAACGAGCGCCGATCCCGCCGAGCTGCTCAATCCGCAATTTCCGGTTTATGACGCCGGGCGTGGCGGCCGCTACACCTATCATGGCCCGGGCCAGCGCGTCGGCTATGTTCAGCTCGACCTGACGAAACGCGGGCGCGACGTGCGCGCCTATGTCGCCGCGCTCGAAGGCTGGGTGATCGACGCGCTCGCGCTGCTCGGCATCGAGGCGCGCCGTGCCGAGGGGCGCATCGGCATCTGGACCGACGACGCCGACGGCCGCGAGGCCAAGATCGGGGCGATCGGGGTGCGCGTGAAGCGCTGGGTGACGATGCACGGCTTCTCGCTCAACGTCGCGCCCGATCTGTCGCATTTCGGCGGCATCGTGCCGTGCGGCATCGCCGAATTTCCGGTGACGAGCCTCGCGGCGCTCGGCCGGGCCGCATCCTTTGCCGACGTCGACGCGGCGCTTGTGCAAACGCTTCCCGCCTTTCTCGACAAGCTTTCGCCAAGCGATTAGGAACGCCGCATGACCCGCACTCTTCTCGCATCGCTCTCCCTGCTCGCGCTCGCAGCCTGCGGCGGCGGCGACACCGCCGGCAAATCGACGACCAAGCTCGATGCCGTCGAGGTCCAGCCGGGGTCGGTGAGCGATTCGATGATCATCCTCGACGATGCGGTGAGCGATGGCACCGCGGTCGATAACAGCATCCCCGACGACGGCACCAAGAAGGACGCGGCCAAGAGCGACGAAGCGGATACTGCGGATGAGGCTGCGCCCGAAAGCGAAGTCGACGACAATCCCGAAGCGGTCGACATGCCGGTCGCGAAGAAGGCGATCACCGCCGATTCCCCCGCGAAAAAGACCGAATAGCCCTAGCGCAATCCGAGATTCTTGTGCGTCTGCAGCGACAGGCGCCAGCGTGGATCGTCCATCACCAGATCGATGCACGCCTGAACATTGGCGGCGGCGTACGGGTCGTCGAGCGGCTGGACGAGCAGATGCTTGAAATCGAGCGTTGCGAGCCGCGCGACATCGCTGCCGGGCTGCGGCCAGACGAGCTTCAACTCGTCGCCGCTCGTCTGGACCAGTTCGCTCCCCGCTTTCGGGCTGACGCAGATCCAGTCGATGCTGCGCGGAACGGGGAAAGTTCCGTTGCTTTCGATCGCGATCGTGAAGCCGCGTTCGTGCAGCGCGTCGATCAGCGCGTCGTCGACCTGCAACATCGGCTCGCCACCGGTGAGCACGACATAGCGGTCTTCGCGGCCCTGCCCCCAGTTTTCGGCGATAACATCGGCGAGCGCGGCCGCCGTTTTATATTTTCCGCCTAACGTCCCGTCGGTGCCGACGAAATCGGTGTCGCAGAACTGGCAGACCGCCTTGGCGCGATCTTTCTCGCGCCCCGTCCACAAATTGCAGCCGGCAAAGCGGCAGAAGACCGCACGGCGCCCTGCCTGTGCGCCCTCCCCCTGCAGCGTGAGGAAAATCTCTTTGACGGCGTAGGTCATCGGCTCAGGCGTAGCGCGTCGGGTCGGCGAGCCCCGCGTCGGCGAAGCCCTTGGACCGCAAGCGGCAACTGTCGCACGACCCGCAATGCAGCCCCTCGGGCGTCGGGTCGTAGCACGACCAGCTCATCCCCGCGTCCATGCCCAACCGCGCCGCTTCGGCGGCGATATCGGCCTTGGTCATATGCTGGAGCGGTGCGTGGATATGGAAATCGACGCCCTTGTCGCCGTCGCGCGTCGCGAGCGCGGCGAGCTTTTCAAACCCCTGGATGAATTCGGGGCGGCAGTCGGGATAGCCCGAATAGTCGAGCGCATTGACGCCGATGACGATGTCCTGGGCCTGCCGCGCTTCGGCGAGGCCGAGCGTCAGCGACAGGAAGATGAGGTTGCGCGCGGGGACATAGGTGATCGGAACATCGCCGCCTCCCTCGACCTCGGGGACGCCGTCCTTCGGCACGTCGATATCGGCGGTGAGCGCCGAGCCGCCGAACCGGCGAAGGTCGAGCGGCAGCACGATATGTTCGGCCGCGCCGACATAGTTCGCGATGCGCGTCGCCGATTCCAGTTCGACGCGGTGGCGCTGATTATAATCGATCGTGAGCGCGACGATACGCGCGCCCGCTTCGCGCGCGAGGCCCGCGCAGACCATCGAGTCGAGGCCGCCCGACAGGAGGACGATCACCGTTTTTCCGGAAACTTGCTGCATCGGCGCCAGATAGGCCCGCGCCGCGGGGCGCGCAAGTGCTGCGCCGCATCAAAGAAAATGGGCCGCGAGGCGATTGCCGCACGGCCCAGTTCGGCATGACAGCCGTTAGGGAGAAGGGCACTCATGAAGAAGCCCTGCACCTCGTTTAACGCCGCATGGTTAATATTTCGTTCGCTCAGCAGCCGCCGGTGCGGCGCGCCTCGATCGCCTGCGAAAACGGCCTGCCCTCGGCGATTCCCTGCGTGTCGATCTGGACGAGCCGGTTCGTTTCGCTGCGGATGCTCGTGCGGCCATGCCCTGCACCGGGGCAGGTATAATGGACGGTCACCGAATTCGGCGTGTCTTCGATGACATAGCGCGAACAGGTCGAGCGTGGATGCTGGATCTGGATCATCCGCCGCGCGTCGCCGACGCAAATCGTCTGCAACACGTCATCCTTGCCGCGTTCGCGAAGCTGCCAGCTGCCCTTTTCGAGGCGGTCGAGCATCGCCAGCGAAGGCGCCTGCGCCGGTACTGCACTCGCGGCGGCGCAGCCGAGCGCAAGGAGAGACATTCGCAATGTGGGAGAGAAGATCGCCATTCCACCTGTTCCATTGGCCGCCCGCGAGCGAGCGAATATGCGACCCTGTTCCCCTATAGCTAGCAAGCCGGGGATGCGTTTTCAACCACTTGGCGCTGAATTACCTCGCTTCGCCGCCGAAATTCGCGGAAATTCCATCGCTATTCCGCGCGATTGTGGGCCGAGATTTCATCGAGCGGGATCGGAAAGAAGCGCGAACAAAAGGCGCAGTCGACGACGATCCGGCCATTTTCATCGGCCATGTCGGCACGCTCGGCCTCCGGAAACTGCGCGAGCACCCCGGCGAAATAACCGGGGCTGCACCGGCATCCGCGCGACACCCCAATGCCCGGCTCGACGCGCACCTCATCCTCGTGGAACAGCCGCCACGCGAGCGTCTCGAGCGACGTCGCCGGATCGGTTAGTTCCTCGTCCTTCAGCGTCGCCGCGATGGTCTTGGCATGCTCCCATTCGGCATTGTCGTGACGCACGTGCAACCGGTCGCGGCCGACTTCGCCCTCGGGCAGATGCTGCAAGAGCAGCCCGCCAGCGAGGCAGCCCGCCTCGGGATCGTGGCGCGCGGCGAGCTTGATCAGGCTGGGGATCTGCTCGGACTGTTCGAAATAATGCTCGGCCGCCTCGCCGATCGACGCGCCTTCGAGCGGGACGATGCCCTGATAGCGTTCGGCGGTCGTCGCCTGGTCGAAGGTGATCGCAAGAAAGCCTTCGCCGAACAGCGCGAACAAGGTCGGGTCGGAGCCGACCTCGGCGAGCCGCTCGGCATCGAATTTCAGGTAACCGCGCAGTTCGCCGCCGCGATAATCGCAGACGAGCAGCTCGATCGGTCCACCGCCGGTCTGCGCCTGCAGCGTCATCTGGCCATTCTCGTCCTTCAGCGTCGAACCGAGCAGCACGGTGAGCACCAGTGCCTCCGCGAGCAGCTTTTCGGCCACCGGCGGATAATTATGCGCCCCCATGATCGTCTGGAGCGTCGGCCCGAGCCGCACCAGCCGCCCGCGCACATGGCGTTCGGCGATCGTGAACAGCAGCGGCTGGTCGAACCAGGTTTCGATGATTTCACTCACGTCTTCGAACTCACAATTTTCCGAACGCCCAGAGCAGGATCGACTTCTGCGCATGGACGCGGTTTTCAGCCTCGTCCCAGACGCGCGACTGCGGGCCGTCGATCACCGCATCGACGACTTCGTCGCCGCGGTGCGCGGGAAGGCAGTGGAGGAAGATTGCGTCGCCCTTCGCGCCCGTCATCAGCCGTTCGTCGACCTGATAGGGCGCCATCGCCGCGATCTTGTTGTGCGCATGATCCTGCCCCATCGACACCCAGGTGTCGGTGACAACCAGATCGGCGCCCGCCACGGCCTCGCGCGCGTCGCGCACGATGTCGATACGCGAACCCTTCGCCCGCGCCGCCTCGACGAAGCCCGGATCGGGATCATAACCCTGCGGAACGCCGGCGCGGACGTGGAAACCGAACAGCCCCGCCGCCTCGATCAGCGAGGAGAGGACATTGTTGCCGTCGCCGAGCCATGCGAGTTCGAGCCCCGGCAGCGCCTTGCCGCTCTCGACGACCGTCAGCAGGTCGGCGACGATCTGGCACGGATGCGACAGGTCGGTCAGGCCGTTGATGACCGGAACACTCGCATATTCGGCGAGCTCCTCGACTTTCGCGTGGTCGTCGGTGCGGATCATGATCGCGTCGGCGTAGCGCGACAGCACGCGCGCGGTGTCGGCGATCGTCTCGCCGCGCCCGAGCTGCGTTACGCCCGCGTCCATGATCATCGGCGTGCCGCCAAGCTGGCGGATCGCGATGTCGAACGAGGCGCGGGTGCGCGTCGAATTCTTCTCGAACACCATCGCGAGCACATGGTCCGCGAGCGGCGCATCGGCGTCGGCCTTGCCCTTTGGCCAGCCCGCGCGCGCCGCCTTGCGTTCGATCGCGTCGGCGAGCATCGCGGCGACCGCGTCCCCGCCCGCGTCGGACAGGTTCAGGAAGTGCCGCATCAGCCTTCGGGCGGCGTATAGCTCGCCGCGCCCGCTGACAGTTTCTCGATGAATTCGGCAATGTGGCTGTCGTCGATGTTGAGCGGCGGCAGCACGCGGACGACATTCTCGCCCGCCGCAACGGTCAGCAGCCCGTGATTGTCGCGCAGATGCGCGACGAAGGCGCGGCTGTCCGAGCTGAGCTTGAGCCCGAGCATCAGGCCGACGCCGCGAACGCTGTCGAACAGCTGGTCGTGATTGGGAATGAGCTGTTCGAGCGCGCCGCGCAGGCGCTCGCCGGTTGCCTTGACCGACGCGAGGAAGCCGTCTTCGAGCACGACGTCGAGCACCGCCTGGCCCGCAGCGCAAGCGAGCGGGTTGCCGCCATAGGTCGAACCGTGGGTGCCGATGACCATGCCGCGCGCGGCTTTCTCGGTCGCGAGACACGCGCCCATCGGGAAGCCGCCGCCGATGCCCTTGGCGGTCGCCATGATGTCGGGGGTGACGCCGAAATGTTCATAAGCGTAGAGGTGGCCCGTGCGCGCCACGCCGCACTGGACCTCGTCGAACACGAGCATCAGGTCACGCTTGTCGCAAATGTCGCGCAGCGCCTGCAGGAAGGGCTGCGAGGCGGGGCGGATGCCGCCCTCGCCCTGGATCGGCTCGACGAGGAAGCCCGCGGTGTTGTCGTCGACAAGGTCGAGCGCGGCGTTGATGTCGTCGAACGGCGCATAGGCAAAGCCCGGCAGCAGCGGGTCGAACCCTTTGCGCAGCTTTTCCTGATTGGTCGCCGAGATAGTCCCGAGCGTACGGCCGTGGAAGGCGTTGTTGAAGGTGATCAGCGTGTGCTTTTCGGCATTGCCCGCGCTCGAATGATAGGCCCGCGCGGTCTTGATCGAACATTCGACCGCTTCGGCGCCCGAATTGGTCAGGAAGACCGTGTCGGCGAAGGTGTTCTCGACGAGGCGCGCGGCATAGGCTTCGCCCTGCGGGCTGCCGTAGAGGTTCGACACGTGCATCAGCGTCGCGGCCTGCTCCTGAATCGCCTTCGTCAGGTGCGGGTGGCCGTGACCGAGCAGGTTGACCGCGATACCGCTCGCGAAGTCCAGATAACGCTCGCCTCGCTCGCCGATCAGATACGCGCCCTCGCCGCGAACCGGACGTACACCGCAGCGGGGGTATACGGGCATCAGCGGCGTGATCGTCATGGCAGGCACCTTTCAGTCAAAAGTAAAAAGGCGACCCTTCTGCGGGCCGCCCTTGGTCGGGCCGCTCCTATACCGCCGCAGTCCGAGGCGCGTCAACACAGCGCCGCGTGCGCGGCTAGAGCGTTTTTGCCGCCTCCATCGTCAGCGCGAGCGAATGTTTGCGCGCGGCATGGTCGTACATCGACGACGCGATGATCACCTCGTCAACGCCGGTGCGCGCGACGAAGGCTTTCAGCCCTGCCGCGATATCGTCGGCGGTGCCGACTGCCGAACATTGAAGCACATGGTCGAGGATCGCGCGCGCGTTCGGTGGCAGGCTGTCCTTGTAGCCCGCAAGCGGCGGCTGCATCTTGCCCGGATTGCCCGTGCGCAGCGCGACGAACGCCTGCTGCTGCGACGAGGCAAGCAGCTCGGCTTCCTCGCGACTGTCGGCCGCGAAGGCGTTGAACGCTGCGGCAGCATAAGGCTCTGCGAGCTGTGCCGACGGTTTGAACTGGCGGCGATAGATGTCGAGCGCTTCGTCGAGCGCGTCAGGGGCGAAATGGCTGGCGAACGCGTAAGGAAGCCCGAGCATCGCCGCGAGTTGCGCGCCAAAGGTGCTGGAGCCGAGGATCCACAACGGGATATGCGTGCCCGCACCCGGCACCGCGGTGATGCCGAGTTGTTCGTCGCCGGCCAGAAACGCCTGAAGCTCCAGTACATCCTGAGGGAACTGGCGCTCGTCGCTGGCGAGCGTCCGGCGCAGGGCGCGCGCGACGCGCTGATCCGATCCCGGCGCGCGTCCCAAACCCAGATCGATACGGCCCGGGAACAGCGCTTCGAGCGTCCCGAACTGCTCGGCGATCACCATCGGGGCATGGTTGGGCAGCATGATCCCGGCCGAACCAATACGAATGCTGTTAGTCGCCTGGCCAAGATGCGCGAGTACGACTGAGGTCGCAGCGCTCGCAATCCCCGCCATGCCATGATGCTCGGCGACCCAATAGCGTTCGTAACCGAGTGCCTCCGCATGCTTGGCGAGATCGGCTGCGTTGGCGAGCGATTGGGCGATCGTACCGGTGTCGGTCACGGGCACGAGGTCGAGGAAAGAGAGTTTCGTCATGAAACCGATATGCGGTGGCGGGGGTCGCGGTTCAAGCGCACCGCTTCGCGGGCACGGCGAAGAAAAACTATGCCCGCTCGTCCTTTGGCGAATCCATCAACACGTAGGTGGTGATCGAATGGACCTGCGGAAGCATCCCGAGCACCTCTGTATGGAAGTGCTTATATGCCGCCAGATCCTCAGTCTCGATGCGCAGCAGATACTCGATCGCGCCGGTGATGTTGTGGCATTCGCGCACCTCGGGAGCATCCGCCATCGCCGCCTCGAAATCGGCCTGCGCCTTCTTGGTGTGCGTCGACAGACCGACGGTCACATAGGCGAGGAAGGTCAGACCAAGCTTCACCGGGTCGATCCGCGCACGATAGCCCGCGATCACGCCGCTGCGTTCAAGCTCCTGAACGCGGCGCAGGCACGCCGAGGGGGACAGCCCGACGCGCTCGGCAAGCTCGAGGTTCGAGATTCGCCCGTCGCGCGACAGTTCGCGCAATATCTTGCGGCCAATGGCATCAATCTTGGTCATAGATTGCACAACCTACCTCATCGACGCCGATCTTTGCAATCCATAGCATCTCGAAACGCATTATATTGCGCGCATGAACCAGACCACGCTCCTCGCACTCTCCGCATTCGCGCTCGTCTCGTCGATCACGCCGGGACCGAACAATATGATGCTGATGGCATCGGGCGCCAATTTCGGGCTGCGCCGTACCGTGCCGCACGCGTTGGGGGTCGGCATCGGCTTTACGCTGATGATCATCCTCGTCGGGGCCGGGCTGATGGGCCTGTTTGACCTGTTCCCGATACTGGGCACAGTGCTGAAGGTGGTGAGCGTCGTCTATCTGCTGTGGCTGGCGTGGAAGATCGCCAACGCCGCGGCGCCCGACACCGAGAGCGGCGCGCGCGGCAAGCCGATGACCTTCTTTCAGGCCGTGCTGTTCCAGTGGGTGAACCCCAAGGCCTGGTCGATGGCGTTGACCGCGATCGCGCTATACGCCCCCGACCGCAATTTCGTCGCGGTGCTGCTCGTCGCGGTCGTGTTCGGGATCATCAACCTGCCATCGACCAGCCTGTGGGCGGTGATGGGGCAGGTGATGCGCAACTGCCTGTCGAGCCCGGCGCGGCTCAAGGCGTTCAACTGGACGATGGCGGCATTGCTCGTGGGGTCGCTCGCGCTGCTGATCTGATTGCAAGGTTGCATCGCGCAACCTATGCACGGCGCTCCCCTCTTCTGACCGGAGAACAAGAGCATGCAGAGTCGTCGCCTCGGCAAGAGCGCCATCCACGTGTCCGACATCTGCATGGGGACGATGACCTTCGGCAGCCAGGCCGACGAGGTGACGGCGTTCCGCGTTCTCGACCGCTGCTTCGACGCGGGGATCAATTTCTACGACACTGCCGAAGGCTATCCGGTGCCGCCCGACGTCAAATGGGTCGGCCGTACCGAAGAGATCGTCGGGCGCTGGATGAAGACCAAGCCGCGCGACGCGATCATCCTCGCGACCAAAGTGTCGGGGCCGAGCCATGTGTGGTTCAAGTCGCCGTGCCGCAGCGGGATGACCGCGCTCGACCGCAAGAATATCATGCAGGCGGTCGACGACAGCCTGACGCGGCTCCAGACCGACTATATCGATCTCTACCAGACGCATTGGCCCGACCATGACGCGCCCTATGACGAGATGATGGACGCGCTCGACGAACTCGTTCGCATCGGCAAGGTCCGCATCCTCGGCTGTTCGAACGAGACGAGCTGGGGGCTGATGAAATCGCTCGCGGCGTCGGATCGGCTCGGCGGTGCGCGTTACCACACGATCCAGAATAATTTCAGCCTCAACAACCGCCGCTTCGAGGACGAGCTGGCGCAGGTCTGCCGGCAGGAAGGCGTCAGCCTGATCCCTTACTCGCCGCTCGCAGGCGGGGTGCTCTCGGGAAAATATCAGGGCGGCGCGACCCCCGAGGGCGCGCGTTTCTCGCGCTATCTGAAGATGGAGGGCCGGCAGGCCGCGATGGGCCGCCGCTTCGTCAACGACAAGAGTCTTGCCGCGACTGAGCGCTATCTGGCGATCGCTGCCGAGGCCGGGCTGCACCCGGTAACGATGGCGACGGCCTGGTCGAAGCAGCATGACTTCGTCGCCTCGACGATCGTCGGGGTCAGCGCTTATGATCAGGTCGATCCGATCCTCGATGCGATGGAATTGGTGCTAGGCGACGATGTGATGAAGGCGCTGTACAAGGTCAGCAAGGACATCCTCTACCCGATGGGCTGAACGGACGGCCATTCGAAGATTAGCGCCTCGCCGACCGGCAGCGCGCGCCATGCCTTCGAAAGCCGCTCGAACGTCTCGAATATTTGCGGCCGCGCGGTATCGATCCGCGCGCGCTCCTCGGGACTGAGGCCCGCCCGCGTCCGATCCGCCTCGCCGAGCGCCGCGCGCTGCGCCGCGCTGTCGGGGCGCAATTGGCTCCGCCACGCGACATCGAACAGGAACGCCGCGATTTCGGACAGCTCGCCATCGCGCCCCTGCCCCTCGATCAGCTTCCTTCCCTTCGCCGCCTGCTTGCGCGCCGCACGGCGATGCTCGCGGGCGTCGCCGCCCTCGGGGCCGCCGATGTGGAAGGATCCGGCGTTGCCCCCTGCGGCGATCTGGCCGAACACCCCGGCCTTGAGCCCCAGCGCCGCCTCGACGACGAAATGCACCATATCGTGCGGCAGGTCGGGATCGAAGCCGGGCGCCGGGTCCATCACCAGCACCGGCGCACCGGTGCGCTCGATCCGCATGCCATAGCGGCGCTCGCCCGACCGGATGAAATGGACTTTCATGGTTCCGCCCTATAGGTTCGCAGCGATCTCTTCCAAAAGGATTTGCGATGACTCCTGCCCGCCGCGCGTTTTTCGCCCTCGCCGCTTTCTCCGCCGTGATCGGCACCGCGCACGCCGCGAACCCGACGATGTTCCGCGACGCGGGCTGCGGCTGCTGCCTCAAATGGCTCGAGCAGGTAAAGGCGTCGTTCGGGCAGAAGGCGGTCGTCGTGAACTCGCCCGATATGAACTCGGTCAAGGACAAGCAGGGCGTGCCGCAGGCGCTGCGCAGCTGCCACACCGTTCTTGTCGGCGGCTATGTGATCGAGGGGCATGTGCCCGCGAAGGAAATCAGCCGCCTGCTCCGTGAGAAGCCGAAGGGCGTGAAGGGCCTGGCGGTGGCCGGGATGCCGACGGGATCGCCCGGCATGGAGCATGGCAATCACCGCGAAGCCTATAAGGTCATGACCTTCGGCCCCGGCGGCCAGCGCGTCTATGCGAGCTATGCCGCGAGCGGCGGCGCGCACGCGCACTGATCGGGCGGCGGCGGCTCGATGCTCTTCCGCGCCGTCCTTCTCGAACGTATCCAGACCGGCGAGGTCACGCTCGCCTTTCGGCGGTGGCGGCGCCCGACCGTCAAGGCGGGCGGGCGGCTGCGCACCGCGATCGGCGAACTGGCGATCGAAAGCGTGACGCCGTGTGCGGCCGCCGCGATTACCGAAGCCGATGCGCGCGCGGCCGGGTTCGGATCGTGCGCCGAATTGCTGGCCGAGCTCGAAGCGCGGCAGGAAGGCGACATCTATCGCATCGCCCTGCGTTTCGATCGGCCCGATCCGCGCATCGCGCTTCGCGAAGCCGGCGATCTTTCGGCGGACGAGGCGGCGTCGCTCGCGCAGCGGCTCGATCGCCTCGACCGGGGCGCCGGTCCATGGACGCGGCCGGTCCTGCGCCATATCGCCGCCCACGAAGGGCAGGCGGCCGCCGACATCGCAAAGTCGCTCGGCGTCGAGAAGATGTGGCTCAAGCAGAATATCCGCAAGCTCAAGGAGCTCGGCCTGACCGAGAGCCTCGAAACCGGATATCGGCTGTCGCCGCGCGGCAAGGCCCTGCTCAAGGCCCTGCCACGTTAGCGGCGTCAGGCGAGTTCGGCCTTGAACAGCGCCAGCATCCGCGCCCACGCTTTTTCCGCCGCGGCTTCGTTATAGGCGCGGCCGTCGGGCGGACACCAGCCGTGCATCGCGCCTTCGTAAACCTCGACCTCGTGCCACTGCTTGCGGGGTTCGAGAACGGCCTTCAGCAGCACCTTCTCGTTCGGCGTTTCCTTGTCGTCGTTATCGGCGATCGCGAACAGGTAACCGGCGTTGGTTTTCGGGATGAGCAGGTGCGGGCTGTCAGGCTTGTCGGTGCCGACGCCGCCGCCATGGAAGCTCCCCGCCGCGCCAACGCGATCGGGCTTCAGCGCCGCGGTATAGATCGTCATCGCCCCGCCCATGCAGTAACCGGTCGTGCCGATCTTGCGCTTGGTATCGACTTCCTTTTGCGCGTCGAGGAAGGCGAGATGCGCCTTGGCATCGGTCTCGACGATCGGCCGCGTCAGCAGCTTCAGGTAACCGAACAATTTTTCGCGGATCGCCGGGTCGTTGAAATCGCTCGTCGCGGTCACGACGGGCGACTTCTGCCAGCGGTAGAAGGGATTGACGCAGAGCACGGCATAGCCCTCGCCCGCCAGCCGGTCGGCCATCTGGCGAAAGGCGGGACGCAGCCCGCGAATATCGGGCCAGATGAGTACGCCGGGATGCTTGCCGCTCGCGGGCGCGACGAAATAGGCGTCGCAGGTGCCATCGGCGGTCTTGATCTCGACATCGCGGCCCTTCACCGGCTTGCCCGCGATCGCGCGCGCGGGCAGCGCCGCGATCAGCGCACCGCCACTAGCAAGCGCGGTAAAGCTGCGCCGCCCGACGGGCAGTCCCGCGCGGTCGAGATCGGCTTCGGTGTTTTCGGTGCACATATCTCTCTCCTCGAAGGGTGTTTTGGAAAGTCGCGGAAAACTGCGTAACTTCACTCGCGATTGCACATTTCATCCCGTGATCGGGATCGAACCGGGCGCGAAGCTAATCCAGCGATCCAAAGTAGGACAGCGATTTTTGCAGCTTCGATCCTCCCTGCGGCGAAGCCGTGGGGAGGTGGCAGCGCGAAGCGCTGACGGAGGGGTTAATGGCGCGACGTTGCGGCCCCTCCACCATCCTCCGGATGGTCCCCCTCCCCATGGCTTCGCCATAGGGAGGATCATCTACTCGCAGGCGTCAGCGCCGCAACCTCGTCGAACGTCAGCGCCACATGATGCACGCCAACCTCTTGCAGCATCGCGCCATGGCCCGCGCGGTCGACGATATGCCCCGCGCCGCAAAAGCCGACGACGGTCATCCCTGCCGCAATCGCCGCCTGCGCCCCGGTCGGCGAATCCTCGATCGCGAGGCACGCGGCCGGATCGACGCCGAGTCCTTTGGCGGCGGCGAGATAGATGTCCGGATGCGGCTTGCCGCGGTCCCAGCCGTCGGCGCTGTACACATGCTTGCCGAAATGATGGCCGAGCCCGAACAGGCTGAGCGCCCAGCCGATATATTCGGCGCGGCTCGACGAAGCGATCGCACGCGGCATGGAGCGCAAGCTGCCGAGGAAATCCGCGACGCCGGGGACGGCATCGAAGCCCTCCATATAGCGCGCCCGAGCCCGCGCGCGGTGCGTCTCGCGGAAGTCGGCGGGCAGCGGGCGGCCGTATCGTGCGACGATCCGCCGCTCGGTTTCCTGCCAATTATGGCCATAATAGTCGCGCAGGCATTCGTCATAGGTCGCGGGCATGCCGGCGGCGGTCAGGCTCTCCGCCAGCGACAGGTTGGCGCGCACCTCGCTGTCGGCGACGACGCCGTCGAAATCGAAGATGATCGCGGCGGGAGGAGTCGATCTGATATTCTTCATATTTCCCGCCTAGAGCATCGGGGATCAGGAGACACCCCAATGAAGTTCATTTCGCTCAAGTCGCGCGGCGGCAATTACCTCGTCGTCGCCGAAAATGTCGCCTGGCTCCGCGACTATGAAAATGGCCAGACGCAGGTCGGCATGGTCGGCGGCGCGCCGCTGCTCGTCGCCGGCAAGATCGAGGAAATCGCCGCGTCGATTCTGGCACAGGCCAACGCGCCGGAGTGAGTTTATATGGGCGGCAGATGATCCAATAATCGGCAAACTATAGGTTCGTCAGCACCTCACCGTATCGATTAGACCGTGATGATAGCGTCGGCAGTCCTTGCCGTTGCCCGAAAAGCAAACATCTTCAAATTCTTACGCAATAATGTCCTTGTGACGCGTAGCCGGAAGGGCATGGGCCGTTTTTTGGTATGACAGTTTTGGGATTTGATTTGGTCGCCACACAATAATTTCCTTGAGAAACCCAGCCCGACGGGCATGGCCCGTTCTTTGGAATAGCTGGTTTCGCGCTTACGGTTGGGACGCACATGTTTCCCTGTGAAACATAGCCCGAAGGACAAGCGCCATTCTTTGGCATCGGAATAGGCTGCATCGTCATATCAAACCCCTCCATCGGTCGTCACACACTATCTGACGACTTTTCTTCATATATCGCGGCTATTGATTCTTCGGATATTAAAAAGATTCCTCCAGAACCTTCTACCTTCATCAGACGCCCTTCATCACCCTCACTTATCTCATCCCATCGCTGACTCAGATCCCGCCATGTTCTGGCTGCAATCTTCTGAGTTTCGTACCACGTATATAATTCGTTCCATAGGATGTGGGCGACGCCTGCGTGCACGACCTGCTCCAAGCGCGCGCTCAATATGTCATCATGCCGTTTCTGCATTACGAGCCTCCTTGTGACTAAGGATCGCAATTAATCTAAATTTTTAGATTTGTCAAAATCTCTATTCCATGAGTCACTCCACGGTAACCGATTTCGCCAGATTGCGCGGCTGATCCACGTCCGTCCCCTTCGCGACCGCGACATGATATGCCAGCAACTGCACCGGCACCGCATAGACGAGCGGCGCGATCAAGGGGTGGACCTTGGGCATTTCGATCGTCGCCATGCAGCCGTCGCCGGCTTCGGCGAGACCCTCGGCGTCCGAAATCAGCACGACCTTGCCGCCGCGCGCCATGACTTCCTGCATGTTGCTGACGGTCTTTTCGAACAGCGGGCCGCTGGGCGCGAGGACGATCACCGGGACCGCCTCGTCGATCAGTGCGATCGGGCCGTGCTTCATCTCGCCCGACGCGTAACCCTCGGCATGGATGTACGAGATTTCCTTGAGCTTGAGCGCGCCTTCGAGCGCGAGCGGATAGTCGGGGCCGCGACCGAGGTAGAGCACGTCGCGCGCCGGGGCGACGAGGTGCGCCATCTTCGAGATTTCCTCGTCGTGGCCAAGCGCCGCGTTCAAGGCGGCGGGCGCCTCGATCAGATGCCGGACGATCTCGCGCTCTTCAGCGGCGCTGAGCTTGCCTTTCTTCAGCGCGAGGTGCGCGGCGAGCGCGGCGAGAACCGCGAGCTGGCAGGTGAACGCCTTGGTCGAGGCGACGCCGATTTCGGGGCCCGCGTGGGTCGGCAAGAGCAGGTCGGCCTCGCGCGCCATGCTGCTCGTCGGCACGTTGACGACGACCGCGATCGTCTGGCCGTTCGCCTTGCAATGGCGGAGCGCCGCGAGCGTGTCGGCGGTCTCGCCCGACTGCGAGATGAAGAGCGCAAGGCCGCCCGGCTGGAGGACGGGATCGCGGTAGCGGAACTCGGAGGCGACATCGATGTCGACGGGAACGCGCGCGAAGGTCTCGAACCAATATTTCGCGACCATCCCGGCATAGAAGCTGGTGCCGCACGCGACGATCGTGATGCGCTCGACCTTCGATAGGTCGAAATCCATCTGCGGCAGCGCGACGGTCTGTTCGAGCGGGCGGATGTAGGAGGAGAGCGTCTGCGCGACGACGGTCGGCTGCTCGAAAATCTCCTTCTGCATGAAGTGGCGGTAGTTGCCCTTCTCGACCGCCGCGGCGGTGACGCCCGAGGTGGTGATTTCGCGCGTCACCGGGTTGTTGTCGGAATCGTAGATCTGCGCGCCTTCGCGGGTGATGACGACCCAGTCGCCTTCGTCGAGATAGGCGATCTTTTGCGTCAGCGGCGCGAGCGCGAGCGCGTCCGAGCCGAGATAGGTTTCGCCCTCGCCATAACCGACGACGAGCGGCGAGCCGAGGCGTGCGCCGATGAGGAGGCCCGGATGCTGGCGGAAGGCGATCGCGAGCGCAAAGGCGCCGCGGAGCTGCGGGAGCACCGCTTTCACCGCGTCCTGCGGCGACTTGCCCGCTTCGACCTGTTCGCTGACGAGATGCGCGACGACTTCGGTGTCGGTTTCGCTTTCGAACGTGCGGCCACGCGCCTGCAACGCTTCGCGCAGCGGCTTAAAATTCTCGATGATCCCGTTGTGGACGAGCGCGACTTCGCCCGTCGCGTGCGGGTGCGCGTTGCTCGTCGTCGGCGCGCCGTGCGTCGCCCAGCGCGTGTGCGCGATGCCGACGGTGCCGGGCGCGGGGTTACCGGCGAGTTCCTTGACGAGATTGCCCAGCTTGCCCTCGGCGCGGCGACGGATCAGCCGGCCGCCCTCGACCGTGCAGACGCCCGCCGAGTCATAGCCGCGATATTCCATGCGCTTCAGCCCGTCGACGAGGCGATCCGCCACCTGGTCCTTGCCGATGATTCCGATAATTCCGCACATGGATAATGGCTTTCGTTAGAGCGTATAGGGAACGCGGATACCCGGCATGTTGGCCGGAAAATCCTTCGTGTTTCGTGTCACCAGCACACGGCCGCGCGACTGCGCTGTCGCCAGAATGATGGCGTCGGGCGATTTCAGTCGCGGCCGATCGCGGCGAAGGTTGGCGGCGCGCGCCGCGATCTCTTCATCGACCTCGTCGATGCCGAAACCCGACAGCAGCGTCTCGGCCCGGCGCAGCCCTTCACCCTCGCCCTTCGACATCACCTCGATCCACACCATCCGGCTTACCCAGAGGCGGTCGCGCTGAAGAGCGCGCTCGATCTCCCGGCGCGCTTCGGGGAAACCGCGAAGCGCGTCGATCAATATATTGCTATCGAAAGTAAAGCCGCTCACTTCCGGCCTTGCTTCTTCTTTTTCTTCGGCTTTGCATCTGCCGCTTCGGGAGCGCCCAACGCGACGCCGTTTTCGGCCGCCCATGCCTTATGAATTTCATGCTCGCGGTCATCGTCTTCGTCGAACAGGTCGGGAAATTCGGCGCGAACCTCCGCATAGTCGGGATCCCAAGGCCGCGTCCACGACGCGCGTTCGCGCCGCTGCCATTCGACGGCATCGCCTATGTCCGTGCGATCTTTCCACGCCCCGAATCCGACATCGAGCCAGTCCTTCGGCGTCTCGGCGCGATAGGCCGCCACAGCTTCGCGGAGAACCGATGCGCGCGACTTTCCCTGTTCGGCCGCGAGTTGGTCGAGCCATTTAATGTCGTCGTCAGGCAGATCGGCAAGGATGCGAGTCATTGATATACTGATATCATATCATGATATCATGTCAACCGATCGACTTGCGATAGACAAGAAAACCCGATTTTTCGGCGATACGGTCGTAGAGCTGCATCGCAGTGGCGTTCGTTTCATGCGTCAACCAATAGACGCGCGGCAGCGAACGCTCCTTTGCTGCGTCATAGACCGCCTCGATCAGCGCGCGGCCGACGCCCTTGCCCCGCGCTTCGGCGGTGGTGAACAGGTCCTGCAGGTAAAGCGACGGCAGCAACGAGGTCGTGCTGCGATGCAGGAGATAATGGGTGAGGCCGAGAAGCGCGCCGTCCTGTTCGGCGACGAGCGCGAACATAGGCTCATAGGGATCGAAGAAACGCTCCCATGTCGCGGCCGTGATTTCCGGCGCCAGCGCCGTAGCGCCGCTGCGACCGTAAAATGCGTTGTAGCCGTCCCATAAAGGCAGCCAGCGGTCATAGTCGGCGCGCGCCGCCGGACGAACGATCGGGCCGCTCATGTCCGCCCGAAATTCCGGTCGACGAAGATCATCGCGAACTGAACCGGATCGGGCGCCTCGCCATTGCCCGCGGCAAAGCGCGCCTTGCCGTCGGTCCAGATTTTCAGGATCTGCGCCTTCAGCTCGGGTCCGAACTTCATCTGCTGTTCGACGATCTGCTCCCAGCTTCCGGTCGTGCCGAAGCTCTGTTCGAGCTGCGGCACCATCGCCTTGCAGTAAGTCTCGGTCGCCGCGTCGAGATGGCCGATCGCCTTCAGCACCCAGGCGTCGACAAAGCGCAGGAAGGGCTTGTCGGTATAGCGGTCACTCATTGCGTCTTCTCCATCATCCATTCGTCGCGCAGCAGGCCGTAGATCAGCGAATCGCGCACGCCGATATGCGTTTCCCACTCGCCGCGCAGCCGGCCTTCGCGCTGGAAACCCAGGCGCTCGAGCAGCCCGATCGAGCCGGGATTCTCCGGATCGGTGTCGGCAAAGATCCGGCGCAGCCCCATTTCGCCGAAGCCATGGTCGATCACCCGCGCCACCGCTTCGCGCGCGATGCCGCCGCCCCAGCGGTCGCGGCGCAGGATATAGCCGATCTCCTTCACGTCGGGCTTGCCGTCGATCAGGATCACCCAGCCGAGCGCGACATCATCGCCCGCGGTGATCGCCCAGCAGAGATAGCCCTGCCCGTCGGCGGCATTGCCTTTGACATAGTCCGCGGTCTCGGCGGGCGATGTATGCGGCCCGCTCGACCACCAGATCATCACCTCGGGATCGGACAGCACCGGGAACAGCGCGGCGGCGTCGTCCTCGCGCAGCTGGCGCAGCACGAGGCGCGCGGTCGTCAGCGTCGGTGCGGGCATCATTGCACTCCAGCGCCCAGCGTTTGCAGGCGCGACCAGACGTCATCGGCTATCCTATATTGCCACATATGCCCCACAGCCGTTCGAAACCGCAGATCGGCGTCGGCGCAAGCTTCGACACGATCGATATAGTCCGTGCCGAACTTGCCCATCAGGTGCTCCAACGGCCCGGCGGCTATCGCACCCAGTTGCTCGTCGGTATGCGCATCGGCGACGCAGGCGCCGATAAACGCCCATTGGGTGTCCGCAGACGCGGTGAAATTCATCATCACGACCTGCTGTCCGATATCGTCGCCGGCCGAGCTCGCGATCTCGGCGAGCCACGCGGTCGCAAGCCGTGAAACCCGGTCGTCGGACCAATCCTGCTTCACTTCTTCTCCGCCGCTTTTTTCTTGCGCATCGCATCGTGGAAACGGTCGGCCCAGCCGGGCTTGACCAGCTGCTCGGCGCGAACGAGGCGAAGCTCGCCGTCGGCGACGTCAAGCGTCACCGCGCTGCCCGCGGCAACGATGGCGTCGCGGCCGATCCTGACCGGCGCGATCAGCGCGCTGTTCGATCCTATGAAGGCATTTTCGCCGATCTCGGTCTTATATTTGAAATAGCCGTCATAGTTGCAGGTGATCGTACCCGCGCCGATGTTCGCGCCGGCGCCGACGGTGACGTCGCCGAGGTAGGTCAGATGGTTCGCCTTCGCGCCCCTGCCGAGCACCGCTTTCTTGGTTTCGACGAAATTGCCGATCTTGGCCTTCTCGCCCAGGATCGTGCCGGGGCGAAGGCGCGCGAACGGACCGACCTCGCAGCCCGCGCCGACGATCGCGCCCTCGATATGGCAGTTCGCGCGGATCTTCACATTGTCCGCGATCTTCGCGCCGGGGCCGAAGAAGACGTTGGGTTCGATCGTCACATCGCGGCCGAGCTCGGTATCCCAGGCGAACCATACGGTGTCGGGGGCAATCAGGCTGGCGCCGTCGGCCATCGCCTGTACCCGCCGCCGCGCCTGCCACTCGCCCTCCATGGCGGCAAGCTCGCCACGGCTGTTGATTCCCGCGACGTCATAGGGATCGGTGACGACCACCGCGCAATGGCGCCCGTCGGCGTTCGCAATATTGACGATGTCGACGAGATAATATTCCTTGGCAGCATTGTCGTCGGTGACGCGCGCAAGCAGCGCGAAGAGGTCGGCCGACTTCGCCGCCATCAGCCCCGAATTGCACAGGCGCACCGCGCGTTCGGCGTCGGTCGCGTCCTTATGCTCGACCATCTTGGTGACATAGTCGCCTTCGGTAATGACGCGGCCATATTGCTGTGCATCGGCGGGCTCGAACGCGAGCACGACAACGGCGGGCGCGTCTGGCGCATTCAGGCGGTCGATCATCGCCTGCATCGTCGCTGCTGGGACGAAGGGCACGTCGCCATAGAGGATCAGCACATCGCCGTCGAAACCGGCCAGCGCCGCCTCGCCCTGCTGCACCGCATGGCCGGTGCCAAGCTGCGGGTCCTGCACCGCGAGGTCGGCGCTGCCCGCCAGCGCGGCTTCGAGCTGGTCGGCCTTGTCGCCGACGACCACGACCTTTTTCGCGGGGCTGAGTTCGTCGACGCTCGCCATCAGGTGCAGCAGCATCGGCCGGCCGGCGATCAGGTGCAGCACCTTGTGCAGGTCGGACTTCATGCGGGTGCCCTTGCCCGCGGCAAGGACGATAGCGGCGATCTTGTTGTTCATGCGCGTTGCCATGCCAGCAAATCATTGCGGTTTCCAGAGCATCGCGCCATGCGCGGCGGATGAACGGATTTCCTTTTGCGATCGTCGGCTTCGACCTCGACGGCACGCTCCTCGATACGCTCGGCGACCTTGCGGCGGCGGTCAATCATACGCTGGCGCTGATGGACCGCGCCCCGCTGGCCGAGGACGCCGTGCGGCCGATGATCGGACGCGGCGCGAAGCATATGCTCGAGGAAGGGCTGCGCGCATCGGGCGGCGTCCCCGATGGCGCGGTCGAGCGGCTCTATCCCGAACTGCTCGATTTCTACGAAGCGCATATCGCGGTCCACAGCCGTCCCTTTCCGGGTGTGATCGCCGCGCTCGACCGGCTGGGCGCGCTGGGCGTGCGCACCGCGGTCGTTACCAACAAGAACGAGCATCTGGCGCGCTTCCTCCTCGGCGAACTCGGCCTCGCCGACCGGATGGCGACCATCATCGGTGGCGACACGCTGGGTGTCCGCAAGCCGTCACCCGAACCGATCCATGCCATGACCCAGCGATGCGGCGGCGGGCGCGCGGCCTTCGTCGGCGACAGCATCTATGATGTGATGGCCGCGAGGAATGCGGGCGTGCCGAGCGTCGTGGTCAGCTTCGGCTTTCTCGACCGGCCCGCCAGCGAGCTCGGCGCCGACCATGTGATCGATCATTTCGACGAACTGGTGCCGCTGCTCGAAACGCTTTAGCGCTTCCGCCACTTGGTCCAGAGATGCTTCGCGAGCATCGCGGGCGGCATGCGCAGCCAGTGCGAGCGGATATAGAATGCCTGTTCGAGCGCCGGTTCGGTGACCCGTCCCCAATCGTCGCGCGCGAAGAGGCGGCGGCGGAAGCAGGCATCGGATGGGTCCTGCCGATCCCACCCGCTCGGCAGCGCCACCCCATAAAGATCGCGCGACAGCCGCGCGGCGCGGTGAACGGCACCCTGCAGCCCATGCAGCACCGCCCGCCCGTCGAGCTGTCCCCAATAGCCCGGATCGGCCGCGGCGAAATCGCGCGTCATCGTGTGGAAGTCCCATAGATTGCGCAGCCCACCCTGCAAATCGCCGTCGGCGAGCATATGCGCGGCGCAGTGGCACGCCATGTCGGCCGGGTTCAGCACCGCGAAGCCCGCGCCGCTCGTCACGGCATCGCCGACCAGTGCGAGCGCGTCGGGGGTGATCCGGTGAGTGCGCGGCAGGATCGTGTGGTGGACGTCGATCATCCGGTCGCGCGCCTTATGGATCATCGGCGGCAGCTCGTGCATATGCTGGCGGTAATAGGCGTCGTCATAGGGGTCGGACTTCACCCATTCCCACCCCGCCGTGAGCAGCAGGTTTTCGGCGCGGCGGATGTCGGGCGCGAGGACCAATATGTCGAGGTCGCCGATCTGGCGCCCCGCGGCGCACGACATATCGGCGGCGGCGTAGGCGGCGCCTTTCAGCAGCACGAATTCGATTCCCGCGGGCGCGAGCGCGCGCCGCGCCATCTCGGCCTCCCACAAGGCCTGCGCCTGCGCGACTTTGGCGGCGGCGCGCTGGTCGGCGAAGAGCGCGGCGACCGTCGGCGGCAGGGCGGCGCCGGCGATCCGGTGCGCGAGCGTCGCAAGCATCGCCTCGCTCCGCGCCACGCCGATCACGCCGTCCCAGTCGCGCGAGGTCAGCGCGGCGGGGTCGCGGCGACCGGCGAGCAGGTCGACGAAGCTTCGCACCGCGCTCACTTGGCCGCCTCGGCCCAGATCTGCTCGACCAGTGCGATACCGGCGGCGCTGTCGGGATAGGAAATGGTGAAAGCCGGGGTTTCGCGAACGAGCCGCGTCAGCGCGGCAAAACCCGCCTCGCCGAGTGCGACATAGTTGGTCGACGCCTCGGTCAAGCGGACAAATGCCTCGCCCTCGCCCATCGGCTCGACCGCTACCTCGCCGCCGAAGCGCGGGAAGAGCAGCAGCGCCGGGCGTGCGGGCTCGTGCATCGCCGCGATCGCATCGGCACGCGGGATCAGGTGGCGGATATCGCCCTTCGGCGTTGCCGCGAGCAACGGGCCGAGCCGCGACGGGTCGACGCGCGCGGCAACCTCGGCGATCGCTTCATTTTTCAGGCTGACCGCGCGCGGGAAGGCGAAGGCGTCGCCGCCGGCGGGGTCGATCAGCGTGAATTCGTCGCCCATCAGCCGCCAGTCGCCCCCACCCTCCTTCTCGCCGAGCAGTGCGGCGAGCGTCGATTTGCCCGACCCCGATTCGCCCGACATGATCAGCGCGCGGCCACCCTGCGCGACCGCGCTCGCGTGCAACAGCATATGTCGCCGCCAGCCGAGCGCGACCTGCAGGTTCATCCCCATCTCGGCCGCAAGCAATCCCATCGACAGCGGCAGCGGCAGCGCGTCGGGAACGACGAAATCGCCGCCGATGTGGACCGACGGCCGAAGCCAGCGCCGCCACGGCCGCGCCGCGAACAGCCGCACCGTCGCCTCGGCGGGGCGCGTATCGTCCTGGGGATATCCCGCGTACAGATGTTCGAGCGCCGCGATCGGCTCGGCCCAATCGCTTCCGATCCGGAACTGTACCGGGCCGACGGCAATGCGCGTGCTGTGCCTCACGCGCGTTCCACCAACCCCATCGCCGCGAGCTCGCGCAGCCGTTCGGCCAGGATGGGCTGCGCATCCTCCGTCGCGTCGAGATCGAACGCGGCGGCAAGGCGCGCGGCGAGACCGGTGGCATTGCAGGCCTCGGCGCCCATCGCGTCCAGTATCTCGGGCATCGGCGATACGACGAGATGCGTTTGCATCGACCGCCGGTCGAAAATCGCGGTCAGTTCGCCCAACGGCTCGACGCGCAATGCATCGGCCGGTGCGGCGCGATAGGTGCGATCAGCCATAATCTTCGGCGGCGGCGGTCAGTTTCGCGAGGATGGCCATCAGCGTCGCGCGTTCGCTGGCGCTGATGTTCGATTCGAGCTGCGCCTCACTGGCCAGCGCCGCTGGGACGATCGCGTCATAGAGCGAACGCCCTGTTTCGGTGAGTTCGAGATGGTGCGAACGCCCGTCGGCCTCGTGCGCCTGGCGCGCGATCAGCTGGCGGTCGGCGAGCGCCTTGGCGGCGCGGTTCACCGTCACCTTGTCCATGCGCGTCGCCTCGACCAGCTCGCGCTGCGTCTTCGGCTGGCCTTCGCCGAGCACCGCCATCAACCGCCATTCGGGGATCTTCAGCCCAAAGCGATTCTCATATTCGGCGGCGATCCGGCTCGACAGGGCGTTGGAGGCGATGGACAGGCGGTAGGGCAGGAAATTATCGAGATTCAGCTTCTTCGCGGCCATGAATTGGTCACCCCCACACGCTCAAAAAAATCCCGGCGCGCCCATCCTATCGCCTGTTTCGGGCCTGTGAAGGGCGGAATGACGCGAAAGTCAGAAAGACATGCGCGCGCCGACCCACAAGGTGCGCGGGGTCGCGCGTTCGACGATGCCCGACGACGAGATCGCGGCGGGCACCAGTTCGTCGAAGAGATTCTCGCCGCGCGCCTCGATGCTGACTGCGTCCGAAAAGCGCCACGACAGCCCGGCGTCGAGCGTCAGGGCGTCATCGAGGGCAAGCAATCCAAGGTCGTCCTCATTCTGCTTGCCGACATAACGCAGCGTCGCGAAGCCGCCGAACGGACCGCCTGTGTTGCTGCGCAGCGACACGCTGCCGCCGTGCTTCGCGATCTGCGCCGGGCGGCGGCCGTCGAGCGCCAGCGCCGCGCCCGAGGCGTCGACCTTGGCATCGGTGAAAGCGTAAGTGGCGCGCAGTGTCGCCGGGCCGATCCGCTGCTCGGCGCTGACTTCGACACCCTTGCTGTCGATCGCGTCGAGATTCTGCCGTTGATTGAGGTTCGGCGCGAGCGTCACATTGGCGATCGCGTTGGTCAGATGATTGGCGAACAATGTCGCCGACAATTTGGTATCGCCATTGTCCCAATCGGCACCAACCTCGCCGCCCCACAGGCGTTCGGGTTTCAGCGCGGCATTCGCGGTCGTCACTTCGGCGCCGACACGGAACGGGCGATAGAGTTCGTTGAGCGTCGGCAGGCGCCAGCCGCGATAGGCGGCGGCACGCAGCGAAAACGCGTCCGACGTCCAGCGCACGCCCGCGCGCCCGCTGCCTTCCCACCCTTGCCGCACGGCGAAGCGCAGGTCGGTGATGACGGGGCCGGCGATGTTGCGTTCGAGCCGATAGCCCTCGCCCAGCCACCAGCGGTCAACGCGGCCGCTCAGCGTCCACAGGAATCCGTCATTGAAATCGCCCGACGTCCATTCGGCGAAGGCGCCAACGGTATCGCTGCTGCCGCCCGCGATGCGGTGGCGACCGGGGACCACGCCGCTGAAGAAGAAATCTTCCTCGGTTCGGCCGACCGTCCGCCGCCAGTCGACGCCAAGGCGGGGCCGATTCGTTGCGCCGATGACGGGACGAACTTCGATGCGCGCGCCAACGCCAGTCGCCGGGACACGTTGGAAGAGCACAGGCGCGATGCTGTTTCGCCCGGCTGCGACGCTCGCAAAACCGCTCTCGAAATCGCGGACCTGGACATAGGCAAGCGCGAGCCATTGCGTCTCGCCGAGGGGATCGTGGACGAAGCGGAGACTTGCATCGACACCGTCGACCTTGCTGTCGGTAAAATCGGTCCCGCGGTCGCGCCGGTCGGAAAAACCGCGCAGACTTGCCTCGATCCGGCTGTCGTCGCCAGCGTCGAAGCGCATGCGCAGGCCGAGCCCGCCCTGTTCGTAGGGCGCGGCGCGATCGACCGTGCCACGCTGGCCCTTGGTGACGGGGATGAAGCCATCGCCGCGGCCGTAGCGCCCGTCGATGGCGACCTGCCCGTTGCCGATCCGGCGGCCGACCGATGCCGATGCATCCCAGCTATCGCGATTGCCATAAGCGAAGCTTGCCTCGGCGCCGTCAGTCAGCGTCGAATAGAGCGCGATGGTCCCGGCAAGCGCGCCCGGTCCATCGGCGCCGCCACCGCCACCGCGCGTAATCGCGATGCCGCCAAGGTTGATCGCGTCATAGGCGCTCCACGCGACCCAACCGCCGAATGGGTCGGCCTGTGGCACTCCGTCGAGCGTTACCAACGCGCGGCTCGATGCGTTGCCGCCGAGCCCACGCAGGGTCGCCCCTTGACTCGTCGGGTGTGCAGAGCGACCGTCGGAGCGGCGGAACTGCACGATGCCCGCTTCGTCGCGAAGCCGATTTTCGATGCGCGCACCAAGCCCACGCGGCACATCTTCGATAATCGCACTGCTTTGCACATCGTCGCCGGTGGCGCGCCAGAGCAAGCCCCCGCGTACGACAATTTCTTTCGGATTGTGCAGCCCTGCCGGAACGGGATCGCTTCCCCAGTCCTCGCCCTGCGCCATCGCCGCCGCCGGCAGTGCCAGCGCGGCCACCCCCGTCAAAAGGCGGATCACGCGGGTTTTACCGCGTCGGGGTGGGCGCGCTGGAACGCCTCGTGCTCCATGCACGCGGCGTCGATCTCGATCAGCCGCGGGAAGGAATCGAGCGGCACCTCGAAGCGGCGCGCATTGTACATCTGCGGCACGAGGCAGCAGTCGGCGATGCCGGGCGTATCGCCGCCGAGATAGCGGCCGTCGCCCGCCATCGCCTCGAGCGCCTCGAATCCTTGCGTGATCCAGGTCGCGATCCAGCGGTCCTTGGTCTGCTCGTTGAGGCCGAGGTCGCGCTTCAGATATTTAAGCACGCGCAGATTGTTGAGCGGGTGGATGTCGCTCGCGATTACCTGCGCGCGCGCCAGCGCAACCGCGCGCGGCATCGCTTCCTCGGGGATCAGGCGCGGTTCGGGGTAAGCGCGGTCGAGCCAGTCGATGATCGCCATGCTCTGAATGATCGGCTCGCCATCGACGACGAGCATCGGGACGAAGCCCTGCGCATTGAGTTCGAGATAGGCGTCGCTGCGCTGCTCCCCCGCGATCAGGCTGATCTCGACGCGCTCGTAATCGAGGCCTTTCAGGTTCAGCGCGATGCGGACGCGAAAGCTGGCCGAGGAACGGAAATAATCGTGGAGGACAAGTTGGGTCATGGCCCGCCTAATGCGATGCTTTCGGCATCTCCGCAATCCATTGCCGCAGCAGCGCCGCGCCTTCCTTGTGCATCGTCGAACGCCCGACCTCGGGCATCGCGATGCCGGGGTCGGTGCTTTCGAGGCGGTAGATCAGGAAGCTGTGCGTGGGATCGCCGGGTGCGATGGCGAAGTCCATTCCCCCGCTGCCGCGCCCCGCAGCGGTCGGGCGCTTGCCGATGCCGAAATTGACGCCCGCCGGATCGTCGGTCCAGCGCAGGAACAGGCCGCTGTTCGACGCGCTGCCCGCGGGATTATGGCAATGCGCGCAATTGACGTCGAGATAGGCGCGCGCGCGGGTCGCGACGCTGCCAGCTTTGGGGTCGTCCCATTGCGGCATCATCGGTTTGAGCGCGGCGGGGTTCTCGAAATAGACGCTTCGTAGCTTTTCGGACGCGGCGGGGTCGAGGATGAAATTGCGCGCCTTGGGCCCGATCGGGACAATCTCGCCGCCGAGGCTGTGGCATTCCTTGCACTGGTTCTTGTTCGGCACCGCATAACGGATATTGTGCGTCTCGCCGTCGGGGCTCTTGAAGGTCACCGGCACGCGGCGCCCGCCCAAGGCCAGCGTCGCATCCTTGCCGTCGGCGTCCCAGATATAGGGCAGCGCGGTCCAGCCCGATACGCGGCGGATCAGCAGGCGCGTCTCAACCGGGCGGCCGCCGTTGACGTCGCTCCAGCCGAAGCTTTTGACGAGCACGGTTCCGACCGGAAACTCGATGACGCCGTCGGCCGCGACCTTCGCCTTCTTTCCCGCCGGGATCGAGATAAAGCGGTGCTTGTCGGTATAATCGCTGAACAGCGGCGCGCGCAGCGTGTAGCCGATGCCGGTCGAGGGTGTTTGCGGATCATTGCCGCGGAACAGCCCGAACGCCGACAGTTTCGGCGGCATCGCATCGCTTTCGACCACCGCCTGATCGACCGCGGGCGGCGGCGATGCCGCTCCGCCGCTCGCGCACAGCAGCGCCGCTCCAACCGCGGCGAAAACGCGTCTCACTTGACCTTCGCCTCCATCGCATCGGGCAGCTTGATCACGGGCAGCGCCGCGGGCGGCGTGCCCTTCGACAGGTCGGCGGGCGACGGCTTCGCCTCGCTCTGCGGCGTCTTCACGTCGGGCAGGTTCAGCGACAGCACGCCGACTTTGTCGAGCACGACCGCATCGCCCGCACCATCCCACAGCACCGGCGGAATGCTGCCGCCCATCGCCGCCGCGATCATGTCGCCGCCGGGGAACTTCGGCGCATAGCCCGCCTTGCCGTGCTGGTTCCCGCGCACGACGATCGCGCGGGGCAGCGGCTGATATTTCGGATCCTTATGCTCATAACGATAGCCGACGATCATCACGTTCGCGGTGCCATTGTCGGCGAAGACATTGTCGAAAATCTCGACATTGCGGTTCGCCATCACGAGCACGCCGGTGCCCGTCGGAACGCTCGCGACGATATTGCCCTTCGGCGCAAAATTCGGCGTACTGTTGTCGTTCACGACATTTTCGAAGACGCGGACATTGTGGCCGCCCTGCATCGGCAGGCTCGGCAGGTCGAACACCAGGATGCCGCCGGTGTTCTTCGTCGCGATATTGTCGTGGACGTCGGCGTCGTAGCTGTTCTCGATCTCGATCCCCGCGACATTCTCGGTCGCGATCGAATCGCGGACGACAATATTCTTCGACTGGCCGACATAGATGCCCGCGTCCGACGCGCCGCGGACATAGACGCTGTCGATCAATACGTCGCTGCTTTCAACCGGATAGATGCCGTAGGCGCCGTTAGTTTCCTTGGGCCCCGCCGTCCATTCGACGCGCAGCTTGTGATAGACGATGCGGTCGGCGCCCTTCGACTTGATCCCGTCACCCTTGGTGTTGAGCACCGCGAATTCGGTGAGGAGCACATCGTCGGAGGTGACGAGCAGCCCCTCGCCCGCGCCCTGCTGCCCGGCAAAGTCGAGGATCGACCCGCCCTCGCCCGCCCCGGCGCCGCGCACGGTCACATTGGCAACGTCGAGCGAAAGGCCGTCGGTCAGCTTCCACACGCCCGCGTCGAGCTGCACCGTGTCGCCCGGCTGCGCGAGGATCAGTGCTTCTTGCAGCTTTTCGTTGGCGTCGGGCGTTGTTGCACTGACGCTGATCACTTTCGCCGCCGCCGGACTGGCGGCAAAGGCCGCCACGATGCAGAGCGTCGCCGCGTGGCGCAGGCCATGGAATCGCATATGTCTCTCCCCTTATTTTCGGGGAGCATGGTGCAAGACTTGACGGATGCCAAGCGATGTTGCTGACATATGTGTAGCTAACCCGGGGAGAGGTCGCTTTGATTCACAGATTAGGTTTGGCGCTTGTCGCCTTGATAGCCGTGCCGTCGATGGCCGCGGCGCCCGCATCGATCGCGGGACGATGGAAAACCGACGATGGCAAGGGCATCGTCGTGATGGCCGCGTGTGGCAACAAGATGTGCGGGCGCGTCGAGCGCCTGCTGATCAAGCAACCCGCCGGCGGCCAGCTCGACGAGCGCAATCCCGACAAGGCGAAGCGCGGCCGCAAAGTCACCGGATTGCAGATTTACTGGGATCTCGTGCCGCATGGCGACGGCTGGAAGGGCGAAGGCTATAGCCCCGAGGATGGGCGATATTATAAGGCGCACCTGCGCGTGAACGGTGGCAAGATGACGATGAAGGGCTGCGTCAGCCTGTTCTGCCGCACGGTGACATGGACGAAGATGAGCTAGGCTAGCTCCCCTCCCGCTCGCGGGAGGGGAGAATATTCAACCTTCGCCCAAAATCCAGTTGACGCCCTCGGCGACGTGTATCCGCGTGGTGTCATAGATCGGCAGCAGATTGGCGTCGGTGTCGACCAGCATCACCAGTTCGGTGCAGGCGAGCACGATCGCCTGGATATCCTGCTTGGCGATATCGGTGATGAAGGTTTTCATCGTGCGGCGCGAACTTTCGTTCGCCTTGCCGAGCATCAGCTCTTCGTAAATGATGCGGTCGATCTCGTCGACGCGGCTCGAGTCATAGGGCGCCAGCGTCAGCCCGTGGCGCACCAGCCGCTGACGGAACCAGGGTTCGGTCGTCACATTGCGCGTGCCGATCACCGCCGCCGACTTGACCCCGTCGGCCTTCATCTTCTGGCCAGTTTCGTCGACAATGTGGAGGATCGGGATCGAGATCGCCGCGGCGACATCCTCGGCCACCTTGTGCATCGAATTGGCCGCGATCATCAGCGCGGTCGCGCCGGCGGCCTCAAGCCGCTGCGCCGAGGCGATCAGCACCTCTTTCGCATGCGTCCACCCTTCGGGGGTCGTGATGCGCGACAGCTCGCAATAGTTGAGGCTCTCCATCAGGATCGGCGCCGAACAGGCTGTGCCGAGGCGCTTTTGCACCCCCTTGTTGAGATGGCGGTAATAAAGCTCGGTCGATGCCCAGCTCATCCCCCCGATCAGGCCGATTTTGCGCATATTGCCCCTTTAAAACACATCGCCCCCGCGTAGGCGGGGGCCGCTATCAGGGCAGCACAGGCTGCCAGCGGCCCCTGCCTTCGCAGGGGCGACGATTCTTGTCTAGTGCCCGCTGCCGCTGAGCGCCTTGACGATGTCGTCGGCCATCTTCTTGGCATCGCCGAGCAGCATCATCGTCTGGTCCATGTAAAAGACGTCGTTGTCGACGCCGGCATAGCCGACCCCGCCCATCGAGCGCTTCACGAACAGCACGGTCTTCGCCTTTTCGACGTCGAGCACGGGCATGCCGTAAATCGGCGAGGTCTTGTCGGTTTTCGCCGACGGATTGGTCACGTCGTTCGCGCCGATGACGAAGGCGACGTCGGCCTGCGCGAATTCGCCATTGATGTCCTCGAGTTCGAACACCTCGTCATAGGGGACGTTCGCCTCGGCGAGCAGCACGTTCATATGGCCGGGCATGCGCCCTGCGACCGGATGGATCGCATATTTGACCGTCACGCCCTCTTTCTTGAGCTGGTCGGCCATTTCGCGGAGCGCGTGCTGCGCCTGCGCGACCGCCATGCCGTAACCCGGAACGATGATGACGGTGTCGGCCTGGCTCATCAGGAAGGCCGCGTCCTCGGCGCTGCCCGGTTTCCACGGACGCTGTTCCTTCGACCCGCCATCGCTCGGCCCCGCATCGGCGCCGAAGCCGCCCGCGATCACGCTGATGAAGCTGCGGTTCATCGCGCGGCACATGATGTACGACAGGATCGCACCCGACGAGCCGACGAGCGCGCCGGTGATGATCATCGCGGTGTTGCCGAGCGTGAAGCCCATCGCCGCCGCGGCCCAGCCCGAATAGCTGTTGAGCATCGACACGACGACCGGCATGTCGGCGCCGCCGATCGGGATGATCAGCAGGAAACCGATAAGGAAGCTGAGCCCGGTAACCGTCCAGAAGATCCACGAGCTCTGGTCGAAGGTGAAATAGGCGACGAGCCCGATGATCGCGGCGAGTGTGCCGAGGTTGATGATGTGCCGGCCCGGCAGCATGATCGGCGAACCCGACATATTGCCGTTGAGTTTCAGGAAGGCGATGACCGACCCCGAGAAGGTGATCGCGCCGATCGCGATGCCGAGGCCCATTTCGATGCGGCTGACGGTGAAAATTTCGCCCGTCGCATCGGCGATGCCGAACGCTTGCGGATTGAGATAGGCCGCCGCTGCGACCGCGACGGCCGCCAGGCCGACGAGGCTGTGAAAGGCCGCGACAAGCTGCGGCATCGCGGTCATCGCAATCCGCCGCGCCATCACGATACCGATCACGGCACCGATCGCGATCGCGACGAGAATTTCGACCAGCCCGACCGTATCGAGGAAGCCCTCGGCGGTGGCCGGCGCATGGGTGAGCAGCGTGGTCACGACGGCAATCAACATGCCCGCCATACCGAAACGGTTACCGGCTTGCGCCGTCGCCGGGCTCGACAGCCCGCGCAGCGCGAGGATGAACAGGACGCCCGCTACCAGATAGGCGACGGAGGCCCAGGGGTTGACCGCGAGACCGTGGCCGCCGGTGGCGGCGGAAAGGATCGACTGAAATTCCATCTCAGCGCTCCTTCTTCTTGTACATCGCCAGCATGCGTGCGGTGACGGCAAAGCCGCCGAAGATGTTGATGCTCGCCATCACGACCGCGGCGAGGCCCAGCCATTTGGACGAGGCCGAACCCGCGGCGGCGCTGGCAATCAGCGCGCCGACGATGATCACCGACGAAATGGCGTTGGTGACGCTCATCAACGGCGTGTGCAGCGCCGGGGTCACCGACCAGACGACGAAATAGCCGACAAAGCACGCCAGTACGAAAATCGAAAAAATCGCGATAAAATCCACGGGCTCGCTCCCCTGCTGATTCCGTTTCGCGCACCTCTTGCCGCGCGCCGCCGAATGTGTCGACTCCAAAGCTCCCAAAAAAAGCGCCCGCATTCCTGACCAAGAGAAATGCGGGCGCTTTGCGACATAAAATATCGCTTTGCCGGGCAAGCCGGCGATGTTTTTTACATTTTCGGGACGAGCACCGCGTCGATGACATGGACGACACCGTTCGCCTGGCCGACATCGGCCTGCGTCACCGTCGCCTTGTTGCCGCTGGCGCTGGTCAGCAAAATGGCGTCGCCGCTCTTGGTTGCGGTCAGATCCTGCCCGTCGGCGGTCTTGAGCACGGCCTTGCCGCCGCCTTCGGCGATCTTCGCGCTAAGGTCCGCCGCGGTCAGCTTGCCCGGAACGACATGATATTTGAGTACGCCGGCGAGCACATCCTTCTGCGCCGGGCGCATCCAGCCGTCGCGCGTCACCGGCGGCACCTGCACAAACGCGGCGTCGTTCGGAGCGAACAGAGTGAACGGCCCCGCGCCCGAGAGCGTTTGCACAAGACCGGCCTGCGTCACGGCCGCGGCCAGCGACTTGTGATCGGGCGAGGCCGCGAGGTTGGCGGCGATGGTGCTGCTCGCCAGCATCGCCGGCGGGCTGGCGGCGGGCGTCGCGGGCACCGCGGTTTCGCCGCCCGCGACGGTGGTCGTCTCGGCCGGTGTTTCCTTCTTGTCGCCGCAGCCCGACAGCGCGAGCGCGGCCGCTGCGGCCGTCAAGATCAGATGGGTTTTCATATCCTTATCCTTTCAAAAACCGGACGCAGCGGCGCGAATCATCAGCCGAGACTGGGCATCAACACGCCGTTGATGACGTGAATATTACCGTTCGACTGTTCGACGTCGGGCTGGGTGATGAAGCCGCTGCTGCCCTGCGTGCCGTCGACCTTGATGTTGCCCTGCACCTCGGTGAAGGTCAGCGTTTCGCCTTCGACGGTCGCGAGCGTCGCCTTGCCGCCGCCGGCCTTGATCTTCGCGTAAAGATCCTCGGCGGTCACGCGGCCCGGAACGACATGATAGGTCAGCACCTTCGCGAGCGATTCGGTGTTGTTGGGGTTCATCAGCCAATCGGTCATCGGCTGCGGGACCGCGGCGAAAGCCTGGTCGGTCGGCGCGAAGATCGTGAAGGGCTGGCCCGCGAGCTTGTCCGACACGCCCGCCGCGGTCAGCGCGGTGGCCAGCGTCTTGTGGTCGGGCTTGGCGGCGATTTCGAGCGCAATGCCGGTGGGCTGGGCGGGTGCGGCAGGCGCGGCAGGGGCCGCGGCTTCAGCCGGGGCGGCGGCGTCGGCGGCCACTTCAGCGGCTTCGGCAGGCGCGGCGGTTTCCTGTGCGTAAACGGGCGACAGGGTGGCAAGCACAAGGAGGGGAGTGGCGAAAAGCTTCGCAGACGACATCAATCATTCTCCAGTTGGTTGAAACTCAGGGTTGGGGAACCCTGAACGCATAGTAACCAAAGGAGGTTTCATGAAAAGGCCGAAAACGGCCATTTTTTACGATTGGGTCAGCGACCGACGATCAATTGCGCCATAAGCTGCTGGATTTTCTGCGGATCGCTCTTGCGCGAAATCTTGACCTCGAGCGGCGTCGCGGCGCCCGACACCCACACTTTCATGTCGGCATCGAGGTCGAAAGTCCCCGCCGTTTCGAACGAGAAACGCGTGACCGAACGCCAGGGAATGCTCTGGAAATCCTTCTTCGATCCCGTCAGCCCCTGCACATCGACGAAGATGAAGCGCAGGTTCGTCAGCAGCACGGTATCGCGGATCGTCCGGAACGCCGCGAGCACGCGCTCGCCCTCGATCAGCCACGCCTGGAACTCGGCCTGCGCGCCGGCGATGTCGATATCCCCGGCGCTGAACAGGCCCATCGCTTTAGCCCAGCAGCCGCTCGTTCACGACCTTGCCGCCCTGCGTCAGGCGCACCGCATTGCCGATTTCCTCGTCGAGCACGGGCTTGCCGGCTTCCTTGTCCCAGAAGGCCGAGAGGAAGTTGAACAGGTTGCGACTGAACAGCGCGCTGGTGTCGGCGGGCATCAGCGCGGCGATATTCTTCGCGCCGATGACGGTGACGCCGTGGATGCGCTTCGCTTCGCCCGAGACCGACCCTTCGACATTGCCGCCGCTTTCGGCCGCCATGTCGACGATCACGCTGCCGCTGCGCATCGTCGCGAGCTGCGCATCCGAGATCAGCCGCGGCGCGGGGCGCCCCGGGATCAGCGCGGTGGTGATGACGATGTCCTGCTTGGCGATGTGCGACGAGACGAGCTCGGCCTGCGCCGCCTTATATTCGTCGGACATTTCGGTGGCATAGCCGCCGGCGCCCTCGCCCTCGATCCCCGCGACCGTCTCGACGAAGATCGGCTTGGCACCGAGCGAAAGGATCTGTTCCTTGGTCGCGGCGCGCACGTCGGTCGCGCTGACCTGTGCGCCGAGGCGGCGCGCGGTCGCGATCGCCTGCAGCCCGGCGACGCCGACCCCCATCACGAACGCTTTCGCGGCGCTGACGGTGCCCGCGGCGGTCATCATCATCGGGAAAGCGCGGCCATAGGCATTCGCCGCGATCAGCACCGCCTTGTAGCCCGCGAGATTCGCCTGGCTCGAGAGGATGTCCATCGACTGCGCGCGCGTGATGCGCGGCATGAATTCCATCGCGAGCGCTTCGAGCCCGAGCTTCGCATAATCGTCGATGCGCGCGCGTTCCCCGAACGGGTTGAGCCCCGCGGCGAGCCAGGCACCGTCGGCAAAACCCGACAATCCCTTGGGATCGGGGCCTTGGATCGCGAGGATGATGTTCGCGCCCTTCAGCACCTCGGCGCGGCTACCGACCTTGGCGCCCGCGGCGCTATAATCGGCATCGGCGATCGAAGCGTGATCGCCCGCCCCCGATTCGACGGCAACTTCGGCGCCCAGGCCAATGAATTTCTTCACGGTTTCCGGGGTCGCGGCGACGCGGGTCTCGCCTTCGGCGAGCTCCTTCAGGACAGCGATGCGCATACGCGAAGCCCGGTCAGGACGCGATGAGAAGGACGACGCCGACGGTGACGACCGCGGTGATGATCGAGCCGATCTTGAACAGGCTGATGAAACCCGCATAGGTTTCTTCGGCTGCCTTCATTTCCTGCTGTGCCATCGCTTTTCCCCTTTAATGGCCGTTTCCTGTGCGCGAACGCACAGCGCCGCGGCCCCAGAATCGGTTATCGCGCCGGTCTTAGCCACGCGCCCCGCGATGCTCAAGTGCGGGTTTGGTTGCTGGACTTCGATGCAGGAAAAGACGAATGCCCTTAATCGCCCTTTTACCCCTATCGGATACACATGCAGCCCTCAGCAGAACAAACCCATAGCAATGTCGGTTCAGGGGGCAGATTCGGAACGATGACGAACACGCGCGACACGCGAATGGTGATGATCGTCGACAGCGAGCCTGCCCAGCAGCGCTTTCTGGCGGCCCTTGTATCGCGTGGCGGCTGGCGTAGCGTCATCGCCGCCGACACCGACACCGCCCTGGCCAAGCTCGGCACGCAGGAAGGCATGGCGCTCGACGCGGTGCTCGTCGACCAGGGCGCACCGGGCATGGATATTTCCGAATTCGTCGGCGAACTCCGCCGCTGGCGCCCCGCGCTGCCGCTCGTCGTGATCACGATGCGCAACGGGGTTGAGGTCGCGGTCGGCGCGATGCGCGCCGGGGCGAGCGACTTCGTCCAGAAACCGATCGCGCCCGACCGGCTGCTCGAAGCGCTCGACCGCGTCGTGTCGACGAGCGGTCCGCAAGGCGAGCTCCGCCCGCTCACCGAGAAACTCCGCGCGCCATTGGCGTTCGAGGAAATCATCGGGTCGAGCCCCAATTTCCGCAGCGCGCTGGCGATCGCCGCCAAGGCCGCGCGCGCGCGCGTCCCGGTGATGATCAACGGCAAGCCCGGCACCGGTAAGGAAGTCTTTGCCCGCGCGATCCACAGCGCGAGCCCGCGCGCGCGCGGCCAGCTCGTCATGGTCGATTGCTCGGCGGTGTCGCCGGGCCTCATTGGATCGGGCCTCTTCGGTCACGAGCGCGGCGCCTTTGCCGGCGCCTTCGACCGTCAGGTCGGGCGGCTCGTTCAGGCCGACGGCGGCAGCATCATCATCGACCATGTCGAATGCATCCCGCTCGAAACGCAAGCGAAGCTCGTCGAATTCCTGAACAGCGGCGAAGTGCAGATGATCGGCGGGTCGATCCGCCAGAGCGTCGACGTGCGCATCATCGCGACCAGCACGAGCCCGCTCGACAAGCTGATCGAGGCCGGCCACTTCCGCGAAGACCTGTTCTACGCGCTGTCGAGCGCGCAATTCACCCTGCCCTCGCTTTCGGAGCGCCGCGGCGACGTCGGCCCGCTCGCGCGCCATTTGCTCGCGCGCATCGGCGGGCTGCCGGGCATGGGCCCGATCGGGGTCACCGACGACGCGCTGCGCCTGCTCGCCGCCTATGCCTGGCCGGGCAATGTCCGCCAGTTGCAGGATGTGCTGTTCCGCGCCGCGGTGAACAGCACCACCGACGTCCTTACCAGCGCCGATTTCCGCGCCATCGAGGCGACGCTCGGCGGCGGCAGCCCGAGCGGCGAAGGCGAGATCGCGATCAACGGCGAGGCGATCGGCGTCACATTGTACCTGCCCGACGGCAATCTCCGCCCGCTCGAGGAAATCGAGGCCGACGTCATCCGCCTCGCGATCGGCCATTATCGCGGCCGCATGAGCGAAGTCGCCCGCCGCCTCGGCATCGGACGCTCGACGCTCTATCGCAAGCTGAGCGACCTCGGGATCGATACCGCCGCATAGCCGCGGGATAGTGAATTCGCCGGGCGGTCGACTTGCCGGGTGCGGGGCGATAGGCTGGCGCCATGACCCGATCATTTAACGGACGAACCGCGCTCGTCACGGGCCATTGCTCGGGCATCGGCGCGGCCACCGCGGCGCTGCTCGCAGAAAGCGGCGCGCGCGTCATCGGCGTGGACGTTTCGCAAGGACGCGACGTCGCGAGTCCCGAAATGTGGGAGGCGCTGGGCGGCGATCTCGCGGACATCGACCTTGCGGTTGTCAACGCCGGCATTTCCAGCGCGGGCGCGATCGCCGAAATGGATTTCGCGCGCTGGCGCCGTACGCTGTCGGTCAACCTCGATGGCGCGATGCTGACCCTGCGCGCGGCGATGCGTGCGATGATCGCGCACGGACGCGGTGGCGCAATCGCGGTCACCGCTTCGATCTCGGGGATCAAGGCCGAGCCCGGGGTTGGCGCCTATGGCGCGTCGAAGGCCGGCGTTATCCAACTGGCGCGTGTCGCGGCGAAGGAAGGCGCGCCGCACGGCATTCGCGTCAACGCGATTGCCCCGGGCGGCGTCGACACTCCGATTTGGGACGACCTCGACTTTTTCCCTGCGATGATCGCCGAATATGGCAGCCGCGAGGCCGCGATCGACGCGATGGCAAAGGCGGCGACGCCGCTCGGCCGCTGGGCGAGTGCCGGAGAGGTCGCGCGGCAGATCGTCTTCCTGTTGTCCGACGATGCGGCGAATATCACCGGCGCGGTGCTCGCCGCCGACGGGGGCTATTCGCTTTAGACGGTCAGCGCCGCGTCGCGCAGCCCCCGCCACACGCGCAGCGCCTGCCGGTTCTCGGCGATGTCGTGGACGCGCAGCAATTGGGCGCCGTGCGCCGCCGCCTGATAATGCAGCGCCACGGTGCCGCCGAGCCGCTGGTCGGCCGCCGCTTCATTATCAAGCGCGCCGATCATCCGCTTGCGGCTGGCGCCGAACAGGATTGGGCAGCCCAATGTGTGAAACAGCGCAATGCCGTTGATGAGCGCGAGGTTGTCGCCGACACCCTTGCCGAAGCCAAGCCCCGGATCGACGATGATCTTCGCCGGGTCGACCCCGGCGGCGGCGCACGCCGCGACGCGCTCGGCGAGCATGTCGTAGACGTCGAACAGTATATGCGCGTAATTGCCGCCCTCATGCGGATCGCTCTTGGCCGAGGGCGCGTGCATCAGCACGACGGGGCAACCCGCGTGCACGACGACTTCCATGGCGCGGTCGTCGTAGCGCAGCGCCGAGATGTCGTTGACGATCCGCGCGCCGGCAGCGAGCGCGGCCTCCATCACCGCGGCCTTGCGCGTATCGATCGACACCGCGACACCGCCCCGCGCGAGCGCCGACACCACGCCTTCGATGCGCTTGATCTCGTCGCCTTCCCAGACCAGCGGCGCGCCGGGACGTGTCGATTCGCCGCCGACATCGATGATAGCCGCCCCCGCGGCGCCCATCGCGAAGCCGGCCTCGGCCGCGGCGACGGCATCGACATGCTTGCCGCCGTCCGAAAAACTGTCGGGGGTGACGTTCAAAATGCCCATGAGCTGCGGCTCGCTCAGCCGGATTTTCCGCTCACCGAGTTGCAGCACACCGCGCGGCCGCACGACACCGGCGCGCTGCGCATTGGCCGCCTGCGCCAGCCGGTCGGGCATTGCGGCGATCCAGCCGTCCCATTCGGGAACCGGAACGATCGCCGATTTGACGGTCAGACCGTCGCGAAGGCTGAGGTGCCATGCCGCGAACCAGACCATCGAGTCGGCGATCCGCAGGCAATCGTCATCAAGCTCGTGCGGGCGGTCGACGAAGCAGGTCGGGCGACAATAGATTTGCGCATCCGCCGACGCGGCGCCGAAGTCGGGCTTGGTCAGCGGCTGAAACATCAGGCTTCGTTCGCCAGCAACCAGTCCTGCCGCACCGCGTCGATCACGCGGAGCTCCTTGCCATTGTCGACATGCCAGAAGGTCCAGCCGTTGCAGCTCGGCGCCCCCTGCAGCCCCGCGCCGACCTTGTGGATCGAGCCTGCGGGCTGGCCTTCGCAATCGAGGCTGCCATCGACGCGCACCTTCGCCTTCCAGCGGCGCTTGGTATCGGTCAGCACCGTTCCCGGCGCGATCATGCCGCATTCGACGAGCGTGCCGAACGCGACGCGCGTCGCGGCCTTCGGCGCCATCATCGTCTTCACCGCGCTTTCGTCGAGCGGCAGCGCCAGCTCGATACGTTCCAGCGCGGCGGCGATATAATCATCCTCGCGTTCGATGCCGATGAAGTGACGACCGAGGCGCTTTGCCACCGCGCCCGTCGTGCCGGTGCCGAAGAAGGGATCGAGGATCACGTCGCCGGGGTTCGAACAGGCGAGCAGGACGCGATAGAGCAGCGCCTCGGGCTTTTGCGTCGGGTGGACTTTCGTTCCGCCCTTCTTGAGCCGTTCCTGACCGCCGCAGATCGGGATCAGCCAGTCCGAGCGCATCTGCAGTTCGTCGTTCAGCGTCTTCATCGTGCGATAGTTGAAGGTGTAGCGCGACTTTTCACCCATCGACGCCCAGATCAAAGTCTCGTGCGCGTTGGTGAAGCGCGTGCCCTTGAAATTGGGCATCGGGTTCGCCTTGCGCCACACGATGTCGTTGAGGATCCAATAGCCATTGTCCTGCAACGCGGTGCCGACGCGGAAGATATTGTGATAGCTGCCGATCACCCAGATGCTGCCGTTCGGCTTGAGGATGCGCTTCGCTTCCTTGAGCCAGGCGTGGGTGAAGCGATCGTAGGTCGCGAGGCTGTCGAACTTGTCCCAGTCGTCGTCGACCGCGTCGACCTGGCTGCCGTCGGGGCGCAGCAGGTCGCCGCCAAGCTGGAGATTATACGGCGGATCAGCGAAGATCATGTCGACCGACGCCGCGGGCAGGCTGCGCATCATCTCGACGCAATCGCCCTGCAAGATGCTGTCGAGCGGCAGGTCCGCGGGGTCGACTTTCGGCGTCCGCTGCTTCGTCGCCGGCGCCTTGACCCGTTCCATCACACCCATGCTTCACCCCGTTCCTTGCTCGTAAGAAGGCCCTGATGAGTCCAGCGGAGTCCGCCGTCAAGCACCGGACTCTAGGGATTCCGCCTCTCTAACTGGTTAACGCGATGAGAACGAAACGAGTCTGGCACACCATATGGAGTCGGCCGCGACTCGGAGACTCAACCACTGGTGGTGTGGCGATGAAGACTCACCCCCGAAAAAAATTTTGCGTTGCGAGGTCAAAGCCCCGGATCGACCCCGGTCAGGTCGATCGAACGCTGCCACAGCTCACGCGCGAGCTTTGGATCGCGCGCATCGCGCGTCGCGCGCGCCGGCCCCGAGCGTCCGGACACCTCGCCGAGCCCCTGCGGCCCCAGATAATCGCCGCCCTGTACCCGCGCGCCCGTCGCCGCCTGCAAGGTCGGCCACGCGCCCTGTGCCGCGCTGTTGAAGAAAGGCCCTGCGAGCGGGGTCATCGTGCGGAGCGGCAACGGCAGGTGGCGCGTGAGTTCGGTGAGCGCGACCCCCGGGTGACATCCGATCGCCTGCGTCGCGCGACCCGCGGCGCTCAACCGCCGGTCGAGCTCGAACATATGGAGCAGGTTCGCGAGCTTGCTCATCTGATAGCGCGCCCAATTGTGATAGCTGCGCGACGCCGACAGGTCGCTGTAATCCATCGCGCCGTTCCGGTGCGCGATGCTGCCGGTGATGACGATGCGGTCGTCGACATGCGGGTGAACAAGGCCGGTCAGCGCGAAGGTGCCGAGGTGGTTGACCCCGAATTGCAGTTCGAAACCCTGCTTGGTCAGCGTCCGGGGCGGGATCATCACCCCCGCATTGTTGATGAGGACATCGATCCGCGGTCCCGCGAGCACCGCCTTCGCCGCATCGCGGACCTGGTCGAGATCGGCGAGATCGAGCGGCTGGAACGACAATTCGGCTTTCGGTACGTCGACCCAGATGCGGTTCATCGCCACCTCGGCCTTGTCCTCATCGCGGCAGGCAAGGATCACATGCGCGCCGCGCGCCGCGAGGATTTTGGTGGTTTCGAACCCGATTCCGGCATTGGCACCGGTGACAAGAAAGGTGCGGCCGGTCTGGACCGACACATCGTCGGCCGTAAATCCCCTGCTCATCCTCTTCCCCTCGGCTTCAGACCAGCTGCATTTGTGCGACCGGGGCAAAACTGGTCCGATGGTGCGGCGTCGGGCCATGCTGGCGCAGCGCCGCGAGATGCTGCGCCGTACCATAGCCCATGTTGGTTTCCCAGCCAAAGCCGGGAAAGTCGCGCGCCGCGGCGACCATGAAACGGTCGCGATGTTCCTTCGCGATGATACTCGCCGCCGAAATGCACGGGTGCAGCGCATCGCCGCCGATGATCGCGGTCGCGGTGTAGCGCCAGCGCGGCAGCCGGTTGCCATCGACGAGAATCTCCGCGGGCTCGAACCCCAGCGCCTCGACCGCGCGCGTCATCGCAAGGAAGGTCGCCTGCAGGATGTTGACGCGGTCGATCTCCGCAACGCTCGCCTCGCCAACGCCCCAGCGGCAGCGCGCCTTGATCTGTGCTTCGAGTTCGGCGCGGCGCTTTGCCGTGAGTTTTTTGCTGTCATCGAGCCCGGGGATGCCGCCTTCGCAGAGCAGCACCGCCGCCGCGACGACGGGCCCGGCGAGCGGTCCGCGCCCGGCCTCGTCGACCCCGACGATCATATGCGCCACGGTGGGTAACGCCGATATTCGGCCGCCTGATAGAGACACAGCCGATTGCCGGCGGGATCGGCCAGCCGTGCCTCGCGCCAGCCCCATTCCTCGTCCTTCGGCATTTGCTCGAACCGCACCCCGCGCCGCGCGAGGTAAGCTACCCATGCATCGAGCGCGCCGCTCTCCAGATAAGTGGTCGCCCCGCCCGCCGCGCCGTCGCCGACGTGGATCGACAGCGTCACCCCGTTGGCGGCCTCGAACCGCGCGTAACCATTGTCGGGGCTATCGACGATCTGTGTCAGCCCCATCTGTTTGTAGAAAGCGACCGACACCGCATAGTCGTTCGCGGGCAGCGTGACCTGATTGAGCGCGGGGCCGGTGAACAGCCCGTCGTTGCGCACATATTGCTGCCCCATCGGGCCATGCCCCTGCCCGAGCCCGGGCGCATCGTGCAGCGAAAGCCGCACGAAATCGCGCGCGCGCGCGATCGCGGGCTCGAGCGGCATGCCCTGTGCCAGCCCGGTCGCGATCGCGCTCGCGAGCGTGCAGCCGGTCCCGTGGCTGTGCGGCGTGTCGATGCGCGGCGCTTCCCAGCGCGCGACTTCGCCCTCGCCCGTTTCGAGCAGCCGGTCGATCACCGTCTCGCCCTCGGCGTGGCCGCCCTTGACGAGCAGCGAACAGCCGTGCGCAAGCACCGCATCCTCGCCCCCCAAGGCTTCCAGTTCGGGTAGGTTCGGCGTTGCGACCATCGCGCGATCGAGCAGCGCGCGAAACGCGTCGATCGTCGCCGTGTCGGCGAGCACCGATCCGCTCGTCGCGATCATCACCGGATCGAACACGAGCGCCGCCTGCGCGAGATCGGGCCGCGACAATCGCTCCGCGACCGCAGCGGCGGTTTCGGCGCTGCCGATCATCCCGATCTTGACCGCATCGACGCCGATGTCCGACGCGACGCTGTCGATCTGTTGCAATACCATCGCGGTCGGGACCGGATGAACGCCCTGCACGCCCAGCGTATTCTGCGCGGTGATCGCGGTGATCGCGGTCATCGCATGGCCGCCGAGCATCGTGACCGCCTTGATATCGGCCTGGATGCCCGCACCGCCGCCGCTGTCAGAACCGGCGATAATCAGGACGCGCGCGGTCACCCCTTATGCTTTCGCTCCGTCGAAGCGGGGAATTTCGCCAGCGCCGCGCCCTCGCGCAGCGGGCGGTCGAGCAGGTCGCCGCCGCAATTGGGGCAAATCTCGTCGAGCTTGTCGGCGCAGTTCGCGCAGAAGGTGCATTCGAATGAGCAGATGAAGGCGCCGTGAAGGTTGGCGGGCAGATCGCGTCCGCATTTTTCGCAATCGGGTCGCATTTCAAGCATGGTAAGTCTCTTTCGGTTCTAAAAAAAATCAAATGGTTATGCCGTCGCGGCGCGCACGGCGTCGCAGATCATGTCGACGACCTGTTCGACCTGTCCGGCATCGTCGCCCTCGGCCATCACGCGGATCAGCGGTTCGGTGCCCGACGGGCGGATGACGAGGCGGCCGCGGCCGTTGAGCGTCGCTTCGCCCTCGGCGATCGCCGCGATGACCTGCTTGTCTTCGAGCGGCTTGCCACCGGCAAAGCGGACATTTTTCAAAAGCTGCGGCACGGGGTCGAACTGGTGTAGCAATTCACTCGCGGGCTTGCCCGACGCGATCAGCTCGGCGAGCACCTGCAGCGCCGCGAGCGTGCCGTCGCCGGTCGTCGCATGATCGGACAGGATCATATGGCCCGACTGCTCGCCGCCGACGTTGAAGCCGCCCTCCTTCATCCGTTCGAGGACATGGCGGTCGCCGACCTTGGTGCGCTCGAGCCGCAGCCCCTCGCCTTCGAGGAAACGTTCGAGGCCGAGGTTCGACATCACCGTCGCGACGACGCCGCCGCCTTTCAGCCGCCCCTGCCGCGCCCAGCTCGCGCCGATCAGCCCCATGATCTGGTCGCCGTCGACGATCCGTCCCTTTTCATCGACGACGATCAGCCGGTCGGCGTCGCCGTCGAGCGCGATGCCGATGTCGGCGCCGCTGGCGACCACCGTTTCCTGCAGCAGCGCGGGCGCGGTCGATCCGCATTTGTCGTTGATATTGGTGCCATTGGGCTCGACGCCGATCGCCACCACGTCGGCGCCGAGTTCCCAGAATACCGTCGGCGCGCTGTTATACGCTGCGCCATTGGCGCAATCGAGCACGATGCGCAGCCCGTCGAGACGGACCGATTCGGGCAGGCTCTGTTTCACCGCGTGGATATAGCGGCCACGCGCATCGTCGATACGCTTGGCGCGTCCGATGTGGCTCGGTTCGGCGAGCTTCGGCTCCTGTCCCAGCAAATGTTCGATCTGCGCCTCATCCTCGTCGGACAGCTTGTACCCGTCGGGACCGAACAGCTTGATGCCGTTATCGCGATAGGGGTTGTGGCTCGCCGAAATCATCACGCCGAGGTCGGCGCGCATCGAGCGCGTCAGCATCGCGATCGCCGGGGTCGGCATCGGCCCGACCTGCACCACGTCCATGCCGACGCTGGTGAATCCCGCGACGAGCGCGTTTTCGAGCATATAGCCCGACAAGCGCGTGTCCTTGCCGATCACGACGCGATGCTTGTGGTCGCCGCGCAGGAAGTGCGCGCCCGCCGCCATCCCGACGCGCATCGCGACTTCCGCGGTCATCGGGACCTGGTTGGTCAGGCCGCGAATCCCGTCGGTTCCGAAAAACTTGCGCATGTTCCCTCAGCTACCTAACCATCGCCCGGCAAATGCCTGCCCCGGCTTCCCACGGGATGGCCCCCGCGGAGCATTTCCCGGCCCAAAAACCGGTTCCCGTTTCTTTCGGGAGGTGCTCTAAGTCACCCTCTTTTGCTTGGCAAGCAGGCCAGAAAAAACGCCGGGAGAATCCGTCTTGAAATCCGCTTGGTTCATCCTTTCGGCGCTCGTCGCCGGCATGCTTTTGGGAATCGGCGTCGAGCTGGTGTCCCCCGATGCCGGAACCGCCTCGCTTCCCTTTGTCGAACCGATCGGGCTGCTCTGGCTCAACGCCTTGAAGATGACGATCGTCCCGCTCGTCGTCGCGCTGCTCATCACCGGAATCACCGCCACCGCCGACGCCGCGCGCGCGGGCAAACTCGCCTTTCGCGCGGTGATGATCTTCCTCGGCGCGATCACGCTTTCGGGGCTGATGACACTGTTTCTGGCGCCGCTGCTGCTGCGCCTCTTCCCGCTGTCGCCCGGCGCCGCCGAAGCGCTGCGCCACGGCCTTGGCGGCACGACGCAGGCAGGACCGTCGCCGACCTTCGGCGATTTCCTGCTCTCGCTGATCCCAACCAACCCGATTGCCGCGGCGGCCGAGACCGCGATCCTGCCGCTGATCGTCTTCACGACGATTTTCGCCTTCGCGATCACCAAGCTTGAACCCGTGCAGCGCGCGACGCTGTCGGGGCTGTTCAAGGCGCTGGGCGACGCGATGCTGATCGTCATCGGCTGGGTCCTCGCACTCGCACCGATCGGCGTTTTCGCGCTGGGCTATGCGCTCGCGGTCAAGGCGGGGGTCGCGGCGTTTGGCGGGCTCATCCATTATGTGCTGATTCTGTCGGCGATCGGCGTAAGCTGCCTTCTCCTCGGCCTCCTGCTCGCGTGGCTCGTCGTCGGCATCCCGCTGCCGCGCTTCATCCGCGCGATGGTCCCGACGCTCGCGGTCGCGATCAGCACGCAAAGCTCGCTCGCCAGCCTCCCCGCAATGCTGAAATCGTCGGAGGAACTCGGCGTCGATCCGAAGAAAGCCGACGTCGTGCTGCCGCTCGCGGTCGCGCTGTTCCGCTTCACCAGCCCGGCGATGAACCTCGCGGTCGTCGTCTATGTCGCGTGGCTGTTCGGTGTCGAGCTGACGCCTTGGGAGATGGCAGTCGGCCTCGCGGTCGCGATCGCCGCGGCGCTCTCTTCGGTCAGCCTGCCCGGCTCGATCAGCTTCGTGACCTCGATCGCGCCGATCGCGGTGTCGATGGGCGTCCCCGTCGCGCCGCTCGGGCTGCTCGTCGCGGTCGAGACTTTTCCCGACATCTTCCGAACCCTAGGTAATGTCATCGGCGATGTCGCCGCGACCAAATATGCCGCCGACGGGGTCGAGAAGGAAGCAGCAGGAGAAACGCCATGAAATATCGCAAGCTCGGCCACGGCCTCGAAGTATCCGCGATCGGCATCGGCTGCATGCCGATGATCAAGGGTGGCAATATCCTTTATGGCGAAGCCGCCGACCTCGATGAATCGACGCGCACGATCCACCGCGCGATCGACCTTGGCGTCACTTTCTTCGACACCGCGCAAATCTATGGCCCCTTCTCGAACGAGGAACTGCTGGGTGATGCGATCAAGGGCAAGCGCGACGGCCTTGTCATCGCGACCAAGTTCGGTTTCAAGTTCGAGGGCAAACAGATCACCGGCGTCGACGGCTCGCCCGCCAATGCCCGCGCCGCGTGCGAAGGCTCGCTCCAGCGGCTCGGCATCGACACGATCGACCTCTTCTACCAGCACCGCGTCGACCCGTCGGTGCCGATCGAGGAAACGGTCGGCGGGATGATGGAGTTGGTGAAGGAGGGCAAGATCCGCCACATCGCGCTGTCCGAAGCCGGCCCCGACACGATCCGCCGCGCCGCGAAGGCCGCGCCGATCACCGCGCTGCAGAGCGAATATTCGATCTGGGAGCGCGACATCGAGGACGAGATCCTCGGCGCCTGCCGCGACAATGGCATCGGTTTCGTCCCCTATTCGCCGCTTGGCCGCGGCTTCCTCGCGGGCGCGGTGCGCAGCCGCGACGAGCTTCCCGAGAATGACTGGCGCCGCAACGATCCGCGCTATTCGGAAGAGAATTTCCCCGCCAACCTCGCGATCGTCGATGCAATCGGCGCCGTCGCCGACAAACATGGCGTGTCGAAGGCGCAGGTCGCGCTCGGCTGGTTGCTCGCGCAGGGCGACGATATCGTCCCGATCCCCGGCACCAAGCGCCGCGCGACGATGGAGGACAGCGTCGCGGCGGCCGAGGTCACGCTGACCGCCGACGACCTCGCCGCGATCGACGCGGCGGCACCGAAGGGTGGGACGAGCGGGCCGCGTTATGGCGAGATGGGGATGCGGATGGTGCGGTTGTAGGCCGTTCGCCGGACATCTGTTAACGACCGAATTGCGGAAATTGATTATGTCTCATAAGAGCATGTATGCTCGGGATTGAAGCTCTCCTGATTATCGGTCTCGTTGTAGGCGTCTTTGTCGGCTTAGTGACTCCGAGCCACAAGGTAGGGTGCTTGGTTTTACTGCCGGTTCCAATCGTCATGATTGGATACATAAGCAGGTGGCAGAGTCAGCACTCGGAGAATCTGCGTTCTACAAGCGGACTGGACTTCCTGTTCGGGCCTCTTTGGCCGTCTGCAGGGGCCGTCGCAGGATTCTACATCGGTAGATTTATCCGAGTGCGATACTTCGGCCTTTAGGAGCGGCAGCTTTCCACCCCAAAGCCGCTATCCGCCCCGCCCTACGCCTTCGCATCCAGCCGCGCGCACAGCGCGTCGACCTTCTCCGCCAGCTCGGCGATCCGCATCTGGTCGAGCTTCTCATGCAGCCGCATGATCTCCAGCTCGGCGCGCAGGTTGATCTCGTAATCGACACTCGCGGTCAGCCGGTCCTTCGCCGCCTGCCGGTTCTGGCTCATCATGATGATCGGCGCCTGGATCGCCGCGAGCGTCGAGAGCATCAGGTTCAGGAAGATGTAGGGATAGGGGTCGAACGCGAGGCCGAAGCGCTGGAGCACTTCCGAATTGAGCAGCATCCAGCCGAACAGGATCAGCGCAAAGACGATGATGAAGCCCCATGAGCCACCGACCGCCGCCACCCGGTCGGCCAGCCGGTCGCCGGTGCTCGCCTGCGCATCCTCGATATCGGCGGCGTCGCGGCTGCTGGGCGCGCGCTTTGCGATCGACGCAACCACACGCGATTCCTCGGGATCGAGCTCGTCGAACGCGCGGCCAAGCAGCCGCAGCGACAGGTCGTTGAGATGCGTGTCCGCGTTCATTCGGGTCTTATCCCATCCAGCGCCAGATCCCGGCGACCATATAGCCGAGCGCGCCATGCGCCCAGGTCGCGACCAGCCATAGCATGATTCCACCCAGCAGCGCGTGCGGCCGCGGGATCGTGTCGGCCCATGGCGCACCCCCGCCGACCTGCCGCGCATAAGGCACGAAACTTGTCCGCGCCGCCCACTGGCGCCAGGCATCGCCCATCAGCCGCGCCTTCTTCGCATCCTGCCCCGCCGAACCGACAATCGCGAGGAAGACGATCGTCGCGGACAGGATGATCTGCGCCGTGGTCGGCATCACCAGCACATGCGCAAAGGCCCACAGCGCGAAGCCCCACATCATCGGGTGCCGCGTAATCGCGAACACGCCGCGCGGCTTCGCCGCCGCATCGCGCGCGGCGTGCGGAGCGGGCAGCGCCGGATTGCCGATCAGCGATCCGATGAAGAGGATGCTCGCAAAGAGCACGATCAGCGACGCGAGTATCCACAGCGGATCGTCGACCGCCCACAAGGGCGGCTCGGGCGGCATCCCGCGCCACGCCTGCACCACCATGATGAAGGTCGCGATCGCGACGATCGAATAGGTGATCTGGAACCCGCGCTCGCCGAGCCGCGCCGCGAGCCCGTCGCGCAGCGGGTGCGACAGCGCGAGGTGCGACCCGACGAACAACACGCAGGTCGTGATCAAAAGCGACACCGGCTGCATGACCAATCCCTCCTCCAACAATGTCATCATCTATCGCCCAGGCGGCCGCGATGCGCGACTCGCGATGGGCTCAGCGACGATAGTTGTGCGACAAAGGTAACAGTGTCAACATGGAGAACAAGGGATGGGGCAGGCGGTGAAACGCCTGCCCTGCCCTATCGGTCGTATGCCTTGGGCAATGCCCCTTCCTGCGGCGTTGTATAACGATCGCGCAGGCGGTCCTGCCGCGTCGTCAGCGATTGCGCCTTACCATCGATCCACACCGCCGTCGGGCGGCTGCCGAGTTCGAGCGGATCGTTGTCCCAGATCACGACATCGCCGGCGCGGCCCGGACGCAGCGAACCGATGCTGCCCTCCATGCCGACGGCGCGTGCCGGGACGCTGCTGATCGACGCGAACGCCTGATCCCACGTCATGCCGCTGGCACCGGGCACGCGCGCGAGGCCGACGAGATTGCCCGCATATTGCGTCGCATAGCCCATCTTGTGCGCGTCATCGTCGTCGAACACGCCGACCGACACGTCGACGCCCGCGGCCTTGAGCCGGCCCGCGTTCGATTGCGTCGCGCCGAGCTGTTCGAAGGTCGACGGCAGGTCGGTGAGCGGCGACACGAGCACCGGTACCTTCGCCGCCGCGATGTCGCGCGCCACGAGCCAGCCTTCGGTCACCCCGACAAGCACGAGCTTCAGTGCGGGGAAGTCCTGCCGCAGCTTCAGCACATTGACGATGTCGGCGGCGCGGTCGACGCGCACGAACAAAGGTGTCGTGCCGTCGATGACGCGGACGAGCGCGTCGGCGTCGGCACGCTGGATCATCGCGTCATTGCCCCATTCGGCGAGCGTCGCGGGGTTGCGGGCATAGCTGCGCGCCGCGAGCAATTGTTCGCGGAAGAGCAGGAAAGTCGCGGCACGGCTGCCCCCCGCCTTTGCCGAGCCATCCTCGCCAAACGCGACATATTGCAGCGCGCGGGGCTTGGTCACCATGTCCATGTCGTCGGCGAGATCGACGACCGCGCCCTGTCCGGCGAACAGATTGCTGCTGCTGCCCGGCGCGACGATCGCGCGCGTCACGCCCGACGCGCGGTTCACCGCGACGGGCGATCCCATCGGGTTCAGCGCCGGCGCGATATCGAGCCCCGCCGAGAAACGCGTGCGCGGTGCCGAGCGGTCGTTGGTGCCGGTGACGGCATCGACTTCGGTCAGGCCGACGCGGCTGAACGCCGCGACGATGCCCGGCGTGACATATTTGCCCTGCGCGTCAACGCGCTCGACGCCCGCAGGCACGGCAACGCCGGCACCCGCCGCGACCACCTTGCCGCCGCGCACGACGACGGTGCCGCCGTCGATCGGCGCGCTGCCATCACCGATGACGAGCTTGGCGTTGACGATTGCGACATCCTGCGCAGCGGCGGGGAGTGCAACGATTGCTGCGGCGGAAAGAAGGAGCGCGCGCATCATTTCACGTCTCCTTCGCCCGGCTGGCCCAGCTCGAAATCGCTCACCGGACGCCGCTTCGGATCGTTCGCGTCGAACATCAAGGCGCCGTCGATCCACACCTTTTCGGGGCGCGTATAGGCGCTGAACGGATTGCCGTTCCACAGCACGACGTCGGCCATCTTGCCGGGCTTCAGGCTGCCGGTCTTGTCGGCGATGCCCAATGCCTTGGCGGGGTTATACGACAGCCAGGTCCACGCCAGCTCGTCGCTGACGTCGACCCCGATGCGGCGCCCCGCAGCGCGCGCTTTCGCGGCTTCCTGGTTCAAACGCTGGATCTGGTTCGCGTCGTCCGAATGGACGATCGTGCAGGCACCGGCCTTGTACACCAGCGGGATATTCTCGTTGACGCTGTCATAGGCTTCCATCTTGAAGCCCCACCAGTCGGCCCACATCGCCGAGCAAATGCCTTCCTTGGCGAGGATGTCGGCGATCTTGTAGCTTTCGACCGCGTGATGAAAGGTCGACACCTTGTAGCCGAACTCTTTCGACATATCGATCACGAGCGCCATTTCATCGGCGCGATAGCAATGATTGTGGACGAGAATCTCGCCCGACAGCACGCCGACAAGCGTTTCCATCGCAAGGTCGCGGTCGACCGCCTTCCCGTCGTCCATCTTCTTCTTGTAGGCGACCGCCTTCTGCCACGTCGCGCGGTTCACCGCATAATTGCCCATGCGCGTCGAGGGCGCGCGCCCCTTGCCGCCATAGACGCGCTTCGGATTCTCACCGCACGCCATTTTGAGGCCATAGGGCGCGCCGGGGAATTTCATCCCCTGCACGGTACGCGAAGGCACATTCTTGAGCGTGATCGAACGCCCGCCCATCAGGTTGGCGCTGCCCGGCAGGATCTGCAAGCTCGTCACGCCGCCATTGGCGAGCGCGCGGCTGAACCCCGGGTCCTGCGGCCAGACGCTATGTTCGGACCAGACTTCGGGGGTCGTCGGCGACGTCATCTCGTTGCCGTCCGAATGCGCCTCGACGCTGGGCGAGGGATAGTCGCCAAGGTGGCTGTGGATGTCGATGATACCGGGGGTGAGGAACTTGCCGGTCCCGTCATAGACCGCGACGTCCGCCGGGATCGGCGTATCGGGGCCGCCGACGGCCTCGACCTTGCCGTTCGCCAGCAGCACGGTGCCATTGTCGATCCGCCCGCCCTCACCGTCGAAGATCGTGACGTTACGGACCGCCGTGACCTGTCCGGGATAAGCCTTGTACGTCGACGGATACGGGTCCTTGTTGAACTTCACCGGCTTTTCGGCGGGCTTGTCGCCCGCCGAGGCCGTCTCTCCATTGCTCGCCGCGCAACCGACGAGCGCCAGCGATACCGCAGCCAGCAGGCTGCCCTTCACACCACGGATCATCGATTACGCCCCCTTGGGTTCGGGATGAACGCCAGCCGCCTGCGGCTCGGCCTCGCCGATGCCCGCCAGCCCGTCGTCGCGGTCGCGCAGCGTGTCGAGGTGCATCCAGCGCTTCACGATCGGGCTGACCAGCAGCACCGCCACCGCGGCACCGATCGCGATCCAGCCGAACATCTCGTAGATCTCGAGCAGCTTGGCCTTGCTCATCTCACCGCCATGCCCGCCGGTCGCTTCGCCGATCTTGCCGGCGACGAAATTGCCGACCGCGGTCATATAGAACCACGCGCCCATGATGAGCGACGCGACGAAGGTCGGCGCCAGCCGGTTCATCGCCGACAGGCCGACGGGGCTGAGGCACAGCTCGCCGGTGGTGGCGAGGAGGTAATAGAGGAAGACGAAGATGACCGGGGTCATCGCCGCGATGCCGAAGGCCTGCGCGCCCCAGACGAGGATGAGGTTCGCAAGCCCCATCTGCGCCAGCGCCAGCCCGAATTTGGCGGGAGCCGACGGTTCCTTGCCGCGCTTGCCAAGCCATTGCCACAGCGCGGCGAACAGCGGGGCGAGCAGGATGATGTAGATCGGGTTGATCGACTGGAAGATCGAAGCGGGCACCGCGCCGCGATCGACATAGCGGTCGGTGAACAGGTTCATCGATCCGCCCGCCTGTTCGAACAGACCCCAGAACAGCGGGTTCAGGGCGATCAGGAACAGGATCGCGAACATCCGGTCGCGCGCATGGTCTTCGCGGTTCATCTTCTCGACCACCATCACGCCGAGGAGGAGGAGGAAGCCGAAGAGCGCGACCCACGCCGCGGGCGCGAGCCCGAGTGCGACGGGTCCGCTGGCGATGCCGAGGCCCAGGATGAGCGCCAGCGGCAGGAACAGCATCAGCGCGAGGCCGGCGAGCGCGATGTTGACGCGGCTCCGCGGACCGGCGCCGATCGATCCGTACGGCAGCTGGAACGTCGCCACGAGGACGACGTAGCCGAGCAGGAGAATGCCCGAGACGAGCAGCAGGTTCTGGATGACGTCCTGATACTGGACGAGCGCCCAGATCACCGCGACCGCGCCCAAACCGACGGCGTAGAGCGTCCACTCGCTTGAGCGCGATAGCGGTGCAGGCGCTTCGCCCGCGCCCTTGAGCGCACTCTTGCCGAGAACGAAAACGACAAGGCCGGCGAGCATGCCGATGCCGGCGAGCCCGAAGCCATAGCCCCAGCCGATCCGCTGGCCGAGATAGCCGACGAGGATCGTGCCGAGCGCGGCGCCGACGTTGATGCCCATATAGAAGATCGTATAGGCGCCATCGCGGCGAATGTCGGTGAGCCGGTACAGCTGGCCGACCATCACCGAGATATTCGCCTTGAGGAAGCCCGAGCCGACGATGATGAAGGCGAGCGCGGCCCAGAAGACGTTGATCGTGGGATCATTCTGCCCGCCGACACCTTCGACCGCCATCAGGCTGTGGCCGGCGGCCAGCAGCAGGCCGCCGAACAGCACCGCCTTGCGCTGCCCGAGATACCGGTCGGCGAGATAGCCGCCGAGCACCGGGGTGATGTAGACGAGGCTGGTGTAGGCGCCATAGATCAGGTTCGATTTGCTGTCGTTGAACAGCCAGTGCTGGGTCAGGTAGAAAATCAGGATCGCACGCATGCCGTAGTAGGAGAAACGCTCCCACATTTCGGCGAAGAAGAGCATGTAGAGGCCCTTGGGGTGTCCGGCGAATTCGGGTTTCTTGCTGCCGGCGATCAGCGCACCGATGCTGAGGAAGACGCCGAGAACCAGAAGTGCGATTACCGCAATCCAGTCCCCCTCGTCCCACGAGCCCATATTTTTCATTATGTTGCGTCCCTTTTAGGATTGTCAGGCGCGGCCTCCCGCCGCGCGAATGCGGCAACCTAGCGCGAAAATTGCGTATTGGAAGAATCTAATTGCGCGTGAAACCGTCTCGATCGGGCCAAATATTACTGCGAACCATTCGCAACACTTGCGCAAAGTGACGCGAAAGACCACATGGCGCACCATGTTCAACGACACCTCCTCGCTCCTCGCCCATCTCGCCACCCGCCGTTCGGGCAAGGCGCGCGACATGATCGCTCCCGGCCCCGACGCCGCGCAGCTTCGCGATATCGTCGCGCTCGCGCTGCGCACCCCCGACCATGGCAAGCTCGCGCCCTGGCGCATCGTCACCGTCGCCGACGATCAGCGCGAGGCGTTCGCGGCGCTGCTCAAAAAAGCATGGATCGCGGAGAATCCGGGCGCCGCGGGCATGGACCTGTCGGCGCTCGACCAGTTCGCGCATCAGGCGCCGAGCTTGCTCGTGCTCGTCTCGGCGCCGGTGGCGGGAGCGAAGGTCCCCGTCTGGGAACAGCAGATGTCGGCGGGCGCGGTCGGCATGAACCTGCTCCACGCCGCGCACGCGCATGGCTTTGTCGGCAGCTGGCTGACCGGCTGGGCGGCCTATAGCACCGAGGTCGCGGCCGCGTTCGGCGCGGGCGAAGGCGGCACGATCGTCGGCTATTTCTTCCTCGGCACCGCGTCGCGCGAACTCGATGAACGGCCCCGCCCCGAATATGACGATGTCGTTCGGGCTTGGGAAATTTAGTTTCACTTTCCGAACCTAATTTGTAATTAGTGGCATTTGACTGTGCTGCTGTCTTATGGCATTAAGGCGGCATGCTCGATCAGTCCAAACCCGTGTACCAGCGTCTGCGCGATGTCATCGCCAACGCCATCCTCGACGGCCAGTTTCGCGATGGCGACATGTTGCCGTCGGTCCGATCGCTTGCCGCCGAGGAAGGCGCCAACCCGCTGACGGTGGCGAAAGCGTATCAGACGTTTCAGGACGAGGGGCTGGTCACGGTGAAGCGCGGGGTCGGCATGTTTGTCGCCGCGGGCGCGACCGAGCGCCTCCGCGACCTGATGCGCGCCGATTTCCTCGCCAATGTCTGGCCGCCGGTCGCGCAGCAGATGCGCCGCATCGGCCTCGACGCGCGGACGCTGCTGGATTTGACCGAAGCGTAATATCGTCTTTCCGCCTGGGGCGGGGAGCAGCCTTTCGATCATCCACTTCCGTCATCCCGGGCTTGACCCGGGACCCGCGCCTTTGTCCCTCAAAACAGGCAGGCTCCGGATCAAGTCCGGGGTGACGATGATTGATAGGGCAATTTCTGGTCGTTAGCCGACATCCCCCGATTAGCGCCCGATCTGCGCCGCCTTGTCGCGGAGGTCCGCAGCCGCCTGGCTTTTGCCGCGGCGTTCGAGCAGGTCGGCGTAAAATTCCATGATCGCGGCATTGAGCGGCTGCAACCGATAGGCGCGGTCGATCAGCGGCAGCGCGCGCGCGTCGTCGCCCTTTGCCGCCCACGCGCGCGCCAGTTCGCGTAGGACCACGGCGTCGCGGTTTCCGATCCGGCGGCGTACGCGTTCGAAATGCGCGATCGCCTGATCCCAATGTTCGAGGTCCATCGCCAGATGCCCGGACAATCGGTCGGCGGCGATGCTCGACGGCTGGCTGCGCTGCAGCGCGAGGATCGCGGCGCCCGAACCCGCGGCATCCCCCGCGCGGAACAGCGCATTGGCGAGCCGCAATGTGGTGCGCTCGCTCGCATCGAGATCGTGCGCGGCGCGATACGCCTGCACCGCCAGCTCGGTACGTCCGGCCGCCAGCGCCGCATCGCCCAGCAAGATATGCGCGTCGGCAACGCCGCGGTTCGCATCGCGGAGCCGCGTGGCGCGCGCGATCGCTCGCGCGCCATTGCCACTCGTCAAATCGGCCGAAATAGCGGGAATCGCACTAGCCGGATTGAGCGGCTCGGCATCGGCCGCCAACGTCAGCAGGCCATAGTCATTGTCGGCGGCAAAGGGCACCGCTTCGCCCGGCGCCAGCGCCGCCGCGCGCCCCAGATAGTCCGCCGATTCGATGCGCCGGCCGAGTTCCGCCGCGACGCGCGATGCGAGCAGCAGCGACCAGCTGTCGGCGTCGGGGCGCTGGACCAGCGGCAGCAAGGCGGCGAGCGCGGCGTCGGCGTCGCCATCGCTCCATTCGGCGGCCGCGAGGATGCGGCGTGCGGTAAAATTCTCCGGCTGCTCGGCCAGCAGGCGGTCGGCCCAGGTCGCGGCCACCGCCTCGCCGCCGAGTTCGAGTTCGACAATCGCGCTCAGCAGCATGAACGACGGCTGCGCGTCGAGTTCGCCGCGCGTGCGCTGGAGCAGGCTGCGCGCGAGCCGGTAATTGTCGGCGCGCGCCGCGAGCACCGCTTGCAGATAGAAGAGACGCGGATCGCGCGGCACGATCGTCGCGGCGCGGCGCAGCGAGGTCAGCATGTCGCGGTAGCGCCCGAGGTCACCGAGCGTCGCCGCCTGCTCGATTAGCGCATCTTCATTGCCGGGATCGGCGGCAAGCGCGTCTTCGTACCAGGCGAGCGACGCCTTCAGCCCATCCTCGGTCCGCACGAGGTTGGCCTTGAACGCCAGCGCGGCGCTGTTCGCCTTGTCGAGTTCGATCGCATAGTCGACCGCGTCGCGCGCGCCGAGCGTGTCGGCATTGGCATCGCGAAAACGCGCGACGTCGACCCACAAGGCCGACGAGCGCGGCAGTTCGTGCACCGCGCGGTCATAGGCTTCACGCGCGGCGGCCAGATCGCCATTACCGAGGTGAACGTCGCCCGCGACCCACGCCGCCTCGCCGATCATCTCGGGAATGATCGGGCCGTCGTCGAGCGTCTGGAGCGCACGGCTCCCCTCATCCTGCATCGCATAGGCGCGCGCCAAGAGCGGGCGAAGCGCCGCGTCCTTGGCCCCCGCCCCTAGCGCGCCCTTGACCGCCGCCTCGGCACCGACGCCATCGCCCAGCTTGATCGCGACGCGCGCCAGCTCGACACGCTCGACAATGACCTTGGGATCGCTCGCGATGGCGTTCTCGAGAGCGGCGCGGCGCTCCTCGAGCGCCTTGCGCGGCGCGGACGACGCGCCGTCGCCGCACGCTCCCAGCAGCAGCGCCGCCAGCAGCAGCGCTTTTGTCCAGAAGCGGCCCAAATCCATTCAGGCCTGCATCCGGTACTGCTTGAGCAGGTCGTAGAGCGTCGGGCGGCTGATCCCGAGCAGCTTGGCGGCGGCCGAGATATTGCCTTCGCTCTGCGTCATCGCACGGCGGATCGCGACGCGGTCGGCGGCTTCGCGCGCGCTGCGCAGGTTGAGCCACGCCTCCTCGCCTTCCGCCTCGCCGCCCGCCATATCGAGATCCTCGCGCATCACCAGCTTGCCATCGGCCATGATCACGGCGCGCTTGATACGGTTTTCCAGCTCGCGGACATTGCCCGGCCAGCGTCCCTCGTCGATCGCCTGCAACGCGTCGGGCGCGAAGCCGCGAACCCCGGGATTCATCTCGGGCGCATATTGGTGGAGGAAATGCCGCGCGAGCAGCACCGCATCACCCGGCCGTTCGGCGAGCGATGGGATCTTCACCACCATTTCGGCGAGGCGGTAGTAGAGATCGTCGCGAAAGCTCTGTTCGGCGATCATCGCATCGAGGTCGCGGTGCGTCGCGCATACGATCCTTGTATCGACCGCGATCGCCTTGCGTCCGCCGATGCGCTCGATCGTGCGCTCCTGCAGAAAGCGCAGCAGCTTGACCTGGAGCGGCAGCGGAATGTCGCCGACCTCGTCGAGGAAGAGCGTCCCGCCATGCGCGAGCTCGATCTTGCCCTCGGTCGTCTTGACCGCGCCCGTGAACGCCCCCTTCTCATGCCCGAACAGCTCGCTTTCGAGCAGATTCTCGGGGATCGCGGCGCAGTTGATCGCGACAAACGCGCCGTCGCGCCGCCCGCTCGCCTCGTGCAGCCCGCGCGCGAGCAATTCCTTGCCGGTACCGCTCGCGCCGAGCAGCATCACAGAGACGTCGAGGTTCGCGACGCGCTCGATCGTGCGCGCCACCTTCTGCATCTCGGGCGCCCCGGTGATCATCCCGCCGAGCACGCGATTGTCGCTCGAACCCTGCTCGGCGAGCCGCGCATTCTCGACCTCGAGCTCGCGCACATGGAAGGCACGGGCAACGATCAGCCCCAGCTCGTCGATATCGATCGGCTTCTGGTAGAAATCCCACGCCCCGCTGGCGATCGCGGTCAGCGCGCTCGCGCGTTCGCCATGCCCCGAAACGACGATGACCTTGGTGTCGGGCTTGGCCTCGAGGATCGCCTTCAGCGTCCGGAACCCCTCGCGCGTGCCGTCGGGATCGGGCGGCAGGCCCAAGTCGAGCGTCACCACATCGGGTTCCTCGGCGCGCAGCAACTCGATCGCGGCATCATGGTCGCCCGCGACGAGCACCTGATAATCCTCATACGCCCATTTGAGCTGCGTCTGCAGCCCCGGGTCGTCCTCGACCACCAGCAATTTGCGCAGATTGGCCCCGCTATCGGTCATTTATGTCCCACTTTCATCACACGCGCGTCGACCCCCGCGTCGCCCCGCGCATCGGCGAGCGGCAGCCACAGCGTGAAGCTGCTCCCCTTGCCCGGCTCGCTCGCCACCTCGATCGCCCCGCCCATCGCCTGCGCGATCTGCAGCGCTTCGAACGCCCCCAGCCCGAAACCCGATTCCTTCGTCGACACAAAGGGCTTGAACAGCTCGTCGCGGATGAAATCGCGCGTCATGCCGCAGCCCTGATCGATCACGTCGATCCGCACGCGTCCCTGTTCGGCGACCGCGACGACCTGCACCGGCGTCTCGGGCGCCGACGCATCGATCGCATTGGCGACAAGATGCTGGACAATCTGCCGGATCGCGCCCGCATCGCCCCACGCCGACAACCCCGCCTGACAGCCGACGAACAGCGCGCGGCGCGGACGCATTTCGGCCGCGATCTCGTTCAGAACCGGCTCGACCAGCGTCCGCCCCGCCTCTGCCGCTGGCCCCCGCTCGCGCGGCGACAGGCGGACGAGGAGGTCGCTGAGGCGCCCCGCCGAAATCTTCAGCGTCTCGATCATATCGGCGCGGAAGTCGGGCTTGTCGGCGTGACGCTCGGCATTGCGTGCGAGCAGGCCGATCTGGCTCGCCAGATTCTTGATGTCGTGCATGATGAAGGCGAAACGGCGGTTGAACTCGTCAAACCGCCGCGCCTCCGACAAAGCCTGCTGGCTCTGCGATTCGGCGAGATAGCTCGCCGCCTGCTGCCCCGCGATGCGCAGCACGTCGAGATCCTCCCAATCGAGCGCGCGTGAGACCGCGGGGCGGTGCAGCACGACGACCGCGATCATCCGCTGGAAATGCAGCACCGGCACGACCACCCAAGCGCGCGTATCGGCGATCAGCCACTCGGGGATCGCCAGATCCTCGCCGGGATGACCCCGGCGCTCGGCATCGAGGTCGACGATATGCTGCGTTTCCTGCAGCATGAGGGCCGAGCGCAGCGACAGCGTCGCGTCCTCGCTAGCGCCGCCCGGCCAATGCCAATGCTCAGCGATGCGAAAACCGCCCGATGCGCCGGGCAGCATCAGCAACGCGCCGGGGCTTCCGGTCAGTTCGGCGAGCGCCTTGGCGACGCGGCGGTGCAGATTGCGGTCGTCCTCGCCCCCATCCCCTTGGGCACCCTGCCCCAATGTCGCGGTAAAGCGCATCCATTCGGCGCGATAGTCATAGCGATGCTCGAAGAAATGCTTGGAAATCATCACCGACAGCCACGCCCGCGATCGCGCCGAGGCGAGCATCAATCCGCCAGTGCCGAGCGCGACGAACAACGAGATCGCCTGTGCCAGTTCGGCATAATCGCCGCCGGCGACGCGCGCGACGGCACCGGTCAGCGCGATCACGATCAGATAGGCGGCGGCGCCCAGCAGGATCAGCGTGCGCGTCGCGGCGGTGCGCGACAGGCGCATCCGCTCGCGCCCGATGTCCATCGCGGCGACGATATAGACCGGCAGCGTGAGCAGTACGATCGCCGGAAGCAGGGCGATCAGCGTCGACGCGATTTCGCCGGTCAGCGCACCGATCAGCTGGACGTTGAGCTCATAGGCCCACAGCATCGCGAACCCGCCGGCGACCGCCATCACGGGCATGCGTTGCCCCGCGCTCGCATGGCGAACCCCGGCGTCGATCATCAGCAGCCCGCCGATCGCGACGACCGTCGCGGCAAAGCCCAGCGTCGGCGTCATCCATGGTTCGGCCGCCGCTCCGGCGCGCAAATGCGCCGCCGCGCCAAGTAGCAGCGCCAGCAGGCAGATCGTCGCGAGCATGCGTGCGATCAGGCGCAGCGGCCGCGACATCGGCGCACGCGGCGACCAGAAGGTTGCGCCCAACCAGAGGAGCATGGCGAGGTCGCGTACCGTCTGCACGACCAAAGATTGCGACGATCCGGGGCCATAGACGGCCATCGCTGCGCACCACAGCGCGGTGGCGGCTGCGGTCGCGGCGAGCAATCGCGGCGACGGCATCAATGCCGCCATCCGCGCGCGCGGCCGCATCAGCAGCCACAAAGTGACGCCCGCAAACCCCGCCAGCGCAAGGCCCGACAGGATCTGGGACAGGCCGGCCAACGCGCCCACGGCTACCGCGCGCCCTCCGGCCACAGCACGACGCGTACGGTCTGGAGCAGGATCAAAAGGTCGAGGAAGGGCGAATAATTCTTGGCGTAATAGAGGTCATATTCGAGCTTGACGCGCGCGTCCTCGACCGAGGCGCCATAGGGATAGTTGATCTGCGCCCAGCCGGTCAGGCCGGGCTTCACCATATGGCGCTCGGCATAATAGGGCAGCTTCTTTTCGAGTTCCTCGACGAAGCTTGGCCGTTCGGGGCGCGGCCCGACAAAGCTCATGTCGCCCTTCAGCACGCACCAGGTCTGCGGCAGTTCGTCGATGCGCAGCTTGCGGATGATGCGGCCGACGCGCGTGACGCGCGGGTCGTTTTCGCTCGCCCACACCGCCTTGCCCGCCGCCTCGGCATCGGTGCGCATCGAACGAATCTTGAAGATGTCATAGGGTTCGCCGAATAGCCCGACGCGCGGCTGGCGGTAAAAGACCGGGCCGCGGCTATCGAGGATCACCGCGATCCCCGCGACGATGATCAGCGGCAGGCCGACGACCAGCACAAGCAGGCTGGCGAGGATGTCGAACAGCCGCTTGCCGACCTTCGAAATGCGCTGCCCGGCCGAAAATCCGTCGGAAAAGATGAGGCCGCTGGGGTTCGTCGTCGCAAGGTCGACGCGTCCCGTTTCGCGCTCGATGAAACTGGCGATGTCGTTGACATGCACACCCGTCGTCTTGACGCGCAGCAGGTCGTTCAGCGGCAGCGCGTTGCGCCGTTCCTCGAGCGCGAGCACGACTTCGCCCGCGCGCAGCATCACGACATGGTCAGACAGATTGTCGAGGGCTTCGCGCGGTACGGCGCCCGGCACGGTCTTTTCGGTCGCACTCATCGCAACGAAGCCGACCATCTCAAGCCCGCTCCCCGGCGCGTCGGCAAGCGCCGCAAGGCGCGCGGCGCGCGGCCCGGCGCCAAGAACGAGGATGCGGCGCCGGAACGCCTCGGTCCCCGATGACTGCGTCAGCGCGAGGCGGATGACGAACAGCACCGCGATGGCAAAGATCATCGCGTACAGGCTGTTGGCGCGCCACAGCGTCGCGGTCGGCAACAGGAAGCCAAGCACCGAAAGGAAAATCACGCCGAGCGAAATCGCCGCGAGCAGGCGCGCCGTCGCAAAACGCATCGAGCGCAGCCCCTCGTTCCCGTACATTCCGGTCGCCATCATCGCGAGCGAATTGGCAAGACCGAAGGTCAGCAGCGGCAGCCAGCGACCCGCGAGCGGCCCGGCGTCGAACCCCGCCTGCTGCGCATAAAGATGCCACGCCCCCTCGGCCGAGCCGAGCAGCGCGAAAAATTCGATCAGCGCCAGCCAGACGACGGCGTGCGGGACATAATGTTTAAACAGCCGGAACATGGGGACCTTTCGCGCCCCCGTACTACAGCCGAGGCGTCAACTGTCGGTTAATTTTACACTCCCCATATCCGCAATGACAGGGTGACCCGCCGCTTCCAACGCGATAAACTCGAGCTTATGACGCTGATGATCCAGCCCGTTATCCTGTGCGGCGGTGCCGGCACCCGGCTTTGGCCCGAATCGCGCGGCACCCGCGCCAAGCAGTTCCTGCTGCTTCACGGCCAGCGCAGCCTGTTTCGCCAGACCGTCGAGCGCACCCCTGCCGGCCCCGACTTTCTCCCCCCGATCGTCCTGTGCGGCGACGGGCATGTCGCGATGGTTCGCGAACAGATGGACGACCGCGAGGAATCGCTGCTCGTCGAGCCGATGCCGCGCAACACCGCCGCGGCGATCGCGCTCGCGGTCGCGCAGGCCGATGCCGACACATTGCTGCTCGTGATGCCGAGCGATCATGTGATCGCCGACGTTCCCGCCTTTCACGCCGCGATCGCCAAGGGGGTGCGCCTCGCGCAGCAGGACTGGCTCGTCACCTTCGGCATCACGCCCGAAACTCCCGAAACGGGCTTCGGCTATATCGCCGCCGGCCGCCCGCTCGGCGACGCCGACGAATCCTGGGGCTTCGCGGTCGACCGTTTCGTCGAAAAGCCCCCGCTCGCCGATGCCGAGGCGATGCTCGCGGCCGGCGGATACAGCTGGAACGCCGGTATCTTCCTGTTCCGCGCCGCGCGCATGCGCGATGCGATGCTGACGCATTGCCGCGCGATCTTCGAGGCCGCGGACAACTCCGTCGCGGCGGGTATGCGCGACGGCGACGCTCTCTATGCCGACGCGATCGAGTTCGCGAAGGCGCCGTCCGATTCGATCGACTATGCGGTGATGGAAAAGGATGATCGCGTCGCGGTCGTCCCCGTCGCGATGGGCTGGTCCGATCTCGGCTGCTGGCACACGATCCACGCGCTCGCCAACAAGGACGACGCCGACAATGCCGTCACCGGCGACGCCTTTCTTCACGAAAGCCGCGGCAATCTGGTCCGCGCGGGCGACAAGCGCGTGTCGATCCTCGGCATGGACAATATTGCGGTAATCGTCGACGGCGACGACATATTGGTGATCCCGCTCGAGCGGTCGCAAGAGGTCCGCGCGGCCGCCAAGGCGCGCGAATAGAGCGAAGTCGCATCAAGCACTTGCACCCGCGGTGACTTGCTATACCAGTACACCCATGAGGCGCCTCCACAGGAGCGCGCCATAGCTGTTCTGGAGATCGCCCCATGTTCGACCGTCGCACCCTGCTCGCCGCCGCCGCGGCTTCCTCGATGCTTGCCGGCGTCCGCCCGCGCACCGCGTTCGCCGCGGCGACCGACAGCGAAGGCGCGCGGCTGACCGCGATCTACGAGCGCATCTACGACATGCTGCTCGACCAGGATCCCGAATTCGCGACCTCGCTCGGCGCCGACAAGGGCGACCGCGCCGCTGCCAAGGCAAAGCTCGCCGACCGCTCGCCCGCCGGGATCAAGAAGAGCCACGACCTCTATCGCACCGGACTCAAGGAACTGAAGACGATCGACCCGAAGAAACTCTCGGGCATGGACCTCGTCAATTACGAGACGTTCCGCGGCCCGTGGGAGGATTATGTCAAGGCTTACGATACCTTCAGCTACGGACTTCATAGCTGGCCTGAACCGCATCCTGTCACGCAGCTCAGCGGCACTTATCGCTCGATTCCCGATTTCCTCGTCAACCAGCACAGCATCGCGAACGCCGCCGATGCCGAAGCCTATCTTTCGCGCTGCGCTGATTTCGCGGTGCAGCTCGACAATGAAACCGGCCGCATCAAGGCCGATCACGCCGCAGGCGTCATCCCGCCCGATTTCGTCATCGACCGCACGCTGACCCTCTTCGAAAGCATCATGGCGCCCGCGCCCGATGCGAATATCCTGACCACCAACCTCAAGACCAAGACCGCCGCGATCCCCGGCGACTGGGCGAAGCGCTGCGCCGCTATTGTCGAGAGCAAAATCTATCCCGCAATGCGCCGCCAGACCGCCGAACTCACCGCCGTGCGCCCGCGTGCGACGCACGACGCCGGCGTGTGGCGCCTGCCCAAGGGCGACGAATATTATGCCTATGCGCTGCGCTATGCCACAACCACGGGGATGTCGGCCGAGGAGGTCCACAAGCTCGGGCTCGACCGCATGGCGGCGCTCACCGCGCGCGCCGACGCGATCTTCAAGAAGCAGGGCATGACCAAGGGCACGGTCGCGCAGCGGATGCGCGAACTCGGCAAGGACCCGCGTTTCCTTTATCCCAACACCGACAAGGGCAAGGCCGACCTGATCGCCAAATTGAACGAGCAGATCCAGGAAATGCAGCGCCGCCTGCCCGAAGCCTTCGGCCGCCTGCCCAAGGCGAAATGCGACATCCGCCGCGTGCCGCCCGAGATCGAGGCGGGCGCGCCCGGCGGCTATTACCAGATCCCGGCGCTCGATGGCTCGCGCCCCGGCGCCTATTACATCAACCTGCGCGACACCGCCGAAAACCCGTCGTGGACGCTGCCGACGCTGACCTATCACGAGGCGACCCCCGGCCATCACCACCAGATCGCGCTCGCGCAGGAGGCCGAGGGCATCCCGCGCCTCCGCCGCCTGCCCGCCTACTCGGTCTATACCGAGGGCTGGGGGCTCTATGCCGAGCAGCTCGCCGACGAAATGGGCGTCTACGCGAACGATCCGTGGGGCCAGCTCGGCTATCTGCAATCCTATATGTTCCGCGCCGCGCGCCTCGTCGTCGACACTGGCCTCCACCACTTCCGCTGGAGCCGCGAGAAGGCGATCGCCTATTATAACGACTCGCTCGGCACCCCCGAAGGGTCGAACGTCACCGAGATCGAGCGCTATTGCGTGTGGCCGGGCCAGGCGACGAGCTATATGGTCGGCCAGACGCGCTGGGTCGCGATCCGCGAAAAGGCAAAGGCCGCGCTCGGCGACAAATTCGATATCCGCGGCTTCCACGACACCGCTTTGTCGGCGGGCGCGATGCCGATCTCGGTGCTCGAATCGGTGATCGACCGCTGGACGGCCGCGCAAAAGGCCTGAGCCCCACATGAAAACCCTTCGCCTGTCAGCGACGGGCGAAGGGCTATCGCGGCGCCGAAGTCGGTTAATTCTGGAAGATCGCCGGGGTTCCGAACTTGACCATCTGCGCCAGACGCGCGGCGTCCCAATTGGTCAGCCTGACGCAGCCGTGGCTCTCGGCGCGCCCGATCGTATGCGGCTCGCTCGTCCCGTGAATGCCATAATGCGGCTTGTTCAGGTCGAGCCACACGACCCCGACCGGGCTGTTCGGCCCGGGTTGCAGCAACACCGCCTCCTTGCTGTCGCTGACGTCCCAGAACAGTTTCGGATTATAATGAAAGTCGGGATTGCGGCTCACGCCCTGAATCTTCCAGTTGCCGATAGGCAACGGGTCGCGGCTGCTGCCCATCGTGGCGGGAAATTGCGCGACCAGCTTGTCCCCCTCGTCATAAACTTTCAGCACACCCTCTGATTTGTCGACCACCAGCTTTACAGCTGCGACCTGTGTCGGCGCGACGCCCAGGCGTTCGAGCGTGCCGTTCCAGCCGCGCGCGTCCTCGCCCAATGTCGCCCGGTCGATATCGGGGATGTTGGGGACGCGGAACGGGCGGCCCGCACCCACCAGCGTCGAAGGGCTGTTCAGCGCCACCAGTGTCTCGGGCGTGGTGTGAAAGCGTTCGGCGAGCGCTTCGGTCAGATTGCGATAGCCCAGCGCGGGCAATTTGGCCTGGTCGGCCGCGTCTTTTGGAAACGCCGGAACGAACGGCCCCGCAGCAAAGCCGGCGGGAATGATCACCAGCCGGGTTGCGGGAATCTCTTGCCATTGTTGCAGCGCCCGCAGCGTCGCCGCGTCGAGCTTGCCGCTTTCCTCCAGGTCATGCGCCTTCTGGAAACCGCGGAGCGCCGCCGTATAGGACTGCCCTTCCTTTCCATCGATCACCCCCGGCGAAAAGCCGAGACGATCGAGCAGGACTTGCGCGCGAAGCGCCGGTGGTTCGCTGAATGAAACCGCGACGGGAGGGGCATCCTTGAAATCCAGCGAAGCCGGATCGGCCGCGGTCGTCGATGATGTCGGCTTTTTGGCGCTATCGTCGGGGGCGGCGTTGCAACCGGCGATCAGGAAAAGGCACGGTAAAAAAGGGGAAAGTTTCAAGCGCTGGTCCTCTTGGCTAGGAGCAGGATCAACGATCTTCCCCCCGAAAGGATGCGCGCGCAGCAGGCGGTCGGGCGCCCGCCGGTCAGTGGGACGTGCTCACTGCGCGGCGCCGCGCGGGCCGATCGGATGATCGGGATCCGGCACGGCCGCCGACGCCGTGCTCGACGCAAGGATGCGAACGCGCAGCACATCCCAATCGTGGAAGCGCCAGAAACCGGGGCTGTCGCGGCTGATGATCCGCGGGTGCTCGGCCGCCGGCGCGATCGCGCGGTCGATGGGTTCGATCTCGGACAGCGTCTCGCAGTCGAAAAAGACGCGAACGACGACATCTTCGTCCGCATCGCCGGCGCTTCCGACGACGACCCCGAGTTCGCCCGTCGACAGCCGGACCAATGTCCCGACGGGAAATATGCCCAGGCTGTCGGCGAAGCGGTCGAGCAGCACGGGGTCGAAATGCCCGATCCATTTCTGCATCTTGGTCAGCGCCTCGCACGGCGTCCACGCGTCCTTGTAGGGGCGGTTCGACGTCACCGCGTCATAGACATCGCAAATCGCCCCCATGCGCGCGGCGAGTGACAGCTCATCGCCCTTCAGCCCGCCCGGATAACCCGACCCGTCGATCTTCTCATGGTGCCGCAGACACAGTTCGAGCGCGAGGTCGGGGGCGCCGGGCGAACTTGCGAGCAGGCGATGACCCGCGACCGGATGGCCCCGCACCGACCGCATTTCGACTTTCGACAATGCGCCGGGCTTGTTCAATATCGCGTCGGACACCGCGACCTTTCCGACATCGTGGAGCAGTCCCGCGACGCCCAGATCCTCGACCTCCTGCGGTTCAAGCCCCATGTGGTGGGCGAAGTTGATCATCAGCGCGCAGACCGCGACCGAATGGAGATAGGTATATTCGTCCTTCTCCTTGAGCCGGACGAGGTTGATCAGCGCCTTGGAATCGCGTTCGATCGAGGCGCCGATCGCGCTGGCGAGCCTGACCATCCGGCGAACCTCGACCGCCCGGCCCAGCCGCGCGGCGTCGAACATATCGACCACGGCCTCACACGTCCGCTCGATCGCCCGCCTGGCGCGGCGGCACTCCCCGGCATAGCCGCGACGGTGGCGCGGCGCATCGCGCGCTGGCGACGGCGGCGGCGCAAAAGTGGCCGCCGCCCGGAGCGAAATGGCCTCGCCCCCCGATCGCTCCGATGCCGACGGACGCTTGCCCTGCGGCTTTTCGCTGGTTTCGGTCTCTTGCAGATCTTCGGGCGCGCGAAGGCCGCGCCCCTCGTCGATGACGATGCCGTCGATACCTGAATGGCGGATTCGCTGCAGCTGGTCCTGGGTCTCGACCCGAAAATAACGGCGCCAGAACGGGTGATCGAACCACGACCCTTCAAAGGCATGGATGAACATGCCGATCTCGACGTCTTCTGGTCTTATTCGAACAAGCATTTTCGGTCCCGTCGCGGCCGATCACCGCGCCACTTTCCAAATACGGCACCGCGCGTGTCGATTTAAGCTGCGTATCGGCGATTTTCGGTCAATCGCCCGCGAAATCGAACGCGCTCACCCCGCGTTCGCCTTCGCGGAAGCGCAAGGGGCGGCCGAGCGGCGGCATCGACCGCTGGACGCAGCCGGTGCGCGTGCAGCGGCGGCAGCCGAGCCCGATCGGCGTCGCCCGCTCACGCATCAGATCGATCCCGCGCGCGGCGATCAGCGGCGCGGCGACCTTGGCATCGACCCCGACGCACACGGCGAAACGCGCCGGCGTGCCGCTGCCGGTGGCACCGGGCGCGGCGACCGAACGCGATTGGGTGAACCAGCGCGATCCGTCTTCCAGCTCGACGAGGTCGGCGACCACCTCGCCGGGGCGGGCAAAAGCTTCGTGGATGCCCCACAAGGGGCAGCGCGCATCGCCGTCGACCAGCGACGACTGGCTCGCCCCGGCATAACGCTTGCTCCCCTGCCCCGCGCGGTCGATGCGCAGCATGAAAAAGGGCAGCCCGCGCGCGCCGACGCGCTGGAGCGTCGTCAGCCGGTGCGCGACCTGCTCATATCCCGCGCCGAAGCGCCGCTGGAGCAGCAGCAAATCATAGCCCGTCGCGTCGCACGCGCGCAGGAAACGGCTGTACGGCATCATCAGCGCCGCCGCGAAATAGTGGATCAGGTGGCGCTCGAACAATCGCGCGGCGGCGCTCTCGGCGAACTCCGCCCCCGCGACGAGCGCGTCGATCTCGGCCTTTGCCTCGATCTGCGCCAGCGTCGCCGCCGCTTGAAACGTCCGCGACGCGGGGCGGAGCAGCTCGTTCAGCATCAATTGGCGCGCGTGCCAGTCGAGCCAGCGCAGCCGGTCGGGCATCACGTCCGACGGCAAGATGCGGATGCCGAGCTGGTGCCGCGTGCGCAACCGCTCGGAAATCGTCCCGTACAGATCGCCGCCCGCGAGCCGCAGTTCGTCCGCCAATTCCTCGGCGCGCGCGTCGAGATCGGGAAAATGGTTGCGCCATTTCTCGATCGCCCGGCGCACCGCGGCAACTTCGGGCGCATCGCCTTCACCTTCCGCGCGCCCTTCGGGCGCCGCATCGAACAGGCGTGCGAAGGCGGCGGCCGTGGCGGGCGCGGTCTGGAGCCACTCCTCGACCTCGTGCGTCCCAATCCCGAGATCGGCGAAGCGCGGATCGGCGAGCCGCCGCCGGAGTCCGGCGAGCCCGCCGGGCAAGTCTTCGGCGCCGAGCTTTGCCGCATCGAACCCGAAACGCTCGGCCAGCTTCACGATGACCGTCGCGCTGAGCGGCCGCTGCCCATGCTCGATCAGGTTGAGGTAGCTCGGCGAAATATCGAGCGCCTCGGCCATCGCCGCCTGCGTCATCGCCGCCTCGCGCCGCACCTTGCGCACCGCCGGCCCCGCAAACACCCGTCGCTCCGCCATCGCTTGTAACTTTCTTTACTAATTTACATGCTCATTTACACCTATCTGCCGTATTTCACAAATATTATTGACAAAGCTTTTCACTTTCGGCGGCAGTTTCGCCACCTTCCACCCATCACCTCCGCACAAGGATACGACGATGGGTTATCAGGAAGACATGGCGCAGGCAGGCCGCCTCATCCGCGATTATGACGGCACATGGGATGGCATCAGCGGCGAAAGCATCGCCCGCATGCGCGCCCAGAACAAGTTCCGCACCGGTCTCGACGTCGCCCGCTACACCGCGCGCATCATGCGCGCCGACATGGCCGCTTATGACGCCGACCCCGCGAACTACACCCAGTCCTTGGGCTGCTGGCACGGCTTCATCGCGCAGCAGAAGATGATCTCGATCAAGAAGCATTTCGGCACCGTCAAGGGCCGCTACATCTATCTCTCGGGCTGGATGATCGCGGCGCTGCGCAGCGAATTCGGTCCGCTGCCCGACCAGTCGATGCACGAAAAGACCAGTGTTCCGGCGCTGATCGAGGAAATCTACACCTTCCTGCGTCAAGCCGACGCCCGCGAACTCGGCGGCCTGTTCCGCGAGCTCGACGCCGCGCGCGCCGAGGGCGACGAACTCAAGGCGAAGCAGGTTCAGGCCGCGATCGACAATCACGAGACGCACGTCGTGCCGATCATCGCCGACATCGACGCGGGCTTCGGCAACGCCGAGGCGACCTATTTGCTCGCCAAGAAGATGATCGAAGCCGGCGCCTGCGCGCTGCAGATCGAGAACCAGGTCTCGGACGAAAAGCAGTGCGGCCACCAGGACGGCAAGGTCACCGTGCCGCACGAGGACTTCATCGCGAAAATCCGCGCCTGCCGCTACGCTTTCATGGAACTCGGCGTCGAGGACGGCATCATCGTGACGCGCACCGACAGCCTCGGCGCGGGCCTCACCAAGCAGATCGCTTTCTCGAAAGAAGCCGGCGACCTTGGCGACCAGTATAACAGCTTCCTCGATTGCGAAGAGGTCGAAGGCGCGGGCAACCCCGGCGACGTCCTGATCAACCGCGACGGCAAGCTGATGCGCCCGAAGCGCCTGCCCTCGAACCTCTATCAGTTCCGTTCGGGAACCGGCGAAGATCGCTGCGTGATGGATTGCATCGCTTCGCTGCAGAACGGCGCCGACCTGCTGTGGATCGAGACCGAAAAGCCGCACATCGAACAGATCGCCGGCATGGTCGACCGCATCCGCGAAGTCGTTCCCAATGCGAAGCTCGCGTACAATAATTCGCCGAGCTTCAACTGGACGCTGAACTTCCGCCAGCAGGTGTTCGACGCGTGGGAAAAAGACGGCAAGGACGTCAGCGCCTATGACCGCGCCAGGCTGATGAGCGTCGATTATGATGGCACCCCGCTCGGCGACGAAGCCGACAACCGCATCCGCACCTTCCAGCGCGATTCGGCGAAGCGGGCGGGCATCTTCCACCACCTCATCACGCTGCCGACCTATCACACCGCGGCGCTGTCGACCGACAATCTCGCCAAGGAATATTTCGGTGACGAGGCAATGCTGGGTTACGTCAAGGGCGTCCAGCGCGCCGAGATCCGCCAGGGCATCGCCTGCGTGAAGCACCAGAACATGTCGGGCAGCGACATCGGCGACGACCACAAGGAATATTTCGCCGGCGAAGCGGCGCTGAAGGCCGCGGGCAAGGACAATACGATGAATCAATTCGCCGCGTAACGAGTTAGACGCGGGGGCCCGTTGCAACCCCCGCGTCGCCCATCTTGGCGCGGGGGCCAGCGACCCGACCCCCGTGCCTCCCGAGCTTTCCTGGGGAGGAAAGCCTGTCCGTCGGAAGCCCTTGTGCTTCCGGCGGACATTTTTATTGCGGCAATGCCGCTTCTTCCTCGCGCGTCTTGACGAGCGACCAGATGATGCCGCCCGCGATCAGCGCGACGGTCACGCCAAGGCTGACGAGCGGCGGGAACTTCGCCCCGTCCAGCACAAAGTCGGCGACGAAGATTTTCGATCCGATGAAGATGAGCACCAGCGCCAGCGCATATTTCAGATAGTGGAAACGGTGCACCATCGCCGACAGCGCGAAATAGAGCGCGCGCAGGCCAAGGATCGCCATGATGTTCGACGTGTAGACGATGAAGGTGTCGGTGGTGATCGCAAAGATCGCCGGCACGCTATCGACCGCGAACACGAGGTCGGCGAGGTTGATCACCACGAGCGCGAGGAACAGCGGCGTCGCGGCGAGGACGATCTTGCCGGTCTTCGTATCGGGCACGCGCACGAAGAATTTCTCGCCGTGCAGCTCGTCGGTGATCGGCATCCGCCGTGACAGCCATTTGACGACCGGATTGCCCTTCACATCCATCGGCTTTTCGCTCGCGAACAGCATCTTCACGCCGGTGAACACGAGGAAAGCCGCGAAGATATAGAGCAGCCAGCCATATTCGGTGACCAACGCCGCACCGCCCGCGATCATAATGCCGCGCAGCACGATCACCGCGACGATGCCCCAGAGGAGCGCGCGATACTGGTAGCGCGGCGGAATCGCGAAGGTCGTGAAGATCAGCGAGATGACGAAGATATTGTCGATCGACAGCGCCTTCTCGATGAAGAAGCCGGTATAATATTGCAGGCCGGCCTCGCCGCCCTTCGCCGCCCAGACCCACGCGCCGAACGCGGTCGCGATACCGATGTAGAGCGCCGAGAGCTTGAGGCTCTCGCCGATCCCCATCTCCTTGTTTTCCTTGTTGAGGATGCCAAGGTCGAAGGCGGTGAGCGCGATGACGAGCGCGATGAACGACAGCCAGAACCAGGCCGGAGTGCCCAGCCAGTCGGCAAACAGAAATTCCATGGTGATTTCCCTGGATATGCCGAGCGCGCCGCCTTTCGGCAGCGTGCTCAGTCCTTAGTTATGATGGATTAGCGCGCGAGCGCTGGGCGCAGCGCGGGCCGCCCCAAAGAAGCCAGGGTCAGCGCGGCAAGCCGTTCCTTCACCGCGAGCTTCAGCGTCTTCAGGCGCAGCAGGCGGAACGGATCGGCGCCGCGCCGGCGCACCTCGCGGCGCTCGGCATCGTCGAGTTGGCGATGCAGCACGGTCAGGCGATAAAGATTGGGATTCAAAGTCATAAAAGGGCCTCCTGATTGAGAAATCAAGCAGGTGACGCCGATGCCGGGACCCCGGGATACAGGGGGGAGATAGGGCCAGAGCATCGGAGTCACCCGATGCGGTCCGACATCACGTGGCGGGATATATCCCGCCGACGCCAGAGGGGCCCGGCCCGCATGTCATTTATTTAGGGTGTCGCCCCGCCGCTTGCAAGTCCCCTCGCCTCCCGCCACGCTGCAAGCAACGCAGGAGGAGGGTTCGAATGAGCGTGCTTGTCGATAAGGATGGCCCCGTCACGATCGTCACCATCGACCGCCCGGCGCGCCGCAACGCGGTCGATCCCGACACCGCTGTGGCCTTGCGCGATGCCTTCGCGGTCTTTGCCGACGACGACAGCGCGCGCGTCGCGATCCTGACCGGCAGCGAGGGGCATTTCTGCGCGGGCTTCGACCTCAATGCCGTCGGCACGTCGCGCTACGACCCCGACGGCCCCGGGCCGATGGGACCGACGCGCATGCTGCTCGACAAGCCGGTGATCGCCGCGGTCGAAGGACACGCCGTCGCCGGCGGGCTCGAACTCGCGCTGTGGTGCGACCTGCGCGTCGCCGCCGCGAGCGCGGTGTTCGGCGTCTATTGCCGCCGCTGGGGCGTGCCGCTGATCGACGGCGGCACCGTGCGCCTGCCACGCATAGTCGGACAGGGCCGCGCGCTCGACATGATCCTGACCGGCCGCCCCGTCGCCGCCGACGAGGCACAGCGGATCGGTCTGGCCGACCGCGTTGTTCCCGACGGCGAAGCGCTTGCCGCCGCGATCGAGCTCGCGAAACAGATCGCCGCCTTCCCGCAAATCTGCATGAACAGCGACCGGATGAGCGCCTATCGCCAGTGGGATTTCGACATCGAAGGTGCGCTCACGCATGAAGCGCACGCCGGGGTCGCTCCGCTCCGCGAAGGCGCGGCGGCGGGGGCCAAACGCTTTACCGAAGGCGCCGGACGCGGCGGCAGTTTCACGGGCCGAGGAGAATGATAATGAGGATATGGATCGCCGCCGCAGCGTTTGCCGCCGTGCCCTTGCCCGCGTTCGCGGCGAGCCCGGCCGATATTCCGGCCGCCATCTATACCGACCCGCCTGCCGACAAGGCGCACCCCGCCGCCATGGAAGTCGTCCATATCCCGACCGGCGATGTCAGGATCAATGGCGTGGTATACGTTCCCGCCGGAGCGGGTCCGCACCCGACCGTCGTTTTTTGTCATGGCCTCCCCGGCCTTGAAAAGAACCTCGACCTTGCGCAGGCGATGCGGCGCGCGGGCTGGACGGTGATCACCTTCAATTATCGCGGGTCGTGGGGCAGCCCCGGCGATTATCGCTTTGCACAGAATCTGGAAGATGCCGACGCGGTGCTCGCCTTTGCGCGCGACCCTGCTAACGCCAAGTTGCGGATCGACCCGAAACGGCTGGTGATCATGGGCCACAGCATGGGCGGCTGGGTCACCGCGCTCACCGCCGCGCACGACAAGCAGCTGCTCGGCGCCGCGATGATTTCGGCGGGCAATATGGGCTGGCTCGGCAAGCTTCCGCGCGATCAGGCGGTGCAAACTCTGCGCAACAACGGCATGGAGGCGCTCGCCGGGACGACGCCCGAAATCATGGCCGACGAAATCCTCGCCAACACCGACCGCTTCGATTTCGTGAAGGCCGCGCCGCAGCTAGCGAAAACCAACCTGTTCGTCCTGACGTCGGACGACGGGCTGGCACCGATGAGCAATGCGTTGTCGACCGCGGTTGCCAAGGGCGGCGGGACCGGGCTGAAGAGCGTCCACGTCACAACCGACCATAGCTGGTCGGACGCGCGAATCCGGTTGCAGGCGGAAATATTGAGCTGGCTGGCGACGCTGAAACCCGTTGATTGAGCAGACCCCAAGGCCGCCGTTGGCAACGGGCGAGGAGGTGTCGTTCTCAAACCTTCGTCATCCCGCGAAAGCGGGGACTCAGTTGCAGCGTCGGCTCGCTGGGCCCCCGCTTTCGCGGGGATGACGAAGTAGGTAGCGGGCGGCCACTTCTGTCACAGCGACTGTTCGGGGCTATTTCTTCGCCATCAGCTTCATCGTCATCGCGGTCAACGCCTCGGTCGCGGTTGAGATGACGGCGGGCGCGTCGGGCGCCCAGAAGGGCGAGTGAAGGCTGGGCAAGGTGCGCCCTTCCTTCTTCGCCGCGTCATATTCGGCCTGCGGCACCCCGCCGACCCAGACGATCAGGCTCTTGATGCTCTTGTCCTCGCGCCAGAAGCGGCTGAAATCCTCGCCGCCCATCACCGGCGGCATTTGCACGACGCGATCGTTGCCGAAGCTCGTTTTCAAATAGGCCGCCATTTCCTCGGTGAATTCCGGGGTGTTGAAGGTCGCGGGGGTATATTCATCCTTTTGCACCGTCACGACGGGCATCTTGTCGTCGGGCATGCCCGCGGCGATCGCTTCGCCCTTCGCGATACGCGCGATGCCGTCGAGAAGATGATCGCGCACTTCGTCGCTATAGCTGCGAACGGTCAGCTGCAGCTTCGCCTCGTCCGAAATGATATTGTGCTTCGCCCCGGCATGGAAGCTGCCGACGGTTACCACGGCGCTGTCGAGCGGGCTGATCTCGCGCGAGACGAGCGTCTGGAGCGCGCCGACGATGCGGCTCGCGAGTACGATCGGATCCTTGGTCGTCTGCGGATAGGCGCCGTGACCGCCCACCCCCTTCACACTGATATCGACGCTGTCGACATTGGCGAGCGCATAGCCCGGCGTATAACCGATCTTGCCTGCGGGAAACTGCGCCGCGTCGTGGAATGCCAGCGCGTACTGCGGCTTCGGAAAGCGCGTGTAGAGCCCGTCGGCGAGCATCATCCGCGCGCCCGCGCCGCGTTCCTCGGCGGGCTGGCCGATCATCACCAGCGTCCCCGACCATTTCGCCTTGTTCGCCGCCATCAGCCGCGCGACGCCCACCCACGCGGTCATATGCGTGTCGTGCCCGCACGCATGCATGACGCCGGTTTCGACACCCTCTTTCGTGGTCACGCGTATCTTTGACGCGCCGGGCAGGCCGGTCTGTTCGGTGACCGGCAGACCGTCCATGTCGGCGCGCACCATCACGACCGGCCCCGGGCCATTTTCCATCACCGCGACGATGCCGGTGCCGCCAACCTTTTCGGTGACCTTGAAGCCCAGCTTGCGTGCTTCGGTGGCAAGAATGCCCGCCGAGCGGACTTCCATGAAGCTGAGCTCGGGGTTGGCGTGCAAATCCTTGTAGATCGCCATCAGCGACGGCATCTGCTTTTCGACCTCGCCGCCAAGCGTTTGCGCCGCCGCAGGCGCAGCCAAAGCCAGCGCCGCGGCGCTCATCCACAAAATTCGCATGCCAATTCCCTTGTTGTTCTTGTCAGCTCGCCGGGACCAGTTCGATCACGTCGAGCAAGGATTCATACGCCGGTGCGGGCAGCACGAGCCGCCAGCGATTGTCGCCGATCCGCTCGATCAGCCCCGCCATGTCGCGCATCCGGTCGCTGCCGTAATTGACCGCCATCTTCTCATCGCCGAGTTCGAGCGTGCCGAGAAAAATCTGGCGCTTCAGATTGTCGGGAAAGATCAGGCCGACGGGCCGCTGCGATCCCGAAATCTTGGTCAGGCTCGACAATCCCTGTTCGGGCGCGACGCGGCACCGGAACCAGCCATAGCCGATATAGGCGAGGTCGCGGCGCCCCTGCGCGCCGACCTTGACCGTCCGGCACCGGTAATCGCCCGCGGGCAAATGCGGATTGGGCAATGCCGCCATCGGTTGCAGCAGCACGCCTTCGCGGTCGATGTCGGCGCCAAAGCCTTTCGCGCGGGCGTCGGCCAGTGCCGCCTGCCAGCTGCTGTACCAGCCGCGAATGCGTTCCTTGTCCTGCGTTGTCGCGGTGCCGCGCCACGTGCCCGTCTCCGCAGGAGCATCGGCGGCCGACGGCGGCACTGGCGGCACCGTTCGACAGGCGCTGACAGTCAAGCCCAGCATCAGGGCTAAAATCAAATTGGTACGACCCCTCATTCTCCGTCACTCCCCGGTCCGGTTGCGTTAACCTTAGGAGGGCGAAGGAGATAGCTCAAGGGCGCAGCCGATCAGGCGGCCGTCCAGCCGCCGTCGACGCTGAGGTTCGCCCCGGTGATGTTGGCCGCCTCGTCGCGCGTCAGGAAGGATGCGATTGCCGCGACCTGCTCGACGGTCACGAACTGCTTCGTCGGCTGGCCTGCCAGCAGCACGTCGTTGATGACCTGTTCGCGCGTCATGCCGCGCGCCTTCATCGTGTCGGGAATCTGGTTTTCGACGAGCGGCGTCCAGACATAGCCCGGGCTGATGCAATTGACGGTGATCCCGGCATCGGCGACCTCGAGCGCGACGGTCTTGGTCAGCCCCGCAAGCCCGTGCTTCGCGGTGACATAGGCCGATTTGAATGGCGAGGCGACGAGCGAGTGCGCCGACGCCGTGGCGATGATCCGCCCCCATTTCTTCCTGCGCATGACCGGCACGGCGTGGCGAATCGTATGGAACGCCGCAGTCAGGTTGAGCGCGATGATCATGTCCCATTTCTCGACCGGGAAATCCTCGACCGGCGCGACGAACTGCATGCCCGCATTGTTGACGAGAATATCGACGCCGCCGAAATCCTTGTCCGCACGCTGGAACATCGCCTCGATCTGCTCGGGTTTCGTCAGGTCGGCGCCGTCATAGGCGGCCTTGCCGCCGCTGATCGCTTCCAGCCCCTTGCGCTCGGTTTCGATCGCGTCGGCCTCGCCGAAACCGTTGATGATGATCGACGCGCCCTCGGCGGCAAATGCTTTGGCGATGCCGAGCCCGATGCCCGAGGTCGATCCGGTGACGAGGGCGGTCTTTCCTGTGAGGCGCATGATTGGGTCCTTTCGGTGGGGGAGAGTTTCAGGAAACGTCGGGTTCGGTCTTTGGTCGCAACGCATTCGATTGCACCGCAAAACTGTCCGACCGGCCTTCGGCGATGCTGTCGGCAAGCAAATGACCATCCTTCATCGCGGCTTCGACCGCATCGCGGCCGAGCGCCCAATTGACCTCCATCGTCGAGCGCGAAAATTCGAAATCGCGCGCGCCGGTCTGCCATGACGGCGGCTCGTGGATCAACTGGACGACGTTGAGCGCCTTGCAGTCGACCATCTTGCGCACCGCTTTCACCTCCGACAGGTCGGCGAACTCGGGCGGCAGTTTCTGCAGCATCCGGTCGATCAGGCGATGCTCCTTGCGCCGGCGGACAAGCCCGTCCGAAATGCGGCGCGTCCGGCTGGAAAAGCGAATGTCCTTTTCGCGCGACCAGGCCTCTTCCATGTCGTGCGGGCGATCGCCGCGCGCGGGGAACAGGTCGACCTGGAACACCAGCATATCCTCATTCGCCGCTTCGACGACATGTTCGAGCGGCGTGTTCGACACGAGCCCGCCGTCCCAATACCATGTCCCGTCGATCTCAACCGGCGGCAGGCCGGGCGGCAGCGCGCCCGAGGCAAGGATATGCCGCGCATCGAGCGTTTCGAGTTTCGTATCGAAATAGCGGAAATTGCCCGTCTCTACCGCAACGGCGCCGACCGACAGCCGCACCTTGCCGTTGTTCACGCGGTCCCAGTCGACCAACCGGTCGAGCGTGGCTGCCAGCGGCGCGGTGTCGTAGAAACTGACCGCTTCGGGCGTCTGCCGCGCGGCAAGGGCGGGCGGCGGGAAACGCGGAGTAAAGAAGCCGGGGACGCCGAACGCCGCCACCTGCCCCGCCGCCGCCATATGCGTCCACTCGCGCGCCCAGTCGTTGTCGACCGTCGGCAGCGAGGGCAGCGCCGACGAAACACCTTCCCAGAACTCACGCATCTTGCCCACGGCCTGGTCGCGTTCGTTCCCCGCGATGATCGCGGCATTGACCGCACCGATCGAAATCCCCGCCACCCAGTCGAGCTCGATGCCAAGTTCGATCAGCGCCTCATACACCCCCGCCTGGAACGCGCCGAGCGCGCCGCCGCCCTGCAGGACAAGCACGACGAGGTCGGGAAGCGGAAGCGCGGCGCGGGCGGCACGGCGTGGCATGGACTCGGGGGATCCTTGTTTGGCGGACGTAGGATTTGTGCACCGCAACACAGCCTATTGCAATGGCTCGATTATATGCGAAGCCCCTTCCAATTGCCCGGCGCTGCTGTAACACTTGCGCCGAAACGACCATTTACCGGTGGAGAAGCCCCATGCGCCTCGACGATTATGATCCCGGTGACGACATCCGCGACCTGGGCCGCGGTAGCGGCGGTGGATTTGGCGGCGGTGGGGGCGGCGGTCTCGGTGGGCTTCTTATCGGATTTCTTCCGATGCTGCTCGGGCGCAAGATGGGTTGCGGCACGATCCTGCTGATCGGCGCGGCCGCCTTTTTCCTGCTCGGCCCCGGCGCCAATATGCTCAGCAGCGGCGGCGGCACCGCCGATCCGGCCGTGGACAGCCGTGGCGGCGCCAATGTCGCCTGCGACACCGCGAGCGAACGCTTCGCGTGCAATGTGTTCGGATCGACGCATACGGTGTGGGAGGGTCTGATCACCGGCTATCGCAAGCCGACGCTCTATTTCTATGAACAGTCGGCGCGCAATTCGGGTTGCGGCGCCGCAAGCTCGGCGATGGGCCCCTTCTATTGTCCCGCCGACCAGGGCGTCTATCTCGACACCAGCTTCTTCCGCGAACTCGAACAGAAATTCGGCGCCGCAGGCGACGCGGCACAAGCCTATGTGATCGCGCACGAGGTCGGCCATCATATCCAGACGATCAGCGGCATTTCGGATCAGGTCCGCCGCGCGCAACAGCGCGCCTCGCAGGCCGAAGGCAATGCGCTGCAGGTCCGCATGGAGCTTCAGGCCGATTGCTACGCCGGCGTCTGGGCGGCGCGCGCCAGAAACAGCGCGGGCCAGCCAGTCATGGAAGAGGGCGACATGGAAGAAGCGATGCGCGCCGCGAACGCCATTGGCGACGACACGCTGATGCGCTCGGCGGGGCAGCGGCCGGTGCCCGAAAGCTTCACCCACGGCACGAGCGAACAGCGCATGAGCTGGCTGCGCCGCGGCCTGCAATCGGGGGATCCGCGCCAGTGCGACGCGTTCGGCGCGGCCGGCTGATCGTAGCGCTCGCGGCGGCACTCGTCGCGGCGCCCGCATCGGCCGAAACGCTCTATGTCCAAACCGGACGACTGATCGACGGCGTCTCGAACGATGTCCGCACCGGCCAGTGCATCACCGTCGAGGCCGAGCGCATCAAGGCGGTCGGCGCTTGCGGAAAGGCGCCCGATGGCGCGAAGGTCGTCGACTGGTCGGGCTTCACTGTGCTTCCCGGCCTGATCGACCTCCACACCCATCTTGCCGACCTTGGCCAGAGCGCCGACCTTGCCGCACCGATGAAGGCGTCGCCCGCCGAAACCGCGCTCGTCGGCGCGCGCAACGCGCGGGTGACGCTGGGCGCGGGCTTCACCAGCGTGCGCGACGTCGGCACCTATCGCGGCCTGACCGACGTCACGCTGCGCAATGCGATCGAGCGCGGCGACGTGCCGGGACCGCGCATGTGGGTCGCAGGCGCTTATCTCACCATTCCGAAAGGCGGCGGCGAGCTGAACGGCGTGGTTCCGAACGAACAGCTACCCCCCGACATGCGCCTCGGCGTCGCGGCGACGCCCGAGGAAGCCGCGGCGAAGACGACGTACCTGCTCGATCATGGCGCCGACTTCATCAAGACCATCGCGACCGGCGCGGTGCTCGCGATCGGCACCGAACCCGGCGCGCCCGAAATGACCGTCGACCAGCTCCGCGCGGTCGTGAAGGTCGCGCACGCACGCGGCAAGAGAGTCACCGCGCACGCGCACGGTGCGATCGGCATCCAGAACGCGATCAACGCGGGGGTCGACAGCATCGAACATGCGAGCCTCGCTGACGAGGCGACGCTGCAGCTTGCGAAAAAGCGCGGCACCTGGCTCGCGATGGACATCTACAACGGCACCTACATCGACGAGGTCGGCACCAAGGAAGGCTGGCCCGAGGAATATCTGCGCAAGAACCGCGAGACGACCGACGCGCAGCGCGCCGCTTTCCGCCGCGCGGTCGAGCTGGGCGTCAACATTGGCTACGCCACCGACGCGGGCGTCTATCCGCACGGGCTCAACGCCCGGCAATTCGCGAACATGGTCAAATATGGGATGACGCCGATGCAGGCGATCCAGTCCGCGACCGGGCGCGCCGCAATCGAAATGGGCCGCGATGATGTTGGCGCCATCGTTCCGGGCCGCTATGCCGATTTCGTCGCGGTGAAGGCCGATCCGCTCGTGGATATCACCGCGCTCGAAAAGATCGACCATGTGATGAAGGGCGGCGCGATCGTCCGTTAGGAACCGACCTTTTCGCGCTTCCGCTTTTTCGCTTTTTCCGCCGCAAGCTTGCTGCCCGCCAGGGCAAGCTGCGCCTTGGCGACGCGTTCCGCGGCGTGCGCCTCGGCGCGCGCAAGCAGCAGGGCGAGATCCTCGCGGCTGATGTCGAACGTCTCGCCCAGATCGGCAAGCGCGCCGTCGATATCGTCCATCAACAGCCCGACCGGCTCCCGCGGCACCGCCTTCCCGTCGACGGGCCGCGCGCGATGCGGATAGCTGTGCCCCGAAAAGCGGTGAAACAACGTGCCGATCGCGACAAGGATCAGCGAATTGATCAGCACGGGCACAAGGAAGTCGGCGACATGCCCCGAAAAACTCTGCCAGCCGAGCACCGCGCTGAGCGCGACCGCGCCGCCCGGAGGATGCAGGCAGCGCGCGAGCGACATCATCAATATGGCGGTCGCGACGGCCAATGCAGCGGCGAAGGCGGGCTCGCCGATCGCTTGTGCCACGACCACCCCGAAGATGCCGGAGATGAAATTGCCGCCGACGATCGACCAGGGCTGGGCGAGCGGGCTCGCGGGCACGGCGAACAGCAGCACAGCCGACGCGCCGATCGGTGCGATGATCCACGGCATCGTGACCGGGAACATCGCCGCGCAGATCAGGCCGGCGAGGCTGATACCGACAAGTGCCCCCACGCTCGCGACCACCCGGTCGCGCAGGCTCGCGCCCGCCAGCAGCGGTAAAAAAATCCGACTCGAATCCGGCTTCGCCACAGATATCTCCTTGAAGGCGGCCCGATGGCGCATCGGGCGTGGCGGCGCCAGAGAGGTTTGATTTATTATCGCCAAGCCCCGATTTTCAGCGGCAGCGGAGAATCGAGGCGAGCGCGGTCGGTTCATCCTTGAACCCGCGCGGCGCATCGCTAAACCGCTTTCATGCGAAACCACATCCTGTTCAGCGCGATCGCGCTCGCCGCCGCTCTTTCCACCCCCGCTTTCGCCCGGCCGATGACCGAGGTCGATTTGGCAACGTTGAAGCGCGTCGCCGCGCCGACCGCCTCGCCCGACGGACGCTGGGTCGTGTTCCAGATGACCGAGACCGAGGGTGCGACGTACAAGCGCTCGACCGGGCTGTGGCTCGTCGACCGCAATGCGAAGGATGCCAAGCCGGTCGCCATCGCCGACACCGCGGGCAAGAATGAAACCGCGCCCGCCTTCGACAAGGACGGCATCCTCTATTTCCTCTCGAACGCGTCGGGCAAGGATCAGGTGTGGCGCATCGATCCGAAAGCGGGCGCAGCCGCGACGCAGGTCACCGATACCCAGGCCGATGTTTCGGGCTTCAAGATTTCGCCCGACGGCGCGAAGCTGCTCGCGTGGGGCGACATTGCGAAAGAATGCACAGACTTCGGCTGCGACGCCAAGGACAAGGGCGCGCTTCCCGGCCCGGGCACCGGCCGTCTGTACAAGGATGGCGCGGGCTTCGTCCGCCACTGGGACCAGTGGGAGACCCCCGGCACCTATAGCCGCCCGTTCGTCTTCAATCTTGTGGACGGCAAGGCGAGCGCCGCGCGCCCGGTCGACGCCGGCCTGATCGGCGACAGCCCGTCGAAGCCGTTCGGCGGCGGCGAAGAACTCGCATGGGGCGCCGACAGCCGCACCGTCTTTTTCACGCTGCGCAAGGCCGACCGGAACGAGCCGATGTCGACCAATCTCGATATCTACAGCTGGCTCGTCGACAGCCGGATGATGCCGAGGAACCTGACGCAGGACAATCAGGCGACCGACACGCTGCCGACCCCCTCGCCCGACGGAAAATGGCTTGCCTATGCCGCGATGGCGCGGCCGGGGTATGAGGCCGACCGGCAGGTGCTGATGCTCCGCAATCTCGAAAGCGGCGAGACGAAGAAGCTCACCGACGCGTGGGACCGCTCGGTCGGCTCGATCGTCTGGGCGGCGGACGGCAAGTCGCTCTATGTCACCGCTCAGGATACGCTCGACCACCCCGTTTTCCGCGTCGATGCCGCGAGCGGCAAGGTCGAGAAGCTCAAGGCCTCGACCGAAGCCTTCGAAGGCAATATCGGCGACGTCACCCCGCTGCCCGGCGGCGCCCTCCTCTATTCGCGCAACAGCGCGCTCGCGCCGACCGACCTTTATGTCCGCGACGCCAAGGGCAAGGTGAAGCAGATCACCGCGGTCAACGCCGCGCGCCTCGCCGAATTCGATCCAGTCGAACTCGACCGCGTCCAGTTCGCGGGCGCGAATGGCGACAAGGTGTGGGGGATGATCGTCAAGCCCGTCAGCCCGGTCCAGAAGCTGCCGGTCGCGTTCATCGTCCACGGCGGCCCGCAGTCGAGCTTTGGCAACAGCTGGTCGACGCGCTGGAACCCGCGCGTCTTCGCGCAGCAGGGCTATGGCGTCGTCACCGTCGATTTCCACGGCTCGACGGGTTACGGTCAGGCGTTCACCGACAGCATCAACAAGGATTGGGGCGGCAAGCCGCTCGAGGACCTGAAGCTCGGCCTCGCCGCCGCGGGCAAGCAGGACGCGCAGCTCGACCTGAATAACGCCTGCGCGCTCGGCGCCTCCTATGGCGGTTACATGATGAACTGGATCGCGGGTCAGTGGACCGACGGCTTCAAATGCCTCGTCCAGCATGACGGCGTCTTCGATCTGCGCGCGATGGCGTTCGAGACCGAAGAATTGTGGTTCGACGAATGGGATCATGGCGGGCCGTGGTGGGAACGCACCGACCCTGAAAAGTGGAACCCCGTCAATCATGTGACGAAGTGGAAGACCCCGATGCTGGTGATCACCAGCGAAAAGGATTTCCGCATCCCGTACAGCCAGGGCCTCGCGGCTTTCACCGCGCTCCAGCGCCGGAACATCCCGTCGGAACTGCTCGTCTTCCCCGACGAGAATCATTGGGTGCTGAAGGGTGCGAACAGCGTCCAGTGGCACCAGACGGTGTTCAACTGGCTGGGCAACCATTTGAAGAAATAAGGACCTCCAATCCCGTTCGTGTCGAGCGAAGTCGAGACACGCCGAAGGCGTGCGCCAACCATGGGCATCTCGACTTCGCTCGATGCGAACGGAGAAGTTGCGCACCCTGCATCACGGGCGTGGGTTCGTTCCCCCTTGCCGCCTCGCCCCCCGGCTGGCAAAGGCGCCCGGCTATGCCGATGGAAAAAACGTTCGATCCCGCCGCTATCGAGGCGAAATGGGCCCATGAATGGGAAAGCCGCGGGCTGTTTCGCCCCGCGCGTCCCGACGCGACACCGTTCACGATCGTCAACCCGCCGCCGAACGTCACCGGCGCGCTGCATATCGGCCATGCGCTCGACAACACGTTGCAGGACGTGCTCGTCCGTTACGAACGACTGCGCGGCAAGGATGCGCTGTGGGTCGTCGGCATGGACCATGCCGGCATCGCGACGCAGATGGTCGTCGAGCGCCAGATGGAAGAGCGGCAGGACAAGCGCACCAATTACAGCCGCGAAGATTTCATCGATAAGGTGTGGCAGTGGAAGGCGGAAAGCGGTGGCCAGATCACCGGCCAGCTCCGCCGCCTCGGCTGCTCGATGGACTGGTCGCGCGAGCAATTCACGATGGACCCGCATTTCACCGCCGCGGTGGTCAAGGTGTTCGTCGACCTCCACAAAAAGGGGCTGATCTACCGCGACAAGCGGCTCGTGAACTGGGATCCGAAGCTCAAGACCGCGATTTCGGACCTCGAGGTCGAGACGCACGAGATTCAGGGCGGCTTCTGGCACTTCAAATATCCGCTCGCCGACGGCGTGAAACTCGATGACGGTCGCGATTTTATCGTCGTCGCGACGACGCGCCCCGAAACGATGCTCGCCGACATGGCGGTCGCGGTGCACCCCGACGATCCGCGCTACAAGAGCGTGATCGGCAAGGATATTCTCCAGCCGATCACCGGCCGCCGTTTCAAGATCGTTCCCGACGAACATGCCGACCCCGAGCTCGGTTCGGGCGCGGTGAAGATCACCCCGGGGCATGATTTCAACGACTTCGACGTCGGCAAGCGCGCGGGCTTCAAACCCGCCGAGATGCTCAACATGCTCGACGGCGATGCCAACGTCATCCAGACCACCGACGGGCTGATTCCGGCCGAATATCTCGGCCTCCACCGCTTCAAACGCGATGGCAAGGATGGCGCGCGCGAACTCGTCGTCACGCGGATGAAGGAAGCGGGCTTCCTCATCCCGCACATCGACAAGGACGGCGGCGAGCATGACTTCGAGCCGCGCACGATCCAGACGCCGTTCGGCGACCGCGGCGGCGTGGTGATCGAGCCCTGGCTGACCGATCAATGGTATGTCGACGCCGAAACGCTCGCGCAGCCACCGATGGCGGCGGTGCGCGACGGGCGCATCAATATCGTGCCGAAGACGTGGGAAAAGACCTTCTTCAACTGGATGGAGAATATCCAGCCGTGGTGCGTCTCGCGCCAACTGTGGTGGGGCCATCGGATTCCGGCGTGGTACGCCGAAGACGGCCGCATCTTCGTCGCCGAAACCGAAGCGGAAGCGCAGGCCGAGGCCGGTGCGGGCGTTGCGCTCACCCGCGACGAGGATGTCCTCGACACGTGGTTCTCCTCCGCCCTCTGGCCTTTCGCGACGCTCGGCTGGCCCGAGAACACCGAACTTTTGAAGCGCCACTACCCCAACGACGTGCTCGTCTCCGGCTTTGACATCCTCTTCTTCTGGGATGCGCGCATGGCGATGCAGGGCATGGAGTTCATGTCTGACGTGCCGTGGAAGACGCTCTATCTCCACGGCCTCGTCCGCGCGCCCGACGGCGCGAAGATGTCGAAGTCGAAGGGCAATGTCGTCGATCCGCTCGGGCTGATCGACCAGTATGGCGCCGACGCGCTGCGCTTCTTCATGTCGGCGATGGAAAGCCAGGGCCGCGACATCAAGATGGATGACGCGCGCCTCGCGGGCTATCGCAATTTCGCGACCAAGCTGTGGAATGCCGCGCGCTTCTGCGAAGCCAATGGCATTTCGGCCTCGACCAGCTTCGAAGCGCCCGCCGCGAGCCTGCCGGTCAACCGCTGGATCATCGGCGAGGTCGCCGCGACCGTCGCCGCGATGGAAAGCGCCTTCGCCGCCTATCGCTTCGACGAGGCCGCCAACGCGATCTACAGCTTCGCGTGGGACCGTTTCTGCGACTGGTATCTCGAACTGATCAAGGGCGCGATCGACGACGAGACCAAAGCCGTCGCTGGCTGGGTGCTCGACCAGATCCTCGTCATGCTCCACCCCTTCATGCCCTTCATCACTGAGGAACTGTGGACCGGGCTCGGCGACCGTGTGGATTATCCGCTGATCACCGCGAAATGGCCTGCTCCGACGGCCGCGCGCGATGTCGACGCCAGCGCCGACATCGACTGGCTGATCAAGCTCGTCAGCGAGCTGCGCACCGCGAAGGCCGAACTCGGCCTGCCCCCGGGCGCGCGCCTTACCGCGCATTTCCCGGCGTCGCTCAAGCCCCGCACCGACAAGCTCGCGGCACAGCTCGACCGCCTCGCGCGCCTTGAGAGCGTAAGCTTCGATCCCGCCCCTGCGGGCGCATCGGCGCAGCTCGTCGTCGAGGGTGAGACGATCACCGTCCCGCTCGAGGGTGTGATCGACATCGCCGCCGAACGCGACCGCCTGACCAAGGCGCTCGCCGCCGCGGCGAAGGAGCGCGATGGCCTCGCCGGACGCCTGAACAACCCGTCGTTCGTTGAGCGCGCCAAGCCCGAAGCGGTCGAAAAGGCGCGCGCCGACCACGCCGCCAAGGAAGCCGAGGCCGACCGCCTGACCGCCGCATTGGCACGGCTGGGTTGAGCGAAGAAGCGCCCGTCACACCGACCCCGGTCGCCGCGGCGGCCGACCCCGCCGCAGGGCCGATCCCGCCGCGCCAGACCGCGCGCGACGGGCGGATGGACCTGACCCATGGGCCGATCACCAAGACGCTGATCCTCTTTGCGCTGCCGACGCTCGCGTCGAACGTCCTCCAGACGCTTTCGGGATCGGTGAATTCGATCTGGGTCGGGCAATTCCTCGGCAATAGCGCGCTCGCCGCGACCGCCAATGCGAACATCATCATGTTCCTGATGTTCGGTGCCTTTTTCGGTTTTGGCATGGCGGCGACGGTGCTGATCGGCCAGTCGATGGGCCGCGGCGACATCGACGCCGCGCGCCGCGCGACCGGCGGCGTGATCGGCCTTGCGCTGATCTTCGCGGTCGTCATCGCGATTATCGGCTGGTTCGCGTCGGACCAGATATTGCGCTGGCTCGAAACCCCGCCCGAAGCCTTTGCGCTCGCGCATGATTATCTGCGCGTCACCTTCCTTGCGGTTCCCGCAAGCATGTTGTCGGTCACGCTGATGATGGCCTCGCGCGGCGCGGGCGACGCGGTGACGCCGCTGCGCTTCATGATCCTCGCGGTCGTGCTCGATATCGTGTTCAATCCGGTGTTGATCCTCGGCCTCGGCCCCTTCCCGCGCCTTGGCATTGCGGGCAGCGCGCTGGCCACGGCCGTCGCGGGGACGATCAGCCTCGCGGGGATGATCGGCTGGTTCTACGCCAAGAACCATGTGCTGCGCCTGCGCGGGCACGAACTGTCCTACCTGCTTCCCAAATGGTCCGAGCTGCGCTTCATCATCGGCCGAGGCCTGCCGATGGGCGCGCAGATGCTCGTGATCTCGGGCGCCGGACTCGTCATGGTGGGGCTCGTCAACCGCGAGGGGCTCGTCACCGCCGCCGCCTATGGCGCAACGCTCCAGCTCTGGAACTATATCCAGATGCCCGCGCTCGCGGTCGGTGCCGCGGTCAGCTCGATGGCGGCGCAGAATATCGGCGCCGGGCGCTGGGACCGCGTATCGAGCGTCACGAACAGCGGGATCGCGATCAATCTTGCGATGACCGGTGTCCTGATCGCACTGCTCCTGCTCTTCGACCGCGCCGCGCTCGCACTCTTCCTCGGCAGCGAAAGCCCGGCGATCGAAGTGTCGCGCAATATCCAGCTGATCGCGACCTGGACCTTCCTGCCCTTCGGCACGACGATCGTGCTCATCAGCACGCTGCGCGCCAACGGCTCGGTGGTGCCGCCGCTCGTCATCCTGTTCCTGTCGATGTTCCCGATCCGCCTTGGCATCTATTATTTCGGTTATCCGGCGATCGGCAGCGACATCCTCTGGTGGAGCTTTCCGCTCTCGTCCCTCGCCTCGCTGGCGATGGCGTGGGCGATCTACCGACGCGGCAACTGGCGCCGCGCACTGCCGCAACCGGCGGGCTGACCGGCCTTCTGCTTTCGACCAAGGTGCGCAGAGCTTCGACTGGCGGTCCGGTGCCCGCTAGCCTTCGATCGCTATTTGGCGCTAAAGCCAGCATAATGAATATCTCGAACCGCAAGGATGCGCTGCGCGATCAGCGCGCGAAAATGTTGGCGGCGGCGCCCGACTGGCGCGCCTCCGACGCCCGCGTGAACCCCCGGGTCGCGATCGGATCGATCATCGCGATGTGGGCGATCTATTTCCTGATCACCTCGGTGCTCGCGATGCTGACCGGCGTGCCCGAGCAATGGCCGTCCGCCGGCCGCCGCGCGATCGTCGTCGTCGCCGGAATCTTGTGTACCTTTGTCCTTTATCAGCTGCTCCAGCGCGCCCAGCCCCAGAGTTTCGGCGCCCGGCTGGCGGCGGCTTTCGGCGCCGCGGTTCCGCTCGTGATCATCTACGCGACGGTCAATCTGATGGTTTTCTATTATTGGTTCCCGGTTTCCGACAGCGCGAAGATCGTCGAGGAAATGCAGTCGAAATATTCGGTCGCGTGGGAAACGATGCTGATCCTCGACAGCTCGATCCGCTGGTATTTCTTCTTCGCCGTCTGGGCCGCGCTCTATGTCGCGTTCGGCTATGCCAACGAGATGCGCGCGCTCGAACGCCGCGCCAATCATTTCCGCATGGAGGCGCAGACCGCGCAGCTCCGCGCGCTGCATTACCAGGTTAATCCGCACTTCCTGTTCAACACGCTCAATTCGCTGTCGACCCTCGTGCTCAAGGGATCGAAGAGCGAGGCCGAGACGATGATCATGAACCTGTCGTCTTTTCTCCGCTCGAGTCTCGCCGTCGATCCCGAGCAGCTCGTCAGTCTCGACGAGGAAATCGCGCTCCAGCGCCTCTATCTCGACATCGAGCAGACCCGCTTCCCCGATCGCCTGCAGGTCGAAGTCGCCATGCCGAAAGAGCTGGAAAACGCCTGCGTTCCCGTGCTGATCCTGCAACCGATCATCGAGAATGCGATCAAATATGGCGTCGCACCGAGCAAAGGGAAGATCGCGGTCCGCCTCACCGCCAGCGCCGAATATGGCCTGCTGGTGCTGCGCATCGAAAACGACATCGATCCGAAGGCGCCCGCCCCCGCCTCGGGAACCGGCCTCGGCCTCGGCAATGTGCGCGAACGCCTGCTGACCCGTTATGGTCCCACCGCCGGATGCGAATGGGGTCCTTCGGACAACGGCGGCTTTGTCGTATCGCTGTGGCTGCCGCTGGCACGGGAGGCTTGCTGATGATCCAGACTCTTCGCACCCTGATCGTCGACGACGAGCCGCTGGCGATCGAACGATTGCAAATCCTGACCGGGCAGCAGGACGGCGTTTCGCTCGTCGGCACCGCGAGCGACGGCGCCTCGGCGCTCCGCATGGTCGATGCCCTCGCGCCCGACCTCGTGCTCTGCGATATCGCGATGCCCGATCTCAACGGGCTGGAGGTCGCCGCGGCGATCGAGGGCCTCGACAACCCGCCCGCGGTCGTCTTCGTCACCGCCTTCGATCGCTATGCGGTGGCGGCGTTCGACGTGGCCGCGGTCGACTATCTGCTCAAGCCCGTGTCGCCCGACCGCCTCGCCCGCGCCCTGTCGCGCGTGCGCGAATGGCGCGCGACCGAGCGCGCGCCGGCGCAAAAAAGCCGATGGATCAATGAATTCTGGGTCCAGAACCGCGGCGAGATGCTGCGCATCGATGCGGGCCAGGTCGATTTGATCGAGGCGGAGCGCGACTATATGCGCCTGCATGTCGGCGGCCGCAGCTGGCTGATCCACCAGACGATCAAGTCGCTGGAAGCGCGCATGAACCCCGATCAGTTCATGCGCATCCACCGGTCGAAAATGATCCGCCGCGAAGGCATCGTCGGATTGAAGCACCATGGCGACGGCGCGTGGAGCGTCGACCTGGGCGAAGGCGGCGTCCACCGCATCGGCCGCACCTATCTCCACGATGTAAAGGCGATCATGCACGCCTGAACAAAAAAGCGGCCATGCCACACGGGCATGACCGCCTTTCGGGACAAACATACGGCGGGGTTGGTCAGGGCGCGGCGGCGACGACAATCCGGCCGCGATCGGCCAGGCGGGCGCTTTCGCCGTTGAACAGGCCGGCCAGTTTCACATCGGCGTCGGCCATCGCGCTGTCCTCGCAGCGATTGGCAACGGCACGTTCGCGAAGGCCCTGCCGGTAATGCAACCGGGTGCCGCACACTTTCTGAACGGCAAATTTGACGCGGGCGCTCAGCCGCTCGCGGCCGTCGGCGCTCGACAGGTTCAGGTCGTCATAACGCACGACGACGGTATGCCGCTCGCCATCGTCTTCGGCCGCGGCCGGAACCGAAAAACCGGCCAGCGCAACCGGCGCTGCCAGCAGGAAAGAAAATTTCGCCATGGGGGAGTCCTCTCTTCAAAAAGGATGCGGGATACCGGTTGGCGGACCGGGGAGACCGTCTTCCGATATCCCGCAAAGGGGTGATACCCCCTGGACGTCATGAGAATCGCCTTTGGATCGATCGGGGCGGACCGCCGCTCGATTGACAGACGAAGCGCGTCGATCCGTCGACGAATGGCCGGCTGCGGGGCAATATCATGGCGCCGGGCTTGCATCCGGCGCATGTTCATGGCCAAATTGACCGATGGCGAGGAAATTATCTTTCGCTGCGAGTCGCCGCACGGGCGCGCGCCTGTTCCGTTGGTGGGCGCTTGTCCTTGCTGGAGTCACCGGCGGGGCCTTGCTGGGCGAAATGGCCGTCGGGACGCGATTGGGCCGCGAAACCGGCGAGCCCGTATCCTATTCGCACCTCAGCGCCAATCCGGACGCGCTGGCGCCGCAGGGCAGCGGAGCCGCGCCGTGCCTCGACTGCGCGGACAGCTACGGCGTCGCGATGCGGCTGCGGGCCCATCGCGACAACATGATGCGTGATGACGCTTTTCGCGAACTGGGGGCGATCGACGTCGACCCGCCGATCCTGGCCGATGCCGACGACGACTATCGATATGGCGGCCGTTTTCCCGACCCGGAGCCACCCGCCGCGGCGACGGACGAAGGCCCGCTCGCCGCCACGCCAACGGGCGATCCCTCACCCCCCGACACGACAGCGGAACCGGTGCCCGCCGAATATTGACGCCCCAGGGCCCGTACTCAATTACCGCGCCGTCGAGGTTTGAAGCAAAATGGCTCAGTGCAAGGAGAGAAGGCGCCGGAATATGTCGATATTTCCAGACTTCTCGACGAAGCAATGGGCCATTTTGATCAAATCCCTTCGGGACGTCCAAATGGCTTCCATCTCGATCCGAAAGCCGCTTGCAAGGGCAACCAGCCCTCGCGGCGCGTCTTTCGGCCCGAGCTGCTCGCCATTTGGGCGCCTCGACGGCGCGGTAATTGAGTACGGGCCCTAGCGCGGCGGCGTTGTCGTCGGCGCGGCGCAGCGGGTCGTGTCGCCGGCCTTGCACGCAGCGGCGTCGGCCTCCCATTTCATCCGCTCTTCGGCCGACATCGCGGCGACGCGCGCCTTCTCGGCTTCATAAGCGGCGGTTTCCTCGCTGAACACTTGCTGGTCGTGTGCGACCTGCTGCTGCGCCGCGGATACTTCCTGTGCATAGACCGTGTTGTCGGACCTGGCGCGCGCGGCCTGTTCGGCGTTGAGCCGGGCGGTGTTCGACCGTTCTTCGGCCGTGGTGCCGTCCTTCATCGGTTTCGCCGCCGTCGCCGTATCGGCCGGCGTCTGGAAAGCCGCCGCCTGACCCGAGGCGAGCAGCGCGAGCGCGGCGGTGGCCGCCATCAAATTCCTGGTCATCGAAGCTTCTCCTTCACATCCACATCTCTGCCGATCCAACGCTTTGCCCGATAGGCCGTTCCCGCCCTGAATTGACCTCCCCGATTTGACCTCGAGCGGGGCAAAGGTCATGCTGAGCCTTCTGACCATGTCCGATCGGCCGATCATTTGCCAGCATCTCCGAAGCATCCCCTCAATCGCCCGGTGTTTTTCACGCCGCTCGCGGTGCTTCTCGCCGCCGTTGTCCTCAGCCTTTGGCAAGGGGCCGCGGTCGTCGCGGCCGAGACGGCGATCAACGACTGGATATTGCGCTATTTTTCGCCGCTCTTCGCGTGGGCGGGAATCGGCTTTCTTGCTCTTCTGGCCGGCATTGCCGTTTCGCCGCTCGGCGGGCGGATCATCGGCGGGGCGGACGCGAAGCCGATATTGACGCGCTGGCGCTGGTTCGCGGTGACGCTCTGCACCACGATCGCCACCGGCATCCTCTTCTGGGGCGCCGCCGAACCGCTCTTCCACCTCAACGACCCGCCCGCGATGCTGGGGCTCGAGGCGGGCAGCGATGCGGCGGCGACCTTCGCCATGTCGACGATGTTCCTGCATTGGACGCTGACGCCCTATGCCATCTACACCGTCGCGGGCCTCGCCTTCGCGCTCGTCTATTATAACCGCCGCGAACCCTTCAGCCTGTCGTCGCTGTTCGTTCCGCTGATCGGCCAGCGCGCGCATGGTCCGGTCGGCACCGGCATCGACATCATCTGCCTTTATGCGCTGGTCGCGGGCATGGCGGCGTCGCTCGGCGCCGGCCTGCTCGCGCTCGCGGGCGGGGTCGAGGGGATCGGCGGCTTCGACGGCGGCACGCCGCTACGCTGGGCGATTGCAGGAGCGATCGTCGCGAGCTTCCTGATTTCCGCCGCGACGGGGCTGCAAAAGGGCATCGCAGGGCTTTCGGTGCTCAACACCTGGCTGTTCTTCGCGATCATCGCCTTTGTCCTGATAGCGGGGCCGACTGCCGACATGCTCGGCCTGTCGCTGCGCGGTGTGGTCGATTATTTCCAGACCTTCATCCCGCGCAACCTCGGCCTCGACGTCGATACCGGCTGGCACCGGCAATGGACGATCTTCAACTGGGCCAATTGGTTCGCGTGGGCGCCCGTCACCGCGCTGTTCCTCGGCCGGCTCGCGGTGGGCTACAGCGTCCGCGCCTTCATCCTCTATAATCTGATCCTGCCGTCGCTGTTCGGTGCGGTGTGGATGACTGCGATCGCCGGTGCGACGATCGCGTTCGACCAACAGAGCGGCGCCAGCCTTTACGCGGTCCTGACTGCGCAAGGGCCCGATCCGGTGCTGTTCAGGCTGTTTAGCGCACTCGGCGGCGGCCCCGTCATTGCCGGGATCGTGCTGTTCGCGATCTTCCTGTCTTATGTCGCCGGCGCCGACGCCAATGTTTCGGCGATGAGCGCGCTATCGACGCACGGCATTACGCCCGACGCCCCCGAGGCGCCCTTGTGGGTGCAGGCGGTGTGGGGCATCACCGTCGGCTTGGTCGCCATCGTTCTCGTCGCGGGCGGCGGCATCGACGGCATCCGCATGATGTCGGTGCTCGGCGGCTTTCCCGCGCTGTTCGTCATCGTCGGCGCGGCGCTGTCGCTGGCCGTGATGGCGGTACGGGGACGGCACGAAGCCGCCCCCGCCCGATCCTGAGAAAGGGGTCTCAGGACTACCAGATCCGTGTGCGTTCCTCGGGCTTCAGATAATATTTGGCGCCCGCGGCGACGCTGAATGCCTTGTACCACGCATCGACGTTGCGCACAGGCCCGATGATGCGCCAGCGCGCCGGGCTGTGCGGATCGCTCGCGACCTGCTGCTTGATCGCATCCTCGCGCTGCTTCGTCCGCCAGGCTTGCGCAAAGGCGAGGAAGAAGCGCTGGTCGCCGGTCAGCCCGTCGATCACCGGCGCGGGCTTGCCACCGAGCGAGCGCTGATAGGCGTCATAGGCGACCTCGAGCCCGGCGAGATCGGCGATATTCTCACCCATCGTCAGCTCGGGGTTGATGAACGATCCCGGCGCCGCCTCATAGGTCGCATATTGCGCGCCGAAGGCCTTCGCCTGCGCGTCGAAGCGCGCTGCATCCTCGGGCGTCCACCAGTCGCGCACCGCCCCCTCGGCGTCGATCTTGCGGCCCTGATCGTCGAAGCCGTGGGTGATCTCGTGGCCGATCACGGCGCCGATCGCGCCATAATTGACCGCATCGTCGACGCCCTCGCTGAAATAGGGCGCCTGCAGGATGCCTGCCGGGAACACGATCTTGTTTTCCAGCCCGCCGTTATAGGCGTTCACTTCCTGCGGGTTCATCGACCATTTCTTGCGGTCGACGGGCTTGTTGAGGTCCGACAATGCATAGGCATATTCGAACGCCGCGCTGCGCTTCACATTGCCGTAAAGGTCGGCGGGGTCGATCTTGAGCCCCGAATAGTCGCGCCACTTGTCGGGATAGCCGACCATCACGTCCATCTTCGCGAGCTTGGCCAGCGCGGCGTCCTTCGTCGCCGGCGCCATCCAGCTGTTGTTCCGGATGCGGTCGCCCATCGCGAGTTTCAGGTTGGTGACGAGCACCTCCATCTTCGCCTTCGCGCTCGCGGGGAAATATTGCTTCGAATAGGTTTCGCCGACGAGCTCGCCGAGGCTGCCGTCGACCAACGTCAGCCCGCGTTTCCAGCGCGGGCGCAGCTCGCCGACGCCGCTCAGCGCCTTGGTATATTCGAAACGGCTGTCGACGAACGCCTTCGACAGATAGGGCGCGGCATTGTCGGCGACGTGGAATTGCTGCCACAGCTTGATCGTGTCGAGCGGGGTCTTGGCATAGAGTGCCGCGATATCGCGCACCGCGGTCTTTTCGTTGACGATGATGCGCTTTTGCGGCGCGATGCCCGATCCCGCGAACCAGGCCTTCCAGTCGAGCCCCGGCGCATAGGCGGCGAGTTCTTCCGACGACATCGGATTGTTGATCTTGCCGATGTCGCGGCGGTCGGCGATCGCCCAGCTGACCTTCGCGATCTCGGTCTCGAACGCCATGATCGCATCGGCCGCCTTTTCGGGTTCGGCATTACCCGCCATCTTCATCGTTCGCGCGATATAGGCGCGGTACGCATCGCGCTGCGGCTTGAAGCTGTCGTTGAGGTAATAGTCGCGCTCGGGAAGGCCGATCCCCGCCTGCCCCAGCCACAGCACGTTGACCGTGGGGTCGGCGGTGTCCGCATAAGGCCCGCCGCTGACGATCGTCGAGCCGAACGTCCCCTGCGTGCCGCCCATGAAGCGCGCCATCTCGCCCTTGTCCTTGATCGCCGCGACCGCGGCGATGTCGGCGAGCAGCGGCTTGGCGGCGAGCGTTTCGACACGCGCTTCGTCCATGAAGCTCTGATACAGCCCGCCAACCTGGCTCGCCGCGGGCGCCCCCGCGACGACCGCGCGGAGCTGGCGCTGGGTCAGGTTATAGACGTCATAGTCCACCCCGGCCGAGGCCTGATCCGACGGAATCTCGGTGCGCGCGAACCAGCCACCATTGGCATATTTGTCGAAATCGTCGCCGGGCTTCACCGACGGATCGCGCGCATCGAGGTCGACACCCCATTTGCCGAAGGTCAGCGCCTTCAGCGATCCCGCCGACGAAGCGTCACCCTCGTCAGCCGCCGCAGCCCATAGCGTTGCATTGCCGCCCGCTTCGTTCGCCACCGCCGGTACAGCGGCCAGCGCAGCTACCATCGCCATTCCCGCGGCGCCCCAAAAAAAGCTCTTCATTTCCCCAGTCTCCCGATTGCCTGCGCCGTCGGGTCGAGACGGCGCACATGGTCATTCTTGTCCGCCTGGGACGCCAGGCGGTCAAGCAAGCGACACGACGCTTGGTCGAAGCCTTTGGGATGTTGGTGGAAAGGCTGGTCAGCGCACGCGCATTGCGGTGCGGCTCTTGCCGCCCTATCTATCGTGCAACCGCGCAAAACCGCACTTGCGCCCTTAGAACAAATCTGGAACAAACCCTCCCCATGAGTCTCACCCATATTTCCGTGCGCGGCGCGCGCGAACACAACCTCAAGGGCGTGAACGTCGACCTGCCGCGCGACGCGCTGATCGTCATCACCGGCCTGTCGGGCAGCGGCAAATCGTCGCTCGCCTTCGACACCATCTATGCCGAGGGGCAGCGGCGCTATGTCGAGAGCCTTTCGGCCTACGCGCGCCAGTTCCTCGAAATGATGCAAAAGCCCGATGTCGAGCATATCGATGGCCTCTCGCCGGCGATCAGCATCGAGCAGAAGACGACGAGCCGGAACCCGCGCTCGACCGTCGCGACGGTCACCGAAATCTACGACTATATGCGCCTGCTGTGGGCGCGCGTCGGCATTCCCTATTCGCCGACAACCGGCGAGCCGATCAGCGCGCAGACCGTCACCGACATGGTCGACCGCGTGATGGCATTGCCCGAGGGAACGCGCGCCTATCTGCTCGCCCCCGTCGTGCGCGGCCGCAAGGGCGAGTATAAAAAGGAACTCGCGCAGTGGCAGAAGGACGGCTTCACGCGCGTCCGCATCGACGGCGAATTCTACGAGATCGGGGAGGCCCCCGCGCTCGACAAGAAATACAAGCATGACATCGAGGTCGTCGTCGATCGCATTGCCGTCCGCGAGGGCCTCGGAACGCGGCTCGCCGACAGCTTCGAGACCGCGCTCAAGCTCGCCGAGGGGCTCGCCTATGTCGATCTCGCCGACGGTCCCGTGCCGGGGCGCGAAGAGGAAGACACCGGCGGCGCGATGAAGGGCGCGGGCATCCCCGCGAACCGCCTGATCTTTTCCGAAAAATTCGCCTGCCCCGTCTCGGGCTTCACGATCGCCGAGATCGAGCCGCGGCTGTTCAGCTTCAACGCGCCGCAGGGCGCGTGCCCCGCATGCGACGGGCTCGGCGAGCGGCAGGAGTTCGATCCCGATCTCGTCGTCCCGAACCATGCGCTCAGCCTGAAAAAGGGCGCGGTCGTACCGTGGGCGAAATCGAACCCGCCCTCACCCTATTATATGCAGGTGCTCGAAAGCCTCGGCAAAGCCTATGGCTTCGACCTGACGACGCCGTGGCAGGATTTGCCCGGCGAGGTGCAGCTGATCATCCTCTATGGCAGCGGCGGCAAACCCGTCGAGCTTACCTTCAAGGACGGCAAGCGCACCTACACGACGCACAAGGCGTTCGAGGGGGTGATCGGCAACCTCAACCGCCGCCTGCTCCAGACCGAGAGCGCGTGGATGCGCGAGGAGCTGAGCAAATATCAGGCGCCGCATCCGTGCGAGACGTGCCACGGCGCGCGCCTGCGTCCCGAGCCGCTCGCCGTGAAGATCGCGGGCGAGGACATCAGCCTATCGGCGCAGCGCTCGGTGGCGGACGCGCTCGGCTGGTTCAGCACGCTCGACGAGAAGCTGAACGACACGCAGAAGCAGATTGCCAAGGCGATCCTGAAAGAGATCAACGAGCGGCTCGGCTTCCTCAACAATGTCGGGCTCGATTATCTTAACCTCAACCGCACCAGCGGCACGCTCAGCGGCGGCGAGAGCCAGCGCATCCGCCTCGCCTCGCAGATCGGTTCGGGGCTGTCAGGCGTGCTCTATGTCCTCGACGAGCCGAGCATCGGCCTCCACCAGCGCGACAACGACCGGCTGCTCGCGACGCTGAAGCGCCTCCGCGACCTCGGCAACACAGTGATCGTCGTCGAGCATGACGAAGACGCGATCCGCCACGCCGACTATGTCGTCGACATGGGCCCCGGCGCGGGCCTCCACGGCGGCGAGATCGTCGCCGAAGGCACGCTGGAACAGGTTCTCGCAAACACGAAGAGCCTCACTGCCGCGTATCTGACGGGGGCGAAGCGGATCGAAGTGCCGAAGCACCGCCGCAAGGGCAATGGCTTCGACCTCGTGCTCAAGGGCGCGCGCGCGAACAACCTCCAGAATGTCACCGCGAAGATCCCGCTCGGCACCTTCACCTGCATCACCGGCCTGTCGGGCAGCGGCAAGTCGAGCCTGATCATCGACACGCTCTACGCCAGCGCGGCGCGCGTACTCAACGGCGCGCGGATGATCGCGGGGCCGCACGACAGCCTGAAGGGGCTGGAGCATTGCGACAAGGTCATCGACATCGACCAGTCGCCGATCGGCCGCACCCCGCGATCGAACCCCGCGACGTACACGGGCGCGTTCACGATCATCCGCGACTGGTTCGCGGGGCTGCCCGAAAGCCAGGCGCGCGGCTACAAGCCCGGGCGCTTCAGCTTCAACGTCAAGGGCGGGCGCTGCGAGACCTGCACCGGCGACGGCCTCATCAAGATCGAGATGCACTTCCTGCCCGACGTCTATGTGACGTGTGAGACATGCCACGGCAAACGCTACAACCGCGAAACGCTCGAGGTGAAGTTCAAGGGCCACAGCATCGCCGACGTGCTCGACATGACGGTCGAGGATGCGGCCGAATTCTTCAAGGCGGTGCCCTCGATCCGCGAGAAGATGGCGATGCTCGTCCGCGTGGGCTTGGGGTACATCAAGGTCGGGCAGCAGGCGACGACGCTGTCGGGGGGCGAGGCGCAACGCGTCAAGCTCGCGAAGGAATTGTCGCGCCGCTCGACCGGGCAGACGCTCTACATCCTCGACGAGCCGACCACCGGCCTGCATTTCGAGGATGTGCGCAAATTGCTCGAGGTGCTCCAGGCACTCGTCGATCAGGGCAACAGCGTGATCGTGATCGAGCATAATCTCGACGTCATCAAGACCGCCGATTATATCCTCGACCTCGGCCCCGAAGGCGGGGTCAAGGGCGGCGAAATCGTCGCCGCGGGCACCCCCGAGCAAGTGGTGAAGGAGAAGCGCAGCTTCACCGGCCAGTACCTGGCGCCGTTACTGAAGTAATTGCCGTACTCCTACTGGATTGACAGGGCACTGACAGCCTTGCAAGTAACTTCCGGCCGCACTCTGCGGCTTGGGGGAAAATGGATGAATTACCTGAGGGGCGCGACCGCTTTTGCGGTCTCTTTTACCATGCTTTCGATTTCGGTTCAGGCGCAGGAAGCGGCGGCACCAGCCGCCGCGGCCGAACCCGCCGCCGTCGCCGAACCTACCGCCACGCCGGCTGCGGTTCCGGCCGTTGCCATGGCACCCACGCTCGCCGTCGCGGCGCCGGCGCCCGGGCTGATGCTGCCGTCCTATACCGAAGTGATCCTGACGCCCGATGCCGAGGCGAACAGCAAGAAATTGCGCGAGGGGCACACGATCCCGATGCACACCGTCTTCGACGTGATGCACAATGGCGTCGTCGTGATCCCGAAGGGGACGCGCGGCATGGGCACCGTGACCTGGCGCACCGGCAAGGGCGCGTTCGGCAAGTCGGCGAAGATGGAAGTCACCTTCAACGAACTGACGCTGCCCAACGGCCACCGCCTGCCGCTGGCGGGGATGCATCGGCAAGAAGGCGAAGGCAACACCGGCGCCGCGATCGGCGCAGTGGTCGCAGTCGGCGTGTTCGGCGCCTTCGTCACCGGCAAGTCGGCGATCATCCCGAACGGCCAGCATTTGATGGCACGGACGAACGAGGCGCTGGCCTATGCAATCCCGGCGGGTGCGGTGGTCATCCCGACCGCGCAGCTGGCCCCCGCCCCCAGCGTCGCGGTGGTGACGCCCGCCGCCGCGGCGACGCCCGCAGCCGAAGCGCCGGCCCCGGCGCCCGCGGCGAGCAGCACGCCGACCACCGACTGAATGGGCCGAAGGAGGGGGTCCCGAACGAGATTTCGGGGCCCCTTCCCTTCGCGACTCCCGCTGGAGAAACCGCGCGGAGACGGCTAGGCTGCGCGCATGATTTGCAGCGGGAGTCTCATGCAATGCCGATCGATCCTGTACGCCTTCTTCCTTGCGTCGCCGCATTGCTCGCGGCGGGACCTGCGATAGCGGCACCAGCGCCGTCCTCACCCGAAGCCGCGCTCGAAGCCTATGTCGACGGGCTGCGCACGGGTCGGATCGAAGTCCTGCAGGCGCTGTTCCTGCCCGACGGGCAATTCTGCACGCTGGCCAAAGACGGCGCGGCGCCGATCGGCTGCAAGCGCTTCGCCGAGCTACTCGGCGACTGGGCGGCGCGGCCCGATCCCGCCGCGACCGGGCGCGTCCTCGACCGCCGCGACGCGACGCCGTCGATGAGCGCGGTCACCTATGAACTGCATTTCGGCGGCGACCGCTACGTCGACCAGCTCCTGCTCTATCGCACCGATGCCGGATGGCGTGTCGTCGCCAAGACCACTGCCGTCCAATAGGTCAGTGCCACACCGCCGAGAGCGGGTAGAGCGCGATCAGCCAGATCAGGCAGGCGCACACGACGCGCCGGTCCTTTGCCGCGATCGCGAGCAGCGCGACGGGGAAGAAGGACCAGGTGATCACGATGTTGCGCGGGTCGAAGGGCGGCCATTTCGCGAGCGCCGCGACGGTGGCGACCAACACGACGTTGCAGAGCAGGATGCCGCCGAGGACCTTGCGATAATGTTTGTCGAAATGGGCACTGAGGTCGTCCCACGCCTCGGAATCGTCGGGAAAGACAAGGCTCGCCGCGAGGAAATAGATGGCGGTGACGAGGAAGCCGCCGAACAGCACCGGCCAGCTCAGCGGCAGCAGGTCGCGCATCGCCCAGCCGTACATCCAGAAGGTCACGACGTCGCCCGACACGAACAGCCCGAGCAGCGCGGTCGGCCAGCCGATGCGGACGCGGTGGCTGGCCTTGAGCGCCTTCGCCAGCCCGCCGAGCCCCTCGGCGAGCGCGAGGCCGAGGATCAGCCCGAACAGCGAAAAGATGAATTCAAACCCGCTCATATGCCCCCGCACAGCCCCCCTTCGTCCATCGATCCGCCCTATCGCAACGGCGCGGCGGATCAAGCCTGTCCCGCGCAAGCCCGGCCGGCGCGGGAGGTACGCCGCGATGTCCAAAGTTCAGTAAAGTTCAGCCTTATGCGCCGATTTGCCGTTGCCCTGCCCATGCGCGCGGCAAAGAAGGCTAGCTTGGACGCCCCGCCCCGCACGCCGGGTAGCAACCGTCATTGTCGATGAATTGAAAGAGCCGGATAAAGGCTGGCACAGCCGAATAATGTAGGAAAGCGGTTTTTCTTTCCCTCGTCACCCCGAACTTGATCCGGGGTCCATCGACGGCGCCTATATGGATGCCGGATCAAGTCCGGCATGACGAAGGAGGATAGCCCCGCCCGTCAGGAGGCGTGCCGCCCTTACCCCATCAGCTTCGCCGTAATATCCTCGGCGGAATAAATCCGGATCACCGGCGGCTTTGGCGATAGCGCGCGCATTTCGGCGACGAAGGCGGCGGACGCGGGCACCGCGAAATGGGCGCGCACCGCGTCGATGCTCTCCCACTCCTCGACGAAGACGAGCCGCATCGCGTCCTCGACATCGACATGGCAATGATGCGCCAGACACCCCGGTTCGGCGCGCGACCGCGCGCTATGCTCGGCACCTAGCGCGATCATACGCTTGGCGTTCTCGGGGGTCATGATGAGGTGGCCGTTGATGAGGATCACGAATGTTACCTTCAGCGATTCTACGCTTGCCATGTGTTAAGGAAAACCTTAACACAAATTGGATATGAGTGATTCGGACGATTTGGCGAGTATCAATTGCGATCATGTCCTGACGGGTATGATCGCCCAAGTGCTCATGGCCAAATCGGTCACGATCGACTTTTGTGAACTGGAATCGCGTAAACAGGCAAGACTGCTATCGAATGCAAAACTCTGGGCCGACGGGCAGCGCCCAAGCACAGAGCAATTCAATGGCAACGAAGGTCGCTGCGGAGGCGACAATGATCGGATGCTCGTCGCAATCAAAGTTCACAAAGTAAGATTGTACGGATTTGTGAGAAACTATCAATCGAAGAAGACTCTCATATTAATCGACATCGACCCTTCAAAAAAACAAGATAGGGCATGTCCAAGAATATTGAAACGAGCAAAAAGTCGCGTTCGCGACATGGACACTCTTTGTGGTGGGTAAAAATGGCTAATATTTTCAGCGAAGTCATCGGATCGGAGCTGTTCCGCGAGGAATATTTCGTTAGCGAAATCCAAGCGAGACTTTCTAGCATTATGGAAGACAAAGGAATTTCGCGTGCTGAGCTGGCGCGGAAACTTGGCGTTTCTCGCGCGAGAGTCACGCAGATCTTTTCCGACGACGCGAATAATTTTACTATTCGCCTGATGTTTAATGTTTTTTCGGCTTTGGAAGAAGAGCCTATTATTTTGACCAAGCAAGAATATCAAAGGCTGAAGGAGAAGGAGGTGACACGGGATACTGGCACCTCCAAGCCTTTTACCGGATTGAGCGACCAACTTATCGCCGAACTTCTCAAAGACAAAATCAGCTTTGGCGGAAACGAGACAGATCGAGGAGCCAAAGGCGCCGCCAATGCCGAAGATTGGGCCAAAACAGGATCAAACGTAGTTCCATTTGAAAGGTATGCTAATGGCTAAAAAGGTCATGCCTGACAATGAAATTGCCGATGAAGAGCGGATTGGAGAAATTGACCCTAAAGTTTATAACTCCATTGCCCGATGCGCGGAGCTTTTGGCAGTACAACTGATCGAATCTAATTTTTCTGTAGCCCCTAGCTTTTTCGGATCTGACGAAGAAGGAAAACTCGGGGTCGACTTTTGCGATATCAACGAATCTTTTGACGCGGAAACTCAAGTGGCAACCTGCATTTTTCAACTTGAGAGTTTTAAAAAAATCAAAAGAAAGAAAGTTTTTTCGGTTAGAAGCAAGTTCGTTGTCTTCTATCGCATTAAGTCGGATTGTGATGAGTTACATGCCACTGCATTTGCAAGAAAGACTGGCTTGATGGCTTGCTATCCCTATTTTCGAACACATGTCGCTCATACGGCATCGCTTGCGAATGCGGAGATACCTATCCTGCCGACCATTTCATCAATGCCCGTCAGAGAAAAGATTAAGAAGGAGCATAGCGCATGAGCCGAACATGAGGAGCATCGGGCTCCAGGAGAAGTAAAATGGCTAGTTGCGTTGATCGTTCCGGAGATACTTGGGACATTTACAACACTGCAAGCGGATGGCGGTGGCGCCGCACGGCGAGCAATGGACGGATCGTTGGGGCTTCCACTCAGGCTTATACGAACCGTAGCGACTGCGAAGCGAACGCACGTCGGAATGGCATGACCTGCAATCCGTCGTAACGCAAGATGAGCTTGGGCGGGCGATCATTCGATAGCCCGCCCATTTTCTATGACACATATATGACGCTCCCTGTCACATACACGTCACACAACTCCCCCAAATGGCCCTCAGCGAGTCGCCGCGGGGGTGGTGGCTTGGATCGGTAACGACCCCCACCACAGGATCATTTCATGCTGCAGAAATTCGCTCCCCGGTTGCTTGGCGTCGCTGGTGCCGCGACGTGCGCGCTGGCGCTTTCCGCGTGCCAGGATCAGGCGTCTTCGGGCGGCGGCGCGCGCGATTATATCAGCGCGGTCGGTTCCTCGACCGTCTATCCCTTTGCCACCGCGGTCGGCGAGAAGTTCGCCGAAGCGACGGGGAACAAGACGCCGAAGATCGACAGCACGGGCACCGGCGGCGGCTTTGAGCGTTTCTGCTCGGGCGTCGGCGGCGACACCCCCGATATCGCGAACGCGTCGCGCCGCATCAAGAAGAAGGAATTCGACACCTGCGCCGCGAATGGCGTCAAGGAGATCGTCGAAGTCCAGATCGGTATCGACGGCATCGCGCTGGGCGAAGCGGCGCGCGGTCCGGGCTTCAAGCTGACCGAGGAAGATGTGTATAAGGCGCTCGCCGCGAACCCCTATGGCAAGCCGAACACCGCGAAGACGTGGAAGGACGTGAACCCCGCGCTTCCCGCGGTCGCGATCTCGGTCTTTGGCCCGCCGTCGACCAGCGGCACGTACGATGCGTTCAAGGAACTGATCCTTGGGCGTGGCTGCGACGCCAATGCCGAGATGAAGGCGCTGAAGGACAGCGACAAGGACAAGCATGAGGCGGTCTGCACCACGCTGCGCGGCGCGCCCTATTATGTCGAGCAGGGCGAGAATGATAACCTCATCATCTCGAAGCTCGACAAGAACCCGACGAGCCTCGGCATCTTCGGCTTCAGCTATCTCGATGCCAACAAGGACAAGATCAAGGCGGTTCCGGTGCAGGGCGTCGCGCCGACCTATGCCGCGATCGCCGACGGCAGCTATCCCGGTTCGCGCCCGCTCTTCATCTATGTGAAGAAGGCGCATGTCGGCGTCGTCCCCGGGCTCGCCGAATATGTCGCCGAGTTCCTGAAGGGTGCGGGCGAAGGCGGCTACCTGAACGCCAAGGGCCTGATCGTGTCGCCGAAGGCGATCGCCGATACCGCGGCGGCGAACGGCAAGGGCATGACCGCGCTGAACGGCGCCGAGCTGAAGTAATCCGGACTGAATGCCTCCCCCCTCCCGCTCGTGCTGAGCTTGTCGAAGCACCGTCCTTCTTCCGCGCGAAGAAAGAACGGCCCTTCGACAGGCTCAGGGCGAGCGGATTTTTGGGGATAGTTGGATGACGAGAAAATAGTGACCTTCAACGCCGCCGCCCTTTTGCTTTTGATCGCGGGTCTCGCGCTGATCGGCTGGCTCGCCGGTCGCGCGCGGTCGAACCTGCTTGCCGGCCGTGCGGGAGCGAAGCTCCATTCGCGCCCGCAATATCATGGCTGGTATGTCGCGCTGTGGCTGTTCGCCCCCGCGGCGCTGTTTCTTGCCGTCTGGTCGTCGGTCTCGCCGGCGCTGATCACCAATCAGGTGCTCGCGACCGAAGCAGCGCAATCGCTGCCGTCGTTCGGGTTCGAGCGCGGCGCGATCCTGTCGGATGCGCGCGCCGTCGCGCAGGGCAAGCAGGCCGACGTGCGGCTGCCCGCCGCGGCGCCGCTGGTAAAGCCTTACGCCGACGCGAGCCACAAATATGCGTGGATCGGCATCGCCGCGATGCTCGCGCTGGCGCTCGCGGGCGGGCTTTACGCCTTTACGCGGATCAAACCCGATTTCCGCGCGCGGACGCGGGTCGAAAAGATCGTGATGCTGGTGCTGCTGCTCGCGTCGCTCGTCGCGATCCTCACGACCTTTGGCATCGTGCTCTCGCTGCTGTTTGAATCGATCCGCTTCTTCCGCCTCGTTTCGCCCGCCGAGCTGCTGTTCGGCACCGAATGGGCGCCGACGAGCGGGGCGCCGCAGCCCGATACTTTCGGCGGCATCCCGCTGTTCTGGGGCACGATTTTGATCGGCGCGATTATCGCGATGATCGTCGCGATTCCCATTGGCATGATGACTGCGGTCTACCTCACCCAATATGCCGCGCCGACGGTGCGCAAATGGGTGAAGCCTTTGCTCGAGATCCTCGCGGGCGTGCCCACGGTCGTTTACGGCTATTTCGCCGCACTGACCGTGGCGCCGGCGCTGCGCGAATTCGCGGTGATGCTCGGTATTCCCAACGCAAGCACGGAAAGCGCGCTCGCCGCGGGTATCGTGATGGGCGTGATGATCATCCCGTTCGTGTCGTCGATGGCCGACGACAGCATCAACGCGGTGCCGCAGGCGATGCGCGACGGATCGCTCGCACTCGGCGCAACGCCGAACGAAACGATCCGCCAGGTGCTGATCCCCGCCGCGCTTCCGGGCGTGATGGGCGGCATATTGCTCGCGGTCAGCCGCGCGATCGGCGAGACGATGATCGTGGTGATGGCGGCGGGCCTCTCCGCCAACATGACCGCCAACCCCTTTGCCAGCGTCACCACGGTGACGGCGCAGATCGTCAAGCTGCTCACCGGCGACCAGGAGTTCGACAGCGCGAAAACGCTCGCCGCCTTCGCGCTCGGCCTCGTCCTGTTCATCGTCACGCTGCTGCTCAACATCGTCGCGCTGCGCATCGTCAAAAGATATCGTGAAGCTTATGAATAGGCAGACCGCCCCCACCGACTGGAAAGGCTCCGTGATGCAGTCCCGCATCGCGAAGCGCTACGCCGCCGAACGCCGCTTCAAGCTGATGGGGCTGGGCGCGGTGCTGCTCTCGGGCGCTTTCCTCGCCTTCCTGCTCTTCGTGATGGTCGGCAACGGCGCGCGCGGTTTCATGTATACGCATGTCGAGGTGCCCGTCGATTTCAAGGCGATGCCGCTGACGATCGACACGACGCGGCTGGGCGATGCCGACGCCGATCAGGTGATCGCGAACGCGGGCCTCGCCGACATCGTCGCCTTTGCCGCCGACGAGGCGCTGGGGACCGAGGGATCGAAGCTGATTTCCGAAAATGCGTGGAAGGAAGTGCGCAGCGCGATCAAGGACGACCCCGAATTGCTGAACGGCACAACGGTGTTCGAACTGCCCGCCGCGTCCGAAGTCGACATCGCCGCCAAGGAAGGCGCCAAGGGCGCGCTCGGGGCAAAGGTCGACGCGCTGGAGAAGGACGGTAAGCTGTCGACCGGCATCCACTGGCCCTTCTTCAAGAATGCCGACGCCACCGACCCCGCGGTCGCGGGCATCTGGGGCGCGCTCAAGGGATCGGTGCTGACGATCTTCATCGCCTTCCTGATCGCTTTCCCGACCGGGGTGCTCGCGGCACTCTATCTGGAAGAATATGCGCCGAAGAACCGCTGGACCGACCTCATCGAAGTGTCGATCAATAATCTGGCCGCGGTGCCGTCGATCATCTTTGGCCTGCTCGCGCTCGCGGTGTTCATCAACTGGTTCGGATTGTGCCAGGCGAGCCCGCTCGTCGGCGGGCTGACGCTCGCGCTGATGACGATGCCGGTGATCGTGATCGCCAGCCGCAACGCGATCAAGTCGGTGCCGCCGTCGATCCGCGATGCGGCGCTCGGCGTCGGCGCGAGCCCGGTGCAGGTGGTGTTCCATCACGTCCTGCCGCTCGCGCTGCCCGGCATCCTCACCGGCACGATCATCGGCATGGCGCGCGCGCTGGGCGAGACCGCGCCGCTGCTGCTCGTCGGGATGCGCGCCTTTATCGGCGACGTTCCGGGCGGCATCTGCTCGCCCTCGACCGTGCTGCCGATGCAGATCTTCCTCTGGTCGGACGAAGTCGACCGGGGCTTTGTCGAGAAAACCTCCGCCGCGATCATCGTGCTGCTTATCGTGCTGCTGTCGATGAACGCCTTTGCGATCTATCTTCGCAACAAATTCGAAAAACGCTGGTGACCCCCATGACCCAAGACGATCTTACCATCGCCGACCCCAAGATGAAGGCGCACGGCGTCAACGTCTTCTATGGCGAGAAACAGGCGATCAACGACGTGTCGATCGACGTCGGCACCGACCTCGTCACCGCCTTCATCGGCCCGTCGGGCTGCGGCAAGTCGACCTTCCTGCGCTCGCTCAACCGCATGAACGATACGGTCGCGAGCGCGAAGGTGACGGGCCAGATCGAGCTCGACGGCGAGGACATTTATGCGCCGTCGATGGACGTCGTGCAGCTCCGCGCGCGGGTCGGCATGGTGTTCCAGAAGCCGAACCCCTTCCCCAAGTCGATCTATGACAATGTCGGTTACGGCCCGCGCATCCACGGCCTCGCGCCGAACAAGGCCGACCTCGATGTCATCGTTGAGCGCGCACTGGTGCGCGCCGGCCTGTGGGACGAGGTCAAGGACCGCCTCGCCGAGAGCGGCACCGCGCTGTCGGGCGGCCAGCAGCAGCGGCTGTGCATCGCCCGCGCGATCGCGGTCGACCCCGAAGTCATCCTGATGGACGAGCCCTGCTCGGCGCTCGACCCGATCGCGACCGCGAAGATCGAGGAGCTGATCCACGAACTGCGCGGCAAATATGCGATCGTGATCGTCACGCACAACATGCAGCAAGCGGCCCGCGTGTCGCAGCGCACCGCCTTTTTCCACCTCGGGACGCTGGTTGAGTACGGCAAGACCACCGACATCTTCACCAACCCGAAACAGGAACGCACCAAGGACTATATCACTGGCCGCTACGGTTAAGCCGCAGCCAAAAGGACAAGAGTGATGGCACTAACGAACGATCATACGGTCAAAGCCTTCGACGAAGACCTCAACCGCCTGCGCGGGCTGATCAGCGAAATGGGCGGCCGCGCCGAACAGGCGCTGCTCCAGGCGATGACCTCGCTCAGCAAGGGCGATCTCGACCTCGCGGCGCAGGTCGTGCGCGACGACAAGAAGATCGACGCGCTCGAGGCCGAAGTCGAACAGCTCGCGGTCCAGACGATCGCGCTCCGCGCGCCGATGGCCGACGACCTCCGCGAAATGATCGCGGCATTGAAGATCGTGTCGGTCGTCGAGCGCATCGGCGATTACGCGAAGAATATCGCCAAACGCGTCGCGCTGATGGACCAGACGCGCTCGATCGAGGCGATCCCGCTGCTGATGTCGATGTCGTCGATCGTCGCCGAACTGATCCACGACGCGCTCGACAGCTTCGCGGCGCGCGACGCCGAACTCGCGGTGCGGGTGACGGTGCGCGACAAGAATGTCGACGATTTCTACAACAGCATCTTCCGCACGCTCGTCACCTTCATGATGGAAAATCCCAAGTACATCACCGAAAGCGCGCACCTGCTGTTCGTCGCCAAGAACCTCGAACGCATGGGCGACCATGCCACCAACATCGCCGAGATGGTCTATTATGTCGTCACCGGCGAACATATGGAGGAACGCGAACGCGGCGAGACCCCCGAGGACAGTGCGTCAGCGGGTCAGGAGCAAGGCTGATGCCGCAGCCCGACCTGCTGCTCATCGAGGATGACGAGGCGATCGCCGAGCTCATCGTCTGGCATTTCGCGCGCGAGGGCTTTTCGGTCCGTCAGACCCCCGATGGCGAACAGGCGCTCGTCCTCGTCGAGGAACGCGTGCCCGACATCGTCCTGCTCGACTGGATGATCGAGAGCCTGCCCGGGATCGAGGTTTGCCGGCGCCTCCGCCGCAACCCGAAATCGGCAAATGTGCCGATCATCATGCTCACCGCGCGCGGCGAGGAAGAGGATCGCATCCGCGGCCTCGAGACCGGCGCCGACGATTATGTCACCAAGCCGTTCAGCCCGCGCGAACTGGTCGCGCGTGTCCAGGCGGTGCTCCGCCGCCTGCGCCCTGCGCTCGCCGGCGAGATGCTGACCTATGCCGACATCGAGCTCGACTCGGTCGCGCACAAGGTCGTGCGCAACAGCCAGATCGTCGCGATGGGGCCGACCGAATTCCGCCTGCTCCGCCATTTCATGGAGCATCCGGGCCGCGTCTTCTCGCGCGGGCAATTGCTCGACAGCGTCTGGGGCCAGGACAGCGACATCGAACTGCGCACCGTCGACGTCCATATCCGGCGGCTGCGGAAAGCGATCAACCTGCCGGGTACGAGCGATATCATCCGCACCGTACGCTCGGCCGGTTATGCGCTGGATGCGGGCAAGAGCGTCTGACGTCGGACGGCGCCGGCCCGGTTGATTCTCACCATCAGGCCGGATAAGTCCTGCGTGCCGAGAATAGAGTAGCAGGCTGGTATCTCCTGCGCCCGCTCGAAGGGTTCTTCTCCGCCACGGCGTCGACCAGCCTTTTGCGGCAGGTGGCGCGGAATTGCAGTTGCCGCCCCGCCGCTACCGACGACGGAGCATCGCCATGCAATATATCTATCTCGCCATCGCCATCGTTGCAGAGGTCGTTGCGACCAGCTTCATGAGACAATCGGAAGGCTTCACGAAGCTCGTCCCCTCGCTGATTACCGCCGGCGGATATATTGTGGCCTTCTATTTCTTGTCGCTGACCCTGCGAACCCTGCCCACGGGAATCGCCTACGCGATCTGGTCCGGCGTCGGGATCGTCCTGATCGCGGCGATCGCGTGGGTGTTTCAGGGCCAGAAGCTCGATACGCCCGCCATGGTGGGCATGGCGCTGATCATATGCGGCGTGGTGGTGATGAACGGCTTTTCGAACAGCACGGCGCACTGATCGCCGGACAGGACTTACAGCTGCGGCCGCACGCTACGGATGCGACCGGTTCTTAGTCGGGTGCCATCTGGCAATTTGGGCCGACCCATTTGTTGACCGACGTGTCGAGCTCGTTGTCCATCATCGCGGCAGTGCATACCGGATACCGGTCATCGCCGCGCCGGGCCATGCTGAGATCTTTATATCGGCGAAGAACGGCCGCGCGGTCGGGAGGCTGATGGCGGCGCTGCTCCAGCGAGAGCTGCAACATGCAATTGGCGAAAGCATCCGTACCTTCTTTGAAACCAAAGTCGGTACATTCCTCCCTGATTCCCGCTTTTTCACGAGAATTTGCTTCACCTGTCACGAAAATCGCCAACAATCCGGCGAGCAACAAAGACAATATAAAGGAAAAATCACGCATCCGGTGTCTCCTTTTTGAATTACCATCTTTTGGGCATGTTAAGTGTGTCAGAAGATACCGACTTTTGCAATCGCACCCCCCGCGATGCCGCGCGCCCTTCGGCAACGGCCGCTCCCCGCCCAAAGCGGACCGGGCGCGACAAATAGTCGCTCCGCCTCTTTGTACCGGACAATGATTTCACCCTTTTCGCTAGTAATAATCGTTTGCAATAAAGCATCGAGCTTGCCAATGATCGGGCAGGGCTCGCCGCCTGTGCGCGGCAAGCTCGCCTGACATATATTCGGCAAAGGAAACCGGCATGAAAAAATGGCTCGCTCCGCTTCTGGCCATAAGCGCCACCGCCTCGCCCGCCGCGGCGCATGAGGTCTGGATCGAACGCGACGGCGCCGCTCCGGCGCGCATCTATCTTGGCGAGCCAGCCGAAGCGGTTCCCGAAAGCGGCGATCCCGAATTCCCGAAACTGAAAACGCCGGTACTGTTTGCCGGGAATCGCGACCGCCCTGCTCCGCTCGTGCGGCGCACCAACCATATCGAAGCCGTGGTTTCGGGCGCAGGCGATGTCCGGCTGGTCGACGACAATGTCTTCGAACCCTGGGCGGGCGAGGACGGCAAGCTCAAGGGCGTCGTCTATCATGCCCGCGCGGGCCGCACCGAGACGCGCCATGCGCTCGACCTGGAAATTGTTCCGCTGACCGCGGGCGGTGACAGCTTCGCGGTCCTTTGGCAGGGCAGCCCGCTTCCCGGCGCCAAGTTGACGATCATCGACCCCGACCGGTGGGCGAAGTCGACGCTCGCCGACGACAAGGGCGTGGTCGCCGTCCCGGCGCGCGGCAAGGGCCGCTACCTGCTGTCGACGACACACGAGGTCAAAGGCGACCGCGTCCTTTCGGGCAAGCCGGTCGCCAGCGCGGTCCATGTGTCGACCTTGACCTACGTCGCGCCATAGGACTGGCAGCTATCCACCCGGATCAGAAATCGATCTGCGTGCGCAACCCGAACGTGTCGGCCGAATAGCTGCGGTCGCCCGTCGCGGTGGCGACGCGCGCATCGTCGAGCCAGACTTTGCCGTAGTTGGCGGTGATCCGGACATAGTCGATCGGCGCCCAGGCGAGCCCGATCAGCGCCGTCTTTTGCTGCCCGCCGCGTACGCCCGCGTCATTGAGGTCGAGATAGTCATAGCGCGCATTGACCTCGATCGCGCCGATCCCGCCGGCGGTGATTGGCTTCGATGGCTTGAGGCGATCGAACGCGCCATCCCTGTACCCCCGCGCGTCGCCGCCCGTCAGCACCATGCCAACCTCGGCATAGCCGCCGAAGAAGGTCGGGTCGGCGGCGGCGGTGCTGCGCTTGACGCTCTGCCAATAGGCTTCACCCGCGGCGTGGAACGGCCCGGCGATCACCGCGCCTTCGAGGCCGAGGCCGCGCTCGCTCGATATGTCGATCAGCCCGGTGTCGACCAGCCGCACGTCGGTCGTGTGGACGAAAGGACGCGCGCGGTAGCGGTTCGTCGCCGCGGGGTCGCCCGGGTCGCGGTAATGGCCCGATGCGGCAAGGTGAAGCTGTGCGTTGCCAAGCTTCGGCATGAACACGACGCGGCCATCGACGCTGAGGCTGTGGTTGCTGTCGGTGAGGTCGGCGGCATTGTCGCTGAACACCCCGCCCTGCAGCAGCAGCGCCTTGCCTCTATATTGCGCCGACAGGCCGACGCGGCGTTCGAAACCGAATGCCTGGATAAAGGCGGCGCGCTCGGTGAAGCTGGTGAACAGATCGCTCGTCATGTCGTCGAGCGACCAGAAAGGCTTGACCTGGCCCGCGGTGATCGACAGCGGCCCGGTGCCATAGGCTAGGTAAATATCGGTCAGTTCGACCTCACTGTTCGCGAGGTCGGCCTCGACGCGGTACGAAAAGCCACCCGGGATTTTACCGTCGACGCCGAGGTAGATACGGCGGAACTCGGTCACGGTGCCGCCGCGGATGCCCGTCACGCCTGCCGGCGCGTCGATGCCCGCGACGTCGAGCTGGACGCGCCCGCGCGGCTTGAAGCTCCAGCCGTCGGCGGTCTTGATCTCGGGCGCGCCCTTCCAGCTGATCTCGGTCGCGGGCTTCGCGGTGACCGAAGGCGGCGCGGGCGTGGGCACCGGAGCCGGTGCGGGCGCCGGCTGTGGGGTCGCGGTATCGAGCCGCGTTTCGAGCGTCTGCACCTTCGCCTTCAGCGCCGCGAGTTCGGCGCGCAGCTGCGCCGCTTCCTCGGCCGTCATCGCCTGGGCGTGGGCGGTGGCCGGCAGGCTGAACATCGACGTTGTCAGCAAGGCGGCGGTCAGGGCGTGGCGCATGAGGGATTTGCTCCGTTGCGAAAGGTTACAAGCTCGGGGCGCTGCTATGACGCTTGCGTGACATATGCACGTCATTTGCGTGACATTTTTGTTTCATCCGTCATTTTTTCACCCCCTTGCCAGCAAGGCGCGAACGGCTAAGGACGTTCCAGTTTTTTCGGGCAACCTTTCTTCGGGGAGGCCGCCCTATCCGGGAGACCATCATGACGATCAAATTTGACGGCCGCGTTGCTATTGTCACCGGCGCCGGCGGCGGCCTTGGCCGCGCCTATGCGCTCGAATTGGCGCGGCGCGGCGCAAAGGTGGTCGTCAACGACCTCGGCGGATCGCGCGACGGCACCGGCCATTCGGATGCGGCGCTGCAGGTGGTCGAGGAAATCCGCGCCGCGGGCGGCACCGCGATCTCGAACGGCGGCAGCGTCACCGAATATGACCAGATGGTCGAAATGGTCGCACGTGCGAAGGAAGAATGGGGCGGTGTCCACGTCCTGATCAACAATGCCGGCATCCTGCGCGACAAGAGCTTTGCCAAGATGGAGCCCGCCGATTTCGACCTGGTGCTGAAGGTGCATGTCAGCGGCAGCGCCAACGTCACCAAGGCGTGCTGGGACCTGATGCGCGAACAGGCCTATGGCCGCATCCTGATGACCGCATCATCGACTGGTCTCTACGGCAATTTCGGCCAGGCCAATTATGGCGCGGCGAAGCTGGGGCTCGCGGGCCTGACCAAGACGCTCCACCTCGAGGGCGCGAAATATAACATCCGCTGCAACACGATCGCCCCGGTCGCCGGCACGCGCATGACCGAGGACATCTTCCCCGCCGAACTGTTCGAGAAGTTCACGCCGGAGAATGTCGTTCCGGCGGCGCTCTATCTGGTCAGCGAAGACGCCCCGACCAACATGATCGTCGGCGCGGGCGCGGGCGCGTTCCACGCCGCTTATGTCACGATGACCCCCGGCGTCGCGCTCCCCGAGGGCGAGCGCACCCCCGAGGGCGTCGCCGCGGCGTGGGAGAAGATCATCGACCGCAATGGCGAAATCGTCCCGCAGTCGGGCAGCGAACAGTCGATGAACGTGATGAAAGCGTTGATGGCGCTGGGCTGAAGCTTTGATTGATCCTCCCTGTCGCGGAGCGATGGGGAGGATCGAGCGTCACGCTGTATTGACACACTAATACGCCCATGCCATAAACATCGCGGGGCAAGGGGATCGGACAGAAGGACGACCCCGATGTATAGTGAAACCGACCTGCAAGCTGCGGTCGATGCAAAGGTACTGACGCCGGAGGCCGCGCTGGCTTTCCGGTCGCATATCGCATCGGTGCGCGCCGCCCCCGGAGCGGATGAGGAATCATTCCGCCTTATCACCGGCTTCAACGATATTTTCGTCAGCATCGCGGCGGTGATCCTGCTCGTCGCGGTCGGCTGGATCGGCGCCTCGATCCATCCCGCGCTCGGCGGCGCGTTCGTCGCCGGCTCGGCGTGGTTCCTCGCCGAATATTTCACGCGCAAGCGCCGCATGGCATTGCCCAGCATCGTGCTCGTCCTCGCCTTTGCGGGCGGCGTGTTTGCGACGATGGTCGGCGTCCTCGTCAAGCATGGCGAATCCATTTTCGGCAATGATGTCGGCGAAACGACCGGCGCGATCCTGATCGGATCGATGGCGCTGGTCACCGCCGGGGCGACCTGGTTCCACTGGAAGCGATTCATGGTGCCGATCACCGTCGCCGCCGGAACCGCCGCGCTCGCCGCCACCGCAGTCGCGCTCGTCCTTGCCATCACTGGAATGCCCAGCCCCGACGGCACGCTGCCGATGGCGCTGGTCCTGATCGCCGGGCTCGGCGTCTTCGCGCTCGCGATGTGGTGGGACCGCAGCGACCGGGTGCGCCAGACGCGCCGCAGCGACGTCGCCTTCTGGCTCCACCTGCTCGCCGCGCCGATGATCGCGCATCCGATCTTCCACCTGCTCGGCGTCACGCGCGGCGACGACATCGGCAGCGCCGCGGCGGTGATGGTGATCGGCGTCTATATCCTGTTCGGGCTGATCGCGCTCGCGATCGATCGCCGCGCGCTGCTCGTCTCGGCACTCGCCTATGTGCTGTTCGCGATGACGCAGCTGTTCAACACCTTTGGCGCGGTCGAACTCAATGTCGCGCTGACGGCCTTCGTGATCGGGTCGGCGCTGCTGCTGCTCTCGGCCTTCTGGCAAAATGCCCGCGCGGTGGTGGTCGGCTTCCTGCCCGACAATCTCGCGAACCAGCTGCCCGCGACGACCCGGACGGTCAGTCCGATACCAGCTTCATAAGCTTGCGTTCGACGGGGGCGAGCACGTTCGAAAGCTCGTCCCCGCGCTTCAAAATCGCCCCGGCTTCGGATACAAGGGCCCACATGCCCTGCCGGCTCCGCAAGGCGGGGCGTTTTTCTATGCGATATTCGGGGCGCTCGGCGGCGCGGCGAAAGGCTGAGAAGATCGCGGCGTCGCGGTGGAAATCCATCGCATAGTCGCGCCAATGCCCCGCCGCGACCATCCGGCCGTAAAGGTCGAGGATGCGCATGAGTTCGGGACGCTCGAAACCGGTCTGCTGCGGAACCGCCCTGGTCGCGAACGGCAAGGGCGTCACGGTCCCCATCAGGCGCCGGTCCGGCTCCCTTTGCGCCGCGGCGCTTCATCCTCGGCCGCGAGATCGCGTTCGTCGAGCAGGGCCTTCAACTGCTTTTGCATCAGGTCGAGCTGGCATTGCAGCAGTTCGACCTTCTGTGTCGCGGGGTCGAAAGTCTCGCTGCACGGGGTGCCATAGGGCACGAACTCGCGAGCATATTCGGTCGCGTCGAGCAGGGTCGAACGCGCCGGGATGCCGACCATCACCGCGCCTTCGGGCACGTCCTTGGTGACCACCGCATTGGCACCGACGCGCGCGCGCGCGTTGACGGTGACGGGGCCAAGAATCTGCGCGCCTGATCCGACGATCACATCATCGGCGAGCGTCGGATGGCGCTTGCCGCCGATGCCGTTCGCGGGATCGGTGCCGCCCAGCGTCACGCCCTGATAGATCGAGACATTATCGCCGATCTCGGCGGTCTCGCCGATCACGACGCCAAAGCCATGATCGATGAACAAGTGGCGGCCGATCGTCGCACCCGGGTGGATGTCGACCGCGGTCAGGAAGCGCGACAGGTGATTGACGAAGCGCGCGAGGAAGAAAAGCCGCGCCTCGAAAAGCCAATGCGCGATGCGGTGCATGCCCACCGCCACAAGACCCGGATAGAGTAGAATTTCCCAGCGCGACCGCGGCGCCGGATCGCGCGCCTTGATCGAATCGAGATAGGCGACCAGCCCGTTGAACATATAATGTCCCCTGCGACCCTATTTTGTACCGCACAAGATAGATGTTCGGGCGCGGCATTTCCACCCCCGGCGCATTTTTATCGTCAACGGCCGAACAGGCCGAGGCGCAGCAGGAGCATTCCCTCGCTACGCAAATGCCGCTCGCCATCATGGCTCGCGATCATGCCGGCCCAGCGATCGAGCATCAGAAGCGACCGGTTTCGGCCAAAAATCCTGCGCGACGGCGCACCCGACGCCTTCGCCTGACCGAGCAGATCGCGGGCTTCGGCCTCACCTTCCTCGACACCCGCGCCCCAGACCAGACCCCACCGCTTTCCGCCAGCTTCGCCGCCCCCAGACAGCGCAAAGAGGTGCCCGCCAAAGCCTTCGGAGGCCGCGCGCCGGTCGTCATCGCTCTCGGCAAGCAGCATCGCTTCGGCGGCGTCGACGAGCGCGTCGAGACCACCCTGCCCCGCCCACGTCGCCTGAAGCTCAGCGAGCAGCGGCTCACCCTTTGGCAAGGCGTCCGGATCGCTCGCAATCAGCCCCGCCATGTCGCGCCACCAGGCGAGCTTGATCTGCCCAATCAGCGGCTCGCGCGCATCGAGCAACAGCTTGGTCAGCCGTGCGGCCAATCCCCACAGCGCCGACAGCGCCGCGCGCCGCGCGTGCGGTACGGAGACCAGCACGCGCGGATCGCGCATATCGGGGTAGAAGGCCGTCTGCGGGTCGTCAGGCGCGATTGCGGACCGCCTTCACCGCTGCGACGACGCGCGGCGTATCGATCAGCGCGGCCTTTTCGAGATTGTGCGCATAGGGCAGCGGCACATCCTCGTTGCACACGCGCATGACGGGCGCATCGAGGTCGTCGAAGCCATGCTCCATCGCGACCATCGCGAGTTCGCTGGCGATCGAGCAGACCGGCCAGCCTTCCTCGACGATGACGAGGTGGTTCGTCTTCTTGAGGCTGGCGAGCACCGTCGCGATGTCGAGCGGACGGATCGTGCGGAGATCAATGACCTCGGCGTCGATGCCCTCGCCCGCCAGCTCGTCGGCGGCTTCGAGCGCGAGCCCGACCCCGATTGAATAGCTGACGATAGTGACATCGCTGCCCTGACGCATGATCCGCGCCTTGCCGATCGGCAGGACGAAATCGTCGACTTCGGGCACGTCGAAGCTGCGACCGTAGAGCAGTTCGTTTTCGAGGAAAACGACAGGGTCTTCGGTGCGGATCGCAGCCTTCAGCAGCCCCTTGGCATCGGCGGCGTCATAGGGCGCGATCACGATCAGGCCGGGGACGCTGGCATACCAGGGCGCGAAATTCTGGCTGTGCTGCGCGCCGACGCGCGCCGCGGCGCCGTTCGGACCGCGGAACACGATCGGGCAGCGCATCTGCCCGCCCGACATATAGTTGGTCTTCGCCGCCGAGTTGATGATGTGGTCGATCGCCTGCATCGCGAAGTTGAAGGTCATAAACTCGATGATCGGCCGCAGCCCGCCCATCGCGGCACCCGCGCCAAGGCCGGCGAAACCATATTCGGTGATCGGAGTATCGACGACGCGCTGCGCGCCGAATTCCTCGAGCAGCCCCTGCGTGACCTTGTACGCGCCCTGATATTCGGCGACTTCCTCGCCCATCACGAAGACGCGGTCGTCTCCCCGCATTTCCTCGGCCATCGCGTCGCGCAAAGCTTCGCGGACCGTCAGGCGGACCATCGCGGTGCCCTCGGGGATCGCGGGGTCCGATGCGCGTTCGGCGGCGGCGGGAGCCGCAACCGGAGCGGCAGCGGGCGCCGGAGCGGGCGCCGGGGCTTCGGCCTTCGGCTCGGGTGCAGCAGCCGGTGCGGCGGCAGGCGCCGGAGCGGCCGCTTCCTCGCCCTCGCCCGTGATCGTCGCAATCACGGTGCCGACCTTCACATTGTCGGTGCCCTCGGCAACGAGGATCTGACCGATCGTGCCCTCGTCAATCGCTTCGAATTCCATCGTCGCCTTGTCGGTTTCAATCTCGGCGAGAATGTCGCCCGACTTCACCGTGTCGCCTTCCTTGACGAGCCACTTGGCGAGCGTGCCCTCTTCCATCGTCGGCGACAGTGCCGGCATTTTCAATTCGATGGCCATCTCAATATTGCTCCACCAGCACGTCGGTATACAGTTCATGAAGTTCGGGTTCGGGGGCGCTTTCCGCAAAGTCGGCGGACTCGGCCACGATCGCGCGGATTTCCTTGTCGATTTCCTTGAACTTGTCTTCGGTGATGCCCGCATCGGTCATCAGCTTCTTCAGATGTTCGATCGAATCGCTCTTGTCGCGCACCGCCTGCACTTCCTCGCGGCTGCGATATTTGGCGGGGTCGGACATCGAGTGACCGCGATAGCGATAGGTCTTGAGCTCCATCAACACCGGACCTTTGCCCGCACGCACCCATTCGAGCGCCGCTTCGGCCGCGCCGCGCACCGCGAGCACGTCCATGCCGTCGACCTGCATGCCGGGGATGCGGAAGCTTTCGCCGCGGCGATACAGCTGGTCCTCGGCCGACGAGCGGTTGACCGACGTGCCCATCGCATATTGATTGTTCTCGATCACGAAGATGATCGGCAGCTTCCACAGCTCGGCCATGTTGAAGCTTTCGTAGACCTGGCCCTGGTTCGACGCGCCGTCGCCGAAATAGGCCATCGCCACCCCGCCGTCGCCGCGATATTTGTGCGCGAAAGCCAGCCCGGTGCCGAGCGACACCTGCGCGCCGACGATACCGTGGCCGCCGTAGAATTTATGCTCGACGCTGAACATGTGCATCGAGCCGCCCTTGCCCTTCGAGATGCCGGCCTGGCGTCCCGTCAGTTCGGCCATGATGACCTTGGGGTCGATGCCGTAGGCGAGCATGTGGCCATGATCGCGGTAGCCCGTGATCACGCTGTCCTTGTCGCCGTCGAGCGCCGACTGCAGGCCGACCGCGACGGCTTCCTGGCCGATATAGAGATGGCAGAAGCCGCCGATCAGGCCGAGACCGTAAAGCTGCCCCGCCTTTTCCTCGAAGCGGCGGATGAGCAGCATCTCGCGATAGAATTTTTCCAGCTCTTCGGGCGTCGCGTCATAGGGAACGGGATCGCGCGGTTGCTCGCGATTGCTCGCGGCGGCCGGAGTGGATGCAGTCTTTTTTGGCGCGGGGGAGGTGCGCGCGGGTGCTTTGGCCAAGGCGGGTTCCTTTGCAGTTAGCCGTTACGGCAAGCGCTCCCTATAGGAGAGCCGCGCGGCACTTGGCAACGCCCACCATGGGCGGGCGCTATGCCAACTTACGTATGCAGCAAAAGTGCAGCGATGCCGCAGCGAAAGCTCAGCGTTTCGCTTCGGGTTCCATCGGAATGATCACCTCGTCTGGGTGATAGGCGCCGAGCTTCTCGCGGACATATTCCTCGGCGAGATCGGGATCGACGCGGCGCCGGTCGAGCAGGTTGACGCGGTTCTGCAGCTCGGTCTGCCTCTTGGTCAGCTCGCTCAGGATCACGCGCTGCTTTTCGACCGACTGGCCATAATCGCCCCAGGCGTAGAGGCCGGTCGGGCCGAAAATGATATAGCCGATCATCGCCAGCACCACCATCACCGCGATGGCGGGACCGGCGGCCCGGTGCATCGATTTGCGGAATTTGTGGCGCTGCGTCATTCCGGCCCTTGAATCAGAGTTGATTCGCGGCGTCAAGGCGTCAGGCGCCGGTTTTCAACAGTTCATCGCATCAAGATGGCTGCCAGCGCACGGCTCCATCGCCCGGTTCAACCTTCGCGATAACCCCGTCGCGATTGTTTTCGGCCGTCAGCAGGACCTCCCTGCCGGTCGCTTCGCACAACCCAACCATGAACCGTGCAAGATGATTTGCGTCACCGGCATCCCGGACGTCTCCAGGATCGACATCAAACTCCACCTCTTCCCTTATAAAAAAGTGGCAGTTCAATGTGACGTCGCCAAGCCGACACGACAATGTCGCGGTGTCGCCGCGATCACGGGCGGCGAATATCGGCTCGGCATGATTTGGCAACGAGACCTGTTCGCCGCCGACTTGCAACGTCAAGCTCGCTCGCCGCTCCAGCAGAAACCCCCATATCTTTTCCTACTCGGCAAGCGACGTGTCCAAGATATAGATATCCCGGAGCGAACCATCCTTCTCAAAGGCAGAAGATATTCGGGACCAATCGGTCACCCGAAAATCGAAGCCCCCGGATACCGCGCCATGTCGCCCAGCTCTTCCTCGATGCGGATCAGCTGGTTGTACTTGGCGAGCCGGTCCGAGCGCGCGAGGCTGCCGGTCTTGATCTGGCCGCAGTTGGTCGCGACCGCGAGGTCGGCGATCGTCGAATCCTCGGTCTCGCCCGAGCGGTGCGACATGACGGCGGTGTAGCGTGCGCGGTGCGCCATATCGACCGCGTCGAGCGTTTCCGAAAGCGTGCCGATCTGGTTGACCTTAACGAGCAGCGAGTTGGCGAGCCCGTCCTTGATCCCCTGCTCCAGCCGCAGCGGGTTGGTGACGAACAGGTCGTCGCCGACGAGCTGGCACTTGTCGCCGACGAGGTCGGTGAGCGCTTTCCAGCCCACAAAATCATCTTCGCTCATCCCGTCCTCGATCGACTTGATCGGATAGTCGTTGACGAGCGCGGCGAGATATTCGGCCATCTGTTCGGGGCTCAGCGACAGCCCTTCGCCGCTGATCTCATATTTGCCGTTCTTGAAGAATTCGGTCGCGGCGCAATCGAGCGCGAGGACGACGTCGGTGCCGAGCTTGAAGCCCGCCTGATCGACCGACGCGGCGATGAAGTCCAATGCGGCGCGCGTCGAGGCGAGGTTCGGGGCGAAGCCGCCTTCGTCGCCGACCGCGGTCGCGAGCCCCTTTGCCGACAGGCCCTTCTTCAGCGTGTGGAAAATTTCGCTGCCCCAGCGCACGGCTTCGGCGATGCTGCCGGCGCCGACGGGCATGATCATGAATTCCTGCACGTCGATCGGATTGTCGGCATGCTCGCCGCCGTTGATGATGTTCATCATCGGAACGGGCAAGGTGCGCGCCGAGACGCCGCCGACATAGCGATAGAGCGGCAGGCCGCGCGCGTCGGCCGCGGCCTTCGCGGCGGCGAGGCTGACGCCGAGGATCGCGTTTGCGCCGAGGCGGCTCTTGTTCGGCGTGCCGTCGAGGTCGATCATCGCCTGATCGAGTTCGCGCTGGTCCTCGGCATCGAGGCCGATCAGCGCTTCGGCGATGTCGCCGTTGACCGCGGCCACCGCCTTGATCACGCCCTTGCCGAGATAGCGGCTCTTGTCGCCGTCGCGGAGTTCAACGGCTTCATGCGCGCCGGTCGAGGCGCCCGAGGGCACCGCGGCGCGGCCGAAGCTGCCGTCTTCGAGCAGGACATCGACTTCGACGGTCGGATTGCCGCGGCTGTCGAGGATTTCGCGGCCGTGAATGTCGATGATGGCGGTCATGGAATATGTCCTGCTGAAGCCCTGTCGACAGGGCGTTGGGAAAGGCGCCCGCCTGTTATCGGCAGGGTGACGTTAGTGCAACCGCTGCATAGGAATTTTGCGGAGGGATGGAACCATTGGCCTCGCCTTGCTATATATTGAGGCAGGACCAAAAGGGGACGCCCGCTGATGCGGCGCCCGTATAAGAAGAAGAGGACAAAGCCGATGGCCAAAGCCGCTACTCCCGCGACGAAGAAAGTTGCCGCTCCCCGTCCCAAGGCGCCCGTGAAGGCCGCCGCCACCAAGGCCGCGCCCGCGCGCAAGCCGGCCGCCAAAAAGGCGAACGCCAAGGATCACCCGATCCGCGACCAGATCGCCGCGACGCGCGACACCATCAAATCCGAAGCTTCCAAGAAAGCCGCCTCGTTGAAGCAGGAAGCGACGACGCTGAAGAATCAGGCTTCGACCAAGGCGCGCGATGCCGCGAACAAGGGCAAGGACAAGGCCGCCGAAGCCGTCGGCAGCCTCGCCAAGCTGCTCGAAGACAGCGCGGGCACCGTCGACACCAAGTTCGGCAAACAATATGGCGACTATGCCCGCTCGGCCGCGACCACCGTTGCCGGCCTTGCCACGACGCTCGACAAAAAGGATCTCGACGAGCTCGCCGCCTCGACGCGCGACATGGTCAAGAAGAATCCGGCGATCGCCGTCGGCGCCGCCACGGTGATCGGCTTCGTGCTCGCCCGGATGCTCAAGGGCAGCTCGAACGATTGACAGGGCATTGGCATCTTCCGATCCGAATACCCCGCCGGCGCCCGACGCGCGCAGCTTTGACGGCATAAGTCATGGCTATGCGCCGGACGGACGTCCGGTCACGCCGCCTCCCGTTCCGCTCGAAAAGATTGTCGGCGATGTCGTCGACAATCTCTCGGCGACGGCACGGGCGGAACTGGCGCTGATCGAGGCACGCGGTGAGCTGGCGCTGCACGGCGTCAGCTGGACCGCGGCATGGGGCACGATTGCGGCGTGCGCGCTCGGCATCGCGATGCTCGCGCTTGCTTTCGGAGCGATCCTCGCGCTCGCGCCGCATGTCGGGCCATTCGTTGCGACACTGATCGTCGTCGCGGTGCTGCTCGCCATCGCGGGCTTTGCCGGATGGCGCGCGCAGCTCAGCTATGGCGACATCCGTACCGCGCTCCGCCGCGACCTGACGAACGAGGGGATCGACGATGCCGCGGACGCGTAATCGCCTGATCGCCGCCGCGCGCCGCTCGATGCTCCAGCGCGGCGAACTGCACCGCCGGCTCGACGTAGCGCGCGCGGCGCTGAGGCCCAGTGCGCTCGTCGATCGCGGCAAATACCGGATCGGCGAAAAAGTCGACGATACTGCGCATGCCGTGCAGCAGCAGTTTCGCGACAACAAGCTGCCGATCGCGATCGCAGCGGCAGCGGGCCTCGCCTGGTTGCTACGCGAACCGATCAAGGAACATGCGCCACGCCTGGTGCAAAAGATTCAGGACCTGGCGACCGACGTCGCCGATCATTTTCGCTCCGCCGACGAACCCGCGGACGAGGATGAAATCGAAATATTGGAGGAAGATGATGAAGCCATTCGGTGAAACCGCCCGCGAGACGCGTGCAAAAGCGAGTGAACTTGCCGAGAAAACCGCCGAAAACGCGCGACTGACCGCCGAGGCGGCAAAGGCGCGCATCCAGGACGGCTATGGCCGCGCCCGCGCCGCGACCGAAGACCTCGCCGCCAAGGCGAGCGAACAGGCCGGCGTCGCCCGCGAAGCCGCCGGCGAAGTTTATGAAAAGGGCAAGGCGCAGGCGAAACGCGCGAACAGCAAACTGAAAGACGCGGCCGAAAAGCAGCCGCTGGCCTTGGTCGCGGGCGCGGTCGCGATCGGTGCACTGCTCGGCTCGCTGCTGCCGAAGTCCGGTTCGGGGGGCCGCAAGGACGAGGATTGAGCTGCACTTGCCGTAAGGGCAAAGCGCTGGTAGGGGGCGCGGCTTCTCCCCTCCCCCAGTGCTAGCCCGCAAGGAAAGCAGCCATGAGCAAATTGCATCTCGTGTTCGGCGGACGCGTCGCCGATCCGCAGGGTCTCGACTTTACCGACCTCCACAATCTCGACGTCGTCGGCCTGTTCCCTGACTATAAGACGGCCGAAAAGGCGTGGCGCAGCGCCGCGCAGCGCACGGTCGACGATGCCGAAATGAAATATGTCGTCGTCCACCTGCACAAGCTGTTGCAGCCGGACGCCGAAGGCTGACAAAATCGTCGTCCCAGCGAAAGCTGGGGCCGCTATCGTCCGGGCATATCGCGATCCCAGCTTTCGCTGGGATGACGTGATTACCGGAAATTGTCGGCGTAGGCCTGAATCTTCAGGCGGCGCTCGGGGGTCGAGGTAATCTCGACGTCGATCCCGTTCTTCTCCGCGTAAGCCACCGCTTCTTCACGGCTCGCGAAACCCAGACGCAACTGACGCTGCGTGTCGCCGCTGCCCGCCCAGCCCATCAGCGGATCGGCCTTACGCGCTTCGGCGGGGGCGAATTCCAGCATCCAGCGCTGCGTCCCGGCGCGCCCCGACTGCATCGCATTCTTGGGCTTCTGGAAGATACGCGCTTTCATCGGGGTGTCCTGTAACTGGTGCCTGTTCCGCCGCCTTAGCGCCAACCCAGCCGTACGAAAAGAGGTCTATTGCGCATCGCGCCGCGCCTGCGCCGCTTTGGTCATCAGGCTTGGCCGCGCGTTCGCCGGATCGTCGGGCCAGTTGTGCTTGGGGTAGCGCCCACGCATCTCGCGCGCCACATCGTGCCAGCTGCCGCTCCAGAAGGACACAAGGTCGCGCGTCGTCTGGATCGGTCGGTGCGCGGGCGAGGTCAGCGCCAGAACAAGCGGCACCGGCGGATCGCCGATCGTCGGGTGGCGCGCGAGCCCGAACAATTCCTGCACGCGCACGCTGACCGTGGGACCGCCGTCGGCGCCGTAATCGATCGGATGCCGGCTGCCCACGGGGGTCGCATAGTCTGCCGGTGCATGCTTCTCGAGCAATTGGCGCGCGGGCCAGTCGAGCGTCGCCATCAACGCGTCGGCCAGCTTGCGGTCGCCGATGTCGCGGAGACCGCGGCACCCCGCGAGCAACGGCTCGAGCCAGAGTTCGAGACTGTCGGCGAGCGCTCCGGTCGAGAGCGCGTCGATCCCCGCATAGGAGGCGCGCTGGCGCAGCGCCTGCGCCGCCGGCCCCCAGCCGATCAGCCCCAGCCCCTTGCTGCGCACCGCCGCCATGCGCACCGCGATATCGTCCCCGGCATTTTCGCTGCGCCCCGCCTGCCCGCTCGTCAGCGCAATCGCGCCGAGGCGCCGTTCGCGGCGATGATCGACACGGTCGTTCGTGCTGTCGTAGCTGCTCGCCGAGTGCGCGACGATGCGATCGGCGAAGAGTGCCTCGATCTCGGCCTGCGCGATCGGCGCCGCGGCGAGGATGCGCACGCCCGCCGCATGGCCCTGCGCGTCGGCGATCGCGAGCCACTCGCTGCCCGCGAGCGGGTCGACCGCGTCGATGCGATAGGCACGGCCGCCGACGCTGAGATATTCGCCGCGCTGCCCTGCCCGCTGCCGCGCGACGCGGTCGGGCCAGGCGGTCGCGATCCAGCCGCCGATTGAGCGCGGTTCGACATCGTCGGCCCCGGCCGCGAGCTTCTCGCCGATGGTCGCGAGCCGCCGCGCGAGGCGCCACGCGCCCTCCGAGCGCTCGTTGCGCTGCCCACGCCAGCGCCCCAGCCGCGCCTCGACATCGACGCCCCGCCCGCCGAGCCCCGGTTCGGTCAGCAGCACCGCGAGCCGCCCCGCCATCTCGGCCTCGCCTGCGCGCGCCGCATCGAGCAGCATATGCGCGAGCGGCACCGGCAGCGGGATCGCGGCGAGCGCCTTTCCATGCGCGGTGATGCGGCCATCGCCGGCCAGCGCACCGATCGCCTGCAATCGCGTTTTCGCTTCCGAAATCGCGGCGGGCGACGGCGGGTCGAGCCAGCCCAGTTGGCGCGGGTCGACGATGCCCCAGCTCGCGCAATCGAGCACGACAGGCATCAGGTCGTTCTCGTGGATTTCGGGCGGGTCGAACGGCGGCATGCCCGCGGTCGCCGCGGCTTCCCACAATCGGTAGGCAACGCCGGACCCCTGCCGCGCCGCGCGCCCGGCACGCTGCGTCGCCGACGCCTGGCTCGCGCGCTCGGTGACAAGCCGTGCGATGCCTGCCGCTTTGTCGAAACGCGGGCGCCGCGACAGGCCAGCGTCGATGACGATGCGCACGCCGTCGATCGTCAGGCTGGTTTCGGCAATGCTCGTCGCGAGGATCAGCTTGCGCCGCCCGTCGAGGTCGCGAACGAGCGCCTTGCGTTGCAATGCCGGGTCGATCTGGCCGTGGAGGCGATGGACAGCGAGCGGCAGCCGTGCGTCCTCGACCGCTGTCGCCGCGCGCTCGATATCGGCGGCACCGGGAAGGAACGCCAGCATGTCCCCCTCTGCTTCATCGGCGAGCGCGTGTCGCACAGCCGCGAGCACCGATGCCTCAAGCCGATCCTCGGCGCGGCGACCGATATGGCGGAGGTCGAGCGGCCAGATCTTGCCCTCGCTCTTCACCACCGGCGCGTTACCGAGCAGCGCGCCGAAGCGCACGCCGTCGAGCGTCGCTGACATCGCGACGAGACGGAGGTCGTCGCGGAGGCCCTGCTGCGCATCGATGGCCAATGCGAGCGCGAAATCGCCATCGAGGCTTCGTTCGTGAACTTCGTCGAACAGCACCGCCGACACGCCATGAAGCTCGGGATCGGCGAGGATGCGGTTGCGAAACAGGCCGGGCGTCATCACGAGCAATCGCGTCGCCGCTGACTGCTTGCTGTCGAGCCGCGTCGCATAGCCGACGCGCCCGCCGACCGCTTCCCCCATCTCCTCGGCGATGCGCTCGGCCGCGCCGCGCGCCGCGAGCCGACGCGGCGACAGCAGCCACACCGCGCCGTTGCACCATGGCTGGTCGAGGATCGCGGGGGCGACGCGCGTCGTCTTGCCCGCGCCCGGCGGCGCGACGACGACGGCGTTGGGTTTCAGCACCAGCGCCGCCATGATATCGGGCAGCACGGCATCGATCGGCAGCACCTGCGTCATGTGCGCGCCGCGGGGTTGCCCAGTTCGGTATTGAGGCGAAAAGCTTCGGCGGCGAGGCGCGACACCGCATCGGCGGTGATCTCGGTCGCCTCGGCCATCACCAGATTCCCCAATTCATATTTGCCGCTCGCCTTGATGCGCGGATCGAGGTCGCGCAGCCTTTTGCCGCGCCAGAAGCCGAGAAGCACGCGATGTTCCTCGGCGCGGATCAGGATGCACGGACCATTCGCCATGAAGACGAGGTTGGTCCATTTGATCGTCTCTTCGAAGGGCGCTGCGGCCATGATCGCCGCGCGCATCATTTCGCAGCGTTCGCGCTGCCAGCTCGACAGGGCGGCGATATAGGCGTCGGGGCTTTCCGCCGCTGGGCCCATCATCGCCATCGGCGCCGCCTCAATAGGCGCGCGCGACGGCGAAGGCGACCGCTTCGGTCAGCGACGACTTCGCCTGGCTGGCGCTGAAACCTCCGATCGCATCAACCGCGCGCTGGCCGTAATGGCGCGCGCGCGCGAGCGTGTCGGCGATCGTGTCGTGCTTGTGGAGCAGGCTCGTCGCGTAGGCGAGATCTTCGTCCGAGGTCTTGTGCCCGGTGATCGCGAGCTTCCAGAACTCGCGTTCCTCGGCGCTGCCGCGCGCATAGGCGAGGATGACGGGCAGCGTGACCTTGCCGTCGCGGAAGTCGTCGCCGACGCCCTTGCCCATCGTCTCGGCATCCGAAACATAGTCGATCGCATCGTCGACGAGCTGGAACGCGATACCGAGGTTGCGGCCATAGGCGTCGAGCGCCGCCTCGGTCGCCTCGTCGCGCTCGGCGACCACCGCGGCGATCTTGCACGCCGCGGCGAACAGTTCGGCGGTCTTGGCGTTGATGATCGCGAGATACTGGTCCTCGCTCGTTTCGATCCGGCGCTGCGCGGAGAGCTGGTTGACCTCACCCTCTGCGATCACCGCTGAGGCGCGGCTGAGGATCTTGAGCACCTTCAGCGAGCCGTCCTCGACCATCACCTCGAACGCGCGGCTGAACAGGAAGTCGCCGACGAGCACCGAAGCGCTGTTGCCCCAGATGAGGTTCGCGGTCTTACGCCCGCGGCGCAGGTCCGATTTGTCGACGACATCGTCGTGGAGCAGGGTCGCGGTGTGGATGAACTCGACCGCGGCGGCGAGCTTGCAGTGGCGACGCCCCGGATAGTCGAGCAGCTTGCCGCAGGCGAGCGTCAGCATCGGGCGCATCCGCTTGCCGCCGCCCGCGATCAGGTGGCCCGCGAGTTCGGGGATCAGCGGTACTTCGGACTGCATCCGGTCGAGGATGACCGAATTCACCTCGTTCATGTCGGCGGCGACGAGCGCCATCATCGGGTCGAGCGAGGGCGGGCGGTCGCCGTGCAGCTGGTGGATTTCGGCAGTCATGACGCGGCGAGCCTTGGCGCCGTGCCCACGATTTTGCAACGACTTTCGGCTTGCCACCGCCCCCTTGCCGGTGCCAAGCGTGCCGGAGAAGAGAGGAATCGCGCACCCATGGACGACCAACTGAGCCGTTACCGCCAGAGCATCGACAATATCGACGCGGCGCTCGTCTATATGCTCGCCGAGCGGTTCAAGGTGACCAAGGCGGTCGGCGAGCTCAAGGCGCGCGAAGGCCTGCCCCCCGCCGACCCCGGCCGCGAGGAGCGCCAGATCGAACGGCTGCGTGAGCTGGCCCGCGACGCCGACCTCGACCCCGATTTCACCGAGAAATTCCTGCGTTTCATCATCGACGAAGTGATCCGCCATCATCAGAAGGCTAAGCGCGAGCAAAGCGCGTGAGCCTGGGCCATCCGATCTTCGCCCGCTGGCCCGCGCAGCACCCCGACCGGATCCAGCTTTTCTCCGCACCGACGCCGAACGGCGTGAAGGCGGGCATCATGCTCGAGGAAACCGGCCTTGCTTACGAACCGCACCGGATCGACATCATGGCGAACGAAAGCCATGATCCAGCGTTCCTCGCGCTCAACCCCAATGGCAAAATTCCGGCGATCTATGATCCGCAAGGCCCGGGCGGAAAGCCGCTCGCGCTGTTCGAATCGGGCGCGATCCTGATCTATCTCGCCGACAAGAGCGGGCGGTTCCTGTCGGCCGATCCTGCCGAGCGTTATGAGACGATCCAATGGGTGATGTGGCAGATGGGCGGGGTCGGCCCCATGTTCGGCCAGCTCGGCTTCTTCCACAAATTCGCGGGCCGCGACTATGAGGACAAGCGCCCGCGCGACCGCTACGCGGCGGAATCGGCGCGGCTGCTTGGCGTCCTTGACGAGCGGCTGGCGGAGCGGACGTGGGTGATGGGCGATGACTATAGCATCGCCGACATTTCATTGCTTGGCTGGGTGCGAAACCTGATCGGTTTTTACGAGGCACGAGAGATCGTCGGGTTCGACCGATTTGCGCATGTCCCACGTTGGCTCGATGCCGGTCTCGCGCGGCCAGCGGTACAGCGCGGGCTGGAAGTCACCGCAACGTGAGTTTTCCTGGCGAAAGGCCGCGCCCCCACGGTACGGTCAATCGCTTTGGGCTTATCCTTGCCGCCGCGCTGCTGGTCTGCCCTAGTCCCGCCGCCGCACGCGATGACGAAGTCCCCGAACCGCGTTCGGACCTTGTGCACGCCGATACCCCGCTCTGGGGTTTTGGCGATGACATTCAACCGTACAACTTCACCGACGGCGAAGACTTTGGCTGCCTCAGCCGCATCGCCTATGGCGATTGGACGATCCAACAGGCAGCCGACCCTGACGCCGAACCCGAGTGGATGCGGCTGACCAACTATGGCGTTTTCCACTGCGCGATCGTCGAACGAAGCGCCTATGATCGGGACTATCTGGATCGCAGCTCCTACCGCTACTCCTTCTTCGTCCACATCGGCGATACGAAACGCGACGGCAAACCGCTCGAATTATGGGTTCTTCAATCGGGTACGCGACCCGGCAGCGACTATTTGCTTCTGGCGCGCGCGCCTGCCGAGGAGATCATCAAGTCCTTCGACGTCTTGCAGAGGGAATGCCCGTCGTCCGCCAAGCGCACGGGTCTGCAAATGGACATCTGGCGGACCGATTATTGCAGCATTAATTCGCGTGGCGCCATGATTGCGTTCGCCAAAGCGATGGCAAAGAAGCCACCCTTGGCCCGGCTCGCCCATTTCGGCGAGCCACTCGAAGACCCGGCCACGACCGGGCGATCGGCAGAAGCGGTTTCGGAGCCTTAACCCGCCGGCAGCCTCAGCCGCACGAGCAATCCGCCCAGATCCTCGCTCTCTTCGAGCGCGATGCTGCCGCCGTAGATTTCGGCGACGTCGCGCACGATCGCGAGGCCCAGCCCTGTGCCCGGCTTGCCGCTATCGAGCCGGACGCCGCGGTCGATGACGCGGTCGCGGTCGGCGGGCGAAATTCCCGCGCCGTCATCCTCGATCAGGATTTCCGCCATCCCGTCTTCGCGGCCGACGGTGACAAAGACGCTGCCGCCGCCATATTTTGCCGCATTTTCGAGCAGGTTTCCGACCAGTTCGTCGAGGTCCTGCCGCTCGACCCGCACGACGACGGTTTTGTCGCCCGCGGCATCGAGCCGCGCATCGGGATAGAGCGCGGCGACCGCGCGCGACACGCTGTTCACGCTGTCCCAGACGGTCGCGCGCGCCTGCGCCGCGCCGCGCCGTCCGACCGCGCGCGCGCGGGCGAGGTGGTGGTCGACCTGCCGCTGCATCGTCGCCGCCTCGCGCCGAACCGTCTCGGCGAGCTCGGTATCCGAGCTCGTCGCGCTGTTGACGAGCACGGTGAGCGGCGTTTTCAGCGCATGCGCGAGATTGCCCGCGTGCAGCCGCGCCTCCTCGGCCTGTTTTTCGTTATGCGCGAGCAGCGCGTTGAGTTCGTCGACCATCGGCTGCACCTCCAGCGGCAGGGGCGCATCGACGCGGCGGTTCTGCCCGCCGCGCATCGCCGCGATCGCGCGGCGGATATGCCGCAGCGGCCACAGGCCGTAGAAGGTCTGGAGCGCGGCGAGGATGATGAGGCCGAGGCCGAGCAGCGCGAGGCTGGGAATCAGCGTCGCCCGCACCGCGCGATTCTGGGTGTCGAGCGCTTCGCGCGATTGCGCGATCTGGAACCGCCAGCTGGTCTTGCTGCCTGGCAGGATGACATTGCGTTCGAGCACGCGCAGTTCCTCGTCGGGAAACTGGGTGCTGTCATAGGTGTGGATCTGGTTGTCGATATGCGGCGTCGGCGCCTTCAGCGAGCGTTCCCACAGCGAGCGCGAGCGATAGGGTTCCTGATTGCCACCGCTGATCTGCCAATAGAGCCCGCTGTACGGTTCGAGGAAGCGCTGGTCGCCGAGCGGCTCGACCAGCCGGACTTCGCCATCGGGGCCAATCTCCGACGAGCGGATCATCGCGATCAGCACATATTCGAGGCTCGAATCGAAGTTGCGCGTGATCGCACCGGTCAGCACGCGATCAAGCGCAAAGCCGCCGCCGATCAACAGCACCGAAATCCACAGCGCCGCGATCGCGATCATGCGCCGCGCGAGCGAACCGGTGATGCGGCTGGTCAGCGCCGCCGGTTTTTCCGCCGCGTCCGGGTCCTCTACGACCGCCGGGGCGACGTCGGCCTCCCTCACGGCTTACTGCGGATCGTCGAGCTGATAACCGAGGCCACGGATCGTCGTGATGATGTCGGCGCCCAGTTTCTTTCGGATGCGCGTCACGAACACCTCGATCGTGTTCGAATCGCGGTCGAAGTCCTGATCGTAGATATGCTCGATCAGCTCGGTGCGCGACACGACCTTGCCCTTGTGATGCAGCAGGTATGACAGCAGCTTATATTCCTGCGCGGTCAGCTTCACCGGCTCGCCCGCGAGGGTGACGCGGCCCGAGCGCGTGTCGAGGCGCACCGACCCCGCCGTCAGCTCGCTCGACGCATTGCCCGCGGCGCGGCGGATCAGCGCGCGCAGACGGGCGATCAGCTCTTCGGTCTGGAACGGTTTGGCGAGATAGTCGTCGGCGCCCGCGTCGAGCCCCGCCACCTTGTCGGACCAGCTGTCGCGCGCCGTCAGGACGAGCACCGGAAAGTTGCGCTTTTCACGGCGCCAGCGGTCGAGCACCGTGAGCCCGTCGATCTCCGGCAGGCCAAGATCGAGGATCGCGGCGTCGTAATTTTCGGTCGAGCCGAGGAAGTGGCCGTCCTCGCCATCGGTCGCGAGGTCGACGGCATAGCCCGCTCCCTCCAGCGTCGCCTTCAGCTGCGGGCCCAGCGTGGGTTCGTCTTCGACAATCAAAATCCGCATTCAGGCGCCTTTCCGTTGCGCACCGGGCAACCCGGCCGCATGTTTCGACTGTGTATCAAGTCCGAACGATCATCGCAAAATCTCGTTGCGACGAAACGTCGGTTCACGGGAATGTCAGGGTTTGCGTCCCACGATCCGGCCGGTGCGGGCATCGACATAGACGACGACCACCTGGCTGCCGTCCATGAATTTCAGGGCATAGATCATCCGCCCCGCGTCGAACTGCGGGCCGCCGAGATAGGTCATCTCGTTATACGGCGGGCGCGAACGGACGTCGGCGATCAGCTTGTTGAGCGGGATAACCTGTCCCTGCGCCGCGGCTTCGCGCAGATTGTCCTGGTCGCGGTTGCCTCGCGCCGCCGCGGGCGCGCCTGCCGAGAGCAGCAGCGCGGAGATGAGGGAGAGGGTCAATGTACGGATCATGGCCGTTTCTCTAACGCGAAAGCATTGAATAGGCGATGAATGGCCGGGTCAGCTCCGGTTTCGGTTCCTGCCATGGCCGGAAAGCCATGGTGGGCGCGACAGGGATTGAACCTGTGACCCCACCCGTGTGAAGGGTGTGCTCTACCGCTGAGCTACGCGCCCGATCGGTGCATGCCGGAAGCCCGGTGTCCGAAAGTCGGACGTCCATAGCCGCTGCGACGGTGATTGCAACGGGCATTTGCTCAATCTTCACGCACAAATCGCATGGATCCCACCGGCAGATACAAATCGGGCCGCAGCTTGCGCCGCGGCCCGAGATGGTTTCACCAGAAGGCGCCTGTCAACTTAGTTGACGGCATCCTTGAGGGCCTTGCCGGCCTTGAACTTCGGCTGGTTCGACGCCGCGATGGTCATCGTTTCGCCGGTGCGCGGGTTGCGGCCGGTCGATGCCTTGCGCTTGCTGACTGCGAAGGTGCCGAAGCCGACGAGACGGACTTCGCCGCCCTTCTTCAGCGAACCGGTGATTGCGTCGAACACGGCTTCAACCGCTTTGCTCGCGTCACCCTTGGTCAGGCCGCTCGAGTCAGCGACGGCGGCGATCAGGTCTTGTTTGTTCATGCCTAAGGAACCCCTGCATTATGGTTGGTTAAGTGATTCTCATGGCCCGAAGCCATGGCGCGTCACTAACGATGTTTCGACCCGGCTTGTCAAAGCAAAAAAGGGCGCAAAACGCCCCAAAACGTCGATTTTGCGACGAATTTGGGGCGAATTGCCGTCCGGCGGCGATGACTCAGTGCCGAATCGCCGTTTCGGGGTCGGTGCCCGAGTGAACCGGGGGCGACGCGGCAAGCTCGTCGGCCTCGGTCCATTCGATCGGCACGACCGGCGACACCAGCGCTTCGGCCAGCACCTGATCGACGTGGCTGACCGGGATGATCTTGAGCCCGCTCGTGATATTCGCCGGGATTTCAACGAGGTCTTTCTCGTTTTCTTCGGGGATCAGCACGGTCTTGATGCCCCCGCGGAGTGCCGCGAGCAGCTTTTCCTTGAGGCCCCCGATCGCGAGAACACGACCGCGCAGCGTGACTTCGCCGGTCATCGCGACATCGCGGCGAACCGCGATCCCGGTCAGCGTCGAAATCATCGCGGTCACCATGCCGACGCCGGCCGAGGGGCCGTCCTTCGGTACCGCGCCTTCGGGCAAGTGGATATGGATGTCCTTGCGGGCGAACAGGCTGGGCTTGATGCCATAGGCCGGCGCCCGCGCCTTCACGAACGACAGCGCCGCCTGCACCGATTCGGTCATCACTTCGCCGAGCTTGCCGGTGGTGCGGACCTGCCCCTTGCCCGATGCGGTCACGGCTTCGATCGTCAGCAATTCGCCGCCGACCTCGGTCCATGCCAGCCCCGTGACGGCGCCGACCTGGTCTTCCAGATCGCCCATGCCGTGACGGAATTTCCGCACGCCCGCGAATTCGGAGAGGTTGTCGGGCGTCACGGTGACGCTTTCGGCCTTGCCTTCGAGGATGCGGCGCAGCGCCTTGCGCGCGAGGCGCGCGATCTCGCGCTCGAGCGTGCGGACGCCGGCTTCGCGGGTGTAATAACGGATGAGGTCGCGCAGCCCCTCTTCGGTCAGCTCGAATTCGCCGGCCTTCAGCCCATGCGCCTCGACCTGCTTCGCGATCAGGTGCAGCTTGGCGATCTCGACCTTCTCATCCTCGGTATAGCCTTCGAGGCGGATGATCTCCATGCGGTCGAGCAGCGCCTGCGGCAGGTTGAGCGAGTTCGCGGTGGTGACGAACATGATGTCGCTGAGGTCAACGTCGACTTCCAGATAATGGTCCTGGAACTTACCATTCTGTTCGGGGTCGAGCACTTCGAGCAGCGCCGACGCCGGATCGCCGCGGAAATCCTGGCCGAGCTTGTCGATCTCGTCGAGCAGGAACAGCGGGTTCATCGTGCCGGCCTTTTTGAGGTTCGTCACGATCTTGCCCGGCAGCGAGCCGATGTAGGTACGGCGGTGGCCGCGGATTTCGGCCTCGTCGCGCACGCCGCCCAGCGACTGGCGAATGAACTCGCGCCCGGTCGCCTTGGCGATCGACTTGCCGAGGCTCGTCTTGCCGACACCCGGAGGGCCGACGAGGCAGAGGATCGGCCCCTTCAGCTTGTTGGTGCGCGCCTGCACCGCCAGATATTCGACGATCCGGTCCTTGACCTTTTCGAGCGCATAATGGTCGTCGTCGAGGATCTCCTGCGCCTTTGCGATATCCTTCTTGAGCTTCGACTTCTTGCCCCACGGCAGGCCGATCAGCGTGTCGAGATAGTTGCGGACAACCGTCGCTTCGGCCGACATCGGCGCCATCGCGCGCAGCTTTTTCATTTCAGCCTGCGCCTTGGCCTTGGCTTCCTTCGACATTTTCAGGCTGTCGATCTTGAGCTGCAGCTCAGCGAGGTCGTCGCCGCCATCGCCATTGTCGTTGCCGAGCTCGCGCTGGATCGCCTTCAACTGTTCGTTGAGATAATATTCGCGCTGGCTCTTTTCCATCTGGCGCTTCACGCGGCCGCGGATCTTCTTTTCGACCTGCAGCACGCCGAGCTCGCCCTCCATGAAGGCGAAGACCATTTCGAGCCGCTTCGACGGCGCATCCTCGACGAGCAAAGCCTGCTTGTCCGAAACCTTGATGTTGAGGTTGCCGGCGACCGAATCGGCGAGGCGCGAGGCGTCCTCGATCTGCGACAGCTGCACCGCGGTCTCGGCGGGCATCTTCTTGTTGAGCTTGGCGTAATTTTCGAACTGGTCGACGACCGAGCGCATCAGCGCGGCGGTGTCGACGCTGTCGTCGATCGTGTCGCCGACCGGCTTCACGCTGGCCATCACCGCTTTGTCTTCGGTGGTGAGCGCGAGCAGCTTCGCGCGCTCCTTGCCCTCGACGAGCACGCGGACGGTGCCGTCGGGCAGCTTCAGCAGCTGGAGCACGGTGGCGATCACGCCGACGTCATAGAGATCGTCGCGCTGCGGATCGTCCTCGCCCGGATCGAGCTGCGCGACGAGGAAGATTTCCTTGTCGGATTCCATCGCGGTTTCGAGCGCGGCGACCGAACGGTCGCGGCCGACGAACAGCGGCACGATCATGTGCGGGAAAACGACGATGTCACGAAGCGGAAGAAGAGGATAAGATTGCGTCATTACGGCTCCTGGACGGGCCCCGCGACCGGGCGCACCGCCCTTCTTATAGGTGGTTCTTCGCTAATATGGCGTAACTTGGCACGCATTCAATGTCGCTGCGCTGAACAGCGGGGCCCAGAGGGATTTGGGGCCGGCTCAAAACGGCAGCTTGAAGCCCGGGGGCAGCGGCAGGCCGCTCGTCATCTTGCCCATTTCTTCGTTGCTCGCCGCATCGGCCTTTTCGCGCGCGTCGTTGAACGCGGCGGCGAGCAGGTCTTCGAGCATCTGTTTGTCGGCCGGAACGATCAGGCTGTCGTCGATCGAGATTTCCTTGATGCGGCCCTTGGCGCTCGCGCGAATCCGCACCAAACCGCCGCCCGACACGCCTTCGACCTCGACGCTGTCGAGCTTCGCCTGCGCCTCCTGCATCTGCGCCTGCACCGTGGCGGCCGCTTCCTGCGCCGCCTTCATCATTTCTTCGATCGATTTCATGAGTAGGGCTTATGGCGATTGTCGTCGGAAGGTTCAAGTTTCGCGTCGGGAAAAGCGGCCAAAGCGGCCTTCACCACCGGCAGTTCGCGGATTCGTGCGTCATTATCGGCGAGCGTTGCGGCGCGGATCTGGCCAAGGCTCGGCCGTCCCTCGCCTTCAACCGCGCGGACATGCCAGCGGCTGCCGGTCGCCGCCAGAAGCGCGTCACCCAGATCGCGAGCGAAGGACGCGCCAAGCGCGGCGACCGGCGCGAAAACCATATTGCCCGGTTCCAGCTCTATGATTCGCAGATGGTCGTAAACATCGACCGCAAGCCGATGATTTCCGGTGCTTTCGAGGAGCTGGTGAATCTGTGAGACGGTAAGCGCCGAGGCCGGCGACTCCCCGCTAGCAATTGCCGGTGATTCTGAGACGGCAACCGGTTCGGCCGTCATGCTTTCCTGCGCCGCCGGCGCCGCTGCCGCGACCATCGGCATCGTCGGGACGCCGCCCTTTTCGAGCAATTTCGCGAGTTCGCCGGGGTCAGGCATCGACGCGGCGTAAATCACCCGCAGCAGCAGCATTTCGAGATGTTCGAGCGGATTGTTCGCGCGGAGCACCTCGTCGTGCCCCTTGAGCAGCAATTGCCACAGCCGGTTGAGCGGCGCAAAACCAAGCTTTTGCGCCCAGTCGCCGATGCGTTCGCGGTCCGCCTCTGCCAGCGCGGGGTCGTCGTGGCGCGACACTTTAGCGAGTGTGATCGCGTGTGTGAGGTCCATGAGTCCGCGCACCATCGCGACGGGCTCGATCCCCAGCGCATATTGCGCGCGCGCCAGGTCAATCGCGCCGCCCGGATCGCCTTCGAGGATCGTCGCCATCAATTGCGCAATGGACGAGCGGTCGGACAGGCCGAGCATCACGCGCACCTGATCGGCACTGATTTTCCCGCCACCATCGAGATCGGCGTGCGCAATCGCCTGATCGAGGATCGACAGGCCGTCGCGCACCGAACCCTCGGCGGCGTTCGCGATCAGCCAGATCGCGGGCGCCTCGGCCTCGACGCCCTCTTTCTGCAGGATCGCGCTGAAATGCGCGAACAGCATGTCGGGAGTGATGCGGCGGAGGTCGAAACGCTGGCAGCGCGACAGCACCGTCACCGGCACCTTGTTGACCTCGGTGGTCGCGAACAGGAATTTGACGTGTGGCGGCGGCTCTTCGAGCGTTTTTAGAAGCGCGTTGAACGCATTACGCGACAACATATGCACTTCGTCGATGATGTAGATTTTGTAGCGCGCCGACACCGCGGCATAGCGGACCGCCTCGATAATCTCGCGCACATCGTCGACGCCGGTGTTCGACGCGGCGTCCATCTCGATCACATCGATATGGCGCCCCTCGGTGATCGCGCGGCACGGCTCGCACACGCCGCACGGATCGATCGTCGGCCCGCCCTGCCCGTCGGGGCCGATGCAGTTCAGCGCCTTCGCGATCAGCCGCGCAGTCGAGGTCTTGCCGACCCCGCGCACGCCGGTCATCAGAAAGGCATGCGCCAGCCGGTCGCGCGCGATCGCGTTGCCGAGCGTGCGCACCATCGCATCCTGACCGATCAGTTCGGCAAAGGTTTGCGGGCGATATTTGCGGGCGAGGACGCGGTACGGGCCGCTCGACGGCTGCGGCGCCGTCTCGGGCAGGTCCATTCCCAGCATCGGGGTTTCGTCGTCGGCGGAATCGCTCATAGGCTCGTCTTAGGGGGTCGACTTGCCTTTGTCGAAAGCAAGATGCACCTTCGCCCGATGTTTCGCGATCAGGACAAACTCGACCGCCTGTACGACCGCGCTCTGCACATCCAGGCGGGGCTTCGGAATGGTTATTGCGAGCCAATCTTCCGCGCCCTGGCCGTCCGGAATTACGGTTATGGGCAAGTGCTGTTCGCATGCGATTTCGCGGTCGAGAAGATGCGCGGCAATCACCCGGCATCGTCCGCCTATTGGTATCGAAAGGCATGGCGAAGCGGCGACGCAAACGCTGCCCAGCATATGGCGATGAACTGTTTCGCGGCGAATGACTTGCAAGGTTACCGTCGCTGGTTGCGCCGGGCCGCACGACTGGGCGACACCGAAGCGGCTTTCGAGCTTGGCAAGTTCGCGACGCGGCTGCCAATCGCGCGGCTACGCGCCATCGGGCGCATTCGCCCCGAATACCGGCGCAAAAACGGAAACGTCCATTCGTTCGACATGTGGTGAGGGTGGGAGCCGGAACGACCCGCAGCGAATTCGTTGCGGCTGCTTCCTTCCGGACCTGACCGGGTTGGCGAAGACTGCGTCCGCCCGACTCCCGCGGCGCATATGGCGGCGGATGCAGCGAAATGCAAGGCACAGCTATTGGTCATGCCGGGCTTGACCCGGCACCCGCCTTTTTCGCGTCAAAGGAAGGCAGCCCCCGGATCAAGTCCGGGGTGACGGAAAAATCAGCGCGGCCCCTGCATGTTGCGGCTTTCGGCGGGGATATGCACGGTGAGCCCGTCGAGTTCGTCGTTCAGCACGATCTGGCACGACAGGCGGCTGGTGCGCCGCACCCCGGCGGCGAGGTCGAGCATATCCTCTTCCATCTCGCTTGCGGGCGGCAGGCGGTCGAAATCCTCTTTCGCGACGATGACGTGGCAGGTCGAGCAGGCCATCTGGCCCTCGCACGTGCCTTCGAGCGGCATCATATGCGCCTGCGCGACGTCGAGCAGGATCGAACCCGGCTCGGCCTCGGCCTCGGTGCGCGCCTTGCCGTCGGCGTGGATGAAGGTGACGCGCATCAGTTGACGCCCTGCAATCGCGCGGCGTCCTTGATGGCGTTGAGGCCGTCGCGCAGGTCCTGCTCGCTCGTATAGCGGCCCCAGCCGAGACGGATCGAGGCGCGGGCGTCGGCCTCGCTGACGCCCATTGCGCGAAGAACGTGGCTGACCTTGCCCGACCCGCTGCCGCACGCGCTGCCGAGCGAAAAGGCGATGTTGCGGGCGTCGGACATCAGGCGAAGGCCGTTCACGCCTTCGCGCCGGACGTTGAGATTGCCGTGGTAGCGGCGGTTCGTATCGCCATTGATCGTCCATTCAGGGAGCAGATCGAGCGCGAGCGACCAGAGGCGCTCGGCATGTGCCGCGTCGGCGTCGAACCGCTCGGCCGCGAGCGCTGCCGCGGCGCCGAAACCGGCGCAGAGTGCGGGCGAGACGGTGCCCGAGCGCATGCCCTGTTCCTGCGCGCCGCCGAACATCAGCGGTGGCAGGTCGACGCCGTCCTTCACCCACAGCGCGCCGATTCCCTTCGGCCCGTGGACCTTGTGCGCCGAGATCGCGATCAGATCGGCGTCGCCGGGAATCGCGACGCGGCCATAGCCTTGTACCGCGTCGCAGAGCAGCAGGCTGTTCTTCGCATGCGCCACCGCGGCGAAATCGCCGACCGGCTGGATCGTCCCGACCTCGTTGTTCACCAGCATCGTCGCAACGATGCCATTTTCGGGGATCAGCGTATCATCGGGCGGCAGCGCGAGCCCCTCGCCATCGACCGGGAGGATATTTGCGTTCAACCGCTCGAGGCATTGCAGCGAGGCCGCATGCTCGATGCTCAGCCCTGCGACGCCGCCCGGCTTCGTCTCGGCCCCGCGAAACAAGGCCCAGTTGAGCGCCTCGGTCGCGCCCGAGGTGAAGAAGGTGCGGCCACCCTTCGGCAACAGCGCCGCGACCTGATCGCGTGCGACTTCGACCGCGGCGGCGGCGGCGCGGCCGCCCTTGTGCGTGCTCGACGGGTTGGCGAATCCGTCGCCCTCACCTGGCCCTTCGAGCCAGCGCAGCATCGCCTCGCGCGCCTCGGGAGCGAGCGGCGTCGTGGCTTGGTAATCGAGGTAAATCATCCGGCGAGAAAGTCCTTATTGCGAGCGATTCGCAAAAGTTGCAACATGCTACGCAATTTCTATATAGGCGCCACCTTCGCTCCGCCACCCTGCCAGCCCGGCGATTCGGCGGCCAGCCATAAAAGATAAGAGGTGCTCCCATGCCCGACGTGATTTTCCCCGGCCCCGAAGGCCGCATCGAAGGCCGTTTCTCGCCCCCGCCGCGCCCGCGCGCGCCGGTCGCGCTGATCCTTCACCCGCATCCGCAGGGCGGCGGCACGATGAACGACCGCATCACGCAGGCGATGTACAAGAGCTTCGTCGCGCGCGGTTTCGCGGTGCTGCGCTTCAACTTTCGCGGCGTCGGCCGCAGCCAGGGCACGTTCGACAACGGCATCGGCGAGCTGAGCGATGCCGCGTCGGCGCTCGACTGGGTCCAGTCGATCCATCCCGAGGCGCAGACGACGTGGATCGCGGGCTTTAGCTTCGGCGCGTGGATCGGCATGCAGCTGCTGATGCGCCGCCCCGAAATCCGCGGCTTCCTGTCGGTCGCGCCGCCGGCGAACATGTACGACTTCAGCTTCCTCGCGCCCTGCCCCTCGTCGGGCATCATCGTCGCGGGCGGGCAGGACGAGATCGTGCCGCCGAGCGCGGTGCAGAAGCTGGTCGACAAGCTGCGCACGCAAAAGGGCATCACGATCCATCACGACGAGATCCCGCGCGCGAACCATTTCTTCGAGCATGAGCTCGACCAGTTGATGAAGTCGCTCGATAACTATCTGGATATGCGGCTCGCGCCCGATTCGCCGATCCGTTGATGAAACGATCCTCCCTGTCGCCAGGCGACGGGGAGGATTATTTCACCGGCACCAGCCAGATCGCGACATTCGCGAACATCACTAGCGCGGCGACGAGCATCAGCAGCGCGCGGCGGCGGTCGCCCTTGCGAAAAATGATGACGGCGCCGCCGGTCAAAAGGACGCCGGTCAGCATCAGGATGGACATGATCGTGTCGGACATGGGGCGGCTTTATCGGCACAGTCACAAATTTGCCACCTCGCTTATGGCCAATCCGCGCGGCTTCGCCTAAAGGGCGCTCATCGATTCCCTATCGCCCCGCGGGAGCCGCATCATGCGCATTGCAATAGCCTCTGACCACGCCGCCTGGGAGCTGAAAGCCGCTCTCGCCGACTGGCTTCGCGAAGCCGGTCACGAAGTCGAAGATCTCGGCACCAACGGCCCGGAAAGTGTCGATTATCCCGACTATGGCTACAAACTCGGCGAAGCCATCGCCGACGGCCGCGCGGAACGCGGCGTTGCGCTGTGCGGGTCGGGCATCGGCATTTCGATTTCGGTCAACCGCAACCCGGCCGCGCGGTGCGCGCTGGTCGGCGAACCGCTGTCGGCCAAGCTCTCACGCGAGCATAATGACGCGAACGTCATCGCGATGGGCGCGCGCCTGACCGGCATCGACATGGCCAAGGCGTGCCTCGACGCCTTCCTGACCACCGAATTCGCCGGCGACCGCCACGCGCGCCGCGTCGACAAGCTTTCCAATCCGCCCCAACTGGAGACCAGCCGATGACCACAGACACGCTCGCCAAGCCCATCAAGTCGGCCGGCTATTTCACCGACGGCGTCGGCACCGTCGACCCCGCGGTCGCGGCGGCGATGAAGCATGAGCTCGAACGCGAGCAGTATCAGATCGAACTGATCGCGTCGGAGAATATCGTCTCGAAGGCGGTGCTCGAAGCACAGGGATCGGTGTTCACCAACAAATATGCCGAGGGCTATCCCGGCCGCCGCTATTATCAGGGCTGCGCGCCGTCGGACGAGGTCGAAACCCTCGCGATCGACCGCGCCAAGCAGCTGTTCGACTGCGGCTATGCCAACGTCCAGCCGCATTCGGGCGCGCAGGCGAACGGCGCGGTGATGCTCGCGCTGACCAAGCCCGGCGCGACGATCCTCGGCATGAGCCTCGACGCCGGCGGTCACCTGACCCATGGCGCGCCGCCCGCGATGTCGGGCAAATGGTTCAACGCAGTGCAATATGGCGTGCGCGCCGACGACCATCTCGTCGATTTCGACCAGGTCGAAGCGCTCGCCAAGGAACATCGCCCCGCGCTGATCATCGCGGGCGGCTCGGCCTACCCGCGCACGCTCGATTTTGCGCGTTTCCGCAAGATCGCCGACGATGTTGGCGCGCTGCTGATGGTCGACATGGCGCATTTCGCGGGTCTCGTCGCGGGCGGCGCCCACCCCTCGCCGATGGAACATGCGCATGTCGTCACGACGACGACGCACAAGACGCTGCGCGGTCCGCGCGGCGGCATGATCCTGACCAATGACGAAGCGATCGCCAAGCGCATCAATTCGGCGGTCTTCCCGGGGCTGCAGGGCGGCCCGCTGATGCACGTCATCGCAGCGAAAGCCGTGGCGTTCGGCGAAGCGCTGCGTCCCGAGTTCAAGGATTATGCCAAGGCGACGATCGCTAATGCGCAGGCGCTCGCGAACCGGCTGAAGGCGCGCGGCGCCGACGTCGTCGCGGGCGGCACCGACACGCACCTCGCGCTGATCGATCTCCGCCCGCTCGGCGTCACCGGCCGCGACGCCGACGAGGCGCTCGAACGCAGCGCGATCACGTGCAACAAGAACGGCATCCCCTTCGATCCGCTGCCCCCGGTCAAGACCAGCGGCATCCGCGTCGGATCGCCCGCGGGCACGACGCGCGGTTTCGGCATCGCCGAGTTCGAGGAAATCGGCGATATGGTCGCCGACGTGCTCGAGGCGCTGCGCGACAAGGGCGAGCATGGCGACGCCGATGTCGAAGCGAATGTCCGGGGCCGCGTCCGCGCGCTGTGCGAACGCTTCCCCATCTATCAGGGATAAAGGCGATGGCGCGGCAGCACCCCGAGGAACCGACGCTGGTCGAGCTCTCGATCGAAGAGGTCAAGGCGATGGGCAGGCAAGGCCTCGCCCATCCCTCGACGCGTCCGGTGCTGATCGGCGGCGCCGCCGGCGCGGCGGTGGGCTTGCTGCTCGATGCCGTCAGCTGGCCCGTCGGCCTGTTCGGCGGTGCCCTCATCGCGCTGGTGATGCGGGTGAAACGCTAGCCCATGCGCTGCCCCTATTGCGGACATGAAGACAGCCAGGTGAAGGACAGCCGTCCGACCGAGGACGGCGCCGCGATTCGCCGCCGCCGCCAGTGCGAGGATTGCGGCGCGCGCTTCACGACCTTCGAACGCATCCAGCTTCGCGAAGTCGGGGTCACCAAGGCCGACGGCCGCCGCGAACCCTTTGATCGTGAGAAATTGATGCGCAGCATCCAGATCGCGTGCCGCAAGCGTCCGATCGACGGCGCGCGTATCGAACGGCTGGTGTCGGGCATCCAGCGCCAGCTCGAAACCTCGGGCGAGAGCGAAGTGCAGGCGCAGCAGATTGGCGGGATGGTGATGGAGGCGCTGAAAGGCTTCGACAGCGTCGCCTATATCCGCTTCGCCAGCGTCTACCGCGAATTTACCGAAGCCAAGGACTTCGAGGAATTCGCTTCCTCGGTCACCGAGGCGGCGCGGCCGATCAAATGACCGCGGCCGCCCCGCCCCCCGTCATCGTCCTCGTCCGTCCGCAGCTTGGTGAGAATATCGGCAAGGCGGCGCGCGCGATGCTCAATTTCGGGCTGACCGAACTGCGCCTCGTCACCCCACGCGACGGCTGGCCCAATCCCGACGCCGGCCCGGCATCGGCGGGCGCCGATATCGTGCTCGCCGAAGCGCAGGTCTTCGACAGCCTCGCCGATGCGGTCGCCGACTGCACCACCATCTATGCCACCACGGTGCGCAAGCGCGGCGTGATGAAGCCCGTGCTGACCCCCGAAGCGGCGGCGCGCGAGGTTCATGCGAGCGCGGGCCGCTCGGCCTATGTTTTCGGCGCCGAGCGCTCGGGGCTCGAAACCGACGACGTCGCGCTCGCGCACGCGATCGTGACCGTGCCGATCAATCCCGAATTCGCGTCGCTCAACCTCGCGCAGGCGGTGATCCTGCTCGCCTATGAATGGTCGAAGGGTATTGCGCTCGCGAGCCCGCCCGAAGTGCCGCTCGACCCACCGGCGCCGCACGGCGAACTCGAACAATTGATCGAACATCTGACGCGCGATCTCGACGCCAGCGGTTATTTCGTCCCGCCCGAGCGCACCGAGGCGACGCTGCGCACCTTGCGCACTGCGCTGACCAAGACGGGATGGTCGCACAATGATATCAGGATGATGCACGGAATCGTGACGGCGCTTGGCAGGAAGCCCAGGGCAGGATAACGAAGGCACATTCCTCGCTGGTGGCCGCTCGATGTTTTACCTCCTGACTTCCCTCGCCCTTTCGGCCGCCGCTCCCGACGCGAAGACCAGCCAGCCGAGGCCCGAAACCACCGCCGCGCCCGAAAGAAAAGCCGGTCCGAAACCGATCTGTCGCACCATCGTCTACACCGGCAGCCGGCTCCCCCAGCGCGAATGCCGCACCCAGGAGCAATGGGACCGCCGCGCCGACGAGACCGGTAAGTGGATGGATCAAGACAAGAATTGACAATCGATATTTGGCATGCTGCATGTCAATTCATCGCTCACCTTGCCGTGACGACCCGGTGACAATCCCCCAGGAGTTTGATTTCATGATAAGCCTACTGCTTTCGCTCGCCCTCGCGGCGGCCGGAACCGACGCGGCGAACACCCAGCCGGCGACCGAAACAGCTGCCAAACCCGAAAAAGCCAAGCCGAAGCTGATTTGCCGCCGCCTGGCCGACACTGGCAGCCGCCTGCCCGAACGCGAATGCCGCACGCAGGAAGACTGGGATCGCCAGGCCGACAGCATCAGCAAAAGGCTGCACAACGAAAAATAACTGCCGCTGGTTGGCACCTCCGGGGCGCCGGTCGAACGGATGTTCGGCGATCATGTCAAGACGAGGAGGGTGCGGTTTCGTCAGCCTCTTGGCTAATGCGGGAAATATCCCTAGGAAGCCACACCCCTCCAAGGAGCGAATATTATTATGATCTCTGCGATACTTTCCCTGGCCCTTGCCGCAACGTCGCCGACTGTGGCCGCGAATTCGCCTGCAAAGCCAGCCAAGCCCAAGAAGGTTTGCGAAAAGGTCGAAGTCACCGGCAGCACGGTGCCAAAGCGCGTATGCCGCACGGTTGCCGAACCGGCAAAGCCGAAAGACGAAGCGACGCAGGCCGTCGTCGCGCAGCCCGCGGGCGGCAGCACCAACTAAGCCCGGCGGTCAGCTATCGGCGTGCAGGCGGTCCCACCGGGTCGCCTCATAGGCGATCGATTGTTCGACCAGTTCGTTCCACACGGCGCGCATTCGCTCGGGCTGAAGCCCGGCAGCTTCGGCCTCGCGCGCGACATTGTCGAGCACCTGAGCCTTGCGGGCTTCGTCGCGGACGGTGGCGCGGTCGGTCTTGATGCGCGCCGCGGCGTCCATATAACCGAAACGGCGGACGAGCAGCGCGACGAGTTCGCGATCGACCTGGTCGACCCCGGCGCGGACCTCGATCATCGTTTCGCACTGTTCGGGAAGTTTGGCGGACGTCATGCGCGCTGCCTTTAACGGCTTTTTTCGCGCTGTCGAGGCATGCCGCCAACTTGCGCCGCAACGCTTGACTTTGCGCCCCTGCCCGTCTAACCGCGCGCCTTCGCAATGGACCCCGCACCCCGGTGAAGCGGCGGTCGCATATGGCATCTGTCCATATGGTGCGACCCGGGAACCGCCGAAATCCTTCGGCACACAGCAAATTGGAGACGACATATGTCGAAGCGCCAGAGCGCCAAGTATAAACTCGACCGCCGGATGGGTGAAAACATCTGGGGTCGCCCGAAGAGCCCCGTCAACCGCCGCGAATATGGCCCCGGCCAGCACGGTCAGCGCCGCAAGGGCAAGATGTCGGACTTCGGCATCCAGCTCCGCGCGAAGCAGAAGCTGAAGGGCTATTACGGCGACATCACCGAAAAGCAGTTCAAGAAGAACTATTTCGAAGCTTCGCGCATGAAGGGCGACACCGGCCAGAACCTGATCGGCCTGCTCGAGCGCCGCCTCGATGCCGTCGTCTACCGCTCGAAGTTCACCCCGACGATCTTCTCGGCGCGCCAGCTCGTCAGCCACGGCCACGTCTATGTGAACGGCGTGAAGTGCAACGTCGCGAGCCGCCTCGTGAAGCCGGGCGACGAAGTCACCCTCGGCAAGAAGGCGCAGGAAATGGCGCTGGTCGCCGAAGCGCAGAGCCTGCCCGAGCGCGACCTGCCCGAATATCTCTCGGTTGACGGCACCAAGTCGACCTACGTCCGCGTCCCGACGCTCGACGAAGTACCCTATCCGGTGAAGATGGAACCGAACCTGGTCGTCGAATTCTATTCGCGCTGATCGAGTTCGCTATCGAATTCAAAGGGGCGGTCCGGCAACGGGCCGCCCCTTTTCGTTTCACTTCGGCAGGAATGCCGAAATCTTGCGGAGCATGTCCGCACGCGCCTCCCCTGTTTCCAGGCTGTGGCCCAGTTCGGGATATTCCACCAACTCGACGCGCTTGCCCTTCGCCGTCAGTTCGCGTTTCATCGTCCGTGCCTGCGCGACGCGGACATTCTGGTCAAAAGTGCCGTGGAACATCAGCACCGGTGCCTTGATTGCACCGGCATTCTGCGCCGGCGATCCTTCGCGAATATGTGGACCGGTGCCGATAAACCGCGCGTTGATCGCGCCGCCGCCGGTATCCCCCTCTTCGGTGCGCAATTGCTCCAGGTCGGTGACAGGGGCGATGGCGACGATCGCTCGAAACAGATCGGGTGCGACGACACCCGACTGCAAAGCGGCATAACCACCATAGGACCAGCCCACGATCGACAATTTCGCAGGATCGGCCCCCTGCCCGGAAACCAGCCAGCGCCCCCCGTCGGTAACATCGCCCATCGCAGCCTTCCACGATTTGAACCCGTTCTTCTGATACCATTCGTCGCCATATCCCGACGATCCGCGGAAATTGGGCTGGAGCACCGCAAAGCCCGCCTGCGCGAAATATTGTGCCATCCAGTCGAAACCCCACTCGTCGCGCGCCGACGGGCCGCCGTGCGGCATCACGATGGCGGGCAATCCCTTGGCGTCATTGCGTCCGGGCGGAAGGGTCAGATAGGCGGGCACCATAGCCCCGTCGGCGGCGGGATAGGTGACCGGACGAACGGGCGACAGCGTCATTTCGGCCAGCGCGTCACGCTCGCCCAGCAATGGGCGCAGTTCCTTCGCCTTCGGATCGAACAGGAAATATTGGCCGGGGTCGACGTCCGAACTGGTCCGGACCAGATAGCGGCTTTCGTCGGCCGATGCATCGGCGATCATGATCTGCTTGCCACCCAGCACCTTTGAAAGCGCCGCCGTCATTTTGGCGAGCGCCGGATCCGTGAGCACCGAAACACGACGGTCGGTGGCATAGGAAACCCCGACGATACGGCCGTTGCGACCGACACGAACGATATTGTCGATATCGACTTCGGGATGTTTGAAAACGGTCGTGACGGCGCCGCTGCCGTCCAGCGCCATGGCGACAACGGCCTTGCGCCCTTCGACCGATTGCAGCCCGTAGACGCGGTCGGTGGCGGGATCGATCGCCAACGGGTTAAAGCCTTGCTCGCTCGCAATGTCATAAATGGACAGAGGCTTCCAGACGCTGTCGCCCTTTCCTCGGTAGAGGAAGCGAATGGCCGGGTCCATTTGGCCGCTATTTTGCGAATAGCCCTGCGTCGCCATCACGCGGACCTGCCCGTGGCCATCCGACAGATAATAGATCGCGTCGCGGTTGGGCGCTTCGACGCGCTTGCTTGTTCCGTTCGCGGCATCAACGCGATCGACGCCCAATCCCTCGCTCCGGCCGGCGATGAATGTGCCGGTATTGTTTTCGGGAACATAGGTTCGCGTCATCAGCAGCGACCCGTTTTCCGACGCCGACCAGTCCAGAACACTGCCGCCGCGAAAATCCGCATAGAGCGATCGCGCGCTGCGCCGGTTGCTGAGGGATTTGAGATTCCCGCCCGCCGCATCGATCGCGATGAGGTTGCTGGCGGCGACAATCTCACCCGCCAGCTTGTCACGTTGGTATGTCTGACACGCGAGCCGCGCGTTCGTCACCCAGCCGCACCAGCTCAGAAACCCATCTTCGCCACTGCTCGACAATATCTGTTTGGGGGTCGCCCCTTCGGTCGCATCGACGACAAACAGGCGGCGCATCAACTTTTCGCCATTTTCGATGAAAGCGATCCGCGTGCCATCGGGCGACAGGCTGACATCCCGGATCGATTCGAGCGCACCGAAACGCGCCGCATTGTCCACAGCCCCCTGCGCAACGGCGCCCGAAAGCGCAGGCACAGCCGCGACCAGTGCACAAAGCGGAAGCGCACCGCGCCTCATCATATCAAGTTTCAACAAACGCCCCTCCCGTTGCCCTTTTCAGGCGGTCCACGGTGAAGACCGCGGCCAATTTTTCAAGTACTTTGGTGCCTTGCTGGCAGCTTCGGTCGAAAAATCCGCTGCCCCCGCCCCGCCTTGCATCGGAGCGCCCCGGCTGGCACAAGCCCGCTCGTCGCAAATGAAACTTTCCGAGGAATTTCCATGCTTCGTTTCCCCCGAACGACCGCAGCCGTCGCGGTTCTCCTGACCGTTGCCGCGTGCAACACATCCGACAAGGCCGCGACGTCGGCCACCGCCATTCCCGACGTCCAGATCCCCGAACTGTCGCTCGCGACGTTGCAGGAAGTAACGAAGGAATTGTCGTCGGACGCCTATGAAGGCCGCGCTCCCGGCACCCCGGGCGAGGAAAAGACCGTCGCCTATATCATCAAGAAGTACGAGGAAGCGGGGCTGAAGCCCGGCAACAACGGCAAGTGGACGCAGGATGTGCCGCTGGTCGAGATCACCGCGAAGAATGCGACGCCGCTCACCTTCACCGGCGGCAAGGCGCCGGTCACCGCGCAATATGCGAAGGACTATGTCGCGTTCAGCTATCGCGTCCAGCCCACGACCGCGGTCAAGGACAGCGAAGTCGTATTCGTCGGTTACGGCATCAACGCCCCCGAAAAGGGCTGGAACGACTATGCCGGGCTCGATGTGAAGGGGAAGACCGTCGTCGTCCTCGTCAACGACCCCGACTGGCAGACCAAGGAAGCCAAGGGCGAATTCAACGGCCGTGCGATGACCTATTACGGTCGCTGGTCGTACAAATATGAGGAAGCCGCGCGCCAGGGTGCCGCGGCGGTGCTGATCGTCCACGACACCGAGCCCGCCGCCTATGGCTGGAACGTCGTCGAATCGAGCAACACCGGCGCGAATTACCTCGCCGAAACCAAGGACGGCGGGGCCAAGGAAACGCTCGCCAACGGCTGGATCCAGCTTCCGAAGGCGAAGGAACTCTTCGCGAGCGCCGGGCAGGATTTCGACAAGCTGCGCGCCGACGCGGGCAAGAAGGGCTTCAAGCCCGTCGCGCTGACCGGCGTGAAGGCATCGTTCGGCTTCGATAACGCGATTTCGAAGAAGATGTCGCGCAACGTCATCGGCGTGCTGCCGGGCGCCAAGCGCCCAGACGAATATGTGCTCTACACCGGCCATTGGGATCACCTCGGCCGCTGCACGCCCGTCGCGGGCGACGACATCTGTAACGGCGCGGTCGACAATGCGAGCGGCATCGCGGGTCTCGTGACGCTGGCGCAAGCCTTCCACAAGGCGGGCGCACCCGACCGCAGCATCGTCTTCCTCGCGGTCACCGCCGAGGAATCGGGCCTGCTCGGTTCGAAGTTCTACGCCGAAAACCCGATCTTCCCGCTCGCGCAGACGGTCGGCGGCGTGAACATGGACGCACTCAACGCGATCGGCCCGGCGAAGGACATCGTCGTCGTCGGCCGCGGCAAGTCCGAACTCGACGCCTATGTCGCCAAGCTCGCCGAAATGGAAAAGCGCGTGATCAAGGACGAACCGACCCCCGAGAAGGGCTTCTATTACCGTTCGGATCACTTCAGCTTCGCCAAGCTCGGCGTGCCGATGTTCAACTTCGGCAGCGGCGACGACCTGGTCGAGGGCGGCGTCGATGCCGGCAAGAAGGCGGCGGAAGATTATGAAAAGAACCGCTACCACGCCCCCGGCGACGAATATGAGGCGATCACCAACTGGGGCGGCATGATGTCGGACCTGCGCCTCTATTACGCCGCGGGCCGGATGCTCGCGATGACCGACGCGTGGCCGAACTGGAACGAGGGCGACGAATTCCGCGCCGCCCGCGACAAGTCGCGCGCCGCGAAGTAACCGGAACGGCGCCCATGACGCTTAAAATGCCTGCCGAATGGGCGCCGCACGACGCCGTCTGGATCGGTTTCCCGCACCTCGCCGAAGAGTGGGCGGGCGCGATCGATGAAGGGCGGCGCGACGTCGCCGCGTTCGCCAACGCCGTCCATGACGGCGGCCGCGGCGAAGAGGTGCGGCTGGTGGTCAACGATGCGCGGCAGGCGGAGATCGCCGCCGCGCTCGTCGATCCGGGCGTGCGCATCCTGATCCATCCGCTCGGCGATATCTGGCTGCGCGATACCGGCCCGATCATTGCCGGCACGGGTACGGCACGCCGCGCGCGCAATTTCGAATTCAACTGGTGGGGCGAGAAGTTCGTCATGCCGGGCGATCAGGAAATCGGCGCCGCGCTCGCCGCCGGATCGGGCCTGCCAGTCGACGATCAGGACTGGGTGCTCGAGGGCGGCGGCATCGACGTCGACGGTACCGGCCTCTGCGTCACGACCGAGGAATGCCTGCTCAACACCAACCGCAACCCGACGCTGACGCGCGAGGATATCGCGGTGCGGCTCCACCAGTCGCTCGGCATCGACCGGCTGCTGTGGCTCGGCAACGGCTTGGTCGGCGATCACACCGACGGCCATGTCGACAATCTGGCGCGCTTCGTCGGCGAAGGGCGGCTCGCGCTGCCCGTCACGGCGGGCGCGGACGACCCCAACGCGCATATCTATGCCGATGCCCGCGCACGCACCGCCGCGTTCGGCGGGGTCGAGATCGTCGACCTCCCCTCGCCCGGCCGCATCGAGATCGATGGCGAGGTCGCGGCGGCGAGCTACATGAACTTCTACATCGGCAACAGCGTCGTCGTGGTGCCGACCTATGGCGTCGCCAATGACGTCGCAGCGGTCGACACCCTCGCCGCGCTCTTCCCCGACCGCCGCGCGGTCGGCGTGCCCGCGCGCGGAATCATCGTCGGCGGCGGCAGCTTCCATTGCTCGAGCCAGCAGCTTCCGGCCTAGCATCGGGCGCGAAGCCGCCTATATTCCGGCTCGATTCGAGCCATCACGGACCCGCCCATGACCCGCACCATCACCGTCGCCGCGCTGCAGCTTCCCCTGCCCGGCCCCGTCCAGCCCAATATCGACGCCGTCACCGCGCTCGTCGAGGAAGCGGCGACGAAGGGCGCACAGGTCATCCTGCCCCCTGAACTCTTCGAAGGTCCGTATTTCTGCCAGGTCGAGGATGAGGAACTCTTCGCAACCGCGCGCCCGACCGCCGCGCATCCGAGCGTCGTGGCGATGCAGGCGCTCGCGGCAAAGCTGAAGGTCGCGATCCCGACGAGCTATTTCGAGAAGGACGGGCCGCATTATTACAATACGCTCGCGATGATCGGCCCCGACGGCGCGATCATGGGGACGTATCGCAAGAGTCACATCCCCGATGGCCCCGGCTATGAAGAGAAATATTATTTCCGCCCCGGCAATACGGGCTTCAAGGTCTGGGACCTCTTCGGCACCCGCATCGGCGTCGGCGTCTGCTGGGACCAATGGTATCCCGAATGCGCGCGCGCGATGGCGCTGATGGGCGCCGAACTGCTCTTCTACCCCACCGCGATCGGCAGCGAGCCTTATGATGCCGACCTCGACACCAGCCGCATGTGGCGCCGCGCGATGCAGGGGCATAGCGTGTCGAACTGCATGCCGGTGATCGCCGCGAACCGCATCGGCACCGAGGGCGACGCCAACTTCTATGGCCACAGCTTCATCAGCGACGAATGGGGCGACCTGACCCGCGAATATGGCGCCGGCGAAACCGGTGTGCTGGTCGCGACAATCGATCTCGACCGCGCGGCGAAGCATCGCGCCGGCATGGGATTCTTCCGCGACCGCCGGCCGCAGCTCTACGGGCGGCTCGTCGAGGACATCTGACAAAAAACTGGGGCGGACCATGGAATTACCCGACGATATTTTCACCGAGCCTGAGGATGTCGATCCCGAGACGCTCGCCAATCTCGGCCCGCTCCGCCGTCTCGCCGGCATCTGGGAGGGGCAGCGCGGGGTCGATATCAACCCCAAAGCCGATGGGCCCGAGACGCGCCAATATTATGAGCGGATCGAGATGCAGCCAATCGACCCGCAGGCGAACGGGCCGCAGCTATTCTATGGCCTACGTTACCATCTGCACGTCAACACGCGCGATGAGGACATCGCTTTCCACGACCAGGTTGGTTACTGGCTCTACGAAGCCGCAACCGGCCTGATCCTGCAAACGCTGGCGATCCCGCGCGGGCAGATCGCGATTGCGGCGGGACATGCCGAGCCCGATGCGAAGCAGCTGGTGCTGAAAGCGACGCGCGGCCAAACCGACTATGGCATTTGTTCGACGACCTTCCTCGAGCTCGCCTTTCGGACCGACAGCTATCAGATTACGGTCGATTTCCATGACGACGGCACGTGGAGCTATGTTTCGGACACGACGCTGATCGTCAAAGGCCAAGACGAGCCCTTCCTCCATCGCGACCGCAACACGCTGGCGAAAATCGCCGAGCCCGACCTCAACCCCTGGGCAAAGATCGCCCGCCGCGCGTAGGGTCAGCTTTCGAAGCGGTGGATGCTTTCGAGGTCGGCGCGGTCGAGCGGCTGCGTCAGCCACAGGCCGCCGCGCCCGGCGCGCGACCAGCGGACGATAGCACGGCGCTTGACCCCGCCCGCGAGTATCAGGTCGAGTTCCTTGCCGACTTCCAGATGGCCGTCGTGGATGAACCCGGCACCATTCTGCGACAAATCGACCAGTTCGATGCTCGTCGAGCTTTCGTCGGTGACCGCCTGCGCCTGCGTGCTTACGGGCAGGCGCGGCTGGCGATAGCCGGTAGCGCGCTGTTCGGCCGCCAATTGCTTGAGCACGTCCGCGACATCGACCTCCTTGTCGAACGACACGCCGCACCGGCCCGCGTCGGACCAGACGACTTCGCCGCGGATCATCACCGTATCCGAAAGCGCGATCTCCAGCTTTTCGCCGACCCCGATCGGAACGTCAGCCGCCAGCATCATGCCCTTGTCGGAAATATTGCGCACGCGCCACAAACCCGCATCGCCATTGCGCATCACCTTGGCGATCCGCCAGACCGTGCGATAGCGGTCGCCGCCACGACGATCCGTGTCGGCCGCTTTGTCCTGTTCCTCTACCGGGTCGGAGAGGCGACGGTGGTTCATGTCATCTACCTTATCGAAGCAGCATCGAACGGAAGCATAACTTCCTGTCTATACTGGAAAACTCACAATCCCCACGACACCGCATTACTTGAATTAAGCCTATAATTCAATCATAGTGCAGATCATAGTTAACGTCACATCGGTCAGAAAATGCGAAAGCGCGCGGCCCGGCTGGTCGTTCGATAGCGAAGCTTTCGTATTTTACACAATTTACGGTGCGAGCGCGCCGGGATTAAGTGCCAAGGTGACCGGCTCGGCAAAGCCATTCGCGCCAGCGCGCCGGGCCGACCCAACCGAGCGATGCTTTGCGGCATGAAAGCGAAACTACGCTTGACGGCGCCAACTCTACCGATCAAGTTGAGTTGTCGGCTTGATCCCGACCGGCGAGGCGTTTTTCCCGGGATCCGCGGCTTTTGACCGGGAAGCAGCTTGCTCCGCGTTACCAACAGCTAAAGCGCGCGATGCTCAGGCGACAGCGCCAGGTATCGTGTTCCCCTCATGCAATGAGGTGATACGATGCACGTCTCCCCACCACCGCGATAGCGGCCTGCGTCCGAGCCGGGCGCCTCCCTGAATCAAACGCACGCCGATTTGGGCGCAGCCGTTTGGCACCCCTTTATCCGGCGCCGCCCGGCGGTCGCCGCTCGCATCGTCGCGCGCTTCGGCGCCGCGACCCCAATCGACGAGGAATTCGACATGACCATCCAGACGCTCGAACATAGCGAAACCGCCACCCAACTCTTCGACATCACCCCGCTGCAACCGAGTCTCGGCGCGCTGATCAGCGGTATCGACCTCGCCCGGCCGCTCGACCGTCCGACCTATGACGCGCTGCGCGCCGCGCTGCTCCAGTACAAGGTGCTGTTTTTCCGCGACCAGAATCTGACGCGCGAACAGCATATCGCGCTCGGCGCGGCGTTCGGCGATCTTGAGGAGCATCCGGTCTTTTCGCTTCCCGATTATCCGCAGATCCTGCCGCTGATCTCGCAGGAGCTGACGGGCAAATATCGCCAGTCGAGCGACAGCAACTGGCACGCCGACACGACCTTCCGCACCGAGCCCTCGGCGGCGTCGATCCTGATCCAGCGCGTTTCGCCCTCGCTGGGCGGCGATACGGTGTTCGCCAACGCCGTCGCAGCCTATGAAACGCTCGACGAGGAGACGAAGGCGCGGATCGACGGCCTGACCGCGATCCACGACCCAAGCATCTTCATCCAGTTCCTCGACACCGAAGAGAAGAAGGACGCGCTGCGCGCGAGCTTCCCGCCGGTCGAGCATCCCGTCGTGCGCGTGCATCCCGAGACCGGCGAAAAGGTGCTTTACGTCAATTCGGTGTTCACCCGGCATATCGTCGGGCTGCCCGAGGACGAGAGCAAGGCGCTGCTCGCGCGGCTGTTCGACCAGGTGAAGCGTCCCGAGTTTCAGGTGCGGTGGAGCTGGCAGCCCGGATCGATCGCCTTCTGGGACAATCGCGCGACGCAGCATTATGCCGTCCCAGATTATAGCGAGGCGCGCCATATGGAGCGCGTGACGATCGTCGGCGACCGCCCCGTCGGCCCGAACGCCTTCTGAACGCGGCGCAGCAGATGAGACTCTTCCTCACGCCCATCCGCACGCTCGTCGCCGGCGCCTTCCTCTCACTCGCGGCCTGCGGCGGCGCGGCCGACAGCGGCACGACGATCAAGATCGGCGACCAGCTGCACGCGCTCAAATCCTCGCTCGACGTGTCGGGCGAAGGCCAGCCGACCGGTTACAAGATCGAATGGGCGAATTTCGTCGGTGGTCCGCCGATCATCGCGGCGCAGACGGGCGGCTCGCTCGATGTCGGCTGGATGGCCGAAACACCCCTGATCTTCGCGCAGGCGGCGGGCAGCCCGGTGAAGGTTGTCGCGGTGAGCAAGACGGTCGACGGCGGCGGCTCGCCCTATGCACTCGTCGTCAAACCCGATTCTCCGATCCGCAGCATCGCCGACCTCAAGGGCAAGTCGGTGTCGTTCATGAAGGGCACGGTGCTGCACTATTTCGTCGCACGTCTGCTCGACAAGCAGGGGCTGTCGCTGAAGGACATCAAGACAGTGCAGGCGACGGGTTTCGGCACCGGGTTGCTCGACAAGGGCTCGGCCGACGCGATCACGATCGGCGAGCCCTATCTGACGCAGGCGCTCGACGCCGGGAAAGTGCGCGTGCTCGCCAGCGGCGCGCCGCCGAACACGCCGGGCTTTTTCTATCTGGTGGCCTCCGACGCCGCGCTCGCCGATCCGGTAAAGGCGAAGGCGATCGGCGACCTCGTCGCCCGCGCGGCGCGCGCGACACGCTGGCAGCGCGAAAACCCGGCCAAGGCGGCGCCCGCGCTCGCCAAACGCTATAATGTCGATGCGGCGATCGCGGAGAAGATCATCCAGCGCGCTCCCGCCAGCTATGCGCCGATCGACGACGCGATCATCGCGGCGCATCAGGACGAGGCCGATCTCTTCTTCAAGGAAGGGCTGATCCGCAAAAAGCTCGACGCCTCGCAAATCTTCGACACGCGCTACGACGACATCGTCGCCGCGCAGGAGGCCGCAAAGTGAACGCGCCCACGCCGATCGCGCTCGCGGGCGATCCCGGGCGGCTCGTCCAGCCAGTCGTCCGCAAGACCGGAAACCGGTCGGAGCACTTCTCCTTCGCGCGCCGCGCGGCGGGTCCGCTGATCATCGTCGCGCTCTGGGCGATCTCGACGAGCGCCGGGTGGATCGATCCGTCGATTCTCCCCTCGCCCGCGGGGCTCGTCGTGGGGTGGCAGCAGCTCTGGACCGAACAGGCGCTCGCCTCGCAGATTGCGACCTCGCTCACCCGCGCGCTCGTCGGCGGCGCGGTCGGCATCGCCTTCGGACTGATCCTCGGCACGATCGCGGGCCTCTCGAAACTCGGCGAGGAACTGTTCGACGCGCTGCTCCAGATGCTGCGCACCATCCCCTTCCTCGCGCTTGTCCCGCTCTTCATCGTCTGGTTCGGGATTGGCGAGGCGCCAAAGCTCCTCCTCATCGCGCTCGCGACGATGTTCCCGATGTATCTCAACACCTATGCCGGGGTGCGCAACGTCGACCGCAAGGTGATCGAGGCGATGCGCAGCTTCGGGCTCGGCGGCCGCCGCCTGATCCTCGAGGTCGTGCTGCCGCTCGCGCTGCCACAGATCTTCACCGGGCTGCGCTTCGCGCTCGGCGTCTCGGTGCTCGTGCTGATCGCCGCCGAACAGATCAACGCCTCGGCCGGGCTCGGCTATCTGCTCAACAGCGCGCAACTGTACCAGCAGGTCGACGTCATCCTGATCTGCATCGCTATCTACGCCGTACTCGGCCTCAGCGCCGACCTGATCGTCCGCTCGCTCGAACGGCTGTTCATGCCGTGGCGCGCGGGCATCGCCATCCGATAGGAGACATATCGATGACCGCCGTCCTTTCGATCGATTTCGCCGCCGCCGAGCGCGTCGCCGCGCCTGACTTTTCGCACCGCCCGGTCGCGGTCGAGGTCAGCGATGTCAGCCGCAATTTCACCGGCAATAGCGTCCTCGATAGCTTGAACCTGACGATCCACAGCGGCGAATTCGTCGCGTTGCTCGGCGCGTCGGGCAGCGGCAAGACGACCTTGCTGCGTATCCTCGCCGGGCTCGACGCCCCCGACGGCGGCGAAGCCTGGGTGCCCGAGGCGCGCACCGTGGTGTTTCAGGAACCGCGGCTCGTCCAGTCGAAGAGCGTGTGGAAGAATGTCGTGATCGGCCTGTCGGGCAAGGACGCATCGCGCGAGCGTGCCATCGCGGCGCTCGCCGAGGTCGGGCTCGATCATCGCACCGATGCCTGGCCCGCGACATTGTCGGGCGGCGAGGCGCAGCGCGCGGCGCTCGCGCGCGCGCTGGTGCGCGAACCCCGCCTGCTGCTGCTCGACGAGCCTTTCGCCGCGCTCGATGCGCTGACGCGGCTCAAGATGCAGAGGCTGATCGGCGAGCTCTGCCAGGCGCATGGCCCGGCGACCTTGCTCGTCACGCACGATGTCGAGGAGGCGATCCTGCTCGCCGACCGCATCCTCGTGCTCAAGGAAGGGCGGATCGGGTACGACACGCGCGTCCGCCTGCCGCACCCGCGCCGCGCCGGCGGTGAGGAATTCGACGCGCTGCGCGATACGCTGCTCGCCGAACTGGGCGTACCGCAGGCGCATTAGCGCCCCGCAATCAGACCACAGCAAAGGCTTTGACCGCCCCGGCATGCATCGGCATGCTGGGGTCAGGGGGATTTGGACTCATGGTAATTTCGCGCGCGCGGGCCTGGGCCACGCGCATGCCCGGATCGGGCTGGATGATCGTCGCGCTCGTCGCGGGTTTCACGATCGGTACCTTCGTCGCGGCATCCTCGCCCGCGGTCGAGGCGGCGCAGCTTGTCGGCGGAATCTGGCTCGACGGCCTCCGCATGACGATCGTCCCGCTGATCTTCGCGCTCGTTGCGACCGGCGTCGCCAGCCTCGGCATGGGCGACCATCACGAAGCCGCACGGCTCGGGCGGCGCTTGCCGCTCGTGCTGATCGGCCTGCTGATCGTTTCAGCGGTGATCGGCGCGCTGATGGTCCCGCCGCTGCTCGGCGCCGTCACCATCGCGCCCGCCGATATCGCCGCGCTGCGCAGCCTCTTCCCCGCCCCACCGGCACCGGCGGTCCCCGGCGCGGCCGAGACGGTGCGCGCGATGATCCCGACCAATGTCGTCGCGTCGGCGGCCGAGGGTGCGGTCCTGCCGCTCGTCATCTTCGCGCTCATACTCGGCCTTGCCGTTGGCAAGATCGACCGCGACCGCGCCGAGGCGGTCCTCCAGCCGCTGCGCGGGCTCGCCGACGCGATGATCGTCGTCGTCGGCTGGGTGCTGCGCGTCGCGCCCGTCGGCATCTTCGCGCTCGCGCTGGCGATCGGCGCGACGGTCGGCACCGCGGTGCTCGCGATCCTCGCCCAATATCTCGCGATCTCGATTGCCGTGACGCTGGTGCTGATCGTCCTCGGCTATGCCATCGCGCGCTTCGCGGGCGGCGTGCCGCTCGGAAGTTTTGCCCGCGCCATGGCCCCGGCGCAGGCAATCGCGGCGAGCACCCAATCGTCGATCGCGACGCTGCCCGCGATGATGGTGAGCGCCGAGCGCATCGGGATCAAGGAACGCAATGCCGCGGCGATCCTGCCGATGGCGGTCGCGACCTTCAAGATCACCGCACCCTCGAACACGGTGATGATGGCGCTGGCGCTTGCATGGATGGCGGGGGTCGAAGTCTCGCCGCTGCAGCTCGCGGTAGCGCTTCCGCTCGCGGTGCTCTCGTCGCTGGCGATCCTCGGGATGCCGGGGCAGATCAGCTTTTATGCGTCAGTGGCGCCGACCGCGATCGCGATTGGCGCACCGATCGAACTCTTGCCGATCCTGCTCGCGATCGACGTCATCCCCGACATGGTCCGCACCGTCGCCAATGTGACGCACGATGTCGCCGCGGCGGCGGCGATCGCGCTTCCCGTTGCGATCGATCAATAGCGGCCGGAGAGCAGCGCGCCGGCGCCCGGAACCTCGGTCGGCAGCCCCAGGCGCGTGAGCATCTGGTGCGCGGTGCAGATCGCCGCCGATACGACGGGCAGGCCGATCACATCCTCGATCTTCTGCACCGACGGCAGCGACGGCATCTGCACGCATGCCGACAGCACGAGCGCGTCGATGCCGGTGAGGTCGAGCTTTTTGTAATGCTCAAGCAGGTTGGCGGGGTCCTGCGCCGCGACCTCCAGATTGTCCGGGATTTCAAGGGCAAGCCAGTTGCTTACCTCGATACCTTCATTCTGAATGTAGGAAACGACCATCTGCGTCAGCGGCTTCATATAGGGCGCGACGAGCGCGATGCGCTTCGCCTTCAGTGCCGCCAGCCCCTCGACCAACGCACCGGCGCTGGTGACGACGGGCGCGGCGCGGCCATTCTCGACCGTCCGCTGGTGCAGCCGAGCCTCGGACTCGCGGTGATAGCCCTCACCCATGCTCATGATCGCGACGAGGCAGGCATAGCCGAGCACGTCGACCGCGGCGTCGGACAGTTCGAGCGCGCAGCGGTCGGAGTCGGCATCCATCGCCGCGAGTTCCTCCTTCGTCACCTTCTTCATCCGCATTCGCGATGAGTGGAAGGTGAAGCGTTCGGGCGCGATGCTTTCCCGTGCGCGCAGAAGCGCGGGGATCTCGGTTTCCATCGTGACGTTCGAGCTGGGCACGATCTGCCCGATGCGGATGGGACGTGTCATGGCGCGCTCAGACCGCGATGATCGGGTTGCGGAGCGTGCCGATGCCCTCGACGGTGCATTCGACGACATCGCCCGGCCACATGAACTCCGGTGGCGTGCGGCCCGCGCCGACGCCCGCGGGCGTCCCGGTCGCGATGATGTCGCCGGGTTCGAGCGTCATCACGCTCGAAATGTCGGCGATCAACTGGTTGATATTGAACAACATGAAGCGCGTGTTGCTGTTCTGCTTCTCGACCCCGTTCACGTGGGTCAGGATGTTCAGATTATGCGGATCGCCGATCTCGTCGGCGGTGACGATGCACGGCCCCATCGGCGCGAAACTGTCCTGCCCCTTCGACACGATCCACTGCCCGGCGCGGCGGCAATCGCGCGCCGACACGTCGTTGATGACGGTATAGCCGAACACATGATTCAGCGCGTCACCCTCAGCCACACCGCGCGCGGTGCTGCCGATGATCACAGCGAGCTCGGTTTCCCAGTCGAGCTGCTGCGTCACCTTGGCATTGTGGCGGATCGGGTCGTTCCACGCGACGATGGCAGTCGGGGGTTTCGAAAAGATCACCGGCTGCTGCGGTAGCTCGTTCGACGTGTCGAGCGAGCGGGCGGATTCAGCGACATGCTCGGTATAGTTCAGACCGATTCCGAAAATATTCTTGCGCGGCCGCGGGATCGGGGCGAGCAAGCTGACATTGCCGACGGGAAGCGAGGTGCCGATCAGGTCGGCGGTGGTCGCCGCTGCCACGGCTTCCTGCAGGAAACGCAGCGCGATCGGCCCAAGGTCGATGAAATCGAGCATCGTCGACGGCATGTCATTGCCGATCGCATCGCCGAAATATTCGACGTCGATCACGAGCCCGTCGTGGAGAAGACCGAGCCGGGGTTCGGTCTCGACCGTGCGATATGTCACGAAGCGCATGTTTGATGTCCGTCATTTTCTTGGAGGACTTCCTCGATCCGGACGCCGAGCGCCTCCATCACGGGGAAATCGTTGAATGAGAAGAGGAAGGCCTCTTCGGATGCATCGAGATTGACATGCTCGTGCCACATCCATGCAGGCACGCAGAAAATGTCGTGCGTGCCCCAGTCGAAGCGCTCGCCGCCGATGATCGAATAGCCGCGGCCGCCCGCGACATTATAGACGACATTGCCCGTGTGGCGGTGTGCCTTCCCGCGGAAACCGGGTTTGAGCATCTGCATATGCGCGCCCATCGTCTGGAGCGCCCAGCCGCCGGTCAGCGGGTTCGAATAGCGTAGCATATGCCCGTCGAACGGCGTGCCGTCGGAAACCTTGGCGAGGTTCCACAGCGCATCGCGCGTCGCGTCCCAGCGATAGACCATTACCGGCGAATAAGGCTTGTCCCACGCGCCGATGCCTTCGGGCCGCAGCGATCCGCCACCATAGCTCAGCGGCAGGTCATCGACCGGGAAAGCGGCGGTCTGCGCGGGCTGGTCATAGACCGCGTAGAAATTGGTCTCGAGGCTGTTCATCAGCGGGATGTCGAGCCCGTCCTGCCAGATCGACACCTCGCCCTCGGCGACAACGCCATGGTCATGCCAGCAGCCGCCGGGGGTCAGTACATAATCATTGGCCCCGAGCGTGATGTGATGCCCGTCGACGACGGTATAAGCGCCTTTCCCCTCCATGATGAAGCGGTGCGCCGACGCGGTGTGGCGGTGCGCGGGGGTGATCTCCCCGGGGCGCATCGCCTGCATGCCGCTGAACAGCCAGCCGCAGACCGCGGTGTTTTCGCGCCCCGCGTCGCTGTCGTTGAGCAGGGTCACGACGCGGCGCCCCGCCTCTTCGGGCTTCACCAGATCGAGCGCGCGCAGGCACATGTCGCGCATCTCGGCATAGCGCCAGATCGTCGGGCGATAGCGCGTTTCGGGCTCCCACGGCTCGATCGCGTTCGCGCGCTTCCAGAAGGCGCCTGAGTTGCGCGACGCAAGCTCTTGATAAAAGGCTTCTAGTTCGGGCGTATCGGTGACGCGCGCGCGCCCGAGCACATCGTCGCGCGGATCGATGATCGTGGTATTGCCTGCCATCATGGCGTCTCCTCGTCGGGATCGGCGGGCTGCGGCTCGTCGACAAACAGCGCCGACGCGCGGGGAGTCCGGTCGACCGTCAGGTTGAAGATGTCGAAGCGGTTATAGCCGCCGATGATGTCGTGCATCAGCTTGGGCCGGATGCAGTCGCCCAGGTCGATATCGGCATAGACGATACCCTCGTCGTCGATCAACGCCTCGCCTACCAGATTGCCGTGCGGGTCGATCACCCCCGAAAAGGCGCTGTTCGGGCGCGACAGCAGGTCGCGGTTCTGCGGCCGATCGGCGCTCATTGCTTCGATGATTTCGCGGCTTATCGCCGAGCAGGCGACGATCGTGAAGACCTTGCCCTCGAAGCTGTGCGCAGTGGCGCGGATCTTGATCGCTTCGGCCATATTGTACGACGCCGGCGCGACGGGCAGCGCGATATAATTGGCAGCATGGACCAGCTCGCCCTGCGACAGCAGAGCGAAGCGCGCGAGCGTATTGGTATTCTCGCCGCACGCGAGTGTGCCGAGCGGCCCGACGGGCGTGTCGTAGACGCGGATCGAGCTGCCGTCGCCGCCCGCCCATGTGAGCTTCTCGGCCCAGGTCGGCACCAGCTTGCGGTGGCGCCCGAGCAGGCTGCCGTCGGCGCCGATGATCAGGTTGGTGTTGTAGAGCGTCCCGACGCTGACCGGATCGCGCTCGTTGATACCGATCACGACGGTGCAGCCATGATCGCGCGCGGCGGCGCAAAGCGCCGCGACCTCGGGACCATCGACCAGCACCGACGCGCGATAGAGTCGCTCGTGCCAATCGGCGCCCTCGATCGGCGTCATCAGCCAGTTCCAATAGGGATAGGCGGACACGAACACTTCGGGGAAGGCGACAAGCCGCGCGCCATTGCCCGCGGCTTCGGCGATCAGCGCGCACGCCTTGTCGACCGTGCGCGCAGTGTCGAGGAAGACCGGCGCGGCCTGCACCGCGGCGACGCGCGACTTGGGCAGGAAGGGGGCCGATACGTCGCTCATGTCACCGTCGCCCGCTGGTGATATTGCGGCTTGTCCCACGCGCGCGTCGCGCAGACCTTTTCGAGCCGTTCGACCGTTTCAACGATATCCTGGTAGCGAAGGTAAAGCGGCGTCAGGCCAAAGCGCAAGATATCGGGGGCGCGGAAGTCGGCGATGACGTCATATTCCTTGAGCGCCTGCACGATCTGATAGCCCAGCGGGTGCGCATAGGCGACCTGGCTACCACGCTCGGCATGGCCCTGCGTACTCACCAGCTCGAAGCCGTATGCGTCGCACAAAGGCTGCATCTGCTCGATGAACAGATCGCCGAGCGCGAGCGACTTGCGGCGGATTTCCGCCATATCGGCCTCGAGCATCAGGTCGACGCCCACTTCCAACGCCGACAGGCCGAGCACGGGCGGCGTTCCGCACTGGAAACGCTCGATCCCCGCGGCGGGGTCATAATCCTCCTCGAATTCGAAGGGTCGCGCATGCCCGAACCAGCCCGACAGCACCGGCGTGGCGGCATGGTGCCGGGCGGCCGCGAACAGATAGGCAGGCGCGCCGGGGCCGCCGTTGAGGAACTTGTATCCGCAACCGATCGCGAAATCGGTGTTCGCACCGTTGAGATCGACCGGGATCGCCCCCGCGCTGTGGCTGAGGTCCCAGACGACGAGCGCGCCGACTTCGTGCGCGGCTCGCGTGATCGCCGCCATGTCGCGGGCGCGGCCCGACTTGTAATGGACCTGCGTCAGCAACAGCACTGCGACATCGTCGTTCAGCGCATCGACGATGGCGTCCGGAGCGACCGTGACCGCCTTGACGCGCCCACCCGAAAAGGCCTCGATTCCCTGCATCATATAAACGTCGGTCGGAAAGTTTGTGGCTTCGGACAGGATCACCGTGCGCTCACGCCGCAACGAAAGAGCGGCGGTCAGCGCCTTGAAAATATTCACCGACGTTGAATCAGTCGCGACGATCTCGCCGGGGTTTGCACCGATTAGCCGGCCGATCTTGTCGCCGACCCGCCGCGGCGCGGTCGACCATTCGGCGCCGAGCCATGAGGTGATCAGCCCCTCGCCCCATTCGCTGCCGACAACCGCGGTGAGCCGGTCGCCCGTCGCTTTCGGCAAGGCGCCGAGTGAATTGCCGTCGAGATAGATCAACCCTTCGCGAAGCTGGAAGCGCTCGCGAAAAGGTGCGAGCGGGTCGGCGGCGTCGAGCGCCGACACATCGGTGGCAAAGAGCGTGTCGGTCATGCGATTTCCCTCAAAATAGCGCGTACCGGGCTGGCATCGGCGCCGACGATACGGAGCGGCAGCGCGACGAGTTCGTAGCGGCCGGGCGGCACGTCATCGAGGACGAGGCCCTCCAATATCCGCATGTCGGCGGCTTTGACCGCGTGGTGCGCGTCGAGCGTCTTCGACTGTTCGGGATCGAGCGAGGCGGCGTCGGTGCCGATGAGGCGCACGCCCATCGAGCCGAGCCGTACGATCACATCGCTGGCGATGGCGGTGAAATCGCTGTCCCATTGCTCGTGGGGGAAGTGCTCGTAGGTGCGCAGTAGCACCCGCTCAGCGCCCTCGACCGCAGCCCAGTCGATATCGGCGGTCTCGACCCGCCCGCGCGCATGGCGCACATCGAGCAGCACACACGGCCCGATATAGGCATCGAGGTCGCAGTCCGCCGACGAGGCCCCATCATTGGCATAGTGCAGCGGCGCATCGCCATGCGTGCCCGCGTGCAGCGGTGTGAACATGCCGCCGACATTGACCGGGCAGCCGTCGCCGATCACCGCATGGCTGTGCAGCGCGAAAGCGGGCTCGCCGGGCCATACCGGCACCGCGGCGTGGAGCGGCTGCGAAATGTCCCAGATCCGGCTCATGCGCGCGTCCCTTCGGCATAATCGCCGCCCTCGCGCGGCGCCGCCATGCGCGTGCGCATCGACCAGAGTTCGGGGAAGAAGCTGAGGTCCAGCGCCTTCACCAGATAATTGACCCCCGACGATCCGCCGGTGCCCGGCTTGTGCCCGATCACGCGCGCGACGGTCTTCATGTGCTTGAAGCGCCATTCCTGGAAATAATATTCGAGCGCGGTGATCTTCTCCGCCAGCGTATAGAGGTCCCAATGCTGCTCCGGATCGGTGTAGATCGCGAGCCACGCCTTCTCGACCGCTTCGGATGCCTCATAAGGCTTGGTCCAGTCGCGCTCGAGATGGTCGGTGGGGATGGCGAAGCCGCGCCGCGCGAGCAGCCGCAGCAATTCGTCGTAGAGCGACGGCGCCTCGAACGTCGCGCGCAGCCTTTCAGTCGCTTGCGGGTCATCCTTGTGGACGATCATCATATCCTCGCGCTTGTTGCCGAGCAGATATTCGAGCTCGCGATATTGCTGCGACTGGAACCCCGATGCGCGGCGCAGGAAACCGCGGAAGGTCAGGAAATCATGCGGAGTCAGCGTCGCGAGCACTTCCCAGCTGTGGATCATATGCCGCTGGATCGTCGCGATGCGGTCGAGCCCCTTGCCCGCGATCTCCAGCCGGTCAGCCTTGATCGCGTCATAAACCAGCCGCCCTTCGTGCAGCACCAGCTTCAGCCACAGCTCCATCGTCTGGTGCATGATGATGAACAGCATCTCGTCGGGCTTGTCCGACACCGGCACCTGCGCCGACAGCAATTGCGCGGTCTGCAGGTGCCGCGCATAGGTCAGGCCATTGTCCCACTGGATCGTCTCGCCGTCGATCTCGGTCTCGAAGATGTCGGTGCCGCCGTCGCTCGTCTGCCTGATCATTGCGATGCCTCTCCGCTTGCCGGCGCGGCCGGCAGGCGTCCTTCATAGGCCACATCGCCGCGCCAGGCATCCCCGGGTTCGAGCGCCGGTTCGCCGGCGATCTTGCGGTAGATGCTCGCGAAGTCGGTTTCCTCGGTCGCGCGCAGCAAATCCTCGAACCCCGCGACGACGAAATAGGTCTGCTGGAATTCGTCGAAATTGTATCGCGTGCGCATCACGCGCTCGATATCGAGCCAGATGCGCTGCGGTTCGGGCGACGTCAGCGCGGAGAGCGTTTCGGCGAAGCTCGACATGAGGCCGCCGCCAAAGGCGCGGAGTTCGCCGTCCTCGACCACCAGGCCAAACTCGACGGTATAGAGCCAGAGCCGGCCGAGAAAGTCCGACGCTCCAAGCGTTTCGGCGCGCAGCCCGGCCTGACCATAGGCCACCAGAAAGTCCGAAAAAGCCGGATCGGTGAGCATCGGGATATGGCCGAAAATGTCGTGAAACATATCGGGCTCTTCGCTGTACGCGACCTGCTCGGGCGGACGGAGGAAGTTGGCGGCGGGGAAGCGCTTGTTCGCGAGATGCTCGAAAAAGGGCTCATTCGGAATCCAGCCGGGCACCGCGACGACTTCCCAGCCCGACACGGGTTTCAGCAGCGCGTTGAGCTCGGAGAAGTCGGGAACCCCCGGCCTCAGCTTGCGAAGAATGTCGAGGCCATCGAGGAACGACCGACAGGCATAGCCATCAAGCGCCGCCGCCTGCTGGTCGAACAAGCTCCGCCATGTCGCGTGCTGCTCGGCGGTAAAGGCGCCCCAGTTCTGCGGCATCGTCCAATTGGCCGCGACACCTTCGGGCGGTGCGTCGAATATATGTGTCGCGGCCATCGGTCTCTCTCCAAACCTTCGGCGCAAGTGATAGCGCGGGGCCGCGCGAACATTGTGCGGATTTCGCGTCGACGGGTTGCGAAAAATCGCTAATCGTTCTGCAAATTATCGCATTTGCGGGAAGTTGTTCTCCGGTTTAGAACAGAGCGGCTAGATTCTCGCATAAACCCGATTCAGGACGGAACGCATGGACAAGCTCGACTGGAAAATCGTTGCGGCGCTCGAACGCGACGGCCGGCAATCTTACGCCGACCTCGGCGAACAGGTCGGCCTGTCCAAGTCACCCTGCTGGTCGCGGGTGAAAAACCTTGAGGAAAGTGGCGTCATCGAGGGTTATGCGGCGCGGCTCGACCCGATCGCGATCGGCCTCGCAGTCCAGAGCTTCGTCGAAGTGCAGATCCGCTTCGATGCGCACACCGATTTCGAGGCGGCGGTGCTCGCGCACCCTGCTGTCGTCGAATGCCACACCACCGCGGGCGAGAGCGACTATCTGCTCAAGATCTTCGCGCGCTCGGCCGATCATCTCGACGAACTGCTCCGCCACAATCTGTCGAAACTGCCCGGCGTCCAGCGACTGAAGACCGTGGTGTGCCTCAAGACGATCAAGCGGCACGGCGACCTCGCCGAATGGGCGCGCACGACCGAGGGGCGTGGACGCGGCGACTAGCGCCGTGGCGGCAGACGTCAGTGCTTCAGATACTGGCTCGGCGGCACGCCGAAAGCGCGGCGGAACATCGCGGCGAACCCGCTGGGGCTGTCGTAGCCGACGTCATAGGTGACCTGCGTGATCGACGCGCCCGCGGCGAGCATCGAAAGCGCCTCCATCAACCGGACCTGCTGCCGCCAGACGGCGAGCCCCATCCCCGTTTCCTGCTTGAAGCTGCGCGTAAAGGTGCGCCGCCCCATTGCCGCGAGCGCCGCCCAATCGTCGATATCGCGCGGGTCCGACGGGTCGGCGATGATCGCGTTGCAGACGCGGAGCAGGCGCGGGTTCGATGGCATCGACACCTGATAGGGCGCGTTCGGCATGCGGCCGATCTCGTCGAGCAGCAGGGTGATGATCCGCCCCTCGCGCCCGTCGACGTCGTAAAGCGCGGGGAAATCGACGACCTCGAGGATCAAAGATTTGACGAGGTTCGACACTTCGAAAACGCGGCATTCCTGCCCCGTCTCGCCGCCCCGGCACGGCAGGTAGAGCGTGCGGAGCGACACCGGACCGCGGCACGCGACCTCGTGCCGTGTTCCCGCGGGCAGCCATACGGCGCGTTGCGGCGGGATGACGAAGCTGGTTTCGGGCGTGCGGACCGACATCACGCCCGACGAGGCGTAGAGGATCTGGATATGGTCGTGGCTGTGCATCGGATCGATGAAGCCGGCAGGATATTCATCCTGCAGCGCAATGACCGGGCGGTCGTTCGTCAGAACATCGGCACTATGCTTCATGGCCCAATTCTCGCAAGTCCTAGACAATTGCACAATATAGGCCGCGCGTGCCGCTGGCCAGCGATGATGTGCCCACTGGCCTGTCCGCTGCGGTGATTGGCCCAAATGGGCGATAGAGGAGGACGCGCAAAAGCTATCAGGCAACCAAGGATCGTTTCGAGAAGGATAAGCGAAATATGTCAAAGGGCTTAAGCGTCATGCAGAACGACATGGCCGACCCCGATATCCGGCGCTTTGTCGACGCGATCAATGCCGCTTATGTCGAACATGGCGCGCCGGCGGGCGCGAGCATGGCAGTGCGCCGCGCCATTGCCGAACGCGTTCGCGCGCCGTGGCGCGAGGGTGGCCCGATAATGGCCGAGAGCAAGGAAATCGACATGGGCGGCGTCCGCCTGCGGCTCCACCACCCCCTCGCCGACGCGAAGCTGCCGGTCATGCTCTATATCCACGGCGGCGGCTGGACACTCTTCAGCATCGACACGCACGACCGGCTGATGCGCGAATATGCCGCGCGCGCGGGGATCGCGGTACTCGGCATCGATTACAGCCTGTCGCCCGAAAGCAAGTTCCCGGTCGCGCTCGAGGAATGCGCCGCGGCGCTCGACTGGATCGCGGCAGAGGCGGACGCGCTGAATCTCGATGCGACCCGCGTGCTGATTGGCGGCGATTCGGCGGGCGCCAATTTGTCGGTCGCGGCGTGCCTGTTGCAGCGCCAGCGCGGACATCCGCTGCCCGCCGCGATGCTGCTCAATTACGGTGCCTTCGCGCCCGAACGGACGCCAAGCTACGCCCGCTTTGGCGCGGGCGACTATTCGCTCGAGGCCGACGAGATGGACGCCTTCTGGGCATCCTATGTCGACGGCGTCGAGCAGCTTGCCGACCCGTTGGTCGCGCCGCTGAATGCCGACCTGACCGGCCTGCCGCCCGCGTTCCTCGCCATCGCCGAGTGCGACATTTTGGCCGATTGCAACGACGCCTTCGCAAGCAAGCTCGAGGAAGCCGGCGTGCCGACGCGCGCGGTCACCTATCGGGGGGCGACGCACAGCTTTCTGGAGGCGGTATCGATTGCCCCGCTCGCGGGCCGCGCGCTCGACGAGCAGGCGGCGTGGATCCGTGATATCGTCGCGGCATGACCGGACTCTACACGCCGCGCGGCCCTGCCGACATCGGGCAGCTGATCGCCGACTATCCGCTCGCCTGGGTGATATCGAGTGCATTCCATGCCAGCCCGCTGCCGCTGATCGCCGAGACCGACGATGCGGGCACGGTGGTCGCGCTGTTCGGCCATTGTGCGCTCCGCAATGCGCTCGTCGCCGATTTCCGCGCCAACCCGCGCGGGCTGATCCTGTTCAACGGGCCATCGGGTTATGTCTCGACGACTTTATTGTCGAAGCCCGACTGGGCGCCGACGTGGAATTATGCGGTATTGCGCTTCACGGTCGAGGTTGAGTTCGTCGGCGACGAAACGCAGGACGCGATCGAGCAGCTCGTCGCGAAGATGGAGGGCGGCGGCTGGTCGACAGCCAGCCTCGGGCCGCGCTATGAGGCGATGCTCGGCCAGATCATCGCCTTTCGCGCGCATGTCCGTTCGGCCGAACACAGCTTCAAGCTCGGGCAGGATGAGAGCGCAGAGGGCTTTGGCGAGATCGTCGCGGGTCACGGCGACCGGACGCTCGCGAAATGGATGGAAGGACAAAGGTGAAGCTTTTCTTCGACGATCGCCAGACCGCCCACGCCCCCTTACGCGAACTGCACAATGGCGACTGGGTGCCCTATGCCGAAAATATCGAGCGCCCACGCTCGATCGTCGCACAATATAGCGACTGGCAGCCGGTGCGCGACTTCGGCATGGCGCCGCTGCTCGCGGTGCATGACGCCGACTATCTCGCCTTCCTCGAACGCGCGCATCGCGACTGGCTCGCGGCGGGGCGCAATGGCGACGCGATCGGCTACACCTTCCCGGTCAGGCGCCGCCGGCCGCTCAGCTTCGGCCGCATCGACGCCGATCTCGGCGCGTACAGCTATGATGCGGGGACACCGATCGCGGCGGGTACGTGGGAATCGGCCAATTGGTCGGCGCAGGGCGCGCTGACCGCGCTCGATCATCTGGCGTCGAGCGGCGAGGCGCATGCCTTTGCGCTGTGCCGTCCGCCGGGCCATCATGCCGGGCGCGACTATATGGGCGGCTATTGCTACCTCAACAACGCCGCGATCGCCGCGCGCGAGGCGCATAATCGAAAGCTCGGGCCGGTCGCGGTGCTCGACATCGATTATCATCACGGCAACGGCACGCAGGATATCTTCTACGAAGATTCCGATATCTTCTTCGCCTCCATCCACGCCGACCCGCGCACCGATTACCCCTTTTATTGGGGGCATGCCGACGAGCGCGGCGAAGGTGCGGGCGAAGGCAGCACACTCAACCTCCCCCTGCCCCGCGGCACCGACGGGCAAAGCTATGCGCCCGCGCTCGACACCGCGCTCGCGGCGATTTCGGATTGGGGCGCGAAGTTCCTCGTCGTCTCGTTCGGTGCCGACACGCACAGCAGCGACCCGATTTCGAGCTTCGCGCTCGAGCGCGAGGATTATGTCCAGCTAGCGGGTCGCATCGCCGCGCTCGGCATCCCGACGCTGATCGTGATGGAGGGCGGCTATGCTGTCGGCGATCTCGGCAAGAATGTCGCCGCTTTCCTCTCGGGTTTCGAGAAGTGACGTCGCCTTAGGGGTGGTGAGCGGCTGGTCCGCTTTCGAGTTTGCAGTTCGGGTTAGCGGCCGCGAGGCTTGGCCCTCTGATACAGCCAGCCCTCCGCCAAAGGAATCCCCTATGCGCTAAGCCGGGTCGTCACTACACCCGTCACGGCGAGCAGCGGAATTTGAGGAGTGCGTGATGCGTCATTGGACTTTGTCGGCGGCGATCGGAGCTTCCATCTTGAGCTCCAGCTCAGGCTCCGCGAGCCCGGTGCAAGGTGTGGTTTCAGGCATCTATGTTCTGGACGAGAAACGGAGCGACAACGCCTTTCAAGCGATTGAGAGCGCTATTGCAGGCCTTTCCAGCGCCAAGCGCCCTCTCGCTCGCATGAGGCTGCGCAAGTCCATTGCGGTAAATAGAATTAGAATCTCGAGTGCAGGAAGTCGATTGGGGATCGCGTATGATGACAAAGCACCTATCGTCGTTTGGATAGGCGGAGATTCCGTCAAGTGGAAGCTCATTGAAGTGCTTGTTTTCGATGTGTCGGCAAAAGCTGATGGTGAAGCTATTTCTCTAACATTCCGTGGCGACGACAGCGAGCGGATCACGACGTATCGCAGTGTTGGTCAGGATCTGGTGGTGGATACCACCATCGTCAGTCCATTGCTCTCTACGCCGATTGTTTATAAGCAAATCTTCAATCGAACAAACTGACGGGATTCACGAGGAAAATTTCTGGTGAGAGACCGTTGAACCGTTTTCGTCTCGTAGATGCGGAAGCCGGTCCAGATGATCTCTCCAGTGCCTGCTTTGAGGCGCGCTGCTATCATGAACGAGCGGCGACAACCGGTCGTTTCCGGTCATTTCCAGATGGCCGCCCCGCCTTCCCGGCGGGGCAGCGCCTTTTTTTTATCTCAGTTCAGACTGAACCTTACGCTCGCGCCCAGCGTGCGCGGCCGCGCGACCGAGCCCGCAAAAGCGAAGGGCGCGTTCAAAATGCCATATTGGTTGAACAGGTTCTTCGCGAAGAGGCTGAGCTCGATACGGTCGCTCACCGTCACCGACGCGTTGAGATCGACGAGATGGAAGTCGCCCTTATCGAGCGTCCCCGCGAAATCGACGGGTGCGCTCGACAGATAGCGGTGTGCGATCCCGAAACGCGGCTTCAGTGACATGTCGGGGAAGCTCAGGTCGAGCGAGTTCGAGAGCGTCCATTCGGACGCGCCCGGCAGGCGCGTTCCCTTGGCATAGCCGCCGCCCGGCGCGAAGCTGTCGGGCAAGAGCGACGACAGCCGCGCATCGTTGTACGCGATGTTCGACGTGAAGCTGAGGTTGCGCGTCGGGCGCAGGTTAAGGCTGATTTCGACGCCGTCGATGTCCGCGCCGCCGCCGTTCACCGTGTAAGCGCGGAAATCGCCGGGCGTGAACAGGCGCGCCTGAATATTGCCCCAATCGATATGATAGGCGGTCAAATCGACGCTGAGCGTCCGGTCGATCAGGTCGAAGCGCGTGCCGATTTCATAATTCTTCGTCGTGTCGCTTTCGAAGGTCAGCGGCAGCCCCGCGGTCGCGAGCGAATAGACGTTGAGGCCGCCGATGCGGAAGCCTTCGGAATAGAGGCCATAGATCATGAAGTCCTTTGACGGCTTCCACGTCAGCGACGCCTTCGGGATGAAATCCGAATCCTTGCTCGTCTCCGGCGCATAGTCGAACGGCGGGATCAGGTCGGCGTTCGGCAGATATTGCAGCCGCGGCGCGGTGCGATATTCGAACAGGCGCCCGCCGAGCGTCAGCGTCAGCGTATCGACGATGTCGAACGATGCTTCGCCGAAAACCGCCTTTTCGGTCACGCGGTTGCTGCTGACCGTCCGCGACGCCAGATCGTCGGGAGCCAGTTCGCTCCCCGGCCGGCCGCCGAACTCGCCGGGATTGGCGTCGATATAGTCGGAGATGCCCTCGATAAAGGTGCCGTCGGTGTTGTTCGAACGCAGCCGCGTATAGTTGACGCCGAGCAGCCAGCGGAAACGGCTGCCGTCGGGCGACGCGAGCCGCAATTCGCCATATTCGGTCTTCGACTTGCCCTTACCGCTCGCGAGTTCGGGGGTGTCGGTGCGCGGGTCGTTGCCGCCAAAGATCGAATTGTCGAACGCCAGGTCGGCCTTTTTCTCGGTATAGCTGCCCACCGCGGTCAGCGTCGCAAAGCCCAGGTCCTGCTCGATCCGCAGGCTGTGCATCATGAACTGCGTGTCCTGATATTCGGCAACGTTCGTGGCGCGCTCGAAGGTCTTGGGCGGACCGAAGATCACATAGGTCTGATCGTCGAGATCATATTCCTGATACATGCTGAGCGCCGAGACGCGCGTGGTCTCGGTCGGCGTGAAGACGATCGAACCGCGCAGGCCGCGGACGCGAAGGTCGTTGCTGCCCTTCTCGCCGAGCAGCGTGTTGTCGAGATAGCCGGCGTCGTAGCGCTGCAGCGCGACGAGACGGACGGCGAGCTTGTCGGTCGCGATCGGGACATTGACCATCGCCTTGACCGCATAGCTCGCTTCGCCCGCGCGCTTGGTCGTCGAAAGGCCGCCTTCGAAACCCGCGTCGAAACGCGCGGGATCGGCCTCGTTCACGACATAGTTGATCGCGCCGCCGAGCGACGAGGAGCCGAAGAGCGTGCCCTGCGGTCCGCGCAGCACCTCGACGCGGCTGATGTCGAAGCTGTCGACGTCGGGGATGACGAGCGGGAAGCCGGGTTCGATCAGCGGCACTTCGTTGAGATAATAGCCCGTCGTCGCCTGGTTCGCCTCATGATAGGTCGACGAGGCGACGCCGCGGATCACGACTTCGGAAACGCCCGGCTGGTAATCGTTGAAGATGACGCCGGGGACGCGCGTGATGTAATCGGAGAGGCTCTGGGCGTTGAGCTTTTGCAGCGTCGCTTCGCTGACCGCGGCGACCGAACCGCTGACGTCGCGCACCGACTGTTCGCGCTTCGCAGCGGTGACGACGATCTCGGTATCGTCGACCTCCTGCGCCAGCGCGCCCGATGCCTGTCCCAGCGCCAGGATCGAGATGCCACATGCGGCGATCCGCCTGATCGATGCAAAGCCCATTTTTGCCTCCCTTATTGATTTTGCCTATTGGTAAGAAGATCCGATGCTCAAGCTAACATGCGAAATTGGCGTGTCGGCGATGGTCGGGCCAGTTTCCAGCCGGATCGGGCCAGCAGCTTTGCTGAGGAAAGCGCGGTTTCATGAGGGCTTTCGGCCAATTTGCCCGATCGATGGATTGGGCGGCCTGATCGGCGCAGTAAGCCAATCGCGGCGACATACACTGGACGCGACTTCCCCACCGGGCGAGAGAGGGTCGCATGCAGAACATCGAGAAAAAGGGTCGGCGCGCGTTTATGGGTAGCGCCGCGATGGCCGCGCTCCTGCTAGGGACTCGCGCGGCGTGGGCGTTCGAACAGGGCGGCGCCGGGCGCTGGCCCAAGGTCGCGCCGCCGCAATCGCCGCGCATCTCGCATGTTATCGACCAATTGGGCCGTCAGCGCGACGACGCCTATAGCTGGATGAAGTTTATCCCGGCGACCGGCGAGCGCACGCACGATAATTTGCCCGAAGCCGTCGGCGCGATGCTGAAGGCCGAGAATGCATACGCGGACGCGATCCTTGCGCCGCTCGCCAGCGAACGCGCCAAATTGCTCGACGCGATGCTCGCGCGCGCGTCGGGCGACACGGCGGCGCCGGCGCTCGAAAAGGACGGCTGGGACTATGAATCGGCGCGGCTCGCGGGCGCGGCGCATGCGATCTATACGCGCAAGCGGAAGGGCGGAACGCCCGAACAGCTAGTCGACGAGGCGGTGCGCGCGAAAGGCCAGCCTTATTTCCGCAGCACCGGGCATCAGCCGAGCCCCGACCACCGCTATTTCGCCTGGGCCGAGGATGTCATCGGCAACGACCGCCACCGCATTGTCATCCGCGACAATCAGAGCGGTGAGATACGCACGATCGTCGGCAAGGATGCCTATGGTTATGGCGGGCTCGTCTTCGCGCCCTCGTCGCGCTGGCTGTTCTGGATCTGGCGCGACGCACACAACCGCCCGACGCGGCTCTATCGCACTTCGGCCGACGGGAAGGTCACCGACCTCGTCTATGAGGAAAAGGACCCGGCGATCTTCATGCAGGTGAAGCGCACAGCCGCCGACGGCTTCATCGCGTTGACCCTCGCGGGCCCCGAGACCGCCGAAGTGCGGCTGGTATCCGCCGCCGACGAAACCGCCGCCCCCGCCATCGTCTGGCCGCGCAAGACGGGGGTGCTCTACGACATCGACGAGTGGAACGACGGGCTGATCGCGCTCACCGATGCCGATGACGCGTTCGACATGGCGCTGTGGCGTCTCGATCCGAAGAGCTTTCGCACGCTCGAAACGCTCGTTCCGCATCGCCCCGGCACGCCGATCCTCCAGCTCCAGCCCTTCGCAGCCGCACTCGTCCGGCTCGAACGCGTCGACGGCCTCCACCGGCTCGTCATCCTGCGCCCCGACGGATCGGAGCGGACGGTCGCCTTCGACGATCCCGCCTATGCGATCGAACTGCCGGGCGAGCAAAGCTATGGCGCGTCGTCGGTGATGATCGTCCACCAGTCGCCCAAATCGCCGCGCCGCTGGATCCGCGTCGATCTGGCCAGCGGCAAGCAGAGCGTCGTCCAAGAGCAGGCGGTCGCCAATTTCGACCCCGACGATTATGAGGTCGAGCGCCTGTTCGCCCCCGCCCCCGACGGCGAGATGGTGCCGATCACCCTGCTGTCGCGCCGCGGCGCGCCGAAGGACGGCAAGGCGCCGCTGCTCCAATATGGCTATGGCTCCTATGGCGTGCCGAGCGATCCCGAATTTTCGATCCCCGCGCTCGCGCTCGTCGACCGCGGCTGGCGCTATGCGATTGCGCATGTGCGCGGCGGGTCGGAGAAAGGGCGGCGCTGGTTCCTCGGCGGGCGCAAGTTCACCAAGCGCAACAGCTTCACCGATTTCATCGCCTGCGCCGAACATCTCGCGGCCGAGGGCTATACCGCGAAGGGCAAGGTCGTCGCCTATGGCCTGTCGGCGGGCGGGCTGCTTGTCGGCGCGAGCATGAACATCGCCCCGACGCTGTGGGGCGGCGTGATCGCACAGGTGCCGTTCGTCGACATGCTCAACACGATGAGCGACGGCGCGCACCCGCTGGTGCCGCTGTTCCGTCCCGACTGGGGCGATCCGCTCGCCGATCCGAAAGCCTATGACTATATCGCGTCGATCTCACCCTATGAGAATGTCCGCGCGGCACCCTACCCGCCTTTGCTCTGCACTGCGGGCCTCAAGGACGACCGCGTCGCCTATTGGGAGCCCGCCAAGCTGGTCGCCGAAGTGCGGCGCCGCTCGACGAGCGGCAACCCCGCGCTGCTGATGACCGACATGGACAGCGGCCACCAAGGAAGCGCCGACCTGAAAAGCGAATATCATCAGAAGGCGTTGTTCTGGGCCTTTGCGATGCGCTGCGTCTAGAAACCCCGGAACGCAGGTACGGGCGCGAACATGAGCATAAGGAAGCCATAGGCGCTCGCGAGCAGCAGCAGCACGCCCGCGGCGCCGACCAGCCAGTCGGCGCGCAGGCGGCGGACGAGATACGCCCCGATCGGCGCGGCGATCACGCCCCCGATGAGCAGGCCGATCGCCGCGGTGCTGAAGCTTTGCCAGCCCAACGCGCCGAGGAAGCCGGCCGCGATCGTCACGGTGACGAAGAATTCGGACGCGTTCACCGTGCCGATGACCGTCCGCGGTTCCGCGCCCTGCGCGAGCAGATTGGCGCTGACGATCGGCCCCCACCCGCCGCCGCCCGATCCGTCGGCGATCCCGCCGATCAGCCCGAGCGGCCCGACGAACTTGATGCTGCGATAGGTTTGCGGGCGCCGCGTCCCTCGCCACAGCAGGTAGATGCCGACCGCGCCGAGATAGGCGAGCACGACCGGCCGCGCGACGCTGTTGTCGATATTGGTCAATAGCCACACGCCGATCAGCCCGCCGACAATGCCCGGGACGACGAGGCGGCGGAACAGCCGCCAATCGACGTTGCGCTGCATCGCATGCGCCAGCCCCGACACGCCGCCGGTAAAGCTTTCGGCCACATGCACCGCCGCCGAAGCCGACACCGGCGGCAAGCCCAGAACAAGCAGCAGCGCGGTGCCGATGACGCCGAACGCCATGCCGAGTGCGCTGTCGATCAGCTGCGCCGCAAATCCCACGACGATGAAGGGCAGCAGCGCCCAGAGCGTCAGCCCGTCGAATATCGTCATTGCGCTGCGGGCCGGCGGCGCGCGGCTTTCGGGGTCCGGCGCGTGAAGAGGAACACCGCGGGAAAGCAGAGCGCGATCAGCGACAGCGCGCCGGCGAAGATCGGCTCGCCCCCCGCGAGCCAGGGCAGCACCGCGGCCCAGATCGACACGCCGAGCACGGTCAGGAAAATCTGTTCCTGATCGATATCGGTGGCGACCGCGAGCGGGACGCCGCGCGCATCGGCGCGCAGCGCTTCGAGGCGGCGCGCAACCGGGCTATGCGGCGCCGCCCGCCGCCCCGGGGTCAGCGACGACAGCACTGATCCCAGCCCCGCGCCGACCAGCCGGACACCGACCGCGCGGGCAAAGGCGCGCGGTTCCTGAAGCCGGTCGCCGACCGCGCGCAGACTGAGCCGGCCGCCAAACACCAGGTCGATCAGCGCCTCGCCGGTCACCGCCTTGATCGGCCGGTCCTGTACCTGATGGCTGGCCTCAATCCAGTCGAAGATCGCGCCCGGCACATCGATGCTGCACGCGCGTTCCAGCCCCTGGAACCCCGGGGCGCTGTTCGCCTCGCAGATCCGGTAGCCCTCATTGTCGAACAAGATGTCGATCCCGGCGACCTCCAGCCCCAGCGTGTCGGCGGCGCGCGCGGCGAGGTCGGCCATTTCACCCGTCGGCGTATAGGCGATGCCGACGCCGCCGAGCGAAACATTGGATTTGAAATGGCCCGCGGGCGAGCGCCGCTCCATCGCCGCGATCACCCGGCCGCCGATCACGAGCACGCGCACGTCGCGCCCGTGGCTCGACCGGACATAATGCTGGAACAGGAAATCGGCCTTGGCATCGGCGCTCTCGAGCAAGCCGGCGAGATCCTCGAACTGGCTGCGATCCTCGCATTTGAGGACGCCGGTGCCGCGCGTGCCGCGCAGCGTCTTAACGATCATCGGAAAGCCCAGCTCTTCCTCGACGATGTCGACCCCGATCGGGAATTTTCCGAGGATCGTCGCCGGGATCGGCAGTCCGGCGCGCGCGAGCCGCTGCATCGTGTGGAGCTTGTCGGCGACAAGGTCGATGGCTTCGGGACCGTTGATCAGGCGGACGCCGCGGCGTTCGAAATGGCGGAGCACCGCGAGCGTGAAATAGTCGGTCTCGGCGCCCGTCCGGCACAGGATGAAGTCGGGCCGGGCCAGCGAATGACCCTCATAATGCACCGACCAGCCATCGACCGGCGCCGCGACAATGTCGAAACTATGCGGTTTCAGGACGTGCAGTTCGATGCCGCGCGCCGCCGCGGTCTCCTGAAACCTCAGGATTTCGGGGACCTCCGGCAGGGCCGGATCGAGATCCCGTTGGAAGAATATCCAGCCCAGCAACGATCGGCTCCTTCAACATATGGTCGAACGCATAGGCTCAGTGCCAGAGAATATCCCGTTCGTGCAATCGTTCATGCGGAACTTTCGGTTAACCCCCTGATTTGCCGGTTGGATTGAGCTGATCGCTCCGAACCAAACCAATTCCGCCTGAAAATATGCCTTCTCCTGCGCCAATCGGCCTTAAATCTCTCTCTCCGCGCTCGTTAAACATCGCATGACCACCAAAGCGACACAATCGAACGAACCGGTAGGACGGTTCCTGGGTTGGCTGGGGCTTCGCCAATCGCGCGGCGCTCCCCCCGAAGGCGGCCATGCGCCCCCGTTCGACCTTGTGCGGCAGGCGCGATACGAGCTCGCCGCCTCGATCACCTCCTTCCTCGTCGACAATGACCTCGACGTGTCGCCCGCCAACCTGCTGCTCGCGCATAGCGCCTTTTCGGGCCGGAATCCCCGGCTCGCGCGGCAGGTGATCGCGCAGGCGCAATCGGCCGACGGCATCCACCAGAAATGGCTCGACGAGCTTGGCGAACAGGATATCGGCCTGCCCGACCGCGCCGATCTCGACCGCCTGATGACCCGGCTTGAAACCAACCTCGAATCCTTTCACGCGAACACCAAAGAAGCCCGCAGCGTCACCAGCGACTATGGGACCGAACTCGAACAGCATGTCATCGATCTTGAACAATTGCAGAAAACCGGGCGTATCGTCTCCAACCTCGCCGACCTTGCCAAGGTCATGCTCGACCGCACGCGCAAGGCCGAGGACGACATGCGCAAGAGCGAAGACGAGGCCAAAGCTCTTCGCCGCAGCCTCGAACGCGCCAAGCGCGATGCCGAGGTCGATTATCTGACCGGCCTGCCCAACAGGCGGGCGTTCGAAGTCCTGCTCGACCGGCACCACAAGGAAGCGCGCGCGGCGTGCGAACCGCTCAGCGTCGCCTTTTGCGACATCGACGAGTTCAAGAAGGTCAACGACATCCACGGCCACGACGCGGGCGACCGCGTCATCAAGGCGATCGCCGACACGCTGGCGCGGATTTCGAACGATCATTGCCATGTCGCGCGCCACGGCGGCGAAGAATTCGTCATGCTGTTCCGCGGCCTGACCCCGACGCAGGCGGCCGAAAAGCTCGATGATGCGCGCGAGGCGCTCGCCGACCGGCGCTTGATCAACCGCAAGACCGACGAACCGTTCGGCCAGATCACCTTCTCGGGCGGGGTCGCCGACGTCTTTGGCTATGGCGACACGCGCGCCGCGCTCAAGGCCGCCGACGCCGCGCTCTACAAGGCCAAGGCCGGCGGGCGGAACCGGATCGAAATCGCCGACCCGGCCTGAATTTCAGCTATTCCCGCGAGGGGGCGGGAGGCCGCGGGCGATTGCGCACCAGAGCGCGATCGCCCGCAGTTTATTTGTCTCGACCGTTACGCGGTGGCCGAACGCGCCGCCCACAGCCCGAAACTTGCGATGATCGCATAGCAGATCAGCGGCACGACCAGCGCGAGCCGGATGTCGCCGCTGAGGTCGGCGACCGTTCCGAACAGGAACGGGACGATCGCCCCGCCGATGATTGCGGTGCACATGATGCCCGACCCCTGCGGCGTCCGTTCGCCGAGCCCTTCGGTCGCGAGGCTGAAGATCGTCGGGAACATCAGCGAATTGCAGAAGCCGACCAGAATCAGCGCCCAACCCGACAGCGCGCCCGTCGTCACCGCCGACAGGATGAGCAGCGAAATCGCGCCCGCCGCAAAAGTCGCGAGCACGCGTCCGGGCTTCGCCAGTCGCAGGATGAAACCGCCGAGCAACCGGCCGACCAGCGCGCCGAGCCAATACATCGCCACCAGCTTGCCCGCCGCCTGGAGCCCCAGCCCCATCACGCTCGGTTCGGCGAGATAGGCCATCAGGTTCGAGCCGATCGCCACTTCGGCGCCGACATAGACGAAGATGCACAGCGCGCCGAACTGGACGCGGCGGTTATGGGTAAGCAGGCCCCAGGTGCCCTCGAGCTTCACATCGTCGGCTTTGGCGTGGTCGATCGCCGACCGATACATCCAGAACACCGCCGCGATCACCAGCATCAGTACCCCGAGCCACATATAGGCGGTGCCGATCGACGCGCCCTCGGCGACGCGATAGGCCTGAATCTGCGCCTCGCTCGCGGTCTCGGCGTCGATCGGCTGCTCGTCGCCGAGCAGGAAGGTCGCGCCGCCATAGACCATCAGGAACACCCCGATCGAATTGAACGCCTGCGCAAAGGTCAGCCGGCTGTGCGAGGTCTCGACGGGGCCCAGCGTGGTGATCACCGGATTCATCGCCACCTGCAGGACCGTGATCCCCGCACCGATGCAAAAGAGCGCCGCGAGGAAGCCGGGGTAGGATGCCGCGGCCGAAGCCGGGATGAAGAGGAAGGCGGCCGCCGCCACAATGATGAACCCGAGCACGAAGGTGCGGATATAGCCCAGTTTCGACATGATGATGCCGGCGGGGATCGAAAAGGCGCCATAGGCGATGAAAAACGCCATCTGCACGAGGTTCGCCTGCGCATGCGTCAGGTGGAACATCGGCTTGAACTTGCCGACCAGCAGGTCGTTGATGTTCGTCACCCCGCCCAGCAGGAAAAACACCGCAAAGGCGAGGATCAACACCACGCGTGTGCTGTTACCGCCCTTGCCCGGCTGTTCGGTCGCGTTCGTCGCGACGTTCGGCGCCAATGCCATTATCTCTCTCCCCTTGCCTTGTCTCAGGCTAACCCGGATGACGGTCTTGTCACTTTACCGCCGGTGGGCAAGGCAGATTCTCCCCGACCGCCTCGACATTCGTATTCAGCAGCGTCGCGGCGAAGCCCTTGTCGCTCGTGATCGAGGCGGCATAGTCGACCTGCCGCAGATTGGCGCCCGCATCGGCGAAGCAGCGGAGCGGCACTTTGATCGTCGACACCTGCCCCTTGGGCGCCGCCTTGACTGCCGCCGAGACGTCGAACGCCTTGCCGCCGAGCGCGAGAGTGACCGGGGCACTGCCGATCGCGTCGACCCGCCAGTCGACGCGCAGCGCGAAACTGTTGTTCAGCTGCCGCGTCAGGTCGGCATAGGGGCCGCTGAGATGCAGCGCGGCGGGACCGGTCCAGACGAAGCTCTTGCCATCCTCCTGCGCGCGGACATCGACCGAGCGCGCGGCGATCAGGCCGCCCGGACTCGATACCGGCGGCGATTCCACCGGGCGCGATCCGCCCGCGTCGGTTACCGTCAACACCCAAGGCGCGCGCGCGCGTCCGCCCGAGAAGAAATTCTCGACGTTCAGCGCCGCCGCGATGTCGACGCCCAATTCCTCGGATAGCTGCGGAACCGTCGTGTTCGCACCATATTTCAAACCATAGCCGACCGCGAACTGCGGCTTTTCGACGGGCGATCGCGCGTCGGCGGGCCAGGCGAAAGGCAGCGTGCCGGTAAAGCCGCGCACCGTCTTGCCGTCCTTGCCCGCGACGAGCACGTCGGCGACGCCGGCGCCCTGCGACCCCGGCAGCCAGCCCGCGACGAACGCGTCGGCGGCGTTGATTTCGGGGTTGGTGAACATCGGGCGCCCCGACAGGAACAGCGCGACCACGGGAATGCCCGCGGCCTTCAGCTTCTTGAGCGCCGTGAGATCGGTTGCCTCCGACGGCTGATAGTCGAGCGTCGCCACGTCGCCCTGGAATTCGGCATAGGGCGCCTCGCCGAACACGACGATCGCGACGTCGGGCTTTTCCTTATACGCGCCGCCGTCGGACAGCGTCGCGACGCCGCCCGCGTCGCGCACCGACTTGTCCAGCGCTTCCCAGATCGTCTGGCCGTTGGGGAAGTCGGCGTGGGTGACGTCGGTGCCCTGCCAGCTGATCGTCCAGCCGCCCGACTGGATCGCCATGCTGTCGGCCGCGGGGCCGGTGACGAGCACGCGCGCCCCGGGCTTGATCGGCAGCACGCTGCCATTGTTCTTGAGCAGGACGAGCGACTTGGCGGCCGCTTCGCGCGCAACCGCCAGATGCTCCGGCGAACCGACGGCTTTCACAATGCTGCGGTCGACATGGCCTTCGGGGAACAGGCCGAGCTTGTATTTGACGCGCAGGATACGCCGCACCGCATCGTCGAGCCGCGCGGCCGATATCGTCCCGTCTTTCGCGTGCTTCAGCGTCGTTTCGTACAGCCCCTTCCAGCTGTCGGGCGCCATGAACATGTCGAGCCCGGCGTTGATCGACTGCGCGCAATCGGTGACGCTGCATCCCGCAACCTGCCCATGCCCGTTCCAGTCGCCGACGACGAAGCCCGCAAAGCCCATCTTGTCCTTGAGCGCGTCGGTGAGCAGCCCCTTATTGCCGTGATGCTTGACACCCTGCCAGCTCGAGAAGCTCGCCATCACGGTCAGCGCGCCGGCGTCGATCGCGGCGGGGTAGCCCATCGCGTGTTTCGCGATCAGTTCCTTTTCGTCGACCTTGGCATCGCCCTGGTCCTTGCCCTCGAACGTCCCGCCGTCGGCGAGGAAATGCTTGGCGGTTGCCGCGACATGGCGCGCGTCGACCGTCTTTCCCGCGACCAGCGGCCCCTGCAGCCCGAGCACCATCGCCTTGGCATAGTCGGCGATCAGCTTCGGGTCGGACGCATAGCCTTCATAGCTCCGTCCCCAACGCAAATCCTGCGGCACCGCGAGCGTCGGAGCGAAGGTCCACTCGATCCCGCTCCCCGCGATTTCGGCCGCGGTAACCGCGCCGATGCGCTGGATCAACTCGGGATCGCGCGCGGCGCCGAGCCCGATATTGTGCGGGAACAAAGTCGCGCCGGGGATATTGTTGTGACCGTGGACCGCATCGACGCCGAAGATGATCGGGATCGCAACGCCATTCGCCTGCGGACGCAAGGACACGGCACGAAAATCGCCGACCAGCTTCGCCCAGTCAGCCGCGGTCGAACGTTCATTGCCGTTCGGCCCGCTGTTCCCGCCGGCGAGGATCGAGCCGAGCGGGTAGGTTTCGAGGTCCTTGGGCGTGACCGTGCTGATGTCGGCCTGGACGAGCTGGCCGACCTTTTGCTCGACCGTCATTTTCGCGATCAGCGCATCGATGCGCGCTTCGGTTTTGGCGTCGGAGATCGCGGCGGGGCTTTTCGCTGCGGGCCATAGCTCGGGATGCACCGTCGCGGCGTCTGTTCCGGTCGTCTCGGGTGCCGCCATAGCGGTTCCTGCCAAAAGCAGCGCAGTCGCCATGACCATTGCCTGTCGGCGCATCGTCTCTCCCATCCCTCTTATGTGAACGTTATCAATCTTCACTTCGCATAGTGGGTGGATGAAAGCAAGCGCTCTGTTTTCGGGCTATATCAGCGTAGCCGCGGCATCGTCGCGAGCAGCAGCACCGCGATCGCGGAGAGTCCGGCGAGCAGCAGGAAAAGCGCGTCGAAACCGAAGCCCGGGACGAGCGAGATCGTCAGCCACGGCATGATCAGCGACGGCACGGTGTTGGTCAGGTTGAAGATGCCCAGGTCGCGCCCGCGCCGGTCCGACCGCGGCAGGATGCGCAGCGTCTGGCTGCTATGCAGCGACAGGAACACCGTCGACGCGATGCCGAAGACGAGGTAGCTCGCCTTCGCCGCGTCGAGCCCCGTCGCCAGTGCCATGCCGACCATTCCGAGGCTCGACACCGCCGCGGCGGCGACAAGCGGCAGGAAGGGCCGGTCGTTGCGGTCGGCCCAGCGGCCGGCCGCCAGCGCGATCGGAATCGCGATCGTCAGCGCCATGCCGAACAATCGCGCCTTTTCATTGTCGTGCATGCCGGGATCGATCGAGCGGAACCAGAAATAGAGATAGGCAAACAGCGCCGCCTCGGCGATCTGGACGAGCAGGCGCGCCAGCCACATCCGCACCGCCGGACCGGTCGGCCGCCGCCGACGCGCCTCCCCAACCGCGCGCACCGGCGGCGGTGCGGTGAGATCGGGGAAGGCGCGCGGGCGGCCAAGCAGCAGCACCGGCAGGACGGCGCTCGCTACCAGCAGTGCAATGACCACCAGCCGCTGCTCCGCCGACACCAGCCCCGGCCAGGTGACAAGCCATCCCGACCAGCCGCCGAGCGCGGGCGAAAAGGCGAGCAACCCGCCGAGCAGGCCCTTTTGTTCGTCGGGAACGCAGTCGCCCGCCCATGCCGCGAGCGGCCCGAGCATCATGTTGAGCGTGAGTTGCCACGCAACGATCATCGCCACCAGCGACCATATGTCATGCGCCAGCGGGACAGCCAGCAGCAAGACGATCGTCAGGATCAGCCCCGCCAATATCCAGCCGCGCCGATTGCGCGTCAAATCGCTGAGCCAGCCGAAACCGATGCCGCCGATGCTCGCCGCCACCGCGCCGAAAAAGGTGACATATCCCAGCGTCTGCACGTCGGCGGTTCCCGCCAGCTGGGTCATGCGCCCGGGCAGCCAGATGGTCAGGAAGGGAACATAGGCGATCGCCCCGCCCGCCGACGCGAGCGCATAAAGCAGGAGGAACGGGAGAGACTGGCGGCGCGGGGTTCCGGCGTCAGCCATGGACGGCGACAGGCGGCGCAGCGGTCGACCCGCGCTGGACGAGGCCGCCCTGAACACGCGTCGGTTCGGTCGGGCGCGGCGCCCCGCGCTGCGCCGCGATGATCAGTTCGACCGCGCGCGACGCGGTTTCGGCGACGGGCTGGTCGACCGCGGTCAGCGCCGGCTGGGTGAAGCGGACGACCGGCGTGTTGTCGAAACTGACGATCGACAATTGTCCCGGCACATCGATGCCGAGGTCGCGCGCAACCTCCAAGGTCGCGAGCGCCATCTGGTCGCTGCTCGCGATGATCGCCGTCGGCGGATTGGCGCCGCCGAGCAGGTGCCGCGCCGCGGCGGCGCCCGACGCATAAGTGAAATCGCCCTCGGCAAGCAGCCCGTCGGTGGCGAGGCCAGCCGCCGCCATTTCGCCTTCCCAGCCGTCGATGCGCCAGCGGCTGAGGCTATATTCGGGCGAGCCCGGAATGAACCCGATGCGTTTGTGACCAAGGTCGATCAGGTGCCGCGTCGCGCGCCGCGCCGATCCTTCGTCGTCCATCGTCAGCGCAATGCCCGCCGCGCCGCCGCGCGATCCGATGCGCGCGAACGGGATCTTCTGCTGGTCGAGCAGGCCGACGATCAGCGGATTGTCCGAATGCGGCGGGGTCAGGATCACCCCGTCGGGCTGCAGCGCCGCGATCGCCGCGCGCAGTTCGCGTTCGACATGATCATTGTGCGTGTCGACCAGCTCGAAGATCATGCGGTAGCCATATTCGGCGCATTTCAGCATCCCGCCGAGCAGCATCTGGTCGACCCAGTCGACCCCCTGCCGCCCCTGCCAGTCGGCGATCGTGCGTTCGCGGTCGTTGATCGCGAGGATCAGATAGGAACGCGAACCGCTCATCCGCTGCGCCGCGATCGAGGGAACATAGCCGAGCTTGTCGATCGACGCCTGCACCCGCTCTTTCATCTCGGGCCGGACATTGGGCTCGTTGTTGATGACGCGGCTCACGGTCTGCAGCGACACCCCCGCGTCGGCCGCAACATGCTTGATCGTAACCGACTGCCGCCGACGCCCCATTATCGCTCTTGATCCCCCGTACTGCCGCAATCGCTAACGCCATCGTCCCCGCATTGCCATACGCGAACCCAATCTATTTCCATAATTTTCGGGTAGCCGCGTTCATCGACGCCCTTCAGCCCGCGTCCTTCGGCGAGCCCGCCGCCGACCGCGAGGTTCAGGATGAGGTGAAAGGGGCGGTCGAACGGCGCCGCGGGATCGGTCGATCCGCTCGTCGACCACTCGCTCGCGACGCGCGTCGCATAGGGCTTGCCGTCGACCGTCCAGACGATCCTGCCCTTTTTCCAGACGATGCCGAAGATGTGGAAGCCATCGAGCGGCGCCGGGAGCGCGGTTTCGTCGCCCTTGTGCTTGTTGTCCGGCCATTGGCCGCCGAAATGCAGCGTGCCGAGAATGCGGTTCTCGATCCCGCCTTCGCAGGTGTCGCAGCGCACGCCGAGGTTCACCGCTTCCAATATGTCGATCTCGCCCGACGCGGCCCAGGTGCCATAATGATTGGTCTCGGGCAGCATCCAGATCGCGGGCCATGTCCCCTGCCCCTGCGGCAGCCGCGCGCGCACCTCGATCTTGCCATAGGTCCACGCCGCCTGGCCGCGCGTGACGAGGCGGGCCGATGTGAAGCCTTTCGTCGCCACCGCCCTTGCCTTTTCCGGATCGCCGCGCTGCGCCAGCGGGAAGGCGGGTCCCGTCGCCTTTTCCTTGCGCGCGGTGATGACCAGCTTGCCGTCCTCGATCGCGGCGTTGCGGCGCTTGTCGGTGTAGCATTGCCGCTCGTTGTTGCCGCCGCCCCAACAATCGACGTCGAAGTCCCATTTGCCTCGATCGATCGCGGGGCTGTCGAATTCGTCCGACCAAGCGAGCCGCCAGTCGCCGCCCGCTGGCGCGCGCGCATCGGCCGCGCCCGCGAACACCGTCGCCATCAACAGAAAGGCGGCGAGGCGCATCAGGCCGCCTGTGGGACCGCGGCGCCGCAATAGCGGGCGACATAATCCTGATGCGCGGGCAGGCCGGCGACCGTCTGGCGCACCTCGCTGCGGATCGCTTCGAGCAACCGGTCGAGCTCGTCGTCGCGCAGCTTTTCGGCAATCGGGTGATGGCTTTGCGGCTCGATCCCCTGCCCCATCATAACCTGCACCCAGCTGTTTTCGGCGAACAATTCCTCATTCTTGCGGAAGACGCGGCCGGTTTCGCGGAACAGCTCGATCTTCTGCGCCAGCGTATCGGGGATCGGCATCGCCGCGCAATGGCGCCAGAACGGGCTGTCACGGCGGTTGGTCACCTTGTAATGAAGGACAAGGAAATCGCGGATTTGCAGCATGTCCTGCATCTGCTGCTCGTTAAACTCGGCGACGTCGCGCTCGCTGACGCGCCCCGCGGGCAGCATGCGGATGAAGCGCAGCACCGATCGCTGGATCAGGTGGATGGCGGTCGATTCCAGCGGCTCCATGAAGCCCGCCGACAGCCCCATGGCGACGCAGTTGCGATACCATTGCTTGCGCCGCGTGCCCGCGGTGAAGCGCAGGAAATTGGGCTCGGTCAGCACGTCGCCTTCGATATTGCCGAGCATCCGGTCGAGCGCCGCATCCTTGTCGAGATAGCGGCTGCAATAGACGATGCCGTTGCCGGTGCGGTGCTGGAGCGGAATGCGCCATTGCCAACCTGCGTCGTGCGCCATGACGCGCGTATAGGGGACCGGCGGATGGACGTTCGGGGTCTGGAGCGCGATCGCGCTGTCGCACGGCAGCCAGTTGCTCCAGTCGTCGAAGCCTGCGTGGAGCGCGCCCTCCATCAACAGCGCGCGAAAGCCCGTGCAATCGATGAACATATCGCCCTCGATCCGCCGGTCGCCGTCGAGGACGAGCGCCGCGATGTCGCCGCTTGTCCCGTCGAGTTCGACGCGCGCGATCTTGCCCTCGATGCGCTTCGTTCCGTCGGCCTCGGCCATCTCGCGCAGGAAGCGCGCGTAGAGGCCGGAATCGAGCTGATAGGCGTAGTTCATGCGGTCTTCGGGCAGATGCGCGAACTTGCCCGCGATCGCCGCCTTCAGCTCCATGCAATAATCGTCATAGGGCTGCTGATGCCCCTTGGTGCGACCATAGAGCCAGAAATGCTGAAAGCCCGCCGACCAGTGATCCTTGCCGGTCAGGCCGAAGCTGTGGAAATATTGCGTCCCCAGATCCTTCCAGTCGTCGAACAATATGCCGAGCTTGAAGGTCGCCTGCGTCGCGCGCATGAAATCGGCTTCGTTGATGCGCAGGATGCGATTGAAATTGACCAGCGGCGGAATCGTGGACTCGCCGACGCCGATCGTCCCGATTGCCTCGGACTCCACGAGCGTCAGGTCGACCGCCTGCCCCAGCGTGCGCGCGATCGCGGCCGCGGCCATCCAGCCCGCGGTGCCGCCGCCCGCAATCACGATGCGCTGGACGTGTTTATCTTCTTTCATCGGCTGAGTGTCCTCAACAGGAAAGCGCGGAGGCGCCCGGCGCTTTCGGGGGTAAGCCGCGCCAGGATGCTGCGCGCCTTTTCGGGAATATGGTCGGTGACCTGCTCGTCATTCTCGAACACATAATGGTCGAACAGCTCGCGCCAGATCGCCTTGTCCTCGGGCGGCAGGTCGCGGATCGCGAGGATCGCGTGGTTCAGCGCGACCTGTGGCTGCCCGAGCCAGGCGGGCGTGCTGCGCCACCAATAATTGACCAGCACATTGAAGTCGGCGAGCCCCTCGACATGGTGCCACCACATCGACGGGATGAAAATCGCGTCGCCGGGTTCGAGTTCGATCGTCTGCGCCTCCGCCATCGCATCGACGAAGCGCGGGAAGGCCGTCAGGTCGGGCGCATCGAAATCGACCATGCTGACCGCGCGGCCCGCGGGCGTGTTGTCGATCGGGCCCAGATAGAGGTTGCGAAACTGGTGCGGCGGAAACAGCGTGAAACGGCGCCGGCCCACCGCACAGCAAGCAAGGTTGTCGGGGAAATCGTTATGCGCCGCGATCTTCGTACGCGTCCCGATCCAGATACTCTTCAACGGATCGCGCGCGCCAAGATCGACCCTATTGGCTTCGTCGAGCCCGTCGAAATGCGAGGGGATGTCGATCGACGCGAGATAGACGGTGCGGTTTTCGCCGCGGTCCTCGGCGGTATCGATGCCGCCGAAGATGTCGGCGAGCTTGCCCGTCCCGATGCGGAAATTCATCTCCATCTCGGCGTCGTAGAACAGCCGCCCATCGTGCCCCGGCGCGCCGATCGACACCTTGAACGGGCGGTCGCGCGCGTGATCGAGCAAATAGCGCCGTGCGTCGCGCGCCGAGCGCTTGCCCGCCGCAACCAGCGGCCAGTCGCTTACCAGCCCGCGAAGGACAAAGGGCTCGCGCGCGCCTTCCAGCAACGCGTCGAGCCCCGCCCCCTTATTCCATTCGCGCTCGGGCACCGGCGCGAGGCGGTCGTATAGGACGCGGTCGCGCTCAGCCACCGGCCAGCCTGCGGTTCTTGCGCGCGACGAGCACCGACAGCTGCGACAGCGAGGCGAGTGCCATGAACATGGGCATCAGATGCCCCGCCGCGTGGAGCGCGCCGAGCGCCTCGGCATCGAGCGCACGCAGCTTCGCCTCGTCGATGATGTGGAAGCCGACGAGCGAATGGATCGATCCGTCGTCGAGTGTGACTTCGAGGCTGAACGGTTCGAGCAGGTCATAGGCGAGCAGCGCGTCGTAAAAGGCGCCGCTCTCGCGATAGCCTTCGTCGAGGTCGCCGAGCCGCCCGGCGATGTCATCGAGATAGGGCGTGGCCATGCCGTCGGCATCGAACAGCCTTATGCCCTCGCCGGTCGCGGCGATGCGCGGGTGGTCCATGTCGATATGGATCTGCCCCGGACCGTCACCGCCCGCCGGACGCCCGATCAGGAACGGCTGGATCGCCGCCGACAGCGGGCGATAGCGCGCATCCCAGCGGTCGCCGTCGAGGAACAGATTCTCGCCATTTTCGAAACCGAACATCGCCAGCGCGGTAAATTCCTCGCGCCCGGTTTCGCGGCGGAAGAGGATCGGGAAATGCGCCTGCACCCGCCGGAACTCGCTCGGCACCGTCAGCGTGGCCATGATGTCGTCGCCGAGGTCCGCCCCCGCGTCGGTCCGGATGCGCAGGTCGCGGTGGGTCTTGTTGTCGAGGACGGCGTGGCGGGTCATCAAATTCCTTTCCTATCGCGCTGCAGCGCTATGGGCGCCGGGCGCGAGGGCGTCGAGATAGTCGCGATTGGCGGGCAGCGCCGCGGCGAGCGCGCGGGCGCGCTGCCGGTTCTCGGCGAGCAAGGCGTCCGCCCGCTCGCTCGCGGGCAGATCGGCGGGCACCGGATAACCCATGCCATAGAGGATATATTGGTGGCTTTCGGCCGAGAATATCTCGTCGACGCGCGGGAAATCCCAAGCCGACGGCGGCTGGTCGCGCCACAGCTCCAGCATCTCCGTCAGGCGCGGCGGCATGTGCGCGGGGTCGCGCTGCGCACGCCAATAGGGCTCTTCGCGCCGGCTCAGCACATAATGGAGCTTGAGGAACTCGACGATGCGATCCCAGCGATAGCGGAACAGCTCGTTGAAGCGGGCGGCGTGGATCGGCATCGCCGCGCGGCGCGCCGGGAAATTGTCGATGAGCGCCTTCAGCGACAATTCGATCATCACGATCGCCGATGCCTCGAGCGGTTCGATGAACCCCGCTGACAGGCCGATCGCGACGCAATTGCCTTCCCAGAAACGCGCGCGGTGCCCGGTCGGAAAGGTCAGCCGCCGCGCCGGAACATCGGGCGCATCGGGCAGCACGCGCGCGATATAGGCGCGCAAGGTCGCCTCCGCCGCATCGTCGTCCATAAAGCGGCTGGCATAGACACAGCCGATGCCGCGGCGGCCCGGCAGGCCGATGTCCCAGATCCAGCCCGCTTCATGCGCGGTCGACACCGTCTGCGACGCGATCGGGCTGCCCGGCGCGACCGGCACCTGCGCCGCGAGCGCACGGTCGTTGAACAAGACATCGCCGCGATCGATCCATTCGACGCCGAGCTCGCCGCCGATCAGCAACGATGCATGGCCGCTGCAATCGATGAACAGATCGCCCGCGATATCGCCATTCCGGCGCGTCGCCACCGATGCGATGCCGCCCGCATCGTCGCGCGCCACATCGACGACATGGTCCGATATATGGCGCACCCCGAGCCGCTGGACCGCATGCATCGCAAGCAGCGCCGCGAACTTGCCCGCATCGAGGTGATAGGCGTAATTCGCCGCGCCCTGATAGTCGGGCATCGCGCGTTGGCGCGGCGCAAGGTCGAGGTCGCAAACATGCGCCTGCGCGGTCATCGCCGCCGCGAACGGAAGCTCGGGCACGCACCGCTGCCAGGCCGCGAGCAACTCGGCGGTCGGAGCGGCCGGCGGCGGCGTGAACGGGTGCAGATAGCGGTCGCCCTCGGCGCCGGTCACCCAGCCGTCGAAGCGCGATCCCTGTTTGAACGATCCGTCGCACGCGGCAAGGAATTCACCCTCACCGATCCCGATCGATGCCAGTGTCGCGCGCATCGTCGGCCAGGTTCCCTCGCCAACGCCGATCGTCGGAATGTCGGGCGCCTCGATCAGCGTGACGTCGAGCTTTGCGGCGCGAGGCGCGCTGGCGAGAAGGCAAGCCGCGAGCCATCCGGCGGTGCCGCCGCCCACGATGACAACCCTCTCGATCGCGCTATTCATTGCCGTCGATCCTAAGCCAACCCTCCGCCGCCGTCACGCAAAAGAGCCGCACCCCGAAAGATGCGACCCTCTTGCCTGCGTCCCGGCGGAAATGGCCCATCCGCCTTAGAAGCTGAACCTGACCCCTGCCGCATAGCGGGCGAAGCCCGGCTGTACGAAGGTGACATTATTGTTGTGGCGAAGATGCCCGCGGCGCCCCTCGCCGGTCAGGTTGATCGCCTCGACGAAGCCGGTCAGGCCGGGGATGAACTCATAGCTCGCGCTGGCGTCGATCTGCCAATATTCCTCGGTATAGTTGGGATTGGGACCCGTTTGGGCGAGGAATTCGTCGCGCCAGTTCCATGCGACACGCGCCTGGAGCCCATTCTTGTCATAATAGGCAACCGCGTTGGCACTGTCGCTGAGACCAGTCAGTGCGAACTGCGGCACCGACGACGGCTGGGTGTTGTCGTAAACCGCGTCGCCGTTGACGATCGTATAGTTCAGGATCACGCCGAAACCGGTATCCCAGAAGCTGTGCTGTATCGCGAATTCCCAGCCGTTGAGCGCCGCCGTCTGATCGCTGTTGATCGGCGTCGTGATCTCGAAATTGACCAGCGGATCGCCCGGCGCCGCGTTGATGACATTGCCGGTCACCGTGCTTGGGAAGTTCGTGATGATATATTGCCGGATCTGGCTGACGGTCGCATTGGCGCCAAGCGCGCCCAGCGCAGCATTCCACCGCGGCCCGCCTATCGGCGTCGTCAGCCCGAACGCGTTGGAGTCGATGCGCGTCGTCGATATGAAGTTGCTCACATCCTTGTGGAAATAACCCACCGACACATAGCTGTCGGGTGCGTAATACCATTCGGCCGACAGATCGATATTCTTCGATTTGAAGGGGATCAGCCCGGGATTGCCCTGCGCGCCCGTGCCGCCGCCGACGCGGAACAGCGTGTCGATCGTGCGCCCGCCCTGCAAATTGGCGAAGTTGGAGCGGGTGATCGTGTGGCTGTACGACGCCCGCAATTTAACATTCTCCATCGGCGAGATGTCGAGATCGAAGGCGGGCAGCCAATTGTCATACGATCCCTTGAACCGCGTGAAGTCGCTCTCGCCCGAAAAGACGACGTTGAGCTCGTTATCGCCCACCCAGGTGGTCGTAACCGGCACCGGCACCAGCGCCGCCGATGCGACATCGGTCGTTTCGTAGCGGATCCCGGCCACGAAATGGGCCGGATTCTGGAACAGGTCGAACTCCGTCGCGACCTGCAGATAGGGAGCCAGCGTTTTTTCGCCGATGCGCCGGTCGGTGTCGAAATTGGCGAGACATGTGCCCGACTGGGCCGAACCCGTCGCCGGATTGCTGCACGCCTGATAATTTTGCTCGAAAAGATCGGCCATCCGTTCGAAGTTGAAACCGTAGAAGCTCTGGATCATCCCCGGCTGGGCAAGCCCCGGAAATTTGTCCGGAAGCGTCACGAGATCGAAGATATCGTCGGGAATCCCCGATGCCGGACCCGCACCGCCCCAGGTGTCGTCGTTCTGGATCGTACCGAACGCCGAGCGCACCTTGCTGTCGACATACGACACACCGAAATCGATGCTGTCGAGGAAGCCGCCTTCATGGTCATACTGACCGCGCAATTGCACCTGATTGATCCGGTTGCGGAAATAGGCATTTCGAAAGGCGCTGCCCGTCGGGGTGACCAGCGACCGGTTCAGCGGATCGATCCCCGAGAACATGTTATAGGAAATGACCGGCAGGTCGTTTTCGAAATTGATCGTCTGGTTCTGAACGCCGAAGACGGCGTTGCCCAGCGACATGCTCGAACCGAAACGGTTGACCGGCTTGACCTCCGCCGTCGAATGATGCGCGTCGAGTTCGAAGGTTACGCCGTCCGGCCCCTTCCATTCGAGGTTGAAACCCGCCGATTTATTCTCCGCCCGATTCTCCTGGAGGGCGCCGCTGTAGGACAGATCCTTACCGCCATAGAGTGCATTCGGGCCCGGAACCCCCGTCGGCGCGGCGAAGCGTTCGGTATAGAAGAGCGGGCCGGCGATCGGACCATCGGTCCACGCGCTCGACGTGTCCTCATGGTTGAACCACACGCCGACATTGCTGTTGCGCGTTTCGACGGTGTTACGTGAATAGATATAGTCGACCGTCGCGGTGAGATTGTCGCTGGGACGGAATTGCAGCACCGCCTGACCATTGATGCGCTCGCGATCGATATCTTCGAGCGCATAGGACGCATTCTGCGGAACCTGATACACGTCGTTCGCTTCGGGACGATTGGTAATATTCGCGGCGCGCGGCGTGCCCGGCTGCGCCAGCGAACCCCAGTTGTTCTCACTGCCAAGATAGCCATCACGCCAACCGACGTTCGCCGTGTTCGTGCTCGATTTGCGTTTCTGATACGAGCCGGCAATCATGATGCCGACCCGGTCGTCGGCGAAGGTCGTGCTGATGATGCCCGACACTTCGGGCGTGATCGGCTTCCCCTCGTTGCGCGAACTGTCGTACACGCCCTTGACCGAAAGGCTGCCGCGCAGGCCCGGATTGTCGAGCGGGCGCGGCGTGCGGATGTTGATGGTCGAACCGATGCCGCCCGATTCGATCGTCGCGCGGCCGCTCTTATAGACTTCGACGCCCGCGATGCCTTCGGATGCGAGATTGGCGAAGTCGAACGAGCGCGACGACGGCGCGCTGCCGCCATCACCGATGACGGCGGTCGGCACTTGGCGGCCGTTGACCGTGACCAGGTTGAATTCGGGGCCGAAGCCGCGGACGGTGACCAACTGGCCTTCACCATTCTGGCGGTCGATCGACACGCCGGTGATGCGCTGCAGCGATTCGGCGAGATTGGTGTCGGGGAATTTGCCGATGTCTTCGGCCGAGATCGCGTCGACGACGCCCTGCGCCTCGCGCTTGATATCGGCCGATGCCGCAAGGCTGGCGCGGATGCCCGTCACGACGATCTCGTCGCCGTTCACTTCGCCCTCGGCCGGTGCTTCCTGCGCGGCGGCCGCTTGCGCCACGCCCATCAAGGACAGCGCCGACGTACCGACCAGAAATTTGGCAAGCCACTGCTTTTGAGACGCCCGCATCCCCATTCCTCCCAAATAGCCGCTCTTTTTTTGGCGGCATTCCCGTTATGTGAACGTTATCTAAATGGGAACGTTCTCATTGTCAACGCATCGGCTGTGGCATTTCGGTCACAATATTACAGATTCTGCGCCGCAAACGTATGCGACATAATAAGCGCGAAGTCCGCGATCAGCGGCTCCAGCGCGCAAAAATCGCGGTCGGGAGCAGCAATCCCCGCCCCTCTTCGCGCACCGCGAGTTCGCCGCACTCGACCTTGCCGGGCAGGTCGGCGAAAAGCTGCGCCAGCAACTCGCCGATCGCGAGCGCCGACATGCGCACCGCATAGACAGTGAGGAAGAGCGCGCGGCTGTCTTCGTCGAGCAGTTGGCGGCAGTCGGCGAGCAAGGGCGCGAGCCCCTCCTCGATCTGCCAGCGTTCGCCGGTCGGGCCGCGGCCGAATTTGGGCGGATCGAGCAGGATCGCGTCGTAGCGCTTCTCGCGCCGGACCTCGCGCGCGGTGAATTTGCCTGCATCGTCGAGGATCCATCGGACAGGCTTGTCGGCCATATCCGCGAGCGCGGCATTCTCGCGCGCCTGCCCCACCGACTTCTTCGACGCATCGACATGCGTGACCGATGCGCCCACCGCGGCGAGCGCCTGGCTGCCGACGCCGGTATAGCCGAACAGGTTCAGGAAAGCGGGGTCGGGCTTGTCCGCGACCTGGTCGCGCAGCCAGTCCCACACCGGCGCCATGTCGGGGAAAAAGCCGAGGTGGCGAAACGGTGTGCACGATGCGGTGAAGCGCGTTTCGCGCCACGCGAGCGGCCAGCCCTCGGCGGGCACGGGCTTGTTGTAATACCAGCGGCCGCCGCCATCGTCGTCCGACGCGGGGATGAACTCTCCGTCAGCCTTTTCCCACTCGCTGGCGGGCAGCGCGGGCGCCCACATCGCCTGCGGTTCGGGACGGATGAAACGATAGCGGCCATAGCGTTCGAGCTTGCGTCCATTGCCGCTGTCGACCAGTCCATAATCGTCCCATGCCTCACCGACGAGCGTGACGAGGGGCAGAAGATCAGCCACGCGCGGCTTCCGCGAGGACAAAGGCCTTCACCGCGTCATAGTCGCCGGGCAGGCGCGTATAGCGTTCCTCGCGATCGAACAGATTGCCGAGCCGCGCGGGGAGCGGCGGGCGCACGCCGGTCGCGCGCTCGACGGCTTCACGAAACTTCGCCGGATGCGCGGTCGCGAGCGTGACGACGGGGATGTCAGCATCGATCTCGAGCGCGCGCGCCGCGGCGAGGCCGACCGCGCTGTGCGGGTCGATGATCTGCCCGCCATGTTCCTGCGCCCAGCGCAGCGCGAGCGCCATCGCGTCGCCGTCGATGCTCGCGCTCGAAAACAGCCCGCGCGCGCCCGCTAGCATGTCGGCGGGGATCGTCATCGCGCGGTTCGTGTCGAATTCCCCCATCATCGCGGTGATCGCGGCGCCGTCGCGGCCCGCGAGGTCGAACAGCAGCCGTTCGAAATTGCTGCTGACCTGGATGTCCATGCTGGGGGTCGCGGTCGCGGTGACCGTCCCGGCGCTGTAGTCGCCGTTGGTCAGCGCGCGGTGGAGGATGTCGTTGACGTTCGTTGCGACGACCAGCTTCGCGATCGGCAGGCCCATCTGCGCCGCGACATAGCCTGCGAACACGTCGCCGAAATTGCCCGTCGGAACGCTGAACGCAATCGGACGGTCGGGCCCGCCGAGGCGGACCGCGGCGTAAAAATAATAGACGACCTGCGCCATCAGCCGCGCCCAGTTGATGCTGTTCACCGCCGACAGCGTGACCTGGCTGCGCGCCTCTTCGTCGCCGAACAGCCGCTTCACCATCGCCTGCGCGTCGTCGAAGCTGCCGTCGATCGCGATATTGTGGACGTTGGGCGCGAGCACCGTCGTCATCTGGCGCCGCTGGACGTCGCTGACGCGGCCCTCGGGATGCAGCATGAAAATCTGGATATGCTCGCGCCCCGCGACCGCCTCGATCGCCGCGGACCCGGTATCGCCCGAGGTCGCGCCGACGATCGTGATGTTCGTATCGCCGCCGGCGAGGAATTTTTCGAACAGTTCGCCCAGCAGCTGCAGCGCGACGTCCTTGAACGCGAGCGTCGGGCCGTGGAACAGTTCGAGCAGCCAATGGCGATGATCGAGCTGGACGAGCGGGGTCACCGCATCATGGCTGAAGCGGCCGTACGCGGCGCGGCAAAGCGCGCGCAGCTCGTCCTCGGTCAGCACACCCGCGACGAAGGGGCGCATGATCCGCACCGCGGTTTCGGCATAATCGAGACCCGCGAGCGCGCGGATTTCGTCGGTCGACATCTGCGGCCATTTCGCCGGCACATAGAGGCCGCCATCGCTGGCAAGGCCGGCAAGCGTCGCGGCACGAAAGTCGAGGGTCGGCGCGGAGCCGCGGGTGCTGATATAGTCCATGATCGACAGCGCCTAGCGGCGCGCCGTCACGGCTGCAAGCGGCGGCGGACCGCGAGGATGTAGATAATCAGCGCCACGATCGCAAAGAAGAACCATTGGAACGCATAGGCAAGGTGGTTGTTCGGCGTATCGTCGGCCGATGGCACCGCGCTGGCCCGCAATCCCGCGACCGGTTGATCGGCGAGCAGCATCGCGCGTGCGGGGGTCGCCTTGCCCATCGCGCGCTCCATCACCGTCGGCTGCCCGGGTCCGGGAACGATCGTCCCCTGCACCGTTCCGCCGGTCCATTTGGGCGGCGTGAAATTGTCGCCGATCCCGACATCGACGAGCACGCCCGGCCCTTCGGCGCCGGTGCGGCAATCGGCGATCATGCGGATGCCCGACTTGCCCTTGATGTCGGTGCCGCTGCGCGGGTCCCAGCGCACGGGTTCGAGGCAGACGACGCTGCTCTTGCGATAGAGGAAGGCGTCGGCAACGGGCGGCAGCTCGGGATAAGCGACCATCGACGACATCGCCACATTGCGCTGGTAGAGCGCGATCAACGCTTCCTTCTCGCTCTTGCGCTGCAGCTGCCAGACGCCGAGCGCGATCATTGCCGCGACCGCGACGAGCACAAGGAACGTCGGGATCAGCGGCCAGCGCCGCGTCGGCTGTTGGGCTGGTTCAGTCATTCTTGTCCACCTTGCGGCCTTCGGCGGCCTGACGCTGATGCTCGCTTGCCAGCAGCGCGCCCTTGCCGACGCGCAGGCCATAGACGACCGCGGCGGCGGTGAGCGGCACCCAGAGGATGATATGCACCCACAAGGGCGGGCGCACCATGGCATCGAGCGTCAGCGCGATCGCGATCAGCAGCGCGCCGATGATCAAGGTCAGGAACGCCGCGGGGCCGTCGCCGACATTGTAGCGGCCATAATCGAGCCCGCAGCTTTCGCATTTCGCCCGGAATCTCACCGGCCCGTCGAACAGCGTCGGCGCGCCGCATTCGGGGCAAAGACCAAAAAGGGCAGCGCGCCAGACCGGCGGCTGCCCCTTTTGAATGTGATCGCCAGCCGGCAATTTAGTGCGCGGCGACCGGCGCGCCCCAGCCGCCCCATACATAGACGATGATGAAGAGGAACAGCCACACGACGTCGACAAAGTGCCAATACCAGGCAGCGGCTTCGAAACCGAAATGCTGCTGCGGGGTGAAGTGGCCCTTGTAGGTGCGCACGAGGCAGACGATCAGGAAGATCGTGCCGACGAGCACGTGGAAGCCGTGGAAGCCGGTCGCCATGTAGAAGGCCGAGCTATAGTTGCTCTGACCGAAGCCCCACGGCGCGTGCATATATTCGTAAGCCTGGATCGTCGAGAAGACCGCGCCGAGGATGATCGTCAGCCACAGGCCCTTTTTCAGCCCTTCGCGGTCGCCGTGGATCAGCGCGTGGTGCGCCCAGGTGATCGTCGTGCCCGAGCAGAGCAGGATCAGCGTGTTGAGCAAGGGCAGCGAGAAGGGATCGATGACTTCGATGCCCTTCGGCGGCCACATCGTGATCGCCGCCGCGCCGTCCTGACCGAAGAGCGAGGTCACCGCGCCTTCGGCATATTCGATCGGAACCGGGAAGAGCGAGAAGTCGAACCACGCCCAGAACCAGCCGACGAAGAACATGACTTCGGACGCGATGAACAGGATCATGCCGTAACGCAGGTGAAGCTGGACGACCGGCGTGTGGTCGCCTGCATGCGCTTCGTTGATGACGTCCGACCACCAGCTGAAGAAGGTCGCGATGACGCCCATGAAGCCGAGGCCGAGAACCCACTTGCCGATGCCGCCGAAATAATCGGCATGCATCGCCATGACGAGTCCGAAGAACATCACGAGCGCAGCGACCGAGCCGATGAGCGGCCAGATGCTGGGATTTACGAGGTGGTAGTCATGATGTTTCGCACCGGACATGGCGTGTTTCCCGTTTTTAGCAGCCCCAGCATGATGATTCCCCATCATCTGCCGGTCTTGTTAGACTCTTGTTCGCGGCCTTAGCTCGCCTTTTTACCCTCGTCTACAGGGTGGAAGGTGTAGCTGAGGGTGATTTCCTGCACGTCGCGCGCGTCGGGGTCGTCCATGATCTTGGGATCGACGAAGAACAGCACCGGCATGCGCATCTGCTGCCCCGGCTCCAGCCGTTGCTGGGTGAAGCAGAAGCACTGGATCTTGGTAAAATATTTGCCCGCCTGATCGGGCGTGACGTTGAAGCTGGCGGTCCCGACGACGGGGTGCGCCGAATTATTCTCGGCGATGAAGATCGCCATGTCGCGCGCGCCGATGCTCACCGTGTCGGTCGGATGCTCGGGATAGAATTTCCACGGCAGGTTCGGCGAGACATTGGCGTCGAAGCGAACCGAGACCGTCTGGCTCAATATTTCGGGCTCGGCCGCCGCGGCGACCGGATCATAACGCTGCGTCGTACCGCCGAACCCCGTGACGCGGCAGAACAGGTCATAAAGCGGCACTGCCGCGAACCCGAGACCGGTCATCGCGAGCGCCATCAACGCGGCCAGGCTTGCGGTCTTCGCGTTCGGGGACAGGCGCCCAATGACCGGAAAGGCTCTCATGAGAAAATCTGCATCTTGGCGATGGTGATGAAGAAGAACAGGATCGCCAATGCGCCCAGCATCCATGCCATCAGGTTCGCGCGGCTGCGCTGACGGCGGCGATATTCGATCTCGTCAAACGGTTCGTTCGGAGTTTCTTCGGTCATAACGGCCACCAATGGTCGGCGACGACAGCGCCGAACAGAATGAAAAGATAGGCGATCGAATAAGCGAACAGGCGCTTTTCGGGCTGCATCAGGTCGCCCTCGCCCGTCGTGCGCGTGCCGACTTGGATCGACAGCAATACGAAGACGGCCGACAGAATCACCGCGGTCCAGCCATAAAGCGCGCCGGTGTAGCCGAGCGGCCACGGCGCGATCGCGGCGGCGGCCATGATCAATGCGTAAAAGAGGATCTGGCGCCGCGTCGATTTCTCGCCCGCGACGACGGGCATCATCGGAATGCCCGCGGCGGCATAGTCCGAGCGCATGAACAGCGCGAGCGCCCAGAAATGCGGCGGCGTCCACAGGAAAATCAGCAGGAAAAGCAGCACCGGCAGCGGCGCGATCGACCCCGTCGCGGCGACCCAGCCGATCAGCGGCGGAAAGGCGCCCGCCGCGCCGCCGATGACGATATTTTGCGGCGTCCGCGGCTTCAGCCACATCGTATAGACGAAGACATAGAAGAGGATCGAGGCGGCGAGTAGCAGCGTCGCCTGCCAGTTCGACGCGAACAGCATCAGGAACAGCGAAAAGGCCGCGAGCCCAACGCCGAACTGCAACGCGGTCTGCGGGTCGAGGCGCCCGGCGGGAAGCGGCCGGCCGGCGGTCCGCTTCATCTTCGCGTCGAGTCCGGCCTCATACCATTGGTTGAGCGCGCCCGAAGCCCCTGCCCCCAGCGCGATCGCGAGGATCGACGAGAAGGCGAGCACCGGCGGCACATGGCCCGGCGCCGCGAGCAGGCCGCACAAGGCGGTGAACACCACCAGCGACATGACGCGCGGCTTCGTCAGCGCGAACAGGTCGCGCCAATCGGCGGGAAGTGCCGTTTCGCCGTGGGTCAGGCTCTGCGCCATATTTACTCCGGCCCGAAGGGCTAAGCCCCCTGCCGGATGTCAGCAGGGGGCGAAACCAAATCAGGCGATAAACGTCACGCGATCCGGGGCAGTTCGTTGAACTGGTGGAACGGCGGCGGGCTCGACAGCGTCCATTCGAGCGTCGTCGCGCCTTCGCCCCACGGATTGTCGGCGGCCTTCTTGCCAGCGAACAGCGAGTAGAGAATGTTCACGAAGAAGAAGAGCATGCCGACGCCCATGATCACATAGCCGAACGACGAGACATAATGCCAATAGGCATAGGCTTCCGCATAGTCGGGGTAACGGCGCGGCATGCCCTGCTGGCCCAGGAAGTGCTGGGGGAAGAACATGACGTTCACGCCGATGAAGAAGATCCAGAAGTGCAGCTGGCCGAGCAGCTCGCTGTACATCCGGCCCGACATCTTCGGGAACCAGTAATAGAAGCCGGCGAAGAGCGAGAAGACCGCGCCCAGCGACAACACATAATGGAAGTGCGCGACGACATAATAGGTGTCGTGCAGGTTGGTGTCGACGCCGCCATTGGCGAGCACGACGCCGGTCACGCCGCCAACGGTGAACATGAAGATGAAGCCGAGCGACCACATCATCGGCGTTTTGAACGTCATCGAGCCGCCCCACATGGTGGCGATCCAGCTGAAGATCTTGATGCCCGTCGGGACCGCGATGACCATCGTCGCGGCGGTGAAGTACATCTTCAGGTTCACGCTCATGCCGACCGTGAACATGTGGTGCGCCCACACGATGAAGCCGACCACGCCGATCGCGACCATGGCGTACGCCATGCCGAGGTAACCGAACACCGGCTTCTTGCTGAAGGTCGAGATGATCTGGCTGACGATGCCGAAGCCCGGCAGGATCATGATGTACACTTCGGGGTGGCCGAAGAACCAGAAGAGATGCTGGTAGAGGACGGGGTCGCCGCCGCCGGCCGCATCATAGAAGGTGGTGCCGAAGTTGCGGTCGGTCAGCAGCATCGTGATCGCCGCGGCGAGCACCGGCAGCGCGAGCAGCAGCAGGAAGGCGGTGACGAGCACCGACCACACGAACAGCGGCATCTTGTGCAGCGTCATTCCGGGCGCGCGCATGTTGAAGATGGTGGTGATGAAGTTGATCGCACCGAGGATCGACGCCGCGCCAGCGAGGTGGAGCGAGAAGATCGCCATGTCGACCGCGGGCCCTGCCGAACCGCTGGTCGACAGCGGAGCATAGACCGTCCAGCCGGTGCCGGCGCCGTTGCCGCTGCCGCCCGGCACGAACATCGAGCCGAAGAGCATGACGAAGGCGACGAAGGTCAGCCAGAAGGACACGTTGTTCATGCGCGGGAACGCCATGTCGGGCGCGCCGATCATCAACGGCACGAACCAGTTGCCGAAACCGCCGATCATCGCAGGCATGACCATGAAGAACACCATGATCAGGCCGTGCGCGGTGATCATCACGTTCCAGAAATGCTTGCCCGCGACCTCATCGCCCGCACCGCCCAGCATATGCGCCCAGCCCGAAAGATACTGGACGCCGGGCTCGGCGAGTTCGAGGCGCATCATGCCCGACAGCCCGCCGCCGACGATGCCGGCGACGATCGCGAAGATCAGGTAGAGGGTGCCGATGTCCTTGTGGTTCGTCGACATGAACCAGCGGACAAAGAAGCCGGGCGTGTCGTGATCATGGTCGTCATGCGCATGGGTGTGGCCGTGCGCGGGTGCAGTCGCTGCGATATCGGTCATCTGTCGGACCCCTTATTAATTCTTGGCGGCCGGCGCGGCGGCGGGCGCCGCTGCCGGAGCAGCTTCGGGTGCTTTGGTCGGGGCGGCAGCCGGCGTCGCGGCGGGCGCCGCAGCCGGAGCGGCGGCGGGTGCCGGTGCGGCAGCGGCGGGAGCCGCGGCGACCGGACCGGCCGGGTTACCACCCTTGGAGCGGACCCACGCTTCCCACTTGTCGACCGGGAGCACTTCGACCGCGATCGGCATATAGCCGTGATCGACACCGCAGAGTTCCGAACACTGGCCGTAATAGACGCCGACCTTGTTCGCGGTGAAGGTCGTTTCGTTGGCGCGGCCGGGGACCGCGTCCATCTTGGTCCAGAAGGCCGGAACCGCGAAGCTGTGGATCACGTCGGCGCCGGTGATGATCAGCTTCACCTGACGGCCGACGGGAACGACCATGCGGTTGTCGACGGCGAGGTGATAGGGCTCACCCGCGGCCTTCGCCTTGTCTTCGGGCAGGATCTTCGAGACATATTCGCCGATGCCCTGGTCGGGATAGGCGTAGCCCCAATACCACTGGTAACCCGTGACCTTGATCGTCAGCGCTTCCTTCTTCGGCGGCTCATATTGCGCCGCGAGCAGGCGGATCGACGGCACCGCGATCACCGCGAGGATCAAGACCGGGATCGCGGTCCAGATGATTTCGATGAGGGTGTTGTGCGTCGTCTTCGACGGCACCGGGTTCGCCTTGGCGCGGAAGCGGAACATGACCCAGAGCAGAAGCCCGAGGACGAGCAGCGTGATCACCGTGATGACGGGCAGCAGGATGACATGGTTGAACCAATAAGCCTGTTCGCCGATCGGGCTGACCTGCGGCTGGAAATCAATGCCCGCGTCGACCGGCTGGCCAACCCCGGGGGTCGGCTTCATCGGGACGTATGTGGCATCGCCAGCCGGAGCCGCGGCGGTCGTCGCGACCGGTGCCGCTGCATCGGTGGCGGCCGGAACCGGATTCGCCACAGCCGTTGCGGCGGGTGCTTCGGCCGGAGCCGTCGCGGGTGCCTGCGCATGGCCGGCGCCCACCGCGCCCAGCGACAAAGCCGCCGCAATTACAAGGGTTTTCAAGCTCTTCATAAGGATAGTGCCGCCCGTTGCCTGTTGTTCTTATTGATGCCCCACCCCCTTTGCGGCAGCCGCCGGACACGCGTCGCGGCAGCCGGCAAGGGGCTGAATCTCGCGGGCGCTATAGACCCGCTTGCCGCTTGCCTCAAGCATCTCTAACACTATTTTGCGGCTGGATAATCTTCGCCGCCAAAACCCGGTCGCCCATGATGAGCGACGCACAGGACAAAAGAACAACTCCTCCATGACCGATGATGAAATCCTGGCCGAATTCCGCGCCGCCGACGCCCTGCTCCAGGGCCACTTCCTGCTCTCCTCGGGCCGCCACAGCGAATATTATCTGCAGTGCGCGCGCGTATTGATGGACACCGAACGCGCCGGACGGCTCGCGGTCGCGCTCGCCGCCAAGCTGCCGCGCGACCTGAAACAGGCGATCGATATCGTCGTCTCGCCCGCGATGGGCGGGGTGATCATCGGGCATGAAATGGGCCGCGCGCTTGGCAAGCCCGCGATTTTCGTCGAACGGCCGACGGGCACCTTCGAACTGCGCCGCGGCTTCACGATCGACCCCGGCGCCAAAGTGCTGATGGTCGAGGATGTCGTAACCACGGGCCTGTCGTCGCGCGAGGCGATGGAGGCGGTGCGCGCCGCGGGCGGCGAAGTCATAGCCGAGGCCGCGCTTGTCGACCGCTCGGCGGGCAATGTCGAACTCGGCGTGCCCTTCCATCCGCTCGTCGCGATCAATTTCCCGACCTATGCCGAAGATGAATTGCCCGAGACGCTGGCAGGAACCGAAGCGGTGAAGCCCGGCAGCCGGAGCAAGGCGGCTTGAACGGCGGCGCCCCTTCGCGCCTGCGGCTGGGCGTCAACATCGACCATGTCGCGACGATCCGCAACGCGCGCGGGGGCGAGCATCCCGATCCGGTGCGCGCGGCCGAAATCGTCGCGGCGGTCGGCGGCGACGGGATCACCGCGCATCTGCGCGAAGACCGGCGCCATATCCGCGACGACGACCTCGCGCGCATTCAGGCGGCGACCGACCTGCCGCTGAACCTCGAAATGGCGGCGACCGAAGAGATGCTCGAGATCGCGCTGCGCCACATGCCGCATGCGGCGTGCATCGTTCCCGAAAAGCGCGAGGAGCGCACGACCGAGGGCGGCCTCGACGCGGCGGGACAGCACAACCACCTCGCGCCGATCGTCTCACGGCTCAATGACGCAGGCATTCGTGTCAGCCTGTTCATCGAGCCCGACGCGCGCCAGATCGAGGCGGCGATGCGCCTCCGCGCGCCCGTCGTCGAATTCCACACCGGCCGCTATGCGCATGTCGAGGGCGAGGAACGCGCCGCCGAACTCCGCCGCCTCGCCGACGCCGCCGCGCTCGCGTGGAAGAATGGTATCGAGCCGCACGCGGGGCACGGGCTGACCTATGAGAATGTCGTGCCCGTCGCGGCGATCCCGCAGCTCGCCGAACTCAATATCGGCCATTATCTGATCGGCGAGGCGATCTTTACCGGACTCGAAGACGCGGTGCGCCGGATGCGCGCGCTGATGGACGAGGCGCGAGGCGCGCTGTGATCATCGGCCTCGGCTCCGACCTCTGTAATATAGAGCGTATCCAGGCGTCGCTCGACCGCTTCGGGGAGCGCTTCGAAAATCGCGTTTTCACCGAAATCGAGCGTGCGAAGGCGGCGCGGCGCCCCTTCACCCGCGCCGGCACCTACGCCAAGCGCTTCGCCGCGAAGGAGGCTTTTTCGAAGGCCGTCGGCACGGGTTTCAAGCGCGGCGTGTTCATGAAGGACATCGGCGTCGTCAACGCCCCATCGGGCGCCCCGACGCTGGCGCTGACCGGCGGCGCCGCCGAACGGCTCGCGCAGATGATCCCATCGGGTCACACCGCGCATATCCATTTGACGCTGACCGACGACCATCCGTGGGCGCAGGCATTCGTCATCATCGAAGCAATCAAGGACTGACATCAATATGGCGAAGGACAAGACGAAGGATGACGGGAGCTGGGGCAAGCTGATCCGCGACGTCGTGGTGATCTTGCTGCTCGTGCTCGGCATCCACAGCTGCGTCGCCAAGCCCTTTTATATTCCGTCCGATTCGATGATGCCGGTGCTGCGCAACGGCGACCGGTTGATCGTCAGCAAATATCCCTATGGCTGGTCCTATTCGTCGGTCAGCTTTCACTTGGCGCCCAAGGTCGCGGGCCGGCTGTTCGGCAAGCTGCCCGAACGCGGCGACATCGTCGTGCTCGAACATCCGGTGACACGCATCGACTATATCAAACGCGTGATCGGGCTGCCCGGCGACACGATCGCACTGCGTAACGGCGAACTCAGCATCAACGGCAAACCGGTGAAGCGCGAGGTCCAGCCGATGCTGTCTATCCCGGCCGACCCCAATCTGCCCGGCCCCGACAGCAGCCTGTTCCGCTTCGTGAACCGCGGTGCCGATGGAAAGGAAGTGCTCGAGCTGCCGATCGTCCGCGAAACGCTGCCCGGTGGCGCGACCTTCGACACGATCGACATGGGACCCGGCTATGCGACCGACAATTATGGCCCAATCACCGTGCCTGCCGATCATGTCTTCCTGATGGGCGACAACCGCGACGGCAGCGCCGACAGCCGCGTCGGCACGGACCAGAAGGGCCTCGGCGGCGCCGTCCCCTTCGACGCGATCGCCGGACGCGCCGAGATCGTCAGCTTTTCGACCGATGGAACCGCCGAGTGGTATAACCCATTGAGCTGGTTTAATGCCTTGCGATCGGGGCGCGCCGGAACCGACCTGCGACCCGAGCGTCAGGGCAACTAACACAACAGGGAACAAAAGACATGGCGGCGACAAGGAAGACAACCGGAACGCGCGCCGCCAGCGCCACCGCCAAGGCGGACGCGCACAAAGAGGCCCCCGGCCCCACCGAGATCCGCAGCCAGTTGGTCCGCACCGAGCTTTTGAAGGCCGGTGTCTGGATCGGCCTCGCGCTGCTCATCGGCCTGTGCATCGTCCTGATCCAGCCGATCCTGCTGATCTTTGCCGGCATCGTAATGGCGTCGATGCTCGACGGCGGGGCTCGCCTGCTCGGCCGCGTGCTGCCGATCGCGCGTGGCTGGCGGCTGCTCATCGTCTGCCTCTCGCTCCTCGCCTTCCTTGTCTGGACCATTATGTTCGCGGGTTCGCAGATCGCCGACCAGGCGGCGACATTGCAGACCGTCGTGATGGCGCAGATCGAACGCATCGCCGCGTGGGCCAGTGATCATGGCATGGGCAATCTTCAGCTCGATACCAAGACGATCACCGACAATATCGCGGGCACCGTCGGCCGCGTCACGGCGGCGGTGGGTACGGTTCTCGGCGGGCTGACCAGCCTGATCATGATCCTCGTGCTCGGCATCTTCATCGCGATCGAGCCGCGGCTTTACGAACGCGGCGTCGCGTGGATGCTGCCGATGAAGTCACGCGAGAATTTCTACATCACCACCGCGCGCATGGGCTTCACGCTGCGCCGCCTGATGGCAGGGCGCCTGCTAGGCATGCTGGTCGAGGGCATCGGCACCTGGCTCGCGTGCATGGCGGTTGGCATCCCGATGGCGGCGCTGATGGGCCTGCTCACCGGTTTGCTGGCGTTCATTCCCAATATTGGCGCGATCGTGTCGGGCGTGCTGCTCGTCCTCGTCGGCTTCTCGGCGGGCACCGACACGGGTTTGTATGCGATCCTGATCTATTTCGTCGTCCAGACGGTCGACGGCTATCTGATCGTCCCGATGGTTGCCAAGAAGACCGTCGACCTCGCCCCTGCACTCGTGCTCGGCGCGCAGATCTTGTTCGGCGCGCTGCTCGGCCTGATGGGGCTGTTCCTCGCCGACCCGATCGTCGCGATGATCAAGGTCGCGCTGGAACGCGAGGCCGAACGCAACGCCAACGGCGCCAATACGAAAACGGCGGCGGGCACCTGAGCCCACCGCCGTTTCGATTTCGTAGCGACCGCTCGCTTGTTACTGCGGCGGCATGCCCGGCGGCGGACCGCCCGGGCCACCCGGAGCGCCACCGGGGGCACCCTGCATCATCTGTTGCTGCTGCATCATCTGCTGCTGTTGCTGCATCTGCTGCTGCATCGCGCGAACCTCGGCCTCCGAACGGAAGTCGAGCAGCGTGACGGCGAAGTGCAGCGTGCTACCGGCCGGGATCGGACCGACCGCGCGGTCGCCATAGCCGAGCTGCGCGGGGATGGTGATCTTGTACTCGCCGCCCTTTTTCATCCGGGTCAGTGCCTCGGAGAAACCGGGGACGACCTGCGCAACCTGCATCGGCGCCTGTTCGTTCGCGTCGAAGACGGTGCCGTCGTCGAGCTTGCCTTCATATTTGACCAGCACGACGTCGGCCTTGGTCGGGCTTGGCCCGGTGCCTTCCTTGACGACTTCGAACCCGATGCGCGGGGTCATGTGCCAGGCAAAGGCCGCGCCCGCGACCAACAGCGCGGCGAGGCCAAACCACATCAGCCACAGCCCGCCCTTGCTCACCGGACGCAATGGAACCGTCGTTACGCTCATCTTAGCTGATCCTTCCGCTGCCCCGGCCGGGGCGAAAATGCTGGCGAGGCCTATAGGCCGTGCGGCGCGCGGCGGTCCAGAGGCAATATGCGCGGGTGATGCTTATCCGCCAATGTCGTTTTTGGGGTGGGAAGCGGCAATTACAGCAGCGAGCTGATCACCCCTCCCGCCTGCGGGAAGGGCAGCGAGGCTTGCCAGCTTGCTGGCTAGCCGCAGCGGGGAGGGTTATCGCACCGTCACAGGCCCTCCCCCGACCCCTCCCGCAAGCGGGAGGGGAGAAAAAAGTCCGCAACCGGTCGAAAACCGCCATCCCGCCCCGCGCCAACGAAAAAGGGCGCCGCGTTGCCGCGGCGCCCTTTTCACGATCAGGATCCCGAACGGGAGACGGTCTTACTTGATACCGTCGCGCTCCATCCGCTTGCGCTCCATCTTGCGGGCGCGGCGGACAGCGGCGGCGTGCTCACGCGCGCGCTTTTCGCTGGGCTTCTCGTAATGACGGCGCAGCTTCATTTCGCGATACACGCCCTCACGCTGCAGCTTCTTCTTGAGCGCGCGAAGGGCCTGGTCGACATTATTGTCGCGAACGATGATCTGCATACGCCGTGTCGTCTCCGGTTCGTCCAACGATGAACGGCTACCGGCCATCCGGTCCGCCATAAATCGCCGATATAAGGGCAATAAAAGAAGCGCCGCGAACCCGCGACGTTCCGATGGCTGGGCCACTAAAAGGATTCGCGGCAAAATGCAAGCCCTTGCGCGGTAAACCGCGCCTGCCTCGCTATGGAACCGCCTCGCCCGCTCCCGGGATTGTGCCGCGCCCCATCCTTATGGCATAGGTAGCAGGACGAAACTAACATCACAATGAGGGACAGGCCATGGCGACCCAGCTCAAGCGCAACAGCAAATATAGCGAAGCCGAATGGACGGCGCGGCAAGAGCTTGCCGCCTGCTACCGCATCTTCGCGATGATGGGCTGGGACGAGATGATCTTCAACCATATCACGGTGAAGGTCCCGGACGAGGAAGGCGCCTTCCTGATCAACCCCTATGGCCTGCATTTCAGCGAAGTGACGGCGTCGAACCTGATCAAGATCGACATCGACGGCAACAAGGTCGACGAGGACAATCCCTGGCACGTGAACAAGGCGGGCTTCGTCCAGCACAGCCTGTTCCACCGCGTGCTGCCCGACGCGCATGCGATCATCCACACCCACACGACCGCGACGGTCGCCGTCTGCGCACTCGAAGGTGGGTTGCAGCCGGTCAATTTCTACGCCTGCAACTTCGCCGGCCAGCTCGCCTATCATGATTTCGAGGGCGTCACGGTGCGCGAGGAGGAAGGCGAACGGCTCGTCCAGAACCTCGGCGACAAGCGCATCCTGATGCTCAAGAATCACGGCCCCGTCGTGATGGGCAAGACGCTGACCGAAGCCTTCATCAAATATTGGGCGCTGCAGCGCGCGTGCGAGATTCAGATGGCGACGATGAGCATGGGCAAGCCGATCACCGTCCCGAGCGAGGTGATCGCGGTCCACCAGCGCGACCTGTTCATGGCGTCGATCCCCGGACAGGCGGGCAAAGCCGAATTCGACGCAATGGTGCGCAAGGTCGACAAGATCGACTCAAGCTGGCGTGACTAATCCGGCCGGTGCGCTAACAAGGGCGGCATGACGCGATTCTCGGTCAACGACCGCCCGGTCGAATATCGCATGGAGCCCGAAACGCCCCTGCTGTGGGCGCTGCGCGACGCGTCGAACCTGACGGGCACCAAATATGGCTGCGGCACCGGCGAATGCGGTGCCTGCACCGTCGACATCGACGGCGAGGCGATTCGCAGCTGCATGGTCACGATCGCCGAGTGCGAGGGCCGCTTCGTCACGACGATCGAGGGGCTGGCGCGCGACCGCAGCCATCCGGTGCAGCAGGCGTGGGTCGCCGAGCAGGTTCCGCAATGCGGGTTCTGCCAGTCGGGGATGATCATGGCCGCCGCAGCCCTCCTCCGATCGAACAGCAATCCCAGCGATGCCGAGATCGACGCGGCAATGACCAATATCTGCCGCTGCGGCACCTATCCGCGCATCCGCACCGCGATCCGGCTCGCCGGGCGCGTGATCCGCGGCGAGGAGCGCATCGCCGCCGCCCCCCCGCCGGGCATCCGCCCCGAAGACGCGGCGCGCGCCGTTCCCGCGCTCCGTCTGCCGCCGGGCAGCTGACCGCGGCCCGTTCATCTAGCTGAACCGCAGGCAACAGCGCGGTCAGCCATCGATCATCTTGCCACTGGTAAGAATCGATTCATCATCCCGGCTGGCGTCTCCAGCACACGGGACATGAGTTGGAGAATGGCGAGATGAAGAAGATGTTCGGAGGGTTGCTGATCGCTGCGACGATCCTGACTCCAATCGCCCCGGCAGCCGCACAGGCGTCGGGCGAGCGGGTGCAGATCGCGCAGCGCGGCGACCGGGAGGACCGCGGACCACGCGGCCCCGAAGCACGCCGCGGCGGCAATTGGGGCGGCCAGGCCCGCCCTGAGCGCCAGCAAAGCCAGCAGCCGCGGGTCGAGCGCCAGCAGCGCAGCGAAATGCGCCAGCAGCAATGGCGAGAGCGTGGTAACGACCAGCAACGTCAGGCGCAGCGGCAGCAGTGGCAACAGCAGCGTGGTAACGACCAGCAACGTCAGGCTCAGCGCGAGCGGTGGCAGCAGCAGCGCGGCAACGACCAGCAGCGTCAGGCCCAGCGCGAGCGGTGGCAGCAGCAGCGCGGTAACGACCAGCAGCGGCAAGCCCAGCGCCAGCAGTGGCAGCGTCAGGCCGAACAGCGCCAGCGCGACACCTATGACCGCAACCGCGACGGCCGCACCGACCGCCAGTGGGATCGCAATCGCGACGGCCGGGTCGATCGTCAGTGGGACCGCAACCGCAATGGCCAGGTCGACCGCCGCTACGACCGCAATCGCAATGGCGATCTCGATCGCCGCTGGGATCGCAACGACAACAACCGCGTCGACCGCCGCTGGGACAATAATCGCAACGGCTATGTCGACCGGCGCTATCGCGACGGCCGCAACGATCGCTGGGACCGGGGCGACCGCAACAATCGGTGGAACCGTGACTGGCGCAATGACCGCCGCTACGACTGGCGCAGCTATCGCGAGCGGAACCGGCACTATTACCGCATGCCGCGCTATTACAACCCGTATCGCGGTTATGGCTACACGCGGTTCAGCATCGGTTTTTCGCTGAACTCGCTGTTCTACAGCCAGCGCTACTGGATCAACGATCCGGGCTATTACCGCCTGCCGCCCGCTTATGGAGGCGCGCGCTGGATCCGCTATTACAATGATGCGCTTCTGGTCGACACCTACTCGGGCGAAGTGATCGACGTGATTTACGATTTCTTCTGGTAATATTCCTTTCGGTTATCAGATGACAAACTGAGGGGTCGGTCCGCCGGCCCCTCTTTTTATGCGCTTGCCCTCCCCCGCCCGCCGCGCCACGGTGGCGCGATCAGACAGGGGAGACTTCATGCGTAAATTGGGAATGGTCGCAGCAGCGACGCTCGCGCTGCTCGGCACGACGGCCTATGCGAAAACCACTATCGTCTATGCCGGCCGCGTCATCACCGACGCCAGCAAACCCGCACAGGGCCCGTCGACCGTTACCATCACCGACGACCGCATCACCGCGATCACCCCCGGTCGCGCCGAAGCGCCCGCCGGCGCCGAGGTTGTCGACCTTGGCGACAAGACTTTGCTGCCCGGCCTCGTCGACCTGCACGTCCACCTGACCGGCGATCCGGGCGAGGATTATCGTGCCGCGACGGTCGACCCCGACGAATGGGGCGTTGTCGTCGGCGCGAAAAATGCCGCGATCACGCTCCGCGCGGGCTTCACCACCGTACGCGAAGCCGGCTCGGCGCAATATACCGCCTATTCGCTCCGCCGCGGTACGACCAACGGCTTTATCGAAGGGCCGCGCATCGTCGCGGCGGGACCCTCATTGTCGATCATCGGCGGGCATGGCGACGTGACCGGATTCCGCGAGGATATCCACGACGTGCTCGACCTCGGCTATACCTGCACCGGCCCGCTCGAATGCGCCGAAAAGGTGCGCAAGGCGTCGCGCGCGGGCGCCGACGTCATCAAGATCACCGCGACCGGCGGCGTGCTGTCGCAGCAGGGGCGCGGGCTCGAAGGCCATTTCACCAGCCCCGAATTGCAGAGCATCGCCGACACCGCGCATTCGCTGGGCCTGAAGGTCATGGCGCATGCGCATGGCGCGGGCGGGATCACCGCCTCGGCCGCCGCGGGCATCGACAGCATCGAACATGGCACCTTCGCCGACGATGCGACGCTGAAGGTGATGAAGGCAAAGGGCACCTATCTCGTCCCGACGCTGATGGCGTTCGAGGGCATCCGCGAGCGGCTCGGCAAGGGCATCTATACCCCGACGGTCGAGACCAAGGTGCGCATGACGCTGAACGACGTCGGCAAGGCGGTGACTCGCGCGAAGGCGCTCGGCGTCCCGGTCGCCTTCGGCACCGACGCCGGCGTGTTCGAACATGGCCGCAACGGGCAGGAGTTCGCGCTACTCGTCAAACATGGCCTCACCCCGCGCGAGGCGCTGGCGAGCGCGACGACGGTCGCCGCGAAACTGTTGTCGCTCGAAAACGAGATCGGCCGCATCGCGCCGGGCATGTCGGCCGACATGATCGCGGTCAGCGGCGACCCGCTGAGCGACGTTACCGTGCTGGAAAAGGTCGATTGGGTGATGGCGCGCGGCCGCATCGCCGATTGATCGCGGCCGTCACGCGGCGCGGCGGATTCGTCCCCGCGCCGGCGTGACCGTCTTCGGGCCAATCAGCCCGTCGATCTCGACCGCCTCGGCAAATTTCACGCCGACGCGATTGCCCGCCGACCAGCGCGCCTCGGCATCGAAGCTCTGGTCTGCGCCGAATTCGAGCGTCAGCACCGTCCCGGGCGGGACATTCCATAGTCCCTCGATCAGCGCGCCGCGCGACGATATGTTGCGGACGATCCCCTCATAGCGATACCCCCCGCTGCCGACCTGGATCGTGCGAAAGGTCGTCAGCCGCGCCTCGCGCGCGCTCTTATACCCCTTCGCCTCGGCGCGGCCGCCGCCCTCGCGAAGCAGGGCCAGCACCTCGACCAGATCCATCGGACGCCCATAGATATAACCCTGGACATGGCTGCACCCGAGCCCGCGGATCAGCGCGAGGTCGTCGTGCGTCTCGACCCCTTCGGCGGTCGTTTCCATGTCGAGCGCGGCGGCCAGCCCGACGATCGACGAAATGATCGCGGCGTTCATGCTGCTGGGATCGGCGGCGCCGAGGACGAAGCTCTGGTCGATCTTGATCTTATCGAAGGGTGCCTTTTTCAGATAGCCGAGCGCCGAATAGCCAGTGCCGAAATCGTCGAGCGCCAGCCGCACGCCGGTGCGCTTCAACTTCTGGAACATCGCGAGGTTTTCGGGACTCTCGTCGAGGAAGACGCCCTCGGTGATCTCAAGCTCGAGCTGCTCGGGACGGATGCCCGCCGCCGACACCGCGCTCATGATCGTCGCCGGCAGCTTTTCGTTGGCGAACTGGCGCGGCGAGACATTGACCGCGACACGGTATCCGGGGCCAAGGTGCCCGATCGCGGCGCAGGCGGACCGGATGATCCACTCGCCGATCGGCACGATCAGGTTCGATTCTTCGGCTATGGGAATGAATTTCGACGGGCTGATCAGCCCGTCGGTCGCGTGATGCCAGCGGATCAACGCCTCGAACCCGGTAATCCGCTCGCTCCCGACGTCGACGATCGGCTGGTAAAGCAGTCTGAGTTCGTCCTTGGCCAGCGCGTCGCGCAGCGCATCCTCGATCGCCTTGCGCTCGCTCGCCTGATTATGCATCGCGTCGGCATAGAAACGATAGACGCCGCGCCCCGCATCCTTCGCGGCATACAGCGCAAGATCGGCGTTACGAACGAGCGCCGACGCAGACACCCCCTGCCCGTCCGATACCGCGATGCCGAGCGACGATCCGATGCGGACCTGTTCTCCCTCGATCGAAAAGGGCTTGGCGAGGCTGAGGATGATCGCATTGGCGATGCCGGCGAGCTTTTCGGGCTGGCTGAGCTGCGGCACGACGATCTGGAACTCGTCGCCGCCGAGCCGCCCGACCTGTCCCTTGTCGCCGACGATCTGCGTCAGCCGCCCCGCGACCTGTTGCAGCAACTGGTCGCCGACGGGATGCCCCAGCGTGTCGTTGACCGCCTTGAAGCGGTCGAGATCCATCAGCAGCAGCGCGCAGGGCTGCGGCTGCCCGCTATGGCTCTTCAGCGCGCGCTCGAGCAGGTCGGTGATGTGGCGGCGGTTCGCGAGGCCGGTGAGCGTATCGTAGCGCGCGAGCTGGTTGATCTCGCGCTCGGACCTCTTCTTGTCGGTAAGGTCGGTTCCGCTGCCGCGAAACCCCTGGAAATTGCCGAGTTCATTGCTGATCGGCTGGCCCGAAATCGACCACCATCGCTCCTCGCCCGGCACCGCGGCCTGCACCGTCAGCTCCTTGAACGGTGTACGCGACGACAGGCTGAAACCGAGCGTCCGCTCTTCGCTTTCGTCGTTGCCGATCCGCTTGCGGATGATGTCGGTAAAGGGATGGCCGAGCAGGTCGGCGAGCGGCCGGTCGAGCCGCGCCGCGACGGTCGGCGAGATATAGACGAGCTGGCCATAACGATCGGTTTCCCAGAACCAGCCGCGTCCCGCGCGCTCGAAATCGCGCATCAGATTGAGCGCGCGCTGCTGGTCGCTAACGCCCTGCCGCGCGGCGCGCGTCGCGCGGCGCTGGTGCCGGACATCCTCGCGCATCATGACGATCAGCAGGCCGAGGAAGACGAAGCCGGCGACCGCGAACGGCCAGGAGGCGACGCCGATCGCGCCGCCCAGCGCGGTTGCACCCGCGAAGGCGAAAAAGGCGGGACGGACCACCGCGACCGCCGACGCCGCGACGAGCAGCGAGCCGATGTGGATCGCGGTAAAAGCATCGAAATGGTGGCTGCCGTCGGGGACGGCGATCGCGCCGAACATCGCTGCGGCGTTGAGCAAGGTGCCAAGCGCGATCAGCGCCATGCACAGCATCGCCATCAGCCGCACGCGGCTGTGCGCGATCGGACGCGGTTTGCGCATCGCCTGCCCGATCACCGTCAGCGCGACATCGCATGGCAAGCCGGCCGCCATGACCAGCCAGTGCGAAGGGTGATCGAGGAAGCCTGCAAGACCCGGCAGAAAGGCGAAGGTCAGGAATGCAAGGACGCGGCCGATCAGCACATAATGCCACAGCTTCGCCACGCGCATCAGGTGCATGACGAATTCGGGTGAATCGAACAGCGATTCGCCCGATGGCAAATCGCCGCCTCCCGGCCGGATGATGTTACGCCGAACCCCCAATGTTCCGAACTTCCCCGCTTTTCTGGTCGCGGCGACCAGTGGCCAAAAAGGGGTTTCCAAATCCTTACCGCAAGCCGGTGATTTCCGCCGATATTGTGCCAAAACGGAAGGGGTTACGTTTCGGATCGCAACTTGTTATAGTCGAGCCATGCCTGCTGTTCGCCTGTTCCCGCCCGACCGCTTTTTCGACCGCGCCGAATGGTCGGCGATCACGCGCGCATCGTCATGGCGCGGCATCTGGCTGGTGGCGCATGCATGGATCGTCAGCATCGCGCTCGTCGGCCTTGCCGCCTGGTCGCGGAACCCTGCCCTATGGCTGCTCGCCGTCATCTTCGTCGGCGGACGCCAGCTCGGGCTCGCGATCCTGATGCACGACGCGGCGCATGGCGCGCTCCATCCCAACCGGAAAATCAACAATTTCCTTGGGCAATGGCTGACGGGCGCGGCGGTCGGATCGGACCTCATCGCCTATCGCACCTATCATCTCCAGCATCATAAATTCACCCAGCAGCCCGAAGACCCCGACCTGTCGCTGTCGAAGCCCTTCCCCACCACGCGCGCCAGCCTTTGGCGCAAGGTGTTGCGCGACCTGACCGGCCAGACCTTCTTCAAGCAGCGGATGGCGCAATTCGGATTCGCCTTCGTCGGCCTGAAAGCGATGCTACGCGGCGAACAGGGGCAGAAAAGCGGCGCGAGCACCAAGGCGGGGACACCGTTCAACAAGCAGTCCGACGACGGCATGACGTCACCGACGATCGACGTCGCGGGCGCGATGGCGGTGGCGCGCGCGGTCGGGCGTTTCCTGGTCGTGCAGGCGGTGCTGCTCGCGGTGTCGCTCGCGCTCTATGGCTGGACGCCGTACCTGCTGTGGCTCGCGGGTCTTGCGACGACCTTTCAGCTGTATCTGCGGATCCGCAATATCGCCGAACATGCCTGCACGACGACGGGCAGCGAGGACCCCTTCACCCATGCGCGGACGACGCACGCCGGCTGGCTGGCGCGCGCGACGGTCGCTCCATATTGGGTGAATTATCACGCCGAGCATCACCTGTTCATGGGTGTGCCCTGTTATCGACTGCCCGAAGTGCATGCCGCGCTCGGCCGCGCGGGCAAGCATGATTCGATGACGATTGCGCCGGGCTACGCCGCGGTGTTGCGGCAGGTCACCGCCAAGGGCTAATCAGCCCTCCTGCACGAAACGCGCCCCAGCGCGGTCCTTGACCGTCTTTTCGGGGTCGAAGATCATCCCGTTCATCGCGACATAGACACCCGGCGGCAGCGTCTGCGCCGCGGCGAGCGCGAAGCCGACGTTGAATTCGGCATCGCTCGCGCGCACCGAAGCGGGCTGCATCGCGCCCGTCATCACGATCGTCTTGCCCGCGATCCCCGCCAGCACGCGCCCGGTGACGACCATCGTGTCGGTGCCGTGGGTGACGAGGATGCGCGACGCATCGCTGGCGGCGACCGCGGCGCGGATCGTCTCGCGATCGGCATCGTCGAGTTCGAGGCTGTCCTTGCGCATCAACTGCGTGACGCGGTGCGGCACATGGACGTTGTTTTCGCGCAGCATGTCGGGGATCGCCGCGGGACCGATCTGGAACTCGCTCAAGGCGTCGAAATAGACTTTGTCGATCGTCCCGCCGGTCGTGAAGATATCGATCACGTCGCTCATGCGCATTCGTCCTGGATCGGCAGCGCCGCGGTGCCGTCGGGCGCGGCGAAGGGCCGCTTGAAAGTGAAAGCCTCAGCGGTCGGCCCGTTCGCGTCGAGCATCGCGATGCGCGCCATGCCCTCCGCAACGGTCGGACGATGCCCCGCGGGAACCCACCATAGCGCCTGATAGACCGCCATATGGTCGAACCATTCCTTGCGCCGCTTCATCACCGTCAGATGGTCGGGGGTGCGGTAGACATAGGCCGCGAGCGCATCGATGTCGCGCCACACCGACATGTTGGCGATCAGGTGCGGATCGTCGGTCACCGGCACATCGGTCGCATTGTTACCCTCGCCGGTGAGCCGCCAGACGAAGCCGTCGGCGGCTTCGGCAACGGCGTTCACATGGTCGAGCGCGTCCATGAAATCGCGGTTCGCGACATGCTCGGGCGGCAGGCGGAAACGGCCGATGTTGATCTGCGCGAGTTGGAAAGCAGGCTCTACAGGCATGAAACCACTCCCTAATTCCCGCTCGTGTCGAGCGAAGTCGAGACACCCATCGGCATCGAGCAAGGTCGAGGGGCACTCGACTTCGTTCGATGCGAACGGAATTTTATGCAAGCGCCTCGGCGATCAGCCGCCGCGTATTGTCGATGCCGAACAGCGCGATGAAGCTGCCCATGCGCGGCCCGGCGCTCGACCCGAGCAGCGTCTCGTAGAGCGCCTTGAACCAATCGCGCAGGTTTTCAAAGCCATAGGCCTCGTTCTTGCCGATCGCGTATACGATGTTCTGGATATCGTCGGCCGAGGCCTCGGCCGGCAGCGCCGCGAGTTCGCCGTCGAGTTCCTGCAAGGCCGCAACCTCGCCGCCCTGCGGCTTGCGACGCTGCAGCGTCGGCGCGACATAGTCGCGGTTATACGCCATCGCATTGTCGATCAGACCATCGAGCTCGGGATAGGTCGCCGCATTCGCGCCCTCGACATATTGGCCGAGGTAGCGCCAGATCTGATCCTTCGAAGCATCGGCGCCCATCACCCCCACGAGGTTGAGCAGCAGGCCGAAGGTCACCGGCAGTTCGGTCGCCGGAATCGCCTCGCCGCGCGCGACATGGACATGATGCGCGGGGTTGCCGAGCCGCTTGTCGGGCTCCTGCGACGGATAATTGCCGCGCATCTGCAGATATTCGTCGACCGCCTTCGGGATCACGCCGATGTGGAGCTGCTTTGCCGCCTTGGGCTCGCGGTAAGCGAAAAAGGCGAGGCTCTCCTCGCTGCCATAGTCGAGCCATTGCTCAAGGCTGAGGCCATTGCCCTTCGACTTCGAGATCTTCTCGCCCTTTTCGTCGAGGAACATCTCGTAGATCAGCCCCTCGGGCTTGCGCCCGCCGAGCGCCTTGGCGATCTTGCCCGACTGGACGCCGCTGTCGGTCAGGTCCTTGCCATACATTTCATAATCGACGCCGAGCGCGACCCAGCGCATCGCCCAGTCAACCTTCCACTGCAGCTTCGCGCCGCCGCCAAGGATCGAATGCGTGATTGTCTCGCCCTGATCCTCGAACGACACCAGCCCCGCATCGGCATCGACGACGGTCACCGGCACCTGCAGCACGATCCCCGACTTTGGGCTGACCGGCAAGATCGGCGAATAGGTCGCCGCACGCTCGGCGCGCAGCGTCGGGAGCATGATGTCGAGGATGTCCTGATTGTGGCGGAGGACGTTTCGCAGCGCCTCGTCGAATGCGCCCGACTGATAGCGCTCGGTCGAGCTCACGAACTCGTACTGAAAGCCGAAACGGTCGAGAAACTCGCGCAGCATCGCATTGTTATGATGCGCAAAACTTTCATACTTGGCGAACGGATCGGGGATAGCGGTCAGCGGCTTGCCGAGATATTCGCGCAGCATGTCGCCGTTTGGTACATTGTCGGGAACCTTGCGGAGGCCATCCATATCGTCGCTGAACGCGACCAGCCGCGTCGCCGCGCCGCCGGTCAGCGCCTCATAGGCGCGGCGGACCATCGTCGTACGCAGCACTTCGTTGAAGGTGCCGATATGCGGCAATCCCGAGGGGCCATAGCCCGTCTCGAACAGCACCGCCTCGCCGCCGGGCTTGCCGCCCGGATAGCGTTTGACGATCTTGCGCGCTTCCTCGAACGGCCATGCCTTGGACGTTTGCGCGGGCTCGCGCAGCGAAGGGTGAAGGTGCAAGTCAGTCATAGCTGCGCCCCATAGCGACAAGAAGCGCCGATGGAAAGGAGCACGGAAAACTGCGCAACTTCACTCGTGAATCGCCAACATCGTTCGGCTCTTCCGGGCTTAAGGAGACAAAGGATACGCATGCGCGCATCCATTTTGTCTCCTTTGTCGCTTTATCGCGAGAGGCAGCTGTCGATCGCATCGGACAGTATCAAGCATGCCGGTGCAATGTAGGAAAGCCGATATACCGGCCGATACCGGCCTGTGCCGCCGCGTCTAAATTCAGCCCCGCGATTGCAGCGCCGGCATGAAGCTGCTCCGGCGCAGCAGCGCGGCCGACACGAGCGACACCAGCAGCGCGACCGGGAATATCTCGGTCAGCGTGAGCGCCATGCGGAACAGCGGATTTTTATATTGCTCCGCCATCGCGCCCATCTCGGCCGAAAATCTCGCGATCTCGCCCGCCGATTTGCCGGCGGCGCGCATATCCTCGACGCTCTTCGCGATATAGTCGGCCATGAAGGTCCCGCCGGTCTGCCACATATAGAGTTCCCAGCCGAAAACGTAAAAAAGCGACGCGACGAGCCCGATGCCGAGGCCGACGCCGAGCGCCTTCCAGAAGGTGATCACGCCGCCCAGATTGACGTCGCGATAGCGCTTCACGCCAATGAACACGAAAAGCAGCGCGACGAGCATCGACAGATAGCCCGCGACCATGCCCATCGTGCCATGATCGGCGACGAAGGTGATGCTGATAAACATGCCGATAATGACGATGACGCCCGCAATGGCGCCGTAAACCGCAATAATCCTGCCCATGACCCTGTCTCCCCATCTGGTGAATGCCATGCGGGATGGACCGGAACAACGGCCGAAATCTATCGCCCAAATGGGTGATTTGACCCCCGTCGCCCGATTTTACGGCAGGATGTCGAGCGTCCGCGCCTTTTGCACCGCCTGCGTGCGGCTGGCGACCGCCAGCTTCTCATAGACCCGCGCGACATGCGTCTTCACCGTGTTCGGCGAGATATCGAGCTGGCGCGCGATTACCTTATTGGCGTGCCCCGCCGCCAGCATTTCGAGCACCTCGCATTCGCGCGCGCTGAGCCCCAGCGCCGCGATCGCCGCATCGTTGCGTACAAAAGCCTGACGCGGCCGCGCGGTCAGCCGGTTGCCGGCCCATATGCCGAGCGCAACGCAAATGACCGCGACGCAGACAATATAAAATTCGGTCGACCAGCGATGCACGACATGTTTGTAATTCAGCCACTCGAGCAGGAACGCCGCGGCGGCGAGACCGATGCCATAGAGGATGATCGGACGGACCATGATCCGCGTAGACCATTGTCGGCGATCGCTTGCAACATTGTCCCGGCACGAGCCAACATCGTTACCGGATAATTTACCATGTGGGCGTAGCGTCCCTGACATGGACAATTTTCGCCCCCCCGCCGCCCGCGGCCACAAGCGCACCGCCGTTGCCATCGACGTCACCGTCAATGGCGTGCTCAACTTCGTCGACGGCCGGATCACCGACCTGTCCGAAGGCGGCGCGCGCATCGATGGGGCGAGCATGCCCGCACGCTCGCGCTGCGAAATCCATTATGGCGGACAGGTAACCTACGCGGTCGTCATGTGGTCCGAGTATGACCGCATGGGCGTGCGCTTCCCGTACGAGCTCACGCACGGCCCGCTGTACACCGCACTGAAACGCGCGCGGACGGCTTCGATGGTTCAGCCAGCGCAAATATTCATGAGCCAACGCCCTTCAGCGTTTGGGCGCCGCGGGCTAAGTTAAGCATCAGGAAGCCAAGCGTCAGAAGGGCGCGATCGCGACGCCTGTGCGCTCATTGTCCCAGATCATCGCCATGATCCGCCAGCCATGGCCGGGGTCGTTGAACAACTGGATCGAATTGACGCCGCGCCGTTCAGGCAACCTGTCGTCGAGCGAGCCGCGCGCTTCATATGCACTCCAGACGTGCGCGATATTCCCCAATATATCGATCCGCCGCCCGATCTCGATCTCGAAAAAATCATTCGCAGCAAAGAAGGGCGTCGTGTCGCGCGCATAATCGTCGAGACCCATGCTCCGGAACGTCGCGCGTCCGTCGTCGCCGATCCATGTGCGAATCTGCCGCGCATCGGGATGAAAACAATTGGCCTGCCGCGACCAGTCGCGCGGGCCTTTCGGCCCCGAAATCATCGCATACATCTCGTCAATCACGCTACCGATCGCCTGTTCGTCGCTCATCTGCTGCCTCCCTTCGCCCGGTCGGTCGAACCATCCGCTATTTCCGTCCTATCGCAAGAAGAAAGCAAAACGAGCCGCCGCGCCTTGTCGCGTTCGCCTTTTGTCCCTAGCGTGGGGCGATGGCTCCCGACCCGCTTACCCTGCCCGCGATCCACGCGAGCCATATCGGCATCTGGATCGCCGACACGCTCGGCCGCGTGCAGCGCGTCGGGCGTGGTGAGGCGATCGCCGCGGTCGCGGCCACCCCGCACCTGCTGCTCAACGCGACGCTGACGGGCGACCGGCTCGGCTATCCCGAGCTGTCAGGACTCGACCTGCTCGAACTCTTCGCTTTCCTCTATCCCGCACGCTTCGCCGTACCGACTCCGGCGGGAATCGCCGCCGCGATCGGCCTGACGCCGCCAAAAGGCGAAGAGGTTATCGCGGCCTTTCTGCCCAAGGCCGCGGCGGCGATGCTCGCGAGCATCAACGATCCCGCGTGGGAGGAGCGCGAAGGCGCGTGGCACGGCGTGCAGGCATTGTCGCGCCAGCGCTGGTCGTGGTCGCCGCTCGTCCAGCCGCGGCTCTCGCAACCCGACGCCAATGAACGCTGGCTGTTCGCGCGCCTGCCCGAGTGGGAGGAAGCGCCGCCGCGCGGGACGCCGCGCCAGGTGACGATCAACGCGGACGATGTATCGGCGCGGCTCGACCGGCTGACCGGGGACGGCGCCGAGCGGCGGCCGGGGCAGCAGGATTATGCGCGTGCGACCGCCGCGATCTTTGCCCCGCGCGAGCGCAAGGATGCGCCGCAGATGCTCGTCGCCGAGGCCGGGACGGGCATCGGCAAGACTTTGGGCTACCTCGCCCCCGCGAAACAATGGATCGACCAGTCGGCTGGCGCGGTCTGCATCTCGACCTTCACCAAGGCGTTGCAGCGCCAATTGTCGCGCGAGACCGAACGGCTCTACCCCGACGCCGCGACGCATCGTGAAAAGGTCGTGGTACGCAAGGGGCGCGAAAATTATCTCTGCCTGCTCAACCTCGAGGATGCTTTGCAAGGCGGTTTTTCGGGCCGCGCCGCGATCCTCGCGCAGCTCGTCGCACGCTGGGCCGCCTATACGCGCGACGGCGACATGGTCGGCGGCGATCTGCCCGGCTGGCTCCCTGCCCTCTTCCGCCGCAACGGCACCACCGCGCTCACCGACCGGCGCGGCGAGTGCATCTATGCGGGCTGCCCGCATTTCAGGAAATGCTTCATCGAGCATTCGGCGCGCGCGGCGACGCAGGCCGATATCGTGATTGCCAACCATGCGCTGACGATGGTGCAGGCGGCGCGCCCGCGCGACGGCGGGGCGCCCGCGACGCGGCTGATCTTCGACGAAGGCCATCATCTGTGGGACGCGGCGGATTCGATGTTCGCGGCCGCGCTGACGGGGCAGGAAGCGGTCGAAATCCGACGCTGGGTGCTGGGTCCCGAGGGCAAGTCGCGTGGGCGGCGGCGCGGGCTCGCCGCACGGCTCGCCGACGTCGCAAGCTATGACGAGGCGGGCGACCGCGCGATCCAGACGGCGATCGCCGCCGCCGCCGAACTGCCCGGCGACGGCTGGCTCGGCCGATTGTCGGAGAATGACCCGTGGGGCGCGATCGAGCGGCTGCTCGTCGCGGTGCGCGGACAGGTTTATGCGCGCGCGGTCGACACGCGCACCGCCGACGCGGGCTATGGGCTCGAAACCGAACTTGCCGATCCCGATTCCGATCTGGTGACCGCAGCCGCGGCGGCGAGCGACGCGGTCGAGGCGTTGCTCCGGCCGCTGATGGCGCTCGGCAAGCGGCTCGAGGTCCTGATCGAGGACCCGCCCGACTGGCTCGACGGGCAAGCCCGGGCGAGGGTCGACGGCGCGCGCCACAGCCTTGGCACGCGCATCGACACATTGGGCGGCTGGCTTTCGTTGCTCGGGCGCGTCGGCGGTCCCGCCGATCCCGATTTCGTCGACTGGCTGGCGGTCGATCGGTACGACGGGCGCGAGTTCGACTGCGGGCTGCACCGCCACTGGCTCGACCCTGCAAAACCCATCGCCGACGTCGTGTACCGCCCGGCGCAGGGCGTCCTCGTCACCTCGGCGACGCTGCGCAACGGTGGTCACGGGCGCGGCGGCTGGACCGACGCCGACATCCGCACCGGCGCGCGCCACATGGACGGCGGCGTCCAGCATTTCGCGGTGCCGAGCCCGTTCGATTATGCGCGCCAGTCGGAGGTGCTGATCGTCACTGACATTCCGCGCGGCGACCTGCCCGCGCTCGCTGGCGCGTACAGCCGGCTGATCGAGGCGTCGGGCGGCGGCGCCTTGGGGCTGTTCAGCGCGATCAGGCGGCTGCGCATCGTCCATTCGCGTATCGCCGACCGGCTGGCGCGCGCGGGGCTGCCGCTGTTCGCGCAGCATGTCGATCCGCTCGACACCGGGACGCTCGTCGACATTTTCCGCGCAGATCCGCACGCCTCGCTACTCGGCACCGATGCCTTGCGCGACGGGGTCGATGTTCCCGGCGATTCGCTGCGGCTCGTGGTGATGGAGGGCGTGCCGTGGCCGCGCCCGACGATCCTGCACGCGGCGCGACGCGCGGCGCAGGGCGGCAGCGCCTATGACGACATGGTCATCCGCGCCCGCATCGGTCAGGCGTTCGGCCGGCTGATCCGCCGCGCCGACGATTTCGGGCAGTTCGTGATGCTCTCACCCAGCTTTCCCTCGCGCCTGCTCAGCGCCTTTCCCGAGGGCACGCCGATCCGCCGCCTGCCGCTCGACGAAGCGGTCAACCATGTCGCTGCGGCGAATGTGGAAAGGCGAAAAAGCGCCTTTCCAGCCTTTTCACCGTCATAAGTTTCCGGCACAAGGCCCGCGAACGAGGGCATGGCGCAACGGCGCGGGGAGCGATTTTGAAGACTTTGACTATCCTGCGCCATGCCAAATCGGGTTGGGACGTGCAGGTCGAGCGCGATTTCGACCGCCCGATCAACAAACGCGGCGCGCGCGGCGCCGAACTGATCGGACAATGGCTGAAGCGCCAGAAACTGCCCGTCGACCGCATCATCGCCTCGCCCGCGGTGCGCGTGACCGAAACGCTCGATATCTTCCAGCCCGCTGCCGACCTCGACACACTTGAGCCGCATTGGGACCGGCGCATCTATCTTGCATCGGCCGCGACGCTGATCGACGTCATCCGCGACACCGGCAAGAATTCGGATCATCTGCTGATTTCGGGGCATAATCCGGGGCTCGAGGATCTGATCCTGATGCTCGTTCCCGAATCGGCGGGCGACGAACTCCGCGCGAAGGTTGAGGAAAAGCTGCCGACCTCGGCGCTGGCGCGGCTGGAACTGGACATCGCCGACTGGCACGATCTCGACACGAACAGCGCGCGGTTTGTGGGTTTCATCCGCCCGCGCGATCTCGACCCGGCGCTCGCGCCGGCGATGGATAACGACTAAGGCTTAGCCGAGCGCCGCGGCGAGCCGCTGGCGGAGCGCGACCAGCGCCTCGACCGGAATTCCCTTCACCACGCGCATCGGCGCGGCGCTGTCGAGCAGCTCGCGGGTCAATGGCGCACGCGCCGTGGGCGCTGCGCCCGGCTCGGACAGCGCCTTGCGCGCGCCCTCGACGGTGAAGCCCTGGACATGCAGCAGGTGATGGATGCGCTCGGCAAGCGCGACGTCCTCGGCGCGGTAATAGCGGCGGCGGCCCGACCGCTGGAGCGGCTTCAGCTGCGGAAAACGCGTTTCCCAATAACGCAGCACATGCGTCGGGACGCCGATGCGCACCGCCAGTTCGCCGATGGCGAGCATGGCGCCGGACGCCTTGCCGCCATCGTCGGTCATCTCAAAACCCGACATGGGTCAGGTGCGGTCTATTTGCCGGCAACGCGGGCTCGCATCGTCTGGCTGGCGCGAAAGGTCATCACGCGCCGCGGCAGGATCGGCACTTCGATGCCGGTCTTGGGATTGCGGCCGATCCGCTGCGCCTTGTCGCGCAGGACAAAGGTTCCGAAACCCGAGATTTTCACATTCTGACCGACCGCGAGCGCGTCGGACATATGATCGAGAATCGATTCGACGATGGCGGCCGATTCATTGCGCGACAGCCCGATCTGCTGGTTGATCCGCGTCGCAATGTCGGCCCGCGTAAGAGTCCCTGCGGTCATGTTGATCCCTTCCCCCTCTGAAGCGAAAATGCACGATGGGTTCCCTGACAGCCCCCACCGTCACGAGTCCCTGTTCGCATATGTAACAAATGCGAATTAATCCGCCAAACTGAAACGGATGGAGCGAGAAGTTGACGCGCCGGAGCGAAGCGTCAGACGCGCAAAACCGCAGCGCCCCAGGTGAAGCCGCCGCCCATCGCTTCGAGCACCACCAGGTCGCCGCGCTTGATGCGTCCGTCGCGCACCGCGAGGTCGAGCGCGAGCGGCACCGAGGCCGCCGATGTATTGGCGTGCTGGTCGACCGTGAGCACGACGCGTTCGGGCGGCAAACCCAGCTTTTTCGCGGTTGCGTCGATGATCCGCTTGTTCGCCTGATGCGGCACGACCCAGTCGATCGACTCGGCCGACAGGCCGACATCGGCCATCACTTCGCCCAGCACCGAGGCGAGATTGGTGACGGCGTGGCGGAAGACTTCGCGGCCCTGCATCCGGACGTGGCCGACCGTCCCCGTCGTCGACGGCCCGCCGTCGACATAGAGCATATCTGCGTATTTTCCCTCCGCATGGAGGCGCGTCGCGAGGATGCCCTGATCGTCCTCGACATCCTTGGCCGACAGCACGACCGCGCCCGCGCCATCGCCAAAGAGGACGCAGGTCGTGCGATCTTCCCAGTCGAGGATGCGGCTGAAGGTTTCCGAACCGATCACCAGCGCATGCTGCGTGGCGCCGGTGCGGAGCATCGAGTCGGCGACCGATACCGCATAAAGGAAGCCCGAGCAGACCGCCGCGACGTCGAAGGCGATGCAATCGGGGATGCCGAGCAGCGCCTGCACCTTGGTGGCGCTGGCGGGGAAGGTATTGTCGGGGGTCGCGGTGGCGACGATGATCAGGCCGATGTCGGCGGGCTCAAGCCCCGCAGCCGTCAGCGCCTGCTTCGCCGCATCGGCGCCGAGCGTTGCCGTCGTCTCGTCGGGTTCGGCGATGTGGCGGAAACGGATGCCGGTGCGTTCGACGATCCATTCGTCGCTGGTGTCGACGCGCGCCGCGAGCTCGGCGTTCGAGACCCGCGTGCGCGGCAAGGCCGAGCCGGTGCCGGCCAATATGGCGCGGAGCGTCATGCTGCGGCTCCGCTACGGAAATTTGCGAGATCCTCGGTCACCTGACGCGTGATATCCTTCTCGATCAGTTCGGCGCAGAGGTGGACGCAGTTCGCGACCCCCTTCGCATCGGCGCTGCCGTGGCTTTTGAGCACCACGCCGTTCAGGCCGAGGAACACCGCTCCATTGTGGTTATTGGGATCGAGATGATGCTTGAGCAGTTCGGTCGCGGGGCGCGAGATCAGGAAGCCGATCTTCGAGCGCGTCGAGCTGGTGAAGGCGCGGCGAAGCAGGTCGGTGACGAACCGCGCCGTTCCCTCGATCGTCTTGAGCGCGATATTGCCCGAAAAACCGTCGTGGACGATCACGTCGACGTCGCCGCGCGACAATTTATCGCCCTCGATAAAGCCGGTGAATTGCATCGGTAGGCCGTGCGCCTCGCGCAGCCGCGCGGCAGCGTCGCGAATCTCGTCGGTGCCCTTCAGTTCCTCGGTGCCGATGTTGAGCAGCGCGACGCGCGGCTTTTCGAGCCCCATCGCGGTGCGCGCATAAGCGGCGCCCATCACGGCGAACTGGATGAGGTTGTTGGCGTCGCAATCGGTGTTGGCGCCAAGGTCGAGCATCACGACGTCATTGTCGCCGAGCGTCGGCAGCAGCGCCGCGAGCGCCGGCCGGTCGATGCCCGGCATCGTGCGCAGCGCGAGCTTCGCCATCGCCATCAGCGCGCCGGTGTTGCCCGCCGACACGGCACCGCCGGCATCGCCGCGCTTCACCGCGTCGATCGCGAGCCCCATCGAGGTGCTTTTTGCCTTGCGCAGCGCCTGGCTCGGCTTGTCCGAACCCGACACCACGCCGTCGGTGTGGATGATATCCGACGCCGCGCGCAGATTGGGGTGGTTTTCAAGCGCCGCCTTGATCTGCACCTCGTCGCCGACGAGGATGAAGCGGAGGCCGTCGTGCTTGTGGCGCGCCATCGCGGCGCCGGCGAGCATCATGCGCACGCCAACGTCACCGCCCATCGCATCGATTGCGATTCGCGGTGTCAGTGCCATCAGGACGCCCTCCGGCTAATGCTTATGCGCCGACCGACACCACTTCACGACCGTTATAATGGCCGCAGGCGTTGCAAAGATTGTGCGGGCGCTTCAGCTCGCCACAGTTCGGGCATTCCTGAAAGGCTTCAACCTTCAGGCTGTCGTGGCTGCGACGCATGCCGCGCTTCGAGGGCGAGGTTTTTCGCTTGGGAACGGCCATGATATTTCCTGCATTCTTAAAGTGTGTGTCACGAATCGGCTACCCGGATTTGTCACCGCCGTCGCCGGAAATGACTGGCCCGCCCGCCACGCCGAAGCCCGCTCCCGCCGATATTGGGCAAGGAAAAGCTTCCGCTGGAGGGTGCCTCAACGCCATATGGTGTCGGGTGCCGGATCGGGCGGGGCTATAGCGTTTTTGCCCGCAAAGGCAAGCCTATTGCGTCCATCCCCGTGCAGGCTTGCCGCCTTGGTCGGGGGATGTCACACCCTGCCCGCTGCCGGCAAGCGAAACGCGCCGGTCCATAAGGGGGAAACCAGATGATTATCTTGCCGATCAGCCTGACGATTGCCGCCGGCGCGGCGCTGCTCAACCTGTGGCTTTCGCTGCGCGTCGGCCGCGTCCGCACAAAGGAAAAGGTCTTCATCGGCGACGGCGGTAACGAACCTCTGACGCGGCGCATGCGCGCGCACAGCAATTTCGTCGAAAACACGGCGTTCGTGCTGATCCTGCTCGCATTGGTCGAGCTGGGCCTCGGCTCCTCGCTCTGGCTGTGGGGCGTTGGCGCCCTCTATCTTGTCGGGCGCATCCTCCACGCGATCGGCATGGACGGGATGATGTGGGGCCGGATGGTCGGCACGATCATTACGATGCTGACCCAGCTCGGCCTGGCAATCGGCGCCCTCGCGATCGTCTATCTGACGCCGACGAGTATCACGACGACCGAGATCGTCGAAACCGAAGTCGCCGCGCCGAAGTGAATGCTCCCCTCCCGCAAGCGGGAGGGGTTAACCCGCCGCCCCCAGCGCCATATCGCTAACGAACGGATTGGTACGCCGTTCGTGCGCGAAATTGCTGTGTGCGCCGTGTCCGGGCAGGAAGGTCGTGTCGCCGCCGAGCGGCCATAGCTTCTGCGTGATCGAATCGAGCAATTGCTGGTGATTGCCGCGCGGAAAGTCGGTGCGGCCGATCGATCCCTGGAAGATCACGTCGCCGACGATCGCGAGCTTCGACGGCGCGTGGTGGAAGACGACATGCCCCGGCGTGTGCCCCGGGCAATGGATGACGTCGATGGTGAGATTGCCGACGGTCACCGTGTCGCCGTCGACCAGCCAGCGATCGGGCTCGAACGATTCGCCGACCATCCCGAAACGTGCACCATCCTCGGCGAAGGCATCGATCCAGAAACGGTCGTCCTCGTGCGGCCCTTCGATGGGCACGCCGAGTTCCTTCGCGAGCATCCCCGCCTGTCCGCAATGGTCCATATGGCCGTGGGTGACGAGGATCTTCTCGACCTCGACGCCAGTCTGGCGGACGGCGTCCTTGAGCTTGTCGAGATCGCCGCCGGGATCGACAAAGGCCGCCTTGTTGGTCGCAGTGCACCAGAGCAAGGTGCAATTCTGCTGGAAAGCGGTGACGGGCACGATCGCCGCGCGCATCGGAGGATTGGGAGCGTTCATGGCGGCCGATGTGGGGAAAAGTGGAGGGAATGGCAAGCGTGGGGCAAACATCGCTACCCGATCTACGCGCGACATATCCTATCTCGTCACCCCGGACTTGATCCGGGATCCCGCTTTTTTGAGGCATCAACTGGCTTTGATTTCAAGCGGGACCCCGGATCAAGTCCGGGGTGACGAAGGAAAATAAGCGGTGGCAGGCCCCCGCGTCAAAGCCGACGTCCGATCAGCGCAACGTCATCGTATCGCCTTCGACGTTCACCGCGGCGAGTTTCGAGAGGAAGCTCTGGCCGAGCAGCGATACGCCCATGTCGGCGTCGATGACCGCCGCCTGCACGCCGCGCACCTCGATCCCCTCGACCTCGACACTGTCGAGCGTGACCATCCGCATCGGCACGACGCCGCCCGCGGTGTTCGCGCTACCGCCGACCGGAAGATCGTCGACGTTGATCCCGATCGCCTCGGCATCACTGCGGGTCAGCGCGACAATCGACGCGCCGCTGTCGACGAGCATGCGAATGTTCCGCCCGTCGATCTCGGTATCGGCATAGAAATGCGAATCGGCTGAACGCGCGAGCAATACCTCGCTCGGCCGGCCCGAATCGCCCCTGGCTTCGGCGGCGGCCAAGGACCGGTCCTTGCGAACCTTGTGCGTCGTCCAATTGTCGTGATTGCCCGAAATGGCATTCGACGTTTCGACCGCGTCATTGGACGAGGACCGGCTGGCGACGCCCGCCAAGCCGACCGAAACCGCCGCGATCACCGCAGCCAGACCGAGAAAGCGCCCCAACATGAGGCGCTTTTCGCAGAAGAGGGTTCGAGATTGGTTAAGCGGGCTCGCCCTGCTCGATGAACGCCCGCCATGTCGGCGTCTCGCCGCGAATGCTGTAAGCGATCCGCGCGCAGGCATAGGAACGGCCCGGCCGATTGTCGGCCTCGATCGCGGTTGCCGGCCATGGCCCTGGGCTGTTTCCGCCCGGCGACCAACACACCAGCGCCTCGGCCTCTTGGCCTTTCTCGATCGCAGCACGTTCGTCTGCGCTGAGCGACGCAGGCGCACTCCAGCCGAGGATCGCGCGGTGGGTAACGCCCGTCGCGGAGAGAGCCTGCAGGAACGGACTGTTCCGGTCGCCCAGCAAATTCCGGACGCGCTCGCGATCCGCGGCGGACAGCCATTGCCCGCCGAGCAGCGGCGCCCATTGCGCCTCATCGCGCGAGCGGAGCGCGGTCGCGAGCTGGTCCGCCGCAGCCGCGAAGCGCGGCGTCCAGGCCGAGTCCGCGGCCAGGGGCGCGAGTTTGGAGGAGGGCTGCGCGGCCTCGGGCTCGGTCGGCAGCAACGATGTCGGCGCCGCAACGACGGGAGCCGACAGGGCGAAAGCGGCGAGCGCCGACGAAATCAGCATAGCGCGCATGCCCGGCAGTCTAGCAGCAAAGACTGCATCTGTCATGAACCGGCGGCGAGCCCCTCGCGGAGCCACGCGGGTGCGGCGGCCGCTTCGATATTCTCCACTCGCCGGTGCTCGACCGACCAGCCGAGATCGGGATAGGCGATGACCTGCCGCTTTTCATCGGCCTCGGCGATCGGCACGACGACCAGCCGCCGGTTGACCTTTTGCCGCCAGTTCATCCGCGCGGTGTTTTCCTGTCCGACATAGCAGCCCTTGGTGAAGCTGACGCCATTGAGGTCGATGGCATTGCATTCGAGCCACAGGGTCGTGCCGTCACCCAGTTCGGCGCGTCCTTCGGTGACGCCGAGCGCGAGGCGGTGCGCGCGCCATGCCGTGTCGGCGCCCTCACCTTCACCGGCGGGGGCCAGCCAGCGCTGCCCGAGTTCGGGAAGGCGCGGGTCGACGACACCCAGATCGCCCTGCGGTGCCCAATGGACGGCCAGATCGGGTTCGGCCGCAATGGTGATCGCACGCCGTAGCCGATAGAGCGTCAGGCGCTTCGTCAACGCCTCGGCGGCCTCGCGCTCGCAATCGATCAATATGTCGCCTTCGTCGCCCCAGATCAGGAAATCGAACAGCGCCTTGCCCTGCGCGGTCAGCAGCGCCGCCCACACCGGCAGATTGCCCGAAGTATCGTTGGTCACCAGCCCTTGCAGGAAGCCGCGGACATCCTCCCCCGACAGACGGATGAGGGCGCGGTCGTTGAGGGTGGTATTGGTCATGGCGATAATCTAGGGACGCCCCAGCCAAAACCAACCCACAAGTTGACGAGTCCGACAATGACCGACCGCCTGACGATCCGCCGCCCCGACGACTGGCATGTCCATCTGCGCGATGGCGCGATGCTGGACCATGTCGCGCAATATACCGCGCGCCAGTTCGCGCGCGCGATCATCATGCCGAACCTGTCGCCGCCGGTTACGACCGCGGAAGAGGGCGCGGCGTATCGCGACCGGATCAACGCCGCGGTTCCGGCCGGGCTCGACTTCACCCCGCTGATCGTCGCGTATCTGACCGACCACAGCAGCCCCGACGAGATGGCGCGCGGCCATGACGAAGGCATCTTCACCGCGGCGAAACTCTATCCCGCGCACGCCACCACCGGCAGCGCGCATGGCGTCACCGACGTCGCGAAGATCATGCCCGTGCTCGAACGGATGGCCGACATCGGCATGCCGCTGCTCATCCATGGCGAGGTCACCGACCATGACGTCGACATCTTCGACCGCGAGGCGGTGTTCATCGAGCGCACGCTCAAGGGCCTCGTCCGCGACCTGCCGGGCCTGAGAATCGTGTTCGAACATATCACGACGTCGGAAGCGGTCGATTTTGTGACGGCCGCCCCCGCCAATGTCGCGGCGACGATCACGCCGCAACATCTTCATATCAACCGCAACGCGATGCTCGTCGGCGGCATCCGGCCGCACGCTTACTGCCTGCCCGTCGCCAAGCGCGAGCAGCACCGGCTCGCCGTCCGCGCCGCTGCGGTGTCGGGCTCGCCCAAATTCTTCCTTGGCACCGACAGCGCGCCGCATGCGGTGCATACGAAGGAAGCCGCGTGCGGCTGCGCCGGTATCTTCAACGCCCCCTATGCGCTCGAATCCTATATCCAGGTGTTCGACGAGGAAGGCGTGCTGGACAGGTTCGAAGGCTTCGCCAGCGAACATGGGCCGAATTTCTACGGCCTGCCGCTCAACACCGGCACGGTAACGCTCGAACGCGGCGAGACACTCGTTCCCGAACGCGTCGGCGAGGTCGTTCCGTTCCACGCCGGCGAGACGCTCGGCTGGCGGCTCGCCTCCTAAGCCGCCGGCATCATCCGGTCGGCGCGCATCTTGCGCCACATGTCGAAGCTGAACACCGCGATGCTGACCCAGATCAGCAGGAAGCAGGCTAGCTGCGCGGGCTTCAGCGGTTCATGGAACACGAAGAGGCTGAGCAGGAAGGCGATGCTCGGCGCGAGATACTGGACGAAGCCGAGCGCGGCATAGCTCATCCGCCGCGCCGCGGTCGCGAAGAGCAGGAGCGGCACCGCGGTGACGACACCGCCCGCCGCGAGCAGCCAGCTGATCCCCGCTTCCGAGCCGAAACCGCGGCCGTCGCCGAGCCAGATATAATAGGCCGCGCCGGCGACCGAGAGCGGCAACAGCAACGTCGTCTCGATTGCGAGACCCGGAAGCGAGCCAACGGGCACGATCTTGCGGATCAGGCCATAGGTGCCGAAACTGAACGCCAGGGTCAGGCTGATCCACAGCGTGTCGAGCGCGCCCGCGAGCAGGATCGCGACGCCGATCCCGGCGATGACGACCGCAAGCGCCTGAAGCCGCGAGAGCCGTTCGCCGAGGAAGGTCATGCCGAGCATCACATTGACGAGCGGGTTGAGATAATAGCCGAGGCTGGCCGCGAGCACATGGTCGGTGAAGATCGAATAGATATAGACGAGCCAGTTGAGTGCGATCAGCACCGAACTGACAAGCAGCAGCCGCAGCACGCGCCAATCGCGAAGCGCCGCGAGATATTCGCCGATCTGGCGGCGGAAGACCATGATCAGGAAACAGAGCGGCAGCGACCAGACGATGCGCTGCGCCAGCACTTCGACCGGTGGAACGCTCGACAGCAGTTTGAAAAAGAGCGGAACGAAACCCCAGATCAAATAAGCGCTGATCGCAAAGGGCAAGCCGCCCTGATTGCTCCCCGCGGGGGCCGCTGGCTGGTTCATGGTCGGCTAGTCCGGCTGGATCAGATGATGCCGCCGCCGAGCATCAGGCGGATGACGCCGATGACGATGACGACGATGTTCAGGTTTCGCCCGCTCGTCTTGTCCGACATCGCGCCGAGCGCAAGGCCGACGACGGCGAAGGGTATGATCACCCAGTTCGCCCAGCCGAGCAGCGGGATGAACGCAAAAACGGCCAGAACCAAGGCGATAGCGCCAATGACGAGCGATCCGATATTGAGCATGCCGGGATTGTCGCATGCCGCCGCCGATGCGGCAAGAGCCTTTCGGTTCGTCGATGGAAGCGCTCGGTTCGTCTTGTTGCCTTGGGTTCATGCAACGGCTTTGCAGCCCGGCTCGTTTTCCCATCGAAGCGCCCGGTCTTGTGCAAGCGGGACGAGGCGCCGAGACCAGGAAAGGACTTTTTATGCGTAATTTCACCAAGGGCATGATGGGCGCTTTTGCTGCCGCCAGTGTCGCCCTGACCGCGCCTGCCTATGCGGGTATCGCGGCTCCGGCGAAGGCCGAAGGCTTCCATCAGCTCGACCAGTCGTCGAACTTCCATCGTAAGAAGGATCGCCGCTATTATGCCCGCGACGAGCGCGTCAATAACAACACCCGCGTGTGGCGCGATCGGGACGGCCGTTATCGCTGTAAAAAGGATAATGGCACCACCGGTCTGCTGATCGGCGGTGCGGTCGGCGGCCTCGCCGGTCACGAAATCGCCGGCGGCGGCGACAAGCTGCTCGGCACCGTTCTGGGTGCTGCCGGTGGCGCTCTGCTTGGCCGCGAGATCGACAAGTCGAAATATCGCTGCCGCTAACATAACCGCTCCCGTCTCGAGTGCGGGTTTGGACCCCTCCGCCCGTACACGCTGATGGAGAGGGCACCGGTTAACCGCCGGTGCCCTCAAGCGTATCCGTCGCATTTGCTTGCCCAAAACCTCCTCTTGCCGCAGAAGCGTCGCCATCGCCGCGCAAGAGAGAGAAAAAATATGTTGAACGGCCCCCTGCTCGTCACCGAGCGGCTGATCCTGCGTCCGCCCGCGACCGAGGATTTCGATGGCTTCGCCGAAATGTGCGCCGAGGAAGACACGATGCGCTTCATCGGCGGCACCTGCCCGCGCTCGCAGGCGTGGCGGATGTGGTGCACGCTCGCAGGTGCCTGGCATATCCGCGGCTTTTCGATGTTCTCGGTGATCGAGCGCGCGACCGGCGAATGGGTCGGACGCCTCGGCCCGTGGGAGCCCGACGGCTGGCCGGCGCCCGAGATCGGTTACGGCGTGCGCGCCAAATTCGCCGGCAAGGGCTATGCGCTCGAAGGCAGCGTCGCGGCGTGCGATTTCGCGGTCGAATTCCTGAAATGGCCCGAACTGATGCACAGCATCGACCCCGCGAACACGCGCTCGCAGGCGCTCGCGAAACGGCTCGGCGCGACGAACAGCGGCCCGACCCGCCTGCCCGCGCCTTTTCAGGACGCGCCGGTCGATGCATGGACCCAAAGCGCCGACGCATGGCGCGTCAAGCGCAAGGAATTTCTGCCCGGAGCGTGAGCGAAATCGCAAAAGCGTCTCGCTCCGAGACAGTTTTCGCCAAACAAAGCCCTGCCCGTTAACGCATTTTATTTGGGCCTTTTTGACCAGAATAGGGCATTCCCGGCAATGGATTAAGGGAGTGTTAGCGATGATGGTGCGCGGAAAATGGCTGGTTACCGGCTTTCTGATAGCGGCGGCGCCGCTCGCCGGCTGCCGGGACAATCCCCAAGCCAAGGCCGATCTCGCCCCGCTCGACGACGGGCTGACCAACGCCGACCCGGCGATCAAGGGCTCGCTCGAAGACAAGATCATGGTCGACCCGAAGCTTGCGGGCCAGTCGAACCGCAACGCAGTCGGTCCGGGCAACCGGCCCGTCGACGGCGGCGTTCCCGGCGTCGCGGGTGGCAAAGCCGCGACCGTTGCCGAAGCCAATGCGGCCCTTGCAGCGGGTAAATTGCTCTCTGCGCCGAAAGCCCTGCCGTTCGAGGCCGGATGCGACGGCTGCGAAGCCAAGCAGCGCCCCGTGACCATCGGCGCGCTCGCGCGCGACCAGCAAAAGGGCGGCTGCGACGCCAAGCTGACCTACAGCAACGCCTGGGCCGATCGCCTTCCCGCCGCGTTCAAAGTCTATCCGCGCGCGACGCTGCGCGAAGCCGCGGGCATCGCTGGCGGCAAGTGCAACATCCGCGTCGTCAATTTCCAGACCGCGGCGTCGATGCAGGCGGTGCTCGATTATTATCACACGATGGCGATCCGCGCCGGCTACACCAGCGACCATCGGATCAATGGCAACGAGCATATGCTCGGCGGCACGAAGGGCGATCTTGCCTATGTCCTGATGATGCGCCGCGACGGCGCGATGACCGACGTCGACCTGGTGGCGTCCGGGGGCAAATAAGCCACTTTAAAGCTGCACAATGAAAAAGGCCCCGGGGAGAGGGATGCCCCGGGGCCTTTTTCATGGCTTACGTGACGCGCAAGTGGTCAGATCTTGTCGCCGAGCGCGCCCTGGACCTTGCCCTTCAGATTCTGGGCTTCGCCCTTGCGCTCCTGCGCTTCGCCTTCGGCGCGAAGACGCTCGTTATCGGTCGCCTTGCCGGCCGCCTGCTTCGCGTTGCCGGCGGCTTCGTTGGCGATGCCTTTCGCCTTTTCGGTGAATTCACCCACGGGGTTTCTCCTTGGTTTTCAGAGGCGGGAGGGGCTCGCCTCTTGCCACACCAACGGATCGCCCGAGAGTTTGTTCCGGGAACGAGGCAAAGCGTTCAGGGTAAGGGGCAGCCGGCCCATCGCCATAATTGTTCTTGATACGTTCCGCGCCATTGCTTACTGCTTCGACGCGCGATGGCTGAGAGGAAATGATGGCGGTGAAACTCGAACCCGGCTGCATCATCGAAGACGCCGATCTTTCCGGCGTCGATTTCGCCGAAATAGACCTCGCCGGCGCGACGCTGACGCAATGTATACTGCGCGATGTGCAGTTTACAGGAACCTGCCTGCAGGATGCTCGCTTGACCCAGGTGCGCCTGATCCGGTGCCGCTTCGCGAATGTCGATATGCGCGATGCGATTTTCGAGGATTGTTCCTTCATCGACGACGCGGGCCACACCGGCGCGCAATTCGCCTTCTCGCGGCTCGACCAGGCGCGTTTCAGGCGCTGCGAACTTTCTTTTGCCAAGATCGATCGCTCGACGCTGTTCGGCGTCGAATTCGACGCCTGCAACATGCGCGGCGCCGAGTTTCACAAGGCCGACTTCAGCCGGACGTTCGGCCGGAAGCTCGTCAAGACAGCGGCGACCTTGCGCGGCTGCAACCTCGAATTCGCCGACCTGAACGGCGTCCGGATGCCCGATTGCGAGCTTTCGAACTCGAACTTTCGTGAGGCGGTCCTGTTCGATTCCGATCTGGAAGGCGCCGACCTGCGCGGGAGCGATCTTGTCCTCGCGCTCACCGCCGGCGCCAAATTCGCGCGCGCCGACCTGCGCGGCGCGGATGTCGCCGACCTGAACCTCAGGGAACTCGCGACCCTTGAAGGCATGATCGTATCGGCAGGCCAGCAGCCGCATCTGCTCGCGGCGATGGGCCTCGACGTCTATCCGGACTAAAGGGCTTAGATCAGCCCCGCCAGCGGGCTCGACGGATCGGCGTAGCGCCGCACGCCCATGCGCCCCGCGAGATAGGAATCGCGTCCCGCCTCGACCGCAAGCTTCATCGCGCGCGCCATGCGAATGGGGTCCTTGGCCTCGGCAATCGCGGTGTTCATCAGCACGCCGTCGCAGCCGAGTTCCATCGCCACCGCGGCGTCACTCGCCGTCCCGACCCCTGCATCGACGAGCACCGGCACCGAGGCGCCTTCGACGATCAGGCGGATCGTCACCCGGTTCTGGATACCCAGCCCCGATCCGATCGGCGCGCCCAAAGGCATCACCGCGACCGCGCCCGCGTCTTCCAATTGCTTCGCGGCGATCGGGTCGTCGACGCAATAGACCATCGGCAGGAAGCCTTCCTTAGCGAGGACTTCGGTCGCCTCCAGCGTCTCGCGCATGTTCGGATAGAGCGTCTTCGCCTCGCCGAGCACTTCGAGCTTCACCAGATCCCAGCCGCCCGCTTCGCGCGCCAGCCGCAGCGTGCGGATCGCGTCGTCGGCATTGAAGCAACCCGCCGTGTTGGGCAGGTAAGTGATTTTCTTCGGATCGATATAGTCGGTCAGCATCGGCGCATTGGGGTCCGAGACATTGACGCGGCGCACCGCGACGGTGACGATTTCCGCCCCCGACGCCGCGACCGCGGCGGCATTCTGCTCGAAATCCTTATATTTGCCGGTGCCGACAATCAGCCGCGACGTGAACGTCCGGCCGGCAACACTCCACTGATCCGCTGACAACTCAACCGCCTCCCACAAAATGGACTATTTCCAGCGCATCGCCCTCGGCGAGCGTCACATCGGCAAGCGTCGAGCGCGGCACGATCTCGCGATTGCGCTCGACCGCGACCTTTTTCACGTCGAGGCCGAGCGAGGCGACGAGGTCGGCGATACTGCCTTCGCGCACCTGCCTTGTTTCGCCGTTGAGGATGACCGAGATCACTGGGGAATCCGCCTTGCTTTGCCTTTTGCCGAGCAGCCCATATAGGGGCAGCGAGCCTCCTCGCAACCGAAAGCCAAGCCCTTGACCAACGAGCGCCCCGACAAGCCGACCGTCTTTGTCTTTTCTGGCCCTAACCTCAACCTGCTCGGCACGCGCGAGCCCGAGATTTACGGGCACGACACGCTGAACGACATCCACGCGCGGTTGGAGGCGCAGGCCGACGAGCTGGGATTGCGTGTCGAATGCCGCCAGACGAACCACGAAGGCGTGCTGATCGACTGGCTGCACGAAGCCTATATCGCGGGCGCCAAGGCGGTGCTGCTCAATGCCGGCGGCTATACCCACACCTCGATCGCGATCCACGATGCGATCAAGTCGATCAAGGTGCCGGTGATCGAGGTCCATCTGTCGGACCCGATGAAGCGCGAGGAATTCCGGCACGTCAGCTATGTCGGCATGGCCGCGGTGGCGCATTTTGCCGGGCATGGCGCGAACAGCTATACGCTGGCGCTGGACGCCGCCGCCCGTCTCTGACAATAGGGCGCATCAAAAACGGGGTCAGAGCGCCGCATCCAACGGCGCCGCAACAACAGGAAATATTCTCATGGGTGACCATAAAGACAATGGCATCAACGTCGATCCGGCCTACGTCCGCGCGCTCGCCGAACTGCTCGACGACACCGGCCTGTCCGAAATCGAGGTCGAGGACGGCGAGCGCAAGATCCGCGTCGCGCGCACGCTGAACGCCGCGCCCGTCGCTTACGCTCCCGCCGCCGCACCGGTTGCGGCGGCCGCTCCGGCGGCACCCGCGGCGCCCGCCGCTGCGCCAGCTCCGGCGGCCGACAACTTCGCCGATGCGGTGAAGTCGCCGATGGTCGGCACCGTCTATCTCTCGCCCGAACCCGGCGCGGCCAATTTCGCCGCGATCGGTTCGGCGGTGAAGGCCGGCGACACGATCCTCATCGTCGAGGCGATGAAGGTGATGAACCCGATCACCGCGCCGGCGTCGGGCACGCTGAAAGCCGTGCATGTCGAGAACAGCCAGCCGGTCGAGTTCGACCAGCCGCTGTTCACCATCAGCTGAGCCCCCACATATGGCCATTGAAAAGCTCCTGATCGCCAACCGCGGCGAGATCGCGCTGCGCATCCATCGCGCGTGCCACGAAATGGGCATCAAGACCGTCGCGGTCCATTCGACCGCCGACGCCGACGCGATGCACGTGCGCCTTGCCGACGAAGCCGTGTGCATCGGCCCGCCCGCGGCGAAAGACAGCTATCTCAACATCCCCGCGATCATCTCGGCCGCCGAAATCACTGGCGCCGACGCGATCCACCCTGGCTATGGCTTCCTGTCCGAAAACGAGCGTTTCGCCGAGATCATCGAAGCGCACGACATGATTTTCGTCGGGCCGAAGCCCGAGCATATCCGCACGATGGGCGACAAGGTCGAGGCCAAGCGCACCGCGGTGGCGCTCGGCCTGCCGGTCGTTCCGGGCTCGCCCGGCGCGGTCACCTATGGCGACGAATGCCGGAAAATGGCCGAGGAAATCGGCTATCCGGTACTGATCAAGGCGGCATCGGGCGGCGGCGGCAGGGGCATGAAGGTCGTCCCCGACGCCGATAGCCTCGAAAGCCTGATGGGCCAGGCGTCGAGCGAAGCCGCCGCGGCGTTCGGCGATCCGACCGTCTATATGGAAAAATATCTCGGCAACCCGCGCCACATCGAATTCCAGGTGTTCGGCGACGGCAAGGGGGGCGCAATTCACCTCGGCGAGCGCGACTGCTCGCTCCAGCGCCGTCACCAGAAAGTGCTCGAGGAAGCCCCCTCGCCCATCATCTCGGCCGAGGAGCGCACGCGCATGGGCAAGGTGTGCGCCGACGCGATGGCGGCGATGCATTATCGCGGCGCCGGCACGATCGAGTTCCTGTGGGAAAATGGCGAATTCTTCTTCATCGAGATGAACACGCGCATCCAGGTCGAGCATCCGGTGACCGAAATGATCACCGGTTTCGACCTCGTCCGCGAACAGATTCGTATCGCGGGCGGCATGGGGCTGTCGGTCCGCCAAGAAGACCTCGAATTCCGCGGCCATTCGATGGAATGCCGCATCAATGCCGAGGATCCGCGCACCTTCCTGCCCTCGCCAGGCAAGGTCACCAACTATCACGCCGCGGGCGGCATGCATGTGCGCGTCGATAGCGGGCTCTACGCCGGCTATTCGATCCCGCCCTATTACGACAGCATGATCGGCAAGCTGATCGTTTACGGCCGCACGCGCGAAAGCTGCATGATGCGGATGCGCCGCGCGCTCGAGGAAATGGTGATCAGCGGCGTGAAGACGAATATTCCGCTGCATCAGGCGCTGCTCGCCGACCCCGATGTGATCCACGGCGACTATACGATCAAGTGGCTCGAGGAATGGCTGGCAAAGCAGGATGAAGAAGCGAAAGCCTGACATCTATTCTTGCGACGGAGTGTGCGGCAGCTCACTTTAACTGTGGATGCTTTTTGGCTATGGGCTTTAACCATGGTCAACCCCCCCCCCTTTTCGGCGCGTCCCGCTGCGGCGCTTCTTCTTCCGCTGAGCCTGCTCGCGGTGCCCGCTTTCGCGCAGCCGGGAGTCAAGGAGGATTCGGTGATCCTCCAGCCCGACAAGGTACAGGACGACGCCCCCGTGGTCGAAACCGCGGCCGAAGCGAATTTGCCGAGCTGGTCGAAGCAGAATGCCGAAGCGCTGCTGGTTTCGATCGAGGGCGTCGGCGCCGAGGGCCTGTTTCCCAAGGATTATAGTCCCGACGCGCTCGCTGCCGCGATCATGGGCGGCGATCAGGCGCGGCTCGACAAGACCGCGACCGACACCTTCCTGCTGCTCGCGACGCACCTGCGCGACGGGCGCACGCCGAACGCCGCGCGCAAACAGTGGTTCATGGTCGACAGCGACGGCGACAGCGAGCCCTTGCTGTCGCTGCTCGCCGCGGCGCTCGGCGCGGGAACCGTCGGCGAGACGCTCGCGACGCTCGACCCCGTGCACCCCGATTTCGCGGCGCTCAAGGCGTCGCTCAAGAAGGCAAAAACCCCCGCCGACGCCAACGCGATCCGCGTCAATATGGAACGCTGGCGCTGGATGCCGCGCACGCTCGGCGAACGTTATGTGGTCAGCAATGTGCCCGAATATCTGACCCGCGTCGTCCATGGCGGCACGATCATCGCGACGCACAAAGCCGTCGTCGGTAAGAATTCGACCCCGACGCCGCAGCTCAACCCGATGGCGACGGGCATTATCGTCAACCCGACCTGGACGCTGCCGCGCAGCATCATCAACGAAGGCATCGGCGCAACGATCGCGCGCAACCCGGGCGCCGCACGCGCGCAGGGCTATACCTGGACCGGCAGCGGCAAGACGCTGTCGGTCGTGCAAAAGGCCGGCGCGAACAACGCGCTCGGCGTGATGAAGATGGAGATGCTCAATCCGCACGCCATCTATCTGCACGACACGCCGTCGAAGGGCGCCTTCGCCGCCGCGGCGCGCGCGTTCAGCCATGGCTGCATCCGTACCGAGCGCGCCTTGCACTTCTCGGGCCTGATGGCGGTGATGTTCGCCGGGAAAAGCCCCGAGGAATTCGGCGAGGCGATCGCCAGCGGCGCGACGACGCGCTTCGGCTTCGACAACCCCTTTCCCGTCTATGTCGCCTATTGGACCGTCATTCCCGACGGCAAGGGCGGCGTGAAGAAGCTCGCCGACATCTATGGCCGCGACGCGCCCGTCGTGGCGAGCTTTGCCAAGCCCGGCCGCCCGACCGCGACGATCATCGCGCCGACGCCGCCGCCCGTGGTTCCGACGGTGACGACGAGCGCGCGGGTTACGACGCCGGGGACGAGCGGGATTTATTGAGGCACAACGCCGGACGGCGCCGTCGCAGCGACGGCACCGAATATGTCATGGCAAGCGGTAGCGGCTCGGCGGAACGCCGAGCACGCGCTTGAACATCGTCGAAAAATTGCCCGGCCCATCATAGCCGAGATCATAGGCGATCGACGTCACCGGCTCCCCCGCCGCCAGTTTCGGAAGGGCGACCGACAGGCAGGCCTGCTGGCGCCATTCGGCAAAGCTCATCGTCGTCTCGCGCCGGAAGAGCCGGGTAAAGCTGCGACGGTTGATTCCCATCGCATCTGCCCATTCATCGATCGTCGCAGCCGCGTTTGGCCGCTCGAGGAAGGCGTGGCATCGCCTTGCGAGCGCCGGATGCGACGGAAAGGGAACCGCCAGCGGGATCGGCGGCGCCGCGTCGATTTCCGCCATCAGCAGATGCATCACCAATCCGTCGCGGCCAGCCACATCATATTCGGGCGCAACATGCGCGGCGGCGGACAGCAGCTGGCGAAGCAACGGTGACACCCCGACCACTTGGCACTGGAGCCCCCGCCCGGGACATTCTCCGGGTTCGACGAGAACGCTTCGGGTCTGCACCGCGCCCACCATGCGCACCGAATGCGGCGTGCCGCCCGGAATCCAGACCGCGCGTTCGGGCGGCGCCACCCACGCACCCGAAGGTGTGCTGACCGCCATCACCCCGCTCGCGGCATAGAGAAACTGGCTGCGGCGGTGCCGATGTTCGGCCAGCTCGAACGAGCCCGGATAATCGTGGCCAATCGCGATGACCGGCCGGGCCACATGATCATTCTCGTCGGGATAAAATTGCATCATGTCCCACTCGCAGAAATGATTGGCTCATACAAGCAAGCGGGAAAGAAATACGCTTGCTAGAGGCGCGCTTCCCGAAAAGCGAAAGATCCGATCGTGACCGATTCCGCCGTCAGCCTGCCCGCCTCCCCCGAGATGCTTCCTCCCGCCGCGCCGCGTCAGGATGGACCGAAGCTCGTCGTGCAGATTGTCGGCGCCGTCGCCTTCGCGCATCTTCTGAACGACCTGATCCAGGCCGTGCTCCCGGCGATTTACCCGATGCTCAAGGATAAATATCATCTGAGCTTCGGCCAGATCGGCTGGATCGCGCTGATCTATCAGGTCACCGCCTCGCTGCTGCAACCATGGGTCGGTCTCTATACCGACAAGCGCCCCCTGCCCTATCTGCTGCCGCTCGGCATGGTCGTCACGCTCGCTGGCGTCGGCGGTCTCGCGATGGCCGACAGCTATTCGGCACTGATCCTCGCGTCCGCCGTCATCGGCATCGGATCGGCGACCTTCCATCCGGAGGCATCGCGCGTCGCGCGGATGGCATCGGGCGGGCGCTTCGGAACCGCCCAGTCGGCGTTTCAGGTCGGCGGCAACACGGGTTCGGCGCTGGGCCCCATCGTCGCATCGGCGATCATCCTGCCGTTCGGGCAGACCGCGGTCGGCTGGCTCGCCTTCGTCGCCATCGCGGCGATCTGGGTGCTCTTCGGCGTCACGCGCTGGAGAGTCCAGCACAGCCGGGCGCAGGCCAGCGCCCCCGCCGCCGCCCATGCCTCGCCGCACAGCCGCCGCGAAATCATCCGCGCGCTTTCGGCGATCGGCATCCTGATGTTCGCGAAGTTCATCTACATCGGCGCCTTCACCAACTATTTCACCTTCTATCTCATCGAACGGTTCGCGCTGACCGCGCGCGAATCCCAATTCTATCTCTTCTGCTTTCTCGCCGCGATCGCGGTCGGCACCTTCGCCGGCGGGCCGGTGGGCGATCGCATCGGCCGGAAGGCCGTGATCTGGGCGTCCTTCCTCGGCGTCGCGCCCTTCGCGATGATCCTGCCGCACGCCAATCTCTTCTGGACGACGATCTTCGCCATCTCGATCGGCCTGATCATGTCATCGGCGTTCGCCGCACTCGTGGTCTATGCGCAGGAGCTCGTCCCCGGCCGCGTCGGGCTGGTGTCGGGGTTGATGTTCGGCCTGATGTTCGGGATCAGCGGGATCGGCGCGGCCGGGCTCGGCCAGCTTGCGGACCTCTACGGCATCGTCTGGGTGTATAAGTTCTGCGCCTATCTGCCCCTGCTGGGCCTTGCGACAATCCTGCTACCGCGCTCCGACGAACATCGACGAACGATCTGAATGCAGGTTCATCGCGATACACGCATCGCCGGGGCGGCGGGTGGAAGCGCCTAGTCCGCCGTCTTCGGCAACGGCCCGCTGATCGAGCTCGCGCGCCGCAGATTCTCCATGCCCGGAAGCGGGTCAGAGGGCGGCAGTTCGAACGGCTTGGGCATCGGCGGCGGCAGGCTCAGCCGGTCGGCGAACAGCAAGCGGCCCGGCCCGAGCTTGTAGAGGATCATCGGCAGCAGCTCTTCGCCGAACACGAAACAGCCTTCGCTGCGCCCCAGCTTGCCCTGCGTCGCGATCAGCGCCGGGTCGGCGTACCAGGCGCCATGCACGACGATCGCGCGCTGGTCGGCCGAATAATTGTCGGGCTCGAGCCCCGCGAGCCGCATCGACGATCCGTTGGCGCCCCAATAATAATCGCTGGTGCGGTACGCCCCGCGCGAGGTCGCCAGGCTGCCCACGCGGTTCGAGAAATTCTTGAGCCAGCCGTCATGCTGGGGGTCCGATCCGCGCCCGTGCGTCACCGGGAACATCTCAACCTTGCCCGCGACCATGTCTACGAGTGCGAAGCGCGGGCGCGACGACGGCAGGCCGAAATCGACGACGCCGACGCGGTCGCTCTGCGGGATATTGCGTCCCTGCATCGCGAGCTGCTTCTTCGCCACGGCCAGGTAATCGACCGGCGGCGGCAAAGGCGCCACCGGCTGCTGAATCCAGTTGGGGAGTTGTGCGCGTGCGGGCACGGCGGCCATCGCCCCCGCTCCAGCCATCGCTGCCAACATCGCCCGTCGATCGATCAATTCATTCACTTGCAACCCAACCCCGCATTGGCCGCCTTTGACGGTCCCTCGACCTTGCATAAGTCGTGTGTTGGCCGCGAAAGGCAAGCGGATGGTTCCCCTTCATGCGGGAAGATGTGCCATATATGCCATGAATAGCGAGTTTACGCTGCTGTCAGGCTGCGTTAGGACACGCGCCATGAACGCAACCATCTGGCACAACCCCGCTTGCGGCACCTCGCGCAAGACGCTGGCGATCCTTCAGGAGACGCCCGGCGTCGCGCTGACGGTCGTCGAATATCTGAAAAACCCGTACAGCGCGGACAAGCTGCGCCAGCTGTTCAAGGACGCCGGGCTGACCGCGCGCGACGCGCTGCGCCTGCGGGGCACCGATGCCGAGGAACGCGGGCTCAAGGATGCCGGCGAAGATGAAATCGTCACCGCGATGGCTGCCAATCCCGCCTATGTCGAACGCCCGTTCGTCGAAACCGATAAAGGCGTGAGACTGTGCCGCCCGCAGGACCGGGTGCTCGAAATCCTCTAACCGGCGACGATCCGCCCGCCCGCGATCCGGAAGCGCGTGACCGGCCCCGGCATATCGTCGAACAGCGCCGCCTCGGTTCCCGTCAGCCATGCCTGCCCGCCCTGCCCAGCGAGCCGCTCGTAGAGCGCGCTGCGGCGCAGCGGGTCGAGATGCGCGGCAACCTCGTCGAGCAGCAGCACCGGCCTTTGCCCGCGCGCACGCGCGACGCTGTCGCTGTGCGCAAGGACGAGCGAGAGCAGCATCGCCTTTTGCTCGCCGGTCGAACAGCGCGCCGCCGCCCGGCCGGTCGCGGCGTGGACGGCCGAAAGGTCGTCGCGGTGCGGTCCGGCGGTCGCGCGCCCCGCGGCGGTGTCGATGCGGCGGCGGGATGCGAAGAGCGACTTGAGCGCCTCGACGTCGTGCGGCGCCGCACGCGCGGCACCTTCGCTGTCGACCAGCGTCAATAGCGGGCGCGCGAAGGGTGCGTCGGGCTGGCCCGCGAGTTCGGCCGAAAGGCCCGCGAGCATATGCTGCCGCGCCGCATCCATTGCCGCGCCATGTTCGGCGAGTTGCGCTTCGAGGCTCGTCAGCCATTGCTGGTCGGCTTGCGCGGGATCGGCGAGCAGTTTGCCCCGTGCACGGAGCGCCGCCTCGTAGCGATTGCTGTGCTGCGCGTGGCGCGGGTCGAGCGCGAGCACGAGCCGATCGAGGAAGCGCCGCCGGTTGCCCGCGGTCTCGACGAACAGCCGGTCCATCGCGGGGGTCAGCCACAAGACCGCCAGCCAGTCGCCGAGTGCGGTCGCGGCGGCGGTCGCGCCATTGATGCGCACGATCCGCCGCCCCGGCTGCGCGGCCTCGATCCCCGTTCCGAGCGCCACCGGCGCCAGGTCGGCACCCGCCTGAACCTCGGCAAAGACGGCAAAGCCGCCGCCCGCGCCGTCGCGCACCATGTCGGACAGCGCGGCACGCCGCAGTCCCCGCCCCGGCGCGAGCAGCGAGATTGCTTCCAATATATTGGTCTTGCCCGCGCCATTGTCGCCGTACAGCGCGACGAGTCCCGGGGCGGCCGCCATGTCCGCGCCGGCATGATTGCGAAAATCGGTCAGCGAAAGGCGGGTCAGCGTCATCTGCCTGTCCGCCTACCCCAGCCCCTCGCGCGATTCCAGTCCGACGCCAAGCCCAGTTCCGTTGAATATTTTCCGACTAGCGGGAATTTTCACCATCTTGGCGTATTTTTCGCGACGAAACAATCTGTCGCAAACCCGAAAACCCCACTTAACCGCCAATGAATGAAATTGGCACGGTCTCTGCATTAGTGTCGGCATCCACCGGATGGCCCGGAATGGAAGGTTCAAGGAAGGAAAATATCATGGCCCATTTCAATGTCGACTCGTTCAAGAGCTACGCGATCGCCGCTGTTGCTTCGCTTTACTGCTCGATGATGTTCCTCGCCGCTGTCGGCCCGAACGCTGCGCACTTCGGTGGGCTGGTCGCCTGACCAGCCCCCGCAACCCCGCCAATAACGCCGGCCAATAGCCGGGATCGAAAGGAAAGAAATGAAACAGGGTTTTCGCAAGAATCGTCGCGACGGGATGATCTTCGGCGTGTGCGCCGGGATGTCAGACCAGTTCGGCATCGACGTCTTGTGGACGCGCGTCGGCTTTGTCGCCCTGACGCTTTTGGGCTTCGGCCTGCCTCTGCTGCTGTACCTCGCCGTCGCGATCCTCGCGCCCTAGGGCAGCCAAGGGCCGGACGCCTTCGAGGCGCAGTCGCACCGGCCCGCACATTCCCAAGACCAAGGGCTCACCGGCCACCCCGGTGGGCCCTTTTCTATTTGTCGGCTAGCGACCGGTAGCGATAGATATGTGCATCCCGGCGAAAGCCGGGGCCCAGAATTCCAACGCTAACCTTGCGCTTTCCGCGCAGGGCCCCGGCTTTCGCCGGGGTGCACGAGCGGCAGTTCCCCACTCCAAAGCCACCAAAGAAAAAGCCCCGCCGGATCGCTCCGGCGGGGCTATTCTTTTCAGGCTGTCACCCGGGAACGAGGGTCAGGCTTACGCCTCGTCGCCCTTGATCAGGTAATCGCCGGCATCGGCATCGCTGCCGTGGGTTTCACCTTCGACAGTGCCCAGCGGATCGTCACCGATCGCAGCTTCCGGGCCCTGCGCCAGTTCGGCGGCATGCTCTTCGGCAGCGGTCGCAGGCGCGATCAGATGCTCCTGGTTCGCGGCGCGCATGGAGGCGCGCAGTGCGGCATCCTTGCTCGACGCGGTAACGCGAACGCGGTTCATGGCAGCGCCGGTACCCGCCGGGATGAGGCGGCCGACGATGACATTTTCCTTGAGGCCCTGCAGCGAGTCGATCTTGCCCTGCACCGAAGCCTCGGTGAGAACGCGGGTCGTCTCCTGGAAGGACGCCGCCGAAACGAAGCTGCGGGTCTGCAGCGACGCCTTGGTGATGCCGAGGAGGACCGGACGGCCCTCCGCAGGCACGCCATTCTTCGGCAGCTTGGCGTTATATTCCATCATCTCCAGATAATCGAGCTGTTCGCCCGGCAGCAACGTGGTGTCGCCGCCCGCGGTGATCTCGACCTTCTGCAGCATCTGGCGAACGATCACCTCGATGTGCTTGTCGTTGATCTTCACGCCCTGCAGTCGATAGACTTCCTGGATTTCCGCGACGAGATATTCGGCCAGCGCTTCCACGCCCATGACGTCGAGGATGTCGTGCGGGTTCGGCGAACCGCTGATCAGCGCGTCGCCGCGCTTGACCTGGTCGCCTTCCTGCACTTCCAAGACCTTCGACTTGGGAATGAGATACTCGATCGAATCGCCTTCTTCCGGAACGATCGCGATCTTGCGCTTCGCCTTGTAATCCTTGACGAATTCAATGCGGCCGCTGATCTTCGCGATAACGCTGTTGTCCTTCGGAATGCGCGCCTCGAACAGCTCGGCAACACGCGGCAGACCGCCGGTGATGTCGCGCGTCTTCGACGCTTCGCGGCTGACACGCGCAAGAACGTCGCCCGCCTGCACTTCCTGACCGTCCTCGACCGACAGCATCGTGCCGACCGCGAGCAGGTAGCGTGCCGCTTCGCCCGACTGATCGTCGAGCAAGGTCAGGCGCGGCTGAAGGTCTTCCTTCTTGGCGCGGCCCGCCGAACGATATTCGATCACGACGCGCTGGGCGATGCCCGTCGCTTCGTCGACCTGTTCGATCAGGGTCTTGGTGTCTTCCAGATCCTGATACTTCACGACGCCCTGCTTTTCGGTGATCAGCGGCATGGTGAACGGATCCCATTCGGCAATCCGGTCGCCCTTCTTCACCTTCTCGCCGTCCTTGTGCATGATCTGCGCACCATAGGGCAGCTTGTGCGTCGCGCGTTCGCGGCCTTCGGCGTCGATGATCGCGATTTCGCCCGAACGCGACAGCGCCAGACGGCGGCCACGCTGGTCGACGATCGTCGCCATGTCGCGATATTCGATCGTGCCGTCCGAAATCGCTTCGGCGTTCGACTGTTCGTTGACCTGCGCCGCACCACCGATGTGGAACGTACGCATCGTCAGCTGCGTGCCGGGCTCACCGATCGACTGCGCGGCGATCACGCCGACAGCTTCACCGATGTTGACCGGCGTACCGCGGGCAAGGTCACGGCCATAGCATTTGCCGCACACGCCCAACGTGGCTTCGCAGACCAGCGGCGAACGGATCTTGACCGACTGGACTTCGGCGTCCTCGATCCGCTGCGTCGTCGCTTCGTCGAGCAAGGTGCCCACCGGCGCGATGACATTGCCGTCCTTGTCGACGACGTCTTCGAGCGTGGTACGGCCGAGGATGCGTTCGCCCAGCGAGGCGATCGTCGAACCGCCCTGGATGATCGCACGCATTTCCATGCCGCGTTCGGTGCCGCAATCTTCCTCGATCACGACGCAGTCCTGCGACACGTCGACCAGACGGCGGGTCAGGTAACCCGAGTTCGCCGTCTTGAGCGCCGTATCGGCCAGACCCTTACGCGCACCGTGCGTCGAGTTGAAATACTCGAGAACGGTCAGGCCTTCCTTGAAGTTCGAGATGATCGGCGTTTCGATGATCTCGCCCGACGGCTTGGCCATCAGGCCGCGCATACCGGCGAGCTGCTTCATCTGCGCCTGCGAACCACGAGCACCCGAGTGCGCCATCATGTAGATGGAGTTGATCGGGGCCAGACGGCCGTCGTCGAGCTTCGGCGTCGCACGGATTTCGTCCATCATCGCGGTCGCGACCTTGTCGCCGCACTGCGACCAGGCGTCGATCGCCTTGTTGTACTTTTCCTGCTGCGTGATCAGGCCATCCTGATACTGCTGCTCGAAATCCTTCACGAGCGCGCGGGTTTCGTCGACCATCCCTTCCTTCGACGCCGGAATGATCATGTCATCCTTGCCGAACGAGATGCCCGCCTTGAACGCGTTGCGGAAGCCCAGCGCCATGATGGCGTCGGCGAACAGCACGGTCTCTTTCTGGCCGGTGTGACGATAGACCTGATCGATCACGTCGCCGATTTCCTTCTTGGTGAGAAGGCGGTTGACGACGTCGAAGGGCACGGTGTGCGACTTCGGCAGGCATTCGCCGATCAGCATGCGGCCCGGAGTGGTCTCGAAACGCTTGAGATACTCGTTGCCCTGCTCGTCGGTCTGCGGAACGCGGCTGATGACCTTCGTGTGCAGCGTCACCGAACCGGTGAACAGCGCCTGGTGCACTTCGGCCATGTCGGCGAGCAGCATGCCCTCGCCCGGTTCGCCTTCGCGCTCCAGCGAGAGATAATAGAGGCCGAGGACCATGTCCTGCGACGGAACGATGATCGGCTTGCCGTTCGCGGGGCTGAGGATGTTGTTCGTCGACATCATCAGCACGCGCGCTTCAAGCTGGGCTTCCAGCGAAAGCGGCACGTGGACCGCCATCTGGTCACCGTCGAAGTCGGCGTTGAACGCGGCGCAGACCAGCGGGTGAAGCTGGATCGCCTTGCCTTCGATCAGCACGGGCTCGAACGCCTGGATGCCGAGGCGGTGGAGCGTCGGAGCGCGGTTCAGGAGGACCGGGTGCTCGCGAATGACTTCGTCGAGGATGTCCCAGACTTCCTTGCGTTCCTTTTCGACCCACTTCTTCGCCTGCTTCAGGGTCATCGACAAACCCTTGGCGTCGAGGCGCGCGTAGATGAACGGCTTGAACAGTTCGAGCGCCATCTTCTTCGGCAGGCCGCACTGGTGCAGCTTGAGTTCGGGACCGGTCACGATGACCGAACGGCCCGAATAGTCGACGCGCTTGCCGAGCAGGTTCTGACGGAAGCGGCCCTGCTTGCCCTTGAGCATGTCGCTGAGCGACTTCAGCGGACGCTTGTTGGCACCCGTGATCGTGCGGCCGCGGCGGCCGTTGTCGAACAGCGCGTCGACGGCTTCCTGCAGCATGCGCTTTTCGTTGCGGACGATGATGTCCGGCGCGCGCAGTTCCATCAGGCGCTTCAGGCGGTTGTTACGGTTGATCACGCGGCGATACAGGTCGTTCAGATCCGACGTCGCGAAGCGGCCGCCGTCGAGCGGCACCAGCGGGCGCAGTTCGGGCGGGATGACCGGCACGACTTCGAGGATCATCCATTCGGGACGGTTGCCCGATTCGATGAACGATTCCACGACCTTGAGGCGCTTGATGATCTTCTTGGGCTTCAGCTCGGACTTCGTCGTCGCCAGATCTTCCATCAGGTCGACGCGTTCCTGCTCCAGATCGAGATTTTCGAGGAGCACGCGGATCGCCTCGGCGCCGATGCCGGCCGAGAAAGCGTCTTCGCCATATTCGTCCTGCGCGTCGAGCAGTTCGTCTTCGGTCAGAAGCTGGAACTTCTCGAGCGGGGTCAGGCCGGGCTCAAGAACGATATAGGCTTCGAAATAGAGGACGCGTTCGAGCTGCTTCAGCTGCATGTCGAGCAGCAGGCCGATGCGCGACGGCAGCGACTTCAGGAACCAGATGTGCGCGACGGGCGCGGCGAGCTCGATATGGCCCATGCGCTCGCGGCGGACCTTGGTCACCGTGACTTCGACACCGCATTTTTCGCAGACGATGCCCTTGTATTTCATGCGCTTATACTTGCCGCACAGGCATTCATAATCCTTGATCGGACCGAAGATGCGCGCACAGAACAGGCCGTCACGTTCGGGCTTGAACGTGCGGTAGTTGATGGTTTCGGGCTTCTTGATCTCGCCGAACGACCACGAGCGGATGCGCTCGGGGCTCGCGATGCCGATCTTGATCATGTCGAAGGTTTCGGGCTTCGCGACCGGGTTCATGAAGTTGGTAAGCTGGTTCATATTCTAGGCTCCACTCTTCCCCCCTCGCCGCGGGCGAAGGGGGTGAGGAAAATCATTATTCGGCGGCTTCCGGAAGGGCTTCCGGACCTTCGTCGGGATCTTCTTCCGCATAGGAAGAAAGTTCGACGTTGAGGCCCAGCGAGCGCATTTCCTTGACGAGCACGTTGAAGCTTTCGGGAATGCCGGCCTCGAAGGTGTCGTCGCCCTTGACGATCGCTTCGTAGACCTTGGTGCGGCCGATCACGTCATCGGACTTCACCGTCAGCATTTCCTGAAGCGTGTACGCCGCGCCATAAGCCTGCAGCGCCCACACTTCCATTTCACCGAAGCGCTGGCCACCGAACTGCGCCTTACCGCCCAGCGGCTGCTGGGTGACAAGCGAGTACGGCCCGATCGAACGCGCGTGGATCTTGTCGTCGACGAGGTGATGCAGCTTCAGGATATACATATATCCCACCGTCACCTTGCGGTCGAAGCGGTCGCCGGTGCGGCCGTCGTACAAATCGACCTGACCCGACCGGTCGAGACCGGCGCATTCCAGCATCGCCGACACATCGCCTTCGCGCGCACCGTCGAACACCGGGGTCGCGAACGGCACGCCCACCGACAGGTTTCCGGCGAGTTCGACGACTTCATCGACGCTGCGCGCCTTGATCTCGTCGGCATATTCATCGCCATAGGCCTGCAGCAGCGCTTCGCGCACCGCTTCGGGCGGAGCGCCCGCTTCGGGGTCGGGGTTCGCCATGCGCCAATCCTCGAGCGCCGCGGTGATCTGGCGGCCGAAACCGCGCGATGCCCAGCCGAGGTGCGTTTCGAGGATCTGCCCGACGTTCATGCGCGACGGCACGCCCAGCGGGTTGAGCACGAAGTCGACGTGCGTCCCGTCTTCGAGGAACGGCATGTCCTCGATCGGCAGGATGCGGCTGATGATGCCCTTGTTGCCGTGACGGCCGGCCATCTTGTCGCCCGACTGCAGCTTGCGCTTCACCGCGACGAAGACCTTGACCATCTTGAGCACGCCCGGAGCGAGTTCGTCGCCGCGCTGCAGCTTTTCGACGCGATCTTCATACTTCGCGCTGATCCGCTTGATCGCGTCGTCATACTGCGCCTTGATCGCTTCGAGGGCGGCCTGGGCATTGTCTTCGACAACCGCCAGCTTCCACCAGTCGGCGCGGTCGAGGTCGACGAGCATCTCTTCGGTGACGACATCGCCCTTCTTCAGGCCCTTCGGCACTGCGCTGGTCGCCTGACCGATGAGCAGTTCCTTGAGGCTGGAGAAGGTCGCACGGTTGAGGATCGCGCGTTCGTCGTCGGCGTCCTGCTTCAGGCGCTCGATCTCTTCGCGTTCGATCGCGATCGCGCGTTCGTCCTTGTCGATACCGTGACGGTTGAAGACGCGGACTTCGACGACCGTGCCCGACACGCCCGGCGGCAGGCGGAGCGAGGTGTCGCGCACGTCGCTGGCCTTTTCACCGAAGATCGCGCGCAGCAGCTTTTCTTCCGGCGTCATCGGCGATTCACCCTTGGGGGTGATCTTGCCGGCCAGAATGTCGCCCGGGCCGACTTCGGCACCGATATAGACGATGCCCGCTTCGTCGAGGTTGCGAAGCGCTTCCTCGCCGACGTTCGGGATGTCGCGCGTGATGTCTTCGGGCCCAAGGCGCGTGTCGCGTGCGGTGACTTCGAATTCCTCGATGTGGATCGAGGTGAAGACGTCGTCCTTCACGATGCGTTCGGAAATGAGGATCGAGTCCTCATAATTGTAGCCGTTCCACGGCATGAACGCGACGAGCACATTCTTGCCGAGCGCCAGTTCGCCGAGTTCGGTCGACGGACCATCGGCGATGATGTCACCCGCGCGGACGATCTCGCCCACCTTCACCAGCGGACGCTGGTTGATGCAGGTGTTCTGGTTCGACCGCTGGAACTTCTGGAGGCGATAGATGTCGACGCCCGACTTGCCGGGTTCGACCATATCGGTCGCACGGATAACGATACGCGTCGCATCGACCTGGTCGATCACGCCGCCGCGGCGCGCCGCGATCGCCGCGCCCGAGTCACGCGCAACGGTTTCTTCCATGCCCGTGCCAACGACCGGAGCCTCGGCGCGGATCAGCGGCACAGCCTGACGCTGCATGTTCGAGCCCATGAGCGCGCGGTTGGCGTCATCGTTTTCGAGGAACGGGATGAGCGACGCCGCGACCGAAACGAGCTGCTTCGGCGACACGTCCATCAGCGTGATCTGATCGCGCGGGGCCATCAGGAATTCGCCCGCTTCACGCGCCGAGATCAGCTCATCGATGAAGCTGCCGTCGGGGTTGAGGTCGGCGTTCGCCTGCGCAACCGTGTGCTTCTGCTCTTCCATTGCCGACAGATAGACGACGTCGTTCGTCACCTTGCCGTCGACGATGCGGCGGTACGGCGTTTCGATGAAGCCGTACTTGTTCACGCGCGCAAAGGTTGCGAGCGAGTTGATCAGACCGATGTTCGGGCCTTCGGGCGTTTCGATCGGGCAGATACGGCCATAGTGCGTCGGGTGAACGTCGCGGACTTCGAAGCCCGCGCGTTCGCGGGTCAGACCGCCCGGCCCGAGCGCCGACACGCGGCGCTTGTGCGTCACTTCCGACAGCGGGTTGGTCTGGTCCATGAACTGCGAGAGCTGCGACGAACCGAAGAATTCGCGCACCGCGGCGACCGCGGGCTTCGCGTTGATCAGGTCGTTCGGCATCACGGTCGACACGTCGACCGAGCTCATGCGCTCCTTCACCGCGCGCTCCATGCGGAGCAAGCCGACGCGATACTGGTTTTCGAGCAGTTCGCCGACCGAGCGGACACGACGGTTACCGAGGTTGTCGATATCGTCGATTTCGCCCTTGCCGTCCTTCAGGTTCACCAGTTCCTTGACGACCGCGAGGATGTCCTCGCTGCGCAGCGTCGTGACCGTGTCCTCGGCGTCGAGGCCGAGGCGCATGTTGAGCTTGACGCGGCCAACGGCAGACAGGTCGTAACGCTCGGCGTCGAAGAACAGGCCGCCGAACAAGGCTTCCGCGGTTTCGCGCGTCGGCGGTTCGCCGGGGCGCATGACGCGGTAGATGTCCGAAAGCGCCTGGTCGCGGTCTTCGGCCTTGTCGGCCTTCAGCGTGTTGCGGATCCACGGACCGGTGTTGTTGTGGTCGATGTCGAGCAGGACGAGCTTGTCGATGCCGGCACCGTCGATCTTTTCGAGATTGTCGGCGCTCACTTCGTCGCCGGCCTCGATGTAGATCTCGCCGGTCGACTCGTTGATGAGGTCATAGGCGCTGTAACGGCCGAAGATTTCCTCGGTCGGGATCAGCAGCGTGTCGAGACCGTCCTTCGCGGCCTTGTTGGCCAGGCGCGGGCTGATCTTGTGGCCGGCGGCGAAGACGACTTCGCCGGTCTTGGCGTCGACGACGTCGAACGCGGGCTTCGCGCCGCGCCAGTTTTCGACCATGAAGGGCACGCGCCAGCCGTTTTCGGCGCGCTCGAAGACCAGGCGGTCATAGAAGTGGTTGAGGATTTCCTCGCCCGACATGCCCAGCGCGTACAGCAGACTGGTGACCGGCAGCTTGCGCTTGCGGTCGATACGGACGTTGACGATGTCCTTGGCGTCGAATTCGAAGTCGAGCCACGAACCGCGGTACGGGATCACGCGCGCGGCGAACAGGAACTTGCCCGACGAGTGGGTCTTGCCGCGGTCATGGTCGAAGAGCACACCCGGCGAACGGTGCATCTGCGACACGATAACGCGCTCGGTGCCATTGACGAAGAAGGTGCCGTTCTCGGTCATGAGCGGCATGTCGCCCATGTAAACGTCCTGCTCCTTGATATCGAGGACCGAACGCGTGTCGGTTTCGCTGTCGACTTCAAAGACGATCAGGCGAAGCGTAACCTTCATCGGCGCCGCATAGGTGATGCCGCGCTGACGGCATTCCTCGACGTCATACTTGGGCGCTTCGAGTTCGTAATGGACGAAGTCGAGCTCGGCGGTGCCGGCGAAATCGCGGATCGGAAAAACGCTGCGCAGCGTCTTTTCGAGGCCCGAAACATAGCCGACCGAGGGGTCGGACCGCAGGAACTGCTCATAGGATTCGCGCTGCACCTCGATGAGGTTGGGCATGTCCACCGCTTCGTGGATATTGCCGAACAGCTTACGGATTCGCTTGCTTGCGGTTGCTTCGAGGGCCTTGCCCACCGACTTCGCCTTGGTCGCCATAAGTGATTGTCTCGCCTTACAAAAAATCAGGTCGCGAGCGCATCGACGCGAAAAAAGCCGCAGGCAACCGTTGCCGGTCTACCGCAGCTTTCTAACGCCTGTCGAAATCCCCAACGACCTATCCGTACAGCCTGCTGCGCAAAGTCAGGCTCTATCTCGGACGATGGGGTGAGGACGCGATATAGGATTTGGGGGGCGCGCTGTCAACGGGAGCGCTCGATCAAAATCCTAGAAAACACCTTTCAGCAGGCCCGCCGGGTTCCTGCGTAGCGCCGCCTCTTCGCCCGCCATATAATGAAAGATGCCTTTCAACGCCTGTTCGGTCACCGACCGCGTCAGCCCGTCGCGCGTCAGCCCGGCCGAGGCCATCAGCTGGTTGCCCTTCGACAGCTGGTCGAGCTGGCGATAGGCGCCGACATTTTCCAACGCCGATCCGATCAGCGGCGACACTTTGGTGAACAATATGCTGCCCGCGCTCGTCTGCAGATAGCGCGTCGCTCCATCGTTTTTCGTCACCAGCCCCGGCGCGTCGGTCCAGCGCAGATTGTCGATCGCGGCGCGAAACACCGGCTTCGCCTCGCCCGCAGCCCTGCCGCCCGCGTCGTTCAGGCTTTTGGTCAGATTGGTCGTGAGCCCCAGCTTGTCGCCCATGCCAAAGAGTTTCGACGCCAGCTTCCCACCCGCGCCGGGTAACAATATGCGCACCGCGGCATCGCGATAAAAGGCGCCGGGCTCCGCGAGCTTGTCGAGCGCGCCGTCGGACGCCCCCGCGATCAGCCCCTTCACCCCGCTCTTCGGCAGTTTCGCCACCGCCCACGGCGCATGGATCAAAGCGAGCGTCCCGATCGCGCCCGTCAGCAGCATCCGCCGCGCCATCATTGCCTCGTCCGATTCCATGGCGCGATCTTCCCTGCTTGTGACCGGTGCCAGTCTACCAGCAAAATGGTCGTCGCCAAAGCGTAACGACGGGTTTTGAGGTAGGAAACGGACGTTCATTCATTGTTACTTAGTCACCCCGGACTTGATCCGGGGGCCCGCTTGAGATCAACGCCAGCCGATGCATCAAAAAGCGGGATCCCGGATCAAGTCCGGGGGTGACGATGAGAGAGGATGATAGAGAATGCCGCCAACCGGTCGCTTGCCGCCTCGACCGCCTCACGCCGCGCTGCGCAGCCGGTTCCGCCCTTCGCGCTTGGCGACATAGAGCGCCTTGTCGGCACGGTGAAGCAGTTCCTCGACATCGGCCTCGCCGTCATAGACCGCGAGGCCGACGCTGATCGTCGCGTTCGGGAGGTCGTCTTCGGCGGCGGTCCCGGTCTCGACCGCCTTGCGGACGCGCTCGGCGACGATTTCGGCGGCCTGCGCGCTCGCCCGCTGGAGGATGCAGACGAACTCCTCGCCGCCGATGCGGCCGAGCATGTCCGCGTCGCGAAGCGCCGCCTTGGCACGCTGAGCGACGCGGCGGATCACATCGTCGCCGACGGCATGACCGTGCGCGTCGTTGATCCGCTTGAAATGGTCGATATCGAAAATCGCGACGGCAAGCGGCGCACCATGGTCGCGCGCGCCGGTCAGTGCCTTTTCGAGCGACGCCAGCGTGTGGCGGCGGTTGGGCAGCCCGGTGAGCATGTCGGTATTGGCGACGCGTTCGGCCGCGCTGCGCGCTGCCTCGAGGATCCGGGCGTTCTCGACCGTCTCGGTCACGTCCTGGACGGTGCCGAAAATGGCGGCGGCCTTGCCGCCACGCCCCATCTCGATCGAGCCGTGCGATTTGACGTGCCTGATCTTGCCGTCGGCGCGCAATATCCGTCCCTGAAATTCGAAAGGCTGGCCGGTCCGCACAGCCTCCGCCAAAATCTTGCGCACCGCCAACCGGTCCTCGGCCACATATTGTTTGACGCTATAGTCGACGTCGACCGGTATGCCGGGTTCCAGTCCGTGTATGCGATAGCTCTGATCCGACCATGTGATCGTCCAATGGACCAGGTCGACGCGCCAATGCCCGACCAGCGCCGCGGCCTCGGCCTGGAGCAGCCAGCGGTTGCTCTGCTCGAGCCGCCTCGAAAGCCGCCGCTGCACGACGAGCAACGCGGCGAGCGGCAGCGCGACGACCAGCATCGACAGCAGGTAGAATTGCAGGAAGAATATCTTGACCTTCGGCTCACCGTCGATGGCCGCGATCGGGCCAAAACCCTGGGCCGTCAGCAACGAAGCGATGATCGTGACAATCAATATGCCGGTGGCGGCGCCGAACGGCCCGAGGCGGTAGGATGCGACAATGACCGCCACATAGGGCAGGAAATTGACCGGAAACTGCGATTGCGAAAAGCAGATAGCCGTGATCGCGGCGGCACCCGTCAATATCGCCGTCGCTTCGGTTTTCATGCCAGCCGGCGCATTGCTGAACGCATTCGACACGATAAGCCGCGCGAGCATGACAATCGGCGGGGTGACAATCAATATGCCGAGCGCGACCGTCGTCAGCCAGGACAGAAAAAAATCGAAGCCAGTGCCGGCGAACAGTGTCGCTATACCCGCGCCAACGAAACTTGCAGCCAGCGCGGCGCCGCAGAAACGCACAACATCGCGCGGCGCCGTAAAGGATAGTTCGCCGGGTTCGCGCCGACGCAACAGCCATAGCGCGACGGCCGCCTCGACGCCATTGGCGAGAACGAAGGCGGCCGACATCGCGAACGCCGTGCCGCCGAGCATGTTTGCGGCCATACTGGACGCCGCCATGCCGGTGAAGGACGCAATTCGCCAGCGCGCGGGCATCAGGAGGAGAAGGGCCAGGAAATATCCGCTGGGCGGCCACACCGCAGCGATATTGTCTGCTCCCTTGGTCGCATACAGCGACAGGCTGGCCAGCAGGAAATATCCCGTTGCAGTCAGCAGGAGCCAAAAGATCGCTTCGACTCTGGGGGGCAGCGACCGGGTCATGCGCCCAGATAACCAAAAACCCGAAAAGAAACCGCTAAATTATGCCGGCCGTGTCTGCCCCCTTCAGCCGATCCCGCCAAAGGTCAGCCCAACCACTTCGGCGACCTTCGTCTCGTCCCATTCAATACGCCGGTCGAGGATCAGCATCGCGAGGCCATGCACCAGCGCCCACGCGTGGAGCGCCGCGGTATCGGGATCTTCGACGCCGGGAAGCGCCTCACCCACCCCGGCGCGGAGCAGATTATATGCGACCTCGCCGCCATCGCCGCCCTCCTTGCGGTCGGGCATTTGGCGCGTGAAGCTCAGCCGGAACAGCGCTGGCTCGTCGTGGGCGAAGCGGACATAGGCGATGCCCGTCGCCTTGAAGCCCGCGACACCGCCGCCGGCCTTCAGCCACGCCTGCGCCTGCAGTGCCCCGAGCCGCCGCAGCCCTTCGTCGGCGAGCGCGTCGAGCAGCGCCTCCTTGTCGGGGAAATGCCGGTACAGCGCGGTCGCGCTCACCCCGACGTCGCGCGCCAGCGCGCGCAGCCCGAGCTCGGCGCCGTCGCCTTGCTCCAGCCGTTTCAGCCCCGCCGCGATCACCGCCGCGCGCAGGTCGCCATGATGATAAGCGCCCGCCGCCTTCGCGCCGTCGCTTTTTATGTTGACACTGTTATCTTTGTTCGCCATCATGTTGTCACTGTAAACATATCGAGTCGTCCGCACAAGCCCCCGCCACGCGGTACTTTCGCCAACATCCGTAAGGAGCAATATCATGGCAAGCAACGTCGAAACCCTGATCCGCGGCGCGGTTGTCAAAGGCATCGGCAAGGTCGCCGACTTCAACCGCAAGCGCCTCCCCCGCCCCACCGATGCGCACCCGTTCCTGACGGGCATCCACAAGCCGATGACCGAAGAGGTCACGCTGGAGGAATTGCGCGTCGAGGGTGAAATCCCCGCCGCGCTGACCGGCCGTTACCTGCGCAACGGGCCGAACCCGGCGGCCGCCCCCGATCCCGCCAGCTATCACTGGTTCACCGGCGCCGGCATGGTCCACGGCATCCGCATCGAAGGCGGCAAGGCCGACTGGTATCGCAATCGCTGGGTCCGCGGCTCGGAAGCCTGCGAAGTGCTCGGCGAGGAACTGCCCCCCGGCCCGCGCGAAGACCGCAACGATGCGCCGAACACCAATGTTGTCGGCCTCGCTGGCCGCACCTTCGCCATCGTCGAAGCCGGCGGCAAGCCCGTCGAGCTCGGCTATGAACTGAACACGATCGCGCACAACCCGTTCGATGGCACGCTCGCCGGCGCCTATACGGCGCATCCGCATCACGACCCGCTCACCGACGAAATGCACGCGATCACCTATCGCGGCGATGAGCCGAACAAGGTGTGGCACGTCGTGCTGGACAAGGATGCGCACGTCATCCGCGAAGAAGCGGTTGCAGTCAGCGATGGCCCGTCGATCCATGATTGCGCGATCACCCGGAATTACGTGCTTGTCTTTGACCTGCCCGTCACTTTCTCGATGAAGATGCTGCTCGGCGGCTATCGCTTCCCCTATGCGTGGAACGACGCGCATCCGGCGCGCGTCGGCCTTCTCCCCAGGAAAGGCGGCGGCGACAGCATCATCTGGGTGCCGGTCGAGCCCTGCTACGTCTTCCACCCCGCCAACGCTTATGAAACCGCCGATGGCAAGGTGATCGTCGACGTCGTCGCGCACGAGACTATGTTCGCGAGCTCGAAGCGTGGACCCGACAGCGAAAAGTCGCGGATGGAGCGCTGGACGATCGATGCGGTCGCCGGAACGACGACCCGCACCGTCATCCACGATCATGCACAGGAATTCCCGCGCTATGACGAACGGTTGACCACGAAGCCCTATCGCTATGCCTATACGGTCGCGATCCCCGACGGGAAATCGGCCGAATGGGCGCTCGCCGAGACGCGGCTGTTCAAGCACGACCTGGGCGAGGGCACGACCGCGATCCATGATTTCGGCCCCGGCCGGCATCCCGGCGAGTTCGTCTTTGTCCCGCGCAGCGAAGGCGGCGCCGAGGACGATGGCTGGCTGATCGGGCTGGTGGTGAACATGAATGACGAAACGACCGCGCTCGTCATCCTCAACGCCGATGATTTTACCGGGTCACCGCAAGCTGTCGTGCATCTGCCGCACCGTGTTCCTCCCGGCTTTCATGGGAACTGGGTCGCGGATTGACGATGTCGGGGCGCCTCATCAGCGCCTCGGTCACCCGCAGCGACCTTTCATTGTCGACATCGATCGCCGTCGCCCCGTTGCGCACCAGCAGCGGGGCGATTTCGACGTCCAGATGGCGCGAAATGCGCTGGAAGATGTGGTGGATCGGACCGAGCCCGAAGCGGAAACGGAGCAGGTTGATCAGGCCGAACGCCTGCATCACGCGAAACGGCTTCTTGACGAACTGGCCGCCGCCACGAAACGCCTCCGCCGCGCGGAGCGCGTTCGGATGCCCGATCCAATAGGCGTTGCAGTTCGATACCGCGACGTCGGAAAACTCGTAAAAGCGCCGCTGGCCTTCGGGATGGACCGCCAGCACATCCTCGCGCCGCGCCAGCGCGACCCCGGCATCGGCGCCGAGTCGTATCGCCTCGGCTTCGATCTCGGCGATCGTCGCGGGGGTCAGCAGGCAATTGTCGGCGGTCGTGACGAGCAGCGGAAAGCTGGCCATGCCCGCAACCGCGAGAACCGAATCCGCCAAATTATCGGCCGCCGGTATAATGATCAGCCGGTCGCCGAGCAGATCGACCACCGGGTCGGTCAACTCGGCGAGCAAGCTAGCGTGGTGCGTCGAAACGAACACCTGTCGGGCGCTGCTATCGGCTGCGCTTTCCAGAACATGCGCGATCATCGGCCGCCCGGCGACCGGCACAAGGCATTTGTCGCCGACGCCATATGCCTCGGCGAGCGCATCGACCGCCCCGGGGCGGCGACCCGCAAGGATCAGGATCGACCCGCTCATGCGGCGCTCCGCCGCGCCGCGGCGGGCGCAATCTGGCGAAGCATGCTTTCGGCGACGATCGTTTCGATCAGCGCCGCGTGGGTGAAGCCGGCCGCGACGGCCGAGCGCGAGAACAGCTTTTCGGACCAGAGATTGCAGTTGAGATTGACCTCGAGCAGCCGGACATCGCCGGTCGTGTGATCGACGCGAAACTCGAACCGGCCATAGTCGAACGGTCGGAAGATATCGGCCATCCGCTTGGTATAGTCGACAATCCGTTCCGCGATCGCGGGGTCGTCGAACCGCTTGATGCTATATCCGACGTTGCCGACGAGGTCGCGCTTTTCCTGATAGGTGCGCAGCTGCGTCGGATCGTCCTGCTCGAAAATCATCATCGGCAGCATCGCGGGTTCGCCATCGAGCGTGATCACCGGCACCTCGATGTCGCTGCCGTCGATAAAGGGTTCGACGAGCGCATCATGGTCGAGCGCGTGGATTTCGGCGACCGCCTGCGCAAGTTGAACCCGGTCGTGCGCGTCGCGGACGCCCCACGAGGCCGAGCTGTTGTTCGGCTTGATCACCCAGCGCCGCGCCGGCGGGCAGCGCGATACGTCGACGGGCGCGCCGCGGCGGAACAGCGCCCAGGGCGCGGTCGGCACGCCGCGCGCCGCGGCCTCGAGCTTGGTCAGATGCTTGTCGTCGGACAGGCCGCGCACGATCGGCGAGGCGCCAAGGTACGGCAGACCATGCTGGTTGCAGAGCAAGGGCAGCAGCATTTCGGAATTGAAAAAGCCGCCGCGATTGAGCAGCGGGAAGACGAAATCGGCGGCGGGCCGGTCGAACAGCGCGGCATAGCTATCGGCGATCAGCAGTTGGATGCCGATCGCTTCGAGCGTCTCGCGCATTTCGCGGTGGTAGGGCGCGTGATTGCCGTCGTCGGCATGCAGCCCGCCGGTCCAGCGCGCATGCTTGGCGATGAACAGCAGCCGTTGCGTTTCACGCAGCTGGCTCGGCAGCCGGGTCGGGGCAAGGTCGGTGGTTTTCATGCGCGGCGTTGATCACGCCCAGGTTGCGCGGGAATGACGAATTGGTGACCCGGCCGACACCAAAACGCAAAACCCCTGTCATATTGAAGCGCATATCACCGGAAATGCGTGCTCCCGGAACCGGCCCGGGCGATCGATCGCTCCGGTCCGCCCGATCGCAAAAATGGTGTGACGGCACGACCAGCCGCCGCTGAATCCTCGCCGCGCCGTTCGGCAGCCACGGCTCATCCCGGAAACCGCCCCGCCCGAGCAGCATTTTCGGCAGGTGGCTCGTTCGTCCTTCACTATGACAAGAAATATCGCCCTCTCCCGCCCCGCCATGAGCGCGATTGCCGCGTTCCTGGTTCTTTCAACTCCCGGCGCTTTTGCGCAGGAAGCGCCGACCGTTACGATGACCCCGCCCGTGGCGGCGCCGACGCCGCAAACCCCGCCGACGGTCCCCGAACCAAGCACCACCGCCCCGGTCGCAACCCCGCAGACCGCGCAGCCCGCCGCGCCGGCCCCGATTATCCGCGTCCCGCTGGACATCCCCGCCGAAAAGACCGCTCCCGCACCCAAGGCAGCAGAACGCGCCGCAGCGCCCGCTCCGGCGCGCGCCGAACGCGCGGCGCCGCGTGCACGCCCCGCGGCGCCCGTCGCAGCGGCTGCCACCCCTGCCGCGGCACCGGCCGCCGAGGCTCCCTTGATCGAGGAAGCCACGCCGATCGCCGCCCCGATGGCAGCGCCGGCCGAACCGATCGCCGAGCCCACGCCGCTGCCCGCTGAAACCGCGACAACCGGCGATGCGTTCCCGTGGGAGATCGCCGGCGGCGCAGCAGCGCTGCTGGTCATCGGCGGCGCCGGATTGGCCTTCGCTCGCCGCCGCCGCGCGGTCGGTGCGGAAGCCGCGGCGTATGAATATGAGCCCGCGTCCGTTGCGGCAGCCGAGCCGGTGACCAGCGAAACGCAGCCGTGGATCACGCCCGCCTATGCCCCGCCCGAAGAGGAAGAAGTCGCGCCGCGGACGGTTCCCGCCTTTGTCGCCGCGCCGAGCGGAAGCATGGGTCGTCACGAAGCGATGGCGATGGCCGGGCCCACCGACGACAATCCCTTTGCGACGCTCAGCAAGCGGCTGAAGCATGCGCGTTTCCTCGATCGCCAGGAACGCACCGCCTATGACGAGACGCTCGGCGCGCAGAAGGACATGACCCGCAAGCCGGTCAGCGCTTGGGAAATCGCCCAGCGACCTGCCCCGGCGACGCAGGAACAGGATGTGCGCCGCCCCGAACCCGCGCGTGTCCGCACCTCAACCAGCTTCCGCCCGGGCTATTCCAAGAGCTGAGCGCCCGATCATCCGCGGTGGTCCCCTCACCGCATAGAAAAAGGGCGGTGCCTCGCGGCGCCGCCCTTATTCTTTTTCGCTGGAACCCGGCCGGATGATCCGGCCGGAACCCATCCAACCGAATTACTTCAGTTCGACGGTGCCGCCGGCAGCGAGAATCTTGGCCTTCAGCTCTTCAGCTTCTGCCTTGTTCACGCCTTCCTTGATGGCCTTCGGTGCGCCTTCGACGAGTGCCTTGGCTTCGCCCAGACCCAGACCGGTGATCGCACGGACTTCCTTAATCACGTTGATCTTGTTGCCGCCGTCACCCGTCAGGATGACGTCGAATTCGGTCTGCTCTTCAGCAGCCGGGCCAGCAGCGGCAGCAGCCGGAGCGGCAGCAACAGCAGCGGCAGCCGAAACGCCCCACTTTTCTTCGAGCAGCTTCGACAGGTCAGCCGCTTCGAGGACGGTCAGCGCCGACAGTTCTTCAACGATCTTTGCAAGATCAGCCATGTTCATTCTCCATCAGAACCGGGATATCCCGGTAGTAAGTTTAAAGGGTTAGTTCGAAATCACGCTGCTTCTTTGGCGGCATATGCGCCAAAAACCCGCGCCAACTGGCCCGCCGGGGCTGCGGCAATCTGCGCAACCTTGGTGGCCGGAGCCTGCACCAGACCGATGATCTTGGCGCGGAGCTCGTCGAGCGAGGGAAGCGAAGCAAGCGCCTTCACGCCATCTACGTCGAGGACCACGTCGCCCATGCCGCCGCCAACGATTTCAAGTTTGTCGTTGGTCTTGGCAAATTCCACGGCGATCTTCGCAGCCGAGACCGGATCGGTCGAGGTTGCAAGGGCCGTGGGACCGGTCAGCAGTTCGCCGATACCGGTGTAGGACGTGCCATCGAGCGCGATTTTGGCAAGACGGTTCTTCGTGACGCGAAAGTCGGCCCCTGCATCGCGCATCTGCTGGCGCAGCACCGTCGACTGAGCGACGGTCATGCCGAGGTTGCGGACGACCACAACAGCAGCAGCTGATCCCAGCGTAGCGTTCAGCGAGGATACGGCTTCGGCCTTTTCCGTACGATCCATGCCTATACTCCACTCATCTGCCCGGATGCGCGAGACGCCGAAACGCACACGCCGCCGGGCGGCTAACACACGCAAATGCAGACGCGAGCCAAGGCTCGCCTGTCTTTGCGCAACGATGTCCGATGGGGTCGGTCAAGACGCGTCGCCTGATTGCACAGGCGGGCGACCGAAAAAGACTGTTCCCCGTCTCGGCTGGAAATTAAGAAGGGCAAATCCCCTTCACCAACTGTCTCGGACGGAATTGCCACGGCCGAGACCGGGACAACACGGGGGCGCTAATAGCGTTGATGGGCGCAGAGTCAAGGTGTGATGGCGGGATTCCGGTTGCCTTCGAGCTTGGCGAGCCCTGTCGCGATCGACTAAAGCCCCGGCCATGATACGGATCCGACAATCGACACCCGCCGATGGTGAACGCGCCGTCGAGATCTGGCGCGACGCCGTCGACGCGACGCACGACTTCCTGACGGCCGAAGATCGCGTCGCGATCGAAGCCGAAGTCCAGGGCTTCCTGCCCGCCGCATCGCTGTGGCTCGCGGTCGATGCCGATGACCGGCCGATCGGCTTCATGCTGCTCGACGGATCGAGCATGGAAGCGCTGTTCATCGATCCCGCATATCGCGGGGCGGGTGTCGGGCGGGCGCTGGTCGCGCATGCGCTGGAACGCCATCCGGTGCTGACGACCGAAGTGAACGAACAAAATGGGCAGGCCGTCGGCTTTTACGAGCGCCTGGGTTTCGTGCCCACCGGCCGGTCGGAGCGCGACAGCCAAGGGCGCGCCTATCCGCTGATTCACTTGCGCTTCGCGCCGCAAAGCTGATCACCCCGCATTCCGTGGAGCATTTTCCTGAAGCCTCTTGCATATCGCATCGTAAGATATATCTTAGACGCATCTAGGATCACTCTAAGGAACGAAAAATGATATTCTATGCGAAAATGGAAGGCCGCGGTTGTGGCGGGCGGCATGCGATGCATCGCGGCGGACGCGGCTTTGGCCACGGGTTCGGGCATGGCTTTGGCGGTGGCCGTCGTGGCGGTGGCCGAGGCGAGCGCGGCGAACGCCGGCGGATGTTCGACGGCGGCGAATTGCGGCTCGTACTGCTCAAGCTGATCGCCGACGAGCCGCGCCACGGATACGACCTGATCCGCCACATCGAGGAACTGACCGGCGGCAGCTACGCGCCCAGCCCCGGCGTCATCTATCCGACACTGACGATGCTCGACGACATGGGCCTGATCGAAGCGCAAGAGAGCGACGGCGCGAAAAAGCTGTTCGCGATCACCGACGCGGGACGCGCGGAACTCGACGCCAATAGCGAGATCGTCGAAGCCGCGATCACTCGCCTGACCGCGGTCGGTGAGGAAACGCAGCGCACGGACTCGGCGTCGGTGCGCCGCGCGATGGGCAATCTGCGCCAGGTGCTGATGAACCGGCTCGGCGACCGCGACCTCGACAATGCCGCGTTGCACGACATCGTCGCGCTGATCGACGAGGCGGCGCAAAAGATCGAGCGGCTGTGATGAGCCGCGCGATCGCCAATGTGCCCACCTCCCACGCGAGCAAATATCTGCAGCAGCTGTGCAAGCATTGGCAGCATAATCTCGTCGTCGAATTCACCGCAGACCACGGCACCGTGACCTTCCCCAAGGATGCGCGCGGTGCCGAATGGACGAGCGACGCGCTCGTGACATTCGATGCCGAAACCGACGCACTGTCGGTCCGCATCGACGCCAGCAGCGATGAGCATGTCGAGGCGATGAAGGGCGTGGTGGCGCGCCACCTCGACCGCTTCGCCTTTCGCGAGGCGCCGCTAACGTTCGACTGGCAGGCGGCTTGACCCCTTTCCCTTCGTCATCCCGGACTTGATCCGGGATCCATAGCGCCCTCGATCGGAAGCACGGCGCACGCCGTCATGGACCCCGGATCAAGTCCGGGGTGACGATAGGGAGAGGTGCCGCTGGTCACCGAGGCGCCTGGTTATCGTTTTTCGATATTATCGATTGACGATAAGGGGAATTTTGTATATATCGTTCTTCGATAATCAACCTATCGGAGAACGATATGCCTGTTCCCAACTTGACCCTCGTCGGCGCGACGCGCGGGCTGCTCTGGCTGATCCTCAGATTGATCGTAGCGTCCGCGCTGCTTGTCGTCGGCGTCGCAATCGCGCTGCTCGTCGCCTGGCCCGAGGTCATGGAGGGCTTTCGCGGCAGCCCCGAATTCATCGACGTCGCGACGCTGCGCTTCCCGGTCGGCGTGCTGATGCTGCTGCTCTTCGCGATCCTTGCTGCGGCAGCCTATATAATCCGCCAGTTCCAGGCCCTCGTGGCGAGCGCGGCGCGTGATCCCTTCATCCCGGCCAATGCCGGACGGCTGCGCCGGATCGGCTGGGCGCTGGTCGTCACGCAGTTGCTGGCGATCCCACTCCAGTGGACCGCCGGCAACATCGCCAAAGCGGGCAGCGCGTTCGCCGACATGGGCGGCATTTCGCTCGGAAACCTGCTCGCGATCCTCCTCGCCTTCGTCCTCGCGGCGGTGTTCGAACAGGGCACCGCGATGCGCGATGAGCTGGAAGGGACTGTGTGATGGCGATCGTCGTGAAACTGGATGACCTGCTCCACGCCAAGCGGATGACGCTGACCGACCTGTCCGACCGCATCGGCATCACGCTCGCCAATTTGTCGATCCTCAAGACCGGCAAGGCCAAGGCGATGCGTTTTTCGACGCTGGAGGCCATCTGCACCGAACTCGAATGCCAGCCCGGCGACTTGCTGGCCTTTGAAGCCGAAAGCTGAATAGAGCGCGGCGAAACTCGGCCCCGCTCCGCCTCCCCGGTCGGAGCGGGGCCTTTCCTATTGCGGAACGCACGATAGGCATGACACGTTAGAGAGACGGCGCCCCCTCCGGCCGCCTTTGCTTTGAAAGGAAATTTCGTGTCCGATGCCCAAGGGCTGCTTTGCCCGACCTGCCGCGTGAACCTAACCATGTCGGAACGCCAGGGAATCGAGATCGACTATTGCCCCCAATGCCGCGGTGTCTGGCTCGATCGCGGCGAGCTCGACAAGATCATCGAGCGCAGCGAAGCCGCCAGCGCCCCCGCGCCCGCACCACGCGCGTCGGCTCCTCCCCCGCCGCCGCAGCCCGAATATCGCGAGCGCGGCTATGACGACCGTCATTACGGCGGCAAGCCGTACAAGAAGAATTACAAGAAGAGCTTCCTCAGCGAGCTGTTCGACTAATCAACCGACAATGGCGTGTCGGCGGGCGTAGAGGAAATAGACGCCCAGCCCGCCGACATTCCACACGAAGAACCAGAGCTGCGTCTGCACCGGCAGGCTGAAGAAGAGATAGATGCAGCCGAGCACCGCGATGCCGCCGACCACCCACGGCATCGGCGCGCGGAAGGTGCGCGGCGCATCGGGCGCGCGGCGGCGCATGATCAGCATGCAGATCGACACCGCGGTGAACGCCGCGAGCGTCCCGGCATTGGCGAGCGCGGCGAGTTCGCCGAGCGGGATGAAGCCCGCGAGCACCGCGACGACGAGCGCGGTGAAGATGGTGATCCGCACCGGCGTCCCGCGCGACGACAACTTGGCCAGGCTCGCGGGGAGCAGCCCGTCGCGCGCCATGGTGAAGAAGATGCGGCTTTGGCCATAGAAGAAGGCAAGGATGACCGTCGGCAGCGCGATGATCGCCGAGACCGCGAGATATTGCGCCGCGAGCGGGCTGCCGAGTTCGCGCAGGATCAGCGCCAGCGGTTCGGGGCTGTTGGCGAAGCGGGTGTAGGCGATCGCGCCGACCGCTGCGACCGCGACGGCGATATAGATGATCACGCAGGCGAACATCGACCCGACGATGCCGATCTTGAGATCGCGGTCGGGATTTTTCGCTTCCTCGGCCGCAGTCGCGATCGCGTCGAAGCCATAGAAGGCGAAGAAGATGATCGCCGCCGCGGCCATCACGCCGCGCTCGACGCCATCGGGCTCCATATGCTTGGCGAAGCCATAGGGGCTGAAGGGTTCGAGATTGGCCGCATTGAACGCAGGCAGCGCAACCGCGACGAACACGACAAGCGCGACGATCTTCACCAGCACGAGGATCGCGTTGAGCGTCGCGCTTTCGCGCGTACCGACGAGCAGCAGCCCCGCGACTACCGCGATGATCGCAATCGCGGGCAGATTGACGATGCCGCCGAGTTCGGGGCCCTGCATCAACGCCATCGGGAAACCCGCCCACGCTTGTAGCAAGGGTGCGGCATAGCCCGACCAGCCGACCGCGACCGCGCTCACCACGAGCGAATATTCGAGGATCAGGCTCCAGCCGACGACCCATGCGAGAAGCTCGCCGATCACGACATAGGAGTAGGTATAGGCGCTGCCCGAAGCGGGGATCATCGTCGCCATTTCGGCATAGGCAAGCGCGGCGCAGGCGCAGATCAGCCCCGCGATACCGAAGGACAGGATGACCGCGGGCCCCGCCTTGTCGGCGCCGACGCCGATGAGGGTCAATATGCCCGTGCCGACGATCGCCCCGACGCCGAGCGCGATCAGATGCGGCCAGCCGAGCGTCCGCGCCAGCGCCTGCTCGCCCTCGCGCCGTTCCGGAACGATCGGTTTGCGGCGGAACAGGCTGTCGGTCATGCGGTAGGCTCCCCTGGGGCGTTTGCTGTGCTTTGCGCCGCTTGTAAGGTCGCTGGATAACAGCGCAACCCTCACCAACATCGTCATTCCCGCGAAAGCGGGAACCCAGTCCGACGTTGCTGCTGGGTTCCCGCTTTCGCGGGAATGACGAAGAATTACAGCAAAGCCTCGATCGCCTCGGCGAGCTTCGCGTCGCGGTCCGACAATCCGTCGGCGTCGTGCGTCGTGAGCAAAATATCGACGCGATTATAGACGTTCGACCATTCGGGATGATGGTCCATCTTCTCGGCGATGATCGCGACGCTCGCCATGAAACCAAAAGCCTGCGCGAAGTCGGCGAATTTGAACTGGCGCGTGATCGCATCGCGTACGGGTTCGTGCGTCCATTCGGGAAAGCGGGCCAGCAGCGCGCTGCGCGCTGCATCATCGAGTTTCTGCACCATCTTCTTTCTCCCGCTGGTCAATATCGTGCCGCCGCCATAAGGAAGGGCGCGATGAGCGACAAGCCTGCCCTTCCCGATTTGCCAGCCGGCTGGACCGGCGGCGCGCCCGACGCCGATGCGCTGTTCGCGATGGCCGAGGCGGCGCTGGCGAATATGCCCGCGGTGTTTGTCCCGCATATCGAGGGCGTGGTCGTCTCGATCGAGGAATTCGCCGACGATGAGGTGCTCGCGTCGCTCGACATCGAACATCCTTATGAACTCACCGGGCTTTACGAAGGCCGCCCGCTGACCGAACGCAGCATCGGCGAGAGCGGCGGGATGCCCGACCGGGTGACGCTCTATCGCATCCCGATCCTCGTCGAATGGATCGAGACCGGCGAGCGGCTCGACACGCTGGTACGGCACGTACTGATCCACGAGATCGGCCATCATTTCGGCTTTTCCGACGACGACATGCACGCGCTCGAGGATATGGCGTGAGCGAACTGCTGCGGCTGGACAACGTGGCGTGCATCCGCGGCGACCGGCTGCTCTTCGAAAATCTCTCGTTCGCGCTCGGACGCGGCGACGCGCTGTGGCTGCGCGGCCCCAACGGCGCGGGCAAGTCGAGCCTGATCCGCCTCGTCGCCGGACTTCTGCGCCCCGCCGCCGGGACCGTCGAGCGCCGCGAGCGGATTGCGCTGATCGACGAGGCATCGGCGCTCGACACCGAACTGCCGCTCCGCCGCGCGCTCGATTTCTGGGCGCGGGTCGACACCGTCGACGGCCACACCGTCGACCGCGCGATGGACGAGATGGCGCTGGCGCCGCTCGCCGAGGTGCCGGTATCAATGCTGTCGACTGGCCAGCGCAAGCGCGCGGCGATAGTGCGCGTCATCGCCAGCGGCGCACCGATCTGGCTGCTCGACGAGCCCGCGAACGGGATGGACGATGCGGCGCAGGCGCGGCTGGTCGCCGCGATTGCAAAGCACCGCAGCAACGGCGGCGCAGTGCTGCTCGCCTCGCATTTTGCGCTCGGCATCCCCGATCTGGCCGAACTCGACATGGGCGCGCTCGCTTGACCGCGCTGATCGCCCTCTTCTGGCGCGACCTCCGCCGCGCGTGGGGCAGCGGGGCACTCTGGTTGCCCGTGCTGTTCTTCCTGCTCGTCGCGACCGCCTTCCCGTTCGCCGTGGGCCCCGACGCGCCGTTGCTGAGGCGGGCCGGCGGCGGGATGGTCTGGGTCGCGGCGCTACTCGCGGCGCTGCTGCCGATCGACCGGCTGGTGCGGCCTGACCGCGATGCCGGCGTGCTCGACCAGCTTGCGGTGCGCGGTTTTGCCGACGAGGTTGTCGCGGCGGTGAAGATCGCGGCGCACGCGATCGGCTTTGGCCTGCCGCTGATGATCGCGCTCTTCCCCGCGTCGGCGCTGCTGGCGCAGGATGGGGAGCGCGTCGAACTGCTCGCGACGGGAATCGCCATCGCCATTCCGGCGCTTGCCTCGCTGGCGGTCTTGAGTGCGGCGCTGACCGCAAACCATAAGGGCGGCAGCGCGATCGGCGGGCTGCTCGTCCTGCCGCTGGCCGTGCCGATGCTGATCTTCGGCGCAGGCATGCTCGACCCGTCGGGGCGCGGCGCAATCAAGCTGCTGGCGGCGACGAGCCTGCTCCTCACCATGATCGGGCCGTTCGCCGCGGGCGCGGCGCTGAGGGGTTTGCGCGAATGACGCGCCAGTCGCTTGCGCATATCGCGCTCGTCGTGCGCGATTATGACGAGGCGATCGACTTTTACGTCGGCACGCTGGGCTTTTCGCTCGTCGCCGACGAGTATCAGCCGGCACAGGACAAGCGCTGGGTGCTCGTCGCGCCGCCGGGCAACCCGCCGGGGGGTGCAACGATCCTGCTGGCGCGGGCGGCGAATGAAGAACAGGCGAAGTTCGTCGGCGATCAGGCGGGCGGACGCGTCTTCCTGTTCCTGCAAACCGACGATTTCGCCCGCGACTATCAACGCCTCGTCGACAAGGGCGTGCGGATCGAGCGCGAACCGCTGGAGGCCGGTTATGGCACGGTCGCGGTGTTTCTCGACCTCTATGGCAACAAGTGGGACCTGATCGAGTTTCGCCGGTCGGAATGACCGCTAGCGACCGAAAGCCGACGCTTGGTATCTCACAACTCGTCATTCCCGCGAAAGCGGGAACCCAGTGCGGGGTCAACCGATGCACGCTCTGGGTTCCCGCTTTCGCGGGAATGACGAATGTTGGGAATGGCGGCAATCCACCCCAAAGCTGCCAAAAGAAAAGGGCCGGAGTTTCCCCCGGCCCTTCCCTAATTCGTTAGCGCTTCGATCAGGCGCCGGTAACGTCGGCCGTATCGACCTTCACGCCGGGGCCCATCGACGACGACAGTGCGATCTTGCGGACATATTTGCCCTTCGCGCCGGCCGGCTTGGCCTTGACGATCGCATCGACGAAGGCGTCGAAGTTCTGGCGGAGCTTTTCCTCACCGAACGACAGCTTGCCGAGACCGGCGTGGATGATGCCGACCTTTTCGACGCGGAATTCGATCTGACCGCCCTTGGCGGCCTTCACGGCTTCGGCGACGTTCGGGGTCACGGTGCCCAGCTTCGGGTTCGGCATCAGGCCCTTCGGACCCAGCGTCTTGCCGAGGCGGCCGACGATGCCCATCATGTCCGGCGTCGCGATGACGCGGCCATAGTCGAGGTTACCCGCGAGCATGTCTTCCATCAGGTCTTCGGCACCGACCTTGTCGGCGCCGGCGGCCAGCGCCTTGTCGGCATTGTCGCCGCGCGCGAACACGGCAACCTTGACGTCCTTGCCGGTGCCGGCGGGCAGCGTCACGACGCCGCGGACCATCTGGTCGGCGTGGCGCGGATCGACGCCGAGGTTCATCGCGATTTCGAGCGTTTCGTCGAACTTGGCCGAGGCCAGCTCGCGAACGGTCTTCAGCGCTTCATCGACGCTGTGCAGCTTGAGGCTGTCAACCTTGCCCTCGAGGGCCTTCTGCTTCTTGGTCAGCTTTGCCATCGGTTCAGCCCTCCGTCACTTCGAGGCCCATCGAGCGCGCGCTGCCCTCGATGATCTTCGTTGCCTGTTCGATGTCGTTCGCGTTGAGATCCTTCATCTTGATCTCGGCGATTTCGGCGAGCTTCGAGCGCGCGATCTTGCCGCCGCTGATCTTGCCCGGCTCCTTCGAACCCGACTTCAGGTTCGCGGCCTTCTTGATCAGGTAGGTTGCCGGCGGCGTCTTCGTAACGAACGAAAAGCTCTTGTCGGCGAACACGGTGATGATGGTCGGGGTAGGCGTACCCTTTTCCATACCGTCGGTCGCGGCGTTGAACGCCTTGCAGAATTCCATGATGTTGACGCCGCGCTGACCGAGCGCCGGCCCGAGCGGCGGCGAGGGGTTTGCGGTCCCTGCCGGAACTTGCAGCTTGATGTAGCCGCTAATCTTCTTAGCCATGATGGCCTCCTGTCTTTCTGTCGGCCCGCCGTTTCCGGTGAACCTCAAAATTAGCGGTCGAACAGAAGGGCATCACCCCTTCCTCCCGCACGGAATCACGCCCTTGTCTGACGCGAAGCGGCGCCCATATGCGCAAACGCCGCCAAAAACAAGCCTTATGCCGACGGATCGTAGCGGATCAGCCCTTCCTGCACCGCCGAGGCGATCAGCGTGCCGTCGCGGCGATAGATGCGCCCGCGGTTGATCCCGCGCCCGCCGCCGCTCCAGTCGCTGTCCATGACATAGACGAACCATTCGTCGACGCGGATATCGCCGTGGAACCACATCGCATGGTCGAGGCTGGTCGAAAAGACGCCCGGCGTGTCCCACGTCAGCCCGTGCGGCATCATCGTCGTCGAGAGTAACCCCATGTCCGAGGCGTAGGCGAGCAGCGCGCGGTGGATCAGCGGATCGTCGCCGACGGGCGACGAAATGCGGAACCATTCATATTGCATCGTCGCCTTTTCGGACGGCGGCGGGCGGAAGGCGCGGACCTCGAACGGGTGCATGCGCGCCATATGTTCGATGCGCCGATCGCTGATCTTGGGATCGACCGCGACGAAATCGGCGAAGTCCCAGCATTCCTCGGGCGGCAATATGCCGGTCATCGGGATCTGGTGCGACAGGCCTTTCTCGGGCGCCTGGAACGAGGCGGTGAGGTTGAAGATCACCTTGCCGTCCTGCCGCACGACGACGCGGCGGTTCGCAAAGCTGCGCCCGTCGAAGTCGCGGTGGACGCGGAAGTGGAGCGGCTTCGCCTCGTCGCCGCCGCGCAGGAAATAGGCATGGAGCGAATGGACGGACTTGCCGGGATCGACGGTGCGCGCCGCGGCGACCATCGCCTGCGCAATCACCTGTCCGCCGAAGATGCGCTGGCGGCGGGGCTTGGAGAAGGCGGGGTAAGTGAATTCGTCGGGCTCGTCCGCGGCTTCGAGATCGAAGAGGTGGACGATATGCCGGACGAGCCGCTCGCGATCGACGCTGGCGTAGATTTCGCGCGCATGGTCAGCGCGAGCCTGCATCTCTTCGGGAGTGAGAGTAGTCATGACCTTGCCCGCCCTCTTGCCATCCCCGCGAAAGCGGTAGCCATCCTCCCCCTTGATGGGGGAGGCAGCGAAACTTGCCAGCTTGCTGGCTGGTTGCAGCGGAGGGGGTGCGGTTCCGGCCTGAAACAGACGGTGCGCGGACGCACCATCACCCCCATCCAACTCCGCCTAGCCGCCAAAGCGGCAAGGCTGCATATCCTTCCCCCATCAAGGGGGAAGGGAAAAACGACAGCCTTTCGGCGCCGTTATTTGAAGCGTTCGACCTGTTCGAAGTCGAGTTCGACCGGGGTGGCGCGACCGAAGATCGACACCGACACCTTGACGCGCGCCTTTTCGAAATCGAGCTCCTCGACCAGCCCGTTGAAGCTGGCGAAGGGACCGTCGAGCACCTTGACCTGGTCGCCGATTTCGTAATCGACGCGGATTTCCTGCTTCGGACGGGCCGCGGCCTCTTCCTTGCTGTTCAGGATACGCGCGGCTTCGGCTTCGCTGATCGCCTGCGGCTTGCCCATCGAACCGAGGAAGCCCGTGACCTTCGGCGTGTTCTTGACGAGGTGATAGACATCGTCGGTCATCGTCAGCTTGGCGAGGACGTAGCCCGGGAAGAACTTACGCTCGGCCTGGACCTTCTTGCCGCGCTTCACCTCGGTGACGGTTTCGACCGGCACTTCGACCGCTTCGACGAAATCGGTCAGGCCCATGCGTTCGGCTTCGGAAAGCACCGAATCGCGAACCTTGTTCTCGAAACCCGAATAGGCGTGAATGATGTACCAGCGCGCCATGTGTATCCGTATCCTGTCCCTGTAACCGCGGGCGTTAGCGCGCGAGCGACGTCAGCCAGCTGACGATCGCGTTGAAAACCGTGTCGACGCCGAAAAAGAACAGCGAAAGGATCGTCGTCATGATCAGCACCATGATCGTCGTCTGTACCGTTTCGCGGCTGGTGGGCCACACGATCTTGCGGGCTTCGGCGCGTACCTGATTGATGAACTCAGCCGGGCTGGTCTTCGCCATGTCGATCGTCCTGTCTTTTTACGTCAATGATCCGGGCCAGATGGGTTGCCGCCCCCCACGCGTCAAGCGCGCTTGGGGCAATAGTCCGCCCACCCTCCCCGAGCGTGTCGGCGAAAGGCGGAAGGAAAACGGCGCATCTGTCCGAATGAAAGCGGCCTTTACTTGGGCGCTGCGGCGATTGCAAGTCAAAGGCGGGACAGCGCGCGCTGCATCCTGAGCAGCAGCCCCGCCATGACAATCCAGCTGAGTGTCGGCTGGAGCGCGAAGAGCAGGTGCAGTTCGCGGGCCGCGGCCTCGCCGTTCTGCGGATCGAAGCCGACAAGGTCGAGCAGAAGGTAACTGACCGCGATCGCGGCGGCGACCCCGAACTTCTGCATCAGGTTGAGCAGCGCGAAGAGAAAGGCCGACCGGTTGCGGCCACAGCGGGCGGCATCCCGCGGGATCAGGTCGGCGAGCATCGAGTATGTGAAGAGCAATCCGACGAACCCCGTTCCGAGCATCAGCGAGAAACCGACGGCCTGCGCCAGTCCCTGCGGTTGCTGGAACAAGGTCGCAACGAGCAGGCTGGAAATCAGGAGCCCCATCGCGATCATCATCGGCGGCTTGCCGAAGCGGCGCGCAAGGAAAGTCCAGAGGGGCGACGCGAAGGCCCCGCCGATGAAGCTTGCGAAGAGCAGCACCGCGCTCTGCGCGTCAAGATCGAGCACCGCAGCGGCGAAGAAGACGAACAGCGAGGTCAGCGATCCGAAAGCGAAGCTGTTGAGGAACTGCACGCCCAGCAACAGCATCAGCGGCGAGAAGGACAGCGAGGCGCGGATCTCGTGCCGCCAGCCGATGCCGGATTCGGCCACGACCGCGCGCGGCGGCACGCGGCGGATCGCGAAGAGCGCGACCGGGGCCATGAGCAGAAAGAGGCTGGCATAGGCCATGATCCGCCCCTGCAGGCTGAGCCCCGGGATCAGGAGCTGTGCCGCCGCGGGGGCGGCAAAGGCGCAGATCAGCGCGATCTTCGCGAACCAGTCGCGCATCCCATAGAGAAGCGCGCTGTCGGCGGGCGTGCGCACGAGTGCCGACCCCCACGACAATTGCGCAACCTCGTAGAGGCTGTAGCTCGAATAAAAGAGCACCATCATCACGAAGAGCGCCGCGAAGGGCAGCCGGTCGCCGATGGTCACCAGCGCGAGCAGCAGCAGCGCCAGCGGCACGACCGCCAGCAGCATCCAGCGCCGGTGCGCGCCGAGCCCGGTGCGCACGCGGTCGACCATATTGCCGATCAGCGGGTCGACGACGCCATCCCAGATCGTCGTGAGCGAGAAGAGCAGCCCGACCAGCGCCACCGAAATCACGCCGCCCTCCGCGATGTAGGGCGGCAGGTAGACGCTGAATGGCAGGCCGAGCATCACCGTCGGCCCTGCCGTCGCGGCGTAGGCGGCAACCGTCCGCGGGCGCAACGCCGGGGCTTCGTCGGCGCGGGCGGCCGAAGGCAGGGCAGTACTGGCCAAGGCGCGATGCTCCCGAAACAGGAGCCGGCACGCTTTCAGCTATTGACAGCCATGTCAACAGATCGCCGCTGGGCGGCGCTAGCGGATATTGAAATGGGACAGGAACGGCTGGAGCCGCCAGTCGATTTCTTCCGGGTCGAGCCATTCGTCCTCGATCCCCATCAGCGTGCTCAGCATCGAATCGCCGACGACGATATCGAAAAATAGCCGCGCGGCCGCCTCCGGACGGTCGATGTCGGCCTTGCCGGTCGCCGCCCATTCCGCGAACAGCTCGATCAGTTCCTCGAGCGCGGGCACGTGCAGGTCGCGGTAAATCTGCATCGCGAATTCATGGTCGCGCAAACTCTCGGATATCAGCATGCGCATCAGGGCAACGGCGTGCGGCGATTCCATCAGCTCGCTTTGACGATGCGCGTAGCTCTTCAGGATTTCGACGGTCGACAGTCCCCGGGTCGCGTCGTCATCGAGCGACCGCAGCATCGCTTCGTCGCACCAGCGCGTCGCGATCGCGCGAAGCAGCCCCTGCTTGTTGCCGAACAATTCATAGAGCGTCGCGAGCGAGCCGCCCGAGCGCTTGACGATTTCGGCGAGGCTCGTGCGTTCGTAACCCTGTTCGAGGAACAGCGCCTCGGCGGCATCGAGGATCGCACCCTGCCGCCGTTCGCGTGGTGATAGCCTATCCATTTGACATAAGGCCGATTCCGACATGCTCATTTTTTATCCCCCTCCCTTGCGCTTTTTTGTAATTTAAATTACATGGCGCTTCAACGCAAGCTTTCGCGTATAAACAAATCCCGCACAACTGCGATTTTTTCAGGGGTCCATATGAGTCGCGTACGTCCTCTTGCAAGCGCCGCCGGCGCTGCGCTGGCGCTTTTGCTGGCCTCCTGCTCGTCCGAAGCGCCGCCGGCACCGCCGCCGCCCGAAGTCAATATCGTGACGGTCAGCACCCAGGCGGTGCCGAACGTCATCGAGTTGCCCGGTCGTGTCCAGGCGTATCGCACCTCCGAAGTGCGCGCGCGCGTCAACGGCATCGTCGAGCGTCGCCTGTTCAACGAAGGCAGCTATGTCCGTGCCGGGACCCCGCTGTTCCGGATCGACCCGCGCGAATTGATCGCGACCTCCAATGCGGCGCGCGCCCAGCTTGCCCGCGCGCAGGCCACGGCGGCGAACGCGCGGCAGGTGGTCGGCCGCTATCAGCCGCTCCTCGCCGACCAGGCCATCGGCAAGCAGGAATATGACGCCGCGGTCGCCGCGCAACGCACCGCCGAAGCCGATGTGCAGCAGGCGCAGGCCAATCTGGAATCGGCGCGCCTGAACCTAGGCTACGCGTCGGTCGCGGCGCCGATTTCGGGACGCGCGCGCCGCGCCGAAGTCACCGAGGGCGCGCTCGTCAGCGCGGCCTCGGGCACGCTGCTGACGACGATCGAACAGATCGACCGCGTCTATGTCAATTTCGGGCAGTCGAGTTCGGACCTGCTCGCGACGCGTCGCGAGATGGGATCGGGCAAGGTCAGCGTGCCGCAGCTCGAGCGCGTCGAAGTCCAGCTGATCCTCGAGGACGGCACCGCCTTTCCGGTCGTCGGCCATCTCGACTTCCTTGACCTGTCGATCGACGAGGCGACGGGCACCGCCGCGCTGCGCGCCGAATTCCCGAACCCGAATGCGGCGCTGCTGCCCGGCCAGTTCGTGCGTGCGCGCATCTTTGCGGGTAACCGCGCCGACGGCGTGCTGATCCCCCAGCGCGCGGTCAAGCTGGCCGCCGACAATGCCAGCGTCATGGTGCTCGATGCCAAGAATATCGCAACCCCGCGCCCGGTGAAGCTCGGCACGATGGTCGCGGGCCAGTGGGCGATCCTCGACGGGCTGAAACCCGGCGACCGGGTGATCGTCGACGGGCTGCAAAAGGTGCAGCCGGGACAGCCGGTGCGCGTTGCGCAGCCCAAAGGAACGGCCTCGACCCCCGCGGCGAAGCGCTGATCTGACATGACACCCCGCTTCTTCATCGACCGGCCCATCTTTTCCTGGGTCATCGCCATCGGCATCCTGTTGTCGGGCATCATCGCGCTGCGCGGGCTTCCCGTGGAGCAATATCCGTCGGTGGCACCGCCATCGCTGACCATCGGCGTCACTTATCCGGGTGCCGACGCCAAGACGCTCGAACAGAATGTCACGCAGGTCATCGAGCAGGAACTGAACGGGGTCGAGGGCTTCCTCTACATGGCCTCGACCAGCGAATCGAACGGCACAGCGTCGATTAACCTGACTTTCGAGGCGGGAACCGACATCGATAATGCGCAGATGGAAGTGCAGAACCGCCTGCGCCGCGTCGAGCAGCGCCTGCCCGAGGATGTGCGCCGCCAGGGCATCTCGGTCACCGAGGCCAATTCGGGCTTCCTGCTGATCGTCGCGATCACGTCGAAGAGCGGCAACACCGACCCGATGGAGGTCAACAACTTCGCCAACACGCGCGTGCTCGACGAGCTGCGGCGTGTGAACGGCGTCGGCAACGTCCAGGCTTTTGCGCCCGAATATGCGATGCGCATCTGGCTCGACCCGCAAAAGCTCGCGTCGTATAATCTCTCCGCTGCCGAAGCGCTGGGCGCGGTGCAGGAGCAGAACAGCCAGACCCCGGGCGGCCAGCTCGGCGACCAGCCGATCGCCAAGGGCGCGCAGCTCAACGCCGTCATCACGACGCAGGGCCGCTTTACCAAGCCCGAACAGTTCGAAAGCATCATCCTGCGCGCCAATCCCGACGGGTCGGCGGTCACGCTCGGCGATGTCGGCCGCGTCGAACTGGGCGCGGCGAGCTATCTTTTCTCGTCCGAACTCAACGGCAAGCCGATGGCGGGCCTCGCGGTCCAGCTGACCCCCGGCGCCAACGCGCTGTCGACCGCCCAGGGCATTCGCGACCGGATGGACGAGCTGTCGAAGGGTTTCCCGCCCGACATCACCTGGTCGATCCCGTATGACACGACGCCGTTCATCAGCCTGTCGATCGAAGAGGTGGTGAAGACGCTGGGCGAAGCGATGCTGCTCGTCTTCCTCGTCATGTTCCTGTTCCTCCAGAACTGGCGCGCGACCGTCATCCCCACCGTCGTCGTCCCCATCGCGCTCGCGGGCGCATGCCTCGGCCTCTGGATGTTCGGTTTCTCGATCAACGTGCTGACCCTGTTCGGCATGGTGCTCGCGATCGGCATCCTCGTCGATGACGCGATCGTCGTGATCGAGAATGTCGAGCGCATCATGAACGAAGAGCATCTGTCGCCCTATGACGCGACGGTGAAGGCGATGAGCCAAATCACCTCGGCGATCGTCGGCATCACGCTCGTGCTGATCGCGGTGTTCATCCCGATGGCGTTCTTCCCCGGGTCGACCGGCGGCATTTATCGCCAATTCTCGATGACGCTCGCGATCTCGATCGCCTTCTCGGCGCTGCTTGCGCTGACGCTGACGCCTGCGCTGTGCGCAACGCTGCTGAAGCCGCACGACAAGACCGAGCGCAAGGGCCGCATCGGCGCATTCTTCGACCGCTTTTTCGGCCGTTTCAACGAATGGTTCGGGCGCACGACCGACCGCTATCAGGGCGGCGTCGGCAAGATGCTGGCGACGCCGCTGCGCTGGCTCGGCGTGTTCGTCGCGATGGTCGCGATCACCGCATTGCTCTTCACCCGCCTGCCGGGCTCGTTCCTGCCGCAGGAAGACCAGGGCTATCTGGTGACCGTGATCCAGGCGCCCCCGGGCGCGACGACACAGCGCACCAACGAGGCGACCAAGCAGGTGAAGGCCTTCTTCGCCGAGCAGCCGCAGGTCGCCAATGTCGTGACGGTCAACGGGTTCAGCTTCTTTGGGCAGGGACAGGCGAACGCGATCATGTTCACCCCGCTCAAGCCTTGGGAAGAACGCAAGGGCGAAGGCGACAGCGCCGACGCGATCGCGGGCAAGGCGATGGGCACCTACGCGAACATCAAGGAAGCCTTTGCCTTCTCACTGAGCCCGCCGTCGATCCCCGAACTCGGCACGTCGAGCGGCTTCACCTTCAAGCTGCAGGACCGCGGCGGCAACGGGCGCGACGCGCTGATCGCCGCGCGCAACCAGATGCTCGGCGGCGCGATGCAGAGCAAGCTGCTCGCCAACGTCCGCCCCGAGGGTCAGGAGGACGCGCCCGTGCTGAAGGTCGACATCGACCGCATTCAGGCACGCGCGCTCGGCCTGTCGATCGGCGACGTCAACGCGACGCTCGCGATCAGCTTCGGCAGCGCCTACGCCAACGACTTCACCCGCGAAGGCCGCGTGCTGCGCGTGCTGCTCCAGGCCGATGCCGCGAGCCGCATGACCCCGCAGGACGTCCTCGACCTGCGCGTGCGCAGCGCGAACGGCGACATGGTGCCTTTCGGATCGTTCAGCACCGCCGAATGGTCGGCCGAAGCGCCGCAGCTCCAGCGTTATAACGGCTATCCCGCGATGACGATTTCGGGCGAGCCCGCGCCCGGCCAGTCGACCGGCGAGGCGATGGCCGAAATGGAACGGCTCGCACAGCAGCTCCCGACGGGCTTCTCCTCCGAATGGACCGGCATTTCCTATGAAGAGAAGCAGTCGGCGGGCCAGATCGGCATGCTGCTCGGCCTGTCGCTCGTCGTCGTCTTCCTGCTGCTCGCGGCGCTTTACGAAAGCTGGTCGGTGCCCGTCGCGGTCCTGCTGGTCGTGCCGCTCGGCGTGCTCGGCGCGGTGCTCTTCTCGATGCTGCGCGGGCTGTCGGCCGACATTTACTTCAACGTCGGCCTGATCACGATCATCGGGCTCGCCGCGAAGAATGCGATCCTGATCGTCGAGTTCGCGATCGAGCAGGAGGCCGAGGGCAAATCGACGCTCGACGCGGTGATGGAAGCGGTCAAGCTGCGCCTGCGGCCGATCATCATGACCAGCCTCGCTTTCATCCTGGGCATGGTGCCGCTCGTCATCGCGAGCGGAGCCGGTGCCGCCAGCCGCATCGCGGTCGGGTCGGGCGTGATGGGCGGGATGATCGCGGCGACGTTGCTCGGCATCTTCTTCATCCCGCTCTTCTATCTCTCGGTGCGCAAGTGGATCAGCCGCAAGCGACCGCCCGCACCCGCCGAAAAAGGACATCATGAGGAACCCGGTCATGCGTAACCTGATCGCGCTGCTCGCAGCGACGACGCTCGCCGGATGCGTCAATATGGCGCCGAAGCACGAGCGCCCGGCGCTGCCCACCGCGCCCGCCTATCCGGCCGAGTTCGCGGGCGATGTGACGCTCGGGCAGCGGGCGACCGAGGTCAGCTGGCAGGACTTCTTTGCCGATCCGCAACTCGAGGTGCTGATCGCGCAGGCGATCGAGCGCAACCGCGACCTCGCCGTCGCGGTCGCGCAGATCGAGGAAGCGCGCGGGCTGTACCGCATCCAGGACGCCGACCGCCTGCCGACGGTCGGCGCCAGCGCCGCCGCGACACGCACGCGCGGCGCCTCGTTGACCGGACCCGGGACCGACACGACCAATCGCTATTCGGTCGGCGTCGGCGTGACCTCGTTCGAGCTCGATTTCTGGGGGCGCGTCAAGAATCTGTCCGAAGCCGCGCGCAGCCAGTATCTCGCGACCGAGGCGGCCGAGCGCGCCTTCCGCCTCGCGCTGGTGCGCGACGTTGCCTCGTCCTATTTCGCATCGCGCGGCGCCGACGAGCAGATCAGCCTCGCCGAAGCCACGGTGACGAGCCGCAAGGAAGGGCTGCGGATCGCGAAGCGCCGCCTCGACGCGGGGGTCACCTCAGCGCTCGACTATCGCCAGTCCGAAACGCTGCTGACGCAGGCCGAGACACAGCTTGCGAGCCTGAAGCTCGGCAAGGCGCAGGCCGACAATTTCCTCGCCGTGCTGACCGGCGGACCGGTGACCGGTCCCCTGCCCGCGCCGCTGCCGCTCGTCGCGCAGAGCCAGTCGCCGACGCTGACCGCCGGGCTGCCGTCGGACCTGCTTGTCGCGCGGCCCGACGTAGTGGCGGCCGAAGAGCGGCTGCGCGCCGCGCGCGCCAATGTCGGCGCCGCCCGCGCCGCCTTCTTCCCGTCGATCTCGCTGACCGGCAATCTTGGCTTCGCCTCGGGTTCGCTCGACAACCTGTTCAGTAACGATGGGTTCGGCTGGAGTTTTGGCCCGTCGATCAGCCTGCCGATCTTCGATTTCGGGCGCAACAAAGGCAATCTGACCGTCGCCGAGGCGCGCGAGAATATCGCGGTCGCGACCTATGAGCGCACCGTGCAGGGCGCGTTCCGCGAAGTCGCCGACGCGCTCGCCGGACGACGTTATCTGGCGGACCAGGTCGAGGCGCAGGAACGCGGCACGCTCGCGACCCGGCAGATCGCCGACCTCGCGCGCAAGCGGTATCGCGAAGGCGTGTCGACCTATCTCGAAGTCCTCGACGCCGAACGAAATTTGTTCGCCGCCGAGCAGGCGCTGATCGAGCTGCGCCGTGCGCAGGTCGACAATCTGGTGACGCTGTATGTCGCGCTGGGTGGTGGATTGGTCGAGCGTCGCTGACCCGCGACGCTCGAACCTTTACCGGGCGATTGCCAACGCGGGCAGGCCCGATCCCGCGCTCGCCAGTTCGCGTTCGGCCTGCTTGAAACCGTAAGCTGGAACGATCGCGTCGGCACGGGCGGACACATCGGACCAGCGCGCGACGAGCTGCTCGCCCGCATCTTCCGCCGCGCCGACATAGTGCCCATTCGACAAGGTCACATCGGCCGTGGCGAAATGCCCCGCACCCGCGCAGAGGATCGCGCGCGTCGGTGCGTCATCACCGACAAGCGCGAGCAGCCCGGGGCTGACGAGCGCAGGATCGAGCAGTTGGAGGCTGGCGTCGGCAAGCACGCCGTGCGTCATTTGCGTCGCGGCCGTGGGCGCGAGGCCGTTGACGCGGATGCCATATTTCTCGCCCTCGATCGCCAGCGTCTGCATCAGGCCGACGAGCGCCATCTTGGCGGCGCCATAATTCGCCTGGCCGAAATTGCCCCACAGCCCCGACGACGAGGTCGTCATCACGATGCGCCCATATTGTTGCGCGCGCATCATGCCCCACACCGCCTTGCAACAGATCGCGGCGCCCATAAGGTGCACGTCGACGACCAATCGGAAATCGTCGATGCTCATTTTGGCGAAGCTCTTGTCGCGCAGGATGCCTGCGTTGTTGACGAGAATGTCGATGCGTCCCCACGCACCCTGCGTCTCGTGAACCATCGCACCCACCGCGGCCTCGTCGGTCACCGAACCCCCAACCGCCAGCGCCTCGCCGCCGTTCGCGACGATTTCGGAGGCAACCTGCTCGGCAGCGGCGATCGCGAGGTCGTTCACGACGACGCGCGCGCCCTGTTTGGCGAGGTAGAGCGCATGCGTGCGGCCCAGTCCGCCCCCGGCACCGGTGACGATCGCGACCCGGCCGTGCAGCGGCAATTTGTCATGTCCCATATCAATCTCCATTCACTCTCTAGTGAGTTAATATATTGAGCAAGCGAAAGGAGCGAGGCCGTCCTTCCGCCTAAGCCTTCTTGTTGCAGATTTGCAGGAAGCCTGCCGCCATGAACGAAGCCATGCGCGCCTTGATCGCTTCGAAATCCTCGGACTTGCAGACGCCGCCCGACAGCTTGTCGATGCGCCCGGTGCGCGCGAGCGTGACCATCAGCGCGCCGGTGACGAAATGATAGCCCCAGAAAATGTCTTCTTCGGCGCAATCGGGCAGCGCGCGCTTCAGAAGGTCGATCAGGCGGAGCACGACAGGGTCGAAATGGCTGTCCATCAGCTCGGCGCCCCATTCGGGGGTGTTGGCGACCTGCGCGCCCAATGCGCCGTAATTTTTCCAGCCCTCGCCGCCGTGGATATAAAGATCGAGGTCGGTGTCGAGGAAGGCATGGAGCGCCCCCTCGACCGTCGGCTTGCCGCCCGTCGCGCGGTCATATTCGTCGAGCACCTGCATTCGCCTAGTGCTCGTCACCACCGCGCGGCGCGCGAAGACGGCGTCAAACAGCTTCCTCTTGTCCTCGAAATAATAGTTGAGCAGCGTGTGGTGTACGCCGACGCGCTTCGCGACATCCTTGAGCGTGACGCCGTGCAGCCCGTGCTTCGAAAAGAGATACTCGGCTTCGTCGAGGATCTGTTCCATCGTCTCGGCGCGCTGTTCGGCCTTGGTCGATCGCCGACGCGTTTTCGCCTGTTCTGCCACTCGTCCGACTTTCAATTTCTGTTCCGTCGCCGCCCCGGCCGCAACGCGTCCTTGCCGATCAACCCGCGCCATGGTCGTTCCGCAAGCGAATCTTATCGATTTTTCCGGTCGGCGCCAGCGGCATGGCGGCAAGGCGGACGACGGCATCGGGAATCCACCAGGGGGCGACGCGGCCCGCAAGCGGCGCGAGCAGATCGGCGTCACTGATTTCCACGTCCGAACCGAGTTCGACGAGCAGCACCGGCCGTTCGCCCCATTTGGGGTCCTCGCGGCCGATCACCGCGGCGAGCGACACCTGCGGCAGCGCGCCGACAACGGCCTCGATCTCGGCGGGGTTGATCCACTCGCCGCCCGATTTGATCAAATCCTTGGCCCGGCCGGTGATCGACAGGTTGCCGCGTGCGTCGATGCGCGCGAGGTCACCGGTCGCGAACCAGCCATCGTCGTCGGTCGCGGACTCGGCTTGCCCCAGATAGCGTTCGACCACCGCCGATCCGCGAACGCGAAGATGCCCCTCGACCCCGCGTTGTTCGGGAAGCGGTACGCCCGCCGCGTCGGTGAGCAGCAGGTCGACGCCGATCGCCGGACGCCCCGACACCGATGCGGTGCGCAGCGGATCGCCGGGCGGCGCGATCGTACCGAGCGGCGACAGCTCGGTCATGCCCCAACTCGTCTGTACCGCGACGCCGAGCCGGCGTTCGATCCGCTCCATCAGCGCGGGCGCCATCGGCGCGCCGCCGACGATGACGCGCTCGAGCGACGGCAGGTCGCCGCCCGCCGCCTCGATATGTTCGACGACGCCGAGCCACACCGTCGGGACGCCGACGCCGACCGTCACGCCCTCGGCGGCGATCAGTCTTGCAAGGCTTGCGCCGTCGGCCTGCCGTCCGGGGAGCACGAGCTTGCCGCCGACGGCGGGGAGCGCGAAGGGCAGACCCCAGGCGTTGGCGTGGAACATCGGGACGACCGCGAGCACCGCGTCGCGGTGGGTGAATGCCATCACGTCGGCCTGCAACGCTCGCAGCGTGTGCAGGAAGCTTGCGCGGTGCGTGTAGGTCACCCCCTTTGGTGCGCCCGTCGTTCCAGAGGTGAAGCAGAGCCCGGCAGGTGAACGCTCGTCAAAGCCGCCCCATGGGGTCCCGCCCGGCGCGCCGGCGATCAGCGCTTCGATTTCGCGGAGCGGCGGCGCTGCGGCGGGCCAGTCGCCCGCGGGCCCATCGATCACCAATACCTGCCCGATCGCCGGCGCGCGCTCGACGATCGACCGCGCGAGCGGCAGCAGGTCGGCGCTGACGATCAGCAGCTTCGCGCCCGATTGCACCGCCATCGCCGCGAGCTGCGGCGCGGTGAGGCGCGGATTGAGCGTGTGGCAGACCGCGCCTATCCCCATCGTCGCATACCAGGCCTCGACATGCGCCTGGCTGTTCCAGGCGAGCGTCGCGACGCGGTCGCCCTCGCCCACCGCGAGGCCGGCGAGCAGCGACGAGATCGCAAGGCTGCGGTCGCGCAGCATCGCATAGCCGACCCGCGCGATGCTGCCATCCTCGCGCGCGGTCACGACTTCGGCGTCGCCGTGCCAGCGCGCCGCGTGATCGAGGAATTTGTCGAGGGTAAGCGGGTAATCCTGCATCATACCGTGGATCATGGGCAGTTCGCGTCCTTCGCGAGGACGGGCGAGACGATCCCCGTGTTCCAGTTCCACGGCTGGTTGCCCGCGGCGCGTCGGCGGCAGACCGCGGCTTCGTGCAGCGCATACATGCCGGGCATCAGCCGCGTACCGGGACGCGGGACATCGGCGAAAGCCATGAAGGCGGCGTCCTTGCCATAAGGGCGCCACACCGCCTGCCCCGCCGCCTCGGGCTTGCCCGTCCTCGCGAACGAGACCCAATAATCGCCCATCGCATTGGCGAATTTACGCTCGGCTACGGTATCGGGGATCTTTGGCCAATAGGGCGGCGTGTCGCCGGCGGTGCCGAATATGAAAGGGATTTCGGCGGCGTGGAAGCCGTGCAGTCCGGCCTCGCTCGCCGCCGGATAGCCGTGGTCGAAGAGGTAAAGATAGGCGGGCTGGTCGAGCGCGGTCTGCTTGATCGCGAGCCGTTCGGACGTCCAGCCATAGAGCGCATCGCGCGGGGTCGCGAGGATCGTTTCGGCGAGGTCCTTTGCGGGGTAAAGCTTCAGCCATGCGGCGGCGAGGTCGCCGTACCGTTCGCGGATCGCCGCCTCATAGGCGGCGGCGTTGGCGGGAACCGGCGGCGCGAGAATGCGCAGCGAGCGGATTTCGCCGATGTTGAACCCGGCGATCATCGGCACGGGTGCCTGCTCGCCACGATCGAAAATGTCGACGAGCTGATCGGGCAGGATCTTGCCGTCGACGGTGCCCCACGGGAAATAGCCTGCCTTGGCAGCGCCATCGGTCAGCTGGACCGGATCGACCTTGCGCAGCGCCGCGATGTCGGCGGCGCCGAGCGCGGCGGCGACCCTCTCGCCCGTCGCTTCGGCCGCCGGTTCGCCGTGGCGCGCTTCCTTGAGCGTCGGGGTCGAGATCATATAGGCGCTCTGCGCGATCGCCTTGTGGAACAGGCCGCGCGCCTTTGGCGACGCCATCAGATACATCACGCTGAGCGCGCCCGCGGACTCGCCCGCAATGGTGACATTGGCGGCGTCGCCCCCAAATGCGCCGATATTCGTCTTCACCCATTCGAGCGCCGCGATCTGGTCGAGCAGGCCGTAATTGCCCGACACACCATCGGGCGATTCCGCGCTGAGGCCCGGATGCGCCATATAGCCGAGCACGCCGAGGCGGTAGTTGAGCGACACGACGATCGCACCGCGCGCCGCGAGCTTTGCGCCGTCGTACATGGCCTCGTGGCTGTAGCCGGTCGCGAGTGCGCCGCCGTGGATCCAAACGATCACGGGTGCATCTTTCATGTTTTCAGGCGCCCAGATGTTGAGCGTCAGGCAATCCTCGGAAATCTTCGCGGGCGGATTGGCATAGATATGCACCGCGGCGGGACGCGGCTGGATGCAGGCGGCGCCGAAGCTCTGCGCCTTGCGGACGCCGCGCCAAGCCGCGAGCGGCTGCGGGGCTTTCCAGCGGAGCGGCCCGACCGGCGGCTGCGCGAAGGGAATGCCCTTAAACTCGCGGACCTTGCCGACGGTCTTGCCCTCGAGCGCGCCTGCGGGCGCCTCAACCACCGGGCTGGCGGCGACGGCGGGCGCCGCTATCAAAAGCCCGGCTGCCGACAATGCGGTGCTCAATTTCTTCATGCCGCCAACTCCTGCCGGCTGCCCTCTCGGCGCAGCCGCCGCGCGAGCCAGAGGAAGAGTCCGATTGCGATCAGATAAAAGGGCGTCAGCGTGTACAGCGCCGTTTGCAGCCCGTGGAGGTCGCCCTGCGCCTTGAACCAGTCGCTGGCGAAGCCAACCCATGTCGGTCCCAGCCCCAGTCCGATGAAGTTCATGATGAGGAGCAACAAGGCGCCGGCGAGCACGCGCTGGCCGGGCTTCACTTCCTCCTGCACCAACGCGACCGAGGCCGAGAGATAGAAATAGTTGAACACCATCACGACCGAGAGCAGCGCGAGCGCGAGCGGCCAGCCCGGCGCCCAGACGAAGGCGAGGTAAAAGGGCATCGCGACGACGAGCGAGAGCGCGGGGGCGATGGCATAGCCGGTGCGCGATTTACGGACCATCCAGTCGATCACGCGGCCCGAGACGACCATCCCGCCGCCCATGCCGATCAGCAGCACCAGCGCGTACCAGATCGCAACGTCACCCAGTTCCATGCCCTTTTCGCGCATCAGGAACAACACCGCGAAATTGCCGAGGCCGTAGGTGACGAACTGCGTCGCACCGCTGCCCAATGCCGCGAGCATCAGGATGCGGTTCGACAGGAACATGCGGACGGTCGGCCAGAACGGCGCCTTCTCGACCGCCGCTGCCGGGCCGTCGGTATCGGTGGCGCCGCGTGTCGGCTCACGCACGGTCAGCCAGACGATCAGCGCCGTCACGATCCCGATCGCGCCCACCGCGATGAAAGGAATGCGCCAGCCGAAGCGTTCGGCGATCGCCGCACCGAACGCCACCCCCGCCGCCGCGCCGATCGCCGGGCCGAGGTTGAAGATGCCGAGCGCCGCGGCGCGTTTGCCCGGCGGATAGGTGTCGGTGATGATCGCATAGGAGGGCGGAACGCCCCCCGCCTCGCCAAAGCCGACGACCATGCGCGCGACCACCAGCTGCGTATAATTGGCAGCCATGCCACACGCGACGGTCGCCCCGCTCCAGATCGCGCAGGCCGCCGACAGGACGCCGACGCGGCTGGTGCGGTCGGCGAACCAGCCGACGGGGATCGCGATGAAGCAATAGAACATCGCGAAATAGAGCCCGCTGATCAGCCCGAGCTGGCCGTCGCTTATCTGCAGCGCGTCCTGGATCGGTTTCGCGAGAATCGACAACAACTGCCGGTCGAGGAAGTTCAGCACATAGACGAAGCAGAGCATCCCGAGCACGAAGGTGGGATTGCCCCCCGGCCGCGTGGACGCTGCGGCCGGGGAGAGGGAGGCTTCTGTACTCGCCATCGCTTAGAGCCCGTAGCCGAGGCGAATGCCGAAGGTACGCGGGCGCATCGTGCCGAAGCGGCTGTTCAGGAAGGCTTCGGGGTGGATGTAGGTGATCGAATGATCGTCGAAGAGATTCTCGACATAGAGCTGCGCCGAAATATCGCCCTTCTTCAAACCGAAGCTCAGGTTGACGTTGCTGTAGGCATCGGTCTTTCCAAAGGTCGAGAGCGGCACATTGGGGCGGCCCGGGGTGTTCGGGAAGCTGCTGTTGTACGCGCCGATATGCTGCGCATTCACGGCGAGCATCGCGTCAACATCGGCCGCCAGTTTGAAATTATACGACATATAGGCCGAGCCCTGGATACGCGGCGCCGACAGGCGGTGTCCTAGAACCGCGCCCGAAATCGCCGCCTCGGCGGGCGACAGTTTAGTGATCTTGGAGTCGTTATAGGCGCCGTTGAAGCCGATCGACACCCCGGTCGCCGGGATCACATTGACCTCGAACTCGAAGCCCTTGCTGCGCGCGGCGCCGATGTTGGTCGCGAACTGTACCGAGTCCGACACGCGGTTCGCCTGCGCCTGGATGTTGCTCCAGTCGATCAGGTAGAATGCGGCGTTGATGCTGACGCGTCCACCCAGCCAGCGCCCCTTCGCACCGACCTCATAGCTTTCGAGACTGTCCGAGGTTGCGCCGAAGGGGATGACGATGTCGTTGGCATCGACGACGCTCGCCCGGCCGGCAAAGGCGTTGACGATCGGCGCACGAAAGCCCGTCGAGAAGGTCGCATAGGTCGTGACGCTCTCGCTCGGCTTGAAGGTCGCGCTCGCCTTCCACGACGGTTTCGATCCCTTCGCTTTCAAGCCAGTGACCGCGGCATAGGGCGTGAATGTCGTGAAATTGACCGGAAGATAAGTCCCCGTGGGACCTTTCAGTCCGGCAAGAGCCGCTTGAAGATAGTTCAGATTGAAGAAGCCCGGCGCGGTCGCGAGATAGCCGCCCGCCTCGGTAAACCCCTGCGCCGAGGTCTCGCCATAGCGCATGCCGCCGGTGAGCCAGAAATTGTCCGAGAAGCGATAGGTCAGTTCGCCGAAGCCGGCGAGTTCCTTGCTGAGCGAATGGGTATATTGCTTCTGATAATATTTGTCGGGCAGCCCCGTCATGTTGCGCTCGGCCAGAAACGCGGGGTTCGAGCGGTAGAAATAATCGACGTCGCGGCGGCGATCGAGGTAAAAGCCGCCAATCACGAACTGGAACGGGCCGTCGAGCGTCGATGCGAGACGCGTTTCCTGCACGAACACCTTGTCATAGCCGTCGGCGTCGAGACCGAAAGCGATCGGCGCACCGGCGAAGGAACCGGGCTGGAACGTGCCGGCGAGATCGACATAGAAACGCTGCTCGAAATCCGAATAGGTCGATGAGCTGGTGAGCTTGGCAAAATCGAACTCATAGTCGATCGTCGCATTGGCGATCAGCTGCTTGCCGGTAAAGCGGTCGGGCTCGTCCGAGACGCGTTTGTTGCGGCCGAGCGACGGGCTGGTCAGCGAGCTGTCCTTGGGATTGCTATATTCATAGCTGCCGAGCAGCTTGATCGAGAGGCGATCGGTCGGGCGCCACAGCAGGGTCGCGCGGCCGCCATAATCGATCAGCGTGTTCGAGTTTTTCACGCCCGTCCCGACATTGTCGAGATAGCCTTCCTCGTCGCGGTAGAAGCCGACGACGCGCAGCGCGAGCTTGTCCTGGGCGAGCGGTACATTGACCATCGCATTGTAGCGCTGGCGGATCGAGTCCGAGCCAGTCAGCCCGAGATCGACGAGCGCCGAGACGTCGAAATCGTTGAGGTCGGGGCTTTTCTGGAGGATGCGCACCGCGCCCGACAGCGAGCCCGAGCCGAACAAAGTGCCCTGCGGCCCACGCAGGAATTCGACGCGCTCGACGTCGAACAGGTTCGGGTCGACGACGGTCGTGTTGCCGATCGTCGAGACCGGAAGCTCGTCGATATAGATGGCGACCGAGCTTTGCAGATTGGCGTTATAGCCATTGGTCGCGATGCCGCGCGCGGTGAAATTATTGAAGTTCGCGGTCGGCTTGTTGAGCACGACGCCCGGCGTCTCGCGCCCGATGCCTTCGTAACCGACGATGCCTTTTTCGGTCAGCTCTTCCTGCGAAAAGGCCGAGATGCTGATCGGCACGTCCTGAATGCGTTCGGCGCGGCGCGTTGCGGTGACGATGATGTCGTTGCCGCCCGCTGCCTCGTCGGTCTGCGGTGCGGTTTCGGCGGCATCCTGCGCGGCGGCGCCCGCCGGGATTGCGAAAAGCGCGCCCGCGCATACGGACGCAAACAGCTGAACCCTCATCTTGCCCTCTCCCAAAAGTCGCCGCTCGATCGCCGGCATGGCGCATTCATGGCAGCGGTTCGGTGGCGAGTCAATATTCACTCTCACGAGTGTGAATGAAATAAAAACGGGCAAGGAGGTGAGCGTGGAAGGCATGCGAAACCCCAGGAGACGAAAATCATTCCGGCCCGGACTCCGGCGTTGCTATGTCGGCGCCGAAGCGTGCGCCAACGCGCGCGCCTGAAACCCGGAAAGCCGCAATGACCCAAGAAACCCCTGCCCTGCTCAAAGATATTCTGGGCCCGCAAGCACTGCAGACGATCGGCGATGCGGGGGTGACGGCGTCACGACATTTCGATCGCGCCGCCTTTTTGTCCGCAGCGTCGGACGGGCTCGATGCGCTGTCGATCATGGAACGCGTGCGCCATATCGCCGACGCGCTCCATGCCGCGCTGCCCGGCGATTACCCGGCGGCGCTCGATGTCGTCCGCGCGATGGCGCCGCGGCTCACCCATGGGTTTCAGGCGATGGCGGTCACCGAATATGTCGCGCGCTACGGACTCGATGATTTCGACCGGTCGATGGACGCGCTCGCCGACCTGACGCGCTTCGGCTCGGCCGAATTTGCGATCCGCCCGTTTCTGGCCGCGGATACGCCGCGTGCGCTGACGGTGATGATGCGGTGGGCCAGTAGCGAGGACGAGCATGTGCGCCGGCTCGCGAGCGAAGGCGCGCGGCCGCGCTTACCATGGGCTGCGCGCGTTCCGGCGCTGAAGGCCGACCCGACGCTGGCCGCGTCGATCCTCGAGACGCTGAAGGCCGACCCCAGCCTCTATGTTCGCAAATCGGTCGCGAACCATCTGAACGATATCGCCAAGGACCGGCCCGACTGGTTGCTGGACCGCCTAGCGGCGTGGCCGCAGGAGGACGCGCACACCGCCTGGATCGTCCGCCATGCGCTGCGCACGCTGATCAAGAAGGGCGACCCCGCCGCCCTCGCGCTGATCGGGGTCGGCCATGGCGCCGCGGTGAGCGTGCGCGAATTCAGCATTTCTCCGTCGGCCGTCCATCTTGGCGACCGGATTGCCATCACGGCCAGCCTCGCCTCGGATTCATCCGAAAATCAGCGGCTGGTGGTCGATTATCGCGTCCATTATGCACGCGCGGGCGGCAAGAGCGCCGCCAAGGTCTTCAAGCTGAAAACGTTCGAACTTGCGGCGGGAGAGGCCGCGTCGCTCGGCATCAACCAGACAATCCGCGACTTCAGCACCCGCCGCCATCATCCGGGGCGGCACGAGGTCGAGTTGATCGTCAACGGGCAGGTGATGGCAACCGCGGCGTTCGATATTCTACCGGCGGCCTGATCCCGGCGGGCGGCGTTGCCTATCCGGGTGGCGGCGCGGTGGCGGCCTCGGGCGGCGGGCGCCCCTCCTGGATCGTCGGACGCCCCTCCGGCATCGGCAGGCGCAGGTCGATCCGGCTGCCGTTGATTTCGGTCGTAATGACCGCATCATTGCCCTCGATGCCGATGCGCGTCCGGTCGCCGATCGGAATGTCGCCGATGTCGGGAATATCGAGCGGCTCGACGGGGCCGGTCGGATCGACCACCTTCTTCGGTCGCGGCGCCGCCTTTTTCCCCGATGCCTCGGTCATGAAGTCGCGCCAGATGCGCGCCGGCAGCCCGCCGCCCGAAATGCCCTGCAGCGGCGTATTGTCGTCATTGCCGATCCACACGCCGACGACGAGCCCGTTAGCGTAACCGACGAACAGCGCATCGCGATTATCCTGGGTGGTGCCGGTCTTGCCGAAATTGGCCTCCGGCAGACGCGCGGCGCGGCCGGTGCCGCGATTGACCGCGGCGCGCAGCATTTGTTCGATATCCTCATGCTCGCTCGACCCGAAGCTCGACGGGCCCGAGATCAGATTCTCGAACCAGCCCTTTTCGTCGGCCTCGAACGCGTGTGGCTCGACCGGATAGCTGTTCGCCGCGACCGCGGCATAGGCGGCGGTGAGTTCGAGCAAGGTCATGCTCGACGTGCCGAGCGCAAGGCTGGGGTCGCCCTTGGCCATCGGCGCGGTGACGCCAAGGTCGCGCGCCATGTCGATGACCTTGTCGTCGCCGACCTCGCGGAGCAGGCGAACCGCGGCGACATTGCTCGACGAGGCGAAGGCGTCTTCGAGGCTGATTTCCTTCGAATAGGCGCCGCCCGAATTTTTGGGGCGATAGGAGCCGGTCTCGATCGCGCTGTTGTCGATCATGTCGTCGGGGTCCCAGCCCGCGCGGAGCGCGGCGAGATAGACGAACAGCTTGAAGGTCGATCCCGGCTGGCGCCGCGCCTGCGTCGCGCGGTTGAAGGGCGATGCGGCATAATCCTTGCCGCCGATCATCGCGACGACCTCGCCATTCGGGCGCATCGCGACGAGCGCGACCTGCGCCTTGCCCAGCCCCGCGCGCCCGGTCACGCGGCGCGCGACCCCCTGCAACCGCGCGTCGAGCGTCGTCGCGATCGTCTGGCGCGAATAGCCGACATCGCTCAATTTCCGCGCCGCGGGCAGCGCCCAGTCGGCGAAATAGGTGCCGGTCGGCAGCGTGTTGCGGCTGCGCACATCGATGCGCGGGGTGCGCAGCGCCTTCCGCTCCTGCTCGGTGAGATAGCCCGTCGCGACCATCGCGTTCAGCACCAGCTTCATGCGCTTTTCGGCGAGGTCGGGGTTTTTGGTCGGCGCGAGGCGCGACGGCGCCTGCACCAGCCCCGCGAGCATCGCCGCCTGCGCCGGGGTCAGCTTCTCGGGCTGGCGATAGAAATAATGGAGCGAAGCGGCGCGCAAACCATAGGTGTTGTCACCGAAATAGGCGTTCGAGAGATAGCGTTCGAGGATCTCGTCCTTGCTCAGCCAGGCTTCCAGCCAGAAGGCGATCAGCGCTTCGCGCGCCTTGCGCCCGAGCGTGCGTTTCGGCGTCAGGAAGGTGAATTTCGCGAGCTGCTGCGTGATCGTGCTGCCGCCCTGCGTGCGCCCGCCGGTGAGGTTACTCCAGACGGCGCGCGCGATGCTGCGCGGATCGACGCCCCAATGGGTATAGAAGCGCCGGTCCTCGATCGCGAGGAAGGCGCCGGTTACATGTTTGGGCAGGTCCGCCGCCTTCACCGGCGTGTCGACGATCGCCCCGCTGCGCGCGATCGGGGTGCCGTCCGACGCGAGCAGGGTGATCTGCGGCGGTGCGATCGGTTCGAGCGATTTGGAGAGCGGCGCGGTCAGCGCGAGCCAGCCGACGAGCAGGATGAAGGTCACGCAGAAGATCGCAAAGCCGCGCGAGATGCGGCGCATCCATTTGCGTCCGCGTGTCTCGGGAACAAGGGGCGGCGGCTGGGCTGCTATATCGGCGAACGGACCACCCGGCGTCACGGCGAGGGTGGGATCGGGGCCTTCGGGTTTACGGAACCATTTCATGCGCAATGCCCGTATTACAGCCCCAACACAGCATAAGCAATTGCGTTATATGGTGCGCCTGATCGGCCCTATTCATCAAGAAGGACAGCGACTTGACCGGCCCGCCGGGGTAAGAAAGGAAAAAGCCGCGCCCAACCGGAGAGCGATGACATGAGCCATGCAGCCACCCGCTATTGCGACCTGGTGATGAAGGGCGGCATCACAAGCGGCATCGTCTATCCCAACGCCGTCCTGGCGCTTGCGCGCGATTTCCGGTTCAAGAATATCGGCGGGACGTCGGCGGGCGCGATCGCCGCGGCGGCCACCGCGGCGGCGGCGCTGGGCGACCGCAAGCATGTCGCATCGGGATCGGCGGCGCCCTGCCCCCCGACGCTCGGTTTTGCGGGGCTCGAACGCGTCGCGGCGCAGCTTTCGTCAGAGGGATTCATTTTCGGCCTGTTCCAGCCCGCAGGCGGCGGGCGCAACGCCTATCGATTGATCGTCACCCTCGCCGGGAACGCGGGCGTGCTGCGCAAGGCCTTGGTGGCCGCGGCGGCGGTGGTGGCGATCGCGCCGCTCGAAGCGCTGCTTTTGCTCGGCCTGTTCCTTGCGGGCGGGTACTGGCTCGCGGGTCCGGCCGGCGTTGCCGCCGTGCTGTTGCCCTCGGCGATCTGCTCCTATCTCGGCGCCGCGATTGCCGCTGTTTTGCGCGTTGCGCGCGTCACGCGGCGTAATCTGCTCGGGCTTTGTTCGGGCCTGAGCGTGCGGAAGGATGGCAAGCCGGCGCTGACCGAATGGCTGCACGAGGCCCTGCAATCCTTGTCGGGCAAGGACATCGCCGAACCGCTGCTGTTCGACGATCTGTGGGGGGCGCCGCGTTATCCCGGCGAGCCGAGGACCGAAACCGCGATCTCGCTCCAGATGATCACGACCGGCGTCTCGCATCACGAGCCGCGGACGCTGCCCTTCACCGACGCGTCCTTCTGGTTCCTGCGCGAGGAGTTCGACCTGCTGTTCCCCAAGCCAGTCGTCGACGCGATGGTGGCGATGGCCGGGTCGCCCGATCGGGTCGGGGAAAAGGATTATTACCGCCTGCCCGGCAAGGGCCGGATGCCGGTGCTGGTGGCAATGCGGATGAGCCTCAGCTTTCCGCTGCTGATCAGCGCGGTGCCTCTCCACGAGCCCGTCGGGAGGCGAACGCGCCGCGGCGACACCGAGGGAGACGCGCTCGATGACGGCGAGGATGCAAAGGAGACGACGCTGAGCCAGAGCACCGACAGCCTCGCCACTGGCGGCGAGGCGTCGGTCTCCATGATCGACGGCTTCCGCATTTGCTGGTTTTCCGACGGCGGCGTTTCGAGCAATTTTCCGCTCCACCTGTTCGACGCGCCGCTGCCGCGCTGGCCAACGTTCGCGATCAACCTCGTCTATCCGCAAAGCAGCGACGATCCGCATGTCGAGAATCCCGAACCCCGCAATCCGCGGGACGAGGCAGAGGCCGCCGTGTGGCTTCCGCTGCACAATAATCGCGGCTGGCAACGCAGCTATAGCTCGATCGCGCGGCCGCTCGCGCTGGCCGAAGTTTCCAGCTTCGTGTTCGGGATCATCAGCACGATGCAGAACTGGCGCGACCTGTTGCAGTCGCGCGCGCCGGGGCAGCGCGACCGGATCGTCCACGTCGCGCTCGACAAGGTCGAGGGGGGCATGAACCTCGACATGTCGCAGGACATATTGGACAGCATTTCATTGAAGGGCACGGTCGCCGGCGAACGCCTCTACCAATTCTCCTTCGACAATCATTATTGGGTGCGGTGGCGGAACGTCGCCTCGGGGCTCCAGCGCTATACGATCCGGATCGCCGCCAGCGCGAAGGTCGTTCCGGCGATCCCGGCCTATGAGGCGGCGTTTGCGACGGTGCGCGCGGGAACGCCGCCGCCGGTTTCGTACAAATTCCGGTCGGGCGAGGCGCAAAGCGCTGCGCAAAACCTATACGCCGACCTGGTGGCGCGCGGCGAGGAATGGGACGACCTTGGCCCCGACCTCAGCGATGGGACGCCGCGGCCGCTGCCGCAGATGCAGATCACCCCGATCTATTAGTTCGCGGGGTCCTCGCGATCCTGCTGCGGCGACGCGCCGTCTTCCTTCTTGATGAAGCTCATCTTGCCCTGCGGCTCGAGGATCGCCCACGCGACCTCGGACATCCGCCCGATCCCCGCGAGCCGCATTTCAGACAATATCTCGTCGCGCGTCAGCCGGTCACGCCGCAGATTTTCGGCCACGATCTCGCCGTCGCGCACGATCACGCGCGGTGCGCCTTCGAGCAAATCCTTCGCGCGCGGAAACAGATAGGCGGTCCAGCTGAGTACCAATGCCCAAAAGGCGAAGGTGCAGATCGCCAGCGTCGCGCCGGTCAGGCTGAAGTCGTTGTGCGTCACCCCCTGCTGGATGAGGTCGCCGAGGACGACGAGCACGACGAACTCAAACGGCGTCATCTGGCCGAGCTCGCGCTTGCCGAGCAGCCGGATCAGCAGGAACAGGATGAAGAACATCACCGTGGCGCGAAGGACGATATCCATCAGGGCAGCACCTTGATGCGGAGCGGCATCGCGCCGATGCGCCGGCTTCCGTCAAAGACCGCGATGTCGCCGCGGGTGCCCGCGAAGAGCGGCGGGTTGATCTGCCCGTCGATCTTGATGTGGAGGCTGTCGCCGGCGTCCAGCGGGCCATAGGAAAAATGAAAGCGGCCGTCCTTGAAGCTCTCCTCGGCGGGGGCCGGGATCATCGTGTTGACGGTCATGTCGTGCCAGAGTGCCGGAGACACCGCCACGACCGCATCGCCCAGCGCAACATCGGCCGTCAAAGTGATGTCGGTTTCGAAAAACTCGCCGTTGCGAATGATCGTCGGCGTTTTCACCGTCAGGTGCGCATCGCCCAGATCGGCCGTGCGCGGGGGGCTGGGCTGCCCGCCCGCGAAGCCGAGGCCCGCCGCCAGCAACAGGCCGCCAAGGACGAGGATCGAGATCGGGCTTGCGTGCCGGTCCCACAGGCGTTGGTGCGATGGCTTGGCGTCGAGTCCTTCCAGCGCCTGCATCCAATCCTCCGGCCTGATCGCAAATGTCCTGCGGCCGCGACAGCCGAGGACGCCCGCCTCCATCAGAAACGGGCGCCTATTGGACGCTTGGCGCGGCAGTTCGTTCCGCCGTCGCTCTGCACTAAGCGGGCGTTTCCTCTCCGGCCGGACCGGCATCGGCCCATCCCGCTTCGGTCGCCTCGAAGCGCGATCCGGTCTCCAGCGTGCGGTGCACGGGGCAGCGATCGGCCACGCCAAGCAGTTCGGCATGCTGCGCTTCGTCGATCGCGCCCTCGATCTCGACGCGGCGGCTGAAGACATCGGGTTTCTCGGCGCCCTTGTCCTTCCGGTGCGTCACGCCTGTGCGGATCCGCTCGACCGGCCATCCCTTGCGCTCGGCATAGAGACGCAGCGTCATCGTCGTACAAGCGGCGAGCGCGGCGGAGAGCAGGTTGAAGGGCGTCGGGCCCGACCCCAGACCGCCGGCGCTCTCGGGCTCGTCGGCGATGAAGGCCGCCTTCCCCGCCCGCATCGCGAGCTGGAATTTGCCCAGCCGTGTTTCCTCGGCCTCGGCATCGAACTGGCTGGCGGCGGTCGGCGGCATCGCGGGCAGGTAGCGCCCGGCCCAGGCCGAGATCATGTCGGCGGCGAAATCGGCGTCGCGTGCATTGCTGAGCAGATGATCGGCGCCGTCGAGCGAGACGAAGCTCTTGGGATGCTTGGCCGCGAGATAAAGGCTGGTGACATTCTCGATCCCGACCACCTGGTCGAGCGGCGAATGGAGGAGCAGCAAGGGCCGTTTCAGCGCGGCGACCCGTGCGCCCTGATCCTGCTCGCGCAGATTTTTAACGAACTCCTTGCGGACGGTGAAGGGCCGGCTGCCAATCGCCACGACGCCGCTTCCTTCGTGCTCGATCTTCGCCAACCCTGCGGGATCGAACTGGTGGAGCGCATGTTCGACGTCGAACGGCGCCGCAATCGTCGCGACCGCGTGGATGCCGGGCAGCGACCCCGCCGCGGCCAGCGCCGCCGCGCCGCCAAGGCTATGCCCGACGAGCAGCATCGGGGGCATTCCCGCGGCGGTCATCGCGTCGGCAGCGGCGACCAGGTCCTTGACATTATGGCTGAAACCCGACGACCCGAAATCGCCTTCGCTGGCGCCAAGCCCGGTGAAATCGAACCGCAGCACGCCGATGCCCGCCCCGGCCAGACGCCGCGAAATCCGCACCGCGGCCTTGTTGTCCTTCCCGCAGGTGAAGCAGTGGGCGATCAATGCCCACGCCCTGGTCGATCCGACGGGCAGTTCGAGCCGGCCCGACAGGCGGTCGCCGGCGGCGTTGGGAAAATCGAAGGGGCGCGTCGGCATCGGGGTCTCCGGTCGCTGCTGGCATGCTCGGCCCTGCGTAGCACAAAATGCCAAGAGGCAAGAGATGCGTGGCGTGGCAGTCAGTCGAGCATCTTACCCGTCCGGCTCCCTTTTTCCCGAGGGCCGTTATCCGTTCGCGAGCGTATCGCGCGCAACGCGCTGCAGCGCGGCGGCCTGCGCGTCTGAGAGCCCCAGCTCGTCGGCGCCCTTTTCCTTGGCGCCGAGCGTCGTCGGATCGATGCCCGTGATCGCACCGAAGGTCACGAGCGCCGACAGATAATAGCCCGCGACGCTCGCGTGATAATGGTCGTAGGCCCACAGATCGAGCTGGCCATAGCCGATGCCGTCATAGGGATTGGGGTCGGCGACGCCGTCCGCCATCGCGCGGTTCCATGCCTGGCCGACCGGCACGATACCCGCCACGGACGGATTGGCGGATCGTGCGCGGTCGGCCGCGGCGCGGAGGTCATCGGCCATCGCCGTCACCGGCTTTCCGTACCAATGGCCCCCGGGTTTATAGATCTGATCGGCGCGCGTCCATGCCGCCGCGAGGCGGATATCGACCGCGGGATTGCGCGCCTTGAACAGCGCGGCGAGCCGGCCGACATTGCGCATATAGTCGGCGGGATCGCCGGGCTTGGCGCGGTCGAGCGTGCTGAATTCCTGCAGCACGACGATGTCCCACGACCGGTCGAAGAGCTGGCGCCGCTCTTCATAGTGGAAGCCCAAAGACTTGCCGCCCTGCGTTTCGAGGCTGACCCGATAGTCGAGCCCCGCCTGCTCGGCGAACAGCTTGAACAGCGCGGGCACGCCGCCATAGCCCGCGTTGTTGAGGTCGGTGACCGACCCCGCGCGCCAGTTGCGCGCCGCCGAATGCGCGCCCTGCGTGAAGCTGTTGCCGATGAACAGGATCGTCTTCGGCGCCGCCTTTGCCGGAGCGGAGGAAGTCGCGCCGGCGGCGGTCGGCGCGGGCGCGCTCTCCTTTGCCATTGCCGCCGGCGCGACGGCGAGCGCGGCAGCGCCGATCAAAAACCAGATGCCGTGCCCGTATTTCATATCAGAACTCCGTGGTGACCGAGCTGTACCAATAGCGGCCATAGGGGCTGTAGAGCGACCCCAGATAACCCTCCGACGAAAGCGGCGGCTTTTCGTTCGTGATGTTGCGCACCCCGACGCGCCAGCGCATGTCACCGCCGAGGCCGCCAGCGTCCTTGATCCGCACCTGCGCATAAAGATTGCCGGTCAGCTGCGACTTGACGCGCCACGGGTTGCCATCGGCATCGACGAACCCGGTTTCGTCGACCGCGCCGGTGTAGCGCGCGAAGGCGCCGACCTGAAACTGCCCGAGCGACCAGGTGAGCGACGCGGTGCCGCGCCATTTCGGGCGGCCGTTCGCCTCGATCAGATTCTGGGTCTCGGGCAGCGGCGTCGCGGCGTTGATGTCACCGGCTTCGCGCGCGGCGACGAGCTGGTCGACCGCGTCGCCCGGTGCGCGCGAGAATTTGAGCAGCCGCGTCGCGTTGACCGAGAAATCGAACTTACCGACATCGGTCTTCGGCGATTGCCAGTAGAAGGCGAAATCGAGCCCCCGGACGGTCTGCGGCTGCAGATTGATGAACTGGTCACGCACCGTCGTGATCCGGCCCACCGGGGTGATGCCCGTGCCCGCGAAATTGGCGATGTCATCGGCATTGGCGGCATCGCGAATGACGTTCGGGTTCGACGATCCCTGAAGGCGAAGCAGATAGTCGAGCGCCACCGCAGTGTCGTTGCCGAGGATGCCAACGATGCCCTTCTGCTTGATCGACCAATAGTCGACGGTGAAGGTCATGCGGCCGAGGTCGGCCGGAATGAAGGCCGGTTCGAACACCGCGCCGAGGTTATAGTTTGTGCTCTTTTCGGGCTTCAGATCGGGATTGCCCGAGACGCGGCGCGAATAGCCGACGTTGTTCCCGCACTGGGTGAAATTGGCGATCCGCCCGGCGCGCAGGTCGACTTCGCAGCGCAGGAAATCCTGGCTGGTCGCAAGGCGCGCATATTCTACCGCATTGACCTGTTCGAGGTTCGGTGCGCGGAACCCCTGCGAGAAGGAGCCGCGGAGGCGGAAACCGTCGACGACGTCCCACGCCGCGGCGACCTTCGGGCGGGCGACGCTGCCGAAATCGCTATAATGTTCGTAGCGGCCGGCGAGCTGGATATCGAAACGCCGGACGAGCGGGATATTCATCTCCTCCGACACCAAAGGCACCGCGAGTTCGGCATAGCCGGCCGCGACCGTCCTTTTGCCATAGGTGTCGGGATTGTCGCTGACCGCCGCGGCGTCGCTGATCGTCACCGCGCCCGACACGGCGTCGATGAACGGACTCGATCCGTCGACGGCGGAATCGCGATCGTCGCGCTGCGTCTCGCGTCGCACTTCGAGGCCGAAGGCGACGCCGACGTCGCCGCCGGGCAAGGCGAACAGATCGGCGCGCGAGGCGCGGAAATCGCCCATCGTCAGCGTCGTTTTCGAGGCGCGCCGCAGCTGGAAGGTGATCGCGTCGATCGCCGCCTGCGAGCTCGGGGTGCAGTCGCCCGAACTCAGGCTGTCGATGCAGCCGCCGTTGAACGGGTTGTACGCGTCGGGGGTCGCGAGCGCGAGGCTCCGCTGGAGCGCCGAGCTGCGCACCGCTAGGCTGCTGTCGACCGCCGAGGCTTCGGAATAGACGAAAGCGCTGTCCCATTTGAAGCCCGCGGCCTCGCCGCGTACCCCGATCAGGCCGCGCAATTGCTCGCCCGAGACCTTCACCGCCTGCGGCCCGGTATCGACGAAGCGATAGGTGGTGAGCAAGACCGGCAGCCCCGCGGCGGGCACGTTGACGAGCCCCGGGATGCGGTTGGGGTTGGGCTGGCCGTTGATCGTGGTTGCGCCGAAGGGGTTGTAATAGTTCGACGCCGGGATCCAGATCTGGTTGAGGTTGATCACCGGCGGCTGGATGCGCGTCGTGTTCGAGCGGTAATAGCCGAACTCGCCGAACAAAGTCAGGTCGTCGGTCACGTCGTAATGGCCGTTGATGAAGGCGTTGTAGCGCTTCACGCTCGGCATCACGGTCGTTCCGACCGCGGTGTCGTAGCGCAGGTCGCGAAAGGCGTTGTTCGTGGCGAGCGCGGTGTTCACGAGGCAGAGGTCGGCGGTCAGCGCCTGCGTGCATCCGCCGAGGCGCGTCGGGCGGACGGTGAAGGAACCCGCGGCGGTGGTGAGATTCGTCGTGCCGCGGCGCGGCCGGCCGCCGGTAACCGGCACCTGCAGCGCCGGCCATGCGCCGCGCGTCGCGCGCGCGTCAGGGGTCGTCGAGTCGGCGAATTCGGGATAGTCGGCGAACAGCGGACGGAGGTTCGCCGAAGCCGTGAAATCCTGATCCTCCGCACGCAGCGCCGAGCGGTCGGTATATTCGAACGACAGCGTGATATTGCCGCGGTCGAAGCTTTTGCCGGCGAGGATATTGCCCTGGAATTCGCGCAGGTGCGTGCCTTCGGCGCCGCCATATTGCGCCTGCATCCTGAGGCCGTCGTAATTGTCCTTGAGCACGGTGTTGACGACGCCCGCGACTGCATCCGAGCCATAGAGCGCGGCGGCGCCGTCGAGCAGCACTTCGAGCCGCTGAAGTCCCGTCGTCGGGATCGCGTTCGAGTTATAGCTCAGCACCGGCACGGTGCCCGTGTCCGACAGGCCCTGGCTCGCAGGGTGAGTGACGATGCGGCGGCCGTTGAGCAGCACCAGCGTGTTGCCGACGCCCAATGAGCGGAGGTTGACCGAACCGACGTCGCCGCGCGCGGCGTTGCTGGTCTGCGCATTGTTGCCGGGGTTGAAGCTGACGTCACCCATCTGCGGGATGTTGCGGATCAGTTCGTCGCCGCTGACCGCACCGATCGCGTCGAGCTTGTCCTGATTGACCACGACCACGGGAAGCGCCTCGGTGACGCGCGCGCCCTCGATGCGCGTGCCGACGACGACGATATCGCCGGCGGTTTCGCCATCGGGTTGCGGCTCATTGGCATCGGCGGCTTCGGCTGCCGGACCGGCTTCGGCGGTCTGCGCCTGCGCGGGTGCCCCCGTGAGCAGGCAGATCGCCGTGCTCGCCAGAAGCATTGTTCCAAAACTGCGCCTCATCGTCATTCTCCCCAATTTTATTGTTTGAATTTTTGTGTCTTGTTGATCTCAATCGCTGTCGGTCTCGACCGGTGCCGCCGCGAGCGGGGCGGGCTCGCCGCTGAGCGCGCGGTTCAGCGCATCGCGGTCGAGCGCATTTTCCCACATCGCGACGACGATCGCGGCGAGCGCGTTGCCGATGAAGTTGGTCAGCGCGCGGCACTCGCTCATGAAGCGGTCGATGCCGAGGATCAGCGCGAGCCCCGCGACGGGCACGGTCGGCACCGCGGTGAGCGTCGCGGCAAGCGTGATGAAGCCCGCGCCGGTAACCCCCGCCGCGCCCTTCGAACTCACCATCGCGACGAGCAGCAGCGCGACCTGATCGCCGAGGCTGAGGTCGATGCCCGTCGCCTGCGCGACGAACAGCGCCGCGAGCGTCATATAGATGTTCGTGCCGTCGAGGTTGAAGCTGTAGCCCGTCGGTACGACCATGCCGACCACCGGCTTGGCGCAGCCCGCTTTCTCGAGCTTTTCCATCAGGCTGGGCAGCGCGGCCTCGGACGACGAGGTGCCGAGCACGAGCAGCAGCTCGGCCTTGAGATAGGCGATCAGGCGGAAGATCGAAAAACCACAGAGCCGCGCGACCGCCCCAAGGACGACGACCACGAACAGGATCGAGGTCAGGTAGAAGGTCGCGATCAGCGCGCCGAGATTTACGAGCGATTCGACGCCATATTCGCCGATGGTGAAGGCCATCGCGCCGAACGCGCCGATCGGGGCGAAGCGCATCAGCATGCCGACGAGGGTGAAGAAGACGCTCGAGAGCTTTTCGAGCATGCCGAGCACCTGCGCGCCGGCAGCCCCGGTGTGCGACAGCGCGATGCCGAACAGGATCGCCGCGAACAGCGCCTGCAGGATCGAGCCCGAGGTCAGCGCCGAAACAAAGGTCGTGGGAATGATCGCGAGCAGGAAGCCGACGAGCGAGGTATCGTGTGCCTTCGCGTCATATTCGGCGATCTTGGCGACCGCGTTCGGATCGAGGGTGCTCGGGTCGATATTCATCCCCGCGCCGGGTTGCACCACATTGGCCACGATCAGCCCGATGATCAGCGCGAGGGTCGAGAAGAAGAGGAAATAGGCAAAGGTCTTTGCCGTCAGGCGGCCGAGCGTCTTGCCGCTGCCAACCGATGCGATGCCGGTCGAAACGGTCAGGAAGATCACCGGCGCGATGATCATCTTGACGAGGTCGATGAAACCCTTGCCGAGCGGCTGGAGCTGGACGCCGACGTCGGGCCAGAAATGGCCGAGCAGCACGCCGCCGGCGATCGCCGCGAGCACCTGTACATAGAGATGCGACCACCACGGCCCGGATTTGGCCGGCACGTACACCGCATTCATGTCGATCGTGGCTGCCACCAGCCTCTCCCCATATTTTGCGTCCGGCTCGACGCGGACCGGGGTGTTTCCCGGCTGTTGTCCGAAAATAGGGGCGCGACGGAAACGTCGTCAAACACTGCCAGAAATCCATGTAATACGTTGTTATAATTAGGATATTACTCACAATCCATACGGCGCAATATCTATTTTGTGCAAAATACCGCATACGATCCGGAACATTTGTGCAATAATCCGCACATGTCCTTGAAGAGCGAGTCGCCCCCGATCGGTCCCCACGCCCACCGCCGGCGCCTGTTCGTCGCGGTGGCGGTTGGGCTCGCGATCCTGCTCGTCGCGGGGTTCGGCCTCGCACAGTGGGCCGCGGGTCGCGCCGGCGCGCAGGCCGACGCCGAGGCGCGGCAGAATGCACGCGCGCACGCGAGCCTGCTCGAAAGCGAGCTGCAGAAATTCCGCCTGCTGCCGCGCGTGCTCACCGAATTTCCCGATGTCCGCGCCGCGCTTGCCGACAAGAGCGATGCCGCGTCGCGCCGGCTCGATCGTGAACTCGAACAGCTCGCGGCGCGCACCGACGCTACGGTGATCTATGTGATCGACGCCGACGGCATGACGATCGCGGCAAGCAACTGGCGTGCGCCGACGAGCTTCGTCGGCGAGAACTATCGCTTTCGTCCCTATTTCCAGGGCGCGATGCGAAGCGGCGAAGCTGAGCTGTTCGCGCTAGGCACGGTCAGCGGGCGCCCCGGGCTCTACCTCGCGCGCCGCGTCGATGTCGGCGGGCGCCAGCTTGGCGTGATCGTGCTCAAGGTCGAGTTCGACAAGCTCGAAAGCCGCTGGGCCGATTCCGCTGCGGCGACGCTTGTCACCGACGCCGCCGGGATCGTCGTGATGAGCAGCGAGCCGGCCTGGCGCTTCCGCTCCTTCGCCCCCATTTCGGCCGAAACGCAGCAACGGCTTCGCGCAACGCGCAGCTATGGCGATGCGCGGCTCGATCCATTGCCGGTCGACCGCGTCGATGGCGGCGTTCGTGTCGGCACGGACCTGTTCCGCGAGGCCGACGAGCGCGTCTCCTTCCCCGGCGGCACGCTCCGCCTGCTCCAGCCCGCCGAGCCTGCGCGCGCGAGCGCCAATGCCACCGCGCGCGTCGCGTTCCTCGTCCTGCTGATCCTCGTCGGCGCGGCGATCATCACGCTGCTCCGTGTCGTCGAGCGGCAGACGCTGCGCCAGGCCGCGCACGAAGCGCTCGAACGCGAAGTCGCCGCGCGCACCCGCGACCTGCGCACCGCGAACGACGAACTGCGCCTCGCGTCCGAGCGGCAGACCGAAACCGACCGCCGCTACCGCGCCGCGCGCGAGGAGCTGGCACAGGCGAGCCGGCTGGGCTCGATCGGCCAGATCACCGCCGGCGTCGCGCACGAAATCAACCAGCCGATCGCCGCGATCCGCACCTTTGCCGAAAACAGCCTGCGCTATCTGGAGCGCGCGCAGCCTGACAAGGCGCGCGGCAACCTCGACACCATCGTCGAACTGACCGCACGCGTCGGCGCGATCACCAACGAACTGCGCAACTTCGCGCGCCGCAAACCGACCCCGCTGGGTCCCGTGGCGGTGCAATCGGCGGTCGACGGGACGCTGCTCCTGATCGGCGACCGGCTGCGCGCACAAGGCATCGCGCTCGACGTCGCAATCGAAAATCCCGCTGCGGCGGTGCATGCCGACCGCGTCCGGCTCGAACAGGTGCTCGTCAACCTGCTGCAAAATGCGGTCGAAGCGGTGCATGGCGTGAGAGATGGGCGCATTGCGCTCCGCACGCACGGCAGCGACCCGGTCCATATCGACGTCTGCGACAATGGCCCCGGCGTTCCCGCCGAGCTGTTGCCGCAGCTCTTCACCCCCTTCGTCACCGGGCGGCCCGACGGGCTCGGGCTGGGGCTGGCGATCGCGAGCGATATCATGGCCGAATTCGGCGGCACGCTGACCCTGATCCCCTCCCCGCTCGGCGGCGCGGGGTTCCGCCTGACGTTGAGGCCAGCATGAGCTTTTTCACCGGCGAGCAGACGATCTTCTTCGTCGACGACGATGCGGCGCTCCGCGAGGCAAATGTCCAGACGCTCGACCTCGCGGGGCTGGCGGTCGAAGCCTTTCCCGACGCGCAGAGCGTGCTGCCACGCATCGAAGCGGGCTTCTCGGGGATCGTCGTCACCGACATCCGCATGCCGGGGATGGACGGGCTCGAATTGCGCGCAGCGATCCACGCGATCGATGCCGACATCCCCGTCATCCTGATCACCGGTCACGCCGATGTCGCGATGGCGGTGCGCGCGCTCCACGACGGCGCCTTCGATTTTCTCACCAAGCCTTTTGCCGCCGACCACCTCGTCGGCATCGCGCGCCGCGCGCTCGCGCACCGTGCGCTGATCCTCGACAATCGGCGGCTGAGCGCGGCGGCGGCGGCGATCGACAGCCCGCTGATCGGCGAAAGCCCGGCGATGGTCCGGCTGCGCGAGACGATTACGCAGCTCGCGCAGGCGGACATCGATGTGCTGATCGAAGGCGAAACTGGCACCGGCAAGGAGTTGGTCGCGCATATGCTCCACCGCCAGAGCCGGCGGAGCGCGGCGTCATTGGTCGCGGTGAACTGCGCCGCGCTTCCCCACGAGCTGGCCGAGGCCGAATTGTTCGGCAGCGACCTGATCGACCGGAGCAGCGGCAAGCTCGGCCAGGCGGGGCGCATCCGCAGCGCGCATCGCGGCACCTTGTTCCTCGACGAGATCGACACGATGCATCCGTCGGTGCAGGCCAAGCTGCTGCGGGTGATCGAGGAGCGCGAGGTCCAGCCGATCGGTGCCAGCGCGCCCGAACCCGTCGACCTGCGCGTCGTCGCGGCGACCAAGACCGACCTGATGGAAGCCGTGCGCGGCGGCGATTTCCGCGAGGATCTTTATTACCGGCTGCACGTCGTGAAGCTGCGCATCCCGCCGCTGCGCGAGCGCCGATCGGACATTCCGCAGACCTTTGCCTTCTTCCTCGACGAAGCCGCGGCGAAGATGGGTATGGCGGGATTCCGGATCGACGACGGCATCCGCCGCCATCTCGTCGAGCATGACTGGCCGGGCAATGTCCGCGAGCTCAAGAATTTCGCTTACAGCGTCGTGCTCGACCTGCCGTCCGACCCCGGCCTGTCGGCGATGCCCGCCGACGCGCCGCTCGCCGAGCGCGTGCGCCGGTTCGAGGCGACGATCATCCAAGACACGATGGCGCAGACTCGCGGCAATATCGCCGAGACGATGGCGCGGCTGGGGCTTCCGCGAAAGACACTCTACGACAAGATGGCGAAGCTGGGGATCGATCCCAAAAGCTTCCGTGCCTAGCGCGGCGACGGTTCCCCCTGTTCCGCAAGCACGCGGAGGATATTCCCGCTCCACATCTTCTCGATATCGGCGTCCGAATAGCCTGCGGCCTTCAGCCGTTCGGTGACCTTGGGCAGCGCCGAAATATCCTCGATGCCCGGCAGCCCGCCGCCGCCGTCCCAGTCGGCGCCGAAGCAGATATGGTCGACGCCGCCGATCTCGATCGCGCGCAGCACCATCTTCATATAGGCTTCGAAATCGGCCGCCCATAATTTCTCGGTCTTGTCGAGTTCGCGCCACTGGCGGTTGAGGTCAGCCTGTTCGGCGGGCGTGATCTGGCCGATGCGTTCATATTTGCCGAACAGTTCGGCGCGCGCGGGCGACATGTTCATTTCCGACATGAAGATCGTCGAGATGCACATCGCGCCGCCCTTCGCCGCAAGCGCCTTCAGCCGCCCTTCGTCGAGGTTGCGCGGATGGTCGTAGGCCGAACGCAGGCTCGAGTGCGAGAGCAGGATCGGATATTTGGACAGCGCGAGGATCTGGTCGAACGCGGCATCGGACGAATGGCTCGCGTCGATCACGATGCCGAGGCGGTTCATTTCGGCGACCCATTGCTTGCCGAGCGGGCTCAGCCCCTTCCAGCGCCCCTCGCCCGTCGCGCTGTCGGCGAACTGATTATCCTTCGAATGCACCGGACCCGCGAGACGCAGTCCCTTGCTGTAGAACTCCTGAAGCAGCGACAGGTCTTCGCCGAGCGGATAGCTGTTCTCCATCGACTTGAAGGCGATCAGCTTGCCTTCCTTGTTGAGCCGCAGCGCATCGGCCGTGGTGAGCGCGGGCGCGATCGCGTCCGGATATTTCGCAATGGTGCGATCGATCAGGTCCGACCGCTTCCGCGCGAAGGCGAGCGCGTCGGCATAGCCCTTCGGCGTTAGCGGCCCCTGGTCGGTGTAGATGGCGAAGAAGCCGCCATCGAGATTGCCGTCCTTCATCCGCGGGATGTCGAGCTGCGCCATGTCTTCGGCGAGTGCGTGACGGTCGGCGAAGCTCCAGCCCGCACGCTCGAAATGGAGCGGCGTGTCGAGGTGGGTGTCGAGCACGAGCATGCGGCTGTGGAGCGGCGCTTCGGGCGCTTTCGGCTTGTCACCGTCCGGCGAACAGGCGGTGAGCGCGGTTGCGGTCAGCAGGATGGCGAAACGCTTCACTTCTTGTCCTCCACGGGCTTCAGGTCGAGATCGTGATAGTCCCAGCTGAAGTCGGCGATCTTGCTCACCGCCTTCATCGTCACGCCGGTAATCTTGCCTTCGGCGTCGAGCGCGAAGGTGACATAGGCGGGCTCGATCGCGGGATCGTCGAACTCGGTGACGAAGCTGTCATACTGCCAATGTTTGAGCCGCCCCGCCATCCGCGGCGTCGAGGTGAAATCGATCGTGAGACCCTTCGCACTCGATCCGACGACGATGTCGCCATACCAGGGGTCGCGGTAACGCCCGGCATAGCCTGCGAGCGCGAGCGACGGACCCGACTTCGCGGGTGACGCCTTGGACTGTTTCAGAAACTCGACCCCGCCCGCGAGCCGCGACTGATACCAATCCTCCCATTTCTGGATCCAGCCATAGTCGGGCTGATCCAGATAATGGTCGAGCAAATCATAGGTGAGACCGAGCAGCATGCCGCTGTCCTCGCTGTTCATCATGATCGCGAAACCGACATTCTTGTCGGGGATCATCACGACGCGCGTGATCGACCCGAAGACCCCGCCACCGTGCTGGATGATGCGGTGGCCGCGATAATCCTGCACCTGCCAGCCGAGCGCATAAGCCTGTTGCGTCGGCTGTGCGGGCTTGAGCTGATCGGGGAGCGGCGAGATCGGCATCGGCGTCACGGGCGCCCACATTTCGGCCGCCTGCTTCTCGCTGAACAGCCGTTTGCCGTTCGGGAGCGCGCCGTGCGCGAGCTGGATCTTGAGCCACGCCGCCATGTCGTCGGCGCTGAGCGCCAGCCCGCCCGCCGGCGCGCCGTTGCGGCCGAGCTCGTCGCGCTCGTTCAGCGCCGCCTGCGGGCCGAGGCCGCGCAGCGCGCCCGAAAGCCGCGCGTGCGGCCATGACCGGTTGGGGATGCGGAAGCGGTCTTCGCTGTCGCTCGTCGCATTCTTCATCCCGCCCGCGCGCAGCACGCGTGCGCGGATGAAGTCCTCCCATGTCTGCCCGGTGACTTCCTCGATCAGCTGGCCGGCAACGGCGTAGAGGATATTGTCATAGGCATAGGCCGAGCGGAAACTCGTCTGCGGCTTGAGATAAGCGACGCGCTCGACCGTCTGCTTGCGCGTGAGGTGCGTGCGCGGCACGAACATCAGGTCGCCCTGCCCGAGCCCGAGCCCGCTGCGGTGGACGAGCAGGTCGCGGATCGTGATCTCGCGCGTGACCCATGCGTCATACATGCGGAACCACGGCATATGCTTGATGACGGGGTCGTCCCACGCGATCTTGCCCTCGTCGACGAGGATCGCGAGCGCGGCGGCGGTCATCGCCTTGCCGGTCGAGCCGGTCTGGAAGATCGTCTGTTCGTCGACCGGCGCCCTGTCGCCGATCTTGCGCACGCCCCAGCCGCGCGAGAGGGTGGTCTTGCCATCCTCGACGATCGCGATCGACACGCCCGCCGCGCCGACCTTCTTGCGCAGCGCCTCGACGCTTTCGCCGATATCGGCGGGCGGTTCGGCCCATGCGGGCACGGCGACCGACAGCATCAGCGACAAGGCAAGCAGGCGTTTCATGGCAAAGCCTCCATATGGGGAGCGGTGGACGGACGCAGCAGGCGCCAGGTCCCGATGGTGAGGAGCGGCAAGACGAACACCGCCAGGAACAGCCAGGCGAGAAAGCGGTATCCGCTCGCGATCAGGTCGACGAGGCCGATCTCGCCCGCGACGAACATACAGCCGGTGAGGATCACCGCGCCGATGATCGCGCGCGCGCCGGTCGAGAGCGGCGGCCGCCCGCGGCTCTCGATCGCGCCCGAGATACGCTCGTTGATCGCATGGACCGACCCGGCACCGCTTTCGAGCAGCGCAGCGAAGATCATCACCTGGAACAGGATATGGAAACCCGGCACCGTCATCTGGCGAAGCAGGAAGTCCGACGGCAAAGTCTCGTCGCCGATCGCGGGATAAAAGGCCATCATCGCGACGAAGAAGAGGATCGCCGGCAGCATCGACAGCGGCCCCGCGATCAGCCCGGCGACGACCGCGTCGCGCTGGTGCCTGAGGTGCCGCAGCACGGGCAGGATCACCACCGCGCCGACAATATTATAGCTGGCGTAGGTCAGCCCGCCCGCCATCCAGTTGCCCGACGGCGGCGGCGCGTTCGCGAACCCCTGCCCGATCAGCCCGCCGAAACTGGCGAGCGCGAGGATCAGGAACAGCCCGTAAACCGCGTAAAGCAGGATCGAGACATATTTGAACATCTGCTCGACCGCGCCGGTGCCCCACGCGGTGACCGCGACGATCGATACGGCGAGCAACACCACGCCCGCGAGCTCGGGCCAGCCGAAGGTCGCAGCGCCGATCGCCCCCGCCGCGGCGCCGAACACCGCGAGGATCAGGACAACGAAGATGATATAGGCGACCTCGAACGCGACCCAGGCGGGACCGAGAAGCCCCTTGAAAAAGCTGCGATAATCATAGGCGCCGAGTTTGAGCGCAAGCGCGAAGGTCAATGCCGCAACGATACTCCAGATCAGGGTTGCGAGCAGCATCGCGGCAAGACCGCCCCACGGCCCCGACGGCACGAAATATTCGGCCAGCTCGCGCCCGGTCGCATAGCCGCCGCCGATGATGACGGCCTTCAGCGCAAATCCGGGCAGCAGGTAGCGCTGGAACCAGCTCGACCCGCTGCCCGCCTCGCCCACACTCACGCGAGAATGCTTTCGACGAGCGCGTCAAAGGCGGCGCCGCCACGGATCGGATCAGCGACGGGAAGCCCGAGGCGTGTACGTTCGGTCGCCATCAGCGCTTCGGCCGCGTCGGCATCATAGCTCGACGTGTTGAAGCTCACCCCGCCGCAGCGGATCGCGGGATTGGTGCGGCTGCCAAGGCGGATCGTCATGTCGATGACCTCCTCGACCGAAGGCAAGGCAAAGTTTTCCATGCCGAGGATCACGCTGCGCGTTGGATCGTGGCAGACGACGAACACGTCGGGCTGGCTGCCGTGAAGCAAGCCGAGCGACACCGGGGCATAGGCCGGATTGAAGATCGACCCCTGCCCCTCGATCACATCCCAATGATCCGCGGCCGCGTCGGGGCTGAGCATTTCGGCCGCCCCCGCCTCGAAGTCCGAGATCACCGCATCCATCGGCATGCCGCCGCCCGCGATCATGATGCCCGTCTGGCCCGTCGCACGAAAATCGGCATCGAGGCCGCGCGCCACAAAAGCGCGGTGCAGCGCGAGCGCGGTATATTTCTTGCCGAGCGCGCAGTCGGTGCCGACGGTCAGCAGCCGCTTGCCGGTCCGCTTGCGCCCCGTCCCGACGGGGATCGCGGGCGGCGGGGTGCGGATGTCGATCAGCCGCTGCCCCGTGCGCGCAGCCGCCTCGACGAGCGCGGGAACGCTCGTCAGCTTGGTATGAAGCCCGCTGATGATATCGAGCCCCGCCTCCATCGCCTCGACGAGCACCGCGACCCATGCCGCACCGATGATGCCGCCCTGATTGGCGACGCCGATCACCAGCGACCGCGCACCCGCCGCCCGCGCGTCGGCGGGCGACAGGCGCGGCAGGCCGGTCGAAACGGTGCAGCCGTCGATCGCCCATTCGCCCGTGCAGCGATCGCCCGCCCAGTCGGCTAGCCCGAAAGCGGTCTTGGCATAGGCCGCGTTGGTCGTGTCGCCGAGGAACAGCAGATAGGGCTGCGGCAGGGTCAGGCTGCCCTCCAGCCTGCCGATAGGCGCGTTCATCTTGTCCAACTCCAATTCGCTCAGAAGGCCATGTCGAGCGCAACGCCGATCGTCCGCGGCTGCAGCGGCGAGATCGCGAGGAAGCTCGGCCGGTTGAGCCCGTCGGCGAGCGTCGAGCGCGCCATCTCACCCTTGTTGTCGAACAGGTTGCGCGCATAGGCGCGCACTGTCCAGTGATCGCCCAGGGTCACCGAGGCGTTGAGGTCGACCGACGTATAGGCTTTGGCCCGCGCGACGAGCGGATCGCTCTCGACCAGCGACAGGCGGTTGCCCGCGTGGCGAATGCCGGCCCCGAAGCTGCCCTTGTTGCCGCCGCCGATTTCGAATTCATAATCGGCGCGCAGCGCACCGCTGAACTTCGGCACCGCGGGCAGGCGGTCGCCCTTGACGCCGCTGATGTCGGGCACATCCTCGCTGAGCGAGGCGTCGGTGTAGCTGCCGGTCGCGCTGATCGTCAGGCCGGGCGCCGGGCGCAGCGCCAAGCTGCCTTCGAAACCCTTGCTCGTCGCCTTGCCGCCATTCGCGCCGCCCGACACGCCGCCGAACGCGCGCGTGACCTGGATATCGGTCCAGTCCATCCAGAAGAAGGCGGCGTCCACGGTGACCATCCGGTCGGCGAAATCGGCCTTCAAGCCGACTTCATAATTGGTCATGCGGTCGGCATCGACGCTCGGCGGCACATTGGGGACGATGACGTTCGGGCCGCCGGGGCGATAACCCGTCGCGACGCGGGCATAGAGCATCGCATCCTCGTTGATGTGGAACTGCGGGCTGACCGAGAAGGTCCAGACGCTCTCGGCGGACTCGCCCGGATCATTGGCGGTCGGGACGATCGCACCCGAGCTGATCTGGGTGAAGGTCTGTTCGTTGCGCGCCCAGCGGAGGCCGCCCGTGACCTCGAACTGCTCGCTCAGTTTGAAGGTCGCGTTGGCGAAGACCGCATATTCCTTGTAGGTCGCGGGCAGACCGACGATCGCCAGCGGATCGAGCGGCGCGATCGGGTTTCCGGCCATGTCGAACGAGCGGACAAGCTGCGCGTTGCTCGTCTCCTCATCGGTAAAGAAGCCGCCGATCAGCCATTCGAAACGCCCGCCGCTCGGCGAAGCGAGCCGCACTTCCTGCGTCCATTTCTTGAGTCCGAGATCGAGCGAGAAGGGCGTGATGCCCGGCGGGATCGCGCCGCCCGTCAGCAGCGGGAACAGCACGCCGAACGCATAGCTCGCGTCCTGCACCTGCCGGCTTTGCGTCTTGCTGTACGTCGTCGCCGAGGTCAGCGTCGCGGCGCCGAAGTCATAGTCGATCGTCGCCGAATAATAGTCGAGATCGATGTCATAGGATTCGGGCACATAATTATTGTACGAATGGCCGTTGCCGAGCCGCTTGCCCGTCAAATCGGCTGCGTAAATGCCGTTGCCGTCGGAATCGAGCGACTGCCAGATGCCGGCTAGCTTCACACTGAGTTCGGGGGTCGGCTGCCACAACAGCGCGGCGCGTCCGCCGCGTTGTTCATAGTCATTCTGGTCCTTGATCCCCGCATTGTTGACGCTGTCGACCCAGCCCGGCGTCTTGCGCCACGCGAAGCTGCCCGAAATCGCGAGCGTGTCGGTCGCGATCGGCGCGTTGACGTATACCTGCCCGCCCCAGCCGAGGCTGCCCGCATCCTTGATCGTGAAGCCTTCGACCCCCGCGCGGGCCTTGAACTCGCGCGTATCAGGCTGGACGGTCACATATTTGACGAGGCCGCCGATCGAGCTCGCGCCATAAAGCGTGCCTTGCGGCCCTTTGAGCACCTCGATCCGTTCGAGGTCATAGGGCATCAGGTCGATCGTGAACTGCCCGGCGCGGTTATAGATCGCGCTCGACCCCACCGGCGCGTCGTCGAGATAGATGCCGACGGTCTGGGCGGCGTTGAGCGGTGCGACGCCGCGCAGCGTGATCGTCGTCTGCCCCGGCGTGCCGCCATTGCTGACGTTCATGCCCGGAACATAACCCGCATAATCGACGAGCGAAGCCGAGCCCTGCTCCTGCAGCGCCTCGCCGCTGACGACGGCGATCGAGATCGGCACGTCCTGTACATTCTGCGTGCGCTTTTGTGCGGTCACGACGATTTCGCCGCTCGCCTCGACGGCGGCGGCGTCCTGCGCCTGCGCCGGCATTGCGGCGACGACCGCGGCGATGCTTGCTGCAATAAAGAGTCCCTGTTTCATCGTCTTACCCCCAGACTTGGGCCAGCAGGCGGCGGAAATTGCCACCGAGCACGGCCCGGATGTTTTCGTTGGAATAGCCCCGGCGAATGAGTTCTTCGGTGAGATCGAAGGTCTTGAGCGGATGGTCGAAGCCGTCGATATCGATCTTCTCGCGGAAGGCGTAGCTGCCCTTGTAACTGTTCTTGAGCGCGGCATATTCGTCGGGCTTCATATCGTCATAGCCGTGCAGGTCGGCGTCCGACCCGATGCCGACATGGTCGATCCCGACGAGCTTCGTGACATGGTCGATATGGTCGGCCATATGCCCGACGTTGGTGGGGTCGCTCGTGCGGACGAACATGCGCACCCCGGTGATCCCCATCACCCCGCCTTTGGCCGCGAGCGCCTTGATCGCCGCGTCGGTCTTGACGCGCGGGTGGTCGACCAGCGCGCGGGCGTTGCTGTGCGTGATCGCGATCGGCCCCTTGGCGATGTCGATGGCGTCGAGGGTCGTCTTGTCGCCGCAGTGCGAGACGTCGACGAGCATCTTCTGCTTTTCCATTTCGGCGATGATCGCGGCGCCATAATCGCTGACCCCGCCGTCGACGCGCTCGGTGCTGCCCGACCCGATGCGATTCTGGCTGTTATAGGTGAGCTGCGCGCAGCGCAGGCCCAAGCGGCGGAACAGCGCGACATCGGCGACCCGCTCGAAATGTTCGGCATTCTGGATGCCCATGATGACCGCGCATTTCTTGTCGGCCTTGGCGCGGTCGAGATCGGCGACCGTGTCAACGAGCGTGAAGACATGGCTGTTGCGCCCGGCGAAGCCCTGCCAACCGGCGAGGAATTCGAGCGCCTGCGCCTTCGCGTCGGGGCCGCCCAGGCCATAGGCGTTGTGAAAGCCGGTGATGCCGCTCGCGCGGAACTCGGCGGCTTCGGCATCGGTCAGCCGGTGCGCGACATAATTGTCGTCGAGCGTGATCTTGAGCGGCGCGAGCATGTCGATGACGAGCGACGAGGCGACCAGATCGACCGCGCGGCGCGAGTAGCTCTTCCCCGGCGCTGCGGCAAAGGCATAGGCGCCCTTGTTGATCATCGGCGCCGATACAGCGGCACCCACCACGCCCGCGAGTGCCGCGCGGCGCGTAATCTGGAACGACGCCGTCATCCCAACCTCCCTCTTTTATAGTTTCAATTTATACTATTGTCCTAATCAGAAAATTGTCAACCGGTTTAGGACATAAATTTGTCATTATCCCCAAATTTCGGCCGGGCAGTGAATCATGCCGTCGCGATAGCTGACACCCGGATCGCGGTCGCGCGCGAGGAAGGTCGGCCCGTCGAGGTCGACGATGTCGCAAAGCTGGCCGACGAGATAGGATGGCGCCATCGACAGGCTGGTGCCCATCATATTGCCGACCATGACGTCGAGGCCGAGCTTCTTCGCCTGCCGCGCGATCTCCAGGCCCTCGGTCAGCCCGCCGCATTTATCGAGCTTGATGTTCACCACGTCGAAGCGGCCGACGAGCGAGGCGGTGTCGGCGAGCGACAGCGCGCTTTCGTCGGCGACGAACGGCAACGGGCGCTTCAATCCGTCGAGATCGGCCTCGCGCCCGCGCTTCAGCGGTTGTTCGAGCTGCGCGACGCGCGCCGACACCAGCACGGGCAGCAATTCGGCGAGCGTCGCGATATCATAGCCCTGGTTGGCATCGACCCCGATCCACGCGTGCGGCCGCGCGGTGCGGATCGCGACGACGCGCCCGATATCGTCGGCAAGGTCGCCGGTCAGCTTGACCTTGATCGGGGCCTCGGGATCGAGCGCGAGCGAGGCCTTCGCCATCGTCTCCGCACGGTCAGCCCCGAGCGTCAAGGTTGAGCGCAGCGCCTTGGGCGGGCTCAGGCCGGCGAGTTCCCATACCGGGAGCCCCGCCTGCTTGGCCTCCAGATCCCAGAAGGCGCAATCGAGCGCGTTGCGCGCACCGCCCGGGGGAAGAAGCTGTTGCAGATCGCCCCGCGTCGCGCCGCCTTCGATCGCGCCGCGGACGCGCGTCGCCTCGGCCAGCATATGGTCGATGTCGTCGCCGAGATAATAGACCCCGGCGCCCTCGCCGCGCCCGACATGCGTCCCGTCGGAAAGCTCGGCGACGAGCAATGCGGTTTCGGTGAAGACATGCCCCGAAATGCGGAACGGCTGGTGATAGGGAAAACGCTCGACCCGAAGGTCGAGCGTGAGTTCCCGCGTATTCTGCGTGGCCATCAATAGACCATCCCGAAGCCATAGAGATGGAAGACCAGCGTCACCCAGACGAGGACCAGCGCGGCGAGGATCAGCAGCACCGCGCCGAGCTTCATCGTCCAGCGGCGCTTGTCCTTGATGCTAAGCCACAGGTGCCAGCCCGCCGTCGCGAGCAGGCCGAACGCGGCGAGCGGCGTCAGGATGCGCAGCAGGTGGATCAGCCAGTCGAGCGGACCGCCGATCGCGCCGATATCGGCCGAGAAAGCCGCGATGAGCCCGAACCAGCCGGCGAGCGCGCCGAGCGCGAGCCACGCGAAGATACGCGACAGGCGGTAGGCGCGCCGCGCCTTGCCTTCGAGCGCGAAGTCCGCCTTGAAGTTGCGGCGCACCAGCGCACGCACCGGCCACGCCAGCGCCGCGAGCAGGATGATGCCGAAGGCGAAGATCAGCGCCGGATTCAGCCACGCCGCATTGACGCTCGCCGGGGCGGGTTCGAACACCATGAAGGGCGAGCCGCCGTCGACGCTCCAGCGCACGACGCGGCCGTCCTTGACCTCGGCGGCGACGCGCTCGCCGGTGCCGCTGTCGCGCCATACGAAGGGCTCGACCTCGACCCAGTCGCGTGCGCCGGCACCAAGGCCGTCGAGCGCCGGCAGCGTGATCTTGCCGTCCTCGGTCAGCGATATCGTCGTCTGGCCGAGCAGGCCGAACAGGCTCATGAAATTGGTGAATGACCCACGGCTGCTGATGTAGTTGCCGACCATCATCTGCGCATGTTCCTTGGCGGTCTTCGCATCGACCTGACCCGGCTTGTCGGCACCCGGCAGATAACGGTCGGCGAATTTGTGGAACAGCGCGCTGCGGATCGCGCCCGCATCGCCCTGCGTGCCCGCGCTGTTCATCGAGATGTAGACGCCGATGTCGGCGTCGGGGAACAGCCACAAATAGCTATGGAACCAGACGGTATCGCCGCCATGCGCGATCGCGCGGTGGCCGTTGACCCATTGCTCGTAGAAACCGAGCGCCATGCTGTTGAGCGGGCCGACGCCGGGCGCCTTGAAATCGTGCATCTGCTTCGCGGTTTCGGGCTTGAGCAGCCCGGCGCCGTCGTTGAGGTGCGCGATCATGAACTTGCCCATATCGGCGCCGCTTGCCGACAGGCTGCCCGCGGGTGCCGGGACGACGATCTCGAACGGCTTCGCCTTTTGCGTGATGTCGGGATAGCCCTTTGCCATATGCGGCGCGAGGCTGGCGGGAAGCGGCTGGCGGAACGACGAATGCGTCATGTTCAGCGGCTTGAAGATGTGATTTTCGATATAATTGTCGAACGGCTCACCGCTGACGCGCTCGACGATATAGCCCGCGAGCGCGGTGGCATAGTTCGAGTAAGCCGGCGTCGTGCCTGGCGCGAAGACGCGGTCGGGCAGCGCGAGCGGCATCTGTTTTTTCAGCGTCATCACCGCCTTGGGATCGCTGCTGATCAGGTAACGCACCGATTCCTGGAAACCTGCGGTGTGCGTCATGATGTTGCGCATCGTGACCGGCTTGCCCTGATAGGGCGGAATCTTGAAATCGAGATAGGCGTTGACGTCCTTGTCGAGGTCGATCTTGCCTGCCTCGACCTGCTGCATCACCGCGGTCCAGGTGAAGAGCTTCGACACCGATCCGGGACGGAACAGCGTGGTCTCGGGCAAGACCGGCGCGCGCTTGGCGACGTCGGCGAAGCCATAGCCCTTTTGGAGCACGACCTGATCGCCGCGAACGACGACGACGACCGCGCCCGGGATGCGCGCGCGTTCGAGCGCATAGGGCAGATAGCCGTCGAGCCAGGCTTCGAGATCCTTGGCGTCGAGCGCGACCGGCGCTGCGGCGGTTTTTGCAACCGGAACGGCGGCCGTTTCGGCTTTCTTCACGGTAGGCGCGGGCACCGGCCCTTGCGCCGCCAGTGGCAGCGCGGCAAAAGCCGCCAGCCCGATCATCGCCTTGCGGATGAAACGCATCGCTTTCCCCTTTTCATTGTCGCGGCCTGTCACATCTTGCAGCAAGCCGCGCGACCCCTTACCAAGGGACCAACATCTATTGGCCCGATAGGGACATAATGATCCTGATTGGAAAATTGTCAAATATGGAATGGAAAAATTAATGGCTGATCGCGGAGCCCCGCCAACGCTCGGCACGGTGATGAAGAGCATTCGCTCGCGAAACGGCTGGACGCTCAAGGAAATGAGCGCGAAATCGGGCATCCCGGTGTCGACGCTATCGAAGGTCGAACACGACCGGCTGACGCTGAGCTATGACAAGCTCCAGCAGCTCAGCCAGCGACTCAACATCCGCATGTCGGACCTGTTCGCCGAGGATGACGAGGATACAGCCCCGCGCGTCACCGGCCGCCGCAGCATCGGCACGATCGACCAGGCGGTGCGCGTCACCACCGACAATTACGACTATCACTATCTGTGCACCGACCTGCGGCAAAAGCGGATGATCCCGATCATCACGCGAATCCGCGCGCACAGTGCGCGCGAATTCGGCGATCTCGTCCGCCATCAGGGCGAGGAATTCATCTTCGTCCTTGAGGGCGAGGTCGAGATTCACACCGAATTCTATGACCCCGTCGCGCTGAAGACCGGTCAGGGCATCTATCTCGATTCGTCGATGGGCCACGCCTATGTCGTCGCCGAGGGATATGAGGAGGCGCTGGTTCTCGGCGTCTGTTCGAGCGCCGACGACGGGCTGATGGACAGCCTGATGAGCCTGCACGGCTGACACCCCAGATCACGGAGAAACTGATGGCATCGCACCGGCGCTTCGCACCTTCCTTCATGCTGCTTTGCAGTTCGATGCTGGTATCCGCGTCGGTGGCCGCACAGACGCCCGCCTACGACCTCATCATCCGCGGCGGGACGATCTACGACGGATCGGGCAAGGCGCCGGTCGTCGGCGACATCGCAATCAAGGACGACCGCATCGTCGCGGTGGGCAAGGTCGACGGCACCGCGAAGACCGAGGTTGCGGCCAAGGGCATGGCGGTCGCGCCGGGCTTCATCAACATGCTGAGCTGGGCGACCGAGTCGCTGATCGCCGACCCGAAGAGCCAGAGCGACATCCGTCAGGGCGTCACGCTCGAGGTGATGGGCGAAGGCTGGTCGATGGGGCCGGTGAACGCGACGATGAAGGCGCTGGAAACCGAACGGCAGGGCGACATCAAATTTCCGATCGAGTGGACCAGCCTCGGCGACTATCTGTCCTGGCTCGAAAAGCGCGGGGTTTCGACCAATGTCGCGAGCTTCGTCGGCGCCGCGACGGTGCGCGTCCACGAGCTGGGCGAAGGCGATGTCGATCCGACTCCCGAACAGCTCGGCCGGATGCGCGCTCTCGTCCGTCAGGCGATGAACGAAGGCGCGATGGGGGTCGGCAGTTCGATCATCTACGCGCCCGGATCCTATGCCGAAACCGCCGAGCTTGTCGCGCTGACCAGCGAGGCCGCGAAATGCGGCGGCATGTATATCAGCCACATGCGTTCCGAAGGCGACCGGATCGAGGAAGCCGTCGACGAGCTGATCGACATTTCGCGCCGCTCGGGCGCCCCCGCCGAAATCTACCACCTCAAGATGGCGGGGCGCAGCAACTGGGGCAAGCTCGACACGATCGTGAAGAAGATCGAGGATGCTCGCGCCGAGGGGCTGAAGATCACGACCGACATGTACACCTATACCGCGGGCGCGACCGGGCTCGACGCCGCGATGCCGACATGGGTGCAGGCAGGCGGGCTCGAGGAGTGGATCAAGCGGCTGAAAGACCCCGCGATCCGCGCGCGCGTCGCCGAAGAAATGAAGAAGCCCGGCAGCAATTGGGAAAATCTCTATTTCGGCGCGGGCGCCGACAAGATGATCCTGTCGGGGTTCAAGAATGACGCGCTGAAACCGCTGACCGGAAAGACGCTCGCCCAGGTTGCGGCGATGCGCGGCAAAAGCCCCGAAGAAACCGCCATGGACCTCGTCGTCGAGGACGGCTCGCGCGTCGGCACCGTCTATTTCCTGATGTCCGAGGACAATGTGCGGAGGCAGGTCCAGCTGCCGTGGATGAGCTTCGGGTCCGACGCCGCATCGCAGGCGACCGAGGGCGTCTTTCTGAAATCGGGTTCGCACCCGCGCACCTATGGCAATTTCGCGCGGCTGCTCGGGCGCTACGTCCGCGACGAAAAGCTGATCCCGCTCGAACAGGCGGTATATCGGCTCACTACCCAGCCCGCGACCAATTTGGGCATCAAGGATCGCGGGGCGCTGAAGCCGGGCTATTATGCCGATGTTGTGGTGTTCGATCCCGCGACGATCGGCGACCGCTCGACCTTCGAGAAACCGCACCAATATTCGGTCGGGATGCGCGACGTCTTCGTCAACGGCGTCGGCGTGTTGCGGAACGGCGAGCATAGCGGCGCGACGCCCGGGCGCGCGGTGCGCGGCGCAGGCTTCAATCGCTGCAGCTAGGCGGCGAGTAAGCGCCGCTGCTCGGCGGGTGATTTGAACAGGAAATCATGCGGCAGGCCGAGGCGGGCGCTCGCCTGACAATGCGGCGCGGTGCGATCGACGTAACGGTCGGCAAGCCGGCCGGCGATGCGCAGCGCGGTGCGGTCGAACCGCGTCAGATCATAGCGCGGGCCGAGTTCGAGTTTGCGCCGGATATGCCCCGGAAGCAGCGACACCGACGCGCGCGCGATCGCGCGATGCAGGAAACGCGGCACGCCCGGCGCGGCGCGGCCCGACTGGATAATATCGAGAAATTCGAAGACGATCGGATGCGGTTCGAAGCACGGTTCGAGTTCGTCCATCATTGCCATGAAGGCATCGACAGTCGGTGGCGTATGCCGCGCCCCGAACTCGCGCCCGATCGCGTCGCCGTCGGCCATGAAGCGGTCCTTGTCGGCATCGCTGATCCGATGAACGAAACGGTCATAGGCCATCAGGAAGCCATAAGAAGCGGTTGCGGCGACCCAGTCGAGCAGTACCGGGTCGAGCGCGCGATATTTCGTCCCGCCGGGCGTCTCGCCCTTCACCTTGCCATGCATCCTGTTCACCTGCCCGATGACGGCTTTCGCGCTGCTCGCGGGGCCATAGCAGGCGAGCATCGCGACGAGCCCGGTGCGGCGCGAGCGGCCGATCGGGTCGGCCTTGTAGGTCGAATGGTCCCACACCCCTGACCGGATGCGCGGCTCGGCGAATTCGAGCAGTACCGCAGCGATCCCGCCGATGCCGAGCGCGATCGGGTTTTTGTAGATGCGCCACTGGACGCTGTCGGGCGCCAGCAGCGCGGGCTCGCCGAGGGGCGCGGCGAAATCGATTGCCGTCCCCAGATATTCACTCTGCATCGGCGGACGCACCACGCTGACTGCCTCCTTTAGAAATCATAACCCAGAGTCAGGCCATAGGTTCGCGGCTGGTTCGCGAAACGCACAACGACGTTGGCATTGCTGGCGACCGCCGACCAATAATATTTGTCGAAGAGATTCTTCGCCCACAGCGACACCGACCAGCCGCTTTCGTCCTTCAGGCCAAGGCTCGCGTTGACCGTGCCATAGGCATCAACCTTGTAGAGATCGAGGTCCTCGAAGATCGTGTTCGACTTGCTCTGGTAACGCGCGCTGACCGCGCCCGTCAGATTGACCGTGTCGCTGACCGGCGTGTCATAAGCGAGCGTCAGGCTGCCCTGGAATTTGGGGCTGTAAATGAACTCGGCGCCGTCGAAATTCTGCGGCTGCCCCGCAGCATTGGTGCCGTTGTAGTTGTTGATCCGCGTTTTCAGATACAGCGCGTTGGCGGCGATCGTGAGGCCCGTCGCGGGACGGATCGTCAACTCGCCCTCGACGCCATAAGCCTCGCTGTCGGGCACATTATCGAGCCGCGAGAGCGCGGTGTAGATCGGATCGGCGAAATAGGTGCTGATCTGTTTGTCCGCATAGTCATAATAGAAGGCCGAAAGATTGGCCTGCACCGCGCGGTCGGCGAGCGTCGCCTTCACGCCGACTTCATAGGCGGTCAGTTTCTCCTGCTTCACCGGCGCATTCTGGCGCGCGAGGTTCGCGGCGTTGATCGGCGTCGTCCCCGATTTATAGCCGCGCGACACCGACGCATAGAGCAGGGTATCGTCGTTCGGCGACCAGTCGAGCGCGACACGCCAGGCGACATTGTCTTCCTTAAGCAGCGATTGGACCTCGCCAAACCGGCCCGTCGCGGGGTCGAAGGTGTTGCACTGGCCCTGCGAAATCTGCGGCGCGAGCACGCCATAGGTTTGCAGGTAGAGCGCGCGGTTCACGACGTTGACGTTGGGCAGCATGTTGCCGTTGAAGTCGCGCGAACAGCCGTTGTAGCGCTGCTTGTCCTCGGTGTAGCGGACGCCGACGGTCAGCTTGAGCTGGTCGGTGAGTTCGGCATCGGCGTTGGCGAAGACGCTCCAGGTCTTGGTGCGGATGCGCCCGAAATCCTCATAGGTGCGAAAAGCCTGGCTGAGTTGCAGCGGTGTATAGCCGCCCGCGTTGAAGATCGGGCTCGCGAGCAGCGGCGCGCCCGCGGCACGGATCAGCCCGACGTTGGCATTCTGACCGAGCAAGGTGCGGTTGGAATCGATGATGCGGTCGTTCGCATAATAGCCGCCGACGAGCCAGTTCACCGCGCCCGCCTCGCCCTCGACGTGCAATTCCTGCGCAAAGCTCTTGATCCGCCCGACGGTGTTCTGGAGCAGGATTTCGAACGGCGCGCCGCTCCAGTCCGACAGCGCGTTGCGCTTGAAGTCGTTATAGCTGGTGAGCGAGACAAGCTTCATCGTCTCGCCGAGATCCTGATCCCAGCGCAGCTTCAGCCCCCAGAAACGATTATCCTCGGCGAGCGGACCATCGAGACCGAGGCCGGTGCCGATATCGGCCGAACGGTTCGCCTCGGGCGCCCAGTCGGCCTGACTCGCCTTGGTCGGAAAATTGTTCGCAAGATAGGCCGCGAGCCCCGGCGCGTTGAAGAAGCGCGAACTGCTGGTGCCGCTGACTGGATTGGTCGCGGGGGTGAAACCGATCCCCTGCCCCGCGACGGTGTCCGACTTGTTGCGCCACCAGGTCACCGACAGGTCGAAATGCGTGCCCGGCGCCGGGTCGATCGCGAGCGACCCGCGGACACCCAATTTCTCGACCTCGCCGAGCCGCTCGCCCCGCGTGTTGCTGACCTGCCAGCCCTTGTCGCTATTCTCGCTGCGGAACGCGATGCGCGCCGCGATGCCCTCGCCAAGCGGCCCCGAGAGATGGCCGCCGATATTGTACGTCTGATAATTGCCGAGGTCGGCCTTGATGCTGGCATCGAAGCTGTCGGTCGGCTTGGCGGTGATGAAGTTGATCAGGCCCGCGGTGGTGTTGCGGCCATAGAGCGTGCCCTGCGGCCCTTTCAGCACCTCGACGCGTTCGAGGTCCATGACCGGGCCGGTGTTCATGATCGGATAGGCGTAAGCGACCTCGTCGACATAGGTGCCGACGGTGGAGGTGGCCGAGAGGTTGATCGTGTTGAAGCCGATCCCGCGCAGCGTATAGGTCGGCACACCCTGATAGCTTTGCGAGACGGTGAAGCTCGGCGCCACCGTTGTCAGGTCGCGCATGTCGGTAACGCGGAGGTTTTCGAGCGTCGCGCCGTCGACCGCCTGGATCGCCATGCCGACGTCGTTCATCGATTCGGCGCGGCGCTGCGCAGTGACGATGATGTCGCCTTCGGCCGCGACCGGATCGGCGGCGGTTTCCTCGGCTGCGAAGGCCGGTGCCGCAATAACCAGACCGATCGCCGTGCCCGCACCCAAGAAAATACGCATTGCTTTCATCATCCATCCTCCCTCAAACAGCTTGTCGCCGGGCTCGTCTTTGTGCGAGCGTCGCGCGAAACCGGACAATGGCAGAACATAGAATTGCGGCCGGGCGGACAAGCTGACACCTGTGTCAGGATGTGGAGGGAAAAGCGGGTCATGGATCATCAGCGCGAATGCTGGGCCGAAATGCCGGCGCTGATTGCGGCGGTGCAGGCAGCGGGCGACGCGATCGGCCTGCCCTTCGTCGCGGCACAAGCGGACCTTGGCGACCCCGAACCGATGAGCGACGAGGCAGGTCGCCCCTATGCCGAAACCAGCTTTCATTGGGTCGACCCGAACTATGCCTATTGGCGCGACCGCAAGCTGGCGTTGCAGCTGGCCTTCCTGACCGCTGCGCGGCTCGTCGCCGAACCCTTTTACTATAGCGATGGACATCTCGGCACATGGCGGCCGACGCATCTGCTCGACGAGGTGGACTGCTCGCAGGCGAAGAACACGCCCAATTTCGGCGAGGCGATCATCGCGCCGGTGCATCTGCCGCGCGGGCTGGTCGGCGCGGTCTTCTGGTGTTCGCGTGAGCCTGTGGGGGTCGAGGCGCTGTTCGCAAAGCATGCCGGCGACCTGCACAATCTCGCGCTCAAGCTCGTCGCGACGCACAATGAAGCGCGCGACCGCCCGCGCAACGCCACAGTGCCGCAGACGCTGACGCGGCGCGAGGTCCAGTGCCTGCGCTGGGCGGCGGCGGGCAAGACCGACGGCGAGATCGGCATCATCCTGTCGCTGTCGGTGTCGACCGTGCGGTTCCACCTGCGCAACGCCGCGGCCAAGCTCGGCGCGACCGGGCGCGCGCAGTCGATCCAGATCGCCGCGGGGCTCGGCTTCGTCGGCGCGCGCGCGGCCTGACGCAGGTGCCAGCTTGGCCCCGCCTTACCGCGACTTACAAGTCCGGGGCATGGACATGCTGAACGACCCGGCGCTGACCGCCTTTCGCGATGAGGTAAGCACCTTCCTCGCCGCGCATCTGCCCGACGATAGCCGCCGCGGTGCGGCGCGTGCGACAAGCGTCTTTATCGATCCCGACATCTCGCTGCCGTGGCAGCGCATCCTCCATGCCAAAGGCTGGGCAGCACCCGACTGGCCCGCCGAATTCGGCGGCCCGGGATGGAGCGAGATCGAACGTTACATCTTCGCCGCCGAATGCGCGCAGGCCGGGGCACCGAACCTCGCGCCGATGGGTCTCAAGATGGTCGCGCCGGTGATCATGCATTATGGCAGCCCCGAACAGCGCGCCCATTATCTGCCGCGCATATTGTCGGGCGAGGATTATTGGTGCCAGGGCTTTTCGGAGCCCGGCGCGGGATCCGACCTGGCCGCGCTGCAACTGCGCGCGGTGCCCGATGGCAGCGATTATATCCTGAACGGGTCGAAGATCTGGACGACGCACGCGCATTTCGCCAACCGCATGTTCGCACTTGTCCGCACGTCGAACGAAGGCAAGCCGCAGGCGGGGATCAGCTTCCTGCTGCTCGACATGGCGACGCCGGGGATCATAGTCGAACCGATCCGCACGCTCGCGGGCGATCATGAATTCAATCAGGTCTTCTTCGACGATGTCCGCGTCCCGCAGGCGAACCGGCTCGGCGAAGAGAATGAAGGCTGGTCGGTCGCGAAGCATCTGCTGACCTTCGAGCGCGGCGGAAAATATGCGCCGGGGCTGATCGGACGGCTCGAACGGCTGCGAGCGCGGGGCGACATCGATCCGGTATTGCGCGCGCAGCTCGACCGCGAGGCGGTGACGCTGAAGGCGCTGCAGGCGCTCGAAATGAAGGCGATGCGCGGCGTTGGCGGCAGCGCGGCCCTCTATGCCTCGGCGCTCAAGATATTGGGGACCGAGACCGCGCAGCGCATCGACACGCTGGCGTGCGAAATCGCGGGCCACGCCGCATGGGCCGACGCCGACGGGCAGACGCCCGCCGAGCTGGCGGTTGCCGTGCCGCGCTACCTCAACGACCGCGCGGCGACCATTTACGCCGGATCGAACGAGATCCAGCGCGACCTGATCGCAAGGACGATGCTGGGTTAGGCAGCCGCCTCGGCAAAACGCGCAAGATGACCCGCGCGCGGACCGAATGCCGCCGCAATCGCGAGCGCGCGCTTGAAATGGCCGCCAAGGTTGAGCTCTTCGGTTAGCCCCATCGCACCATGGATCTGCACCGCGCTTTCGCCGACGATGCGCACAGCGTCGCCGACCTCGACGCAGGCGGCGCTCACGGCTTGCGCGCGGTCGGCGCGAGCCTGATCGACCGCGAGGATTGCGGCTTCGGTAAGCGCCGCCGCCTTCATCAGTACAAGCTGCATGTCGGCGGCGCGGTGGCGCAGCGACTGGAAGCTGCCGATCATTGCGCCAAACTGCTTGCGCTGGCCGAGATAGTCGATGCTGTCGGTAATCATCTGCTGCATCAGGCCGACCGCCTCGGCGCAGCGCGCCGCGAGGATCAGGTCGTTCGCATAGTCGGCCCACAGGCGCGCGGCATCACCGCTCGCGAGCGAAGTGGTGTCGCCGGGCTTGAGCGTGAAGGCAAGGTCTGCCGAGACGCTGCCGTCGTGCATGATGCGATGCCGCTGTTCGACCTTGTCGCCATCGGCGGGGATGAGCAGCAACGCCTCGTCGCTCGCGAGGAGAAGCAAATCGGCTTCGGCTGCCCCTGCAACCAGTGCCGCGCTGCCGCGAGCCAGCTCGCCGTCGACCACGGGCATCGCTGCGGTCGAAGCCGTGCAGACGATGGCGATCCGGCGGCCGCCCACCGCGAGACCAGCCAGCGCCGGATGATCGGGTACGACCCGCGCCAGCAGCGCCGTCGCCGCGACGTGCGAAAGCCAGTCGGCGCCCGCGAGCGCCGGCCCCAGCTCGGCCATGACGACGGCGATGTCGATCGGACCGCCGCCGAAACCGCCGGCGCTTTCGGGCAGCGCGAGGCCGGCTAGCCCAAGCGACTCCGAAAGCTCGCGCCAGCCGGGACGCACATTGTCGGCGAGGAAGCGCTGGATGCTATCACGCAGCATCTGTTGCTCGTCCGAAAGCGGCAGGTCGAGTTCGGCCATGTCAGATCGCCGGCCCGGCGGTATATATGTGCGTCATTTGCTCTCCCGCACCTGTCCTGCAACTTGCCGCGCCGCGGGTCTAGCTGATTGGCGTAACAGGTCGGGGGCAGCGATCGGCACGCGCCATATACTTAGTAATAAAACTATTGCATGGGGCCGCATGCACAGTGCGATACGAGTCGAAGATCAAATGCACGGACAGCGGGCGGGATGAACCCTATCTGGCTTCCCGCCTCGCTGTTCGGCGGCCTGTTCCAGGCGTGGCGAACCGCGCTCCAGCAGCGGCTTCGCGCCGAGCTCAGCGTCAGCGGCGCGGGGCTGGTTCGCTATCTGTACGGCCTGCCTTTCGCCCTCGTTTTCGCCGCGATCTGGCTGACGATCCGGCACGATGCGATCCCGGCGTTCGGCACCGCTTTCGGCGGTTTCGCGGTCGCCGGGGCGGTCACGCAGATGGCGGGGACAATCCTGCTCATCATGGCGTTCGGGCATCGCGGCTTCGTCGTCGGCACCGCCTTTTCGAAGACCGAGGCGGTGCAGGCGGCGCTCGTCACCGCGCTGTTCCTCGGCGAGCGGCTGCCGCTGCTCGCGTGGATCGGGATCGTTGCGGGGGTTGCTGGCGTGCTGGTGCTCGCGCTGGCCGGACGCGGCGTGTCGGGGCGCGAGATATGGCGCGCACTGGGCCAGCCCGCCGCGCTCTGCGGGCTCGGCGCGGGGTCGATGTTCGCGCTCGCCGCGATCGCGGTGAAGCTCGCGACCGCCGAGCTCGATGGCGTCGACCTGATCGGTTCGGCACTCGTCACGCTCGTTGTCGTGATGGCGATCCAGACCGGACTGCACCTCGCGTGGGTTTTGCTGCGTGACCGTGATACCGCGCGCGCAGTTTGCCGCACATGGCGGAACTCGAGCCAGGTCGGGCTGCTTTCGGCGCTCGGCTCGGCCTGCTGGTACATCGGCTTCGCGGCGGCGCCGGCGGCATTGGTGCGCATCGTCGGACAGGTCGAGGTCGTCTTCACGATCGGCTTCGCGCATTTCTATCTGCGCGAGCCGGTGCGCTGGCACGAGATCGTCGGACTGTTGCTCGTCGTCGCCGGCGTGATGATGGCGCTGCTCGCGACCTTTTAGGGAAAGGCGGGCGCCTTGCTGACCATCGCCGGGAGCGGACGGCCCATCACGCCAGTGAGCCACCCGGCCGCCTCGACGACCTGCGGCAGCGTCACGCCCGTCCGGATGCCACTCTGTCCGAGCATGTAGATCACATCCTCGGTCGCGACATTGCCCGCCGCGCCGGGCGCGAAGGGACAGCCGCCGAGTCCGCCAAGCGACGCATCGACCGTCGCCGCGCCTTCGTTCACCGCCGCCCAGACATTGGCGATCCCAGTGCCGCGCGTGTTGTGGAAATGGACGCGCACGGGCAGTTCGCCGACCGCTTCGCACACGCGGCCCACCATTTCCGACACTTGCGCCGGAACGCCGACACCGATCGTATCGGCGAGCGCGATTTCGCGCGGGCTCGCGTCGGCGGCGCGCTTCGCCATCTCGACGACGCGATCGATCGCGACGCGCCCCTCGAACGGGCAGCCGAAGGCGGTCGCGATGGTGATCTGGCCGCTGCGCCCCGCTTCTTTCGCGAGCGCGATAATCTCCATCGCGGCGGCGAGCGATTCGTCCGAGCTTTGCCCCTGATTGCGGATGCCGAACGTATCGCTCGTGACGCACACCGCGCCCAGCTCGTCGATCCGGCCGGTGGCGAGCGCGCGCTCGGCGCCGCGGTGATTGAGAACGAGCCCGATATAGGTCACATCGTCGCGCTCGGGCAGCATCGCCACCAGCTCCTCGGCGTCGGCAAGCTGCGGCACCTTCTTCGGATTGACGAAGCTCGTCACCTCGATACGCCGGACGCCATAGTCGATCGCGCGTTGGATCAGCTCCAGCTTGTCGGCGGTCGAAACGATCGCCGATTCATTCTGGAGCCCGTCGCGCGGGCCGACCTCGACGAGTTCCACGGCATGATTTTTCAACATCTTGCGTCCCGATTATCCCGAGTCATTTAGCAGGTTGAAAATTACATAGCATTCTAAGTATACAAAGGCCATGGGCGAGGCAGGCTGTCTTACCAGAGTCGGCCGCGAAAGGAACGATATGAGCGAGACGGGCAGCGGGGGCGCGCTGGAAGGCATCAGGGTGATCGAGATGGGGCAGCTGATCGCCGGCCCCTTCTGCGGACAGCTGCTCGGCGACATGGGCGCCGAGATCGTCAAGCTCGAACCGCCGGAGACCGGCGACCAGATGCGCAACTGGGGCCAGGGCGACAAACCGAGCTGGTGGCGCGTGATCGCGCGCAACAAATATTCGGTGGCGGTCGATCTACGGTCCGAAGAAGGACAAGCCCTTGCACGCGAACTGATCGCCAAGGCGGACATCCTCATCGAGAATTTCCGTCCCGGCACGCTCGAGAAATGGAACCTCGACCCCGCCGAGCTGCGCAAGACGAACCCCGGGCTGATCGTCGTGCGCGTGTCGGGCTATGGCCAGACCGGCCCTTACTCCGCGCGCGCGGGTTTCGGCGGCATCGGCGAGGCGATGGGCGGCTGGCGCGGCATCGTCGGCTATCCCGACCTGCCGCCCGCGCGCATGGGGGTGTCGATCGGCGACACGCTCGCCGCCACTTACGGATGCATGGGCGCGCTCGCGGCGCTCCACCACCGCAGCAAGACGGGCGAAGGCCAGATCGTCGACTCCGCGCTTTATGAAGCGGTGCTGCAGGTAATGGAATCGACCGTGTCCGACTATTCGGCGAGCGGCACCAAGCGCCGCCGCACGGGGTCGACGCTGCCCGCGATCGCGCCGTCGAACGTCTATCCGTGCAAGGATGGCGAATATCTGATCGGCGCCAATCAGGATGGCGTCTTCGCCCGCCTCGCCGCCGCGATGGGGCAGCCTGAACTCGCCGGCGACGAGCGCTATGCGACGCACCGCGCGCGCGGGGCGCGGCAGGAGGAACTCGACGCGCTGATCGGCGAATGGACGAGCACGCTGACGATCGCCGAACTCGAAGCGAGGATGGTCGAAGCGGGGGTTCCCGCCGGCCGCGTCTTCGATGCCGAGGACATGATGAGCGACCCGCATTTCGCCGCGCGCGATGCGCTGGTGACGGTTGAGGACGCCGAGCTGGGCGAAGTCACCATGCAAGGCGTGTTCCCGAAACTGTCGGCGACACCGGGCAGCGTGCGTCGCCCTGCTCCGCTTAAGGTCGGGCAGGACAGCGCCGACGTGCTGAAGCGCTGGCTCGGACGGGAGGCCTGACGCGATGATCACGCTCTATGGCGGCCCGACCCCCAACGCGCGCAAGATCGCGATCGCGCTCCTCGAAATGGGGCTCGAATGGCGGCTCGAATATATCGACATTCTCGCGGGCGATCAGTTGACGCCCGAGTTCCTCGCGCTCAACCCGAACAACAAGACCCCGGTGATCGTCGATGACGAAGGTCCCGGCGGGGAGCGGTTCATACTGTGGGAGACCGGCGCAATCCTGCTCTATCTCGCCGAGAAGACCGGGCGCTTTCTGCCGACCGATCCGGTGAAGCGCGCGATCTGCTGGCAATGGCTGATGTTCCAGGTGTCGGGGGTCGGGCCGATGTTCGGGCAGGAAGTGCATTTCACGCACTATGCCAAGGACCGGCACGAATATGCGATCGAGCGTTACAGCCGCGAGGTCGACCGGCTGATGATGGTGCTCGACAAGCGCCTCGGCGAGGCCGCGTGGCTCGCGGGCGAGGATTACACGATCGCCGACATGGCGACGCTGCCCTACCTGCGCCGCCAGCTGATCGAAAAGGCCGGGCACTTCCCGAATGTCGACCGCTGGGGCGCCGCGATGCTCGAACGCCCCGCGGTCGCAGAAGGGATGACCGTCGGCGTCGCGCGAGCCGAGACGATCGAGGGCGGGCTGACCGGCTTTACCGACGAGCACCGCGCCATCCTGTGGGGCGATCGCCAGCACGTAAAGCGGTGAGGCAGACTGCGAAGCGGGGCTAGCGATCGTCGGCTTTTGGGGTGGAAGCGAGTATCGCCTCCTTTCGTCATCCCGGACTTGATCCGGGATCCACCGCAGCGTTGAAGTCATGGACCCCGGATCAAGTCCGGGGTGACGATGATTGTGAGGCAACTATCATCGTCACCAGACCTCTGGCCTCAGTCCCCCTTCACAGCCGCATGGTTCGCGGCGCCGAACATGTTCGACCACTCTTTTTCGTCGAGCTTTTGGTGACGGCCGACATATTTGGCCGGCGCCTTCAGATCCTCGCGCGCCATCGCACGCGCCACCGCGGGCCGCTCGCGGATCCGTTCGAACCAGCCATGCATCGCGGGCCATTCGTCGAGGCCCATCCCCATCACGAATGCGGAAGCGCGGCCCGGCCAGATCGCCATGTCGGCGATCGTATAATCGTCGCCCGCGACATAGGCACTCTTCTCCAGCCGTTTTTCGAGCACGGTGAGGAGGCGCTTCACCTCCTTCGTGTAGCGGTCGATCGCATAATCCTGTCCCGCCGGGGCGTAGCGCAGGAAATGGCTCGCCTGCCCGCCCATCGGCCCCAGCCCCGCAACCTGCCAGGTCAGCCATGACAAGGTCGCCGCGCGCGCCGCGCCCGATGCGGGCAGGAAGCGCCGACTTTTCTCGGCGAGATATTGCAGGATCGCGCCCGACTCGAACACGGTGATCGGGTCGCCCCCCTCCGCCGGATCCTGATCGACGATGGCGGGCAGCTTGTGGTTGGGGTTGATGCGCCCGAACTCCGCAGTCAGCTGGTCGCCGTCGAAGATGTCATAGGGAATGACGCGATAAGGTTCGCCGATTTCCTCGAGCATGATCGCAATCTTCTGCCCGTTCGGGGTCGCCGAATAATGGAGGTCGATCATTTCAGAGTATCTCGTGGATCACATGGCGCACCCCGAAATCGGTGCGTTCGCCGACGCCGACCGCGAGCACGCCGTTCAGCCAGCCATATTTCGCGCTCGCGGTTTCGAACACCGGCGCGATTCGCAGATAGTATCGCGACGGGTCGGCGTCGGGGACGGCGGGATCGATGAAGGTCGCGCGCACATCGTCGGGAATGATGTTGCGGCCGGTATAGCTCAGATAGATGAGCTCGCCGTCGTCGGTCTGCCACACCGCGCGGGCGTCGAACGTGCCGACCGAAGCATCGTCGCCCAGCCGCCCGCTGCGCGACCAGTTGCCGCCGCCGGGCATCACTATACCATTGATACGCGGCCCGAAAAACCGGCCGCCGCTGATATAGCCGAGCCGCTGATCGCCGAACGGCGAGGCGCCGATGCCGATGATGCCGCCCCCCACCTCGAACTCGACGGTGCACAGATGACGCGCCGCGAGCATGGTCGGCACGCTTTGCATATTTTCTTCGTTCATAATGCGAATCCTCTTCCTGCCTATGGACAAGCATAAAACCATTAGTATACTAAGGGTCAATCAGATTGACGGATCGGAAGCCTTTCCGGGACCGCGACGATAAGCTCTATGGGAGGGTGAAGATGAAGGCGCATAACCAGTTCCTGCTGTCCGGCGTGGCGGCGATCGCGATGCTTGCCAATACCGCACCGGCGATGGCGCAGGCAGCCCCCGCCGATACGGCGGACGTCGACGACAGCAACGCAAACGAAATCATCGTCACCGCCCAAAAGCGCGAGCAGAATCTGCAAAACGTGCCGATTTCGATGGAGGTCGTCAGCGGCGCCAAGCTCGCCGAGTTCAACACCAGCGATATCAAGGCGGTGATGAACTACACCCCGAACGTCTTCGTCCAGTCGACCGCGGGCAACGACGTCATCTATATCCGCGGCTTCGGTTCGCCGCCGGCGAACTTCGCGTTCGACCAGTCGGTCTCGCTTTATGTCGATGGCATCTATGCCGGCCGCAACCGCCAGGCGCAGGCGCCCTTCTTCGACCTCGCGCGCGTCGAAGTGCTGCGCGGGCCGCAGGGCGCGCTGTTCGGCAAGAACACCGCGGCGGGCGCGGTCAGCGTCGTGTCGGCGGGTCCGACGAAGGATTTCGAGGGCGCGATCACCGGCCTTTATAACTTCGACCACAAGGGCACCGATTTCTCGGGCTATCTGTCGGGGCCGATCAGCGACACGCTCGGCGCGCGCTTCGCATACAAGATCGTCAACCAGGACGGCTATATCTATAACCGCGCGACCGATCACGACGATCCCGAAATCAAGTCGCAGCTGCTGCGCCTGACCGTGAAGTGGGAACCGTCGAACAATTTCGATTACACCGCGAAGGTCGAGTACGGAAACCGCGAAGTCATCGGCGGCATCACCGTGTCGAGCCCGCTGACCAGCGGCCAGGACCCGCAGACCACGCGCTATCTTGAGCGCTCGGCACTCGGCGACGAGGGGAACAACAACAAGTCGGTGATGATCTCGGGCGTCGGCAACCTCGCGCTCGGCGATTTCACGCTGACCTCGGTCACCGGCTATAGCTGGTTCAAGTCGAAGATCGTCAACGGCTTCGACCAGACGATCCCGAACAGTGGCGGAGCGATCACTGCCAATTCGGTCTACAACGCCTTCCCCGAACGCTTCGACCAGATTTCGCAGGAAATCCGCATCCTGTCGCCGACGGGCAAGACCTTCGAATTCATCGCGGGCGCCTATTACGACAAGTCCGATTACACGCTGGAGCAATTTCAGGGCTTCAACATCGCGGCGCTCAATTATTTCGGCCGCATCGACAGCATCTTCCGGCAAAAGGCCGAATCCTGGTCGGTCTTTGGCCAGGCGACGTTCAACATCAGCGATGCGTTCCGCGCCATCGGCAGCCTGCGTTACAGCCACACGAAGAAGGACGGCGATTTCGCCTCACGGCTCGTCTATGGCCCCTTCGCGCTGCGCCCGATCTCGAGCGCCACGGGTTCGATCAGCGAAGGCAATGTCGATCCGTCGGTGACGCTGCAATATGATATCGCGCCGCGCATCATGGTCTATGCGACATGGGGCCGCGGTTCGAAGTCAGGCGGTTTCGTCTCGAACACGCTCGGCACGACCAGCGCGACCTTCTCGTTCGAGCCCGAACGGTCGGAAAATTTCGAGGCGGGCATCAAGTCGACGTTGTTCGACGGCAAGGTCGTCGCGAACCTCTCGGCCTATCATACCAAGTTCAAGGATCTGCAGGTTTCGGTGTATCAGCCCGCAATCTCGAGCTATCTGACCGGCAATGCCGCCGCGGCAACGTCGAAGGGCCTCGAAGGATCGCTCAGCATCTTCCCGATCCCCAATTTCGACATCAGCGCGTCGGCCGCCTATTCGGATATCAAATATGACAACTATCCCGGCGCGGCCTGCCTCGCCAGCCAGCCGTTGTCGGTTTGCAATCCCGCACAGACCGATCGGACGCAACCGAACCACGTCGCGAACAATAACCTGGCCGGTTACCCCGTTGCCTATTCGTCGAAATATACGGGAAGCGTGACGGCACACGCGCGGTTCGACCTGTCGAGCGATCTGAAGTTCGACATCACCGGCGTCGCGTCGGCGCGGTCGAAATATTTCAACTCGGACAACCAGAGCCCGATCTTCGGTGTGCAGAACGGCTATGTGAAGCTCGACCTTCGCGTGCAGCTCGCCGACCAGGACGACCGCTGGCACGTCGCCCTCGTCGGCAAGAATCTGACCAACGAGAAAACGATCGGCAGCGCGTTCAACCTGCCGGCGCCGATCACCGCGGCGCCGCGCGCGATCCTCTATCTCGAACCCACCCGCAATATTTCGGTCGAAGCCGGAATCAAGTTCTAGGTTCGAATTCGATGTCCCAGGGATCGGCCGCGATCGAAGCTTTCCTCAAAAGGGAAGCGGCGATCGCGGTCGTGACCTGTGTGAAGGGGTGAACCGCGATGATCGACGTCTATTTCACGCCCACGCCGAACGGCCACAAAGTCTCGATCATGCTCGAAGAGGTCGGGCTGCCGCATCGGTTGCTCGCGATGAACATGCTCGAGGGCGATCATCTGACCCCCGAATATCGCCGGATCAATCCGAACGGCCGCCTGCCCGCAATCGTCGACCATGATCCGATCGGCGGTGGGCCGCCGCTGCCGGTATTCGAAAGCGGCGCGATCCTGCTGTATCTGGCCGAGAAGAGCGGCCAGCTGCTTCCTGAGAGCCCGCGCCGCCGGAGCCAGGCGCAGCAATGGCTGATGTGGCAGATGGCGAGTTTCGGCCCGATGCAGGGACAGGCACATCATTTCATCCGCTATGCGCCCGAGGGACAGACCTATCCGGTCGAACGCTATCGCAACGAGACATTGCGGCTGCTCCACGTGCTTAACGGGCGGCTGAGCGAGAGCGATTACCTCGCAGAGGAATATAGCATCGCCGACATCGCGGCATGGCCGTGGACGCGCGCGATCCGCGCGATCGGGCTGACGCTCGACGACTATTCCGCGGTCGCCGACTGGTTCGCGCGCATCGGCGAGCGCCCCGCGGTGATGGCAGGGACCGACGTCAAGAACGCCGCGAACCTGTCGAGCGCGCGCCCGGTGCTGACCGAGGAGCAATGGTCGAATTTGTTCGGGAAGAATATGCTGGAAGCGCCGACGCTGTGATCCATTCCCTATATCTCGTCATTCCCGCGAAAGCGGGAACCCAGTAGCAGCGGCTGCTCGCTGGGTTCCCGCTTTCGCGGGAATGACGAAATTGGCGTCAAATGGTATCCGCGTGCCCCCACTGATACGCGACCTTGCCGCCGAGCCGCCGCACCGCGACCCAGTCGCCGCCCGCCAGGCTGTCATCCTCGATCAACGCCATGATGCCGCCCGCGATATCCTCGGGCCGGCATGCCTCGTTGTTCGCAAGCACCGCCTCCATCCACTCGGACTTGCCGCCCGCGCCCGTCGTGTCGAGGATCGGGGTTTCGACCAGCCCAGGCAACATGCCCACGACGCGAACATTGCATTCGTCCTTCAATGGCGCGCAACAGCGTGTGAACATCATCACCGCCGCCTTGGTCGTTGCATACATCGCGTCGTAAAACCCGGTGCCGAGTGCGACGGTCGACACCGTGTTGACGATCACCCCGCCGCCGCGCTGGCGCATCGCCTGCACCGCGATCTGCGTCGCGGCGACGAGCGAGGTGATGTTGACGTCGATGATCCAGCGGATGCGCGCGGCATCGACGTCGGGAAATTGCGGCAGGCCCGACACGACCCCGGCATTGTTGTGCAATATGTCGACATCGCCATGCGCGCGGAACCAGGCTTCGGTCGCGGGAATGTCCGACAGGTCGAGTATCTGGATGCTCGCCCGCGCGCCCGCCGCCTCGACCAGCCGCGCGGTCTCGGCGAGCCCCGCTTCGTTGACGTCGACGAGCGCGATCTCCGCCGCGCCGCGGCTGGCCAGCATCACCGCGGTCGCGCGGCCGATACCACCCGCCGAACCCGTCACAATGGCGGTCTTGCCGTTGATATCCATCTCTTCTCTCCCGTCGACCTTGTCGTTACCGTAAAGCACATTGACAGATAAACTTAAATACCTAAGTATTTTTGGAACGGGAAGACTCGTGCGTTTTTGGAGAGTGTGATGACAGAGGCGACTGCCCTCGATGGAGGCGCCATAGCGTCCGACCGCGGCCTTGCCGTGCGCCGCAACGTCGCGCTCGCAATGCTGTTCGTGGTCGGCACGATCAACTTCGTCGACCGCCAATTGCTGTCGGTGCTCGTCGAACCGATCCGCGCCGAGATGGATTTCAGCGATACCCAGTTCGGCCTGCTCACCGGCCTCGCCTTTGCGCTTTTCTATGCCGCGATGGGGGTCCCCGTCGCGATGATCGCCGACCGCTGGAACCGCGTGAAGCTGATCGGCATCGCGTGCGTCGTGTGGAGCGGGTTCACCGCCGCGTGCGGCTTTGCATCGAATTTCTGGCAACTCGCCCTGATGCGCTTCGGTGTCGGTGCGGGCGAAGCCGGCGGCACCGCGCCGTCGCTGTCGGTGATCGCCGACTATTATCCGCCGGCGCAGCGCCCGCTCGCGATCGGCATCTTCACGCTCAACGGCCCGTTCGGCGTCTTTGTGGGCGCGACCTTCGGTGCCTGGGCCGCCGCGAACATCGGATGGCGTAACGCCTTCATCCTGATCGGCATCGTCGGCGTCATTGTTGCGCCGATCCTGATCTGGCTTGTACGCGAACCCGCACGCGGACAGATGGACGTGCAAAAGACGGCCGACGAAGCCCTGCCTTTTTCGCAGAGCCTTGCGATGTTCTGGCGCCGCCCGTCCCTCCGCATGGTGATGATCGGGAGCGGCCTCGCCGCCTTTACCAGCTATGGCATGCTCAACTGGATTCCGGCCTTCCTGATGCGGACGCAGAAAATGCCGCTCGATGCCATGGCGACCTATTTCGGCCCGGCGGCGGGCATCACCTTCGGCATCGGCATCCTCGGTGGCGGCTGGCTGGTCAGCCACCGCGCGAAGGTGTCCGCGCGCGCCTATGGCACGATCCCGGCGCTCGCGACCGCCGTGCTGATCCCGACCTTCATTGCCGCGCTGCTCGTCGACAGCTGGCAGCTCTCGCTCGCGCTTATGCTGATCCCGATGGCAGCGTGCACCGCCTACGTCGCCCCGGCGCTCGCATTGGTGCAGAATCTGACCCCGCCGCGCAGCCGCGCGACCGCCGCCGCGGTGCTGATGCTGATGTTCAACATCATCGGCCTTGGGCTCGGCCCGCTGTTCGCGGGGATCGTCAGCGATAGCCTGAAACCGGATTTTGGCGACGGCAGCCTCAGATGGGCGCTGATGGCGCTCATGCCCTTCGCCGCCGCCGCCGGCATCGCGCAATTCCGCATGACGCGTTATCTCGAAAAGGATTTCGCCGAATGACCGATGTCGCGGGCAAGACAGCCTTCATCACCGGCGGCGCGAGCGGGCTCGGGCTCGCCACCGCCAGGGCACTCGCCGCCAAAGGCGCATCGGTGATCCTCGCCGATATCGACGGCGCGGGCGCCGATGGCGCGGCCGAAACCCTGCGCGCCGAAGGCGCGAACGCGCTCGGCCTCCAGCTCGACGTCACCAGCGAGGACAGCTGGGCGGCCGCAGGCGAACAGGCGCGTGAATTCGGCCCGGTGCGCATCCTGTTCAGCAACGCCGGGGTCGGCGGCGGATCGGGACCGTTCGAGCAATATGACACCGACGTGTGGCGCTGGAACTATGCGGTCAACGCGCACGCACATCTCTACGCCTGCCGCACCTTCCTCGGCGATATGAAGGCGAGCGGCGAGCCGAGCCACCTCGTCATCACCGCGTCGATGGTCGCGATCGTGCCGCCGCCGATCTCGGTCGCCTATATCAGCTCCAAATATGCGACGCTCGGCATCGCGATGGCGCTGCGCAACGAGCTTGCCGGAACCTGTGTCGACATTTCGGTGCTGATGCCCGGCATGTCTGCGACGCGGATCGTCGAGACGACGCGCGACCTGCGCCCCGTCGAGGTCGAGGTCGGCAAGGCCGCCGCAACGAGCCAGGCGATGCAGGGCGTGCTCGCGGGCGGCATGTCGCCGGACAAGATCGGCGCGCGCGTCGTCGCCGCGATCGAAGCGGGCGAATACTGGATCTTCACCCACCCCGAATGGAAGGCGATGGCCGAGCTGGTGATGCAGGATATGCTGGCGTCTTTCGGCCCCTCGGCCGATCCGGCGTACCGGGGTGACGATATCGACGGGCTGATCGCCGCCAACGGCGGCCGCATGTTCGGCGCAAAGGCATAAGGAGAGAGACATGGCCGAAGAGAACGATATTCGCACAATGGCGCAGCGCTTTTTCGACGCGATCGAGGCGGGCGACATCGAGACGATGCAGAACAGCTTCACGCCTGATGCCGAAATCTGGCACAACACCGACGAGCTGATCGTCACCCCGGCGCAGACCGCGCAGACACTGACCGGCATGGTCGCACGGATCAAGGACCGCGAATATGCCGAGCGCCGGCTGACCACCTTCCCCGGCGGCTTCGTCCAGCAGCATGTGCTGAAGGGCAAGCGCGTCCACGATGACGGCGAAGTCCGCCTGCCCTGCGCGATCATCTGCCAGGTCGAGGGTGGCAAGATCACGCGGCTCGACGAATATTTCGACAGCGCGCATGTTGCCGAATTCCGCAAATATGCCAACGCCTGAGGAGTTAGCCATGCCCGTACTGCGCCAAGTTCCCCGGTCGGAAGTCACCGACGAGACCGTCCTCGCCTATTACAACCGCCTGTTCGGCGAGCGCGACCCCGTTGCCGAGCCCGGCACCGCGACCGGCACGCCCGGCGACTGGTGGACGGTCTTCGCGCTGTCGCCCGATATCTTTGAACATGCGGTCAAGGGTTTCGCCGTCTACCGCAACCCGGCGCGCACGATCGATCCGGTGCTGCGCGAGCTCGGCCAGACGCGCGCGGGCTGGGTCAAGGGAAGCCAGTTCGTCTTCTCCCAGCATTGCAAGTCGCTCCGCGGCCTTGGCGTCAGCGAGGAGAAGATTGCCGCCATCGCGCACTGGCAGGTTGCCGATTGTTATGATGAGCAGGAGCGCACCGTGCTCGCCTATGCCGACTGCCTTGCACAGGCGAGCGGACGGGTGCCGCTAGAAGTCTTCGACAAGCTCAAGACCTTCTGGAACGACGAGCAGATTTTCGAATTCACCTACATCACCTGCCTGTACGACATGCATGCGGTGATCACCCGCGCGCTGCGCATGGAATATGACGCGCGCGAGGACCCGATCGTCGAGGTCGCGGCGCCCGAAGGCTTCAACGCCGCCGACTTTCTCAGCGCGCCTCGCCCCGCCCAAGGATGAACGGCTACGGCCCGCCTCAAGTCTTCGCGACAGGGCTGCGCTTTCCCGAAGGCCCGGTGCCGATGGCCGACGGCTCGGTGCTGCTCGTCGAGATCGCGCGCGGGACGCTGACGCGCGCCCTGCCCGATGGCAGCCTGTCGGTCGTTGCCGAACTCGGCGGCGGTCCGAACGGCCTCGCGATCGGGCCCGACGGCGCGGCCTATGTGTGCAACAATGGCGGCTTCGAATGGATCGAGGCGGGCGGCCTGCTGTTCCCCGGTCACGCCGCGCATGCCGAAGCCTGCGGGTCGATCCAGCGCGTCGACCTGACCACCGGCGCAGTGACGACGCTTTACGACAGCTTCGAGGGCGAGCGGCTCAAGGGACCGAACGATATCGTGTTCGATGCCGACGGGGGTTTCTGGTTCACCGATCATGGCCAGGTGCGCGACACCGGCCGCGACCATGGCGCGATTTATCATGCCGCCGCCGACGGGTCGAAGATCAGCCGCCAGCGCGCCGACATGATGGGGCCGAACGGCATCGGCCTCTCCCCCGACGGCAAGACGCTCTACGTCAGCGAGACGATGACCGCGCGCGTCTGGGCGATGGACATCGTGGCGCCCGGCGAACTCGCCCCGCCACCACCGTGGGCGCCCGGGCGCTTCGTCGGCACGCCGCCCGCCTTCCGCCTGCTCGACAGCATGGCGATCGAGGAGAGCGGGCGCATCTGCGTCGGCACGATGGTCGAGGGCGGGATCACGATTTTCGACCCCGATGGCGGCGGCTCGGAATTCGTGCCGCTACCCGATGTCGGGATCACCAACATCGCCTTTGGCGGCGCCGATCGGCGCGATGCTTATATTACGGCATCGACGACGGGGACGCTGTATCGTGTCCGCTGGCCGCGCCCCGGGTTAACCGTCAACTAAGTTGACGATTAACCCGCAAGATGATAAAGAGACGGGGAGAGGATAAGATGAAATTCTATAACAGCGTTGGCCCCAACCCGCGCGTCGTGAAGCTTTTCATGGCCGAAAAGGGTATCGAGATCCCCGAGGTCAGCGTCGACCTGCGCGGCGGCGAGAACCGGCGCGCGCCGTATAATGTCGATGTAAATCCCGCCGGTCAGACCCCCGCGCTCGAACTAGACGACGGCAGTTTCGTCTGCGAAGTCACCGCGATCTGCGAATATCTCGACGAGCGTTTTCCCGAACCGACGCTGATCGGAGCGACGCCCGAAGAGCGCGCCACGACGCGCATGTGGACGCGCCGCGTCGACCTCAAGATTTGCGAGCCGCTCACCAATGGTTTCCGATTTGCCGAAGGCCTGCCGTTGTTCGAATCGCGGCTACGCTGCCTGCCCGAGGCCGCGCCGGGGCTGAAAGCCACCGCGCAGGACGGGATCGAATGGCTCGACGCGCAGATCGCCGGGCGCGAATTCATCGCGGGTGACGCGCTCAGCCTCGCCGACATCATGCTCTTCGCCTTTCTCGATTTCGGCGCGACGGTCGGCCAGCCGATCGACCCCGCATTCACCAACATCGTGCGCTGGTACGAGCGGATGAAAAGCCGCCCCAGCGTCAACGCAAACTGAACCACAAGGAGACGGATCATGGCTGCAGCAAATAGCGAATTCGAATTCTGCGGGGTCAACCACCTCGCGCTCGTGTGCAAGGATATGGCGAAGACGGTCGAATTTTACCGCGACACGCTCGGCATGCCGCTGACCAAGACGATCGACCTGCCCGGCGGGCGCGGCCAGCATTTCTTCTTCGACATCGGCAATGGCGACAGTCTCGCCTTCTTCTGGTTCCCCGATGCGCCCGAAGCCGTTCCGGGTATCTCGGCCCCCGCGGCACTGCCGACGCGGGGCAGCTTCGTGTCGGCACACGGGTCGATGAACCACATCGCGATCAACGTCCGTGCCGACAAGTTCGACGATTATTACCAGCGGCTGATCGCCAAGGGCATCGAAGTGACCCCCGTGCTCAACCACGACGATTCACCGATGCAGGCGTCGGCCGAGCTTCACCCCGGCGTCTTCGTCCGCTCGGTCTATTTCTTCGATCCCGATGGCGTCTGCCTCGAGTTCGCGGCGTGGACCAAGGAATTCGACGAAAGCGACGTCGCGCACGATCCGGTGCAGGCCGACGGCACGAAGCGCGAAGGCTTCATTACCGGCCGCAACCCGGTGCCCGCCGAATAGACATTCCCAAAAGTACACTGGGAACTCCTCCTGGACCCGGCCTTTTGGCCGGGTTCTTTTTTGGAAGGCGGCGAAATGTCGATTATCGACCGGGAGCGGCCTTACAAATCATCGTCACCCCGGACTTGATCCGGGGTCCGCTTGATGTCGAAGCCAGTGAGTGGCTCAAAAAAGCGGGATCCCGGATCAAGCCCGGGATGACGAAAGTGGGTTAAGTTGCGGCAGTTCGCCACCCTAGCCGACGCTTCCCACCCCAAAGCGACGCCGCGCCTAACCCACCGCGCGATCACGCCCTTCCCAATAGGGCGCGCGCAATTCACGGCGCAGCACCTTGCCCGACGGATTGCGCGGCAGCGCGTCGATGAACTCCACGCTCTTGGGGATCTTGTATGCCGCGATCCGCTCGCGCGCCCAGGCGATGACATCGGCAGGGTCGAGCGTCGCCCCGGCCGCGGGCACGATCAGCGCCTTGACGCCCTCGCCCCATTTGTCGTCGGGCACCCCGATCACCGCGACGTCGGCGACGCCGGGGCAGCCCATGATCGCGCTCTCAACCTCGGCCGGATAGACATTCTCGCCGCCCGACACGATCATATCCTTGATGCGGTCATGGACGTAGTAGAAGCCATCGGCGTCGCGATAGCCGACGTCGCCGGTGTGGAGCCAGCCGCCCGCGAGCGTCTCCTCGGTCGCCGCGGCGCGGTTCCAATAGCCCTTCATCACGATGCCGCCGCGAATCGCGATCTCGCCGATCTCGCCCTCGCCGAGCTCGCGGCCATCGCCGCCCAGGATCGCCATCGCGGCGCCCGGCCAGGGCTTGCCGCACGAGGTGAGCTTGCCCGGTAGGTCATGCGCGCTCGGCGACAGGTAAGAACCACCCCCGGCAGACTCGGTCATGCCGTAAAATTGCACGAAATCGCAGCCGAAGGTCGCGCGCGCGCGGCGCAGCACATCCTCGGCGATCGGCGAGGCGCCATAGGCGATCGACTTGAGCGCGGGATAGGCGCCACTGTTCGCGTCGGGCTGGAGCAGCATCATCTGGATCATCGCGGGCGCGAGGAAGGCGTGCGCGACATTTTCCTCGCGCATCATCCGCACCGCGTCGGCCGCGGTAAAATCCTTGACGAGCACAAGCCGGCCGCCCTGTGCGAGCCCTGAAAAGCTGACGTTCGTGCCCGCGACGTGGAACAGCGGCATGACGATCATCACCGTCTCGTCCTCGCCATAGGCAAAGCCGTCGACCTCGGTCGCGGCCTCGAGGAAGGTGCGGTAGTTGGCGTTGGTGAGCACGACGCCCTTCGGCAGGCCGGTCGTCCCACTCGTATAGAGCTGGAGCACATCGTCGGTGAGCTCAGGCGGATCGGCGAGCGGTGCTTCGGATGCATCGCCGAGCCATGCATCAAACGGCTCGAACGCGGGGTGTTCGCCATAGAGCGCTATCAGTCTGGGCGGCGACGCCAGATCGGCAACCGCGGCGAGCGCGCAATCGAAAAAATCCTCGCCGACGAACAGCAGCTTCGGTGCCGCATCGCCCAGGATGAAGCCGATCTCGGCCGGCGCGAGTCGGCAGTTGATCGGCGCGAAACAGGCGCGCGCACGCGCGGTGCCAAAGAAGAGCGGATACCAGCTGTCGTGGTTCTTGGTCAGCGCCGAGACGCGGTCGCCAGGCGCCACGCCCGCCGCGATCAACGCATGTCCGACGCGGTTCGAGCGCGCGTCGAGCGCGGCAAAGCTCGTCTCGCGCTCCCCGAATTTCACCGCGGTCGCCTGCCCCCGCGCCCGCGCCTGCGCCGCGGGAATATCCGCCAGCGTCCGGATGGCCTCCAGATCGATCATTTTGCTCTCCCAACCGTCGTTTCGACTTGAATTAGATAGAATACTAAGCAAATGTTTGGCCAGCCCAAAAATGAGAGGAATGGCTTTGTTCGACCACCCCATCCTGCCGACAACGATCGTCGGAAGCTACCCCCAGCCTGACTGGCTGATCGACCGCGAGCGGCTGAAGGCCAGCCTGCCCCCGCGCGTGCGCGCCGAGACGTTGTGGCGCGTCCCTGAACCCTGGCTCGCCGACGCGCAGGAAGCCGCCACCTTGATGGCGATCCGCGATCAGGAAGAGCTCGGCATCGACATCGTCGGCGACGGCGAAATGCGCCGTGAAAGCTATTCGAACCGCCTCGCGACCGCGCTGTCGGGGATCGACCGCGAAAAGCATGGCACTGCGGTCGACCGCACCGGCAACGCGAATCCGGTGCCGCTCGTTTCGGGCCCGATCCGCCGCGTCGCGCCGATCGAGGCGCAGGACGCCGCCTTCCTCCGTCGTCATTCAACGAAGCCCGTGAAGCTCACCCTGCCCGGCCCCTTCACGATGACGCAGCAGGCCGAGAACGGCTATTATCCCGACGCGCGGTCGCTCGCGATGGACTATGCCGATGCGGTCAATGCCGAGGTGAAGGATCTGTTCGCGGCGGGAGTCGACGTCGTCCAGCTCGACGAACCCTATCTGCAGGCGCGCGCCGCCGAGGCGAACAGCTATGCGATCGAGGCGATCAACCGCGCGCTCGACGGCGTCGGCGGCACGACCGCACTCCATATCTGTTTCGGCTATGCGATGGTGCATCACGGCGCGGGGGCGACGGGGCCGAAACCCAAAGCCTATGACTTCCTCGCCGAACTCGAGGCGTCGGCGATCGACGTGATTTCGATCGAGGCGGCACAGCCCGGGCTCGACCCCGCTATCCTCGCCGAGCTGCCGACCAAGACGATCATGTACGGCGTGCTCGACCTGTCGATCCCCGAGGTCGAGACCCCCGAGGTCGTCGCGGGCCGCATCCGCGAGGCGCTGCGCTATGTCGACGCCGAGCGCCTCTGGATCGCGCCCGACTGCGGGATGAAATACCACAGCCGCGAGCATTCGCAGGCAAAGCTCAAGGCGATGGTGGATGGGACCGCGCTGGTGCGGGCGGAGCTCAAGTAGCTATCGTCGTCATTTCCGCGAAAGCGGGAACCCAGTTGTGACGGTCGCTCGCTGGGTTCCCGCTTTCGCGGGAATGACGAGCTTTATTGATCGACGAAATCCGTCAGCAACGGCACCACCACTTCGGGCGCCTCGACCGTTGGCAGATGCCCCGCATCCGGTATGACTTCGAGCCGCGCCCCCGGGATGGCGTCCAGAATCTCGTCATGATGCGCGCGGCTCGTGATGCCGTCCTTCTCGCCCCAGATCAGCAAGATCGGCACCACGATCTCGCCAAGCCGCGGGCGGCTGTCGATGCGTGCCATGATCGCGCGCTGCTGCGCGAGGAAGATGTCGGCGCCGGTATCCGACGCCATCTGCCGCGCGATACCGAGCAGGCGCGCGTCGCTGCGCTTTTCCTCGGGGAAGAGGATCGGGATGCGCTCCTCGACCACCTGGTCGAACCGGCCGCTTTCGACGAGATCGATATAGCCCTGCCGCCGCGCGGTCTGCGCCGGGCCGTCGGCCGACGCCAGTGTCGAGATCAGCGCAAGCTTCACGACGCGTTCGGGCGCACGCCGCATCACCTCGAAAGCGACGAAGCCCCCCATCGCGTGCGCGACCAGCGCGAACCGCGGCGGCGCATTGTCGAGCAGGCGCTGCGCGAAACCCTCGATCGTGTCGTCGCTGCGGTTGTCGGCGACGATCACGTCGCGATCGCCCCAGGCATCGAGCAACGGCTGCCACACGGCGTCGGTCAAAAGCTGACCGGTTATCAAAACAATAGGGAGAGACATTAGACCACCTGATGAAGAAGGGTTTCACCCGCCACGAGACGGCGACAATTTTCATGCGCGACCGTCAGGCTGCGCACGAGCGTTTCGGGAGTGAGCCATGCGATATGCGGTGCGAGCACGACGCCCGGCAAACCGAGCAGCGGATTGCCACGCGGTAGCGGTTCTTCGGCGAAAACATCGAGCCCGGCACCGCGCAGATGGCCGGTGGTCAGCGCCTCGACCAGCCGCGCCTGATCGACCAGCTCGCCGCGCGCGGTGTTCACGAGCACCGCCCCCTTCTTCATCGCGAACGGATCGACACTCGCGCGCGTCTCGTCGGTGAGCGGAATGTGCAGCGAAACGATATCAGCTTCAGCGATCAAGTCGTTGAAATACCTATATTCATATGGGCATTCGCGGCGATTGCGCGCGGTGTAGACGACCTTCGCCCCGAGCGCCGCCAGGACCGGCGCGAGCAGCTGCGCCGAATGGCCGAAACCGACGAGCCCCACGGTGCGCCCGCCAACCTCCCCCACATTGTCGAGTTCGGACGGGTCGGCCGTCCACCCCTCGCCCGCGCGCGTGCGCGCGTCGAAGAAGCAGGTGCGGCGGAGCACCGCCATCATCAGCGACAGCGCCATTTCGGCGACCGCCTGGCTGTTCGTGCCGGGCATGTTGCAGACGGCGACGCCGTGATCGCGCGCCGCGTCGAGCGCGATCGTGTTCACCCCGACGCCGAGTTTCTGAATCAGCTTCAGCTTCGGTGCGGACGCGATGAATTCGGGTGTCACGGGCGTCAGGACGTGGAGCAGCGCGGTGATGTCCGGCGCGACTGCATCGAGCGGCGCCGCCTCGTCGACATGCGTTACCACACCGGGGCCGAAGATCGCATCGACCGCCTCGCGGAATCCCGGGCTTGGGCGGGCGTGGAGGACGATCATGCCGCGACCCGGCCGATCGATCCCGCGAAGGCAGAGAAGCCCGCGAACTCGGCGTCGCCGCCCATCGCTTCCTCGATCCGCAACATCTCGTTCCACTTCGCCATGCGCTCGGAGCGCGTGAAGCTGCCGACCTTGAGCTGCCCCGCGTCCCATCCCGTTGCCAGATGCGCGATGGTGACATCCTCGCTCTCGCCCGATCGCGCCGAGACGATCGCGCCCCAGCCGCGCGCAACGGCGGCGTCGAGCGCCGCCTTCGCCTCGGTTACCGTGCCGACCTGATTGACCTTGATCAGCGCGGCGTTGCACACCGCCGCGTCGCCCGCGCGTTCGACGCGCGCGGCACTGGTGACGAGCACATCGTCGCCGATGATCTGCACCCGCTCGCCGATCGCCGCGGTCACCGCCGCCATCGTCGTCCAGTCATCCTGCCCCGCCGGATCCTCGATCGACAGGATCGGATAGCGCTTCGCCCAGTCGATAATGCGGGCCGCCATCGCCTCGCCCGACAAGCGTCCGTCGTCGAGCGCGAGATTATAGCCGTCGGCATCGCCCAATTCATTCGCCGCGATGTCGAGCGAGATGAACACATCCTCGCCCGCGCGGTGCCCGCTCGCCTCGATCGCCTTTGTCAGCGTGCCCAGCGCATCCTCGTTCGACGCGAAATTCGGCCACCAGCCGCCCTCGTCGGCGACGCCCGACAGCGGCCCCTTCGCCTCCATCAATTTGCCCGCGGCGCGATAGACATCGTCGGTGATTTCGAGCGCGCGGCGGAAGCTACCCGCCTTCGGGCACATCACCATGAAGTCCTGCACGTCGGTGCGCCGCCCCGCATGCGCGCCGCCGCCGAAAATCTGGATTTCGGGGAGCGGCACGCGCACCTTTTGCCCGCCCGCGAGATAGCGCCACAATGGTTCGCGCGCATCCGCCGCGGCGGCGTGGAGCACCGCCATTGACACCGCGACGACAGCGTTCGCGCCAAGCCGCGCCTTGTTGGGCGTATTGTCGAGCGCGCAGAGCGCCGTATCGATGGCGGCCTGATCGCGCGCATCCATGCCCGTGATCGCGCCCGCAATCTCCGATCCGATTCCCGCTACCGCGCGATTGACGCCAAAGCCGCCGAACGCTGCGCCGCCGTCGCGCAGATCGATCGCTTCATGCGCGCCGCGCGAGGCACCCGCGGGGGCGATAGCCCGGCCGACCGCACCCGATTCCAGCACGACCTCGGCCTCAACCGTGGGCCGACCGCGCGAATCCCAGATCTGGCGGCCGGTGACAGAGGCGATACGCGAAGTCATACAAGGTTCCTTTTCCAGTTGGCGACGAGCACGTCGATCGGCGACGGCGCGACAATGAGTGTCCGTGCCTGATCGCGCACGATGCGCTTATGTTCGGGGTCGGTGAGATACGGTGCGGGCGACTTGCCTTCGACGCGCGCGAGAAGCAGCGCCGCGGTGAGCTTGCCCGCGCGGAGCAGCAGGCCGTCGACATCCTCCCAATCGACCGCCGAGCGATACGCCGCAACGAGCGCCGCAGCGGCTTCGTTCAGCCGGGCATCGCCCGACCACACCGCCTTCAGCAGCAGATGCGTCGTGCAGAAGGCGACGTCGAACGCCGGGTCGCCATAAACGGCGCATTCGGCATCGAGAAACACCGGACCGTCGCTGCTGACGAGGATATTCTTGGGGCTGACGTCGCCGTGGACGAGCGCGATCTTGCGCGACGACAGGTCGTCGGCAAGCGCGCGCAAGACCGGCGCCAACTCGGCGTCATGCTCGGCGACGTAGATCAGGAAGGGATCGACGCGCAGTGCGCGGAACATCGCGTCGTTCGGAAAGGCATCGCGGTCGGCCGAATTGTTCGCTGTCGCGGCGTGGACAGCCGCAACCCCCCGGCCCACAGCGGCGGCGAAATCAACGTCGACCCGCCCGGCCATCAGTTCGTCCTTCCACACCGGGCAATCGGGGAGGAAACGCATCGCGAAGCCATAGCCGGGCAGTTCGGCGAGCACCTCAGGCGCCATATGCGCATCGACCCCGCGCGCGCGCCGCAGCCAGCGCACTTCGCTCTGGCCGCGTTCGATCGGCGCGTGCCATTCGGCGGCGACGCGAAGCTGTTCGAGCGGACGTTTGACGACGATCGGCCCCGACGGCGTCTCAACCTTCCATACGTCGCACGACACGCCGCCGGTCAGCGGTTCGAGGACGACATCGCCCTCGCCCACCAGCCCGGCGCCGCGCAATCCGTCGATGATGTCGGCGTCGGCCGTCACGTCACAGCTTCTCCCGGATCCACGCGCCGACGAGGTCGGCGGCGTTCTGTCGTTCTTCGATCGAGTCCTCGAAATAATGCGCGCCGGGGATCAATTCGAGCTTCTTGTCGGTCGAGCCGAGGAAATCGAAGATCTTGCGCGCGTCGCTCGGGAAAACGCCGGTGTCGGCGGTTCCCTGCACGACGAGCGCGGGGGTGTCGTGCTTGGCGAGGTGCGGCTGCCCCTGACACGGCGAGGTTTCGAGGCTCCACATGTTGAGCCAGGTCTTGATCGTGTTCGCGCGCCCGATGCTCGGCGTGCGGTTCGCGATCGCGGGGTCGCCGCGATAGCACCAGTTGGGCTTGCGGTCCGACGGGTCGATCGCGGGATCGACGCAGCGGATGTCGCCCCAGCAACGGAACATCGGGAAGATGCGGTCGGGAATGCCCGCGGCGTTGAGCCGTGCGAGCTCCGCCTTCGCCCAGTCGGTGATCCGCTGGTTGCGCGCGCGCTGCGCGGCACGATATTTCGCGATGAACGCCTCCGAATAGGGCGGGCCATTGTCCGGGTTGAACGGGTCGAGTTCGGGGTCGGTGAGCGTCGGGTCATTTTCGTCGATCACCGACGCGTCCATCCAGTCGGTGAGCACTTCAGGGCGCCCCTGATGCGCATTGAAGCTGATATACAGGTCGCCCTTGATCAGCGATGCCAGCGCATCCTGTCCGACCGAGGGCAGGCGATCGGTCAAGGTCGGCGCGATCGCTTCGGCCTGATAGGCGCCCATCAGCGACCCCCCGCCCGAATTGCCGAGGATGACGATCTGCTCGACCCCGGCCTCCTCTTTCAGCCATTTCATCCCGACGCCGATGTCGAGCACCGCATGTTCGAGCAGGAACTGATCCTCGACCCCGCGATAACGCGTATTCCAGCCAAGGAAGCCGAAACCCTGCCGCGCGAAATAGGGCGCGATATAATGTTCGGCGAAATCGACATTATAGTGGGTCGCGATGATCGCGACCTTCGGCCGCTTGCCCGCCTCGGTCCAATAGATGCCCTGGCAGGGATGTCCGCCCGCCTGAATGCGCGGCGCCGTTGGCGACACCAGCCCGACAAATTGCGCGTCCAGTCCTTCGATCCCGTTCGGGTCCATCATAGTCTCTCCTGTTTATGGTTATGGTCAGCGGGTGACTTCAAAAGGCAGCTCGTATCCCTCAAGCCCCGCGCGGATCGCTTTCTTGTCGATCTTGCCCGTCGGCCCCAGCGGGATTGCCGCGACGAACAGCACGTCGTCGGGCATCCACCATTTGGCGATCTTGCCGTCGAGGAAGGATTTGAGATCATCGGCGGAGGCGTCGGCGCCCGGCTTCAGCTGGCACAGCAGGATCGGCCGCTCGTCCCATTTCGGATGCGCGACCCCGACGACCGCGGCGTTGGCGACGGCATCATGCCCCATCGCGATATTCTCGATCTCGATCGAACTGATCCACTCGCCGCCCGACTTCACCACATCCTTCGCGCGGTCGGTGATCTGCATATAGCCTTCGCGATCGATCGTGCTGACGTCGCCGGTGTCGAAAAAGCCCTCATCGTCGAGCACGTCGCCGCCCTCGCCGCCATAATAGGCGCCCGCGATCGTCGGCCCCTTGACCATCAGCCGCCCCGGCGTCTTGCCGTCATGCGGCAGGCGATTGCCCGCATCGTCGACGAGCTTCATGTCGAGCCCGCAAAGCAGCCGGCCCTGCTTGAGCTTGTACGCCATCTGCTCGGCGTCGGATTTGGACGCAACCGCCGCATTGGGCACCGACACGGTGCCGAGCGGCGAGGTTTCGGTCATCCCCCAGCCCTGGATGACGTCGACGCCATAATCGTCGCGGAAGGTGCGGATGATCGATTCGGGACACGCCGACCCACCGATCGTCACGCGCTCCAGCGTCGTGAAGCGCTTTCCTTCTTCCTGCATATATTGCAGCAACATCTGCCACACTGTTGGCACGGCGGCCGAATAGGTCACGCCCTCCTGCTCGATCAGATTATAGATCGATTCGCCGTCCATCCGTTGCCCCGGCAGCACGAGTTTCGCGCCAACTGCGGGCGCCGAATAGACGACGCCCCACGCATTGGCATGATACATGGGCACGACGAGCAGCACCGTGTCGCGCGCCGACAAGCCGAGCGCGTCGCGCTGCAACGTCATCAGCGCATGGATATAATTAGACCGATGCGAATAAAGCACGCCCTTCGGATTCCCCGTCGTACCGCTGGTGTAGCACAGCCCGCACGCGGCATTTTCGTCGAACCCGCCCCAGACATATTCGGCGGGTTGCCCGGCGATCCAGTCGTCGAAGGCGGTCGCGGCAAAGCCGGTTTTCGGCATCGACGCAGCGTCGCAGAAAAAGATCACCTTCTCGATCGACGGGACCTGCGGCAGCAATTGTTCGACCAGCTCTGCGGTCGCGGGGTCGGCGATCAGCAGCCGGTCGCCCGCATGGTTCGCGATATAAGCGATTTGTTCGAGGAACAGCCGCGGGTTGAGTGTGTGGAGCACCGCCCCCATCCCCGCCGCGCCGTACCAGGCGGCAAGGTGCCGCGCGCCGTTCCACGCTATCGTCGCAACGCGGTCGCCAGGCCTGATCCCTTCGGCCGCCAGCGCGTTCGAGACGCGCTTCGCGTCGGCATGAACGTCGGCCCAGGTCGATCGGGTGACGTGCCCCTCGGCATCGCGCGACACGATCTCGCGCGCACCGTGCCAGTTCGCCGCATGGTCGATGATCCGGTCGACCGTCAGCGGCACATTCTGCATCAACCCGTCCATGCGACTCTCTCTCCATTCGTTACAATAGATAGTATGCTAAGTATTTTGCCTTTGCAACGCCGCTCTGCCTTGCTTCGCTCGCCCTGCTCTTCTAGCTTGCTGACGTCGGCACCCCGCCGGCAACAGGGGCATATCATAGCGTCCATGCGCACCAACCAGCTTATCATCGCGCTTTTCCAGCGCTTCTGCTGGCTCGACGAAGGGCTTCAGGCGCGGCTCCACGACCATGGCTGGCCCGACGTCAACCGCCCGCAATCGATGGTGATGACGAATATCGTCAGCGGTATCGTGCGCCCGTCGGACATCGCGCGCAATCTGGGCATATCGCGGCAGGCGATCCACAGCACGATCAACCAGATGGTGAAGCTCGGCATCGTGCAGATGGACGTCGATCCCGCCGACCGCCGTCACATGATCGTGTCGCTGACCGACCTCGGCGCGCGCATGCGCAAGGACGCGCAGCGCTCGATGGACGATCTCACCGCGCAAATCGCGGCCAAGCTGGGGCAGGACAAGTTCGACGCCCTGCTCGCGGCGCTCGAGGCCGACTGGGGCGACAATATCGACCGCCCTGCCGCCGCCCCGCGCCGCTAGGCCGACAGCGCCTTCGCGACCGCGATCAGCCGTCCGGCGGTCATTTCGACCAGCGACGCCGGTAGCGGCTCCTTCAAGCTGCCATCCTCGGCAAAGGCGGCATGCGCATTCGGCACCAGCACCTGCTCAGGAATCACCAGCATCTGGATCGTCGAGAGTATCTGCCGGAGGTGCATCAGCCCGCGCAGCCCACCGAAGGGGCTGATCGACGCCGACATGATCGCCGCCGCCTTGCCGCGATAGGCGGTCAGCGCGACCATGCTCTCGTCGCCGGTCGGGCGGGAGGCCCAGTCGATGGCATTCTTGAGCAACGGTGTGAGCGAGCCATTATATTCGGGGGAGATGAAGAGCAGGCCGTCCTGCGCCACGAAAAGCGCCTTAAGCTTCAGCGCGTCGGACGGAAAATCGTTCGCCTCGCGCGCCGCCGAATAGAGCGGCAGGTCGAACGCGGCGAGATCGACCCGCGTCACGCTTGCGCCCTGCGCTTCGAGGCTGGCCGCGGCGACCTCGCCCAATGCGCGGTTGAACGATCCCTCGCGGGTGCTGCCGACGATAACGGCGATGCTGGTCATTTTCCCTCCCGGACATATAGTTAGAATGCTAACTTATTGTCCGGGTGCGCGGCAAATGCAAGTGGTCAGGCCTTGATGTCGGACAGCACCGCGAGCTTGCGCGTTTCATCGCCAAGATTGTCGATGACGCGGCGCATCAGCCCCTGCAGCACCTCGACCTCTTCGTCGGTCATCCCCTTGGTGGCGATCTCGTGAATCTCGGCGTTCATCGGCGCGAGGATCAGTTCGAGCTTTTTCGCATGCGGCGTCAGGTGGATGAAGGTCTTGCGGCGGTCGTCGGCGGTCTTCCTGCGCGTGATCAGCCCGGCCTTTTCCAGCCCCTTGAGCGCGACGACCGTTGTCGGTTCGCGCATCCCGACACGTTCGCTGAGTTCGCGCTGGGTGATGCCATCTTCGCGCCACAGCTGGCGCAGGAACCGCCACTGCCCCGCCGAGACGTCGTGCGTCAGCGTGCGGCGTTCGAGCAGCCGCGAAAAGGAGCGGAAGACGACGCGCGCCAGATAGCCGATACTGTTTTCAGGATCGGTATAATATTCGGCGGGATGCCGGTAATCCTGTGGTTTTTTTGCCAAAATCCTGCTCCCCTGTCGCGGTCCCCGGCGCCGGGCGCTGACCCGCGCGATCGCGAACCTTAGGACACGAAGATTCGCGCGGCAACTGTCTTCATCGCCATCTTGCGCCGCATCGCCCCTCCAACCCCGCGATAATGTTGGACAAGATCGGTCGACCCATTTACTTAGAATACTAAGTTAATGGAGGCGATGTGCAAAAATTTACCCGGATGAAAGCGGTCGCGGCCCCGTTGCCGCTCGCCAATGTCGACACCGACATGATCATCCCCGCGCAATATATGAAGGCGCTCACGCGTACGGGCCTTGGCGCACATCTGTTCCGCGAGCTGCGCTTCGTGGACGATGGCAGCGAACGCGGCGACTTCATCCTCAACCGGCCCACCTGCCGCGAAGCCGGGATTCTTGTCGCCGACCGCAATTTCGGATGCGGATCATCGCGCGAACATGCGGTATGGGCGCTCACCGATTTCGGCATTCGCTGCGTCATCGCGCCAAGCTTCGGCGATATCTTTGCCGGGAACGCCCGCAAGAATGGCCTGCTGCTGATCCGCCTGCCCGACACAACATGCGCGCGGCTGCGCGACGAAATCGCGCTCGCGCAATATGCGCCGGTCGAGGTCGATCTGGATGCACAGCAGATCCGGCTCGCGTCGGGCGAGGCGATCGATTTCACGATCGATCCCGACGACCGCCGCATCCTGATGGAAGGACTCGACGACATCGCCCGCACGCTGCGCCACGCCGATGCGATCGCGCGGTTCGAAGCGGCGCTCTAGGCGCCCTCTTCGGCTAGTTCAGGTCCGCCGGCGCCGCGATGCAGCCCGCAATCGCACTCGCCGCCGCGAGAGCCGGGCTCATCAAATGGGTGCGCCCGCCACGTCCCTGCCGGTTCTCGAAATTGCGGTTCGACGTCGCGGCACAGCGCTCGCCGGGGTGCAGCCGATCGGCGTTCATCCCGACGCACATAGAACAGCCGGGCTCGCGCCAGTCGAAACCCGCGTCGCGCAGGACGCGGTCGATCCCCTCTGCCTCGGCCTGTCTTTTGACCAGCCCCGAGCCCGGCACGACCATCGCGCGAACATGCGGCGCGACGCGGCGGCCGCGCACGACCTCCGCCACGACGCGCAGATCCTCGATCCGGCTGTTGGTGCAGCTGCCGATGAACACGCGGTCGAGCCGCAATCCGGCGATCGCCACGCCCGGCGTCAGGTCCATATAGGCAAGCGCGCGTGCCGCTGCGCCGCGCGCTTCGGCGCTCGTCAGCGCGGCCGGATCGGGAACGCGTCCGTCGATCGCGACAACCTGCGACGGGTTCGTGCCCCAGCTCACCATCGGCCGGATATCGCGCGCATCGACCCGCAGCTCGCGGTCGAATAGCGCCGCATCATCGCTTGCGAGGGCCGCCCAGCGCGCGCGCGCGGCATCCCACGCCTTCCCCGTCGGCGCCGCGGGCCGACCCGCCAGATAGGCGAAGGTCGTCGCATCGGGCGCGACCAGTCCGGCGCGCGCGCCCATTTCGATGCTGAGATTGCACAGCGTCATCCGCCCCTCCATCGACAGCGTGCGCACCGCTTCGCCGGCATATTCGACGACATGCCCTCCCGCGCCGTCGACGCCGATCACGCCGAGCAGGTGGAGCGCTAGATCCTTCGCATGGACATGCGGCGCGAGGATGCCATCGACCGTCACGCGCATGTTGCGCGACCGCCGCTGGCGGATCGTCTGCGTCGCCAGCACATGCTCGACTTCCGACGTGCCGATCCCGAACGCCAGCGCCCCGAATGCGCCATGCGTCGAGGTGTGACTGTCGCCGCAGACGATCGTCATCCCCGGCTGTGATCGTCCCTGTTCGGGGCCGACGACATGGACGATCCCGCCGCGCGGATCGCCCATCGGAAAATTCTCGATCCCGAAATGGCGCGTATTGCTGACCAGCGCTTCGAGCTGCGCGCGCGCTTCGGCATCGGCGACCCCGGCTGGCCCCGCCGCCTGCCCGGCCGTCGGCACATTATGATCGGACAAGGCCAGCGCCCGCTCGGGACGCCGCACCGCGCGCCCCGCCTCCGCCAGTCCGGCGAAGGCTTGCGGCGAGGTCACCTCGTGCAGCAGGTGCAGGTCGATATAGAGCAGGGTTTCGCCATCGTCATCGGCAACGGCGTGCGCGTCCCATATCTTGTCGTAAAGCGTGCGGGGCCGGTTCACAGTTTCCCGATCGTCTCGCGCCGCGGCCCCATATATCCGAAGAGGTAAGCCGCGACCTTGCGCATTTGTATTTCCTCGGCGCCCTCGGTGATGCGGTATCGGCGGTGGTGGCGATAGATATGTTCGAACGGCTTGTGGCGCGAGTAGCCGATGCCGCCATGGACCTGCATCGCGCGGTCGGCGGCCTCGCAGACGAGGCGGTTCGCCCAGTAGTTGCACATGCTGACCTTGTCGGAGAGGGTGCGCTCGACCTCCTTATGCGGCGTGTTGTCCATGTCCCACGCGGTCTTGCGGATCAGCAGGCGCAGCATCTCGGCCTGCGTCGCGAGCTCGACGAGCGGGAACTGGATCGCCTGGTTCTTCGCCAGCGCCTCGCCGAACGGCTTGCGGGTGCGGGCGTATTTCACGCTTTCCTCGATGCAATAGACCGCCGCGCCCAGCGAGCTCGCCGCCTGGCGGATGCGGTTCTGGTGGACGAAGCTCTGCGCGATCGAGAGGCCGCCGCCCTCGGGGCCGAGCCGCGC